>CAVXXD010000009.1:0-258375 GCA_963765625.1 uncultured bacterium
CCGCCCAGACCTTCTCCGGCCCGTACATGGCCCGCTCGCAGACCACCGGGAGGTCCGAAGTGACCTTGGTCGAGACTTCGTAGGTGGTCACGAAATCGTTGAGGTGGAAGCTTACCCGTGAGCCGGCCGGGATGGTAATGTTCTGCAACCCGGCTGGAGCCTGCTGCCCCTCGCCGGTGTCCAAAGCCAGGCTGACGGTGGCCGCGCTGGTACCGGGGTTGGCCACCAGGATCCAGGTGTCCATGTCCACGGTGCAGCCCTCGGCCAGGCACCAGGTGGTGGCCGGTGAGACGGCTCCGATGGAACAGGTGCCCCAGGTCCGGTCGGGCGCGTACATGGAGCGCTCCGCTATCACTCCACCGTACTTGGAGGTCACCTTGGTGGAGACGTTGTAGCTCTGCACCGTTTCACCGACGTTGTAGGAGCGGCGGGTGAAGGCCGGGATGATGTCCTGAGGCCCCTGCACTTCGCCGTTCTCAGTCAGGTACTTGACGTCTACTTCTACCGGGTTGGTCCCGGGGTTCTGCACCAGCACCCAGGTCTCCATGTCCACCGTGCACCCCTCGGCCAGGTACCAGGTGCTCGAGGCGGTGGGAGAGCCGATGGAATTGTGGGCCCAGGCGCGGTCCGCCGCGTACATGGAACGCTCCACCACCACCGGGCCGCCCTCCGAGGTGACCTCGGTGGCCACGTCGTAAGAGGTATAGAAGGCAGCCAGGTTCCAGGAACACCTGGTGTGGGCCGGGACGGGCAGGTTCTGCATGTCCGAGGTGGCGATCTGGCCCATCTCGGTATCGAGAGCGAGGTTCACAGTCACATCATAGTCGTTGGGGTTCTGGACCAGGATCCAGCTCTCGAAGCCCTCACCGGTGCAGCCTTCAGGCAGGTACCAGGAATACGAGGGCATGGTGGTGCCCACCGAGCAGGTTGCCCAGCCGCGGTCCGGGCCGTATACGGCGCGCTCGCATACCACCTGGCCGCTGGAGAGCACCCGGGTGGCGATGTCGTAGGTTTCGAGGTAGGAACCAAGGTTGTAGGAAACACGGGAGTGGGCCGGGACGTTCATGCCCTGAAGGTCCAGGAAGGTCACACCGCCCAGGTCCGTATCGAACTCCAGGCTGACGGTTGCGTCGGTATCACCTGGGTTCTCCACCAGTATCCAGGTCTCGAAGCCCTCACCGGTGCAGCCTTCAGCCAGGTACCAGGTGCCTTTGGCGAAGGTCACCACGACGTCATGGTCTTCTTGTACGTTCGCGATGGTGTAGGTGTCTTCAGGCGTTGGGGTAACCTCAACGCCGTTGTCGATCACCGAAGCGACACCATAGCCGTCATCCGGAGTTATGGTGATAGTCGCGCTCTCTCCCGGCAGCAGTATCTGTGTATCGGGGCTGACTGTCCCACCAACGCCGCCCGCCACCGTCGCGTTGACGGCATACCTGACATCCTCCGCATACCAGATCTGGTAACCGGAGGCCGGGGCGGGCAAGCCGTAGTTGACCGCGTCTTCTCCTCCTCCGCCCGTGCTGTCGTACCCGTACCAGGTCACGTGGGGGCTGCCGGACAGTCCAACGGCTATGTCGGGGCCATACTGGTCATAGCTGGATTGGGTAGAGAGAAGCGTCGGAAAAGCCCAGGATCCCCCAGTGTTGGTGTTGTAGTAGATATGAAGGTTATCTTCTCCTTCGCATCCTTGCCAAACTGCGTGGAGGTTGTCGCCTGAATCTATCGCCAGCAAGGGCGGATACTCTTCTTCTTCGTTATGATGTTCGTAGACGTCGGATATAACCTCCGGACTGGACCAGCTTCCGCCGGCATTGGTGGAGTACATGACGTCGCAGGGCGAAACCTCAGTATCAAAGTGTCCATGCCAGATCAGGTGAACGCTGCCGCCCGAATCCAGCACCATCCCGGGGGCGTAATAGGCATAACTGTCTCCAGAAGCGGCAACCGGGTAGGACCATTCCCCGCCGGTGTTGTTGACGTACCAGATACAAGCATCCTCGCCGGATTGGTCGTATCCGCACCAGGCTACGTGGGCTGTATCGTCCGCGTCCACAGCTATCCGCGGGCGTTCCTGGTTGTAGCCGGATTGCGTCGAGAGAAGGTCCGGTTCGGACCAGTCTCCGCCTCCGTTGGTGGCGTAGTAGATCCAATATCCTTCCGTTTCACCATACCCCTCCCAGACCACGTGGGCGTTGCCGCTCGAGTCCGTCGCGATCTGGGTTACATCGTCCCCGGAGTTTCCGTAGTCTCCGGATATGACTACCGGCTCGGACCAGGACGCGCCGGTCTTCTTTGAATAGCACGTAGAGCATTCGCCTTCGTTCTCAGGAATATGTCCGTGCCAGACCACGTGGACATCGTCGTTCAAATCCACCGCTAGATTTGGGTCATAGGGGGAATTATCGTCAGGGGAAACGTTATAAGGTTCAGACCAGGTCCCGCCTGTGTTGGTGGCATACCAGATCCACTGGCTTGAATTCTCTCCGTCATACCCGTTCCAGACGACGTGGAGGTTGTCATTCGAGTCCAGCGCTATCCGGCAGTCGAACTGGTCGTACTCGGACTGGGTGGAGATGAAAACTGGCTCTGACCAGGTACCACCGGTGTTGGTGGAATACCAGATCCGCTCGGAGTTATATCCGCTGTCGTAGCCGTACCAGACCACGTGGGAGTAGCCGTTCGAGTCAACGGCCACCTGGGGGTCGTACTGGCCGTAGCCGGACTGGGTGGATACCTGGACCGGAGGATCGGTCCATGCCAGGACCGCCGACATGCCGGTCATGAAGAGGAAGGTGGCCAGCAGGACCACCGTCACAAGAGGAACGATACACCATTTCTTTGTCGCCCTGGGGTTTGCCTTACGGATGCGTTCTCCCTCGTTCATCAACAGACCTCCTTTGCCTGGCAATACTTACGATGTTTCTTCTTTATTTACCAAAGCCTACGGGGCGTAGCCGATGGAAGCGTCCGCCCAGGCTTTGTCAGGTCCGTACATGGCCCGTTCGCAGACCACTGGCAGATCCGAGGTGACCATGGTGGAGACCTCGTAGGTGGTCACGAAATCGTTCAGGTGGAAGCTGGCCCGCGAGCCGGCCGGAATGATCAGGTTCTGCAGCCCGGCCGGGGCCTGCTGCCCCTCGCCCGTGTTCAGCAACAGGCTGACGGTAGCCGTCTCGGTCCCGGGGTTGGCCACCAGGATCCAGGTGTCCATGTCTACGGTGCAGCCCTCGGCCAGGAACCAGGTGGTTGCGGGGGTAGTGGTACCGATGGAGCAGGTGCCCCAGGAACGGTCAGGCGCGTACATGGAGCGCTCCGCTACCACTCCGCCGTACTTGGAGGTCACCTTGGTGGAGACGTTGTAGCTCTGCACCGTGTCGGCGACGTTGTAGGAAACGCGGGTGAAGGGCGGGATAACACCGGAGGGCCCCTGCACCTCGCCGTTCTCGGTCAGGTGCTTCAAGTCCACTTCCACCGGGATGTTGTTGGGATTCTGGACCAGCACCCAGGTGTCCATGTCCACGGTGCAGCCCTCGGCCAGGTACCATGTGCTCGCGGTGGCGGGAGAGCCGATGGAGTTGTGGGCCCAGGCGCGGTCCGCCGCGTACATGGAGCGCTCCACCACCACCGAGCCGCCTTCCGAGGTGACCTCGGTGGCCACGTCGAAGGAGGTGTAGTAGTCGGCCAGGTTGTAGGAGGCGCGGGAGTGTGACGGCACGATCAGGCCCTGCGCGGTTGAGGTGGCGATCCTGCCCATGTCGGTGTTCAGGGCCAGGTTCACGCTCACGTCATAGTCGTTGGGGTTCTGGACCAGGATCCAGCTCTCGAAGCCTTCCCCGGTGCAGCCCTCAGGCAGGTACCAGGAGTATGAGGGCATCGTTGTGCCCACCGAGCAGGTAGCCCAGGCTCTGTCCGGTCCGTAGACGGCGCGCTCGCAGACCACATTCGCGTCGGCGGTGACCTCGGTGGCCACGTCGTATGTCTGGATGTAGGAACCCAGGTTGTAGGAGGCGCGGGAGTGGGCTGGGACGATCAATCCCTGCAGTTCGGTAAAAACCACTCCACCCTTGTCCGTGTCGAAGAGCATGTTCACCGTGGCCGGTTCGTCCCCGGGGTTCTCCACCAGTATCCAGGTCTCGAACCCTTCGCCGGTACAGCCCTCGGCCAGGAACCAGCCGGATCCCTTGGCGAAGGTCACCACGACATCGTGGTGCTCGGTGACGTTCGTTATGGAGTAGGAATCTTCCGGGGTGGGTGTGACCAGGACGCCGTTGTCGGTCACGGATTCAACACTGTAGCCTTCGTCGGGCGTCATGGTGATGGTGGCGGTTCCACCGATGGGCACCGCCTGGCTGGCGGGATCAACCGTTCCGCCAGTGCCTTCCACCCTGGCGGTGACGACGCGCTGGGTGATGTCCTCCGCGTACCAGATGGCGTAGTAGTTTTCACCGCTGTCGTAGCCATACCAGGCTACGTGGGGGTTGTCGTCGATGTCCAGTGTAATTACCGGCGCATATTGGTAGTAATCGGACTGCGTGGAAAGGTCCATCGGCGTGGACCAACCCGAGCCGGTTCCGACCGTATAAAAGATCTTGTAATTTTCGTCCGGAGGTCCATACCCCTCCCAGACCACGCGGAGGTTGTCGATAGAGTCCACCACTATCTTGGGCCAATTGCTGCCGGAGTGCTCGTGGTCGCCGGAGATGATCTGGGTATGGATCCAGCTGCCACTGGCGTTGGTGGTGTAACCGATATCACACCCGCTCCCCGAGTGCGAATGAAAGACCGCATAAGCGTTGTTCTGCGAATCAACCGCGACCGAGGGATAGTAAGGGCTGCTGTCATCGGGGGATATGTCCTGCGGTTCGGACCAGACGCCTCCTAGGTTGGTGGCATACCAGATCAGCTCATCAACTTCTCCTGAGTCGTATCCCTCCCAGACCAGGTGGGCGCTGCCGTCCGGACCAAGCGCCATCCTCACATTATCCTGGCCATATCCGGAGTTCGTCGAAACGCGTTCCGGGCTTGACCAGGCGCCTCCAGACTTAGCAGCAAAGTAGATCTGTTCGTAATCGTACGAAGGGTCGTACCCGTACCAGGCGACATTGATGTTATCACTGGAATCCACGGCTATCTGGGGTTCATACTGGCTATAATCGGACTGCGTGGAGAGGAGCTCGGGGTCGGACCAGGTACCGCCGGCGTTGGTGACATAGTAGATGTGGTAATAATTCTCACCCCTGTCGTATCCCTCCCAGACCACGTGGGCAATATCGTTCGAGTCCAGCGCTATCTGGCAATAATACTGGTCGTAATCGGACTGGGTGGAGAGGAGTTCCGGGTCGGACCAGGTGCCGCCGGTGTTGGTGGAATAGTAGATCTGTTCGTAACTGTCTGAAGGGTCGTACCCGTACCAGACCACGTGGGCATTGCCGCCGGAGTCCAGAGCTATCTGGGGATCGTACTGGTCGTAGTCGGACTGGGTGGAGATGAGCGTCGGGGCGGACCAGGTTCCGCCGGCGTTGGTGGCATAATAGATGAAATATTCGTCATAGTCCTGGTCGTACCCGTACCAGACAACATGGGTGAAGCCATCCGCGTCCACCGCCATCTGGGGGTCGTACTGGTCATACTCCAACGAACTTGATACATGGTCAGGGGGGTCGGTCCAGGCCAGGATGACCGACATGCCGGCTAAAAATAAGAAGGAGGCCAGTACGGCCACCATCACAAGAGGAACAATACACCACTTCTTTGTTACCTTGGGATTTGTCTTCCGGATGCGCTCTCCCGCGTTCATTAACCGACCTCCTTTGCCTGGCAGTCCTTACGGCACTTCCTTCACGTCATATGATATCGAGGAACGTTGCAAACAGTATGAGCAGGTGCTCTGGGCTCGGCTATCTTTCTTTAAAAGATTATATTGCTCCAGATGATTCGAGGTCAAATCGCGTTTTACCAGTGCAAAGCGACGTTCTCGTTCTGATACAATCTAGGTCTGGATAGTGAGGTGAGGACGATGAGAAAAGATAAAGTCGTGGTGCTGGCCCCCCTGCCGGCGGTCATGTTCGAAGCCCTGCTCGGCGCGACGCCGGAGACAGCTGACGTCGAGGTCGCCGTATACGACGGCGAGCCCGGCCCGGGCCTGGTTGAGGCGGTACGGGGCGCTACTGTCATCGTCGGCGACTTCACCTTCCGCCTGGGCATAGACGCCGAGGTGGCAGAGGCCGCTCGGGGATGCCGCCTGATCCAACAGCCGACCATCGGATACCAGCACATCGACCTCGAGGCAACTCGCGCCGCCGGAATCCCGGTAGCCAACGTGGGTGCCGCCAACGCCATAGGGGTAGCCGAGCAGGCCATCATGTTCGCCCTGATGTTGTTGAAGAAGGCCGTCTATTTCCACCAGTGCACGGCGGAGGGTGCCTGGGTCCAGGCGGAAATCTTCACTCTGGGCCTGAATGAGCTGGCGGGTAAGGTGATGGGCGTCGTGGGCATGGGGCACATCGGACGACTGGTGGCCAAGCTGGCCGGTGCCTTCGGCTGCAGTGTGGCTTATTACGACCCGATAGGCTTGCCGCCGGAGGCCGAGGAGGAAATGGGGGCTGGGCGGATGGAGCTGGACGACCTGCTGCGTATCGCCGACATCGTCACCCTGCACACCCCCCTGACCCCTGAGACCAGCCATCTCATCAACGCGGAGCGCCTGGCCCTGATGAAGCCCTCGGCTTTTCTTATCAATACCGCACGGGGTGAAGTGGTAGACGAAGCCGCCCTGGCCGCCGCGCTGGAGGAAGGCAGGTTGGCGGGAGCCGGTATCGACGTCTTCACCGACGAACCCGTCAACCCCGACAACCCTTTACTCAAATCGGATAAAGTCGTCCTCTCGCCCCATGTGGCTGGCGGGACTAACGAGAGTAAGGCGCGCATGATCCAGGTGTCGATGGAAAACCTTTTACGTGTCCTCAAGGGGGAGAAGCCGCTCTTCGTAGTGAACGGCGTGGAGTAACACCGTCCGCGATTAGGAGGTCGATGGCATGAACTGCTCGCAGGTTTTGATCGAGGGAATCCTGGCCATGGGAGGCCGGCGCCTGTACGGGATAATCGGAACCTCCAACGTGCCGTTCTTAGACAGTTTGTACGATTACCAGGACAGGCTCCGCTACATTTCCTGCCGCCACGAGCAGGTAGCGGCGAGCATGGCAGACGCCGAGGGGCGCTTGACCGGCATTCCCGGCGTGGTCGTCACCCACTCGGGCGGGGGCAGCCTCAACGCCCTCATCTCGGTGGGCAACGCAGCCAAGGACTGCAGCCCCATGATCGTCCTGAGCGGGGCCATCAAGCGAAAGCTCAAGGGCTCCGACGGCATGCTGGAAGCGGACCACCGACGCATCTTCAGTTCTCTCTGCAAGGGCGTCTTCCGCATCGACGACCCCGAGAAGACCCAGTCCATCTTCGAGCAGGCATACGTGCTGGCCACTTCCGGGGCACGCGGGCCGGTGCTCATCGAGGTACCGGAGGACGTCTGGAAGGCCGAGGCGATAGAGGGAGAAGAACCCCCCAACTTCCACCTGCATTCGGAACGCCCGCCGGCCCTGCACATCGAAGACGTATGGAAATGCCTGGGGATGCTGGCTGAGGCCAAGCGGCCCTTGATTCTAGCCGGGGGTGGCATCGCCTACTCCGGCACTTCCGACCTGCTAGTCCAGCTGGTGGACAAACTGCAGGTGCCGGTGATCACCACCGGCAACGGCCGCGGCACCATCCCAGAGACCCACCCCCTGTGCTACGGCAGGGCTGGGTTCGCCGGCAACGTCCTGGCGGACACCCCCCTGCAGGAGGCCGACCTCATCCTGGGCCTGGGGTGCACCATTTCCGACATGGTCACTTACGAGTACACTTTGCCCATCCAGGGAGAGGTGATCCTGGTCAACATAGACCTGGCCGCCATGCTCTCCAGCCATTTCAAAGCGTCCATGACCGTCGAGGCCGGCATGAAGGACTTCCTGGCGGAGGCATTGCAGGGCCTGAAAGAGATCCCGGTTCCCGACTGCAAGGAATGGGTGGACCACCTGGAAGAAGCCCGTGCCGCCTGGCGTACGGCCTGGGAGCCGGCTACCGTCTCGGACAAGGTGCCCCTCTCCCCCGCCAGGGTGGCGCGTGAACTGTTCGACCTCCTTCCCCCCGAACACGTCATCACCTCGGGGGCGGGGATGCACCAACTCTACGCGGTCTGCCACATCCCTTGCCTCCGCCCGCTTTCCTGGCTCTGCAGCGTCAACTTCGGCTCCATGGGCTTAGGGTTTCCCTCCGCCCTGGCCGCCTGCCTGGTCCACCCGGGGCAGCCGGTGGTGGCCGTGCTGGGTGACGGGGAGTTCATGATGACCTTGCAGGACCTGGAGACGGCGGTGCGCGAAGACATCGGGGTCAAGGTACTGGTGATCAACGACTCCATGTACAGGGTGCTCAATTTCCGCCAGCGCACCCAGTTCCAGGGCCGGGTTATCGGCACCGAGCATAGTAACCCTGACATCGCCGTCATGGCCAGTTCCTTCGGGGCGCACGGCCTTCGCCTGGACAAAGTCGAGAACATCCGGCCGGTACTGGAGGAGATGCTGCGGCTGGAAGGGCCGGTGGTGGTTGACGTCATCGTGGACCCCGACGATATCCCGCCCCTCAACTTCGAGGCCAACATGCGCATGAGCTTCGGATAGATTAAGCGGTCAGGCGAAGTAGCGGAACGGCATCGCGGGCAACTGCTTGCCCAGGTGCTTGTAGAAACGCTTCTTACTGTCGGTGAGGGAAATCCACCAGGCAGCCATCCCGGCCACCAGCAGTACGTGTACGACGCTCGAGGCCAACAAGCCCTTCTTCAGCTTCTTAACCATTTCTCCCCCTTTAAGGAATTACCAATATCTGGATGAAAACTCGATATTCGAGACCTGACCCTATTCGTATTTTTCGATGAGCTTCGCGGCGACGTACCCGGATGCAGTGACGGTGGGCACTCCGCCGCCGGGATGGGTGGACGCTCCCGTCAAGTATAGACCCTTGATGGCCTTGGACTTGGATGAGGGCCGGAAGACCACCGAGTTGGGCAGGTCCATGTTGATGCCGTAGATGCTCCCCTCCGGGTTGAGCAACAGCTTCTCCATGTCCGGCGGGGTGCAGACCTCCTTGTAGACCACGTGGTCCTTGAGGCCCGGCACCGCGAAACTGTCCAGATACTCGATGACCCGGTCTGCCAGCACCTTGCGCTCCGCGTCCCAGGTGGTACCGACCAGGTTGTAGGGGCCGACGTTCATGATGTTGAGGACGTGCTTGCCCTCGGGCGCCATGCCCGGGTCAGTGTCGGAGGTCCAGCAGATGAGGCTGAAGGGCTGATCGGGCAGTTTGCCCTTGAGGTGGTGGTTCCACCAGTAGTCGTTCATCAGGTCCATGGACTCGATGGTCAGGCTGTGGTGGGCGGTAAGCGGCGGCTTGTAGTCCAGCCCCAGGTAGATCATGGGGCTGCCCATGGAGGGCTTGATGGTTTTCAGGCCAAGTTTGGGCAGAAGCGGCAGGTGTTCCTCGCCGATGAGCTTGAAATAGAGGTTGAGGGCGTGGGTGTCGGAGACCACTACCTTGCAGCTGATCTCGGTCCCGTCGCTCAAGCGGACCCCCTCCACCCGGCGGTTGCGCACCAGCACCTTGTCAATCAGGGTGTTCAAGCGCACCTCCAGACCGTAGCTCTCCCCCACCCGCTGGAAGGCCTGGGGTATCTTGATCATGCCGCCGCGCGGGTAGTAGATCCCTTCGTGTTCGGAGTAAGGGATGAGAGCCACGTAACCCGGGCAGAGCTCCGGGGGAAGGCCTACGTAGTAAGACTGGAAGGCCATAGTCGCCAGGATGGTGGGGTTCTTGAAGTACTTCTCCAGCACGTCCTGGTAGCTGTTGAGGAAGAGGGGCACGAACTTGAGCATGCCCGGATACTTCATGACCATCTTGAGCATGTCCAGCGGCGTATTGGCCGGGTTGACGGCGTAGACCTTGATCAGCTTGTTGATCATGTCGAAGAAGTAATCGGTCATCCTGCCCCAGGACTCGGCATCCTGCGGGTCGATCTTCTCGTAGACCTTACGGGTCTCCTCGAGGGATACGGGGTAATCGATGTGGTTGCCGTCGGGCTCGATGTAGCTGTAGATGGGATCCACCGGGATGAGGTCGCATTCCGAAAAGAAGCTGGTCCCCAGCTCGTTGAAGGCGGTCTCGATGGGGTGGATAACCTCCACCACCGAAGCCCCCACGTCGAACTTGAAGCCCTCGCGCTCGAAGGTGGAACAACATCCTCCTACCCGTTCCTGCTGTTCGACCACCAGCACCTTACGCCCCTGTTTGGCCAGGATGGAAGCGGCGGAAAGACCTCCACACCCCGCGCCGATCACCACTACGTCGTAGTCAGCCATCAGATGCAACCCCCCTTTTCCACGATTCACCTAACGCCTCTATGTCCCGGACGTACGTCAACGAGGACCGAAGGAGCCCGCTTGCGCGGCCCTCCTTCGACCTCGTCCAGCTTTCCGGCGCTTATGCCCCCGATTGCTTCGCTACGCTCGCAATGACACCTAGATGAAGTAGCGATAAGGCAGTACGGGGACCTGCTTGCCGAGATGCACGATGTAGCGGCGGGTGCTCGGCTTGAGCGACATCCAGCCCGCCAGAGCGCCACCCACGAGGGCGACAGGAACAATCATCCCCGAAAGAGCAGCAAGTTTCTTTATCATTATCTACACCCCTTCACTTTTTGATTTTAAAGTCGTGGGCGATCTTGTCCGCGGTGACCACGCCGGACGCTACACTGGTGGGCACTCCCCCGCCGAAGTGGGTGGAGGCGCCGGTGATGTAGAGGTTCTTCACCGCCAGCGAACGGTTGCGCATGCGGAACATGGCCAGCGAGGTCATGTCGCTGAAGAGGCCGTAGATGCCGCCCTCCGGGTGGAGCAGCCGTCGCTCGAAGTCGAGCGGGGTGGAGACCATCAGCTTGGTTACATGTTCGCGGGCGTCCGGCAGAGCGTATTTCTCCAGCTCCTGTAGTGCCTTTTCGCCGTACCAGTCCTTGATGAGGTCCCAGTTGTCGCCCAGCGGCGAGTAGGGGGCGGGGGCGTTGCAGATCCAGGAGAGGATGTGGTTGCCGTCGGGGGCCAGGGTGGGGTCGGTCTCGGTGGGCCAGCAGATCAGGCTCATGGCGTTCTCGGGGATGAGGCCCTTGGTGTAGTACCTGTCCCATACCTCGTTCATGAAGTCCACCGAGCCGGTGATGATGGTGTGATGGGCATTGAGGTCCGGCTTGGTATCCAGGCCCACGTAGATCATGGGGCAGGGCATGGAGTTCTTGTAGCTGGTGACAGCCTTGAAGGCCCAGTTGGGCAGGTTCTCCGGGCCGATCATCTTGAGGTAGGTGACCCGGCCGTTGAGGTTGGAGGCCACGGCTTTGGCGGTGATGGAGCTGCCGTCGGCCAGCACCACGCCCTTGACGGTACCGTTCTCGACAATGAACTTGTCGACCTTGGTGCTGGTGCGGACCTCGAGGCCGAATTCCTTGCCGGCATCCATGAGGCCTTTGGGGATGGAGATCATGCCGCCCTTGGGGTAGAAGATGCCCAGGTGCTCCGAGAGGGCGATCATGCCGAAGATGCCCGAGCCCAGGTACGGCGGCGCCCCGGCGAAGAACGACTGGAAGGAGACCGAGGCCAGCATGTCCTTGTTGGTGAAGGCCTTGGTCACCACCTTGCTCGTGGTTCTTGATGAAATAAGGCAGCATCTTGTAGATCTTGGGATACTTCAGGACTACCTTGATGGCCTTGGAAAAGGTGCTCAGGTCGGTGGCGATGAGGGCTTCCATAGCGTACTGCAACAGCCACATCCCGAACTTCTCGAACTCGATCCAGGAGTCGTAGTCCTCCGGGGCCATCTTCTTGATGATGGCGTTGGTCTCGTCGAGGTCGATGGGTATGGTGAAGCGGTTTCCCTCCGGGGTGATGAAAGAATAGATGGGGTCGCAGGGGACCAGGTCGACGTAGTCGGAGAGCTTACGGTCCATCGCCTCGAAAGCCATCTCCACCGGGCGGGTCAGTTCCACGATGGAGGCGCCGACGTCGAAGTGGTAACCGTCCAGTTCGAAGGTGGAGCAGCACCCCCCGATGATGTCGGACTGCTCGAGCACGAGGGTCTTGAGGCCGTTCCTGGCGCAGATACCGCCAGTGGTCAGGCCTCCCAGCCCCGCGCCGACCACGATGAGATCATAGTCTGCCATGTTGTTCCTTCCTCCTTTGGCTAGTTTATATGACCATATAGTTATTTGTGGTTGCTATTATCTGATTATACTCGTTAAGCGCCGTCATGCAATAGGAATTGGAATAATTGAGCTAAAGGCGAATACCCTATTGTTCCGAAGTAAGACTCGAGGTCAATTTCAGGCATGCAAGAAGGAGGCGATGGTGAGCGAGCGTGAGAGCAAACGGCTTAAACGGTCGTTCGTGAAAGTCGTCGATTACCTCCAGAGCTCCAGCGCCCTGGTGATGGCCACCGACGTAAAGGGCCGGCTTATTCTCATCAACAAGGTCATGGAAGAGGCCACGGGCTATTCCCAGGAAGAGGTCAAGGGACGCTACGTCTGGGAAGTCTTCATGTCGCCCATTGAGGCCAAGCTGGTCAGCGAAGTGTTCAACACCTTCAATCCCGAGGACATGCCCTACGGATTACGTGGGCAACGTCGTGACCAAGGACGGCTCGACGATAATGGTGGCCTGGTCCAACAGGAACCTGTGCGACAGGGACGGCAAGGTGGAGGGGTACGTCAGCACCGGCATCGACATCACCGAGCAGAGCCGCACCGAGGAGGCCATGCGCCGCAGGGACGCGCTTTTCCGCTCCCTCATCGAAGGCACCATGGATGTCATCGTCGTGATACAGGCTGACGGCATCGTGCGTTACGCCTCGCCTTCAGCGGAACGAGTAGCCGGTTACGCCCCGGAAGAACTGATGGGCCATCCCATCCTCAGCATCCTCCACCCCGAACACCTTGAACAGTACACGAAAGTCCTGATGGACCTCTTGAGTGACCCCAGCGGCGACCGCTTCGTACGAATTCTGGGTCAGGCACAAGGACGGGTCCCTTCGCATCGTCGAGGCGCTGGGCCGCAACCTGCTCCACGACCCCGCGGTGGGTGGGATCGTTGTCAACTGCCGCGACGTGACCGAACGCTGCCGCTACGAGCAGGCCATGCTGGAAAAAGCCGAGGAGTTGCGCGAGTTCCTGGGCGTGGCTGCCCACGAGCTCCGCCACCCCATCACCGTCATTAAAGGGTACGTGGCGACCCTGGAAAACTACCTGGAGAAGATCCCCCCCGATTCCGTCCCCCAGATGCTTACACACATCTCGGTCGCCACCGACCGCCTGGCCCATATCGTCAACGACCTGCTCGACGTCTCCCGTATCGAGCAGGGCGGCTTTCCGGTGGAGCCGGTGATGACCCATATCGAGCCGCTGCTGCAACAGGCGGTGGAGGAGATGCGCACCCGCAGTGCCACCCACACCTTCGAAGTCGAGGGTGGGGGCTCTCAACGGGCCGGTCTTCGTCGACCCGGACCGCTGCATCCAACTGCTGATCATACTGTTGGAGAACGCCGCCAACTTCTCCCCCGCCAATCAGCCCATTGAGGTCGAGGCCACCGTACGCGAAGGCGAGCTGCTGGTGTCGGTACACGACATGGGCCCGGGCGTGCCGGAGGAGGCCAGCATCCGCATCTTCGACCGTTTCGTTCAACTGGAGGACCTGCGCCACCACTCCAAGCCCGGTTTGGGGCTGGGGCTGTACATAGCCCGGGAGATAGCCCAGGCTCATGGCGGCAGGATCTGGCACGAGCCCCGGGCGGGAGGAGGGTCCATCTTCCGCTTCTCCCTGCCGATGGACGGCATTGCCGGTGCCGAAGGCGGGCAGGCACGCCGCCGGGCAGACCGCTGGTACAGACCGCCATCTGAGGGAACCACCTGTCCGGCCTTGTAATCCTTCTTCATGTAGGTAGCTTAGTCCGGCCTTGAGGTCCTTCCTCAACTGCTTGTAGCGGGCCTTCAAGCCGTGCAGCCACTCGGCGTTGTCGGCCTTCCACCGCTTGAGGGCGCGGTTGGCGAAGATGCTTATCACCATGTGCCGCCACTTGAAGCGCAGGCCCAGTCTTGGTTGCTTCGCATCGGAATAGAAGCTGAGCATGGCCCCGTTGGGGCCCCGTTTCTGCAAGGCGTACTGGGCCATCTGGGCCGGCTGGAACACCACGTGGTGCCCGTCGTACTTGCCCCAGTCGTAGGAGAGGATGCGGTCCTGCTTCTTCAGCTCGCGGAAGACCTCCGTTCCCGGCAGGGGGATCAGGGCCAGGAACTGGACCGTGTCGATGTGGGCCTTCTTGGCGAACTTCACCGTCTCCTTGATGGATTTGACGTCATCCTCGTCCGAGCCCAGCACGAACATGCCGTGCACGGCGATCTTGTGCTTGTGGATCACCCGGACCGCCTCGCTGATGTCCTCCACCGTCTGGGACTTGTGGTAGGACTCCAGGGTGGCGGGGTTGACCGACTCCAGGCCCAGGTAAAGGTAATTGCAGTGCGTATCCTGCAACAGCTGCATCAGTTCGGGGTCGCGCGCTATCTCCACCCGCACCTGGGCGCTCCAGCGCGCCGGGATGTCCAGACGCTGCATCTCGCGCAGCATCTCCTTGGTGTGAGCGGCGTTGGCGGCGAAGTTGTCGTCGTAGAAGAAGACGCTGTTCTCGGGGTGGGTGGAATGATGGAACTTGAGTTCTTCGATGACGTCTTCCGTGTCGCGGAAACGGTACTTGTGACCGAAGATAGTGGTGACCGAACAGAAGTTGCACTTGAAGGGACAACCCCGGGAAGTCATGACCGGGATGGTCTTGATCCTCTCGCCCCTCTCGATGAGGCCCAGGTCCGGCCAGGGCAGGGCAGAGAGATCGGCGATGCGGGGGCGGTCGACATTGTGGCGGAAGATTTCGTCTTCCTGGTAGGAAAGGCCGGCGATGCTCTCCAGAGAGACGCCGTCGCCGCCCAGGTGGCGCAGGAGCTCGAGGAAGGTCTCTTCGCCCTCGCCGCGCACCACGTAGTCAGCGCCTTTGGACAATGCCTCCTCGGTCAGGAAGGTGACGTGCGGGCCGCCCATGACCACGGGGATGTTTCCAAGTTGCTTGACCGTCTCCAATACCTGGTAGGCGTCGTTGGCCGTGGGGGTGATGGTGGAGATACCCACCAGGTCGGCCTGGCGGATGGCCTCCCAGTCCAGGTTGTTATATTGCTCAAAATAGATTCGGGGCGTGATGCCCAGCTCCCGTTTGGCCAGGGCGCCCAGCAGGGGCAGGCCCAGGCGGGGCAGGGGATACCTCGAAAAGACGTTCAGGCCGGACTGGATGGGTTCGATGAGGATGACGTTCATGAAGATATTCCTTTCTTTTATTTTACTATTCCCTATTTTACTCGCATTCAGACCTAGGAAATCTGATAAAATTTGTGTTGCAAAATATCGTTGGGAGAAAAATCAGGAGGTTTAAGGAATGAAGGTCGAGAGCGGTCTGATGATCCCCACCATGCAGTTCGGTCCGGACGACGTGTTTCTTTATGAAGAGTGGCGCGAAAGCCCGGTGGGCCCGTTCCGCGCGTTTTTCCATTACGGCAAGGACGACACCCGCACCCTCTACGCCAGCACCCAGGAGGGCCTGGACATGGTCCCCATCATCCACCGTTTCGACCGCCGGATACTCTCCGACATCAAGGCGGACTGGGGTGTCGGCTCCTTGAAGCTGTCCGTGCGCAACGACTCGGATGAGAGCTACGACATGGAGATCCAGTTCAAACAGACCCTCCTCCTCAAGCTGGCCGGACCCATGCTCGGGCTGGTCCCGAAGTTCGTGCTGCTCAATCCGGCATACCAGGCGGCCATGCCCAGGCTGCTGGCCCCGATCATGGGAACCGACCCCAACATGAAGATGGGCGGAAAGACGGAGACCGGCACCCTGGTCAAGTTCGAGATACGGAACATGTGGTTCCTGTCCGGCGGCCAGATCAGCCGCAACGGCCAGGGTCTGGGCAGCCTCTGTGATTGCTGCTACGACCACGACATGGGGGTCTTCAGGCCAATTCCCAAGCCCCTGATGTCCAAGCTGAGCCTGCATTTCGAGCCGCACAAGTAAAGACGATCGACTCGGACACGAGAAGGGGCCGGAGATCCGGCCCCTTCTTTTTTCAGCTGTTCAGACGGTGAGGTCGCGCCGCTCGAAGAAGTAGAGGGAGCCGGCCAGGAAGATCATCGTCAGGGCAACGAGCACCAGGGCGTGCCAATCCAACCCGTGAACCAGCGGATCTCTCCCGTTGTAATAATACATGGGCAGCAGCTTGCGCCAGGGCTCCAACGCCTCTACTATCAGCGCCACCGAGTTGAACACCATGCTCCCCAAGCCGATGGCCGCGGTCACCCCGATGGCCAGCCCCTTGCTCCCGGTCGCCGCCCCCAGCATCAGGGCAAGGCTGCCATAGGCCAGGGCCAGCAGGAGCAGGCTCACTGTCGCTTCGACCAGGTGGAGCATATCCAGACGCAGGCAAGACCATGCCATTTTCGAGGGTGAAGTCCTTGTTCATGTTGACCGCCAGGGCGATCAAGGCGGTCACGGCGAGGAGGATGGTTGCCTGGATGACCGTTCCTGTCAGCATGGTGGCGAACTTCTCCAGCACCGCCTTCCGCCGGGAGAGCGGCGCCGACAGCAGCAGGTCGAGGGTGCCCCTGCCCTCCTCCCCGGCCAGGGCGTCGCTGCCGATGGCGATGGCGAAGATGCCCAGGATAATGGGGAGCATCATGAAGAAGAGCTGGCTGTTGAGGTATCCGACGGGTGAGACGAAGTCGGTGGTGCCGGCGAAGGCCTTCATGACATCCGAGGACTGGTCGGCGTAATCCTGCAGGCCGGTATTTGTTCTCATGGAAGGGTAGATGGAGACGGTCAGGATGATGGTCAGGCCGATGCCCACCGCCCACCAGATCATGGAGACCCGGCGCTCGCGCAAACCCTTGAGAAAGACGTTATTGAGCATGGTTCTCTCCCTCCCCGTAGTAGGTGAGGAAGACGTCTTCCAGGGGGGTCTCGTAGCTCAGGATGTTGGTGACCTCGTAGCTGGCGATGGCCTTGACCAGGGCGTCCATGCTGCCCTGGATGGTGCAGTGGATAACGCCATCCTCGTAACGCAGATCGCGCAGGCCGGGGACGCCGTCGAAGGCGCCTGGTGGCGGGGCTTCTTCAAAATGTATCTCCAGGTGATGGAGGGCGCGCCGCTTGATGGCATCCACTTCCTCCACGTCGGCCAGGCGGCCTTCGCGGATGATGCCCACCCGGTCGCAGAGGCGCTCCACCTCCGGGAGGTTGTGGGAGGAGACGAAGGCGGTTCGCCCCTCCTCCCGGCACGTCTCGATGATGCCGTAGAACTCCTGCTGCACCAGGGGGTCCAGTCCGCTGGTGGGCTCGTCCAGGATGAGCAGCTCCGGCTTGTGCATCAGCGCCTGTATCAAGCCGATCTTCTGTTTGTTGCCGCGGGAAAGTGAACGGATGGCCGGCTCGAGGTCGCTGTCCAGCCTCTCCGCCAGCTCCTCCACGTAGGACCACTCCACCCCACCGCGCAGGTTAGCGAAGTAACGGAGCATGTCCGCGCCGCTCATCTTGTCGTAGAGGGCCAGCTCGCCCGGGAGGTATCCGATGCGCCGGTGGATGTCCACGCTGCTCTTACGGCTGTCCAGTCCGAAGACGCTCGCTTTGCCGGTGGTGGGGCGGATGAAGTCCAGGAGCAGGCGGATGGTGGTGGTTTTGCCGGCGCCGTTGGGGCCGAGGAATCCGAAGATCTCGCCGGCCTGCACCTCGATGTCCACGTCGATGACGCCACGGCTCTTGCCGTAGTATTTGGTCAACTTCTCGATGTGAATAACGGCTTCACTCATGAGCATGCCTCCCTGTTCTCGGAACACCATCGATTTATTATAGCTTTCCGAGGGTGCGGCCGTCGCGCCTACACCGTCGCGTGGACGAGGGAGATGTACGGCGCGACCTCGAGGCCGCGGTGGGAAAGATTGGGATAGAGGGCGGTGAGAGTCGCGGGCGGAACATTCGTCGCTTTTATGAATCCCTTTTCTTTGAGGTAGTCCTCGACCTTCCCCGGGTCCATGCCGAAGACATGGGTCTCCCCCCATCGCTCCATCACCTGCCGCGCGGCCCCCTCCTCGGTGGACTCGGCATGCGGCTCCGACTCGGACCGGTGGATGTAGTTGAAGATGATGCAGCTTCCCGGCCCCGAGTTGTGGGCCACGAAAGCCAGGGTCTCCTCCACCGCCTCCGCGGCCAGGTACATGGTCACGCCCTCCCAGATAAAGGCGGTGCGACGGTTGTTGTCGTAGCTGTGGGCACGCAGGGCAGAGCCGAGTTCGTCGCGGTCGAAGTCGACAGGCACGTATTCCACGTGGCCGGGGAGGGCGCCCAGCACCTTTTCCACGCGCGCCTTCTTCTGCTCCTGGATGGCCGGGTGGTCCACCTCGAAAACGGCGACCCCTTTTGCGAGGAGCGTGTCGAAGCGGTAAGCCCGGGTGTCGAATCCGGCGCCCAGGATGGCCAGCTGCTCGATGCCCTCTTCGATCTGTTCCTGTAAAAAATCGTCGATATACCTGGTGCGGGCCACCACTTCGGCGTAGGCGGAGCCCATGCCTGTCTCCCGCAGCTTCCGCAGGGTGTCGGCGACGGACTGCTCGTCCAGGCTGGCCTCCGTAAAGACCGAACCCAGAAAACTCGCGGCTAGGGAGTCGAAACAGATCCGCTCCCTTTCCGGCAGGGACGACTCTACCGCCCTGAACATGGTCGCTGCTTCCGCGGTAAAACTGCTCTGCTTATCAGCCATGCTTTCTCTCTCCTCACTTCAGGGTAAATCATATATCACAGGTGATAGAATAATGGAGCCGGGGCTAAATATCCGGGCGTGGTGCTATAATCCAGAAGTGACATCGGGGCGTGGCGCAGCTTGGTCAGCGCGCTGGCTTTGGGAGCCAGAAGTCGGAGGTTCAAATCCTCTCGCCCCGACCAGAACAACAGCAGGTCGGAGGCCAAAGGCCCGGCCTGCTTTTACTTTCCTCTTCATCCCTGACGATAAGCAATGTAAGCCAAACCAGCCTAAAGGGTGTAAGATAGTCCTACAAGACGAAATCTGCGAAAGAAGGACTGAGGACATGAAGAGAATCGAGTATTTAAAGAGAGCGGCAAATAAAGGCTACTTTGACGCGGTCGCCTGGCAGGGTGTTGATGGATTCGGCATGGGGCGATTCAGCTTCTCTTCTATTGACGCCGCCAAGCGCTACACCGGTAAGCATGGTGTATATAACAGGTTTCGTTCGGTTGTCCCCCTGGAGGACGCGCCTGTCCTGACCACTAAAGCGCAGGAGATGGGCCTGGTGGTCGAAGTAGTGGAGAGGCACAAGGCGACGGCCCATCTCAGATTCACCATCCCACCAGAGAATTGACATCAGTAATCGCGCGATCCCCACATCGTGCAAAACGACAAAAAAGAGGCGTCGAGGAAATGTACAGAGTCAAGATCCTGAAATTGGCACTTAAGCGAGGCCACTTCATCGAGTTCGACGCCAAGCAATTCTACGATAAGACGGAGCAGCATTTCATGGCCGGCATTGAAGCAATGGTGGTGGATGATGACCGCTCCATAGTCGCGGATATATTATTGGAAGAAGCCACGGGGATTGAATCTCAAGCCAGAGAAATCGGCTACACGGTGGCGGTTATCAAGAAGGACGATGCCAGGGCCACGTACAGGTTCACCCTTCCACCGGCTCTAGGTTTTTAATCCTTCCGTCACCTGGAGAATAGCGATCTCTTCCGGCCCCAGCAGGCCCAGACGGCGAAGGTAATCCTGCTCGCTCTCACGCTCATGGATGTAACCGAAGTGCTCCTCCCCGCAATGGCAACCTACCACGCGGGCGGGACGGTTGGAGAAGGGCTTGGTAACCGGGCGGCTCCCGGTGATCTTCCGCTTCTCGTTCGCCTCGTATCGCCACCATCCCCAGGGACGTCTCCCCGCCCTGACAAATCCCATGATCTCCTCGCGGTTGAGATAATAAGCTCTACGGCGCAGGGAGTCGTTTTCAAAATATGAAGATTCAGAGCCGGGCCCGTAGGCGAGTTCTAAAATCTCGTTTTTGTTGAGTTCCCGACAGGTTGCTGCGTTTCTTCTCTTCTCGGACATACGATCCTTTCCATTGGTAATAGGGCTCGGCTAGGATTATATCACATATTTTTACACTATGTTGAGATTTTCATGGCGGCACGCAAGGCGACTGACAGGCTGACACCGTCTGTGCTAATATTCATTTTACGAGCGGGAGTAGCTCAGTTGGCAGAGCGAAAGCCTTCCAAGCTTTAGGTCGCGGGTTCGAGACCCGTCTCCCGCTCCATTTTTTTAATGCCCTTCGAGGCGTTCCCCGGGGTCCGCGTCCGGAGCGTGGGCAACAGAAGCCGCCCTGAGCGCCACGTTTATCGCCTCCTAAATGATTTCCGATATGGTGGTTTCTACATCAATCGCCGCCGGTGCTTTGCCCGGCAGGCATCAGATCGTTTTTGTTCAGCAGGTCGCGGATGAGCGCGTAGATCCTGGTGATTTCCCCCTGCTTAAACCCCACATGGCCGCCGCCCGGGACAGTCGCCAGGATGTTGCTCACACCCGCCTCGTCCAGCGCCTCCTGCAGCCTCACGGCCTGGCTGTAAGGTACAATCGGGTCCGCGTCGCCATGTATCAACAGTATCGGGGGAAGCCCCGGCCTGACATACGTGAGCGGCGACACCCTCTTCGCCAAATCCTCGACGTAAGGCACGATGCCGAGCCAGGAGAGTACGTAACCCTTCCTGTTCATGCCCGCGATAAGATCGTTGAGGTCGGTTATTCCCGACCACGCTATGATAGCGGCCACGTTGAGCTCGTCCTTGCCCTCCTCGTCTTCAGCGTAGTACCGCATCATCGCTTCCTGGCGCTCCTGGTCACTGCCTCCCGGTATCTCGAAGTCAAGGCCTGCGGAAGCCGGAAGCATGCCGGTCATAAGCGCGAGGTGACCGCCCGCGGAGTGGCCGAACACCACTATTCTGTCAACATCGAAATGGTATTTGTCCGCGTTGTAGATAATCCAGCGCAGTGCCGCGCGGCAGTCAAGTACGGCCGAGGGCGCGGGAGAGACGTGCCCCATGCGGTACTGGACGTTCGCTACGGCGAACCCCATCTCGATGAAGGGCAGGAACAGCAGCGAGAACTCCTCCCTGAGGCCGCTGACCCAGCCTCCGCCATGCAGGTATATCAGCGTCGGAACCGGGCCGTCAGCGTTTTTAGGGAGCCAGAGATCAAGCTTGCAATTGTAGTCGCCCGCGACGGCGTAGGTGAGGTTGGATACGATCTCGCAGTTGTACAGGATGCGCGTCAGCAGGTCGTCAACGGGGTTAGTGGTGATGTCCAGGAGGTCGAGGCGTTGCTCAGTCATAATTAACAGTACTCGCTTTCCCATATCCCGCGGCTCAAAAGCTCCAACTCCTCTCCGTAGGCGACCATCTCCTTCGCATATCCCTCGTCGGCCAGGGCTTCCCGAGCCGCCTCGTTCTCGGGCTCGGGCTGGTAGAGATCGACCCACTCCCGGTACTTGCCATAGTGGTCGCGGATGGGGCAGGGGCGGAGGAGGTTGCCGTAACCATAGTCGTGTTGCCACTGGCGAATGGCCCGGAAGAAGGGGGCATCGAGCAGGTCGTTGAGATCACGTCCCTGTGCAAAATGTTCTTGGACGTTGCCGACGGAATATGGAGAGAAGACGCAGGGCATCACCTTGCCGTTCCAGTCGACATAGATATATCCCTTCTCCCTGCCCGCGGAGACGCAGCCATGCACCAGCGAGCCGAAGTTCCAGAAGTCGAAAATGAAAGCGTTGCGCTGCTCCACTATCTCCCAGGTACGCCGCCATAGCTCGAGGCGCTGCCGCGGCGTGGGCATCAGATCGAAGGAACAGCCCCGGCCTATGGGCATGTAATGGAAGAGGAAGGCATAGAATGCGCTCTGCTCGCCGAAGAAGAAGTTGATGAAGGGGTCGGAGGTCAACTCCTGCCAGTTGTCGCGGGTGACCGTGGCGGAGATGCCGGTGGGTACACCGCGCTCGTGCAGGCGATTCATGGCTTCGAGCACCCGGTCAAAGGCTCCTTCCCCCCGCATTGCGTCGGTCCTGTCGCGCATCCCTTCCACCGATATGGCGAGGGTGGTGGTGCCGATGCGTTCGAGGCGTTCCGCCATCTTCCGGTCCACCAGGGTGCCGTTGGTAAAGATCAGCATAAGGATGTCAGGGTGTTTCTCCGCCATGTCCAACAGGTCCTTGCCCTCGGAACGATAGAGGAGCGGTTCTCCGCCGGAGAATACCAGTAACGGGACATCCCAGAGTTGCTTGGCCTGCGTGACGAGACGGTCGAGGGTGGACCAGGGCAGTTTGGCCGAGGCGGAGGTCGACGCCGCGTAGCACCCGGGGCAACTCAAGTTACAAGCGTGACCGGGGCTGATCACCATCAGCCAGGGAGGCTGGCAACCCCTTTCGGCGACGAAGTGCTGCACGGCGGGCCTCCTGTCGAGTGGCGCGAAGAGCGCCTTGCTCCACAGGCCGCCGGCGATCCGGGTGACGTTGGGATTCACCAGCCCGCCACTCAACTGGCGGTCTATGCTGTGCAGCACCGCGCGCGCTAAGACGTACTTCTCCCGCGTCATCCGGGGCATGCCGTCCGACCCGCGGCCCACCCCATTCAACTTCTCATCCAACCACAAATCTGCCCCCTTCATCAGCACCGACCTCGAGCGATCGTTGTAGAGAAGGCGGCTACCGGCGCCCAGCAGATGATCGGAGGCGCGGCCGGCTAGTAACTTTCCTGCTAAGGCCCTGGCATCCATTAATGTCTTTACTTCAGCATCTCTTCCCCTTTTTTCTCCATCTCCTCGAGCAGGGTGTAGTAGTTGGGAAGTTCGTTGAGATGGGCCAGCGCGATCTTGGCGGTCACCACCGGGTCATCATCGGTAACGTTGGTAGCCGGGTCTACCGCGCCATGCTCCAGCTCAACGTTGATGCCCATGTAGAACTCGTTGGCATCGTACTTGTCCGACAGACCCAGGCTGTCGAGTGTTTTCGCCGCTTCTTCCTTGCTGAACTTCTTCTCAGCCATGTTGCTCCTCCCCCTGCCCTGAATGTTATTTATCGGCCTCTCGCTTTGCCTTTCTTGCCGATTGCTTTACTTCCCTGCCGGCTTTTTCGACTGACGCCTTTGCATCCTTGCCGGCCTTTTCCATATCTTTACCGGCGTCTTTCATTTCTCCGAAGCTTTCTTTCCGATGTCCTTGAGCTTATCGGTGTCCATGTTCATCCTTTCTCTTCATACATTACGACCGGCTCAGGCGACTTCCGTGTCCCTGGCCACCAGGAAGGAACTGCTCTGGGTCATAGCTGAGGCCACCAACGCGAACAGCGACGCTATCAGGAAGACGAACATCCCCGGTCCCATGCCGGAGTGCAACCTTACTATCGTCACCGTATTGAATATCGCCATGACCGAGGCGACAAAGCTGGCGAAAACCGCGAGGCCGCTGAGCAGCCGGCTATAAGAAGCCAGCATCACCAGGCCGGCCAGGCCGATGAGGATTCCGAGGATAAGCGAGCACAGCCCGCTGAAGAGGAGGTACACATCTCCCCAGTAAATGTAGAACGGGTTACTGGAGTACGACCGGTCCCCCTGGTTGAAGGAACCCTTCATGCTCCAGCCGGTCTGTCCCGCCGTCCAGGTCATAAAGGACGAGAGCAGGATCAATATGCCGGCGATAACCACGACGACACTCAGTATCAGGAGGGCTTTGTTTGATTCGTAATCCTGAGTTCTCCTGTATATAGCCATTTCTATCACCACCTTTCCCCCGGTGCATCAATACCCCATGAAGTCCGAGACCTTCACGTCTTCCTTTCTGATCCCCAGCTTGACCAGTTCGCTCACTACCGCCTCGTTCATGGCCGGGGGGCCCGCTACGAAGAAGGTGTTCGATCCCGGGTCCTTCACGTGATCGGAGATAAACTTCCCGTCTATCTTCCTGGTCTCACCTTCCCAGCCGGGATCTTTGGTCATGGTCAGGACCAGTTCCAGGCGATCGTTATCCTTGGCCCGGTCCTGGAGTTCTTCGAGAAAGGCCGTGGACTGCCGGTCCCGGTTAGAATACAGAAGGGAGACATGGTGCTTGAGCCCGGCTTCCGCCACGTACCTGGTCATGCTGATGAACGGCGTGATACCTATGCCTCCGGCCACCAGCACCAGGGAGCTCTTCTCTTCCTCCGGTAGAGCGAAATCACCGCCGACGTTGCCGATCTCCACTTCGCTGCCCAGGGGCATTACCGCCAGCGATCTCTTGAAAGCGCTGTCCGTCTGCCGGGTGGCCATGGTGATGACGCCCTTTTCATTCGGCGAATTGACGAAGGAGAACTGGCGGCGCGCGCCCTTTTCGTCATCTTCGGGCGGATCGATCAGCTCGACGAAGAAGAACTGGCCGGGCTTGAATTCTACGTTCATCCCAAGCAGGTCGAAGACCACCAACAGAGTCCCGCTCGCTATCTCTTTTCTCTCTTTTATCTTTGCTTTCATGCCATCAGGACCTGCCACGGCCGCGTACCAACGAGACGACCAGAAGGATCAGGAAGACAACAAAGAGGATCCAGGCTATGGTTGATGCTACGCCGGAAAGGACCGAGAACCCTAAAACGCCAGCCACGATCGCCAGGATCAAGAATGCTATCGCCCACATCAACATAATGAAAACCCCTTTCTTCTGAACCGTTGCCTTACTCTAAGTGTTAATGTTCCCCCGTTAACTTGTGTTCAACCCCTCTTAGAAGGATTTTTGGATAAGAAGTGTATATATAAGTACTAGAGAATAGGAGTTCGCGAGAAATTGGGGGGGGGGTGAGAAATGAGGGCTTTGATGAAACCGCTTGGTAAGGTGCGATTTATGCCGGTGCTTCTAACACTATTTCTTGCACTGGCAGTCATACTGGCGGTGCCGGCAATGAGCAAGGCCGCCCAGCCAACGGTGAATCTCGGAACAACCTCCACTTTCGCGGTCCTGGCTGGCGAGACGATCACCAATACCGGGCCCACCACGATCACCGGAGATGTCGGGTTGCATCCGGGAACCGCGTTCACCGGGCAGGCGAGCGTAACGATTAACGGGGCGGTACACCTGACTGACGCCGTCGCGCTTCACCCAGAACGATCTGGTGACCGCATATAACGACGCCGCCGGAAGAACGCCGGTCACTCAAATTCCCACCGAGCTTGGCGGGACTACCTTGATCCCCGGCACTTACGCCTCGGCCGCCGGTACTTTCCAGATAACGGGCACTCTTACACTCGATGCCCAGGGCGACCCCGATGGCGTCTTCGTATTTCAGACTGACTCCACGCTCGTCACGGCATCAGGCAGTAGCGTAAACCTCATCAACGGTGCCCGGTTCTGCCGGGTCTTCTGGAAAGTCGGAAGTTCCGCGACCTTAGGGACAAACTCCCATTTCGTAGGGCACATCTTCGCATTGACATCCATCGCGGCGACCACCGGCGCGATGGTGCAGGGGCAATTGCTGGCACGGAACGGCGCGGTCACGCTGGACACCAATACCATCACAAATGGGTTTTGTGCGGACACTCCTACCCCTACTCCCACGCCCACGCCCACTCCCACTCCTACGCCCGGGACTACGCCCGGGACTACGGTATCAGGTGGAGATATACCACAGAACGCCACACCCTGGTACAACATCCTCCTTGCAGGCGCTGCTTTGACACTGGTCGGAGCCGCAGGGCTGGTCGGAGCCGTAACCTGGAGAAAAAGAAAGCGCTTTGCCTGACAAGAAGCTCCCGCGGGGCAAGCTTGCCCTGGTTACCTTCCTGTCCCTGGGGCTTATGGTCCTGGGGATAGGATTTGTCTCCTGGGCTTTGTTTAACGTATGGGGGCAGCCGGATAATTCGCTCGAGTATTCCGCAGAGAGCGTCAATGTGGAACCCGGCCCTCCCCTCGTCCTGCCCGCGCCGGACAAACCCCTTTACGACGTATATCCTGCAACGGGCGACAATATCGGAAGCCTTACGATCCCGGCTTTAGAGCAGAAATTTCCCATCATCGAGGGAACCGGTACGGAAGAGCTTAAAAGAGGGGTAGGGCACTTCACCCAAAGTGTGCTACCCGGGGAAAAAGACAATTGCGTTCTTTCCGGACATCACGATACGGTCTTCACGAGGTTGGGCAAGTTGGTTATAGGTGATCAATTGATTGTGGAGACATCGGCCGGCACGTTCACCTATGAGATCAAGAACATCCGCATCGTCGATAAAGATGATAAAACGGTTATAGTACCTTTCGACCATGCCGTCCTGACGGTAACTACCTGCTATCCATTCGATTACATCGGCAGTGCACCGGACCGCTACATCCTCGTCGCGGATCTAGTAACAGACAAATAGGTCCCGTCAGGCTGCTTCGATCTACCTCATCAATGATCAGGCGCTCGGCCCAGGAGGCCGGTATTAGTGATGCAGTAACTCTAAGAGCGTTCTCCCGCTCCAGCAACTAAACGCCCTTCGGGGCGTTTTTCTTGTATGCCTCTTCGATTATGTCGTAAATAGGCGACGCCGCTTTGTTTAACGGTATAATGTCATCAAGGATGAGGGCAGATGAAATATTATCCAGGTGTCAGGCAAAGGTGACCAAAGATGTCCAAGAGTAAAAAGAGTATTGATCGTGCCGTTTCGCGCTGGCCGATGATTCAGAAATGGAAGCGCTCAATGGCGAACCCGATCATGCGCATGTTCTTCAAGAGCACTTTCTCGGAGACGGGTCTCCAGGCCTCCTTTATCCCGGTCGGAGAGAACGTCGAAATTCCTCAGAATGTTATACCGCCCCGTGAAGTGATCCTGGATTTCCTGAATAGGGCAAGCTACCTGGCCCTGGCGGACGAATGCGTTTGCCGTGTAGGCGGCAAGTGCCGGAAGTTCCCGATAGGAGTAGGTTCTATATTCATGGGAGAGGGTGCTCGTGACCTCCACCCCAGCGTCGGTCGTTCCGTCACGATCGAGGAAGCAACCAGGCATATCGATCACGCGCTGGAGTTAGGGCTTGTTCCCATGATAGGTCACCTGATGGTTGACTCGAAATTGTTCGGCATGAAAAAGTTCGACCGCTTTCTTACCGTGTGCTTCTGCTGTGAATGCTGCTGCATGCTCCTTAAGAACATGCGGGCGATCAAGGAGGCCTGGCCGAATACGCTTCTACCCATCGACGGGGTTAGCGTTGAAGTAACTGACGATTGCAACGGTTGTGGCGTTTGCGTGCCAATCTGCCCCGTAGAGTGCCTCTCCCTAGTGGGGGGCACGGCTGTCTTGGGCGATGTGTGCATCGGTTGCGGCTGCTGCGCCAACGCCTGCGCCGGCAATGCGATCAAGGTCACCGTCGCCCCGGACTCCAGGGTTCTGGAGGAGCTGAGAAACAGGGTCGAGATGAGAACCAGGATCGATTGACGCGAATATTAGTGCCTAAAGCGCGCGCACTCTCTCTAGGCTTCAGTTAATCCCGGCAAGTTCGATCCTGGGTGTGTAGTTTGAATGATTCGGGTCTCCCGCTCCAAAATATCAGCGCCCGCCGGGTGGCGGGCGCATTTCTTTCTGTCTTTCCGGCTTAGAGGTGTGACGAGTCGTTCACCAGCTCCGTGAAGGTCGTGCCCTCCACGTACTGGCCGTTCAGCACCCCTTTTACCCAGCCCAGGCCCTCATAGTCACTTTCGCCCGGCGCCAGCACGATCTCCTGGTCGTCACGGATCATCTTCACTTCCAGGTCGGCCGACATGCCCGGCGACGTGAGCCTGATGCGGTGTTCCATGAAGTAAATCTCCCCGGTTACGGGGCTGGTCCATTCCGACCCCGCTACATCCAGGACCTCCACCTCGTTGCTCTTCCAGACGTAGATGGGGAGCCGGGCGAGGTTGAGCGTCGTATCACTGTCGGTGCTATACAACCTGGCCTGCATCACCTTGTTGCCGTAATTGTCCGGCGTCACCATGATCAGCATGGCCTGGTCCAGCTCCGGGAACATGATCGAGTAGAAGAAGTACTTGGAACCGATGATCCCCTCGGCCGTCTGCCGGTCAAGGCTGTCGACGACACAGTCCGTCCACAGCACCCCGCACGTCTTGCCCGGCGCGGGCGTGCCCTGGCTCAGGACGGCCCCGTCCTGCCATATGGTGAAGCTGAGAACGTCCATCAGGGGGAAGGAGTAGTAGTATTCACCCTGGTTGTACATGGGGTCGCCGGTGTCCTCCAGGTAAGCCTGGACCGAGCCGCCGTATGGGCCGTTGATCTCCTGCCACTGGGTGGGGTTGATGAAGTTGGGGAAGAAAGAGGTCGTCCCGTATCCGTGGTTCACCGCACCCATGCGGTCGCACGCTACCACGTCCGCCTGGAGCCTCTTGCCCGTGCTGTCGACGCGGTCGGTGATAAACCTGTAGACGGCGCCGGGCTGCCCCATCAGGCCGTTCTCCAGGCTCATGTTGATCACGGGCTGCAGCTGTCCGCCGGGATTGTCGAACACCCTGACCCGCCACGCCTCGGGATCGGATTCCACTTTGACGTGCTCGGGGGTGGTATAGAGCCCCCCGTACAGGTATTGCGAGTCAGCGGTGTCTAAGGGGTGGAAGGCGAACGCGCTGGCCATATTGTCGCGGTAGATGCCGAACGCGTCGGGCTGCTTGACGCGCTGCGTCGAGACGAAGAAGCCGCCCGGATCGTCCGGCCTGGCATCGTCTATCAGGCTGCCGAAGAAGAACCAGCCGTCGATGTCGTACTCGAAGTGCTCCGATGCCAGCCATCTGCCGAGCTCGTAAGCGTTCTGCGAATGCGGCATGGAATAGTCCTGCGAAAGGTAAGCGCTCCCGGCAACAGGCTTGGGCCAGTTCCGCGTGCCTTCGCCGCCGCTGCCGACGGAGTCGACGCCTGCGCCCCGATTGTTCCAGTAGATCGAGTGCTCCACGATCACCGACTCCTCTCCTCCGTTCACGCTGACGAGGACGGAGGCACGGCCGTTCGCGACCTTGTCGGCCATGCTGTAGGTCCGCCTCGAGTTGGCGGGCACGGTCTCGGCGAACGTCACCGGGGTCCCCCCTCCCTCGAGAAGGTAGGTGACGTCTATTTCGACGTCATCATCCCCGGGGTTCTGAACCAGTGTGTAGGTCTCGTATCCTTCGGAGGTCTGCCCGTCAGGGAGAAGGAACGAGTGGGATGCCTGCGGCACACCGATGGAAGCGTGGCAAGCTTCGCCCTGGCCCGAGTCCCAGTACATGGCCCGCTCGGTGACGATGGGAGCGGACCCGTGCACCTGGGTGGAGAAGGAGGGGTCGAGCCCGGGAATCTCAGTGGTCCCGTTGACGTTAATGGTCTTTCGGGACCTGGGAGGCATCTGGAAGGTGGGGCCCGCAACCGGTCCCTCCTGGGACTGGTAGGTGACGGTCACGTCGGAGGGTACCTCCTGCGGGTTCTGGATGAGCACGTAGGTAGTGAAGCCCCAGCCGGTGCACCCTTCCGCCAGGTAGTAGTCGGTGGTGGGTGTCGTGGCCCCCATCGAGCAGGAACCCTCACGGCGATCGTTCCTGTACATGCTCCTCTCGGCTATGACTGCTACATCGGAGGTCACCTGGATGGAAGCATCGAGCTGACCGATGTCGTCCTGCATCGAGTAGGTGGCGCGTGAGTAAGCCGGTATCTTCCTGGTGAAATTAATAAATGCGCCGTCCTCGAGCATGTAGGTGAGTTCGACGTTGGCCTCGTCGGCATTGGGGTTCTGCACCAGTGTCCACGTCTCGAAGCCCCAAGCCGAGCATCCTTCAGGCAGGTACCAGGTCTTTGCGGGCGCCGAAGGCCCCGTAACACCCATAGCGCTGTGTGCTTCACCGCTGGCGCTTTCTTCCCCATTCCAGGACATGGTGCGTTCCACCGTGATCGGCAGTCCCTTCGAGCCGGTGACCGTGGTCGAGAAGTCCGCTTCTCCCAGATCCTCGCGAGGATCCACGGTGGTCTGGCTGTAAGGGGGCAAATCGACGTAACGTCCCGCCATCCCGTCCTGGCCGCCTTGCCCTGTGGTGCCCATATAGGTTATCCGCGCGGTCACGCTCTCCGGGTTTGGGTTACCGATGGTGATGCGGGTCGAGAATCCCCATGCCGTGGTCCCTTCGGCCAGGTACCAGACGGCGTCAGTATCCCGCTGAATATACGCAAGGCTGTTGAGCTGGAGGGTCAATCCCGTAAGTGCGAGCGCCAGGGTAAAAACAATGACGGCCGACTTTTTATTGATCTTGAATTTTCTGATTTTCATATGCCTTCCCCCCGTCGACGGCGGTCGCGCTCCTTGAAGGCATCGGCGAACATGGCGGCGGCGATGCCCATGGCCTCCTCCAGGTCGGAGTACTTCACCTCTTCGCCGTCGATCGTCGTCGGCCTCACGGGGATATCCCCCGCCGCCGAGAAATCGTCTTCCGAAGCGATTATCCCGAACTGGCGGACGATGGTGTCTTCCACGACTTCGTCCATGGGGTTGGCCAGCCTCTCTTCGATGTCGACGTTGAGTGCGGAGGGCAGCTTTTCCAGGTCGTCGAGTTCCATGATGCCGATGGAGATGATCTCGCGTGGGTTGAAGAGGTTGACCACGGTGAGCATTCTCGTCGGTACGCCAAAACCGTGAGTGTGATACCAGGCTTTGCGGTAATCATCGAAGGTCTTCCCCTCCCGCATCGTGCGCGTGATCAGAGCCACACCTTTAGCCTTCACGGCTTTTGCCCCCTTTCGGAACAGTCAGGCCTCGAAGCGCTCGACGACCTTTTCGTACTTCTCGTGGATCATCTTCCGGTCGAACTTCTGGAATTCGTCGAGCATGGCGTCCAGTTCCGCACGGTCGAAATAATCCATGCAGGGCAGGAAGAAGTGCTGGTCTTCTTTTTCGATGTGGACGGGGTAGAAGTGGATAAGCTGTTCCAGCAATGCGGTGACCTCCAGGAGGGCGTCGGGGTCCTGCCTGGTGTATCTCTCTTTCGCATCGACCAGGGAGGCTACCATCTCTCGGGCCTGGTCATGCTCCTGGAGCAATTCGGCCATGATCCGCCGATGTTCATCAGTCAACGGCTTGCTTTCCAGGTCGCGGAAGAGGATGTGCTCCTCCTTGCCGTGGTGGGTGCGGTCAGCGTAGGTCCGGATGAAGTCCACGGCAGTGTCGATCATCACGGGATCGAAATCGCTTCTTTCGCGGATCTTGGTCAGTTCGCGGTCGAGGGCCTGAATCATCCGTTCGATGAGGCGATGCTCGACCATCAGGGGTCCTACCGGTTTCATCTCCTCCTCCTTTCCCGCCGGCCTTAAAGGCCGAAGGCGCCATGGTCAAGTATGGCCATTTCCGTCAAGCGGCCGCGCAGGGCTTCCAGCGCGCGGCCGCGATGGCTCAGGGCGTTCTTCTCGTCCGGCCCCATCTCCGCGAAGGTGCGGCCGTATCCGGAAGGTTTGAAAACCGGGTCGTAACCGAAACCGGCAGACCCGCGGGGTTTAAAAGTGATGCCCCCTTCGCACTTTCCGGAAGTATCTACGTGCTCCCCTCCGGGAAAGAAAAGAACCACCCAGCAGATGAACCGGGCGGTACGCAGCTCCGGTGGTACTCCCCTCATCTCGGAGAGGAGGCGCGTGATGTTGAGCGCGTCGTTTCCCTCCTCCCCGCCGTAGCGGGCGCTGTAAATGCCGGGCGCCCCGCCCAGGACGTCCACCACCAGGCCGGAGTCGTCGGCCAGGGCAGGCCGGCCCGTCTCTTCGGACAGCGTTCGGGCCTTGATCATGGCGTTTTCCAGAAAAGTCTCGCCGTCCTCCACCAGCTCGGGCCAGCTCTCCATCTCGCGCCAGGTATGCCAGCGGATGGGGAAGCCCTCCATGATGCGCGTGACTTCTCCAATTTTTCCTTCGTTCTTGCTGGCGATGACCACATCCATCAGGATGTCCTCCGGGCTTTTTCAGGTTGCTTCGTCGCTACGCTCCTCGCAATGACAATTCGCTTCGCTCGCAATGACAAGTCAAAGCAACACTTTGCGCTGCAGTGCTATGAGCTCGTCGATGCCCTTGCCAGCCAGGGCCAGCATGGCATCGAGTTCCTCGCGGGTAAAGGGGGTCTTTTCGGCTGTCCCCTGCACCTCGATTATCTTGCCGGCCCCGGTCATGATCACGTTCATGTCCACGTCGGCCCCGGAGTCTTCCTCGAAATCCAGGTCGAGCAGGGGAACCCCGCCTACGATGCCCACGCTGATGGCGGCGACGAAATCGCCCAGGGGCATCTCCTTGAGCCGGCGCTTGTCTACCATGAAGCTGAAGGCGTCGTAGAGGGCGATGAAGGAACCGGTGATGGAAGCGGTGCGGGTACCCCCGTCCGCCTGGATGACGTCGCAGTCGATCCAGATGGTCTGCTCGCCCATGATCTCGGTGTTGGTCACGGCCCGCAGGGAGCGCCCGATGAGGCGCTGGATCTCCAGGGTGCGGCCTCCCTGCCGCCCGCCGGAAGCTTCCCGGTTCATGCGGGTGGGGGTGGAGCGGGGCAGCATGCCGTACTCGGCGGTCACCCAGCCCTTGCCCTGCCCCTGCAGGAAACGGGGAACCTTGTTCTCGAGGGTAGCGGTGCACACCACGCGCGTGTCGCCCATCTCGATGAGAACCGAGCCTTCGGCGTGAGGGATGTACCCTCTGGTAATTGTGGTCTTTCTCAGCTCGTCTGGGGCCCGGCCGTCTTTCCGCTTCATTCAGTCTCTCCCTTCCAATTCGACAAGGACGTTCTCCCGGGCCAGGCTGACCCGCCCCCGGAAGACTTCCGATGCTTCTTCCAGCGACCGCTGCCGGCCGAAGGTGGGCCAGATATGGGTGAGCATCAACTCGCCCACGCCCGCTTCCTCCGCCACCTCCCCCGCCTGCCAGGCGGTGAGATGGCCCAGTGCGGCCTCTTTCTCGTATCCTCTCTGCATGGTCGCTTCACAAACCAAGAGGTCGGCCCCGCGGGCCGCCTCCACCAGTCCGGGATGAGTGGCGGTGTCTCCGGAATAAGCCAGGCACCAGCCATCCCCTTCTATCCTAACATGATAAGCCTCGACGTTATGGACAGCCCGAAAGAAACTCAGGCGCATCCCGCCCAAATCCAGCTGGAGACCCGGCGTGATGACCTCTTCTTTAAAGACCTGAGACAAGCCTTGCCGGGAGTCCTCCCCCAGTATCCTCCCCTCAAGCTCCAGGCTGCCCGCCGGCTGCCACAGGGGCAGGCCCCACGGCTCTTCGGGATGGTAGCGCAGGGCGTAATAGAGAGGATAAAGGTCGCCGAAATGATCGACGTGCGGGTGGGTGATGATAACGGCGTCCAATTCGGTGAAGCCGGCGTGGCGCAGGAGGTTGCCCATGCAGCCGTTGCCGAAATCCAGCACCAGGTTGAAGCCTGGCTGCTGCAGCAGGAAGCCGTTGCAGGCCCCGCCCGGACGCGGGTATGTGCCGGATGCTCCAAGAACCGTCAGGCGCATCGCTTGAGGCCCTCTCCGCTCATCGCAGGTCGACCTTTTCCACGCCTTCGACCTCGGGCCCGAGGAAGACCTTGCCCAGCCGCACCGCCTGTTCCACGTCGCCGGTGAACAGGAAGCGGTGGGCGGGCTGGATCACCTTTTCCTGAAGATGCCCGTGGCGTTGGAGCTTCTGCTCTACCTCCCTGGCCACCTCTTCGGCCGAGTTGATGAGGTTGATGCCGTCGCCGGCCACCCGGCCGATGAGCTTCTCCAGCAGGGGGTAGTGGGTACAGCCGAGAATGATGTTGTCGACATCGTGCTCGAGCAGGGGCTTGAGATAGCCGCGCACCTCGTCCTCTACGGCCTCGCCTTCCACCTCTCCCCGCTCCACGAAATCGACCAGGGTGGGGCAGGCCTGGGTGTAAACCCGGGCCCCGGCATCGAGGGCGTGGATGGCCCTGGGATATACGCCGGATTGTATGGTCACGGAAGTGCCGATGACCCCTATTCGCCTGGTCAGAGTGGCCTGAACCGCTCCCCGGGCACCCGGTTCGATAACCCCGATGACCGGTACCCGGCAGGTCCGCTGCACGTCCAGCAGGCCGGCGGCGGTGGCGGAATTACAGGCGACCACGATCAGCTTGACCCCTTCTTTTTCCAGAAAAGAAGCGATCTGCAGGGCGAAGCCTTTTACCTCGGTTATATCGCGCGGCCCGTAAGGCCCGCGGCGGTTGTCGCCAAGGTAGATGATAGCCTCACCGGGGAGGTGGTCGATGATCCTGCGGACCACCGTATAGCCCCCCACGCCGGAGTCGAAAATGCCGATGGGATGGTCGTTCATGCGGCTAATCTAACCCATGCGCCGCGGCGGCGTCAACTTCGCCCCCAGCCCGGCTGTCAGCTCGTTGTCGCAGGATGGGATGGACGTAACGGTGCCGCTTTTTCGTGGCCTTGCCATACTGGATGGCCTCTTCCGGACAGCGGTGGATGCAGCCGAGACAGTGGACGCACCGCTTCTTCACCCACTGCGGCTTGACCCCACTCCGCTTGATGGCGCCGCACGGGCAGATCTCCTCGCAGAGGCCGCAGCCGTTGCAGGTGTCCTCGGCGTGGAACTTGCGGGTTCTTCTGCCATACCGGTACAGCGGGTGGAGAAAGGTAGTCATCGCCCACTGCAGCGGCCCTGATGAGAAACCCCCGTCCTGGCCGGCGGCAACGGCACGGGTTATACCTCCCAGAGCCTGGTCAGCGGCGGCCAGCTGGGCCTGCTGCTGTGAAGGCGTATGCACGTCGTACATCAGGATGTAGTTGTCTACCATCGGCAGCGAGAAGGCGGCGCTGAGGGTACGGCCCTGTTTTGCGAGCAGGCGGGCGAAAACCCTGTCGGCCAAGGCGGCTTCGCCGCCGCAGGTGAATACCACGTATACGTAGGGCCGGGGGTTGCCTTCCAGGGTCAACCGGCCCACGAACTCCTCGATGATGGTCGGTAGCGCGAAGAAGTAGACGGGAAAGACGAAGCCGACTTTTTCGTTTTCCTTCACATGATACGTGAGGTCCCGTTTGCGCAGGGCATCCGGGATGTCGATCAGGTCGTCGTCCAGCGCCGCACTCAGCTTTTCCGCTGCGTACCGGGAGTTTCCGGTACCCGAAAAACAGAAGATCATCAGTTCACCTTTCTTTCCCATAAAAAGCCGCGCTGAGGCGGCTTTTCAAAATGGTGGAGGCGGGGGGAGTCGAACCCCCGTCCGGAGATATGACGCGGTGGGCTCTACGAGCGTATCCGTCGATCAGTTTTCGCGCCGCTCATGCTCGGCGGCCGGCATGATGCATTGCTATCCCGCTAAGATGTCCCTCCGCCCGCGCAGGAGTCGGACTTTGGTTAGTTCGCTAAACGGCGCCCTCACCCGGGTTGCGAACACCCCCGGGGAGAACGGGTCGCTTGTTTAAGCGGCCAGGGCCAATTCGTTATTGGCGATTGTGTTTTTTCCCGCTTTTAACGAGGCTCGGGGCCTCGGCTCGCTCCCGCTCACGCCAACTTACCCCCGTCGAAACCGGTGCGCCCCCATATTCTGTTATCAAAGATGCGTTCTTGCCCTCATTATACGCTAGTGGCGTTACCGGCTGCGTTCTTTTAAGGCACGCTCCGCCTCACGCTTCATGTCGCGCTCCTGCAGGTCGTGGCGGCGGTCGCGCTGCAGCTTGCCGCGGGCCAGGCCTATCTCCACCTTGATCTTGCCGCGGTCGGTCAGGTAGACGCGCAACGGTACCAGGGTGAAACCCCTCTCGGCCACCTTGCCCCGGAGGCGCCGCAGTTCGCGCTTGTGAGCCAGGAGTTTCCTCTCTCTCAGGGGCTCGTGGTTGAAGTGGCTGCTGTGGGAGTAGGGACTGATGTGCACTCCCGTCAGGAAGAGTTCGTCCCCCTTGAACTGGGCATAGCTGTCGCGCAGGTTGATATGCCCCTCGCGAATGGACTTTACCTCGCTGCCCATGAGCTCCATGCCCATCTCCAGCGTTTCCTCGATATGAAAATCGTGCCGCGCTTTGCGGTTTACCGTATAGACCTTGACCTTAGACATAATCTCTCCTCACTAGGCTGTCTGCTATTATATATGATGGTATGAGGGAGGGACGTCAATGGCCGTGACAAGGTACGTCATCAGCGACCTGCACCTGGGTGACGGGTCGCCACTCGACGAATTCGATCAGGACCACAGTTTTCAACGATTCGTCGCCCTATTGGGCAAGAAGCGCAAGACTGAGCTGATCATCAACGGCGACTTCCTCGATTTTGCCAACCTCAAGCTGAAGGAGGATTCCACCAAGCCCTTCTCCCGCCTGGGCAACACCGAGGAAGAGTCCCTGGCTAAGCTGGAGATAATCATCGGAGCCCACCCCCTGGTCTTCGACAGCCTGTGCGAGTTCATCTCCTCGGGGCACCGGCTGGTGCTGGTGCCGGGCAATCACGACGTCGACCTCTTCTGGCCCCGGGTCTGGGCGCGAATGGCTGAGAGGCTGGGCAACCCCGACGGCGAGCACCTTTACTTCGAGTTCAGCGGGATCTACCGTGCAGGCGGCCTACATGTCGAACACGGCAACCAGTATTTCAACGACAGCCTGTTCGCCAACTTCACCCACCCTTTCCTGCGCGACCCCAAGACCGGCCAGCTGCGGCTGGAGCGCAGCTGGGGCAGCGCCTTCCTCCCTTACTTCGTCTCCAGCCTGCGCGCCAAGAACCCCTTCGTCGACAACGTCAAGCCCGTTTCCACCATGGTGTTCATGGGCATCCAGCAGGAGAGCTGGTGGTTTAAGGTGCGGAACACCTACAAGCTTATCCGCTTCATGTCACGCGCCGGCTTTCCCCCTTTCAAAGAAGCTCGCACGCCTGCTATTCAGTCCAAGGTCGAGGAGGACACCCCCCGGTTGTTCCGTCGCGGCCTGTTGCAGGTCATGACTTCCTTTTTCACCAGGCGGCGGGGGATTGACGATGGGGAGGGCCTGCAGGAACTGGACATGGGGCTGGAGCTGGACGCCCTGGGTGAGGAAGAGGCCTTGATGCAGACAATGCTCGAGGACGATGCCGATGGAGGCATGGAAATCTTCGAAGAAGCTTTCGACAAGGCCTTCCCCGGTAAACCGGACGATTACAACTCCCTGGCTCTTGACCCCCTCTCCACCCGTGAGGACGTGCTGTCCATGCGGGCGCGGGAATTGCTTCTGTCCAACCAGGGGATCGACACGGTGGTCTTCGGCCACGACCACCGCCTCTATTCCAACCAGTTCACCCCTGTGGTCGGAGGGAAAAAGAACAAGTACTACCTGAACACCGGCACCTGGATACCCATCCTCTTCCTGACCAAAGCGCAAAAGAACCTGACCTGGAGGGACCTGACGGACGAGCGCCTGTACCAACAGTACCTGACCTATGCCGAGATAAAGAACAGCCACGGGAGATCCGTGGGCAAGCTGAACAAGCTCTGAACCGGGCCGGATCAGTCTTTGACGACTAGAAATACCGGGTTGGTGTAACAGGTCCCTCCGGAGCCGTATCCTTCCAGGCGGAAATAATAGCCTTCCAGGCCTGATTGTTCGGGTACGGTCAGGTTGAATGTGGCACCTGCGTCTTTTATCAGGCCCGCTCCCGCCAGGTCGCTGACCAGTTTGACTTCGCCGCAGCCCCCACCGGCATCGCCGGCGGCCGTGTATACGGTGATCTCGTCGCCTGGCTCCACCTGCATGACATCCCCCGGGCCGGCCGTATCTCCACTGCGAACATTTACCGCCACGCAGACCGCCAGCGGTCCGTTGGTCACTACCGAGTGCCCTTCTCGCAGGGCTTCCAGCACATCGGCGTGGTCTTTCGTGCCCAGGTGCACGCCTTTTTCTCCCAGGAAGACATAGGTTCGGGCAAACCGTCCTACTTCTTCCGGCTTATGGGCATCGGAGGTCCCGGTAACCAGGACGCGGCCGCCGTCGGCCAGCGCCCGGTCCCACGTTTCGGTCAGCCCTGTCTGGTCGGGGCTTTCGTGCACGCCGCTCAAGAGCTCGAAACCCCGCAAGGCGGAATCGGGAGTGATGGTGGATATCTCTCGTTCAAAGTCGGGCCAGTGCCAGAAGGTGACCCCGTTCGACTGCTGGCGCGGGTGGGCGATAAAACAGAAGCCGCCGGTGCCTTCCACCCGCTCGATGAACCCGTTTTCGTCGCTGTCCAGGGGCCCGTCGACGATGTATTCCTCAACTCCGTAAGCCACCAGGTGACCGCTGGTGACTGTCCCCAGCTCTTCCCCCATTATCAGGCAGTCGGCCTGACCGGACTTTTCCAGGGCGAGCATCTCCTCCTCTTCTTCGATGAAGCGGGTCCGCCCGTATTCCTCGTTATAAACGGCCAGGTTGCCGTTGACCATACCCAGCTGCGGCCCATGCTCGGTCATGATCAGCCATGCCAGTGGGTCCTCTCCGTTGAAAGCCGCCTCCGCCACCTCGGAAAGCGGCTTAAGGCCTTCCTCGTAGATGGCCAGGCGGGAGTAGTCGGAGTGGTCGTGGGCATCCCCGGGGTACCAGTTCTCCTGATCGAGCTGGGGGAATCTCACCCGCTCTTCTTCCTGTGGGGTTGTTTCCTGGTTCTTAGAGCCACAACCCGGGGCTCCGGCTGCCAGAAGCGCGGATACCAGGATTATTATTACTGTGTGTAGATATATTTTATGTGCTCGCATTTACATGTTGTAATTTTACCAGCTGCTGGGCGCCGCTTCCCCAAGGGACTGCGAGACAGCTTCTCTTTCCAGTTCCTGGACACGCTTGTATTCGATCCAGATGGAGACCCCGACGACCAACACTCCCAGGAAGATGGAGCCGATGAATAGAGCCGTAACCGCTGGTCCCGGCTTTTTACTGTTATATTTCTCCAACTGGCTCTGCTCAGGTATCGCCTGGGCCGTGGTACGGTGCGCCCATCCCCAGAAGCATGCAGTGATCAGGATGATCAGCGCCAGCATCACCAATATGCGCGATACCAGAAAAAACTTGCTCATGGCTTCCTTTCTGTCCAGGAAGAGTATACCGCACTGGCGCCGGCTCCGGCATGATATCAGTGCCGGAAGTGACGGTAGCCGGTGAAGACCAGCGAGACGCCCAGCTTTTCCGCCGCCGCCTTGACGTCCTCGTCCTTGAGGCTGCCGCCCGGTTCGGCGAAACAGGTGACGCCGGCCTCGGCCGCTGCCTCCAGCGCGTCCGGGAAGGGGAAGAAGGCGTCCGAGCCGATGACGCACCCGGCGGCCTTGTCCCCCGCTTTATGCAAGGCCACCCAGACCGCCTCGACCCGGCTGAGCTGCCCGGCCCCGATGCCCACGGTGACCTTGTCCCTGGCCATGACGATAGCGTTGGAGCGGACGTGCTTGGACACCTTCCAGGCGAAGAGGAGGTCCTCCCATTCCTTTTCGGTGGGCTGGCGCGAGGTGACCACTTTGAAATCGTCCCGCGTCTCCCGGCTGCGATCGCAGTCCTGCACCAGCAGGCCACCTTCCACCCGCTTGAAATCCTTGTCACTGAGTGGCTTGTCCGGCAGGGGCAGGCGCAATAACCTCAGGTCCGCCTTGGTGGAGAGTATCTCCAGGGCCTTTTCGGAGTAGGATGGGGCGATGACCGCCTCCTGGAAGACCGAGGTGATACGCTTCGCGCACTCCTCGTCCACCTCACGGTTGAAAGCCACGATGCCCCCGAAAGCGGAGAGCGGGTCGGAGTCGAAGGCCAGGGTGTAGGCCTCGGCCGCTGTCGCGGCCACCGCCGCGCCACAGGGCGTGTTGTGCTTGATCACCGCGGCTGCCGGCGCCTCGAACTCCTGCACCAGGGCCCATGAGGCGTCCAGGTCGAGCATGTTGTTGAAGGAAAGTGCCTTGCCGTGCAGCTTCTCGGCATTGGCCAGGCAGCCGGCCGGCGCCCCCACTTCTTTATAGAACGCGGCGCCCTGATGGGGATTCTCGCCGTAACGCAGTTCCTCGGACTTAACAAATGAGAGGGTCAACCGCTCGGGGAATTCGTCGAAGCTCGCCATTAACTCATCTACCTCCCTTTTCCTGAATGGTCAATTGGTCTATCCGCACGCGCCTGCCTTCGATGCGCAGCCGGCCTTCTGCGAAGTAACGGATGGCCAGCGGGTAAAGCCTGTACTCCACCTCGTGGATGCGCTGATGCAGGCTTTCCACGGTATCGTCCTCCCGCACCGCCACCGTCTCCTGCAGGATGATGGGGCCGGTGTCCAGCCCCTCGTCCACGAAGTGGACGGTCACCCCCGTCACCTTCGCCCCGTAAGCCAGGGCATCCGCCACTCCATGGGTGCCGGGAAACGAAGGCAGCAGGGCAGGGTGGATGTTGACGATGCGGCCGTGGAAGGCCTCCACCATCTCCGGTCCCGCCAGCAGCATGTAACCGGCCAGGACCACCAGTTCGACTCCGCGCTCGCGCAGGAGTTCCATCAGGGCGTGGTCGTACGCCTCCCGGGAGACGTAATCCCCGGGCTTGACGAAGACGCCCTCGATCCCGTGGTCCGCCGCACGCTGCAGGGCGTAGGCGTCAGCCACGTTGCTCACCACCACGGCAATGTTGGCAGGCACCTCCCCCGCCTCACAGGCGCGGGCGATGGCTTCCAGGTTGGTACCGCTTCCCGATACCAGGACACCGATGTTCAGCATTTGTTGTCGCATCCCCCTTTTAATGGACATCGCTCCGTACGCGGTTCAGCAGGTTAGCTTGATGCCCCCGCATCCCTCCAGGACCTGGCCGATCAGGAAGGGGCGATAAGCACTGTTGGCAAAGACCTCTATTGTCTCCCGGATATCGTTGTGGTCGACCACCAGGGCCATGCCGATCCCCATGTTGAAGGTGTTGAACATCTCTATCTGGTCGATCTCCCCCGCCTTCTGGATGACCTCGAAGATGCTGCGGTTGGGCCAGGCGGTTATGTCCATGACGGCATCTACGCCTGGCGGGAGGATGCGGGGCAGATTCTCGATAAGGCCTCCGCCGGTGATGTGGGCCATTCCCTTGATGTTGACCTTCTCCATGACCTTGAGGATTCCCGGCGTGTATATCTCGGTGGGGGCCAGCAGTTCCAGCCCCAGAGGATGGGTAAGGCCGCGCAGGTGGTCGTCGATATTGAACTCGTTCAACTCGAAGAAGACCTTGCGGGCCAGGGAGTACCCGTTGGAATGGAGGCCGGTGGAGCCCAGCCCGATGATGGCGTCGGAAGGGCAGATGGTGGAGCCGTCGATGATGGCGTCCTTGTCCACCACCCCCACGGCGAAACCAGCCAGATCGTAATCGTCGTCGGCCATCAGGCCCGGATGCTCCGCCGTCTCTCCCCCGATGAGGGAGCAGCCCGCCTTACGGCAGCCCTTGGCTACACCTGCCATGATCTCGGCCACCCTCTCCGGTACCACCTTGCCCATGCACAGGTAGTCCAGGAGGAAAAGGGGCTGGGCTCCGCAGCAGATGATATCGTCGACGCACATGGCCACCAGGTCGATGCCGATGGTGTCGTGCTTGTTCATCATCTGGGCCAGCTTGAGCTTGGTGCCCACCCCGTCCGCCGAAGAGACCAGCACCGGGTGCTTGAACCCCTTGAAGGCCGCGTCGAAGAGGCCGGCAAATCCGCCCAGCCCCGTCAGCACTTCTTTGGAAAACGTTGATTTCGCCTGGTCCTTGATGAGGTCCACTGCCCGCCTCCCCGCTTCCACGTCCACGCCGGCCTCGGCGTAGGTCAGGGGAGCGCCGGGTTCCTTGCTTTCATCCGGTTTGTCCATTTTCACCTCGTCTTTTCTTCCAGTCGATACTTGGACATCCCCAGTTCTTCCGGGATGGGGATGGGGTAGTCTCCGTCGAAACAGGCCAGGCAGAACTCCTCCCGCTCCCTCCCGGTAGCGCGCACGAGATTCTCAAAACTCAGATAGTGCAGGGAGTCAACGCCCAGAAACTCCTCGATCTCCCTGACGCTCTTGCGGGAGGCGATCAGCTCGGCCTGGGTGGAAGTGTCGATGCCATAAAAGCAGGGATACATGTCGGGTGGGGAGCTTATGCGCAGGTGGATCTCTCGCGCCCCCGCCACCCTGAGCATCTCGATGATCTCGCGAGTGGTGGTGCCGCGTACGATGGAATCGTCCACTACCACCAGGCGCTTGCCCTCGATGTCGTGGCTGAGCGGGTTGAGCTTGAGGCGCACACCCATGCGCCGGATGTCCTGGGTCGGCTGTATGAAGGTGCGGCCGATGTAGCGGTTCTTGATAAGCCCTTCACCGAAGGGGATGCCGGAAGCCTGGGAAAACCCGATGGCGGCCGGTATCCCGGTGTCGGGCACCGGCATGACGATGTCCGCTTCCACCGGAGCCTCCTCGGCCAGGTACATGCCCATGTTTTTGCGCACGTGGTAGAGGTTGGTCCCGCACAGCAGGGAATCGGGGCGGGCGAAATAGATGAACTCGAAGATGCACAGGGAGGGTTTGCCCTTCCCCACCACCTCTTCGCGGTGGAGGCCCTGCTCACTGATGACGACCATCTCTCCCGGCTCGATCTCACCCAGGTACTGCGCCCCGATGAGGTCGAGGCCGCAGCTCTCGCTGGAGATGGCATAGCCGTCCCGGAAGCTCCCCAGACAGAGGGGCCGGACGCCGTTTGGGTCACGCAGTCCGATGACGCGGTCGCCGGTCATCACAGCCAGGGCATAGGCCCCGACCAGGCGCGGCGCCACCTCCCGGATGGCCTCCTCTATGGTGGGTGCGGCTGAGGCGGAAAGCATCACCGCGATGACCTCGGTGTCGGAGGTGGTGCGAAAGTGATAGCCCTGGTCCTTCATCTCCTGGCGCAACTCGTCGGTGTTGATGAGGTTGCCGTTGTGGGCCACGATCAGCGATCCCTGGCGCCAGGGCACCTGGATGGGCTGGGAGTTCTCCCAGAAGGAGGAGCCGGTGGTGGAGTAGCGAACGTGCCCCACCGCCAGGTGGCCCTGCAGGCTCTGCAGGTCGCGCTCGGAGAAGACCTGCGAGACCAGGCCCATGTCCTTCATCAGCATTATCTCACGCCCATTGGACACGGCGATGCCGGCGCTTTCCTGGCCCCGGTGCTGCAAGGCATAGAGGGCATAATAAGTGAGTTTGGCTACCTCCGCCTCACGGGTGTAGATCCCGAAGACGCCGCAGGCTTCGTGCTTATACTGATGTTCAGACTCCATTCAGCGGGCTGTCCTTCCTAAGTGAGAAACTCCTCAAGTGCTCTGTCCCACCGGCCGCGCAGACCGTCGAGGTCGACGTCGAGCCAATCGTTCACGACCAGGCGCTCACCACCCGTCTTGCCGATAACAGTGTATGGAACTTTCCTTTTCTGCGCCAGAACTTCCATCATATCCATGCGGTCGTCGGGCACGGTCACCAGGAAGCGTGACTGGGACTCGCTGAAGAGCCAGATCAGGGGCGAAAGTCCGGTCTCCACCTTGATGGTAGCACCCCGTCTTCCCCCCAGGCAGCATTCCAGCAAAGCCACCGCGGCCCCGCCTTCCGAGCAGTCGTGGGCGGATTCGATAAGGCTGCGACGGATCCCCTCGATGCAGGTGGCCTGCACTCTCTTTTCAAGATCCATGTCCAGCCGGGGCGCTTCACCCGCGGTCATGCCGTGGATCTGGAAGAGGTATTCGCTGCCTCCCATGTCGTCGCCGGTCTCTCCCAGGAGCACGACGTTGAGGTTGTCGGCCGGGAAGCCGGCGCTGCGCCGGTTGGTTATGGTGCCGATAAGGCCCACCACGCCCATGACCGGGGTGGGATTGATGGCCTCGCCGTTGGTCTCGTTGTAGAAGCTGACGTTGCCGCTGACCACGGGCACCTCGAAATGGCGCGCGGCATCGGCCATGCCCCTGATGGCCTCCGCGAACTGCCAGAATATGCCCGGCTTCTCGGGATTGCCGAAGTTGAGGCAGTTGGTCATGGCCAGGGGCACTCCGCCCGATGCGACCACGTTGCGGCATGCTTCGGCCAGCGCGATCTGGGTTCCCCGGTAAGGGTCGAGGTAGACGTAGCGTCCGTTGCCGTCACAGGTGACGGCCAGGGCCTTGGTGGTGCCCTTGACGCGGATGACCGCCGCGTCGGAACCGGGATAGATGACCGTGTTGGTCTGGACCATGTGGTCGTACTGCTCGTAGATGTAGCGCCGGCTGCAGAGGTTGGGCCCCAGTACCAGCTTCTCGAGTATCTCGCCGAAGTCGGCGGGGTGAGGAAGCGACGACCAGTCCAGCTTGACGGCTTCGTCCAGATAGGCAGGGCGGACGGCCTCCCTTTCGTAGACGGGGCCCTGTTCGACCAGGGAATCGGCCGGCACGTCGAAGACCTTCTCGTCGTGCCACCAGCCCTCCAGCTGCCCGCCCTCCACCACTTCGCCCAGGACGGTGGCGTGCAGGCCCCAGCGTTCGCAGACGGCCAGGACCGCTTCCACCTTGCCCGGCTCGCAGATGGCCAGCATGCGCTCCTGCGACTCGGAGATCATTATCTCGAAGGGCTCCATGGCCTCACGCAGGGGCACCCGGTCGACGTGCACCCGCATGCCCACGGCGCCGCGGGCCGCCGTCTCGCAACAGGCGCAGGAGAGCCCGGCCGCCCCCAGGTCCTGCAGGCCGACCAGCAGGTCGGAAGCCCGCAACTCCAGGCAGGCTTCGATGAGCAGCTTCTCGGTGAAGGGGTCGCCCACCTGCACGCTGGGACGCTTGGACTCCGAAGCATCGTCGAACTCCTGGCTGGCCAGGACGGAGGCGCCGCCGATGCCGTCCCGGCCGGTACGGTTGCCGAAGAGGATGACCGCGTTGCCCTCGCCGGTGGCGGCCCCCTTGATGAGGTCGCTGGTGCGCATGATCCCCAGGCACATCACGTTGACCAAGGGGTTTCCCTCGTAGGAAGGGTCGAAGTAGAGATCGCCGGCAACGGTGGGTATACCCAGGCAGTTGCCGTAGCCGGCGATGCCCGCCACCACTCCCTTGACCAGGTAGCGGGTGCGAGGGTTTCCCGGGTCGCCGAAACGCAGGGGGTCGAGACAGATGACGGGACGGGCGCCCATGGTGAAGATGTCGCGGACGATGCCGCCGATGCCGGTGGCCGCCCCCTGGTAAGGTTCCACCGCGCTGGGGTGGTTGTGCGACTCCATTTTAAAAGCCACGGCGTAGCCGCTGCCGATATCCACCACTCCGGCGTTCTCGCCCGGGCCCTGCATGACGGCCGGCGAGCGGGTGGGAAGTGTCTTGAGCAGCTTCTTTGAGCTTTTATAAGAACAGTGCTCGCTCCACATCAGCGAGTACATGCCCAGTTCCACCTTGTTGGGCTCACGGCCTAGAATATCTATGATCTTCTGGTATTCGGAGGTGGTCAGTCCCAGTTCTTCGTACAGTTCAGCCATTAACTCACCGCCTCTCGTGTCCCGTTCACGGCCGACAGTATGGAGTTCCAGATGAACATCCCGTCGGTGCTTCCGAGGATATCCTCGGAAGCGCGTTCCGGGTGCGGCATGAGGCCGAAGACGTTGAAACCCTCGTTGCAGATGCCGGCGATGTTGCGGGCCGCCCCGTTGGGGCAGGCCTCCGGAGTTACCTCGCCCGCTGGGGTGGAGTAGCGCAGGATGACCTGCCCTCTGGCTTCCATCCCGTCCAGGGTGGTCTCGTCCGCGATGTAATTGCCCTCGTTGTGGGCGATGGGTATGCGCAGTACCTGGCCGGGTGCGGACATGCTGGTGAAGGGGGTTGACGCGTTATCGACCCGCAGGTCGACGAAGCGGCAGATGAAGCGCATGCTGGTGTTGCGCAGCATGGCGCCTGGCAGCAAGCCCGCCTCCAGGAGTATCTGGAAGCCGTTGCAGATGCCGATGACCAGGCCGCCCGCGGAAGCGAAGTCCTTGACCGACTCCATCACCGGGGAGAAGTGGGCTATGGCCCCGCAGCGCAGGTAGTCACCGTAAGAGAACCCGCCGGGCAGGATGAGGCAGTCGAAGCCGTCCGGGACGGTCTCCTGGTGCCAGATGTACTCGACAGGCTGCCCGAGTACCTTGTCCACTACGTGATAGCAGTCCATGTCGCAATTGGATCCGGGAAAAACCACCACACCGAATTTCATGACATCACCTTCCAGCCGGCCGTCAGTCGTTCTCGATGCGGTAGTCTTCGATAATCGGGTTGGCCAGGAGCTTCTCGCACATCTCCTTGACCCTTTCTTCCTCCCCCGCCTGGCCCGGCTTGATGGAGAGGATTATGTACTTGCCGATGCGCACATCCTCTACTTCCCCGTAACCCAGGGACTCGAGGGCATGCAGGGCCGCCTGGCCTTGCGGGTCCAGCACTCCCGCCTTGGGGGAAACGAACACCGAATACCTCGTTCCGTCCGAACCAGCCAAAACCTCCACCTCCAGTGTGTATGTACGGGCACCCGTACGGTGTCCTGCCGTCTGTCTAATCCCGTCTGCCCTATATCTCCAGCGCTTCCAGGCGCTCGAAGATGGCGCCGACATTGCGCAGGGCGTGTCCCAGTTCGAAGCAGGCTTCCAGCTGCTCCCGGTCCAGCAGGGCAATGACGTCGGCGTCCCCCGCCAGCAGCTCCAGCAGCGGTTCGCCTGTTTCCCAGGAACGCATGGCGTTCCGCTGCACCAGGGCGTAGGCCTCCTCGCGCGTCAAGCCCTGGCCCACCAGGGACAGCAGCACCCGCTCGGAGTGGATAAGCCCGCCGGTCCGCTCCAGGTTGGCCAGCATACGCTCCGGGTAGACCTGCAGCCCTTTTATTACATTATGTAATTTAACCAGCATGTAGTGGAGGGTGATGGTGGAATCGGGGATGATCACCCTCTCCACCGAGGAATGGGAGATGTCCCGCTCGTGCCAGAGGGCGACATTCTCCAGCGCCGCCACGGCATTGCCCCGCAGCAGCCTGGCCATGCCGGCGATGCGCTCGCAGATGATGGGGTTGCGCTTGTGGGGCATGGCGCTGGAACCCTTCTGGCCCTTAGCGAAGGGCTCCTCCGCCTCCAGGATATCGGTGCGCTGCAGGGCGCGGACCTCGGTGGCGATTTTTTCACAGGTAGCCCCGGTGATGGCTATGGCCGCGAGGTACTCGGCGTGGCGGTCACGCTGCAGCACCTGGGTGGACACTTCCGCCGGGCGCAGGCCCAACTTTTCGCAGACATAGGCTTCCACCCGGGGGTCGATGTTGCCGTAGGTGCCGACCGCGCCCGAGATCTTGCCGTAGCTGATGACCTCCCGGGCCCGGCGCAGGCGCTCGATGTCCCGCGCCATCTCGAAGGCATAAAGCGCCAGCTTGTGCCCGAAGACGGTGGGCTCGGCGTGGATGCCGTGGGTTCGCCCGATCATGGGGGTATCGCGGAACTCCAGGGCACGGGCGCGCAGGGTGCGGCAGACCTCTATCGCCTCGGCCAGAATGACGTCCATGGCGTCGCGCATCTGCAGGGCCAGCCCGGTATCGAGAACGTCCGACGAGGTCAACCCGTAGTGGACGAAGCGGGAATCCTCGCCTACGTACTCGGCCACGTTGGTCAGGAAGGCGATGACGTCGTGGTGGGTGACGGCCTCTATCTCCAGGATTCGCGCGGGCTCGAAGTCCGCCTTGGCGCGGATGTTGTCGACCGCTTCCGGCGGAACCTCTCCCAGCTCACACCAGGCCTCTACTGCCAGCAGTTCCACGTCCAGCCACTTCTGGAACTTGGTCCGCTCGGTCCATATCTCCCCCATCTCGGGAAGGGTGTATCTCTCGATCATCTCGCCTTACCTCTTCTTCTCAATCGGCGGCAAGCTTCTCGCGATGCTCCCGCACTTTCTCGGCCACTTCCGGGTACTTCAGGGCCAGGATGGCCGCCGCCAGCAAGCCGGCGTTCTCCGCGCCGTCCACCGCCACCGTGGCCACGGGGATGCCCTTGGGCATCTGCACGATGGACAGGAGGGAGTCCAGCCCCCCCAGGTCGCGGGTGGATATGGGAACCCCGATCACCGGCAGAGTGGTGAGGGACGCCACCACGCCGGGCAGGGCGGCCGCCTTGCCTGCCGCGGCGATGAACACCTCCACCCCTTTGGCCGGGGCTTCTTTCATAAAATCGACCAGCTTGGCCGGCTGGCGATGGGCGGATATAACCGCTACCATGACCCCCACACCCATGGCGGCCAGGACGTCCTCGGCCGGCTTGACCTTTTCGGCATCGGACTTGGATCCCATGATCACCGCCACCACCGGTATTTTACTCACTGTAAATAACTCCTTTGCTATTTTTTCGTATTACGCCTCTACGACGCGCAGGGCGATGTCCTTACGGTAATAAGCGTCTTTAAAAGATATTTTCGCCGCGGCTTCGTAAACCTTTTCGCGAGCGGCGGCGAAGCTCTCTCCCCAGGCCGATACGTTGAGCACTCTTCCGCCCGCCGTAGTCACCCGGCCGTTCCCATCCAGGGCGGTACCGGCATGGAAAACGGCCACGCCGCCCATGGCCGCCGCCTGCTCCAGGCCTTCGATGACGAAGCCCTTGGCATAATCGTCCGGGTAACCGCCGGAGGCCATCACCAGGGTGACGCAGGGCTGGTCCGACCACTCCAGCTCCAGATCGCCCAGGCGCCCCTCCACCACAGCCAGCATCGCTTCCAGCAGGTCGCTCCGGAGGCGGGGCAGGACGGCCTGTGTCTCGGGGTCGCCGAAGCGGACGTTGTACTCCAGCACCTTGGGGCCCTGCGCGGTGAGGATGACCCCGGCGTAAAGGATGCCGCGGAAGTGGATCCCCCGCCTGGCCAGGGCGGAAGCGGTGGGTTGGAGCACTTCTTTTACCACCCGGTCGTAAGTATCGGGGTCGAGAGCGGGGACCGGGCAGTATGAGCCCATGCCGCCGGTATTGGGGCCGGCGTCGCCGTCCCCGATGCGCTTGTAATCCTGGGCCGGGGCCAGGGGCAGGATGTCCTCCCCGTCCACCAGGGTCAGCAGCGAAGCTTCCTGGCCTTCGAGGAACTCCTCGATGAGCACCTGGCTGCCGGCCTCCCCGAAACGGTTGTCGACCATGCATTCACGCAACGCTTCCTCGGCCATCTCCAGGCTGTCGGCGACGATCACGCCCTTGCCGGCGGCCAGGCCGTCCGCCTTGACTACCACCGGGGCCCCCAGGGACCTGAGGTAGGCCAGGGCGGCCTGGTATTCTTCGAAGATCCCGGCCTGACCGGTGGGAATGCCTGCCTCGAGCATCAGGCGCTTGGCGAAAGCCTTGCTCCCCTCCATCTGAGCGGCCTCGCGGGTGGGCCCAAAGACCTTGAGTCCGGCCGCGGAGAACTCGTCGACGATGCCTGCCACCAGTGGTATCTCCGGACCGACCACCGTCAGGCCGATGCCTTCTTTTTGAGCGAAGGCGAGCAGGGCGGGGATATCGTCGGCTGGGATATCGACCAGCTCGCCCAGGCCGGCCATTCCGGCGTTGCCGGGCGCGCAGTAGAGCCTGTCGAGGAGGGGTGACTGGGCCAGTTTCCAGGCCAGGGCGTGTTCCCTGCCGCCGCTTCCAACCACCAGGACCTTCATCAGCCACCTCCATATCGTGAACCGGGCAGGATTTCATCTCCAACGCGGGGTTATTCTATCATCATGGCGTGACAAAATCCCTCGTTCGAGAGGCGGGGTCAAAGGTGGGCCGGCGGCGGCTTACGACAGGATGCCGTGGAGGAATATGTCTATGTTGTTTTCCAGGAGATTCTCGAGCTCCACGTACTTGAGGTCGGGGTTCTCGAAGATATCCTTTTCCACCAGCAGGTAGCCCATCATCCCCAGGAAGGACATGGTGGCTATCCCGGCATCTACTTCCGGCTTTACGAGGCCCTTCTCCTTCCAGGACTCGAAACAGTCACGCAGGACCTCGCGGGAACTCTCCATGACTTTTTCAAAGAAAGGCCGGGTGTTCTCCGGATTCTTCATGGCCTCCACCAGAACCATGCGGATGAAGACCATGTCCGAATATATATAGATGAACATCCCCTGGGAGATGAACTTGAGGGCGGTGCGCGGCTCGAGATCCGGCAGGAGGCCCCGGATGAGGTCCAGCGCCTGGAAGGCCGTGGAGTGCTTGGCCACCACGGCATGGAAGATCTCCTCCTTGCTGTCGAAGTAGCGGTAAAGGGCTCCGCCGGTTATCCCCGCGGCCTTGGCTATCTCCACCACCGTGGCTCCGTGCAGCCCTTTTTCGGCGAAAGTCTCCAGGGCCGCCTGGAGAATGCGCTCCCGGGTGGTCGGGGCCTCCGCAGTCTCCGGGGCCTCCGCAGCCTCCTCGGCCGGGACGACTTCTTTCTTTTTCATGTCCGAATACCTCCAGTATGCGTTTATCCTTTCTTCCACATGATATTACACTATTCCTTTATCAAATACTATTGACTCTATATGTGATTCTTATTAATCTTTAGGTAACAGTTCTATTACCTAACGTTACACTAGTGTTTTGTATCAAGGAAGGAGGTGACGGAGATGGATTATGACGCGATCGTTATCGGCTCCGGCGTAGGGGGGCTGGCCGCGGGGGGCGCGCTGGCCGCGGCCGGCCTGCGGACCCTGGTCCTGGAGCAGGCGGGTTTCGTGGGGGGGTGCGCGTCCTCTTTCGAGGCCGGCGGCTTCAGCTTCGACGTGGGCGCCTGCATCATCGAGATGACCCAGGTGCACGACTGGTTCTACCAGCGCCTCGGCCTGCGGCGCGAGGACTATCTCGAATTCATGCCCAACGACCCCCTCTACGAGCTGGTCGATATTATGGAAGGGAAGCGCTTCACCATGCCGGCTTCGCTCGAAGGGGTCGCCGACATCATTGCCGGTCACTCCCTCGCCGATGCCCGGACTTTCCTGGATTTCATGCGCAAGCAGGGAAAGCTGCTCGACGATTTCTGCAACGTTATATTCACCACGCCCGCAAGGACGGCTGCGTGACCTTGCCCGGGTGTTCGCCCGCTATCCACGCATCATCCCCACCCTGCGCTACGTCCTCAAGCCATACGGCAAACTCCTGCGAGACCTGTTCGAGCACCCATACACCCGCCGGCTGATGAGCAACTACTCGGTCATCGGGGGCCTGCCGCCCTCCCTGCAGAGCGGCATGATGCTCTGGCTCTGCTACGCCGAGCAGGCGGGGATGTTCTATCCCCGGGGAGGAATGGGCGCGGTACCGCGGGCCATGGCCCGCGCCCTGGCCGACGTCGGGTGCGAGCTGCGAGTGAATTCCAGGGTCGAGCGCATCATCCTGGAGAAAGGGCGGGCCCGCGGCGTAGTCCTGGCCGACGGCACCCACCTGACCGCGAGGGCGGTGGTGAGCGGGGTGCACGCCCAGCACCTCTACCTCGATATGATCGGCCGGGAGAACCTCCCCGGGTCGGTGCCCCGCGCCCTCTCCGGCTACCGTTTGTCTCCCAGCTGTTGCGTCGGTTACCTGGGGCTGGACTACCGGCCCCCCATGGCGGCGCAGCACGTCTTCGCCCTGACCGATCCCGACCTCATCGACGTATTCTGGCGGGAGCTCTACGATGCCGGCATCGGCATCCCCCAGTCGGTGGGGCTGGTCTCCTGCCCTTCATTCATGGACCACAGCCTGGCCCCCGAGGGGGGCGCCGCCGTTTCTTTCATCAGTATGGTCCCGCCGCATCTCCAGGGTCAGGATTGGTCCGTCCGTCAAGCACGAATACCTCGAGAAAGGCATCGACATGGTCGACGCGATGTACCTGCCGGGGATCAAGGAGCACGTCGTCTTCAAGACCATCGCCACACCCGAGGACTTCGAACGCCGCCTGCTCATCCCGGACGGCTGCATATATTCTTACAGTATGTCATTATTGAGCCAGATGGTGTTCCGGCCGAGCAACCGCTCGCGCTGCATCCCCGGCCTCTACCTGTGCGGGGCCAGCACTCACCCCTCCGGCAGCGTGCCCGGCGCCATCTGCGGCGGCCTGCTGGCGGCGGAGCTGGCCGCCGGCGACCTGGAAAGGAGGCGTGTGGCATGAAAAGGTTTCCTGCTTCAGTGATGACCCTGGTGGCGTTATTCCTCGGCGTCGTCACTGATGGTCATGGGACTCTGGAGCGGCACCTTCGGCCAGGAGAGATACCGCGCTTTCGTGGTCTTCTTCCTCTACGGCGGCTTCGCGGCCATGCTGGCCCTGGTGATGCTGCTGGGGCGCCGCGCCGAACCGGACTACCGGCCGTGCTTCTCGACCCTTTTCGGCCTTCTGGCCACCGGCCTGGTGCTGCAGGGCCTCTTCTTCTCGGTAATGTGGATGTTCATCAGCCAGTACGCCTACAGCGTCTGCATGACGGTCCTGCTCGGCCTGTATGGTCTGGCGCTGGTAATGGCGGGGTGCGCCCATCATTTTCTCGCCCAGCGGCTCTGGCGGCCGTTCCTCTACGACTTCTTCCGCCAGCTCCCCTATACCTATTGGCGTTATCGGGTTTAAGGAGGTTGCGAAAATGCTGAAAAAAGTCAGGGAAGGCAAGCGCTCCACGTCAGCTTCCGGCTCCGTCCCTCAGGGCGGCTTCCTCTCCACTTCGTTGAAGATGATGGAGGCGGGCCTGCCGATGAAGATGATGGAAGAGCACCCGGAGTTCTTCCTGGACATGCTGGACTCCATGGATCCCCAGGCCCTCGTTCGAATGGTGTCGAGCGACCCTGGTGTGTTCATCCAGCTCATCGGGGAGATGCCCGAGGGCATGCTCCGCGGCCTGCTGGTAGGTCACCGGGACCTGGTATGCGAGATGATCCGTGTTATGGATACGGATACATTGGTGCGGATGATGCGCCCGCAACAGGGAAGGGGCTTAGGGCTGGCGAGGGAACAAGCGGTTAGACCCGGACCTCGCTCTCGAGCTCGTTGTGGCGGCTCAGGCTGCGCAGAGTGGTGGTCTTCTTCTCGCAGTGGGTCCATATCCCGAACATGTCGTCCGGGTCCCGGGATTCACGCGCACGCTCCATCGACTCTCCGGAATGGCAGACTACCTGGTTGAAAAGAGCGTCTTCTTTTCCGAGCAGTGGTCCGGCGCCGACGGGCTCCGGCGGCATGTCCCGCATCTCGGACTCGTTCATCGCTCCGACCTCCTCTATTCACTCACCTGGCTCAGGTCCGTGGGCTTTATGTGTAATCGCTCATTACTTCTATAACCTCTCCTAAAGACCTTCAACACATTGAAACTTTTTGAAGAATTCCAGGGCGGCTTTTTCGGGGAATGTGGAGGGTGTGGAGGTTTGGGACAGGCACCTTGTGGAGGGTCAGGGGGTGATGTCCTCCTGGAAGAGGAACTTGCCCTGCTCGACCCGGCTGACCTTGCCGTCCACTATCACCGTCTGGCGGCGCTCCGGTCCCACCGAGACGATCTTTATGGGGACTCCCGCCTGCTCCTGGATGAACTCCAGGTAGGCGCGGGCCTCCATGGGCAGGTCGGAGAGGGACGTGGCCTTGGAGATGTCGGACTTCCATCCCGGGAACTCCTTGTAGACCGGCTTACAGGCGGCGAAGATGTCGGTGCGCGAGGGAAACTCCTCCACGTACTCTCCCTTGTGGTCGTATCCCGTACAGACCTTCAGGGTGTCGAACTGAGAGAGGACGTCCAGTTTGGTGATGGCCAGGCTGGTCAGGGTGTTGAGGCGCACGGCGTAGCGCAGCAGGGCGAGATCGAGCCAGCCACAGCGGCGGGGCCGCCCGGTTGTAGTGCCGAACTCGCCGCCTCCGGCCCGCATGGCCTCGCCGATATCGTCCTCAAGCTCGGTGGGAAAAGGCCCCTCCCCCACCCGGGTGAGGTAAGCCTTGGTGATGCCGATGATCTCGTCGATGTCCCGCGGCCCGATACCGGCGCCGGTACAGGCGCCGCCGGCGGTGGGGTTGGAGGAAGTGACGAAGGGGTAGGTGCCGTGGTCGAGGTCGAGCAGGGTGCCCTGGGCGCCTTCGAAGAGGACGTTGCGCCCTTCCCGCAGGGCATTCTTTATAAGAAGAGAGGTGTCCGCGATGAAGGGCCGGAGCGCCGTTGCCTGCTCTTCCAGGCGGGCCACTTCCCTGACTACGTCGAGGGGCTCGCCGTCATAGATGCGCGTGATAATCTCGTTTTTCTCCTGTATGAGGGCGATGGCCTTGCGCCCCAGGGTGTGCGGGTCGATGAGGTCCTGCATGCGCAGGCCGCTGCGCATGGCCTTCTCGGCGTAGGCTGGGCCGATGCCCCTCCGGGTGGTCCCGATGCCGCCGTCGCCTTTGGCGTCTTCCATCAGTCCATCCAGCACCTCGTGGCTGCGGAGGATGACGTGGGCGTTGCAGCTGATGCGCAGGTTGGCGGTACTGACGCCCAGGGATTCCAGGTTGCGCATCTCCCGGATGATCACCTCGGGGCTGATCACCACGCCGTTGCCGATAACCGAGATGATGTGGGGATAGAGGATGCCCGAGGGGATGAGGTGCAGTTTCAAGGTGGTGTCTTCGTAGATGATGGTGTGCCCGGCGTTGTTGCCGCCCTGGTAGCGTACCACCATATGCATTTCGTCGGCCAGCAGGTCGGTGACCTTGCCTTTGCCCTCGTCTCCGAACTGGGCTCCCAGTATCACTATTCCGGGCATGAGTTTCATTCTCCCATCGTGCGTGCAGGCCCGCGTGCGGGCCCGCCTCTTAAAGAACAACGGTTGATATTATACCATGCAGGAAAAGGCAAGGTCAGGAAAAGGGATATTGCCAGGTCAACATTCCCCGGTAATCGCCTCGAGGTCGGCCTCACGGCCCCGCTCCATGATGATCACCAGATGGTCGCCCGCTCTCATGCCCATGTCGCCGTATGGCACCAGGGCCTCACGTCCGCGGAAGACGATGGCCAGCAGCAACCCGGGCGGGAGGCAGAGTTCGTGGACCTTCTTTCCTACCGCCGGTGCATTTTCTTCCAGCACGACTTCCATCATGCTGATGTTCTCTTCCTGGAACTCCAGCAGGGAGAGGAGGCGGTGCCGCGGCAGGTGGTGTTCGACCAGCGAGTGGATGTGGCTGGCCGCGCACACCGTGGGCTTGATGCCCAGCCGGTCGAAGGTCGACTGGTTGCGGGGGTTGTTGACGCGGGTGATGATGTTCTCCAGGCTGTACTTCTCCCGCGCCAGCTGGCTGATGATGATGTTGTCCTCGTCGTCGCCGGTGACGGCTATGGCGAAATCGGCCCGGGCGATGCCCGCCTTCTCCAGCACCGGTATCTCCGTTCCGTCGCCCAGCACCGCGGCGTTCCCGAACTCGACCTCCAGGTGTTCCCACTTGTGGCGGTCGTCCTCCACCAGGGCCACCTCGTATCCTTCTTCCATAGAGGGTGCGGGCCAGGCTGGTGCCTACCTTGCCGCCGCCCACGATCAGCACGAACGAGTTCATCAGCCCACCTCCTCCTCGAAGGCATGGACGGCATGGAAGATGCCGGCCACGGTCAACTCCACCGGACAGACCACGGTGATGCCCCTCCCCTCGTAGAAGCGGGCGCGGTTGGGGTCGAAGACCCGGGCCACCACGCACTCCACCCCGAACTCCTCCCGCGCCATCTGGGCCACCACCAGGTTGGTGTTGTCACCGTCGGTGGCGACGATACAGACGTCCGCCTCTTCCAGGCCCGCCTGCCGCAGAAGCTCCAGGTCGAGGGCGGGGCCGGCGTGGAAATCCACCTCCGTTTCCGCAAGGAGGTTGGAGGCGGCCTCCTCCTGTTCGTCGATGACGCTGACCCGGTGGCCTTCGGCCGCATAGTGCGTCGCCAGTTTTGAACCCACCCTTCCGCACCCGACGATGACGATGTTCATCTCACTTCTCCTGTTCAATATGCCTGCTCTTCTTCTGGTAAATTATGGTAAGAAATAATAAACGATAGACCTGACCCCATTAAGTTACGACTATGACGTCGCACCCCGCCTTCTCCTGCAGGGACTCGGCGAGCTTGCGGTAGCTGCGGCGCAGGCGCTCTCCCGGCAGCAGGTCGAAGACGATCAGGTCGAACCCCTTCTTCTCGCCGTGTTCCAGGATGGCCTTGCCGGCCTGGCGCGTCTTTACGTAGGCCGGTAGGAAGTCCTTTTCCAGCCGCCGCCCGACCAGTGAAGCTTCTTCCAGCGCCTGCAGGGCCCGGGCCGTCTCCACCTCCAGGCCCACTTCCATGGAGCGGCTCAAGGGCACCTCTATCATGTAAAAGGTCTCCACCATCCCGTCGCGGCCCGCCAGTTTAACGGCCAGCTCCAGCGCCCGTACGGTGAACGGCGCATCCACCGTGACCACGATCACCTTCCCGTAAAGGGAGTGCATCTTCTGGCCCGAAGGGTCAAGCACCAGGCGCGAGCTGAAACGGCAGGCTAGAAGGACCGTAACGGCCGCGATTGCCATTCCCGCCGCGAGCCCGATGAACAGGTAGATCACTGGTTCTCCTCCTCTCCGCCGACGGTAGGGTCTTCGCTGATGACATGGATGTCTGCGCGTTCCAGGCGGGAGAGGAGCTGGGAGAGGAGGGAGCGTCCGGCCGGCCGGAAGAACGTCGGGGCCTCAGGCCTTCCCATGAAAACCTGGGTTATGCGCTTCTTCCGCGCAAGGTCGATGATCTCATCCACGTCCTCCACCCGGGTAAAGTCGGCTTCCAGAGCCCGGCTCAGCTCCTCCAGCGCTTCCACGTGCGCTTCCCGCGCGCCGTCGTCACGCGGGCCGGCCGGGTGCCGGCTCCCCCCACCCTCCCCATCCAGGAAGACCACCGAGAGGGGAGCGTTCAGGCGGCGAGACAGGCGCCAGCCCCGCCGGATGAGGCGCTGGGCGTTGGTGTCCGGCCTCACGCAGACCATGATCCTTTCCTGGGAAGTGGCCGCTTCTTCGGAGGAAGCTATGTTCTCCTCCACCTCGTTGGCCACCTCCCGTAACGCCAGCTCGCGCAGGGAAGCCAGATTGCTCCGCTGAAAGAAGTTGCTCAAAGCCGTTTCGATCTTGCCCGGCTGGTAGATCTTGCCCGCCTTCATGCGGTCGATGAGCTCCTCGGGGCTGATGTCGATGAGGCGCACCTGCTCCGCCATCTCCAGAAAACGATCGGGGAAGGTCTCCCTCACCTTGACCCCGGTCAGTTCGAAAACCAGGTCGTTCAGGCTCTCAAGGTGCTGGATGTTGACGGTGGTCCAGACGTCGATGCCGTACCCCAGGATCTCCTCGATGTCCTCGTAACGTTTGCGATGTTCCGAGCCGGGTACGTTGGTGTGGGCCATCTCGTCCACGATGACCAGCCGGGGGCGGGCCTCGATGATGGCCCCGGTGTCCATGTCCTCGAAGTGCTTGTCGCGATAGTCGATGGAGTGGCGCGGGATCAACGGCAGGTCCCCGATCATCGATGCGGTATCCTCTCGCCCATGCGTCTCGATGTAGCCTACTTTGACGTCCACGCCCTGGCGCAGCTTCTGCCGCGCCTCCGAGAGCATGGTGTAGGTCTTCCCCACCCCGGCGGCCGAGCCGAGGAAGATAGTCAGGCTGCCTCGCTTTTCTTCCGTCAACTGCCATTCTCCATGATTTGAAAAGCTCCCAGGATGATCTCCGCCGCCTGCTCCGGCGTCAGTTCGCCGGTGTTGAGCACTAGCTCGTAGTTGAGAGGGTCGTTCCAGTCGACGCCGAATAGATGGGTGTGGAAGGCGCTGCGCGCGAAGTCGGTGTCGAGAACACGGCGGCGCGCTTCCTCCAGCCCTTTTTTGCCGCTCAGGCCGAACTGCACGGCGATGCGCTCGATGCGCGTCTCCAGTTGCGCTATCAGGTTGATCCGGAATATACGCGGGTCATCTGCCATGATCACCCCGGCTCCCCTGCCCAGGATGACCACGCTGCCCTGACCCACCAGCTCGTGTACGGCCTTGCTCACGGCGTCAAGGTACTTGCCCGAACGTTGCTGGAAGGTGAGGCGGTCCTCCAGGCTGACCCGGCGCTCGAAAACCCGCTCCAGCTTGGCTTCATCGAACCCCGACTCCCTGGCCGCCGAGGTTATCACTTCCCGGTCCACCATGCGCCAGCCCAGGCTCTCCGCCAGCAGGACGGCGATCCTCCGGCCGCCGCTTCCCATCTGGCGGGACACGGTAATCACGTTTCTCATGGTCTCTCCTCCTCCTGCATGCGCAGCACCTCCAGGTTGAGTTCCAGCACGTTGACGCGAGGCTGGCCGAAGAGTCCCAGGAAGCGCCCCTCGACCTTCACATGGACCATGGCCGCCAGTTCGCCTTCCGGGATGCCCGTCTCCCGGGCTACGCGCGGCACCTGCAGCAAGGCCGACTCCTCACTCACGTCGGGGTCCAGGCCTGAGGCCGAAGCGGTCACCATCTCCACCGGGACCTGGTCGGCGGTCACGCCGGGGTTCTCGGCCAGGAACCGGTCCAACCGCTCCCGGGCCAGGGCCTCCAGTTCGGGGTTGGACGGGCCCAGGTTGGTAGCGCCGCTGAGCATGGCGTCGTACCCCGTCCCCGCACGCGGAGGGGCGGCCGTGGAAAAAGCTGGGGGAGGTAAACTCCTGCCCGATCTCCTTCGCCCCCACCGCGTGTCCGCCGAGGTAGACCACCTGCCCGTCGGCGCGCGTACCGGCTGATGCGGGCGATGCCGCTCACCGCCAGCGGGTAAGCCAACCCCAGCAGGATGATCAGGATGGCCGGCAGGGCCAGGATCCTGACCATCTCCTTCCTTATCCTCTGCCTGTCTTTCTTCTTCATCCTGAATCCTCACGCTCAACCGAAGTGGAAGAGGCGCAGTATCGTATCTATCACTTTTATGCCCAGGAAGGGGGCGATCAAGCCCCCCAGGCCGTAGATGAGTATGTTGCGCCGCAGGATGGCGGTGGCCCCGATGGGCCGGTACTTAACGCCCTTGAGGGCCAGGGGCACCAGGGCGATGATGACCAGGGCGTTGAAAATGACGGCTGAGAGGATGGCGCTGTGGGGGCTGTAGAGGCCCATGACGTTGAGGGACTTGAGGGCGGGTATCGAGACCATGAACATGGCCGGGATGATGGCGAAGTACTTGGAGACGTCGTTGGCCACGCTGAAGGTGGTCAGGCTGCCCCGGGTGATCAGCAGCTGCTTGCCGATCTCCACCACCGAGATCAGCTTGGCCGGATCGGAGTCGAGGTCGACCATGTTGCCGGCCTCCTTGGCCGCCTGGGTGCCCGAGTTCATGGCCAGGCCCACGTCGGCCAGGGCCAGGGCGGGGGCGTCGTTGGTGCCGTCCCCGGTCATGGCCACCAGTTTGCCCTGGGCCTGTTCCGCCCGGATGTAGGCCATCTTGTCCTCCGGCTTGGCTTCCGCCATGAAGTCGTCCACGCCCGCCTCCGCGGCGATGGTCTTGGCGGTCAGGGGGTTGTCGCCGGTGACCATGATGGTGCGGATGCCCATGGCCCGCAGGCGCTCGAAGCGCTCGCTGATGCCCGGCTTGACCACGTCCTTCAACTCCACCAGCCCGATCACCAGGCCGTTGGCGGTCACCGCCAGCGGGGTGGACCCCTGGGAGGCTACCATGCCCACCGCTTCTTCGTAGACCTCCGGCAGCGGGTTCCCCTGGGCCCGGACGTACGCCGCCACGGCGTCGCTGGCTCCCTTGCGGTAACTCTCCTCGCCCAGGTCCATGCCGCTCATGCGCGTCTCCGCCGTGAAGGGCACCACCATGCCGCCGTCGCCACCCGCCACCTCCAGCCCCAGTTTCGCGCCCAGGGTCAGGATGGAGCGGCCCTCCGGCGTGCCGTCACCCTGCGAGGCCAGCATGGCCGCGCGGCCGACCTCTTCCTCGGTGTGGGGCTCGAAGGGGAGGAACTCGTTGGCGAAACGGTTGCCGAAGGTGATGGTGCCGGTCTTGTCCAGCAACAGGATGTTGATGTCGCCCGACGCCTCCACCGCCCGGCCGGACATGGCCAGCACGTTGTACTGGGTGAGACGGTTGATGCCGGCGATGCCGATGGCCGAGAGCAGGCCGCCGATGGTGGTGGGGATGAGGCAGACCAGCAGGGCTACCAGGGAGACGGGAGAGGGCGAGGCTTCCAGGTAATCGCTGATGGGGGTGATCACCACCGCCACCACCAGGAAGATGATGGTCAGGGCGGTGAGCAGGATGGACAGGGCGATCTCGTTGGGGGTCTTCTGGCGCTCCGCCCCTTCCACCAGGGAGATCATCTTGTCCAGGAAACTCTGGCCGGGGTCGGCGGAGATGCGCACTTTGATCTGGTCGGAGAGCACCTTGGTGCCGCCGGTGACCGAACTGAAGTCGCCCCCGGATTCCCGTATGACCGGGGCCGATTCGCCGGTGATGGCCGACTCGTCCACGCTGGCGATGCCCTCGATCACCTCGCCGTCGCCGGGAACGATGTCTCCCGCCTCCACCAGCACCACGTCCCCCTTGCGCAACTCGCCGGCGGAGACCTGCTTTGAAAGTGCCGTCTCCGGCCAGCAGCTTGGCGGTGGTCTCCACCCGGGTACGGCGCAGGGTCTCGGCCTGGGCCCGCCCCCGCCCCTCCGCCAGCGCTTCGGCGAAGTTGGCGAAGAGCACCGTGAACCAGAACCACAGCGCGACCATCCCGGTGAAGGCCAGAGGCCCCTCGCCCGTCACCAGGTGCTTGAAGAAGTAATAGGTGGTCACCACGGAACCTATCTCCACGATGAACATCACCGGGTTGCGCACCAGCTTGACCGGATTGAGCTTGACGAAGGAACCGGACACGGCCTGCTTCAGCATCGCCGGGTCCAGGAACCCCTCTTCTTTCTTCTTCTCTCCAGTCTTATTATCCATGTCCTTTTCTCGCACTCCTTATGGGCACGCCGCGTCAGAGCAGCGCGAATTGCTCGGCCAGGGGGCCCAGGGCCAGCAGGGGAAAGAAGGTCAGGGCGCCCATGATCATGATTATCCCGACCAGCAGCCCCGCGAAGAGGGGGGTGTCGGTGCGGAAGGTGCCCTCGGATTCCGGCAGTATCTGCTTCTCCGCCAGCGAGCCCGCCACCGCCAGCATGGGAATGAAGATGACGTAGCGCCCGATCAGCATGGCTACCGCGGTGGTCACGTTGAAGTAAGTGGTGTTGGCGGCCAGCCCCGCGAAGGCGCTGCCGTTGTTGGCCGTCGCCGAGGTAAAGGCGTAGGCCATCTCGGTGATGCCGTGGGGGCCCTGGTTGAGTATGGCCTCCCGGGCGGAGGGAATGGCCATGGATACCGCCGTGAAGCCGAGGATGCACAGGGGGTGGGCCAGCAGGGCTATGACCGCCAGCTTGACCTCGCGCGACTCGATCTTCTTACCGGAGAACTCCGGCGTCCTGCCCACCATCAGCCCGGCCAGGAAGACGGTGAAGATGACGTACATGAGGATATTGACCAGGCCCGCGCCGCACGAGCCGAAGACCACGTTGAGCATCATGGCCGAGATGAGCATCATCCCCCCCATGGGGGTGTAGGAATCGTGCGAGGAGTCGATGCTGCCGGTGGTGGCGGAGGTAGTGGCGGCACCGAACACGGCGGAGTCGGCGGCGCCGAAGCGGACTTCCTTGCCCTCCATGTTGCCGGCGGATGTGTCTACACCGACAGACGCCGTGGCCGGGTTGGCACGCGTCTCGAAGAAGACGGTGAGGCCGGCGAAGAAGATGAAGAGACATAGGATCGCGACGAATATCACCCATCCCTGTCTGGAGTTGGCCAGATACCGGCTGAGTACGTGCAGCATGGAAGCGGGTATGATCAACATCAACAGTATGTAAATTATATTGGTCAGCGGACCGGGGTTCTCGAAGGGATGGGCGGCGTTGGCGTTGAAGAAACCGCCGCCGTTGCTGCCGATGTGCTTGATGGACTCCAGCGAAGCGGCCGGGCCGCGGGGAACGTTCTGGATCACCCCTTCAAGGGTGGTCACCTCCTCCGGCCCGGCCAGGGTCTGGACCACCCCCAGGGGCACCAGGACGACCGCCCCCACCAGGGCCAGGGGGAGCAGGACGCGCAGTATCACCCGGACGAAATCCACGTAGAAGTTGCCGAGGTGGGGGTCGGACTTGCGCGAGAGCCCGCGCATGAAGGCAATGGCCACCACGATGCCGGAGGCGGCCGAGGTGAACATGCACACCGTCATCACCAGCATCTGCGAGAGGTAGGAGGCCTGGGTCTCGCCGGCGTAGGCCTGCCAGTTGGTGTTGGTGCCGAAGCTGATGGCGGTATTGAAGGCCAGGGACGGGGTCATGCCGGGTGCCTGGGCCGGATTGAGCGGGAGGTGCCCCTGCGCCCTCAGCACCACGTAGGAAAAGGTGATGATCACGAAGTCGAGGGCCAGGAAGCGCAGGGCATAGCCCTTCCAGTCGTGCTGTTCTTTCCGGTCGATGTCCAGGAGGCGGAAGAGCCCCCGCTCCACGGGGTCGGCCGCGCGGTCCGCGAAAGTGCGCTCCCCCTCGAAGACCCGGTACAGATAGGAGCTGGCCGGCCTGACCAGCAGGGTGATCACCACGGCGATCACCGCCACCTGCGCCCAGCCCAATGCCGCCATACTCGTGCCCGCCCTTCCCTAGAACTTCTCGGGCCGGATCAGGGCATAGAACAGGAAGGCGAGCAGAACCGCGGCGATGGCCAGCAGGATATATTCCTCCATGTGATCCCCCTACAAGCTTTCCGCAGGCCCGCACCAGCAGGAAGAGCAGGGAGAAACTCCCCGCGAGCGCGGCCAGGTAGATGACGTCGAAAACGCTCACATTCATGTACTTGCCTCTCTTCAAACTAAGCTCCCATTATAGTACGGCGGCAGGGGGGAAATCCCGCCCACCGCGTTAAATCTTGTTAAATCTGCCGGGTCAGCTCTGCAGGAACTCGATGACGTCCGCCGCCACTCTCTCCGGGTACTGGCTGAAGAAGAAGTGCGCCGCGTTCTCGTAGACGATGTACCGCGCGTCGGGGATATGGTCGAGCAGGATGCGGGAGTTCTCCGGGGGGACCAGTTCGTCGGCGTCGCCGGTCAGGATCAGCGTGGGCGCCCCTATCTCCGGAAGCCGGACAAAACAGTCGTAGGTGGCCGTCGCTTCCAGGTGGGCCAGGAAGGCATGACCGGGTGAGGGGTTGATCCTCCAGCGGCGCATGAACTCCTCCATCAGTTCCGGGTTGTCCTTTACAAAAGTCTCCGGGAAGAGGAGCTTCAGGCTGGCCCGGGCCACGTCCTCCGCCGTTACCCCTTTACGCCGCGCCCCCAGCATGGTGTAGATCTCCGGCCGCGGAGTGATCTGCCGGTCCCCCCCGCAGTTGGTGCAGCAGAGGACCAGCCGGTCGACCAGCTCGGGGTAATCCAGGGCCAGTTCCTGGGCGATCTTACCGCCCATGGAGGCCCCCAGCACGTGGGCCTTGCCTATCCCCAGCGCCGCGATCAGCTGGGCCGTGTCCTCGGCCATTACCTCGATGGAGTAAGGCCCCCTGGGCTTGTCCGACTCGCCCGAACCACGGTTGTCGAGGGTTATTACGCGAAACTTCTCCGCCAGGGGTTCGACGAGAGCCGGGTACCACCAGTGCAGGTTACCGGAGAGCCCCATGATCATGACCAGCGGGTAGCCCTCCCCCTGCTCCTCGTAGTAGATTCTTGTTCCGTTCGCCTTGACGTGACGGCATGGCGATCTTCTCCGTTTGGTTACCCGTGGCCCAGCAGGGCGGTCAGCTTGTCCCGGTATTTCAGGTTGGTTATAGCCAGCACCTTGTCACCCGCCTTCAGCACCGTGTCCGCCGTGGGGATCATCATGGCCTCGTCGCTCACCACTGTGACCAGAAGGGTCTCCGGCGGCAGTTCCACCTCGGCCAGGGGCACGTTTAGACTGGTGTTGTCGGCCGGGACCTTGATCTCCACCAGCCCTATTTCCGAGGACTGCAGCTTGATCAGGGTAACCACCTCGCCCAGGGTGATTTCTTCCTCGATGATCTTGGCGATGACGTCGGGCGTGCTCACCTCGACGTCCACCCCCCAGCTCTTGTTGAAGAGCCAGCGGTTCTTGGGGTTGTTGACCCGTGCGATCACCTTGGGGGCGTCGTACTCGAACTTGGCGAGATAGGAGACGACCAGGTTGTCCTCGTCGTCCCCGGTGACCGCCAGCACCAGCTCGGCGTCGCTTATGCCGGCATACTCCAACACCCATGGCTCGCAACCGTCCTCGTTGAATCACTTTTACGTTAGGGAGCAGTTCCGCTATCAGGGTGCAGCGTTCGAGGTCTTTGTCGACTACGGCCGTCTCGTTCTTATCGGACAGGATCTGGGCAAGAAAGGTCCCGACGATCCCTCCACCGACTATCAGCGTCTTCATATCGGGCCTCCTTTCTTTAGGTCATGAAGAACATTCTCTTGTACTTTTCGGTGCTCGATCTGAGCACCGCCACCTGCACGATGTCGAACCGCTCGAAGAGGGTGCCAGGAGCGGGGATGACGGCCGAGCCGGCCCTCTCGATGGCGCAGACCTTGATCTCGGCCGGCACCTCGAAGTCGCGCACCGGGCGCCCGGCCAGGTTCAAGGGAAGCTCGAACTCCATCAGCTCCACTTCTCCGGCCCCGAAGGAGTCGCGAGCGAAGGACTGCTGCAGGAAGAGGAGGTCGGAGAACTTGTTGACCTCCCAGGCTACGGGAGCCACGGTGGAGATGCCCGAGCGCCGGTAGATGTTGGCGCGTCGGGGGTCGTAGATACGCGCCACCACCTTGGGCACGTGGAAGACATCCTTGGCTATCTTAGAGGAGACGAAGTTGGAGTTGTCCCCGCTGGAGACGGCGATGAAGACATCGGCACGTTCGACGCCGGCCGCCACCATGATGTTGGAGTCGAAGCCGATGCCCTCCACCTTGAGGCCCTTGAAATCCACGTCCAGCAGGTGGAACGCGCGAGGGTTCTTGTCGATAACCGCCACGCTGTGGCCCTGGCGCTCCAGGCGCCTGGCCAGGCGGGAACCGACCCTGCCGCAACCCATGATGACTACATGCATAAGCACCATCCCCCATCGGTCTCACCGGTATCGATACCTACTGTTTCAAATACTCATAATGCGCTCGTCTTATGCCGCCGCCGGCAGGGATTCCCTTCTCCGTCTCGCCGCGCTCTCCTTTCGTCTGTCGTTCCACCTGATGAAGAACTTGCCTGATCTCGTCGGCGACGAGGCATGCAGGTATGACCGCCAACATGAACGGCCAGACCTGCCAGGGCACCGGCTTGAAGCCGAAGAGGCTGGGGAAAGGGCGGCACATAGAGGAACAGGAAAATCACCAGGATCTCGGAAAGGATGCCCCAGAGATAGAAGCGGTTGGTGAAGAAGCCTACCTTGAAGATGGACTCCCGCTCGGTGCGGCAGGCGAAGCCGTTGCCTATCTGGGTAGCGACGATGGTGTGAGGCATGCCGTGGTCGCCATAGGTATGTAGGGAGTTGCTCGTACGGTCGGGGTTATCGCAAGGCCGATACACCCGAGCTAAGGTCCAGCCGTTCAGATAGTAGACAAGAAAGAATCCTACGAGGCACAGAATGCCTTCCACCATGCCCAGATAGCCGTAAGCGCGTCCAAAAAGGCCCCAGCTCAGCAGCCGGTCATCTCTCGACCTGGGTGGCTTCTCCATCAGGCCCGGCTCCGGATTCTCGGTGCCCAGGGCCAGGGCGGGAACCAGATCGGTCCCCAGGTCGACGGCCAGGATCTGCATCACCGTCAGGGGCAGCGGCACCTTCAGGATGACGAAAGCCAGGAAGGGGGTCACTTCGGGAATATTGCTGGCCAGGATATACGTGACGAAGCGCTTGATGTTGGTGTAGACGGCCCGCCCTTCCTCGATGGCGTGGACGATGGAGGCGAAGTTGTCGTCGGTGAGGATCATCTCCGCCGCTTCCTTGGCCACGTCGGTCCCGGCAATGCCCATGGCCACACCGATATCGGCGGCCTTCAGGGCGGGGGCGTCATTGACACCGTCGCCGGTCATGGCTACGATCTCCCCGCGGGATTTGAGCACCAGGGCTACGCGCATCTTATGTTCCGGGGAGACCCGGGCGAAGATCACTTCCGGCTCCTGCAGGGCGTCACCCAATTGCTCGTCGGTCATCTCTTCTATTTCCACGCCAGTGATGATCCGTGCCTCACTACCCCGCACCAGTCCGATGCGGCGGGCCACCGATTCGGCGGTCACCCCGTAGTCGCCGGTGATCATGATCACCTTGATGCCGGCGGTGCGGCACTCGGCGATGGCCTGCTCCACCTCGGGGCGGGGCGGGTCCATCATACCCACCAGGCCCACGAAGGTCAGTTGCTGCTCGACTTCTTCGACCTCGTAGTGCCTCTGCTCAGGTAGCTTCTCGCGGTATGCAAAGCCAATGACCCGCAGGGCCTGCCGGGCATATTCGTCGTTCTTCTCGGCGACCAAACGCCGGTCCTCGTCGGTAATGTCTCTTGCTCCCTCGGGTTCCCAGATGTGCGTGCAGAGGTTGAGGACCTCGATGGGGGCGCCTTTGACCAGTGCCTCTACCCCAGGTTCCATCCGGTGGGCGGTGGTCATGCGTTTGCGCCGTGAATCGAAGGGGAGCTCGTAGATACGAGGCTGCAGAACCAGTTCCTTTTCGTAGTCGAACTTGAACTTGGTGGCTGCCACCAGCAGGGCTGCTTCGGTGGGGTCGCCCAGTATGGACCAGCCGGTCGCATGCTCCTCCCCTTCTTCCTTGGGGGGCACCAGGCGAGAGTTGTTGCAGAATGCCGCGATGCGCAGCAATTTGGCCAAAGATTCCCTGTCTTTTTCATTAAGCGCGTCTCCTGCCTTGGTAAACTCGCCTTCCGGTTTGTAGCCCGCTCCCCCTACGGCGACGGCCCGGCCCGCCACCCAGGCCTCGCGCACGGTCATCTCGTTGGTGGTGAGGGTGCCGGTCTTGTCGGTACAGATGACCGTGGTGCAACCCAGGGTCTCCACCGAGGACAGTTTTTTGATAAGGGCGTTCCGCTTGGCCATTCGCTGTGTCCCCATGGCCAGTGAGAGGGTCACTGTAGGCAGCAGGCCCTCGGGAACGTTGGCGACGATGATGCCGATGCCGAACATAAAGGAATTCGCCCGCCCCAGGTTCATAACGAATGCGCCAAGGCAGAAGAAGAGGACCCCCAGGCCGATGGCGATCATCGACAGGATTTTTACGATCTTGCCGATCTCCTTCTGTAGTGGGCTGGGCTCCTCTTTGATCTCCTGGGTAAATCCGGCTATCTTGCCCAGTTCGGTATCCATGCCCGTGGCATAGACCAGGCCCCGCCCGCTGCCATTAGTCACCGAGGTGCCGGCGAAGACCAGGTTGGGCAGGTCGGCCAGGACCGCATGCTCAATGTCCAGTGCTTCTGAGATACGGCGCTGCGGCTCAGACTCCCCGGTCAGCGCGGAGTTATTGACGGTCATCTCCCGCGTCTCCACCAGGCGGATGTCGGCCGAGACGCTGTTGCCGGCTTCGAACACCACCAGATCCCCGGAGACCAGGTCCTCGGCGTCTATGTCCATTTCGGTGCCGTCCCGTACCACGCGGGTTCGTTTGGGAAGGATATTCTGCAGGCTTTCGATGGCCTGCTCGGCCCGGAATTCCTGCCAGAAGGTGAAAATACCGTTGATGATAATGACTGCGATGCAGGCAATGCCCAGTTCGGGCATATCTGCTATGAAAGAAAGGCCGGCCGCCACCCACAGCATGATGGCGAAGAAATGGACGAAGTTGACCAGGAACTTTCGCCAGAGCGGGACGGCGCGCTTTTTCTCCAGGACGTTACGCCCCTCGCGCTCCAGGCGGGCAGCGGCCTCCCCGGAGGTCAATCCTTCCGGGCTGCTTCCCAGCAGTCCGAATACGTCTTCTTCCTGAGTCTGAAAGAATTGCTTATCCAAAGCGCTTTTCACCGCTCTCATGACTCCGCATGCTTGGACATACTAGGTTATTGTAGCGTAAAAGAAGTTCGGTAGTAACCGGAAACGGCAGTAAAAGGAGTTTTATTTGAGCAGGGGGGACAGGTCGGCGGACCAGACGCCCACATCCTCGAAGGTGCCGGCATAGGCCGTGGCGCCGGAGCCGTCGACGGCCAGGGCCAGCACGATGTATTCCATGGCCGCGCCCTGGGTGTTGACCCACAGCCGGTCGTGGTAAGTCCACACGCCGTACCGGGTCCCGGCCAGGAGCATGCGCAGTTCGTCGTCGTATACCAGCGATTCCACCGGGTTCTCCAGCGGCCCTTTGGGGGGTTGTGTCCAGATGCCGTCCCGGTGTTCCCATACCCCCTGCGAGCTGGTCCCGGCATAGAGGACGCCGTCCCGCGCGTCGTAGGCGAGGGAGAGCACCTGGTAATCCTTCAGGCCGCCGCCCATGTTTGTCCAGGCCCCGTTCTCGTAAGACCACGCGCCGGCCCCGGTGCCGGCGATGACCCTGCCGCCGTCCTGGGCGAGTGAGAACACCTCGAGGTCGGGCAGGCCGGTATCCGTCCAGACGCCCCCCGACAGAGACCACACCTTCTGGTTGGAGCCGGCGTAGAGGGTGCCGCTCTCCTGGTCCAGCATTAGGACGTAAGCGGCATCGGGCAGTCCGGTGTCCGACCATCCCCCGCCGTCCCAGCGCCACACCCCACGGCTGCCGGCTGCGGCATACAAGAGGCCGCCGCCCTCCTCGACCTGTATGGAGAAGACCAGGGTGTCGTCGAGCGGGCTCGACATCTCCGTAAAAGAAGATCCGTCGTAGCGCCAGATGCCCCGGCCGTTGGTGGCCACGTAGAGCTCGCTGGCCATCCGGTCGAACTGCAGGTCGTGGACTTCGGCTTTTTCGATCGAGCCGGGGACCTGCTCCCAGTCGACGGCGCCGCCGCTCGAGCCGCAGCCAGGAGCGGCCATTGAAAAGGCCAGGGTGAAGGCAAGAACGCCAGCGGCGATCACGACTTTCTTCTTTTTCATGTAGGGTATGATACCACGGCGCGGAGGCTTGCCGTCCATCCCCCCGAGATGAGCCGTTTACCCGGCCTCATCCGCCACTGGCGGCTATTACTGTCGCTTTGTCTCGGGGCGCGCCGATAATGTTAACGAGGTCGGCCAGCTGTTCCGGGTGGGAGCCGGCCGGTCGCAAGCAGTATCAAGAGGTTGTTGGCTTGACGTGCCTGAAAACAGGAGGTGCTGGCAGTATGAAAAAATCTCGAGGAAACGAGATGCGGAGTTTCCTGATCGCGGCGTCGGCGCTGGTGGGGGTGCTGATCGTGGTGATCGTGGCTATGACCACCTTCATCTCGGTGAGGACCATCGACAACGAGCAGGCCAAGGCCAGGCAGAAGGACGTGGACGGCATCGTGCAACAGGCCAAGGACACCACCGCGTCGTTGAAAGAGGTCCAGATGGACCCGCGCATGCTCCAGTTCATGAGCTCGGAGATGATCGAAAGTGTTATGAGCGGTGCGGACCCGGCCAAATACGTTGAAAGCACCATTTTCATTATGCGCGCGGTCGGCTCGGCCGAATACGGAGCCTTCGTCGTCAACGGCCAGCCGTACACGGTGGTCGCCAAGTCCGGGCTGGACCCCGACGCCTACGACGTGCCCACCGAGATGCCGGAGTCCGGTTACACCGTCATCACCGAGCTGAACGGAAAGCCCGGTTACTACATCGAGATGTTCTCGTCGGACATCATCGCCCCGACCCTGGGCAAGGACCAGTTCAGCATTTCGGTGCTGGACCGCACCGAGCAGATGGCAGCCATCGACGAGTACTACTCCAACGAGCGCTCCAGCCTGATCAAGAAGGAGCTGCTGTTCGGGCTGATCGGCCTGGTGGTCGCCCTGGCCATCTGCCTGGTGGGGCTGCGCCTGCTCACCCGCCATTTCATCACCCGGCCCATCGAGGAGCTGCAGGACGTCTCGAGGAAACTGATGGAGGGGACGCTGGGTGAGGACGATGAGATCACGGTGGACGAGAATAGTGACTTCGCCGACATGCAGAGGCTTCTGCAATCGGGCAAGCTGTTACTGGACAAGATGAACGAGGTGGAGTGACCGGTTTCATATATTGCCGCTTTCATATCGCGAAGGGCGGGCCCCAGGCCCGCCCTTCCGCTTCTTCCAGATGTTTGAAAACCCCGTGGGAAGGTGAGAAGATTTAGCAAAAGGAGGGTTTATCGATGCAAGGTCCGCGAGGCATCCTCGACACCGACCTGTACAAGCTGACCATGCAGCAAGCCGTCTGCCTGCTCTACCCACGGGCGGGCGCCAGGTACGCCTTCATCAACCGGTCCCAGACGCCCTTTCCCGACGGTTTCGCCAAGGAGCTCCTCCCTTTCATCGAAGAGATGAGGCATCTCGCCCTCTCCCCGGAGGAGCAGGGATGGCTGGCCTCGCGATGCGGATATTTCAACCCGGCTTACCTGGATTTCCTCGCGGGCTACCGCTTCGACCCGGGCGAGGTCAAGGTGGAGCAGCGGGGCGGGGACCTCACCATCACCGTGGAGGGCTACTGGTACCGCTCCATCCTCTGGGAAGTGCCGCTGATGTCGGTCATCAGCGAGCTCTATTTCGAGTTGACGGGAAAAGCGAAGGACGCCTGGCCGGAGGAGAAACGCACCGGGGTGAACCTGGGCAAGGCCCGTTTCTTCCGCGACAACGGCATCCGCTTCGTGGACTTCGGCTCCCGCCGGCGCTTCTCCTACGACAACCACCGCGAAGTGGTCTCGGACCTGCGGGAGGCGGGGGAATTCTTTTTAGGGACCAGCAACGTACACCTCGCCCACGTCTTCGACCTGGTGCCTATCGGGACGCAGGCCCACGAGTGGTTCCAGTTCCACGCCGCCAAGTACGGCTTCCTGATGGCCAACAACATGGCCATGGGCAGGTGGGTTGACGTCTACAAGGGAGACCTGGGGACGGCGCTGACCGACACCTACGGGACGGATAACTTCATCCACTCCTTCGACCTGCTCTATGCCAAGACCTTCGACGGCGTGCGGCAGGATTCCGGCGACCCCTTACAGGTGCTGCGCAGGATCGTCGAGCACTACCGGAACCTGCGCATCGACCCGGCTTCAAAGACGCTGATCTTCTCCGACTCCCTCGATCCGAAAGCGGTGGAGAAGATACACCGGGAGTGCCATGGCACCATCAAGGATGTCTACGGCATCGGGACCAACCTCACCAACGACGTGGGAGTGACTCCCTTGAACATGGTCATCAAGATGACGGCCTGCCGGCCCTATAAGGATTCGGACATGTGGATCCCCGCCGTCAAGCTCTCCGACGACGCCGGCAAGAACACCGGTGACCGGGAGATGATCGAACTCTGCCGCCGCACCCTCGGCGTGTAGAACTGCTTATTCGTCCCAGGCCCGCATGGCCAGGCAGGCGTTGTGGCCCCCGAAGCCGAAGGAGTTGCTCAAAGCCACCCGCGGCCGCGCTTTGCGCGCTTGCCCCGGGATGTAATCGAGGTCACATTCGGGGTCCGGCTCCTCCAGGTTGATGGTGGGAGGCAGCACTCCCTCGCTCAGGGCCAGGGCGGTGGCCACCGCTTCCACTCCTCCCGCCGCTCCCAGCAGGTGGCCGGTCATCGACTTGGTGGAAGAGACGCCCAGCTTGCCGGCGTGCGCGCCGAATACCTGGCGGATGGCCATGGTCTCCGCCCGATCGTTCAAGGGTGTCGAGGTGCCGTGGGCATTGATGTAGTCTACGTCTTCCGGGGTGAGGCCGGCGGATGAGATGGCCTCCCGCATGCACAGGGAAGCCCCCGCGGCCTCGGGGTCGGGAGCGGTGATATGGTGGGCGTCAGCGCTCATGCCGAAGCCCGCCACTTCCGCGTAGATCTTCGCGCCCCGTGACTGGGCGCATTCCAGGCTCTCCAGGAGGAGTATTCCCGCGCCCTCCGACATCACGAAGCCGTCCCGGTTGGCATCGAAGGGGCGGCTGGCCCGCTGGGGATCGTCATTGGCGGTGGTAAGGGCGCGCATGGAACAGAATCCGGCCAGGGCCAGGGGGCTGATGCAGGCTTCCGCCCCACCGGTCAGGCAGATATCCGCCATGCCCCCGGCGATGAGCTGGTAGGCGGAGCCGATGGCATGAGTCCCAGCCGCGCAGGCCGTAACGGTGGAGAAGTTGGGGCCGCGAAAGCCGTACATGATGGCCAGCCACCCCGCTGCCATATTGGGGATGATCATGGGCACAACATGGGGGCTGACGCGGGAGGGGCCTCGCTCCGACAGTATGCGCACCTGGTGCTCGAAGGTGGTGATGCCACCGATGCCCGAGCCTACCACCACGGCCGCCCGTCCCGGTTCCACGCCGCACTCCCCGGGGTCATGCTTGTCCCCCAGCCCGGCATCGGCCCAGGCCATTCCGGCCGCCACCGCCGCGAACTGGCAGAAACGGTCCATCCGCTGAGCTTCCTTCCGGTCAAGATGGTCCTCCGGAGTGAAGCCGGTAATCTCGCCGGCGATGTGGCATGAAAAATCGGACACATCGAAGGAGGTGATGGCGGAGACGCCGGATCTTCCCTCGGTAAGTGCCTGCCAGAAATCGTCCTTGCCGATCCCCAGCGAGGTCAGGGGACCCAGCCCCGTAATAACCACTCTCCTGGTCATGGCGCCTCCCGCTCCTTCCCGTCAGTCCAATACGCTCAGGCCGCTCTGGAGGAACTCGACTACGTTGCCAACCGTCCGGATGTTGGCCATCTGGTCATCGGGGATCTTGACATTGAACTCGTCCTCCAGCAGCATGGACAGCTCCACCAGGTCGAGGGAATCTACTTCCAGGTCTTCCTTGAGCAGGGCGTCCATGGTAACTGCGTCGGGTGCCACCGCTATGCGGACCAGCAACAACTCCTTGACCTTCTCGAATATCTCGTTCTGATTCATTCTCGTTCCTCCTGTCGTCTATTCGTTTTCTTACAACTACACAGATCTCCATCCTCTTCCTTGCTGTCCGGCTCCCCGGCCAGGAAGCCCAGCAGTCCGCCCAGCACCTTTCTCTGGGACTCCCGGGGCACCACCAGGTCGACCAGACCATGCCGGTAGAGCGACTCGGCCCGGGAAAAGTCGGGGTGGGGGCGTACCCCCGTGGTCTGCTCCACAACGCGGGGGCCGCTGAAGCAGATCAGCGCCCCGGGCTCGGCCAGGATGACGTCGGCCGCGGTTGCAAAGCTCGCCGTCACCCCCCCGCAGGTGGGATCGCAGAGCAGGGTCACGTAACCGCTCCCCTCCCTTCCCAGCTCGTCCAGGGCCATCATGGCCTTGGCCATCTGTAACAGGGCGGGGGTCCCTTCCTGCATGCGCGCCCCGCCTGAGGTTATCACCGCCAGCAGGGGCATCCGCTTCTCCAGGCTAAGCTCGCAGGCCCGGCAGAAGACCTCGCCTGCCGCCACTCCCAGCGATCCCCCGAACACCGAGAAGTCCATCAAAGCCACCACGCATGGGGAGCCCTGTACCGAAGCGGTCCCGTAGACCATGGACTCACGCCGCAGTGCCCGCACGGCCGTACCGTACTCGCCCTCACCGAAACCGATGGGATCGGCGGAGCGCAGCTTCGAAGCATACGGCCGGTAGCTGCCCGGATCGAAGAGATAAGCCGCACGTTCCTCCACTCCCAGGGAATGGTGGTGCCCGCAATACTCGCAAACTCCGTGGCCGGCCGTCAGGCGATCCCTCTCCAGCACCAGGCCGCAGCCGGCGCAGCGGGCCCAAAACTCCTTCGCCCGCGCCGTCAGTCCGGCGCGTTCCGACTCAACCGAGCATCCCGCCGTCAACGCAGATCACCTGCCCCGTGATGTAGGCCGCGGCGTCCGAAGCCAGGAAGGCCACGGCTTCCGCCACTTCTTCCGGATGGCCGAACCTGGCCATGGGGATCATTCCCTTCAGCCCCGCCCGGACTTCGTCCCCCAGGCCCGAGGACATGTCCGTATCGATCAGACCGGGCGCCACCGCGTTGACGGTGATGGACTTCGCGGCGACTTCCCTCGCTACACCCCTGGTCAGGCCCAGCAGTCCGGCCTTGGAGGCGCAGTAATTAGCCTGCCCGGGGTTGCCGGCCATACCCGCCACCGAGGTGATGTTGACCACCCGCCCCCAGCGCGCCTTGAGCATGGGACGCAGAGCCGCCCGCGTACAGTTGAAGGCCCCGCCCAAATTGGTGTCGAGCACGGCGTTCCAGTCCTCGTCACTTAAGAGCATGGCCAGGTTGTCACGCCGGATACCCGCATTATTTACCAGGATGTCCATGCCACCCCAGGCGTCGACGACTTCGTTTACCAGCCGCAGGGCTTCCCGTGGGTCGGCCACGTCGGCCTGAATGGCCATGGCGTCGACGCCCAGCCCGCCCAGGAGCTTGAGGCATTCATCGGCGGCCTGGCGGTTCTCGTTGTAATTGATGGCGACTCTCGAGCAGCTGCCGGCCAAGCGCATGGCGATGCTCCGGCCGATGCCGCGCGACGCCCCGGTCACCAGGGCGATCCTCTCGCCTGACTCTCTCATGGACCAACCTCCTCCTCTCTTGCGCCGGTATGGCCCGGCCTCGCCTCCGCCTTCACCTTCGGCCAACGGATCAGAGTGCCCGCCCAGGTAAGGCCGGCACCGAAACCGACCAACGCCACCAGGTCTCCTCCCTTAACCGCACCGGCGGCCATCGCTTCTTCCAGGGCGATGGGTATGGACGCGGCCGAGGTGTTGGCGTACTTCTCCATGTTCATGAAGAAGCGTTCCTGCGGTAGGCCGATGCGGCGAGATGCCGCCTCGACGATGCGCATGTTGGCCTGGTGCGGGACGATGACGTCTATCTCTTCGGGAGTGATGCCGGCATTGTCGCAAAGCCGGATCAGGGTCTCGGACATCTTGCTCACCGCGAAGCGGAAGACTTCTTTTCCATCCATGCGGATGTAGGGGTCGATCTTTTCCCAGCCGCCGGCCAGGAAAGGGAGGGAGCGGGTGAGGCCGGCCGCCTGGCCGTTGAGGTTTCCCGCCAGGGAAGCCATCATGCGCGCCCCTCCCCCGTCCGCTTTGAGGTATTTGTCGCCTTCACCGTACGCGCCCAGTTCGAAGGCGAGCATGCCTTCATCTGGACCGCAGAAATCGACCACCGCCGCTCCCGCCCCGTCACCGAAGAGGACGCATGTGGAACGGTCCTGCCAGTCTGCTACCCGGGTCAGGGTCTCGGTACCGACCACCAGGGCGCGGCTTCCCAGGCCGTCTCTCATCAGGCCGTTGGTTACAGTCAAGGAATAAATGAACCCGGAACATCCCGCGTTGAGGTCAAAGGCCGGGCCGGTGGCCCCCAGCGCCCCTTGCAGGCTGCAGGCCATGGACGGCGCCAGACGGTCGACGGTGGTGGACGCCACCACCACAAGGTCTATGTCCGATGCCTGGAAGCCTCCGGCCTCCAGCGCCGACCGGCTGGCATCGATGGAAAGAGAGAGATTGTCCTCATCCCCCCCGGCGACGCGCCTCTCGGATATCCCGGTCCGGGACAGGATCCAATCGTGGGTGGTGTCGAGAAAGCCTTCGATGTCGTGGTTGTGCAGTGCATGACGCGGCAAGCCCTTGCCGCAGCTCACTATGGCCGTTCTCTTCTCGCTCATCAGGTCTCCTCTCTCCGGATACGCATGATCGCCTGCTGCGGGCTGACCGGGTCGCCTTCGGCGGCCAGGATCTCCTCCACCGTCAACTCACATTCGGCGTAGATCTCGTTGATATGTTTCATAGCCTCCACGCAGAACAGGATCTCTCCGGGCGCCTTGCGCTGGCCCGGTTCAGCGTAGGGGCCCTGTTTCGAGCTGAGGTAGAGGACGCCGCCCAGCGGCGTGGCCACCAGGCCCTCGTCCCCACTCGCATCTTCTTCCGCTTGCCCTCCACTGCAGTTGCCACCGGCGCGCCGGCGCAGGACGATGACGCGGTCGGCGTCCCGGATCTCCAGTTCGTCCAGGCCCTCGCGCCTCATCATCTCGCCCATGCCGGAAAGGAAGTCCATATCCCTATCCCTCCAGGGTTTCTTCCAGGGTGCGCGAGTCGTATTCACCCGCGCGGAAATCATCGTTATCGACCAGGCTCCGCAGTAATGCCAGGTTGCTTTGCGCGCCCCGCACCGCCGTCTCTTCCAGTGCCCTCGAAAGGCGTGACACCGCCTCGGGCCGGTTGGGGGCCCAGGCACAGACCTTGGCCACCAGGGAGTCGTAGCGGCGGGCTCTCAGGGAAACCTCTGAACCGAGAGCGTCCACCCGGATGCCCGGCCCTCCCGGCAGCTCGAGGCGGGCCTTTCCCTCCATCTCACCACCCAGCAGGTAGACGCGGGCCTGCAGGGCATGGCCCCGGACGTCCGCTTCTTTTTTCAACTCTTCCCCAGACGCCAGCTCCAGTTGCACCCGCACCAGGTCCCAGCCGGTGATCAGCTCGGTGACGGTGTGCTCCACCTGCAGCCGCGCGTTCACTTCAAGAAAGAAATGGTCTTCACCTACCGTCAGGAACTCCACCGTGGCTATGCCGGTAAGGCCGCAGGCCTCGATGAAACGCCGGGCATCGCGGCGCAGGGCTTCCTCGAGCCTGGCGGAAAGCCGGGGCGGCGGTGTCTCCTCGATCCATTTCTGATAGCGGCGCTGCAGGGAGCAATCGCGGGGCGGGAAGGTGATCACCCGGCCGGTGACATCTCCCGCTACCTGTACCTCCAGGTGACGAGCCCTCCGCAGGTAACGCTCTACGTAGATACCTCCACGGCGGCACGAGGCGGCGACTTCCAGGTCGGCCTGGTGCCAGGCTTTGGACAGCTCGGAAGCTCGCTCCACCGTGCGGATGCCCCTTCCGCCTCCGCCTCCCACCGGCTTTAAGACGATGGGATAACCGGCCCGGCGCGCCATTTCGGCCACCTCGCTCTCCTCGCGGGCCACCCCCAGCACCAGGGTGGGGATGCCCAGCCCGTCCGCCATGCGGCAGACCGCGCTCTTGTCGTCCAGGCTTTCCATTACCGCGGGAGACGGTCCCACGAACCCTACGCCCATCTCCCCGCAGAGGCGGGCGAACCCGGCATCCTCGGAAAGGAAGCCATAGCCGGGGTGGATGGCGTCGGCCCCGCAGGCCGTCGCGGCATTGATCAGCTCGTAGGAGTTGAGATAACTCCCCTCGGCTTCCGCCGGGCCGACGCAGACGACCCTTCCGGCCAGGGCGGGGGGATGCGAAGCGTCGACGGCTGAGCAGGCCAGCACGGCCTCCACATCCATCTCCCGCAGGGAGCGCAGGATGCGCAGGGCCACTTCGCCCCGGTTAGCCACCATGACGCATCTGAACAAATCTACTCCTCCAGTTCCCTGAGGTAGTCGGCGGCGTGCAGGGTGCGCAGCGAGGGGTGGTCCCGCCGGGCCATGCGGTTGATGACCTGTCCCGGCCCTACCTCGACCTGGGGGCCTGCACTCAGCCCGGCCAGCCCCGCCTGCAGCTCGCACCAGCGCACCGGGGAAGTCATCCCCGCTACCAGGTTGCGGACCACTTCCCCGGCGTCACGCGCCACTTCCCCGGTATATCCCGAAAGAAAAGGAACGGCCGGGTCCTTGATCTTCATCTCGTTCAAGCGCATCTCCACCGCGGCCTGGGCCGACCGCATGGCCGGCGTATGGAAAGGGCCCGATACGCCCAGGGGCAGGGCACGCGCACCCTGGTCGGATATCTTCTGAGAGAACTTTTCCAGCCCGTCCATGGTGCCGGCCACCACTACCTGGGTTGAAGCGTTGTGGTTGGCCACGTAGACCCGGCTGCTCTCCCCCATCTCATCAAGGAGCGAGCAGACGGTGTCGAGGTCCAGGCCCACCACGGCACGCATTCCTCCGGGGTTGGCCCTGGCCGCTTCCAGCATAGCCTGCCCTCGCGTCCATACCAGCTCCAGGGTCTCACGCACACCCAGGCATCCCGCCGCGACGGACGCGCAGTATTCCCCCAGGGAGTGGCCGGCCACGGCCGCGGGCCGGATATCACGTTCGCGCAGTATCTCCAACCAGGCCAGGGATGTGGCGGCCACTCCCAGCTGGCAGAGGTCGGTGCGGGTGATCAGCTCCTGCTCTCCTTCCAGGCAGAGTTGAAGCACGTCCATCCCGGCCACCTCCGCGGCCTGCTCGAATACCCGGCCGGCGGCGGCGTCCAGGCCGGGCAGGTCGCCGGCCATGCCCGCGTACTGGCTTCCCTGTCCGGGAAAGATGAAGACCGTACCCATCAGATTACCTCCCTCCAGAGGGCCAGAGGGTCGCCGTAACCGGCCACCTCGCCGTCCTCGATGATCCATTTCTCCACCCAGCCGCGGCCTGGCGCCTTAGACCCTTCCTCGCCCAGCAGGGTGGCCAGGGTGCCCAGGCGTACGCCTTTATCCACGGCCCGTTCCTCCCCCACCTCGCAGGTACGGGTCCAGCGGCCCACGCAGCCGGAACGGAGCAGGACCAGCCTGGCCGCTTCCCGTTCGGCGGCGTTGCATCCGGCCGCGGGCGAGAGCCGGCCGCTCCGGCGTTCCGTATTCTTCTTTTAAAGAACTCCGCACCACCAGGGTCCCCCGAGGCGAGCGGTAGGTTATCTCGTCCAGCCCTTCGGCGTGCAGGGCCCGCATCATCTCTTCCAGCCCACCCGAGCAAGCCTCGTAGAGGTCCATGCTACCCCTCCCCTTCGTTGTAGAAGGCCAGGCTGCGGTAGCGCATGCGCCGGCGTTCCAGCAGGGCGGTCATGGGCAGCGCTTCCAGCCAGCCGAGGTTTTCTACGATGGCCTCCTGCAGAAGAAGGGCGGCAGCGGCGGGATCGGCGGAAGCACCTCCCGGGGGTTCCGCCACGACGGCGTCCACCAGGTCGAGGTCGCGCAAGTCGCCGGAGGTCATGCGGAGCATGGAAGCGGCCTGGGGGGCCCGGGAGGAGTCTCTCCAGAGGATGGAGGCGCACCCTTCCGGGCTGATCACCGAGAAGTTGGCGTTCTCCAGCATCAGCACCACGTCCCCCATCCCCAGCGCCAGCGCCCCGCCGCTTCCCCCTTCTCCTATATAGACCACGATGACCGGGGTGCGAATGGCGGCCAGGGAAGCGAGGTTGCGCGAGATGGTCCAGGCCTGCCCTTCTTCTTCCGCCTCGATGCCGGGATAGGCACCGGGGGTGTCGACCAGGCAGAGCAGGGGCAGCGAGAGCCTTTCGGCCATGGTGAAGAGGCGCTGGGACTTGCGGAACCCTGCCGGGCTGGGCATGCCGAAGTTGCACCTGGCGCGTCCCGACGCCCCCCGCCCCTTGTCGTGCGCCACCACGGCCAGGCGGTAGCCTTGCATCGTCGCGAGACCGGTGACGATGGAAGGGTCTTCCTTGCCGCAGCGGTCGCCGCGCGTCTCGAAGAAGTAATCGCAGAGGTTTTCGATGTAGTCCCGCGCCGTGGGGCGGCAGGTCTGGCGCGCTTCGAGAACTCTGCTCCAGGCGGCATCGCTCATCCCGGTCCCCCTTCCAGCCTCTTTTTACCCTGGGTAAAACGATTGATACTAGAAGGGATAACGAGGAAACTTAGCCAGGGTTACAGGATTTCTGGAAAATTAATCGTTTTCCGGACATAATATGGCCGTACGGCATATCGGCAGCCGCGGCTTACAGGAGGGGCCATAGGGAAACTGGGAGAGGTTCTGCACGGCGGGGAGATCACCGGCGTCGACATTGCGTCCCTGCAGGATAAGCTCCTGTTTGACCGTTACCCGCACAGGGATCGCCTGGTCAGGTTCTTCATCCTGCTCTTTTTATCGGTTATCATAGCCACCTACGGGATAATCGCCAACTCGGCCGCCAGCGTCATCGGAGCGATGATCGTCTCGCCTATGATGACTCCCATCATGGCCCTCTCCCTGAGCATCGTCAGCGGGGACGCGCGCAACATCTTCCGCTCGATACTGATCATCGCCGCGGGCATTGTGACCATAGTGGGATTCGCTTATTTCCTCTCCTCATTCATGAACCTGACGGCTCACATCGCCGGCAACGCCCAGGTGGCCGAGAGAATCTCGCCACGCCTCATCGACCTGGTCATCGCCCTGGCGTCGGGCGCAGCGGGCGCCTTCGCCGCCGGCCGCGAGGATGTGTCGGACGCGCTGCCGGGCGTGGCTATCGCCGTCTCCCTGATGCCCCCCCTCGCCGTCGTAGGCATCTGCCTGGCCGCGGGAGCCACCGGTGACGCCCTGGGGGCCCTGCTGCTCTTCCTGACCAACTTCCTGGCTATTATCATCGCCGGATTTATCGTCTTCGCCGTCATGGGATACGGCGGAGCCGCCCTCGACCTCAAGGGGAGAAAAGCCAAGGGCTTCTCGATAGCAGTGATCATTATCGCGACTATCGTAATATCGGTGCCCCTGGGCATCACCGGTTTCCGTGTCACCAGCGAGCAGGTCCTGAAGCAGCGGACCGAGCGGGAGATCGAGGGGTGGCTCGAGGGAACAGGATACGATCTGTTCTCCATCGAGGTCAGCGGGATAGAAGTGGACGCCGTCGTGTCGGGGGAAGGAGACCTGCCCCCCTTCGAGGAGCTACTCTCGAATATCCGTGACCGCTCTGGCGACGTGACCGTCCGCCTGAAGGTGGTCCCGGAGCGCACCTACGAGGGAAACACCTTCGAGTGATGCCGGCGCACGAGGCCGGTTACGCCGTCTGTGTTAAGTTCAATCCCACAAGGGTACAATAAAATAACCTCGGGGCGGCCGGGGCGCAAGCGCCGCTGGCGCCGTTGATGAAACATCAGCCTCCATGGAAAGGGGAAAAACCATGAGCGAACCTAAAGAAGCCACAAGCTTTACCGAGCAGGCCAACCTGGACGTGTGCGGTCACACCCACCTCGACTGGGACGACCAGGAGGACTGGGAGGACGCGCAGAGGGGCTTCATCGCCCGCCTCGAGCCCCCGATAATCAAGGACCCCGGGGGCAAGACGGTGTGGGACCTCGAACCCTACTCCTTCCTGAAGCAGGAGGATTCCCCTCCCTCCGTCAACCCCTCCCTGTGGCGCCAGGCGCGCCTGAACATGTTCCACGGCCTGTTCAAGGTGGTCGACCACGTCTACCAGGTGCGCGGGTACGACCTCTCAGTGATGAGCATCATCGAGACCGACTCCGGGTACATCGTCATCGACCCGCTCATCTCGGCCGAATGCGCCTCCGCCTGCATGGAGCTGGTATACGAGCACCTGGGCAGGAAGCCGGTGGTGGCGATGATCTACACCCACAGCCACATCGACCACTGGGGCGGGGTCAAGGGAGTCATCTCCGAGGAGGACGTCAGGGCGGGGAAGACCATGGTCATCGCACCGGAAGGGTTCACCGAGGCAGCGGTGAGCGAGAACGTACTGGCCGGCAACGTCATGACCCGCCGGGCCTTCTTCATGTACGGGAGCCTGCTGCCCAAGGGGGCCAGGGGGCAGGTGGACGCCGGGCTTGGCAAGGTCATCTCCACCGGCACCACCACCCTCATCGAGCCCACCGTGATCATCGACACCACCCCCACCGAGATGGACATAGACGGGGTGAAGGTCATCTTCCAGAACACGCCGGACACCGAGGCCCCGGCGGAGATACAGTTCTTCTTCCCCCAGTTCCGCGCCCTGTGCATGGCGGAGAACTGCTCCCACAACCTTCACAACCTCTACACCCTGCGCGGCGCCCAGGTGCGGGACGCCCGGAACTGGGCCCACTACATCGACGAAGCCATCGAACTCTTCGCGGGGGAAACCGACCTGGTCTTCGCCAGTCACCACTGGCCGGTGTGGGGGCACGACCGCTGCCTGGAATTCCTTAAAAAACAGCGCGACATGTACAAGTACCTGCACGACGAGGTCTTGAGGCTGGCCAACCACGGCAAGACCATGCTGGAGATCGCCGAGGAGATCGAGCTGCCGGAGGAACTGGAACGGGAGTGGTACAACCGCGGCTACTACGGCTCGGTCAACCACGACGCCAAGGCCGTTTACCAGAAGTACCTGGGCTGGTTCGACGGCAACCCCGCCAACCTGCACCCCTTGCCGCCGGAGCAGGGCGCCGCGCGCTACGTGGAGTTCATGGGAGGAGCCCGGGCCATCATCGACAAGTCGCGGGAGGCCTTCGAGAAGGGCGACTACCGCTGGGTGGCCGAGGTGGTCAACCACCTGGTCTTCGCCGAACCCGACAACCGGGAAGCACGGGAGCTGCAGGCCGACGCGCTGGAGCAACTGGGTTACCAGGCGGAGTCCGGCCCGTGGCGCAATTTCTACCTCACCGGGGCCATGGAGCTGCGCGAGGGAGTCAAGCCCATCGGGCAGGCCAAGACCGCCGGAGCCGACGTGATCGGCGCCATGGACGTGAGCATGCTCTTCGACTTCATGGCGGTGCGGCTCAACGGGCCGGAGGCCGGAGGCCGGTCACTGAGCATCGGCATCAACTTGACCGATACGGCACAGGAGTACCTGTTGTACCTGGAGAACGGGGTGCTCAACCACTCCTCCGGGCGGCGGGAAGGGCCTCCGGACGCCGCCCTCACCCTGACCCGGGCAACCCTCAACGATATCCTGCTGCAGCAGGCGACCATGCAGGACAAAATCGCCTCGGGAGAGGTCAAACTGGAGGGCGACCCGGGCAAACTGGCCGAGTTGTTCGGGCTCATGGACGACTTCGAGCCCTGGTTCAACATCGTCACTCCCTGAGAATAGGTTTCGAGGGGGAAGGCCTTGGATATCAGCCGGAAGGGCGACGGTACCGCGTATGATCCCATGGCCCCTAAGGGCCTCAGGGCCCCACGCGCCGCGGCCATCGCAGGCATCGTTTTCTCGTTGCTCATCGGGACCAGCATCGTGCTCATCAGACTGTCCCTGCCCTCGGACCCGGCCGAGGCCGGGGCCTGGCTCAGCGACGGCGGCCGCAGGACGTCGGTGGTCGTCGCGGCCAATCTCATACCCTTCGCGGGCATCGCTTTCCTCTGGTTCATAGGGGTAATACGCAACCGGCTGGGCGACAGGGAGGACCGGTTCTTCGCCACGGTATTCCTGGGCAGTGGGTTACTCTTTATCGCCATGCTCTTCGCGGCCGCGGCCATGGCTTTCGGCCTGCTCGCCAGCTTCGAGTGGGCACCGGTTACGGACATGGAGAAGGACTTGTGGGACCTGGGCAGCAAGGCGACCTTAGCCCTGCTGAACGTCTTCTCCATGCGCATGGCGGCGGTGTTCGTCATCTCCACGTGCACCATCGCCATCCGTACCGCGGTCATCTATCGCTGGATAGCCTACCTGGGATTTCCCATCGCCCTGGTGCTGCTGCTCGTAGGGGGATCGGTGCCCTATGTCGCCCTGCTCTTTCCCCTGTGGATACTGCTTGTGCCTGGACATCCTGGTAAACAGCCTGCGCGAGGGACGCGAAGCCAGCAAGGCGCCGGCTGCATAGGGCGCTCCCCGGCCGGGAGTGCCGGACCCGCGCCTTCCGGGCCGGGCGGCAGAGGGGCTTTCAGTGGTACGGCGCGGGCAGCGTTCAGGTCCGTCTGAACCTCTCCTGGAGGTCCTTAAGCCTCTCCTTCTGCTTCGGTGAGATCTTCTCCCAGTCCGGCTCCCTCTCTTCGGTGTAGAAGAAGGTGTCGGAGACGCCGTTGGGGTCGAAGGCGGCCGAGACCTTCTTCTGCCATTGGTTGAAATCGTATGCCAGGGGAGAAAGATATTTGCGGGTGATCGGAGTAAAAGCGTCCAGGGGGATGTTACACTGCTCCATGGCGGCCAGAGTGGTGTCGAAGTTGAAGGCCTCCAGGTTCTCCCGGTGCTCGCGCAGGCGCTGATCGTAGAAGAAGATGGTCTCGCAGTGGCCGTAGAGGTTGTTCTCGTACTGGATGATGTAGGGGTTCTCACCGCCGTCGTCGATGAGCCGGCCCCGGCGGATGCTTTCCGCCTTGGGCCCCTGCATGGCATGGGTCCACTCGTACTGCGAGTCGGAGGCCTCGTTGCCGTCAAGGTTGGTCGCGAACATGTTGCCGAAGCGGAAAACCGTCGCGAAGACGGTACAGCGCAGCAGGTTGGTGCCCATCAGCCGGCGGACCGGCTCGATGTCGGCCATGTTCATGGCTACGCCCCCCACCCCGTTGACGATGTGGTGCAGCACTTCTTCCTGCCACGCCAGCTCGTCCGGGGAACTGCCCACCAGGGTGATCATGAAGGGGTTGGCGACAGCGGCGTTGGCCAGGTCCATCACCGCCTTGCCTTTCTTCACCAGCTTCTGGAAAAGGTGGGGCATCAGCAGCAGAAGGAACTCGGTGGTGACCATGCGCACCAGCAGGTAGCCGATCTCCGCCTCGCCGATCTTATATATAGCCTCGGTGGAGGCCTCCTCGGTGGGGAAGGCGCAGTTGTAGAAACGGCAGCAGCCGGGCAGGCCGGCGACGGAGTCGAGGATCAGTCCCTTTCCTTCGATGACCTCCGGGCCCGGCCAGTCGAAGAGTTTGATGGCCGCCCCGGTAAAGATGCCGAACCCCCCGAAGGCGCCGGAGGTGCCTCGCAAGATGCCGCGCAGTGAAGGTCCGGGGCCGTCGCCCGAGAACCACCCGGCACCTGAGCCCAGGGCTCCCAGGCGCAGTATCTCGCCGTTGGGCAGGACCCACTCCGTCCCCAGCAGGTTGCGGGAGGAGGTCCCCATGTAGATGCTGTCGTTGCCGCAACCGTGCATGGAGGTGGCGCCGGCCAGGGGGGAGCAATGGGGGCCCGCTCCCACGATGTGGGTGTTGAGGCCGAGCTTCCACGCTTCCGCCTGCAGCTCTCCGCCGCAGACGTAGGGTTGCACCGCCGCGTACATGTTCTTCTCGTCTATCTCCAGGATGCGGTCCATGCGCCGCAGGTCGACCTGGACCACGTCGTCGCTGCTGGGGCCGTTAGGGGCCCCCCAGCCGGTGGAGAGCGCCTTGAACTTGAGGCCGTGGCGGTTGCAGGCGCGCACCACCGCCTGTACTTCTTCGGTTGAAGCGGGCAGTACCACCGCCGCGGGGCGCTTAACCCAGAGTTCCCCGGACATGTTGAGGAAGGGCTGCCAGGCGTAGCTGTCCAGCATGGCCGGCTCGCGGGTGACGTTCTCCTCCCCCACCGCTTCTTCCAGGGCACGGTACGCTTCCTCGCTTATCATGCCGGCCTCCCTTCCACCGACTGCAGGACCAGTTCGGCCAGGTCGTATATTTTCATGTTGTAATTATTTGCGGCCACCGCGTCATTGAAGACCCGCTCGCACCAGGGGCATGCCGTAACCAGGGCCTCGGCCCCGGTACTGAGAGCTTCTTCCAACCTTTCTTTCGCGGTCCAGGCGGCGAACTCCGGGAAAGCGTCGATGACGCCGCCCCCCGCCCCGCAACACCAGGACCACTCGCGGATGCGCTCCATCTCCACCAGCTTCAGGCCGGGCACCGCATTGATCAGGCGGCGCGGCTCGTCATAAATACCGCGCCGGCCGGTGCGGCTCTGGCAGCGCAGACGCTGGCGCTTGTCCCCCGTCCACTCGCCCAGGAAGGGTTCACCCATGCGGCCCAGGTGGCAGGGGTCGTGGTAGGTGACCTTGAGGGGCACGGCGTGACGCGGGCGCAGGCGGCCCTGGCGCACCAGCCGGTCCAGCAGCAGGGCGAGGTGGAGCGGCTCCGCTGTCAGCTCGATGCCCATGCGCGGGTAGAGGTGGCGGAAGGCCGCGAATCCATCGGAGCACGGCGTGACCAGTATCGAAGCACCGGAGGCCTTCACTCTCGCCTGCATGTCCTCGGCGAAGTTGCGGGCCTCGCCCCGGTATCCCAACTCGTAGGCACGCCCGCCGCAACAGGACTCCTCAGCCCCGGCGATGCCCACATCGAGGCCGGCCTCCTGCAGCAGGCGCACCCCGGCGTGGAGGGCCGGCCACAGTTCCTTATCGTAGGAGAAGCGGCAGCCCGCGTGGAGCATCACGTCCACCTTCTCGCGGTTGACGTCGGCAAGTCCCAGCCCTTCCGCCCAGGCGCCGCGCTCGCCCTTGGCCTCTCCCAGCATGTTGTTCTCCTGCTTCAGCCCGTCGATGGCCGCCATGTGCTCCACCAGCAGCTGACCCTCCTCCACGCATTCGGCCCGCAGTTCCAGCAGCACCTCGGTGAGGTCGATGATCTCCCGGTAGGTCTTGCAGGTGGTGTCGCAGGCCCCGCACATCTGGCAGGCATAGATTACCTCGCTCACCCGCTCGGTCAGTTCGCTCCGGCCCTCCATGATGGAAAGGCCCATGTTCATGCGGCCGGAGCCGGAGTAGGAGTGGAAGTTGAAGCGGTTAATGGAGGGGCAGTTGTGGGAGAAGCGGGCACTGCGCATCTGGTTGAAGGGCACCCACTTGCAGGAGGAACAGCGCACGCAGGCGGCCATGTCTTCGCGGTATTCCCTTATTGACATCTCACGCACCTCCCCCAGCCGCTCCGGCGGCCCCCGCTTCCCCGAAGCAGAGCTTGCCGCGGTTGAGCACGTTGTCGGGGTCAAATATCTTCTTCAGCTCGCGCAGGGCGTAAACGGTGTCGGGGCAGCGGTCGTAGGCCACGCCGGTCCAGGGGTCGTAGGGCCTGGAGAAGAAGGCCCCCGCCTCCGCCAGGGCCGGGGCGGCTTCCCGCGACAGCCCGAGCGCGCGGGCCGTCTCTTGATTATCTGACGGGTTGTAGAATAGTTGGAACTCCAGGTGGCAGGAGCGCCCCTGCTGGACGGGCTGGACGTATACACCCATGTCGTCCCGGGAGAAAGCGTGGCGCTCGCAGGCTTCTTCCATGATGGAGATGAAGCTGGGGACCCGGTCCAGGGTGGTGAGGAAGAAGATGTCCCGGCCGGCCCCCTTGAGGCGCGCCTTCCAGTGCGGCCCGGCTCCTGATAGACGCGCAGCGCTTCGGCCACCCGGGCACCACTCGCGCCTGGTATTTCGCGGAGCGGGGCCAGGCCGTTGGAGCGGGCGATGAGCCCCAGGTCTTTCTCCTGGTAGGCGACCCTCCGCTCGGGCAGCATGTCCGCTATTCCTGACATAGCGTAAATAAGCGTGTAAGGGGCCTGGCGGCCGGCGGCGGCTCTTATCTCGTCGGGGCTGCCTCCCAGCAGACAGGCCAGGGCGGTAGCGTCGAGGACGAGCATCTCGTCTCCCAGGCGCCTCTTGCAGGCTTCGTAGATGAAGGGGCTCAACCAGGCCGGGTTGCCGGCCTGGATGAAAAAGAAGGTATGGATGGACGGTTTGACCTCCAGCTTGACCGTCCCCCAGGTCACCAGGCCCAGGGTCCCTTGCGACCCCTGCAGAAGCTTGCCCAGATCGGAGGAGGCGGGGCCCATGGGATTCTTCTGGGCATTGCCCAGCGCCCACTGGTCCTCCAGCGAACCGGGACCCGCGGCCGAACCAGTGCGGAAAAAGTCCCCGCTGCCGAAGACCACCTCCGTGCAGAGCAGAGGGTCGGTCGTATCGAAGTGATACTTGGGTACGAGGAAGGGTTCCCGCTCGAGGCAGCTGGCCAGCACCGACTTGCCGGGGCGCGGCGCCAGGGGGGAGAGCACCCGCAGGCCCTGCCGTCCCGCTTCCAGCTCCAGGGCGGCGAAGGTCACCCCCGGCTCGACCAGGGCCACGCGGTTGCGACGATCGACGCGGACGATGCGGTCCATGCGTGAGAGGTCCACCATAACCGCGGGCTCGGCGGGGATTGAGCCGCCCTTGAGGTGGGGAGCTCCCGATGAGACCGGCACCAGGTTGAGCCCTTCGGAACGGGCCAGGTCCACCAATCCCTTCACCTGCCCGGCGTCGGAAGGCCGGACCTCGCAGAGAGACATGCCCTCCAGGCCCGGGCTGTCCTCGGGCATAAGGGTGATCGCTCCCTCGCCCACCACACTCTCAAGCTTCCGCTGCTGCTCGGCTGTGAGTATGCTATTCATCGCCGCACCTCCCCGCCTGGTAGAGGCTGGCGGGGGCAGGCTCCACCCGGCGCGGTTCCGAGGAGAGCATCCCGGCAAGGCGCTTCCGGATCACGGATACCAGCCGCCGCCTGACCGGCGGGAAGTCGAGGAGCTTCGACTGCAGGCGGGTCATGGGCTCGTTCACGGCCAGGCGCAGGGCCAGGCCGGACCACTTCTCCACCACGCGGTTGATCTTCTCGATGGTATCCTCGCCGGCGCCGTCCATGCGCATGAGCACGTCCTCGAAGTCCAGCCCGAGGTCTTCCATGGCGCCGGTCAGCGCTTCACCCATCATCGAGGCCGTCTTGTCCAGCAACCCGTACTGTAATTCATACGCATGAAGGCGAAGGCCTTCCCGCCGTCCACGCTCATATCTCGCTCCCTTCAATCCAGCAAATTCAATTTGGGGTCTGACCCCAATTTTAGTCTGACCCCAATTTTAGTTCAGCAGTACTGCTCGGCCAGGTGAAGCGCCTCGGACGGGTCTTTGCCCCAGGTGTCAGCGCCGGTGTAATCAACCACCGCCTGGTTGACCGGGCCTCCCCCGATGACTATCTTCACCCCGTCCCGCAAGCCCGCGTCCGCGAAAGCCTTCACCGTATCCTTCATGGCGTCGAAGGCGATGGTCAGCAACCCGGAGAGGTAGATCAACGGAGCCCCGGTCTCTTTGGCCTTGGCCACGAATACGGAGGGCGGCTGGTCCACCCCCAGGTCGTGCACCTCGTAGCCGTTACACCGCAGGATGGTGATGACGATGTTCTTGCCGATGTCGTGGACGTCACCTTCCACCGTGCCCATGACGATGGTCCCCTTCTTTTCCACTGCCATGCCGGCGAGACAAGGCTCGATCAAGGCTACCGCGCCCTTGAATATCTCCCCCGACATGATCAGGTCGGGCAGGTAATACTCCTTGGCTTCGAACCGCTCACCCACCGTGGCTATGCCGGATTGCAGCTGCACCAGCAGGCCGAGGGGATCGGCGCCTCCATCAAGGCCTTCTTTCACGGCCTTCAGGACTCCGTCTTCATCCAGGTCGGCGATCAATGCCGCGATGTCCGAACTCATGATCCTACTCCTTTCCCGTGAACTCCTTCACGAACTTTATGGCGTCCAAAGCGTCGTTGCTCCAGGCGTCAGCGCCCGCATATCCACACAGTTGTCCCGAGGCCGCTCCGCCGCCCAGCATAATCTTCACCCGGTCTCGCAGGCCGGCGCGCTCGAACTCTGAGACCGTCTCCTGGATGGGTTCGTAGGCCACGGTCAGCAGCACGCTCATGCCGACCACGGCTGCCCCGCTTTCTTCCACCGCCTCCACGAAGCGGCGTGGAGTGACGCTCACTCCCAGGTCGACCACCCCGAAACCGGAGCAGCGCAGTAGCATGGAGACGATATCCTTGCCGATGTCGTGGACATCGCCCAGGGGCGCCCCCATCACCACCAGGTTCCTGCCCTGCGCCTCTTCGGGCACGAAACACCCCGTCTCCTCAAGCAGGGCCATCACTTCCCGGAATATCTCCCCCGACATGATCAGGGCGCTGAGATAGTACTCCCGGCGCTCGTACCTCTGTCCTACCAGTTCCAGGCCTTGCCGGCAGATATCGATTATCTGCAGGGGATCCGCCCCGGAGTCGAGCATGCGGCGCGCCATCAGCAACGCCTTTCCCTCCTCCAGATCGACCACGGCCTTCAACAACCCGTCTTCCCGTCGCATCACAACGCCCCCCTCACATGGCCTTCTTCAAGGAATTGAAACTGAAGCGGTCCCCGCGCAGGATCAGCCACCCCCAGACGGTCTTCAGGTCCCCGGCGGCATAGATGAGCTGCTCCACGCAGAAGACGGGGTCTCCCGCCTGCCCGTTCAGGATACGGGCTTCCGAGGGCCGGAGAACGCTTACCGACAGGTTCAGGTCCGAACGGACCGGGGCCAGGCGTGGATGCCGAGACAGCAGGTCAGCCGTTTCGCCATGCCCCAGTTCCGCCTCCAGCAAGGGCTGGTTCTGATCGTAAAGAAGATACTTGCGGTCGAGCACCAGGGGTTCCCCGTCCCCTTCCAGGACGCGCTGAAGATAGATGACCTTCATGCCACGCTTGATGCCCAGCCGGCGCGCCGGCACCTCCGGCGCGGGTACCAGCTTGACCCCCAGCAGGCGGACTTGCGAGTCGGCTCCCTGGGAGCGCATCTCCTCGTGAAAGTCGGGGATGAAGAAAAGGCCGCCTTCGGTCCGCGGGTTGATCACGAAAGTCCCCCGCCCCTGTTCTCCCCGGAGCAGCCCCCCTTCGGTCAACACGGAGATGGCCCGGCGCACGGTCATGCGGGAGAGGCCGAAGGTCTCACCCAGCTCACTCTCGGAAGGGATGCGCTCTCCCGGGCGCAGGGTCCCCTTGAGGATGCCCTCCTCCAGGATCTGGCTCAATTGAACGTAAGCGGGCACGAAAGAGTCCGGATCGATACGGCCCAGTCTCGTCAGCGCCCTTTCTGTCGGCATGTGATGATTCTCTCCTTATTACTTGACAACCTGAGCTTTAATTGTATATATGTATATACAAGTTATAGCAACGTGGCACAGGCCTGTCAAGCGCAGAAGGAGTGGTTGAGCATGGCGTCCATGAGCTCAAGGGAACGCATCGATACGGCCATCGGCCTGGGAAAGCCCGACCGGGTGCCGGTAGCCCCCATGATCGACATCTTCGGTGCCCGTTACGCGGGAGTGACCCAGCACGATATGTGGTTCGACATCAAGCGCGCGAATTACGCCTCCCTCAAGGTGCACGAAGAACTGGGGCCCATCGATGGATTCGGCATGTCCCAGGCCGGGCTGGGAAAGTTCGTCAAAGCCATGACCATCGTCCCACCCATAATGCCGGGGGTCGACGGGGTGGACGAGAACGCCCTCTGGCAGTTCGTGGAAAAGACGGTGATGAAACCGGAAGAGTATCCGGCCCTGGCCGCGGACCCCGACGGGTTCATGCGCGACAAGGCCATCGAGTGCCGCTCCGACCTCAACGGCAAGGCGGGCTTCTACTACAACAAGATAGTCGGGCAGCTGGAAGTGTTCAAAGTGCTCTGGTCGTGCCGGGGCCTGCGCCGCCGGGGCATCGAACCCCTCGTGGCCGCCAACATCATCCTCTTCCCCATGGAACAGATATCCACTCAGCTCCGTTCCTACACCGACTACGTCACCGACCTCTACCGTCACGGTGATGAGATGAAAAAGGCATCCCGCGCCATGCTGGAAACCTGGTTCCCCCGGTGCCTGCTAGGACCGAAGGTCTCCGGGGTCAGGCGGGCCTTCATCGGACTGACCCGCACCAGCGCCTCCCTTCTTTCGCCCAGACAGTTCGAGAAGTTCGCCCTGGAGGACCTGCTGTATCTCTGCAACTACCTCATCGACCACGACGTCACACCCCTGCTCCACTTCGACAACGACTGGACCCCTTTCCTCCACTACTTCAAGGAACTGCCCCGCGGCAAGTGCATCTGCAACCTGGACGGCACCTCCGACATCTTCGCCGCCAGAGAGATACTCGACGGCCACATGTGCATCATGGGCGACGTACCGGCCACCCTGCTGACCCTGGCCGGTGCGGACGAGGTCGAAGCCTATTGCGAGAAATTGATAAAAGAACTGGGGTCGGAAGGCGGCTTCATCCTCTCCTCCGGCTGCGACACGCCCATTGACGCCAAAGTGGAGAACGTCAAGGCCATGCTGCAATCAGTCGGGAAGTTCATACCGTAGTACCGGAAGGAGCAGAGCGACATGACCTCTATGAGCTCGAGGGAACGTATCGACACGGCCATCAGCCTGGGCAAGCCCGACCGGGTGCCGGTGGTCCCCATGATCGACAGCTTCGCAGCCCGTTACGCCGGCATCACCCAGCACGACATGCTGTTCAGCATCCGCCGCTCCGACCGGGCTTTTCTCAAGGTGCACGAAGACCTGGGCCCCATCGACGGCTTCAACTACTCCAACGCCGGACTGGCACGGCTGATGGATTCCCTTTCCATCGTCCCCCCCATCTTCCCGGGGGTTGACGGGGTGGACAGGAACGCCCTGTGGCAGTTCCTGGAAAAGACGGTGATGCGGCCGGACGAGTACTTGTCACTGGCCGCCAACCCCAACGCCTTCATGCGCGACCGCGCCATCGAGCTGCGGTCCGGCCTTTCCGGCATGCCGGACTACTATATTAAGAAAGCCCTCGGGTTCCTCGACGGTCTAAAAGTTTTCATGTCCTGCCGGCTGTGGCGTCGCCGCGGGATAGAGCCGATGGTGGGGGCCAACAACGTCCTATTCCCCCTGGAACAGATCTCCACCCAGTTGCGTTCCTACGCCGACTTCGTAACCGACCTCTACCGCCGGGGAGACGAGGTAAAGAAGGCCTCCCACGCCATGCTCCGGACCTGGTACCCCCTCTGCCTGGTAGGGCCGTACGTCTCGGGTGTCCGGCGCGCCCTGATCGGCCTCACCCGCACCAGCGCCTCCCTGCTGTCCCCCAAACAGTTCGAGGAGTTCGCCCTGGGGGACCTGCTGGAGCTCTGCAACTATCTCATCAAGTACGGCATCACCCCCGTCCTCCACCTGGACAACGACTGGACCCCTTTCCTCCACTACTTCAAGGAACTCCCCCGCGGCAAATGCGTCTGCAACCTGGACGGCACCTCCGACATCTTCGTCGCCAGAGAAATAATGGCGGACCACATGTGCATCATGGGCGACGTGCCCGCCACCCTGCTCAAACTGGCCGGGCCGGAAGAGGTGGAGGCTTACTGTGAGAGGCTCATCACCGAGCTCGGAGCGGATGGCGGCTTCATCCTCTCCTCCGGTTGTGACGTCCCCATCGACGCCAAAGTGGAGAACGTCAAGGCCATGCTGCAGTCGGTTGGAAGGTTTTAAGAAAAGAGGGGATACCATGATCTTCAGGAAGACCAAGTGGAGGTTTCTTCTGCATATGCTGCCTTTCTGGCAGCCACTCACCGACAGGTGGGCCACCGTCACCAACTGGCCGGTGGTAGGCAGAGCTTCGCAATACCTGCACAACGACAACCACTACGACGTCACCTTCATACCCGTCAACCAGGACCTGGAACAGGACGAGTCCACAGTCCTCCCCCGCCAGGTGGCCGAAGAGATGGTACGCCGCGCCGCCCACCGTGTCATCCTGCCCCTCTGCCTCTGCCGCGTCGGCTGCCGCTGCCAGCACTTCCCCATGGAGCTGGGCTGCATCTTCATGGGCGAGAGCGCCAGGCAGATAGATCCCAGCATGGGCCGGGCCGTCTCGGTAGAAGAAGCGGTCGAGCACATCGACAAGGCTGTCCAGGCCGGCCTGGTACTGCAGATCGGCCGGGTAGACGCCGACCCCTTCATGCTGGGGATCAAACCGGCCGACCGGGACCGTTTCCTGACCCTCTGTTTCTGCTGTCCCTGCTGCTGCGTGGCCATGCGCAACATGCCGCGCTGGGCCCCCGAGATGAAGGCGCGCATGCACGCCCTGGAGGGCTTGAGCATCGAAGTGGGCGAGGCCTGCAACGGCTGCGGACGCTGCGTCGATGCCTGTTTCGCCGGCGCCATCACTATCGAGGGCGAGCGGGCGGTCATCGGAGACACCTGCAAGGGATGCGGCATCTGTGCCTCCACCTGTTCCCGCAAAGCCGTCACGGTGCGGGTGGAGGACGGCAACCGCATGCTCCAGGAGGCCTTCAGGCGCATCGAGCGCTACGCCGACGTCACCTGACTCGGCGGCTTCAAGCGGCTTCGAGAGGATGACCGTCTCCCTTCCGCCCGCCGGTAAGCTTCCGCTTCACGGCGGGTATTCTTCTTCCCCTCTTTCGTTGTATCCTCCATGCAGTACGACGGTTCGAGGTGGGACAGAAAGGAACAGGCCATGAAAGACCTCAACGGTAAGACGGTACTCATCACCGGCGCGGCCAGGGGCATGGGCAAGACGCACGCCCTTACCTTCGCGCGCGAGGGGGCTCGAGTCATCCTCACCGACGTGGACCCGGACGAACTGGCCAGGGCCGAGGAGGAACTGCGGGCGGCGGGGCACCAGGTCCATGCCTATCCGGTGGACATATCCAGCCGCCAGGACTGCTTCGAACTGGCCGCCCGGGTGGAGCGGGAGGTCGGGCCGGTGGACGTGCTCATCAACAATGCCGCCATCGCCTTCTCCGAGACGGTGCTCAACTCCGCCGAGAACACCGTCCGCCGCATCACTGACGTCAACTACCTGGGCCTGTTCTGGATGCTGCAGGCCTTCGTCCCTTCCATGGCCGCGCGCCGGACCGGTCACGTGGTCAACATCAGCTCCATGGCCGGCAAGATCACCACTCCCTACCTGGGGGCCTACTGCGCCACCAAGTTCGCGGTGGTCGGGCTGACCGACACTATAAGGCAGGAACTCAGCGGCAGCGGGGTGGGATTCACCATCGTCTGCCCCGGCTACGTCAGCACCGGCATGTTCGAGGGGGCCAAACCACCCCTCGGCTCCAAGTGGGTGGAACCTCAGAAGATCGCGGACACGGTGCTGCGTGCCGTCAAGAAGGGCCGCCGCGAGGTGTTCATGCCCCGCGGGCAGGGCTGGTTGAGCGGTTTCGTCCGCGGCATGGGGATGCCCCGGGTCAGCGACGCCATGGTGGTGATCGCCGGAGGGAAGCGTTCTTTTAAAGACCTCCGGAAAGACCGGGGCCGGCCGTTCTGAGAAACGGCTTTACAACCAACCGCACTTCCTATAAATAATGTAGTATCATCGTCCAGTCAAAATACTTACCCAGGGAAAGGAAGTGTGCGATGAAAGACCTCAAAGCAAAGACCGTGCTGATCACCGGGGCAGCCAGGGGCATGGGAAGACTCCATGCGGAGACCTTCGCCAAGGAAGGTTGCAGGGTTGTTCTGACCGACCGGGACGCGGCGGAACTGGCCAGGGCGGAAAGCGAACTGCGGGCGGCCGGGTTTGACGTGCGGTCCTACGAACTCGACGTATCCGACTACGGCCAGTGCGTCGCGCTGGCCGCGAAAGTGGAAAAGGAAGTTGCTCCGGTGGACATTCTCATCAACAACGCCGGCATCGTCCTGCCCGAAGCCATGCTGTCCATGAGCGCCGACGCCTACCGGCGCATCACCGACGTCAACTACCTGGGCCCGATCTGGATGATGAAGGCCTTCCTGCCCGGCATGGTCAGCCGTAAGTCCGGCCACGTGGTCAACATCGGCTCGCAGGCGGCCAAGCTGGGCCTGGCCAACCTCTCGGCCTACTGCGGCACCAAGCACGGCGTGACCGGGGCGACCGACGCCGTCCGCCAGGAGCTGATGGGCACCGGGGTCCATTTCACCCTGGTCCACCCCGGCTACGCTTCCACCGGCATGTTCGCCGGGGCCAAGGTCCCCATCGTCACCAGCTGGCTGGACCCTCAGGACGTGGTAGACGCGGCCCTGCGCGCCGTGAAGAAGAACAAGGCCGAGGTGTTCGTGCCGCGCCTCATCTCCTGGGCCGTCGGTTTCGGCCGCGGCCTGGGCATGCCCAGGCTGGCCGACATGTTGGCCGTGGCCATGGGCGCGAAGAACTCCGCCAGCAAGATGGAGAAGGACCGGGGCCGCCCCTTTTAGAGCGCAATCCTGTCAAGCCTGGCTTCCAGGCCCGCCCCCACTTGAGGCGGGCCTTTTCTATTACCGGCACCCTCGTTGCATAGCTTGACACCTTCCTTCTTTTGTTTGATGCTAAGTATATACGCAGTATACATAGGGGCTGTCTCGGGTTTCTTGGTGTCGGTGTCCGTGAGTTCGGAAAGGAACACGCCATGAAGGATCTCAGGGGAAAGACCGTACTGATCACCGGAGCCGCCAGGGGAATGGGCAGGCTGCATGCCGAGAGGTATGCGAACGAGGGGTGCAGGATAGTCCTGACCGATCTGGACCTCGAGGAACTCACCAGGACCGAGATGGAGATGAGGGCAGCCGGGTACGACGTCTACGCTTACGAACACGACGTCTGCGATTATGACAGATGCGTCGAGCTGGCAGCCAGGGTGGAAAGAGAAGCCGGTCCGGTGGACATCCTAATCAACAACGCCGGCATCGTTTATCCCGACACCGTGCTGAACATGAGCGCAGAGATATTCCAGCGAATCACCGAGGTCAACTACCTGGGCCTGGTCTGGATGATGAAAGCATTCGTCCCCGGGATGGTCAACCGGAAGTCCGGTCACGTGGTCAACATAGGTTCACAGGCGGCGAAGATCGGCGTGGTCAACCTCGGGCCTTACTGCGGCAGTAAGTTCGCGGTGGTCGGAGTGACCGACGCCTTCCGCCAGGAACTGGCCGGCACCGGTGTGCATTTCACCCTGGTACATGCCGGCTACGCTTCCACCGGCATGTTCACCGGCGTCAGGGTTCCCTGGATCACCAGATGGGTGGACCCCCAGCGCGTGGTGGACGAAGCGTTGCGCGGCGTGAAGAAGAACAAGGCCGAGGTGTTCGTCCCGCGCTGGCTCACCTGGCTGGTCGGTTTTGGCCGCGGCCTGGGGATGCCCAAGCTGATCGACCTGCTCCAGATCGCCTGGGGCGCCAAGCGCTCCGCCAAGAAGCTGGAGAAGGACCGGGGCCGTCCCCTCCTGGGGAGGCACAAAGCCGCCTCGGAGCCTTCCTCTAAAGGCCGGGTCACGGTTGGCTCGGGGGCGCGCTGATCTCCGTACGCTATAATTGAACCCATATGAAAGATAAGGATCCCTCTAGCAAAAAAATAAACATACTGGTGCTCTCCGTTCTGGCGGCCATACTGGTGGCTGTGCTGTTTGTTACCATCTTCACCGGCAGTGGTGATAACGAAAGCGACGTTGCCGGCCAGGACGACAGTGAGGTCGAAACGACCGAAGAAATCGTGACAACCAACCCGGGCGGTCCCGGCACCACGACGAACGCCGGCATCAGCATGGAAGAGTACGAGCAGGCCGTTGCAACCGGCCCGGGGGCGGGGGCGGAAAACCCTCCTTTACCTTCGGGTGAGCCGGCCACCCACAAGGGCACGGCCCTGATGACCGCAATGGTCAGCGGGCAGACCTTCAAGATCGAGGTCGCCGTGACCGTCAAGCTGGACGGCGCGGGCGGCTTCGTCTTCGCCTACGCCGGGACGGGTACCGTGCCGGTCAACCTGGGAGCCAACGTCGCCGCCACCGCCGACTACCAGGTGGGCGGGACCTTCACCGGTACAGTCAGTGACGGGGCCTTCACCGGCAGCGGTCCCGCAGCCGTCCAGGCCACCGTGAACATGCCGGGCATGGCCCCGCAGAGCGGCAACACCACGGAGCAGCTGACCATCACCGGGAGCTTGCATGAAGCCGGCGAAGGGGTCATCGAGGGGAACTTCGCCGGGGGTGCATACTCGGGCACCTTCCGAGCCGTGAAGTCTTGACCCCGGCTCCGTCATATTGGAAGAAGCGCGAGGGAAGGAGCAACCAAAATGAAGGGAGCGGTCGTCTACCACAGCAAGTGGGGCAATTGCAAGCAAGTAGCGGAGAGCATCGCCGGGGGGCTGGCAGAGTCCGGTTACGTGGTGTCCCTGCTCGAAGCAACCACCACCAAGAAACTGGGCAGCGATATCGGCTTCATCGTAGCTGGCTCGGGTACCCGCGCCGGCAAGGCGACCGGACCCATACGCAAGTTCATAAAGAAGTATGTAGACAAGGACTGGGCAGGGAAGCCCTTCGCCGCCTTTGGTACGGGAATCAGGGGAAAGAGCGACAAACCAGACCCCAAGGGTGCCGATCAGATCGACAAGATGCTGCGCGAGAGGGACCTGCTGCCGCTTGCCGCACCCCTCAAGGCCTACGTCGAGGGGATGAAGGGCCCGCTGGCCGAAGGGGAGCTCGAACGAGCCAAACAATACGGCCGCGACATAGCCGCCGCCCTCAAAGGCTGATTATTCCAGGCTCCACGAGTATTATCTCAAGATGATATTACCCTAAAGCTTAAGGTGATGCTTGTTGTTCCCGGCCCTGGGGACAGACGGATATGCAGATCCCGCAGAGGCTGATCTCCATGTCCAAACGGCGGCTGGAGACCTCGCCGGGCCGCGGCCCGGCAGGCGAAGGCATTATAAAACTCGTCCCGGTCGGTATGGATATCCCAGAGCCGGCCGTTAGCCGCCTCTCCCGGGCAGGCACGCACGCACTCTTCGCACCCCCCGCAGCGACTCTCGTCCACGGGTGGGCGCAGCGGCTCAAGCAGCCGGTCGGTCAACACCGAGACCAGGCGCAGGCGTGGCCCGAACTCCTCCGTCACCAGCAGGTCGGTCTTGCCGATCCATCCCAGTCCCGCCCGCGTCGCCGCCATCTTGTGCGAGAAAGTGACGCGCAGGCTCTCCAGGTACAAGGAGTCATCGCACTCCTCATCCATGGTGGGAGTGATGGCCAGGGCTCGCGCGCCCAACCCCGACAGCCTGGCAGCGATGCTCCCGGCCAGTTCTTCCAACTCCAGGTTGGTCTCCCGGTACTGGTCGTAGTAGTCGCGTGTGGGGCCCTCACCTATGGAGTCTATTACGGCATCGTCCAGCCGCTTGCCCACCACCACGGCATGGCTGTAGTCACGGTACTTCTCGTGCAGCAGCCCGCGCATGTCGGCATACCCCAAGAGGTATTCGCCCCCGGCGGGGACCAGCGCGGTGATCTCTTCTTCTAAGCGCATAGTTCCTCCCTGTATCCCCCGCGCTTACCACCAGGTGTTCAGCCCGGCTTGCGGGCCGTCACCAGGCTGCGATAGACCACCGTCGGCACGTGGCGCACGTCCTTAAAGCCGGCCATGGTGAGCATCTCTTCCATCTCGTCCAGCGAGTAACACTTTCCCTCGGTGAGGAACATGAACAGCACGGAGTACTGAGCCACCTCCAGCGGGCCGGCTTTCCCGGCGTCGAGATGGCAGTCGTGGACCACCACCATCCCCCCCGGTTCCAGGGTGCGGAAGGATCTGGACAGCAGGTCCCGGCACGATTCCATGCCCCAGTCGTGCAGGACGTTGGAGAAGAGGTGAACGTCGAAGCCGGACGGCAGTTCGTCGGCGAACATGTCCCCCGCCATCACGTCCACCCGGCCGGCCAGGCCCCGGCGCTCGACGGCCCGCCGGGCTACCTTGTCGACGGGTGGCCGCTCCAGCACCGCCGCCGCCACGTGGGGGTGGCGTTCCGCCACCGCGCAGGCATAAACGCCGGAGCCGCCGGCGATATCCAGCAACCGGCCGTGACCCTCGCACTCCAGTGCGGCGGCCATGTGGGGCGCCAGGTAAGCCCCGCGGGTGTCCATGGCCGCGGTGAAGGAGTCTGCGAACTCTTCCCTCAGCATGGCCTCCTGCCACTCGGCTTCGTCCTTCTTCCCTCCCCAGCTCGCGGGCACGCCGGTCCGGAGCACTTCCAGCATCATGACGCAGGTGGGCCGGTCCTTGAGGGAAGCGAGATAGGGGCGGAGGTCCCAGGGCGAGCCCTGGACCAGGAACTCATCCGCCTTCCTGGTGGTGAAGAAGACTTCTCCTTCCCGCCTTACCAGGCCCATGGCCGTGCAGAGGGTCATGGCCACGTCAGCCGGGTGCTCCCGGATGCCCAGCCCCGTGCATATCCCCGCCAGGTCCGAAGGGTTTCCTGCCAGCCAGGTGAAAAGATCCAGCCACCCCGCCGCGGCGATTATCAGATCGGCCGCGAAGATGTCTTCGCGCAGCTTGATGAGGTCGAAAGGATCGGTGAACGGGCCGTTCACGGGCATTACCATAAAGCTCTCCTTAATATTTATACTTACCAGCGCAAGGAGTAGATGTAGGCGGTGGGCATGGTCCCGCCGGCGGCATATTTCTCCGGCATGGAGTATTTGTAGGACTTGAGCGGGAACTCGGCCACCCGCGAAAAACCGTAGCGCTCGTAGAAATCCCAGCTCAGCTCGGAGTCGGTGCAGACCGTGGAGTGGTGATAGCCGGCCTCTCTGGTCTTCTTGGTCCAGGCGTCCATCATGGCCCGGCCTACGCCGCCGCGGTACTCCCTCTGAGAAGTGAGCAGCAGGGTCTCCGACGGAGTGAGCGAGTGCTTGTAAAGGAAAGGCGTGTAACCGTAGAGCACCTGCAGGAAACACTTGTAGGCCAGGGTGCTCATCTCGTATCGCCTGGCTGCGAAGCGGATACCGAAATCCCCCACTTTCCACAGCTTGCGCGGCCAGTTCAGGCGGTACATGAAGCAACCCACCAGGATGCCCCGCGCCTCCCCGCCCTCCACCGCCACGAAGGTGCGGTCGCCCGCGCCGGCCATGGCCAGGACGAGGTCCTGCACCAGCCGGGGCTCCGCCTCGTCCATGATCGGCCATAGGATGTGGTGGAACCCGCTGTTGAAGCAGCGCGCCGCCGCCTCGAGGTCCCTCTTTGGATCGAATTCCCTTACCTGGTACCGGTCGTCCATCTCTTCCTCCCTCCCTGAAAGAAAAGCGCTTTCATAGATATTACCAGAACCTCGATCCCCGATATAATGGTATTAAAGAAACCAGACCGGGGAGGTGGCACGAAAGAAATGCCCGAGCACAACGGGATGACCCGGCGTGACTTCCTGAAGGTCTCAGGCATCTGCGCCGCCAGCCTGGCCTTTCCTCTGGGATGCAAAAACCCGGAAAGCGTCTTGGAAGAGCCGGTGGAAAGCATTGTACGACTGGCATCACCATCCCCGCCGGCCGGCAGTACCACCGTAGGGATAGTGCGCGACGAAGATATCGCGGCGATGGTTAACCGGGCCATCGAAATGGCGGGCGGCCTGGAAGAGATCGACCACGGCGACACGGTGGTGATCAAACCCAACCTGACCACCGGCTTCCGCCTCCGCTCCCGCGTCACCACCCACCCGGAGGTACTGCGCGCGGTCATCGGGGCGGTCAAGAATAGAACACCCGCGAAGAACATCACCGTGGCGGAGGCCTCCGCCTACACCGATCTTTCCACCCTGGGGGTGGCGGAGAAGGTCGGGGTCTACGAAGTCGTTTCTTCGGAAGGGGTGAACTTCCTCGCCTGGGAGGATGAGGATTACGTCGAAGCAACCAGCTTCGACTTCCGTCATATCGCCTTCAACCTGATGGTCCCGCGCTCCCTCACCGACGGTAGGTTCAAGCACTTCATCAACGTCCCCATGCTCAAAAACCACGAGGCCATCGCTTGGGCCGACGCCGAATATACCTGCTGCATCAAGAACCACGTCGGGGTGGTCTCCCGCGAGACCAGGACCGGAGGCGGCGGCCTTGGCATCCACCAGGCGGACCTGGGAGAAAAAGTGGCGGAGTTGAACCTGGTGGTGCCGGAACACACCATGAACGTCGTCGACGCCCTGACCGTGATCCTCACCGGCGGCCCCGCCTCCGGGGAGATGCGGACAGCCGAACCTGGACTCATCCTGGCCTCGAAGGATAGGGTGGCCTGCGACTCGGTGGCCGTGGCGGTCCTCCGGCACTATGCCTCCCGGCAGGGAATCAGCCGGGACTACGTCGGCAAATCGGTCTGGCAGCAGGCGCAGATAGTGAGGGCCTTACAACTGAACCTGGGCCGCCGTAAGGAGAAAATCAAAGTCTTAAGCGACGGAGTGGGCGAGATCGACGACATCCTCACCTGTTGGGCTTGACCCCTACGTGCCCATGGCCCAACCTCTATGAGTTAAAATGGCATCATGGAATCGCTTATTCCGAAACTGGTGATTACGGGCCTGGCCGCCTCCGTAAGCCCCGTCGCCGTCATCCTGCTGATCACGGTGATGTTCCGGGGCCATGCCCGCCGGAACTCCCTGCTCTTCCTGCTGGGGTTCGCCCTCACCCTGCTGGGCGTGGGCATGGCCCTTTTGGCCATATTACACGGCACGGGTAGCGGCGGGGGGCCTGACCGGATGGACGCCTGGCTGGATGTGGCCTTCGGCGTACTGTGCTTCGCGGCCATCCCCATGGTCCTGAGAAAGAAGCCAAAGCAACGGGCCGAAGAAGGTGAACCGGACCTGGCGGCCTGGAAGGCATTCACCCGCGGCGTGATGGCTATGCTCATCAACTCTTCTACCTGGGTCATCTACATCTCCGGCCTGCACGAAATATCCGCGGCGGACCTTGCCTTTACCGACACCGTCCTGGCCGTCCTGATCCTGACCCTTGTTACCCTCGTAACCCTGATCATCCCTATAGCCCTTCTGTTCGTCGCCCCGGAAAAGTCACAACGGATGCTGGCCAAGCTAAAGGACTGGCTGGATGCTCACAACAAGGCCATCGGCATCGGCATCCTGGTGGTATTCGGGGCCTACCTGCTGATCAAGGGCATCACCGCCCTGGCCTGAAGCTGCACGCCACCCGGCCGGTGGGTTTATGGCGAGGGTATAAGAAGGATGAAACACCGTCGCGATTAAGGAGGTCGGAGATGAGGATACTGGTCACCTATTTCAGCCAATCGGGAAATACCAGAAAGGTGGCGGAGGCCATCGACGAAGAGTTGGGAAGCGACGCCGAACTCAAGGAGCTGTCCGAGGTGGAGAACCTCGATGGTTACGACTTGACCTTCCTCGGCTTCCCCATCATGGCCTTCGGCCCGGCCCAGCCGGCCAAAGAGTTCATGGAGAAACACGCCGATGGGAAGAAGGTCGCCCTCTTCGTGACCCACGCCGCCCCCGAGGACGAGGCCCAACTGGAGGACTGGCTGGTGAATTGCCGCAAGGCCGCTACCTGCGCCGAGAGCGTGGGCTTCTTCCACTGCCAGGGCGAGTTGGCCGAAGCGGTGGCCGAGGCCCTGCTCAAGAGCGACAACGAGATGCTCCAGGCCTTCGGCCGGCGCCGTCCCGACACCCTGGGCCAGCCCGACGCTGAGCGCCTGGCCAGGGCCCGGGCTTTCGCTCGCGAGACGATGGAGAAGGCCTAGGCGGGTCAGGGACGGTCGCCCGTTCTGCCACGGTCACAAATCGAGAAGGGCGCAAAGGCGCTCTTCGACCATGATCATGGTGCGCCGGTCGGCGATGCCTAACCGCCTTGTCAGCCTTGCCCGGGATATGGAGCGCAGATTCTCGCACATGGCGTAGCTTGTCTTCTTTAACCCTCCGATGTGTGGGCTTATCCCCACGTGCAGAGGTATGCCCCTGGCGGTGGTGGTCAGGGGCACCATAATCAGCAGCTCCGCCGGGCCCTGGTTGAAGAGGTCCTGTGACACCACTAATATGGGCCTCTTCCCGGCCTGCTCTCGCCCCACGGTAGTCCCAAGGTCGGCCAGCCAGACCTCCCCCCGGTGAGGGAAGCCCGGCTTAGAAGCCATCGAGGCCGTCCCCCAGCGTGACATCCCAGGCTTCCAGCTCTTCCTTGTACTCCTTCCACTTTTCCGGCTGCTCCTTGAGGCGGGCATATGCCTCGTTCGCTTCGCGTAGCATGCTGTGCTTCCAGTACTGCTTCACCGCATCCTCCAGTATAGACGCCATGGATCTGCCCTCCCGGGCGGAAAGGTCGTATAAGACATCCCGTGAGCCTGAGCCGATCCTGATCATGCACGTCTTCTTCTGGGCCATGGTTCTCCTCAATGCCGGCCTGATATCCTGTATTCAGAATAGTATGCTATATTGTATACATTTTCAAGCGGCATACCTTCACTCCACCAGCAGGCCTTCCGCTTTGAAAGAAAAGGTCCCGCCCCGCCCCACGATGACGTGGTCCACCACCTCGATGCCTACCAGACGGCCCACCCGCACCAGGCGCTCGGTGATAGCGGTGTCCTCTCGCGAAGGCTCCACCCGCCCGGAAGGATGGTTGTGGACCAGCACGATGCCGGCGGCCCGGTCGGAGATGGCGTCGCAGAACACCTCGCGGGGGTGGACCACCGTCTGATTGAGGGTGCCGATAAACACGATGCGCTTCTCGAGAAGGCAGCCGCCACCGTCCAGGGTAAGGGTAAGAAAGTGCTCCTGCGGCCGCTCGATTATCTCCGCCACGATGGCGGCGACCTCCTCCGGCCCGCTCACCTTGATCCCCCCGTCCCCGAAGAAGCGCCGCGCCAGTTCCATGGCCGCCACCAGCCTGCAGCCACCGGCCATGCCCAGCCCGGGCACGGTGAGCAGTTCCTCCAGGCGAATGGACTGGCCGGCCAAGTCCAGCATGCCCAGTACGCCGATGGCCGACGCCGTCGACAGCCGGTGCCCGTTACCCTTGCCGTTCTCCTTACTGTTGCCGCTACCCGTCACCAGGTCCACCAGCTCCAGGCTGGACAGGGAGCGCGCGCCCAGCTCCGCCAGCCGCTCCCGCAGGCTTCCCCTGCCACCGTTCCCCGCACTGCTCCCGTTACCGTTCGCCCCGCTGCCCCCAGCTTCCACCAGCGTCTCCACCTGCATCCTGCTTCACTCCTTCTTCTCAACATATCATCTTGTCTATGTTGTACATTATACTAAACTAAGATAACGACATATTTCAAGGAGGATATATGAAGAGGATAAGATTCACTCATCATTCATTACAGCAGATGCGCTTGAGGGGGGCCGAGGTCGATGAGGTTGTAGATACCGTCAGGAGCAGTAGATGGAAGAGCGCTCGAACGGGGTACAAGTCATGTAAATCCAGGTTCACCTTCAACGCAGTGTCCCCTATGAACAACCTTCCCTACAGGTTCAAGACCGTCGAGGTCATATTCGCTGACGACCCTCTTGAAATTGTCGTGATCACGGTTAAGGTGTATTATTCGAATCTGGAGGCGGTCAAATGAAAATCCATTACGACAAAGAAGCGGATGCTCTTTATATCGAGTTCAGCGCTCTGGAGCCGGGGACCGCGGAGAATCGCGACCTGAGTGACGACATCATCGCCAATTTCGGGCCGGACGGCCGCCTGGCCGGGCTGGAGATCCTCGGGGCTAACACTCTATTGGGAGAAGAAGGGCTGCGGGAAATAACCGTCTGATCCGCCCTTCACTCCAGCAGGCGCAGGGCGGCCAGCAGGTAGAAAGCCGCCAGGCCGCGCCAAGGTGCGAATGGCTCCATCTCCCGCCGCACCTCCGCCGCGTTCATCCTGGAGCCGTCACCGAGGTACCGCCCCACCAGGGTGCGGATGCCCAGGTCGTCAGCGGGGACCACGTCGGCCCGCCCCAGCCCGCGCACCAGCATGTACTCGGCCGCCCAGGGGCCGAAGCCGCGCCAGGACATTACGCACTCGCGCGCTTCTTCGTCGCTCATCTTCTTTAAAGAATCCAGGTCTACCGAGCCTTCCGCCACCCCGCGGGCCAGGCCGATGATGTAGTCCGCCTTCATCCCGGAAAGACCCAGCGCCTTGAGCTCGGCCGTGCTCCGCTCCGCCAGGACTTCCGGTGTGGGATACAGGGTGAGCCCGTCCACCGTCTCACCTAAGGCATGGATGAGGCGCTGCCGTATCTGGTAGGCGGCGGCCATGGAGATCTGCTGTTCGGTCACGGCGATCACCGCCATGTCGAAGAGGGAGGCGGGGCGAGAGGGCTTCAAGCCGCGCAGCTTCCGGGTGAGTGGCCCCATCACCGCGTGTTCACACACCAGCTTGTAAAAGGGGCGCAGGTCGAGGTCGCGGAAGACCACCCAGCCCACCGCCTCCTCCAGCCGCGCCAGTCTACGCGCGCCTTTCGCCGCCGGTGAGGCGCCGACCTCCAGAGTGGCCGGCCGCCGGCCGGACTGCCGCACCGCCGCCACCATCGCCTGCCCGTCTATGCGCAGGGGAAACCGCAGGGTGGAAGTGTCCAGGGGTTTTTCGGTTGAAAAAGCGGCCATGGCCCGGAGCGTGAGCTCCAGGTCGTAAGGGCCGATCGAAGTGATGGTCAACATCCCGGGCATGACCCCATTATACCCTCATGCCCGGAATGCGCCGGTGCGGGACCTCAAGCGTGGCCGGTCCAGCCTTCCATGGAGCGTGAAAGCCCGAATATGCTCTGGAAGAAGTCCAGCGCCCGCCGGGAAGTGAAGGCGCGGAAGAGGGGCATCAGCTTGGGCACGAACGGTTCGCAGATCATGTCCTTTTCGCGATGATAGCCGCGGTAAATGCGGTCGGCCAACTTGCCCGGGTCGAGCCAGGGAAGCCAGAAAGGCGACCGTACCCCGTCGAACATGCCTGTGCGGATGTAGGCGGGGCAGACGATGGTGAACTTAACTCCCCGCTTGCCCGTCCGCTTCACTTCCAGCCGCAAGGCGTCGGTGAAATGGATGAGCGCCGCCTTGCTGGCACAGTAACTGGTCATGTGGGGGGTGTAAGCCAGCCCGGCGGCCGAGGCCATGTTGATGACGTGGCCGCGGTTGCGCTCCATCATCTCCGGCAGGAAGGCATGGGTGGTCCACATGCTGGCATTGAAGTTGATATCCATGGTGCGGCGATGGGTTTCCGCCGGTACCTCCAGGAAAGCGCCGCCGCTCACCACTCCGGCGTTGTTGACCAGCACGTCCACCGGGCCCACTTCTTCCCGCACCCGGGCCGCGGCCGTCCTCACCTGGAGCGGGTCGGAGACGTCCACGGCATAGGCATGAGCTTCCCACTCGTTCCGCCGGAAGTCCTCGACAGTCTTCTCAAGGTCGGCCTCGGTGCGGGCCCACAGCACCACCCGGGCACCGTCGGCGGCGAACCGCTCGGCCAGCAGACGGCCCATGCCCCGGCTGCCGCCGGTCACCAGTACTACTTTGCCCCTGACGTCCTGGCGTTTCTGCTGCTGTTTCTGCTTGATCGTGTTCATTGCCAAGGTATCTTTCTCCTCGCTCGTATGCCTCTTCTAGAATTTCATCATGCCGGCCAGGCCCAGGAAGAGTCCCGCAACCATGGTAGCCACCGGGCCCGTCCCCACTGCATACCCGTGGAAACCCACCACCATGGCCATGATGGACAGAATGATAACCACGGCGGAAGTGGCGAAGTAGACCCACCCCGGGCTGCGGGCCAGCCAGGATTCGGGGTTGATCAGCTTAGATCCCAGCACCGCGCCGGCGAAGAGGCAGCAAGCCGTTCCGGCTACCAGCATGATCAAGCCGTAAGGCGTCTCGAAGCCCTTGACCAGAGTCCCGTCCGCCACCTGGTAGAAGCCCAGGAATGCGAAGATGGCGGCGATGGCCGAGCTGATCAGGGCCATGAAATCCCCGGAGGGGTTCGCGGCATCGTCCGATGCCCGCGCTTTGGTTACATCCATTCTCTGTTCCAACATCTTGATCTCCTCGATCCTTTTCTTTCTCTCTCTTCTCTCTATCTTCGGTCTCTCCCCCCACCCGTCAGGTCAACGGGTACCAGGGGTCCCTCTTCCGGTCCGGCTCGCCTTTGTCCGACTCGCAGACAGCCCTCTTCTTGGCCTCCAGCTGGCGCAGCGCCCGCAGTGATTCGGCCTGATCGATGTCGAGAGCCTCGGCGATCTCCTCGTTGGTCGCACCGGGATATTCCTCGAGCAGGATGCGGACGCGGCGGGCGTTGTCCGCCACCTTCTCCACCATACTCGCCCCCTTCTCGGACAGGGCCAGTTGCTCGACGACCTCCGCGCTCTTTCTCTTCTCCAGAAACTCCGTGAGGTCCCTGCGGGATACGATGTACCTGCGGCCGAGCCGGGCGGCGGGCAGCTTGCCCTCCTTAATGTAGTGATAGACCGTCTCCACGTTCATCTTGAGCATGCGGGCCACCTCCACGGGCCTCAGGTACTGCTCCGACCTGATCGACTCGTCCGGCCTTCTCGACTTGTCTGTACCCATCTTCTTCTTCACCTCCTCCTTAATACTGTTGGTTTTGTTTTAACCTCTTTGAGTCGAGTTTAGTCGAGGTATTTCTATTTGTCAATAGTTAGCAAGTCTTAAATCGACAGCTAATCCGCATCATGGCGGAAAGGTCAAGAAATGTGGAGTATAATACGATATATTGAAGATTGGATTGAAAAACCGAATAGGCCGGATCTTTCTTATAGCACGTCTGTTGAATCTGCAACGAAAGATCAGCAGGTATGCCGAGTGATGGATCTGGCTTTTTGCGTATTAACGCCGGTGTTCCAATCCGCGGGTTAAGGTCAGGTCTAGTACGGAAAGAAGGTTTTTAGCTTGAAGCTGCATCTGATATCCCCCACCAAGAAAGGGGAAACGTATCTGTTCAACAAGGGTCTGCTCACCCCCCTGGGCCTGATGTACCTGGCGGCCAGCACTCCCCCGGACGTCGACATCAAACTGCTGGACGAGAATACCGAGCGGCTGGACTTCTCCGAGGTGCCGGACCTGGTCGGCATCACCACCATGACCGCCACCGCGCCCCGGGCTTACGAGATCGCCTCGCGATACCGCGCCATGGGTTCCAAGGTGGTGATGGGTGGCGTGCACGCTTCCATGCTGCCGGACGAAGCCCTGCAGTACGCCGATTCCGTGGTCATCGGAGAAGCCGAGGGGACCTGGCCCCAGGTTGTGGCAGACGCCGAAGCCGGGCGCCTGCAACCCATTTACCGGCAGGAGGAGTTCCTCGATTTCAAGCGCCCCATCCTTCCCCGGCGCGACCTCATCGACCCCAAGCGCTACTGGGCCGCCAACAGCATCCAGGTCTCAAGGGGCTGTCCCCACGCCTGCAACTTCTGCTCGGTCACCGCTTTCAACGGGCGCAAGGTGCGCATGCGCGACATCGACAACGTCCTTGAAGAAGTGGAGACCATCACCCGCTCCAACCGGTCACGTAAGCGGGTGATCGCTTTCGTGGACGACAACATCGCCGGCCGGCCCAAGCAGGCCAAGGAGCTGTTTAAGGCCCTCATCCCCCAGAAGATCAGGTGGGGCTCGCAGGCTTCCATCGATATGGCCAGGGACGAGGAACTGGTGGCCCTGGCGGCCGAGAGCGGCTGCAACTTTCTCTTCATCGGGCTGGAGACCACCTCCGTCGCGGCCTTGAAAGAGATGGGCAAGAGCCAGAACAAGGTCGAGCAGTACGAGGAAGGCCTGCGCCTGCTGCGTAAGTACGGCATCGAGGTCATGGGGGCTTTCGTCTTCGGTTTCGACTCCGACGACGAGTCCGTCTTCGCCGACACTCTCGATTTCGCCATACGCAACAAGATCCAGGTGGCGCAGTTCGCCGCCCTGGTCCCCTATCCCGGAACACGGCTGCACGCGCAGTTCAAGGAAGAAGACCGGATGGAGCCGAACTTCTGGTTCGACGAGTCCTGGGACAGCCGGGTGGTCTTCCAGCCGAAGAAGATGAGCTCGCAGCGCCTCGACTACCAGACCCACCAGGTGCAGCGGGACTTCTATTCTTACAAGTCCATAGCCAGGCGCATGTCTTTTCGTCGCCAGTGGAGCTACTGGTTCGCCTTCAACCTCCTCTACCGCCACACCATCACGGTGGACCGCTCTCACAAGGTAGGGGAACTCACCGCTGGCAGGAAGGCCGAAGCCACCGCCTAGCCTTCCCGGCCCGGCACAATCAGGCATCCCTCCGGGTCCTCACCTTATGCTATCCTTTAGGGGCAGGGAATCGAGTTTTTCTTCGTTCTTAAGGGAGGTTTCGCATGGGTCCGCTGGCTTTGCTGGGTATCGCATTTCTTGTCCCCTTCATCACACTGTCGCACGTCGGGCATGGCGAGCATGGCAGGCACGGCAGGAGGTTCCTCCGTCAGTATGCGCCGAAGTTCGTGCTTCGTTACATCACCAAGTACGAGGCTTTTCTTATGCGCTGCGTCCAGTGGGCCACCACCCGCGACTGGATCATGCGCTACGAGTGGGCCGCGGGCTTCATCTTCTGGGCCAGCAGCATGGTCCTGAAAGTCGCCGATGGTGAGGTTCTCACCCGGGAGGAGGCGCTGGAAGCCGTCGCCGGGATCGCCGATCACGGCTACCTGATGGCCGTGGGCACCTGCCCCTGCCGCCGGGCCCGCAACAAGTTCTCCGACGACATCCCCTGCAACACCGACATGGCCTTCGGCAAATGGGCCGAAGAGTACCTGCGCAACTACCCCGAGTGCTACGAGGTGGTCGAAAAGGAAGAAGCCCTGCGACTGGTGGAGCTCTTCGATGACCACGGCTTCGTGCACAACCTCTACGGCACGCCGATCATTCACAACGCCGCTTACGTGCTCTGCAACTGCGCCCCGGACGTCTGCGTTCCCCTGCGCGTCCACTGTGAGTATAAATATCCCACCTTCCGGAAGGGACGAAATATAGCCGTAGCGGACAGTGCCGCCTGCAAGGGCGTGGAAGAGTGCGGCGCCTGTTTCACCCAATGCCCCTTCGACGCCCGCCAGGCCGGCGAGGACGGTAAGTCCATCGTCATAGAGGAGAACTGCCACGGCTGTGGCGTCTGCCGCGTCACCTGCGCCGGCCAGGCCACCCGTCTGGAACGCCTGCCCGGCGCCAAGCTCATCTTCGCCCACGACCTCGTGAGTTAAGGGGTCAGGTCTCCAATATTGAATTTGCTGCCATAATTTACCAGCAATGATGGTTCCAGATCGAAGGCCAGGTTCTTGAACGGAGGTATGAGATGGATTATCTGAAGAGACTTTTCCTGCCGCTGATCTTCATCGCCGCCCTGCCGCTGCACGTCGGCCACGGCGATACCCGCCTGCGCCAGTATGTGCCCCGTTTCATGATGAAGTTACTTTCGAAGTACGAATACGTGATCATGCGCGTGCTCGACTACCTGGCCACGCGCCGGTGGATCCACGGCCACGCCTTTACCAAGCACATCGTCGACACCATGTGCGGCGTGGTCCTCTCCATCATCAACGGAGAGATCCTCACCTATGACGAAGCCCGCCGTGTTGTCGAGGCCATCGACAGCGCGGGGTACGCCATCGCGGTGGGCACCTGCCCCTGCCGGCGGGCGCGCAACATTCTCTCGGATTCGGTGCCTAACAACACCGACATGGTCTTCGGCAAATGGGCGGAGGAGTACCTGGCCAGCTACCCCGGTCTCTACACCCGCCTCACCCGGGAAGAGGCACTGGAGGCGCTGGAGGGTTTCGAGCGCCACGGCTTCTTTCACCAGATCTACGGCCTGCCCGTCCTTACCGACGCCGCCTATGTCATGTGCAACTGCGACCAGGGCGTCTGCATCCCGTTACACGCTTTCAGGGAGCAGGGCTATGCCGTGTTCCGTAAAGGCCGCTCGGTGGCGGTGGTGGACGCGGGAGCCTGTCTCGGTGCGGACGAGTGCGGTGTCTGCCTGTCCCGCTGCCCCTTCGGTGCCCGCAGCGTGTCCCAGGGTAAGCTGGCCGTGGACCGCGACAAGTGCTACGGCTGCGGCCTCTGCGTGTCCACCTGCCGCGGGCAGGCCACGCGCCCGGAACGCAAGCCCGGTGCCGAGCTCATCTTCGCCCGCCACTTGATCGATTAAGGCCAGGAAATTTGGGGTCAGACCCCTTCTCCACTTTCTCCTGCGAAAGATGTTCATCAGTGCCGATCTATGAGAAAGTGGAGAAGGGGTCTGACCCCAAATTTCCTGACTGAGGGGGTAGCATGATCGAGAACCTCATTCGCCGGCACGAAGCACTTCGCGCGGCCGGCCTGAACCTGGTGGCCTCGGAGAACCGTCCCTCCAGCCGGGTTCGAGCCGCCCTCGCCTCGGACCTGGCCGGCCGTTATCACAGCGGGCATTACGGTGGCGGCGGCGTGGCTGAGGAGATCGTGCGCGAGACGGAGGGGCTGGCCAGGCGGCTCTTCCGCGCCAGGCACGCCATCGTCACCCCCCTGTCGGGCAACCTCTGCGACCTGGCGGCACTGCTGGCCTTCACCTCGCCGGGAGACGCCGTGGCCATGCTCCCCTTCACCAGCGGCGGCTACCCCCTGGCCCTGGAGCGGCTGGAGCGGCGCCGCGTCTCCCTGCCGGTTCACCCCGGGACCCTCGACATCGACGTGGAAGCTTCGGCCCGGCTGCTGCGGGACGAAGAGGCCAAGCTGCTCATTCTGGGGGCGTCCTTCTTCCCCTTCCCTCAACCGGTGCGCGAGCTCTCCCAGGCCCTGGAAGAAGCCGGCCACGGCGGCACTTGTGTCTACGACGCCTCCCACGTCCTGGGCCTGATAGCTTGCGGCGAGTTCCAGGACCCGCTGCGCGAAGGCGCGGAGGTGCTCATCGGCAGTACCCATAAGTCCTTCTTCGGACCGCAGGGCGGGGTCATCCTGACCGACTCGGACGCCGCCGCTTCTTCTTTGAAAGAAGTCTGTGAGCTGGACCTTGCGACCGGGCCGGTGCTGGTGGACAACCCCCACCCCAACCGCGTCGCCGCCCTGGGCCTGGCTTGCGAGGAGATGCTCGCCGACCCCGGCTACGGCCGGCGGGTGGTAGAAAATTCACGCACCCTGGCCGGTGCGCTTAACGAGCGAGGCGTGCCGGTGCGCTTCCGGGACCGCGGCTTCACCTCTTCCCACCAGGTACTGCTCGACCTGGGGCCGGAGGAGAGCGCGGGCCTCTGCCGCCGCCTGGAGGAAGTGGGTGTTTTCATCGATTTCTGGGGCAGGATAGGCACTTCCGAGGCGACCCATCGCGGCCTGGGGGTTGAGGAGATGGAGGAGGCCGGCGATATCGTAGCCAGGGTATACACCAAGGGCCCCTCCGCGGAGATCGAGCGCCGGGTCAAGGCGCTGCTCGAAAAAGAGCTTGATATCTAGGTAAACCGTGCCGCATTGGCATCATCTCTAACCCTGTTATTTACGCTTATACTCACCATGCCGGGCTGGCTATTGACGCAGTCCCCCAGGCTCGCCCCTGGCCGTAGGTGGCGCGCTCGCAGACGACGTTGCCGCCGGAGGAGGTGACCACGGTGGAGAGGTCGTAGGTGACGGCCCAGTAGCCGGCGTTGTAGGAGCGGCGGCTGCCGGCGGGCAAGGTCTCCCTGGGGCCGGCGACCGTGCCGGTGCCGGTGAGGAAGTCCAGGGCTATCTCCACCCCGGAATCCCCGGGGTTCTGTACCAGTATCCAGGTCTCCATACCCCCGTCGGTGGCGCCCTCGGGCAGGTACCAGGCGGCGGAGGTCGAGGCCGAACCGACCGAGGCGGTGGCCCAGGATCGCCCCTGGCCGTAGGTGGCGCGCTCGCAGACGACGTTGCCGCCGGAGGAGGTGACCACGGTGGAGAGGTCGTAGGTGACGGCCCAGTAGCCGGCGTTGTAGGAGCGGCGGCTGCCGGCGGGCAAGGTCTCCCTGGGGCCGGCGACCGTGCCGGTGCCGGTGAGGAAGTCCAGGGCTATCTCCACCCCGGAATCCCCGGGGTTCTGTACCAGTATCCAGGTCTCCATACCCCCGTCGGTGGCGCCCTCGGGCAGGTACCAGGCGGCGGAGGTCGAGGCCGAACCGACCGAGGCGGTGGCCCAGGATCGCCCCTGGCCGTAGGTGGCGCGCTCGCAGACGACGTTGCCGCCGGAGGAGGTGACCACGGTGGAGAGGTCGTAGGTGACGGCCCAGTAGCCGGCGTTGTAGGAGCGGCGGCTGCCGGCGGGCAAGGTCTCCCTGGGGCCGGCGACCGTGCCGGTGCCGGTGAGGAAGTCCAGGGCTATCTCCACCCCGGAATCCCCGGGGTTCTGTACCAGTATCCAGGTCTCCATACCCCCGTCGGTGGCGCCCTCGGGCAGGTACCAGGCGGCGGAGGTCGAGGCCGAACCGACCGAGGCGGTGGCCCAGGATCGCCCCTGGCCGTAGGTGGCGCGCTCGCAGACGACGTTGCCGCCGGAGGAGGTGACCACGGTGGAGAGGTCGTAGGTGACGGCCCAGTAGCCGGCGTTGTAGGAGCGGCGGCTGCCGGCGGGCAAGGTCTCCCTGGGGCCGGCGACCGTGCCGGTGCCGGTGAGGAAGTCCAGGGCTATCTCCACCCCGGAATCCCCGGGGTTCTGTACCAGTATCCAGGTCTCCATACCCCCGTCGGTGGCGCCCTCGGGCAGGTACCAGGTGAACGGGGTCAACTCGAAGTCGACGGCGTTGGAGACGCCGCCGCTCGTAGCCACGGTGACGGGGTAGACGCCCGGGTCGGCCTGGGGCACCACGCACCCGATGACGGTGTCCGACCACAGGGTGTACTCCTCCACCGCGACATCCCCGAAAGCCACTGACGATTCAACGCGTTCCGCCGCGAAGCCGCTCCCGCTTATGGTTACCTCACAACCGGCGTTCCCTTCCGTGTCCACAACCGCTTCGATGACCGGCACCGGCGGCGGGGGGCCCTCGAAGGTAATCCCCGGTGAAGTGCCTCCCGCGGTGGTCACGGTTACAGGCACCCGGCCGTAGATGCCGGCCGGCAGTTTCACCCCGATGCTCGTATCCGTCCAGCCGGCATACTCAGCCGCCGCGGTCCCCCCGAACGACACATAGGATGAACCCCGGTTACCTCCGAATGACACGCCGGTGAGCGACACCACCTGCCCCGCCACCGCCCCCGAAGCGGGATCGATGCCGGTCAGGGTCGGCACAACTCCGAAAGCCCACTGTTCCGAGGTGCCCAGGGACGTGGTCACGGTGATCCGTGACAGGCCGGATATCCCTTCGGGTACTTTTACCCGGATGCTCCTGTCGGACCAGCCGAGGTACCCGGTCACCTCGGTCACCCCGAACGACACGTAAGACGCCTCCCGGCTGTCGCCGAAGGAGATGCCGGCGATGGTCACTTCTTCTCCCACCTGCCCCGATGACGGGCTCACCGCGGTGATCACCGGCGAGAGGGCGCGCAGCGCGGCCGCGGCGTCCACCAGCCCGTAGCCGTAGTAATTGTCCCGGCCCGAGGCGCCCTTGTCTTCCGCCGAGACTTCCAGGACGTCGCGGATGTAGTCCGGATCGCTTGCTCCGCTCTTCGATATCAGCAGGGCCGCCACTCCAGCCACATGAGGGGTAGCCATGGAGGTTCCCTGAAAGAACCAGTAGGCGAAATCGGAAGGATCCTGGGTGTCCGGGTTGAAGGTCTGCTGCAGCACCCCGTCCCCGTAGTTGTCGCCGTTCTGGTCGACGGAGACGTCGCCCCCCGGCGCCACCAGGTCCAGGGAAGAGCCATAATTTGAATAAGAAGCGCGCGTCTCGTCGTAACGGGTGGCCCCCACTGCGATACAGTAATCGTCGTAAGCCGCGGGGTAAAGCAACGGCCCGTTGTTGTTGCCGGAAGCGCAGACCACCGTCACGCCCTTGTTGTAGGCGTAGGCTACGGCCTGCAACATCACCCCGTAGTCCGACGAAGCGCCCAGGCTGAGGTTAATGACGTCGGCCCCGTTGTCGGCCGCGTAGATGATGCCCTGGGCGATGTCGAAGAGGGAACCGGCGCCATCGGAGTCAAGCACTTTTACCGGCATGACCGAGCAGCCGAAGGCCACCCCCGCCACCCCGGTGTTGTTGTTGGTGCTCTGGGCGATGGTCCCGGTGACGTGGGTGCCGTGGCAGTTGTCGTCGTTGGGGTGAGAGTCGCCGTTGGCGAAATCGTAACCTGCCACGAACGAGGTCCCGGCAAGGTCGGGGGCGCGCCGGTAGTCGCCGTAGTCCTCGTAGGCCACTCCGGTATCCACCACCGCTACCACCACCGAGGGGTCCCCGGTCTCCAGGTCCCAGGCCTCCTTCATGTGGATGCCGCCGTAGACGCTGTTGTCCAGGTGCCACTGGTAAGAAAAGTTGGGGTCGTTGGGCATCATCACCGCCCGGTAGATGAAATCGGGGCTGGCCGTTTCCACCAGGGGGCTCGCCTGCAGGGCCGCTACCACCTCGTCGACCCCGATGCCTTGGAGCACCTTGATGCGCTCCAGGCTCAGCGCCCCCAGGACTTCTTCGACTTCCGCTCCCAGCGACTCCAGCAGTTCCGACCGCAGGATTTCTTCCACCCACGGTTTGAACTTCACCAGCACCCTGTCCGGCGCATACTCCGCCAGGTCACTGCCGCCGAGCCCTTCATCGGTGAGAAGCGTGCCGTCCGCGGACAAGCCGGACCCTGCGTCAGCCGCAGGGGCTATCGCCCTCCCGGGTACGGATACCAATGTGATGGTCAGTATCAGCATGATCGCCAGGGCCAGGGGAGCTTTCGAGGTCATAGTGACACGTTTATCTTTCATCTCACCTCGATTATATCAGCCCCCCGTCGGCGGAACGATTGTCCGGCATCAAGAGTTGCCGTAACCGGCCAGCTTCAAATCTACTTCATTTACTATTTCGGCATATTCCCGCTCTCTTCTTAAGAACCTGCCATAGATATTGACGAAATAGGCCAGGGAGGCCAGCAACAATGCTGCCCCGATGAACCAGGCAATCCAATCCAGCCCAGCAAAGATCAAGACAAGGATGATGGGGGCCGCGATAATCAACTCTTCTGCCGTCGCCAGCCACAACTTGCTCTTCCGCCCCTCGAGGCGGCGCAGGCGCGACTCCTCCTCGGGAAGGAAGGTCTGGCGGAAGTATTCCAGGAAGCCACTGTTTCCTTCGGGGACCCGCATAGTCATGCTGTTGAAACGAAGATGAGCTTTAAAAAGAAACGATTGCAACACGCTCTCCCTCAGGCTCCGGAGACATATGTCCAATTCTTCTTCCACCAGTGCCTGCCTGGCCAGGGGGATCGCTTTGCCGGCACGATAATAGCCTCTGGTGAAACGGCCCGGAATGACCGATAGTCCCCAGAGGAGCAGAATAAACAGGAACCCGCCAGGCGACAGCACGGTCTGCCGGACTCTCAGATCCAGCCGAGGAAGCCCATAAACACGATGATGCAGATGATGTCCACCAGCCAGATGCCGGAGACGATGGATATCTTCTTCTTCATGGAAGCCATGTCGTGGATGGTGAAAGCCAGCACGTAGTAAGGCAGGTAGCCGATGAGGAAGATGAGGTAGAAGTTGGGCCAGTTCCACCAGGAGTAGTTCCAGACCAGCACGTCCCACTGGTTGAGGACGATCTCTACGAAGACGCAGAAGGCGGAGAAGCCCAGGGCCAGGGCCCAGCGGTTGGGCAGGCCCAGTATCTTCATCTTGCGGTCCTCGGGGAGCGTCTTGGCGAAGAGGACCCCGGCCACCGCGAACATCATGCTGATCTCGATAGAGAGCCCGATCAGCGGCAGGTAGGCGGTGCCGCCGGGAGTCACCCAGATGGCCGAATAGCCGGAGGCGTGGAACCACAGGGCGTTGATGATCTCGAACATCCACTCCAGGCCGTAGAAGGCCAGGCCGGCCAGGATGATGTTCCACTTCTTCCTCTCCACCTCCACCACGTAGACGTAGATTATGAAGGCGAGGAAGGGAATGAGGTACCATGAAAAGAGGCTTGAGTCCCTCAAGATCTCCGAGGCCTGTTGGGCGCTTTCAGCCATCTTCCACCCCCCTTGTCCGCGAAGCCGCCGGGTCCGGCGGGCTTCGGCCACAACCCTCTGTCACTGTTTTCTATCCGGCCGTCGGGCATTCCTTCCACCGCTGTACATCTTGTTGGCACTCAAGCTAACCGGCCCGGTGAAGCCCCGGTTTTCCTGGGCTTCTTTTTTTGATCGCTTCGCTTCGCTCGCGATGACCAACGTTTCGCTCGCGACAATACGGTTCAGAAGCGGTTGTAACCGCTGATGTTGGCCATGAAGGCGTGGCGGAAAGACAGGTTGCCCAGAAGCGGCTGGGCGTCCAGGGCCAGGCGGGCCGGGTACTTGAGGAAGATCTCGCCGGGCAGGTGGTCCAGTGCCCGCTTGGCCGCCAGCACCGGCTTGAAGGTGACGTTCAGCCGCTTGAACTCCTTCTCCGCTTCGGCCGGATCGTCCACGGCCATGGCGGCGATCTTTCCCGACAGGAAGGCCCCATGCATGCCGAAGAAGAGGATGGGGTCCATCATGCCGGCCAGGGTACCGGCCAGGATGAGGTCGCCGTGGAAGAGGCGGGGGTTGTTGAGCTTCTCGACCGGCGCCCCGCCGATCTCGAAGGGTTGCCACTTGCCGAAGGGGTAGCCGTCTTCCTGAACCGCCTGCCTGGAGAACTTCTGCCACTCCCAGCGCTCGATGTCGCAGTGGCGGTTGAAGATGAGGGCGAAGCCGATGCCGTTGACGGAGCAGGTGAAGGCGTAATCGGGGGAGTAGTCGTCGAAGTAGATGGTGGTCCGCACCTCCGGCCAGGGCACCCGGCCCTTGGCGAAGTAGCCGTAGAGCTTGACGTAGGGCACGCCGGTCGCCTCGTAGCCGTCGATGTGAAGTCCGGTGGCCACGATGACCTTGGCGCCTCCTGCCTTCAAGTCGTCGAGGTCGTCTTTGCTCTCGATGGGGCTGCTGACTATGATGCGCGCGCCTGCCTCCTGCGCCAGGCCAGCCAGGTAGTTGTCCATGGAGGTCTTACGCGGGCCGCGCTCGATCATCCAGCACGGGGAGCCGCTGGATATCTCGATGGGGTAACGCTTGCCGAAGATACTCAGGCAGCAGACGGGCATGGGCTCCATGCCTGGAGTCACGTCGAAGCCGACGTAGGAACTCATGCGGTCGGCGTCCATGGGGGTGCCGTGGGGTGAGGGATTGTAGAGGGACATGCCGCCTATGCGATTGCCCTTCTCGTAGACGGTGACGTCCTTGCCCTGCCTGGCCAGGTTGATGGCCGCGGTCAGGCCGGCCAGCCCGGCTCCGACTATATTTACACTCTGTTTCTTTTTACTCATGCTGCTCCTCTCAATAACGGCCATAGCCGGAGATGTTGCCCATAAAGCCGTAACGCATGGCCCAGCTGCCGTACAATGGGAACATGCTCATGGCCAGGCGGGCCGGGTACTTGACGAAGATATCGCGCGGTATGACGTCCGTTATCCGCTTCATCGCCAGCACCGGCCTGAAGGTGGCGTTGAGGCGCTTGAACTCCTTCTCCGCCGCCGCCGGGTCGTCCAGGGCCATGGCCGCGATGCGCCCGGTGAGGAAAGCCCCGTGCATGCCGAAGAAGAGGATGGGGTCCATCATGCCTGACAAGGTGCCGGCCAGGATGAGGTCGTCGTGGAAGAGGCGTGGGTTGCCGAAGGTGGCCGTGGGGGCCGCCGACCCCTCCCCTTCGGTCAGGCCCAGGGGCAGCCATTTGGTGAAGGGATAGCCGTCTTCCTCGACGGCCTGCCTTTTGAACATCTCCGCTTCCCACTTCTCCACCGGGCGGTGACGGTTGAATATCAGCCCAAAGGCGATGCCGTTGACCGAGCAGGTGAAGGCGTAGTCCGGGGAGTACTCGTCGAAGTAGACGGTGACCCGGGCCTCCTGCCAGGGTACCCGGCACTTGGCGAAGATGCCGTAGAGTTTCTGGAAAGGCATATTGGAGGCTTCGAAACCGTCCTGATGCAGGCCGGTGGCCATGATCACCCGGGCGTTGTCCTTCTTCAGCTCCGCCAGGTCCGCCTCGGTCCGGATGGGATGCCCAACCTCGATACTGGCCCCGTGCTCCCTGGCCAGGTCGGCCAGGTAATGATCCATGGAGCTTGAGCGCGGCCCCCGCTCGATCATCCAGGACGCGGCGTTGGCCGGAAACTTGTGCTCGTAGCGCTTGCCCCAGATGCTGAAGATGCTACTTTCAATGGGGACCAGCCTCGGCGTGACGTCAAAGCCCAGGTAGCGGTTCATGCATCCCGGGTCCATGGGCGTGCCGTGGGGCGAAGGATTGTATATGGGCATGCCGCCGATGCGCGCGCCCTTCTCGTACACGGTTACCTCCCGGCCTTCCTTGGCCAGAATCACCGCGGCGGTCAGGCCGGCCAGACCGGCTCCGACGATGTTGACCGGCTGGTCCTTCGAGCCTTTCTTCATCACCCATCTCCTCCCATATATCAGCGGTTGTTCACATACATGATAAGCCGGCCCACCCTCAATAACGGCCGTAGCCGGAGACGTTGGCCATGCAGACGTAACGCGGGAGCCACCCCGCGTAGAGCGGCCACAGGTTCATGGCCAGGCGAACCGGGTACTTGACGAAGAGGCCGCCCGGCAGCAGGTCCAGCATCCGCTTGGCCGCCAGCACCGGCTTGAAGCTGGCATTGAGGCGCCTGAACTCGTTCTGCGCCGCCACCGGGTCATCCAGGGCCAGGGCCGCGATCTTCCCCGAGAGGAAGGCCCCGTGCATGCCGAAGAAGAGGATGGGGTCCATCATGCCGGCCAGGGTCCCGGCCAGGATGAGGTCGCCATGGAACAGCCTGGGGTTGCTGAACCTGTCGATGGGGGCCGCCCCACCCTCCAGGGGCATGAACTTGCGGAAGGGGTAACCCTCCTGCTCCGTCTGCCGGGCGAACTTCTCCCATTCCCACTGCTGCACCGGCCGGTGGCGGTTGAAGATCAGCCCGAAGGCGATGCCGTTGACCGAGCAGGTGAAAGCGTAGTCCGGGGTGTAGTCGTCGAAATAGGCGGCGCCCCGCGCCTCCTGCCAGGGCACCCGGCACTTGGCGAAATAGCCGTAGAGGGTCCGGCGGGGTATCTGGGCCGCCTCGAAGCCGTCGGCGTGCAGCCCCGTGGCCATGATCACACCGGAGGGAAAACGATAGTTGTCCATGCCGGAGCCGCGCTTGAGGTCCGCCACGTCCCCGTCGGTGAGGACGGGGTGGCCCAGCTCGATGCGCGCCCCGCGCTCGGCTGCCAGGCCGGCCAGGTAACGGTCCATGGAGCTTGAGCGCGGCCCCCGTTCGATCATGTAGATAGGGGCATTTTCCGTGTTCCTGACACGGTAGGTCTTGCCATAGACGCTGACGCGCAGCTCGTCCAGGGGGGAGAGCCCGGGCCTGAGGTCGAACCCCAGGTAGCGGTTGATGCGGTCGGCCTCCAGCGGGGTGGCGTGGGGTGAGGGGTTGTATATAGGCAGCCCGCCCACCCGCGCCCCCTTCTCGTAGACGGTGACGTCCCGGCCCTGTCCGGCCAGGATGACGGCGGCGGTCAGGCCGGCCAGCCCCGCCCCGACGATGGTCACGGGTTGTTCCTTAGCGCCCATCTCCACACCCCCGTTCTTCCATGGTCCGGGCCTGTGGCTCGTAGCGCTCCATGCGGCTCTCCAGCAGGAGATAGCCGGGTATCATGCGCTTCATGCTGGCGCCGACGATGCGGCCCAACACCTCATAGTCACTGGCGTGCTTCATCCCCCGGCCGATGAGGAATCTCCTTACCGGAGTGGGGGAGTAGTTGATAGCCACCCGCCGACCCAGCCACATCGCGTTGTAGCTGCGGTTGCAACAGCGGAACATCTCGGCGGCCAGGGCCTTGTCCTCCAGGGCGATAGCGGCGATCTTGCCGGAGACCAGCCCGCCGTGGCACCCGAAGTAAGTGCCGGGATCCTGGGCGCCGGCCAGCCCCCCGGCGAGTATCTTGTCGCCGTGGAAGAGGCGGGTGGAGTTGGGGTATTTCGAGGAGAAGAAGCCCAGCATGGAATCGGTCTGGTTGAAGCTGACCCCTTCCGTCACCTCCAGCTGACGCCGCCACACCGAAAGCGCTTCCCGGCTGACGGGAGTGCGCGAAAACAACAGCCCGAAGACGATGCCGTTGATGGAGGCGACGTAGGCGTAGTCCCTGGTATAGGAGTCGAAGTAAGCCGCCAGGATGCGGCGGCCGCTTCTGGCCCCGTTCTCCGTGAACTTGTTGCGCATGGTGTAACCGAAAGCCACTTCGAAGGGGATGCGCAGGGCCCTGAACATCTCGGTGTAGGGCCCGGTGGCGATGATGGTGCCGGGCGGGAGCTCGGCCAGGTCGGCCTGGCTATGCACCGGCGAATCGTATTCGATGGTCGCGCCCATCTCCACGGCGACGCCGGCCAGATAGCGGTCGATGCAGGTGTGGCGTGGCCCTCTCTCCACGTTGTGAAGGCCGACATGCCCGGGGTTGAGCTCGTACTTTTTCCCGAAGACGTAGACGTGCATGCACTCCGCCGGCCCCAACTGGGGCTCGCCGATGGGCACCCCCAGCCAGCGTGTCAGCAGGGCCGGGTCGAGGGGAGTGGAGTCGACGGTAGGGTGCCCCCCTGGTACTCCTCCTGCCCGTGAGAACTTCTCCAGCACCCGCACCTCGTAGCCCATGCGGCGCGCGGTGATAGCCGCGGTGAGCCCGGAAATGCCGGCGCCTACGATGGTGACTTTCTTGCTGGCCATCTTTTATAACCACTTGGAATAGCGCTGCTCCATGTACTTGTCCAGCAGCGTATACCCCGGGATCATGTTCTTGAAGAGATATCCCCCCACCTTCATGACGGCCGGGTTGCCGGTCGCCGACATGGCCGAGCCGAAGGCGAGCTTTCGCACCGGGGCCGGCGAGTAGTTGATGGCCACGCGCCTGCCCATCCACATGGTGTTGAAGCTGCGGTTGCAGATTTTGAACATCTCCTGAGCCACGGCCTTGTCCTCCAGGGCGATGGCCGCGATTTTGCCGGAGACCAGGCCGCCGTGCACCCCGAAGTAGGTGCCGGGGTCCTGGGCCGCCGCGATGGTGCCGCAGAGGATCTTGCCGTCCTGAAACAGCGTGGGCGAACTGGGGTAGCGGGACCGGAAGGGGCCCTGCTCCGAATCCTTGAAGTTGAACTCCAGGCCGTCCCACTCCTTAAGCTGCTTCTCCCATATACCCATCTCTCTCTCCCCCACCGGGGTGCGCGAGAAGAGCAGCCCGAAGAAGACCCCGTTGGCCGCGGCGATGTAGGCGTAGTCCTTGGTATATGAGTCGAAGTAGATGAGGCAGAAGCGCTTGTCGCTCCGCTCGCCACCCTCCTTGTAGACCCCACGGGCCACGTAACCGTAGGCCATCTCGTTGGGGATGTCCATCAGGGTGAACATCTCGGTGTAGGGCCCGGTGGCGATGATGGTGGCGGGGGGCAGTTCGTCCAGCTCCCGCCGGTTGAGGATGGGGTGGTTGAACTCGAAAGCCACCCCCAGCTCCACGGCTTTCTCGTAGAGGTAGTGATCGATGGCGGTGGAACGTGACCCCCGTTCCACGATGTACATCCCCAGTGGTACCGGGTCGAAGTCGAAACGCTTGCCGAAGATATAGGCGCGCAGCTCCTGCGCCAAGCTCACCTGGGGCTCGCCGATGGGCACCCCCAGCCAGCGGCTCATCAAGGCGGGGTCGAAGGGGCTGGCGTCCATGGTGGGATAGGACTCCGGCACGCCTCCCTCCCGGCTGAACATGTTGAGGCAGGTCACCTCGTAACCGAGCCTGGCGGCCGATACGCACGCCGACAATCCGGACAGGCCCGCTCCGACCACGACGACTTTCTTCTTACTCATCAGCCCTCCTCAGCTTTAAGTCAAAGAGGCCGGACCTGGGTCCGGCCTCTCACATCCAGCCTCAGAACCGGTTGTAACCGGAGATGTTGGCCATATAGGCGTATTTCACCGCCCACTTGTAATAGAGCGGAAATGCGGCCAGGCCCATCTGCATGGGATACCTCATCAGGATGTTGCGGGGGAAGAGGGGGTTGTCGATGAGCTTCTTGCCCAGCAGCACCGGCTTGAAGGTGGCGTTGAGCCGCTTGAACTCCTTCTCCGCCGCCACCGGGTCGTCCACGGCCATGGCCGCCACCTTGCCCGAGAGGAAAGCCCCGTGCATGCCGAAGAAGAGGATGGGGTCCATCATGCCCGAGAGCGTCCCCGCCAGTATCATGTCTTCGTGGAAGAGGCGGGGATTGGTGAGATGAGCGGTGGGGGCCGCCCCGCCTTCCAGGGGCTGCCACTTTTTAAAGGGGTAGCCGTCCTCCTCGATGGCCTGCTTTTTAAACTTCTCTACCTCCCAGTCGTCGACGGGGCGGTGACGGTTGAAGATCAGCCCGAAGGCGATGCCGTTGACCGAACAGGTGAAAGCGTAGTCGGGGGAGTAGTCGTCGAAGTAGACGGTCACCCGCGCTTCCTGCCAGGGCACCCGGCACTTGGCGAAGATGCCGTTGAGCTTCTGGAAAGGCATGTGGGACGCCTCGTAGCCGTCCTCGTGCAAGCCGGTGGCGACGATGACGTTGGGGGGAAAATGGTTGGCCGCCTCCACGCTGTTCTTCTTCAGCTCGAAGATGTCCTCGCGCCCCACGATGGGGTGGCCGGTGACGATCTTCGCGCCGTAGGACGTGGCCAGGTCGGCCAGGTAGTGGTCCATGGAGCTGTGACGGGGGCCTCTCTCGATCATCCATCCCAGGGCGTTCTTGGGGAACTTGATGGGGTAGCGCTTGCCCCATACGCTGATGAAGTTGTTGTCGACTATCGGCACCAGCCCGGGGCTGACGTCGAAACCCAGGTAGCGGTTCATGGCCTCCACGTTCATGGGCGTCCCGTGGGGAGAGGGGTTGTAGATGGGCATGCCGCCCACGCGGTTGCCCTTCTCGTAGACGGTGACGTCGCGGCCGTCCTTGGCCAGGACGATGGCGGCGGTCAGGCCGGCCAGGCCTGCCCCTACTATATGAATCGGCTGGTCCTTCTTGCTCATAAATCTACCTCCTCTACAGCCACTTGGAATAGCGCTTTTCCATATACTTGTTCAACAGGGTATAGCCGGGGATCATGTTCTTGAAGGCGGGGCCTGCTATCGTGTCCAGGGCCGGCATGCCGGACTGTACCTTCAAGCCGTTGGTGATGGCGATCTTGCGGCCCCAGTCGGGAGCATAGTTGATGGCCAGCCGCCGCCCGAACCACATCATATTGAAGCTGCGATTGCAGATGTTGAACATCTCCTGGGCAACACCCTTGTCCTCCAGGGCGATGGCTGCGATCTTGCCGGAGACCAGTCCTCCGTGCACCCCGAAATAGGTACCCGGGTCCTGGGCGGCGGCGATGGTGCCGCAGAGGATGAAGTTTCCCTGGAAGAGGGTGGGAGAACTGGGGTAGCGGGAGCGGAAAGGCCCTTGCTGCAGGTCCCGGTAATTGAACTCCAGCCCTTCATCGTCGCGCAGCTGCTTTTCCCAGATCTCAAGTTCCTTCTCCCCCACCGGCTTGCGTGAGAAGAGCAGTCCGAACAGCAGGCCGTTGGCCGCGGCGACATAGGCGTAGTCCTTGGTGTAATAATCGAAGTGGACGATGCAGAAACGCTGCTTGCTGCGCTCGCTGCCTTCCTTGAGAACGCCCCGGGCGAGATAGCCGTAGGCCATCTCGTTGGGGATGTTCAGCAGGCTGAACATGTGGGCGTAGGGGCCGGCGGCGATGATGGTGTTGGGCGGGAGTTCAGCCAGCTCTTTCTGGCTGAGGATGGGGTGGTTGAACTCGAACTTGACCCCCATCTCCACGGCTTTCTCGTAGAGGTAATGGTCGATGGCGGTGGAGCGGGTCCCCCGCTCCACGATGTGCAGGCCCATCACCTCGGACTTGAGGTCGAAAGGCTTGCCGAACCCGTAAATCCGGAACAGGTCCGCCATGCCCACGTAGGGCTCGCCGATGGGCACCCCGAGCCAGCGGCTCATCAGGGTCGGGTCCAGAGGGGTAGCGTCCATGGTCGGATAGGACTCCGGTACGCCTCCCTCCCGGCTGAACATGTTGAGACAGGTCACTTCGTAGCCCAGCTTCGCGGCTGAAATACACGCCGAAAGGCCCGACAGGCCCGCTCCTACTACTACAGCTTCTTTCTTAGCCATGTGTGCCTCCTGATTTCAATTTACTCGTTATCCGTTAAAACCGGTTGTAACCGGAGATGTTGGCCATCAAAGCGTACTTGGTCGCCCATTTGTAAAACAACGGGTAAGCCGCCAGGCCGGCCTGCATGGGATACTTCATGAGAATGCCCCGTGGGAAGAGGGGATTGTCGATGAGCTTCTTGCCCGCCAGTACCGGCTTGAAGGTGGCGTTCAAACGCTTGAACTCCTTGTTGGCGGCTACCGGGTCAGTCAGGGCCATGGCCGCGACCTTGCCCGAGAGGAAAGCCCCGTGCATGCCGAAGAAGAGGATGGGGTCCATCATGCCCGAGAGCGTCCCGGAAAGGATGAGATCCTCGTGGAAGAGGCGGGGGTTGGTGAGGTGGGCGGTGGGGGCCGCCGCCCCCTGCTGCCCGGGCAAGCCCAGGGGCAACCATTTGCGGAAGGGGTAGCCGTCTTCCTCGACGGCCTGTTTGATGAACTTCTCCGCCTCGGCGTCGTTGATGGGGCGGTGGCGGTTGAAGATCAGCCCGAAGGCGATGCCGTTGACCGAGCAGGTGAAAGCGTAGTCGGGGGAGTAGTCGTCGAAGTAGACGGTGACCCGGGCATCCTGCCAGGGGACCCGGCATTTGGCGAATACGCCGTAGAGCTTCTGGAAAGGTACGTGGGCCACTTCGAAGCCGTCCTGGTGCAGGCCGGTGGCGACGATGACGTTGCGGGGGAAGTGGTTGGCCGGCTGCCCGGCCGGGCGGGGCATCCGGCTGATCTGCTCACGGTCGATGACGGGGTATCCCACCTCTATTTTCGCCCCGTAGCTTTTAGCCAGGTCGGCCAGGTAGTGGTCCATGGACTCCTTGCGTGGCCCGCGCTCGATCATCCACCCCGGGGCGTTGGCGGGGAACTTGAGGGGGTAACGCTTGCCCCATGCGCTGATGAAGCTGTGGTCGGCTATCTCCACCAGCCCGGGACGGAGGTCGAACCCTACATAGCGGCTCATGGCCTCGACGTTCATGGGCGTCCCGTGGGGGGAGGGGTTGTAGAGGGGCAGCCCGCCCACGCGGTTGCCCTTCTCGTAGACGGTGACGTCCCGGCCTTCCCGGGCCAGGATTACCGCCGCGGTGAGGCCCGCCAGGCCCGCCCCGATAATATGTACCGGCTGATCCTTACTGGTCATCTGAATTAACCTCCTTCTCCCCTACAACCACTTGGAATAGCGCTGCTCCATGCACTTCTCGAGCAGCACGTAGCCCGGGATCATGTTCTTCAGGTTGCGGCCGCTCTTTTCCGCCGCCTCCGGGCTGCCGCTCTGCGACTTCATTCCCATGGTCATCGTGAACTTCCGCCAGAACTCCGGCGCATAGTTGATGCCCAGCCGCCGGCCGAACCACATGCGATTGAAACTGCGGTTGCAGATCTTGAACATCTCCTGAGCCGCGGCCTTGTCCTCAAGGGCGATGGCGGCGATCTTGCCGGAGACCAGGCCGCCGTGCACTCCGAAGTAGGTACCCGGATCCTGGGCCGCGGCGATGGTGCCGCAGAGGATCTTATCTCCCGAGAACAGGGTGGGTGAGTTGGGGTAGCGGGAACGGAAGGGCCCTTGCTGCAGGTCCTTGTAGTTGAACTCCAGCCCCTCCTGCTCGCGCAGTTGCTCCTCCCAGCAGCTCATCTCCCTCTCCCCCACCGGGGTACGCGAGAAAAGCAGCCCGAAGAAGAGCCCGTTAGCCGCGGCGACGTAGGCGTAATCCCTGGTGTACCAGTCGAAGTAAGCGATGCAGAAACGCTTGTCGGTCCGATTGTCGTTCTCTTTGTAGACGCCCCGGGCCACGTAGCCGTAGGCCATCTCGTTGGGGATGTCCAGCAGGGTGAACATCTCGGTGTAGGGCCCGGTGGCGATGATGGTGCCAGGGGGCAGGTCGTCCAGTTCGCGCTTGCTCAGGATGGGGTGGTCGAATTCAAAATTCACGCCCATCTCCACGGCTTTCTCGCAGAGGTAGTGGTCGATGCCGGTAGAGCGCGAACCCCGCTCCACGATGTGGAGCCCCGAGGGCCCGGGATCCATGTCGAAGCGCTGGCCCCAGGCGTAGGAACGGAACTCGTCCGCCGGCCCCACGTAGGGCTCGCCGATGGGGATGCCCAGCCAGCGGCTCATCAGCGCTGGGTCGAATGGGCTGGCGTCCATGGTGGGATAGGATTGAGGCACGCCCCCTTCCCGGCTGAACATGTTGAGACATGTCACTTCGTAGCCCAGCCGGGCGGCGGAGATGCATGCGGACAGGCCCGACAGCCCTGCTCCGACCACTGTCACTTTCTTACTGGCCATGTGCTCCCTCCCTGCAGTAGGCCGTTTCTTTTTTTCAGATCTTCTGGAAGCCCGGCACCGTCTTCAGCATGTACTCGACCACCGGCTGCATCAGCTTGTCGTGGTTGGCCATGAAACCGAAGGCCAGGCCCAGCGCCGGCTTCTTGAACCAGTGGGGCTGTATCAGCAACATCTGCTTGGCCAGCCACGAGGTCATGACGCCGGAGGTCATCTTTTTAAAGAGGTCATAGGCCGCGGACTTGTCGTCGATGGCCAGCGCGGCTATTTTGCCCGACACCAGCGAGGAATGCACCCCGAAGAGGAAGAGGGGGTCCTGCACACCGCCCAGCGTACCGGCCAGGATCTTGTTGCCGGCGAACAGCTTGGGGAAGGGCGTCCTGGCCGACACTACTCCCTCATGCAGATGCCATTCGGGAATGTTCACGCCCTCCTGCTCGAGCAGCTGCTTCCTCCAGCGCTTCTCCATGTCCGGGGCCACCGGCCTGCGGTCGAAGCCCAGCCCGAAGCAGACTCCGTTGGAGGCTGCCAGGTAGTTGTAGTCATTGGTGTAAGTGTCGAACCAGCCCACCATCACCGGCGGGCCGTCGTAGAGGCCGTTAAAGATCCAGCCGTACACCGGCTGGTAGGGCAGGTTCAGCGCCTCGAACGCATCAACCTCCAGGCCGGTGGCAATGATAGTGTTGGGCGGCAGTTCGGCCGCATCGGACTGAGACCTCAAAAACCAGCCGAACTCGAACTTGACTCCCAGTTCCCGGGCCTGCTCGTAAAGGTAGTAGTCCAGGGAGGTGGAACGCCCGCCGCGTTCAACGTTGTGGAGGTGGAAGCCTTCCTCCGACATTTCGATCTTTTTACCATAGTGATAAGCCCGGAAACAGGAGGACTTTACCACGTAGGGGGGTTTCAATTCGATGCCCAGCCACGGTCCCAGTCTCTCCGGCCGCATGGGCGTGACATCCACCGAAGGATGTATGTCCGGCAAGCCCCCCAGCCGGTCGTACTTGTCCAGCACCCTTACATCGTGGCCGGCTTTCGCGCAGTGGATCGCCGCAACCAGCCCGGACAGCCCCGCCCCTACGATGATCACTTCCGACATTCCGCACCCCCCATTTCCCTCAGCTTGACCATGCTTATTTAAATCTTCTCGATAAGACCTGTTTTCAATTTGTCAGGATGCCCCGATGCCAAGTCCCCGTATAGCCCATGTGTCCTTAATAGATGTTCCTGCCGGCGCTCCGAGCGCCGACAGGATTCGGTCGACTTACTTTCGTTCCCTCTTTAAAACATGGAGGCTTCGTTCCCTCGTCACGATCCGGACATCCGTCCAAGCGCCGTATCGCATGACTCCCTCCCTGCGGACCCGAAGCCTCCGATTATTCCACCTGGGTGCACCACCTCCTCTTAAAGTCTCGTTCCCGGTTGTTGTAAGGTCGGGACGCGGGCCTTGCGGTTACCGCGCCCCGGCCTCTGTTTCACTTCTTTCTCCCCTGCGGACCCTGCTTAGAAGACCAGCTTCTTGCAGACACCGGTCTCGTAGTCCCAGCGGCGGGCGGCGATGTTGTTGGGGTCTATCGCTATCTTGAAATCCCGGAAGGAGTCTGAGATAGCCGCCGCGTTGGGCATCATCATGGGCATCAGGTCGTCGATGGTGCCGAGGGCCTCGGGGATGGGCAGCGCCATGCCCCTGGTCTGCGCCAGCAAGCCGCAAGCCATGGCCAGACCGTCCTTCATGAGGGCCTGCATTATTACCCGCATGTAGGTTATAAAAGTGGCCATGACGTCGTCCTTGTCGCCCTGGTTGGAATAGAGGTCGTACTCCATGTAGGCGGAGCGTCCCATGTGATAGGGCTGCAGGTAGGTGGAGGCGTCGTCGGGGTTGAGGACGTCGTCGGTATGGCCCCGCTGGTCGGTGGTGGTGGTGCGCATGGCCCGCTCGATCTCGGGGAACTTGTCCAGCTTGCCGATGAGGGCCCCGATGAGGAAGGAGCCGCGCACTCGCATGACGCGCACGGTGACGTTGAAGAACTTCTGCCAGCGGTCCAGGTTGGCCGAGCGCAGGTCGGCGGTGAGGTCGGCCATGGCCTCGGGGGGCATGAACTCGAACTCGGGCTCTACCGCCTTGGTGATACGCTCCACGATATCCGCTTTGAGCATGGCTTCCGCTTCGTTCATGCCGCTGACGATGCAGAAGAGGTTGTTTCTGGGCATGCTGTCGGCGATGGCCGAGGCGGCCTTGTTGTTCTCGCCTAAGAAGATGCCGTAGAAGGAGTCCTGCATGTGGGCCAGTTCCAGGGTCAGGTTGGCATTGGCCAGCGCGTAGAGGACGTCTACCACTTTGTCCAGCCGGTCGGGCTCGTAGGCCGGGTAGATGGAGTAGATGAAGTCCTGCTCGGGATAGATGCGCAGGGTCATCTCGGTGACCGTGCCCAGGGTGCCGAAGGCGTAGCGGTAGAAGGAGCTGACGTCGGGGCCCGGGCCGGGCATCTGGACCTTGTTGGCGCCGTAGACGCCGGGGCCGGTCTTCATGATGGTGCCGTCCGGCATGACCATGGTCGTCTCGACGATGTTGTCTATACCGAAGCCGTACTTGGAGGCCAGGGTGTTGATGTTGCAGAAGCCGTGGTTGGAGATGATCGCGGCGGTGGCGGCGGTGGAGGGGTTGAGTACCCGGCAGCCCACCTTCTGGGCGTCCACCTGGGCGTGCAGGTAGTTGACCCCGGGCTGGATGCGCATGAAGTTGTTGGCGCCGTCCACTTCCAGCACCTGGTCCATGCGGCGCAGGTCCATCATTATCCCGCCGTAGAGGGGAATGTGGATAGCCATGGTGGTCAGGCCGGTGCCCATGGGCATGACGTCCACTTTGCATTCGTTGGCGATCTTGTAGATCTGGGCGACCTCCTCGGTGGTGGCGGGCAGGCAGACCAGGTGGGTGTACTGGGCCGGGAAGGGGCTCTGGTCACGGGAGTAGCCGATGAGGATGTTGAGGTCGTCGGTGACCCACTCGCTGCCCAGGGTCTCCTGCAGCAGCGCCTTGGCCCTGGCAAGGTCCTCCGGATGATTATGGAGCGGTTCTTCCTCGAACTGCATGACTACGCCGGATACGCGGCGCTCTCTGATGTTTTTCTCTATGTCTTTGGTCCACATAAACCTACACCTCCTTCCCCAGCCCGAGCATTACCAGTTCGGCCAGGTCGTATACTTTCATGGGGCTCCCCTTGGCCTCGATGGCCTTGCGGAACATCTGCACGCAGTAGGGGCAGGAGGTGACGATGGCCTCCGCGCCCGTCGACTCCGCCTCGAAGAGGCGTTCCTTGGCGGTCCACAGGGCGAAGTCCGGGAAGGCGTAGGGCACGCCTCCGCCGCCGCCGCAGCACAGGGCGTTGAAGGTGGCGCGGGGGAACTCCACCAGTTCCAGCCCGGGGATGGCCTTCAGCACCGAGCGGGGCTTTTTGTACTGGTCGAAGCGGCGTCCCAGCTTGCAGGGATCGTGATATGCCACTTTCATCTTGACTTCGGTGGTGGGCTTGAGGGTCTTGGTCTTTTTGGCCAGCCGCCACAGGGCCTCGGTGATCTGCAGCACCTCGATGTCGCCGAGCTGCTCCTTGTACTCTTCCTTGAAGACCCAGGCACAGTGGCTGCAGGGAGCGACGATGGTCTTGACTCCCAGCGCACGGAAGCGTTCGATGTTCTCATATGCGAAGGTCTCGAAGTAGTCGCGGTCGCCCACCAGCAGCATGGGGGCGCCGCAGCAGAGTTCCTCGGCCCCCAGGGTGCCGACGTCCATGCCGCCCTCGACTAAGGCCATGGCCGCTGAGCGCACCGCCTTCAAGAGGTTGGGGTCGGCGGCGTAGGTGCAGCCGGCGAAGAAGAGCACTTCCGCTTTCTCGGTGTTGAGGTTTTTCAGCGGCAGGCCCTTGGCCCAGTCGCCGCGCTTATCGCGGGGCAGGTCCCAGGGATTGTCGTTTTTCTCCAGCGAATCGGCCAGGGCCTTATGCTCGGGCATGGGGCCCCAGCCCTCCGCGACGGCTCGCTCGCGCATCAGCTCGAAGACCTTGGTGGGCAGGATCTGCTTGACTTCGTAGCACTGCTCCTGGCAGGAGGAGCAGAGGTTGCAGGAGTAGAGGATGCCGGCCATGGACTCGTTGGGCTCTAGTTCCTTGGTGTGGAGGCCGCGGGCCAGTTCCATCTTGCCCGAGGCGTAGTAGGCCTCCCAGCGGAAGCGGGTGCCGGAGGGGCAGTTGCGCCAGAAGCGGGAGTCTTCGCAGAACTGAACGTGCACGCCCTGGCAGATCTTGCACTTGGTGCAGATGGAGTAGTCGGCCTGCAGTTCCTCCAGTACCTGGCGGGGAGCGGTAATGCGTTTTTCCATTGCTTACACTCCTTCCAGTAGTTGTTCGGGGTTGAGTATCCCGGAGGGGTCGACGATGTTTTTAAACAGTTTGATGGTCCTCAGGTAGCCTTCGTCCGCCTGGCCGTAGATGTAGTCGGCCACTTTTCCCAGCGGCTTGTCGACGAAGGACTTCTTATCGATGAGCATTTTGAAGGCGTCCAGGCAGGCCTTTTCGGCCTTGTCCTCGTCTGAGGAGTCGTAGTAGACGTCGCTCTCGATGTAGGCCGAGCCGCCGTAGTAGACCGGCGCGATGATCTGGCCGACGTCGGAGGCGGCGAAGCCGTTTTTCTCCAGCGACGCCGAGACGTCGGCGGTGAGCCCTTTGACGTTGGAGTAGAAGTCGTAGCTGAAGACGTGCTTGGTCGCGCCCTTGAAGTAGTCACGGTCGGCGACGTACCAGGGCTTGGAGAGCTGTTTGTCGATGGCCTCCACCAGCTCGCCCTCGATGAGCTTGCCACCGAAGCGGGCGGCGTCGTCAGCCGCGAAGGCCGACCACATGTCCACCAGCTCGGGATGGTGCTCGTTGGTCACTACGGTCAGCCACGGCGGGAGCTTGGCCGCAAGGGCCTCGGCCTCGGCCGGGGTTTTGGAGAGCAGCACCGAGAGGTAGCGGGCGTTGGCGGTGAAGGTCTCGAAGCAATGCTCCTCGCGGGATACCTTGTAGGCCAGCTCGCAGGCAGGCCCCAGGTCGTCGAAGCCCCAGAGCTGGACCTTGCGGGTCTCGCGCAGGGGGTAGGTGTAGACGATGCTGTAGAAGGGAATGCCGTAGATGTCTTCGCTCGCCCCGAAGAAGAGGGAGAACTGCGGCGCCTGGTCCTCGCGGAAGTCGCACATGCCCTCATCGGTCATCTGCTGGGCGCCGGACACCCAGATGCGCCCGTCGGCTAAGACGGCGTGGAAGATGGTCAGCTGGGGGTGGCGGAAGCCGCTACAACCCATAAGCATGTCGCGGTCCAGGTAGGTGCGGAGCACCTGATGGCTGGTGGCCGCCATGGGCAGGAGCAGCTTGCAGTCGTTCTTCAGGCAGACCGGGATCAGCTGCTCGAAAGTGACGCCGGCGCCGATATTGGCGGTGAGGTTGCGCCGGTCGATCAGCTTGATGTCGGTCATGCGGGAAACGTCGATGAGCAGGCCTTCCTTCTCGGTCAGGGCCGGGTCCATTTTGTCCCGGCGAAGGGTGTACATGGAGATGCCCTTCTGGTAGGCGAGGTCGGCGACCTCTGCCAGGTCGTATTCGTCTTGCGGCCGCACCAGCACCAACTGCGGACGGTCGCCCATGTGCGGGAAGTTCTTTTCCAGGGCGGCCTTGCCCTGGAGGACATTCTCCTTCCCCACCATCTCGGCGATCTGTTTGATCACGCCTTCAGCAATCATCCTCTTCCTCCTTTACCATTGACTCAGACAATGTGCACAAAAAACGGGCAGCCGGTACCGCGGGCTTGGTTTACGGATGTTTGTCGATGGGTCCCGGTCTCACTCGCTCGTCCTTTTCCTTGTATATATTCGCTTCTTGTCTTTTCGCAGCTATCGTTTATAATGTTTCTGGAAGTGAACGACTAGTCAGTCATTTTGACCTCAAAGGAAATTATATGTTGGGAACCACCACCTGTCAAGGACATCTCCCACAACAGAAATTCCCTTGTTTTACAGGGTTTTCACACAAAATTCCGGTAAATTAGAAAAATTCGATAGACCGTCGTTTTTCAGGGAATAAGGAGGAGCACCATGTCTGATGTCACCATTGTCGGGGCAGGGCTGTCCGGCCTGACCGCCGCCATCAACCTGGCCCGCCGTGGCCACCAGGTCAAGGTCCTGGAGCGCGAGTCGCGCGTCGGCGGATCCCCTCTATACCACCCCAGCGGGCAGGGAACGGCCCTGCGCATCAAGGAGCTCAGCGCCTATCTCGGCTTCGACCTGTCGCAGGTACTGGAACCTATCCGGGCCATGTCGGAGATACCCGCGGGCTTGGAGTGCAAGATCGACACCTCCATCGTCCCCGTATGGTTCTTCGAGCGGGGGCCCCGTTCTACTTCCGTTGACAGCTTCCTCTACGAGATCGCCAGGGCGGAGGGCGTGGAGTTCGAGTTCAACCACCCCGTCCTGGGACAGGGCGAGCTGGCCAGGCTGCCCAACAACACCATCGTCGCCACCGGCCTCCACTTCGAGGGTTTCGACATGACCGACACCCCCTACCTCACCTCCCACCACTTCACCTACAAGGGCACCTGCGACACCGATCTCAATTACGTCCACCTGTGGCACGACAACTTCACCACCGACTACGGCTACACTTCCTGCTTCCGCGGCATCCGTTACTGCCACCTCTTCAACCGCTACAAGCCACTCTCCGAAAAGAACCGGGAGGGCTTCGCCAAAATGGTCCGCAAGTTCGACGGCTTCGACGTCCCCGAGTGGAACTCGTTCACCTTCCCGGTACCCGCCGCCAGCCTCCACAACCCGCGCATCTTCTACGGCGCCAAGATCCTCTCCGGCACCCTGGCCGGGGCCATTGACCCGGTGGCCTTCTTCGGCCTCCACGGCGGCCTGGTCTCCGGCAAGATAGCCGCCCTGGCCATCGACGACAAGTACGAGGCCTGGAAGGAATTCCGCAAGTGCGTCAAGGTGTTCCCCGTCGCTTACGCCCTCAGCCGCATCTCCGCCATACAACCCAAACGGGTGATGCAGGCGGCGTTCTACCTGGCCTTCAAGACTTACGACAAAAACCCCGTCGCCCAGCAGGTGATGATGAAGGGAATGCCCGGCTATTTCAATTACTGATAAGTTGATAAACTGATAATGCTAAGGAGAGAGAAAGAGAAAAGGAGAGGGAGATAATGGCCAGAGCAAGAAAAGTCGTAGTAATAGGAACGGGCCCGGGAGGCGCTGGTATCGCCTCACTCCTTCAGAAAAAAGGGCTTCAGGTCACTGCGCTTGAACGCAACCCTTTCGTGGGCGGCAAGTGCTGGACCTTTAAAAAGGAAGGCTTCCTGGTCGACTCCGGCGTGCACATGTTCTCCATGGGAAACTCCGGCCAGCACGGCGACATCAACCGCAGGGTCGGCGGCGACCTGGAGTGGATGACGGCCAACCCCAGCGAGACCTGCCTCTTCGGCGGGCACTACCACATCAACCTCTATCAGAGCCTGACCGACCCGCGCCTGGCTACCAACGCCGTCTCGGGGATAAAGCAGATGCTCAACCGCAAGCAGATCCTTGAAGAAGCCCGGCAAGGCCGGGAGTTGAAGGCCATGGAGAAAGAGCTCTACCGCGCTTCCAAGCGCTACAACCCCTTCGAGCTGATCAAGATCGCCGCCGGCCTGGCCCGGCGCAACGAGGCACTCCTGGCCGAGCTGGACGAGATCACCTTCCAGGAGTTCCTCCACCGCATCACCGACGACTGGTTCATGCTGCAGGGAATGGCTGCCCTGTCCATGCTCCTGACCGTCACGCCGTGGACCGAGGTTTCCGCCGGTGAGTACCTGTGGTGCTTCCTCAACGCCTTCCACAAGAAGACCCTGGGCGTGCCGAGGGGCGGTTCGGGCGAGATCACCAACTCCTTCATGCGCTCCTTCGAGCGCAACGGCGGCGTGCTGCGCACCAGTTGCGAAGTGGCCCGCATCGTGGTGGAGGGCGAGCGCGTCAAGGGCGTGGAGACCAGGGAGGGAGAGTTGATCGAAGCCGACACGGTCATCTCCAACGCCGGCATCGGCCGCACCGTGGACCTGGCCGGCGATAGCAGCTTCCCGGCCGAGTACGTCACCTACGTCCGCGGCCTCAAGCAGTCCTGCTCCTACATCACCGTCAAGTACGGCCTGGACCGCAGGGTCATCGATCTGCCCACCCCCAGCTTCTTCAACATCCCCAACGTCAACCCGGACACCATGTTCGACTACATCTCCAACGGCACGGTACCGCAGGACCCCTTCCTGTTCACCCCCATGCCCTCCGAGTGGGACCCCAACTCGGCCCCGCTGGGCAAGCAGCTGGTGATGATGGGCGTGCCCGGCCCCATCGACGTCAACCCGGAAACGGTGGAACACTGCGAACGCATCCTGGACCGCGCGGAGCAGCGCCTCTTCGAGATATTCCCGCAGATCAAGGACCACATCCAGTGGAGCATGCGCACCCATATCGCCCACACCGCCAAGATCACCGGCAAGACCACCGGCGAGTGCATCGGGCTGGGCCAGCACGTAGGCCAGACCGGCATACACCGCCCCACCAACCAGACCCCGGTCAAGGGCCTGTGGCTGGTGGGGGCCGACGCCGGGGCGCGCGGCGTGGGCACCGAGATGGCCTCGGGCTCGGCGCTCTACCTGTCCAACCTCATCGACTGACGACGACCATAGTCAGAGAAGGGCGGGGTTTGCCCGCCCTTCTTTTTATTCCCCCTGGATTGCTTCGAGGAGTTCCCGGAGATCCCGGTCAAACCGGTCTTCCCGGCAGAATTCCAATCGGTCCAACCTGGTAAGTTCGGGGATGGTTTTCTCAATATCCGTCTGGTCGACGACTATGGGGATGATGCGTTTACCGTCTTCCAGGGCTATGCTCATCTCTTTTCTGCATGCTCTCGATTTGACGGATTCCTCGCTGAGACAAAGGCCAGCTCTTCATAGACGTCATCGAAGTCCAGCGTTTTATCGAGCCCGCGCTCCTTGAGCGCCTGTCGCGCCAGGGCCATATCCTCGGGGGAGTCCTTATAGCAAGCCCACGTTTCCAGCCCTTTTTCCTTTAAGGCCTGGTCAAGCTTTCTGGCAAAGGCGACATCCTTGATGGCGTGAGCGATGTAGACGTCCGGCATGGTGTTTCTCTAGAGATTGGAACGAGGCGCCGGTTTCCCGGCGCCTCGTCGCCCTTCAGCCTCCCCTAAACAAGGCCGTACTTCTTCAGCGGCTCCTCCGTGGGAAATCCCCTCTCGTCCAGCTGAGCCAGTTCGTAATATTCTCTCAGCATCTTCTTTATCTTAGGCACGGAACCCTCATTGGCGCCTTCGTTGGTGGGAGTCAGGGTCTTGGGCGGCAGGACGTCGTCCTCGACGCCGGAGCCCCAGTTATTGAGCATGATGCGCTTCTGATACCAGATGCGCCAGCCGTTGTCCATCAGTTCTTCCATGGTGTAATCGTCCCAGCCCGTGGCTGCCTTGATCATGTCCACTTCATCCTGGAGACTTAGCCAGGCCCCGATGAAGTTACACATCACCAGGGCGTTCATTATCTGCCCGAGGGCCATGCACTTCCAGGTGAGCTCGGCCTTGCCCTTGGAGACCAGCCCGTTGTAGGGGCCCCTCAGCCCGATCTCCGGCCATCCCCCCATGCCACCTTCGGCCATCAGGTTGGTCGAGTTGAGATGGCAGGCGCCGCGCGTACCCATGGCGTAGGCCAGTCCAAAGCCGTGGAAGCCGCGGGGGTCATGGGCGGGAAAGTCCAGGCCGCGCACCTGTACGGACAGTTCGGGAGCGCCCAGCTCCGTCGCCAGGGCCAGGGAGCCCTCGGCCATGCGATCCCCGAAACCCTCCCGGTAGCCGGTCAGGCGGATGGCTTCCAGGGCCGCTTCCATATTGCCCCACTTAAAATCGAGGCCGGTTTCCGCCGGGTCGATCAAGCCTTTGTCCTGAGCCTCCATCATGGCCGCGATGACCGCGCCCATGGAGATGGTGTCCACGCCCACGCGGTTGCACATGTCGTTGGCCTTGGCCACGCCCTCCAGGCTGAGGTTGAGGATGTTGGTCCCCATCATGCACACCGTCTCGTATTCGGGGCCGGCATGTTCGTGCATCTGGTAGGGGCCTTCTTCTATTTTCACCACTCGCTTGCACCGCACCGAGCAGGCATAACAGCCGATGATCTTCACCAGGATGCTGTCGTTGTAGTAAAAGGAGTTAAGGGTGTCGATGGCGTCCATCCACTCCCCTATCTGCCAGTTCTTGGTGGGGACATCGCCGGAGAGCATGCCGGTATCGAAGGCGCCGTTGGTGCCCATTTCGTGCATGGAGCCGGCCAGCACTGAGCTCTTCAGCTTGGCCACGCAATGCTTGGCCAGTTTCTTGGCCTTCTCGGGATCGTGATATTGGTACTTGCCGCCGCCCCGGATGGCGATGGTCTTGAGTTTTTTGTCGCCGGCCACCGCGCCAATGCCGCAGCGCCCTATGACACTGCCGATCTCGTTGGTCAGGCAGGCGATCTTCACCAGCCTCTCCCCGGCCGGGCCGATGGAGAGGGAGCGCAGCGGCTTACCGTCGGCCAGGTTGGACTCCAGCCATTCGTGGGTCTCGTAACAATCCTGGCCCCACAGTTCCGAAGCGTCGCGCAGTTCTATGGTATCGCCCTCGATAAACAGATAGACGGGCTTTTCCGACTTACCCTTGAAGATGATGCCGTCGTAACCGGCATGCCTGAGGGCGGGGCCGAAAGACCCCCCGCAGTTGCCCTCTCCCCAGAGGTTGGTGAGGGGCGAGCGGGTGGCCATGGAGAAACGCCCGGTGCCGGAGAAACTGCTCCCGGTCAGCAGACCGTCCATTACTATGAGCAGGTTTTCCGGATCATACCACTCCACCTCGGGCGGCACCCGATCGTAGAATATCTTGGCAGCCAGGCCGGCTCCCCCGATGAATTTCCGGTAGAGTTCTTCCTCGATCTCATAAAAGCCGATCTCACCGGTGGCGAGATCCACCTCTATGATTCTGCCTGTGAACCCTTTCATCTTGTCCTCCTTCTAAGCGGTTTTTCCTCCCAGGGGGGCTTTTACGCCCCAGAAATATACACAGGGCATGTTATTGCGGTAGCCGGGCCGGGACGATTCTGAAAAGAGGCGCTCCGACACCTGCCCGATCTCTTCGTCTTTGATACCGTACTTCTTCCAGTATGCGAGGGGAGCAAGTTCTCCAGGGAGAAGCTCTCCCAGGTCCTCCGCGGCTTCCCGCACGTCCCCGTAAACGCGAGTGGCATCCGCGTGCCAGACAAAACTTTCGAGGCCCTCGAAGCCCACCGCTTCAAGGTCCTCCCTGAGGTCCATGATACTGTATCGGAAGGCGGGGTGGTGCAGCTGGAGGACTAGTTTCATCTTCCTGTAAGCCGCTTCAGCCTCCCCCCAGTCGAGCTGGTAAGTCTCATCTCCCATCACCGGCTCGAATAGGGAGATGCGCCCGCCGGGTCGTAGTATGCGCCAGGCTTCCCGGAAGGCTTCCCGCCGGTCCGTCAAGTACGCGAAGACAGAGCGGGCCAGGACCACGTCAACGCTCTCCGCCTCCAGGGGAAGCGAGTTAAGGTCTGCCTGGACGAGTTCCAGGTTGGAGAGGCCGCGGGCAACCGCCTCGCCTCGCGCTTTCTCCAGCGCTTCCCTGCTGGTGTCGATGCCGGTGACCCGCCCTTCTTCTCCTACCAGGCGGGCCGCCTCCAGGGTGAGAAAACCCTTGCCACACCCCAGATCGGCGACCACGTCCCTTTTCTTCAGGTACGCCTTGAGCAGGACGCGGTCGCGGATCTGGCCGGCCGTTATGCGGCCGCGGGGGTCATCCCCGGCGTGCAGCTGGCGCTCGACGTTGTCCAGCCACCCCGACCATTCCATTTCTTAAGGTATTCGTCTACTCGTCGTCTTCCTCGTCTTCATCCACGATCTTGAGATCGCCCATACCCTTGGCGTCGAGCAGGTTGTTGTAGATGGCGTAAGCCGGCTTGATGACCGGGAGCAGCTTGAGCAGGCGGGGTACGGAGCCCTCTGAGACGATCTCGCCCGAGGACATGGCGCCCAGCAGGTTGAGTTTGCCACACCAGAAAGCGTGAGCGGTGTCGCTCTCCATGGACAGGGTGGCGTCAAGCCCCAGATCCTTGTCGGGCTTGTGGGGGATGGTGAGCACTTCGTCCGTCTTGCAGTCAACCCACAGCTCCCCGTCGGGATTACGGTACTCGAACTTCACGGTGAGTTTGGACTCCAGGGCCTTCGCCTTGATGGCGGGATCCTTCATGAGCTCCGTAAAGGTCTCTTCGATCAGATCGGCGAGCGTCTTGAAATCGGTGAAATACGGCATTCCTTTCCTCCTTCTTTCCTTCTTTACTTCTTTCTTCCAACTTACCTCGGCATACCATTTCTGGATTATGGCTAACGGCGTTTCGTGTCGCCGGTGAACTATTGAATAGGAAGGGGCGGAGAGTCCCGGTATGTTTCCGTCTCAGGAGGGGATTCCTTTACATGGTTACTGCCGAAGCCCCCCCGCCTCCTTGTTGCACTTTGTTGGGTCCGGCGCGAATGACCGCGCCATATGTAAATACCCGGTGGAATTTGAGAGGGAAGGAAACCCGGCCACCTTACGGAGGCCTTAAGTTCATACGATATGCACATGGACGGTATATCCAAGCTAGCACAAGCCGGCACCCAAATCAATAGTTTTGTGGGGTCGTTTGGCTTCCATTGTTTCGGGGAATAACCGGATTGGAGGTGATGCTGATGGCCAAAGACAGCAAGCTGGTGAAAGTGGGAGACAAGGCCCCTGATTTCCGGCTACCCGACGCGCTGACAGGCGAGATGGTCGGATTGGCCGACCTGCTGGACCGTCCGCTGTGGATCTATTTCGGGCGGGGGACCTGGTGACCGCATTGCCGCGAGTATATGGGGCATATACAGAGTAAGCATGAAGAACTGGAGCGGCGCGGCGTAGGGGCGGTGACCATCCTGGCCCAGAACCGGGAGAAGATAGCGGAATACCTGAAGGACCATACTTTCTCCTTCCCGGTCCTGGCGGACGCCGAGCGCAGGGTGGTTAAGGAATACGGCGTGTACGTGCGGGCGAACTTCGAATCGGTGAACATCGCCCGGCCGGCCAATTTCATCCTTTCGGCCGACGGTACTGTCAAGTACATACACATCGCCAGCATCCAGACGGAATACCCGAAGGACGCCGAGATCTTCGCCACCTTCGACGCCATGCAGTGACAGGTCGGGGACAGGTAACCAGAGGTGGATGATGCTCAAGATAGACAACCCTGAAGCGTACCTGGAAAGCCTGCGCCGCCTCCAGCGCCGCGTCTACGTATTGGGCGAACGCGTCCCGGACCCGGTGGAACACCCCCTGGTGCGCCCCTCCGGGCGGGCCGTCTGCGAGACCTACGATCCGGGGAACGAGCCCGGGGCGGAAGGCCTTCTTTTTACCGAGTCCCACCTGACCGGGAAGCGGATCAGCCGCTTCACCCACATCCACCAGGGCCCCGACGACCTGATAAAGAAGGTGGACATGCAGCGCCTGCTGGGACGGCGCACCGCCACCTGCTTCCAGCGGTGCGTAGGCATGGACGGGCTCAACGCCCTCTATTCGGTCACCTGGGAATGCGACCAGGCGCACGGCACCGGCTACCACCAGACGGTTGAAGGATTACCTGGCCTGGGTGCAGGAGGAGAACGTGGTGGTGGAGGGGGCCATGACCGACCCCAAGGGCGACCGGGCCAAGCGGCCGGCCGAGCAGGCCGACCCGGACATGTTCGTGCGGGTGGTGGACGAGGACTCCCGGGGCGTGGTCATCCGCGGGGCCAAGGCCCACCAGACCGGAGCGTTGAACTCCCACGAGATACTGGTGATGCCGACCACGGCCATGCGCGCCGACGAGGCGGCCTATGCCGTCTGCTGCGCCGTGCCGGCCGACGCGCCGGGGGTGACCTTCATCCTCGGGCGCCAGCCTTCCGACACCCGCAAGCGCGAGGGGTGCCCGGTAGATGTGGGGAACGCTTTTTACGGCAGCCAGGAGGCGCTGGTGGTGTTCGACGACGTCTTCGTGCCGTGGGAACGCGTCTTCATGAATGGGGAATACGACCAGAGCGGCAAGGTGGTGGAGCGCTTCGCCGCCTTCCACCGCCAGAGCTACGGTGGCTGCAAGGTGGGGGTGGGCGACGTGTTTGACTGGCGCCGCCCTGCTGGCCGCGCGCTGGCAGGGGGTGGAGCGCGCCTCCCACGTGCGGGACAAGCTCACCGAGATGGTCCACTTGAACGAGACCCTCTACGCCTGCGGCATCGCCTGCAGCGCCCTGGGTAAGCCCACCCCTCGGGCTCGTGGATGGTGGATGTGCTGCTGGCCAACGTCTGCAAGCAGAACGTCACCCGCTACCCCTTCGAGATCGCCCGCCTGGCGCAGGACATCGCCGGCGGCCTGGTGGTGACCACCCCTTCCGAGCTGGATTTCGAAAACCCGGAGATCGGTGGATATCTGGAGAAGTATTTCAAGGGCGACGCGGGGGTGCCCACCCTGGACCGGGTCAAGATGGTACGGCTCATCGAGAACCTGACCATCGGGTGCGGCGCGGCGGCCTATCTCACCGAGAGCCTGCACGGCGCGGGCTCACCCCAGGCCCAGCGCATCGTCATCTACCGGCAGGGAGGATTAGAGGAGAAGGCCGAGCTGGCGAAGAAGATCGCCGGCATCGAATAATCGAATAAGAAGGGGATGCTCATGGAATATGCGAGGCCGAAGATAGTCTCCAGCAAGTGCCTGGAGTTCGAGGCGTGCCGCTACAACGGCGCCATGGTACCCGACCCCTTCGTGCGCAAGCTCATCCCGCTGGCCGACTTCAACCCGGTCTGTGCCGAGATGGAGATAGGACTGGGATGTCCACGCGACCCCATCCGGGTGGTTCAGACCAAGGCCGGGCTGAAACTGCTGCAGCCCACCACCGGCCTGGACTGCACCGATCGAATGGTGGATTTCTGCCGTTCTTTCCTGGACGGCCTGGGCGAGGTGGACGGCTTCCTGCTCAAGTACCGCTCCCCTTCCTGCGGCATCAAGGACGTCAAGATCCGCTCCGAGAAGGAGAACGCCCCGGCCCTGGGAAAGGGTCCGGGCTTCTTCGGCGGGGCCATCCTGGCCAGACACCCCCTGCTGCCGGTGGAGGACGAGGGGCGGCTCAACAACTTCCGCATCCGCGAGCACTTTCTCACCCGGCTCTTCACTCTGGCCTCCTTCCGGGAGATGCGCGCTTCCGCCGCCATGCGCGACCTGGTGGGCTTCCACTCCCGCAACAAGCTGCTGCTGATGGCCTACAACCAGGGCGAGATGAAGGCCATGGGCAAGATTGTGGCCAATCCGGAAAAGAGGCCGTTGGAGGTGGTGCTGGAAGAGTATCACGCCCACCTGCTGCAGGCGCTGTCCAGGACCCCCCGCTACACTGCCGGTATCAACGTTCTCATGCACGCCCTGGGCTACTTCAAGCAGGGGTTGACGTCGCCGGAGAAGGCTTTCTTCCTGGACGACCTGGACCAGTACCGCGCCGGCAAGGTGCCCTTGAGCGCGCCGGTTAGCGTGATCAACGCTTGGATCGCTCGCTTCGACCAGGAGTATCTGGCGTCCCAGACCTTCTTCGCCCCCTACCCGGTGGAACTGGTGGAGATCACCGACTCCGGCAAGGGTCGGGACCTGTGAGCCCGGTTAATCTACAACGTGTAGAGTTTGTTCGGGAGGGGCGCGGCTCGGGGCGCGGTCCGGTGGTCTACTGGATGAGCCGGGACCAGCGGGTGCGGGACAACTGGGCCCTGGAATACGCCCGGGAACTCGCCCTGGAAAGAAAGACCCCCCTGGCCGTGGCCTTCTGCCTGACGGACGGCTTCCTGGGCGCAACCTGGCGCCAGTACTCGTTCATGCTCGGGGGCTTGCGCGAAGTGGAGCGCGACCTGGGGAAGATGGGGATATCTTTTCATCTGCTGAGGGGTGAACCTGCCTCGCGTATCCCTGGGCTGGTGAGGGAGATGGATGCGGCCGCGCTGGTGGCCGACTTCGACCCCCTGCGTATCAAGCGGGAGTGGGTGGGGCAGGTGGCGGGCGTGGCAGACGTCCCTTTTTTTCGGGTGGACGCGCACAACATCGTCCCCTGCCGGGCGGCGTCGGACAAACGCGAGTTCGGCGCCTACACCCTGCGGCCGAAGTTGCGGCGCCTGCTGCCGGAGTTCCTGGAGGAATTCCCGCGCTCGAAACGCCACCCCTTCGGCGGGGCCGGGGCTGATGCGGTCGACTGGGAGGCGCTGGAACGCAGCTTGAAGATGGACCGCTCCGTTCCGCCGGTGAAGTGGGCCCGCCCGGGAGAGAAGGCGGCGGCGCGAGCGCTCGGGGTTTTTCTCGAGCGGCGCCTGGGCGATTATGCCCGGAGCAGCAACGACCCGGTGGCCGACGTTGGTTCCCGCCTCTCGCCCTACCTTCATTTCGGGCAGCTTTCGGCGGCGCGCGTGGCCCTGGAGGCGCAGCGCTTCGACGCGGACATCCCCGCCCAGGAAGCCTTCCTCGAGCAGTTGATCGTGCGGCGCGAGCTCTCCGACAACTTCTGTTTCCATGAGCCGGCCTACGACAGCTGTGAGGCTTTTCCGGCCTGGGCCCACGAAACGCTGGAGCGCCACCGCCACGACGAGCGACCGTACCTGTATTCTTTTGAGGAGTTCGAGGAAGCCCGCACGGCTGACCCTTTGTGGAACGCCGCCCAGTCGCAGATGGTCGAGACCGGCTACATGCACGGCTACATGCGCATGTACTGGGCCAAGAAGATACTGGAGTGGACGGAGTCGCCGGAGGAGGCCCTGCGGACGGCGGTGTTATTGAACGACCGCTACCAGCTGGACGGCCGCGACCCCAACGGCTACGCCGGCATCGCCTGGAGCATCGGCGGGGTGCACGACCGCGCCTGGGGGGAACGGGAGATATTCGGCAAGGTGCGCTACATGAGCGCGGCCGGGGCGCGGCGCAAGTTTGACGTGGGGGCTTACGTGGAGATGTTCGGCGGGTAAAGGGTGGTTGCCATGAAGGGGGGCGTGGGCGCTTTGGAGCCGGGGGCTAGACTGCGGGTCTTACGACTGCAGCACCTGGCCGGGCCCGATGCGGGCCCGAACATCGAATCCCTGGTGCGGGACGTGGGGGGGGCTGCACGCCACCGAGCCAGCCACCCCCTACCTCTCCCTCTTCGCGCGGATGCCGGATTTCTTGCGGGACCAACTGGACGAAGCCCTTTACGAGAAGAAAAGCCTCGGCCGCATACGCTGCATGCGCAACACCGTTTACATGCTCCCCCTCGACCTCATTCCCACGGCTTTCACGGCCACTCGCCGCTTGAAGGCGGACCATGCCGGGCGCTTTTGCAAGCTCCACGACATCACACCTCGCCAGTTCGAGAAGGCCGCGAGCCTTATCTCCGGTGCGCTGGCGGGAGGGGGCCTGACCGTTAAACAACTGCGCGAGGGTGTCGGCGACCTGCCGCACCTCCCCTCCATCGTCAACCTCATGAGCGACCAGGGCATCCTGGTTAGGGGCCGTCCTGCCGGCGGATGGAGGAGCAACCTGCACACTTATCACTTGTGGGGGGAGTGGTTCCCGGGCCTGGACCCGGGCTCCGTGGATGATGAGGAAGCCCTGGCCCGGCTGGTAGGGCTCTACCTCTCCTCCTTCGGACCGGCAACCGTGGACGACGCCGCCTGGTGGACAGGCCTACCTAAGGGTGTTGTCGGGCGCGCCGCCAAAACTCTGGCCGCAGATGGCTCGATCGAGCGTCTGCGGTTTGGCGAGGTGGACTTACTGGTGTCGGCGGGTGAAGGGGCGGAAGCTCGCCGTGCCGGTGCACGTCTAAGGAAACATATTGTAAATATTCTTCCCTGCCTCGACCCCCTGCTGATGGGCTACCGCAACCGCCGGCGGCAGGTTGACCCGGAACACTACGGCCTGGTCTACGACCGTTCCGGCAACGCCACTTCCACCATCCTGGTTGACGGGACCGTCTCGGGGGTGTGGGACCTGGAGATGCGCCCCGGGCAGCCGGCCAGCTGCGTCTTCTTCTTATTTGTGGACCCGGGGGAAGAGGTCGAGAAAGAAGTGCGCTCGGGGTTGTCGAGGATGGGATTCTTCATCACCGGAAGCGAGGTAGAGGTGGATCGTCGCGATTCCATGACTCCCCTCGCCGACCGGACCGCCGGGGGTTACAAGTCGCCGCTGCGCCACTGAGGCGATGGTGTGGAGGGTGGTGACAGGCACCAACCTCCACAGGTGGTAGAATTATTTATACGAAGATGCTCTATCCATCATGCTCGTTGAGGGTGCCGTTTGAACTGAAAAGGAGGTTGCGATGAATAGCTGTATTCTCTCCAGCCGGAGGACCGTAGTTTTGCCGCTTTTCCTGCTGCTCGTCCTGCTGACGGCGACTACCTTTATTACCTCGTCCCCCCGTCAGGCTTGTGCCCAATCGCAGGCGCAGCTGGAGGAGCTCTGGGTGACCAACGGCAGCGTGAGGAGCGTAGTGAGCGCGGGAGCCGTGACCTACATAGCCGGCAATTTCAGCCAGGTGGGACCGAATACCGGCAACGGCGTTCCCATCAACGCCTCCAGCGGCGCAGCCCTGGCGACCTACCCGAAGGTGAACGGACAGGTCAACGCGGTGGTGGCCGACGGCTCCGGCGGCTGGTACATCGGGGGAGGCTTCACCCGCGTGGGTGGCCTTTCCCGCAACCGCCTGGCCCACATTCTCAGCGACGGCTCGGTGGACTCCGCCTGGAACCCGGATGCGAACGGCACCGTATATGCCATGATCCTCTCCGGCACCACCGTCTACGCGGGGGGCGGCTTCACTTACGTCGGCGGGCAGAACCGCAACCGCCTGGCGGCCCTGAACGCCTCCGGCGGAGCGGTCACCGCCTGGAACCCCAACTCCGACAACACCGTCATTGCGCTGTTCCTCTCCGGCACCACCATCTACGCGGGGGGCAGCTTCACCACGTTGCTGGGGTCTTCGGGCGGACCTTATATCCGCAACCGTATCGCGGCCATCGATACCACCACCGGCAATCCCACCGCCTGGGATCCCAACGCCGACAACTCCGTCAATGCGCTGTTCCTCTCCGGCACCACCATCTACGCGGGGGGCAGCTTCACCACGTTGCTGGGGTCTTCGGGCGGACCTTATATCCGCAACCGTATCGCGGCCATCGATACCACCACCGGCAATCCCACCGCCTGGGATCCCAACGCCGACAACTCCGTCAATGCGCTGTTCCTCTCCGGCACCACCATCTACGCGGGGGGCAGCTTCACCACGTTGCTGGGGTCTTCGGGCGGACCTTATATCCGCAACCGTATCGCGGCCATCGATACCACCACCGGCAATCCCACCGCCTGGGATCCCAACGCCAACAACCCGGTGTCGACCCTGGCCCTCTCCGGCACCACCCTTTACGCGGGGGGCAATTTCACCAGCATCGGCGGTCAGATCCGCTCCCGTCTCGCAGCTCTGAGCACCTCAACCGGCAACGCCACCGCCTGGAACCCCAACGCCAACAACACGGTGTCGGCCCTGGCAGTCTCCGGCGCCAACATCTATGCGGGAGGCACTCTCACCAGCATCGGAGGGGTCTGGAGGTCGTGCATCGCGGCCATCGACACCAATCCGGCGTCCCCCACCTACGGCCAACCCACCGCCTGGGACCCCAACGCCAACGGTAACGTGGAAGCACTGGCCCTGTCCGGCACAACCGTCTACGCCGGTGGCGGTTTCACCAACATCGGCGGCGCATCCCGTTACCGCATCGCGGCCCTGGATGCTTCCAGCGGGGCTGCGACAACCTGGAACCCCTCTGCCAGTTCTACGGTGTACACCCTGGCCGTCTCCGGCACCAGCGTCTATGCCGGGGGGAACTTCACCACGCTGCAGGGGTCTTCGGGCGGACCTTACACTCGCAACCGTATCGCGGCCATCGACACCACCACCGGCAATCCCACCGCCTGGGACCCCGCCTCAGACGGCATCGTATATGCCATAGCTCTCTCCGGCACCACCGTCTACGTCGGGGGGAACTTCGCCAACATCGGCGGCGCGCCCCGCAACTTCATCGCGGCCTTGAACGCCTCCAGCGGGGCCGCTAACTCCTGGAATCCCAATCCCGACAACACGGTGCGGACCATCATCGTTTCCGACGCTACCGTCTACGTCGGGGGGAACTTCGCCAACATCGGCGGCGCGCCCCGCAACTTCATCGCGGCCTTGAACGCCTCCAGCGGGGCCGCTACCTCCTGGAATCCCAACTCGAGCAGCCAGGTCTATGCCCTCGCCCTTTACGGGTCCAGCATCTACGCCGGGGGGAGCTTCACCAATATCGGGGGACAGTTGAGGAACCGCCTGGCCGCCCTGGATACCACCAGCGGCCTGGCCACCGCCTGGAACCCCAACGCCAGCAACAACGTGCTTACCCTGGGCCTTTCGGGGGACACCGTTTATGCGGGAGGTGACTTCACGCGGATAGGCGATGAGTCGCGTTCCTATTTCGCCGGTTTCGCCGGCCCGCCCATCGTCACTTCCATCACCCCCTCCTCGGGTTACGTGGACACCACCGTGACCGTCACCGAGCTCGCCGGGGCCGAGTTCCGGCCGGGGGCGACGGTGAGACTGACCAAGGCCGACCAGACGGACATCACGGCCACCGACGTCAACGTGGAGTCGGGGTCCAAGATAACCTGCCGCCTCAACATCCCCTCGGACGCGGCGGCGGGACCCTGGGAGGTAGTAGTGCAGAACCCGGATGGTCAGTCGGGAACACTACCCGAGGGTTTCGTGGTCAATCCCTACTCCACCTGGTACCTGGCGGAGGGATGCACCGCCCCGGGCTTCGAGACCTGGGTGCTGGTGCAGAACCCCAACGCCGGTGAGGTCCTGGTGGACCTGACCCTGATGACCGAGAGCGGCCCCCAGAACCCGCCCGCCCTGCAGGACGTGCCCATCACCGGCTACTCGCGAACTTCCTTCAATATCGGGGCCTACGTGCAGACCTTCAACGTCTCCACCACGGTCACTCCCAAAGGAGGCAACGTGGTCTGCGAGCGGGCCATGTACGGAGGCGGACGTACCTGGGGCACGGACTCCATCGGTACCACCACCCCTTCGGACACCTGGTACCTGGCTGAGGGTGCCACCGCCGGGGGCTTCGAGACCTGGGCGCTGGTGCAGAACCCCAACGCTATGCCGGTGACCGTGAATCTCACCCTGATGACCGACAGCGGACCCCAGACCCCCGGCCCTTACAAGGACGTGCCCATCCCCGCCAACTCCCGTATGAGCTTCAACCTGGGGGAACAGGCGCAGACCTATAACGTCTCCACCCAGATCAAGTCCACCGGGGGCAACGTGGTCTGTGAGCGAGCCATGTACGGAGGCGACCGCACCTGGGCCCACGACTCGGTGGGAGTGACCACCCCTTCCCCGGTCTGGTTCATGGCGGAAGGAGCCACCGCCGAGGGCTTTGAGACCTGGGTGCTGGTGCAGAATCCCAACGCCGATCCGGTCACCGTGACCCTGACCCTAATGACCGAGAACGGGCCCCAGAACCCAGACGCGCTCAGGGACGTGGCCATCGCCGGCAACTCCCGCATCTCCTTCAACATCGGGCTCTACGTGCAGACCTTCAACGTCTCCACCCAGGTCAACTCCACCGGGGGCAACGTGGTCTGCGAGCGGGCCATGTACGGAGGCGACCGCACCTGGGGCACGGATTCGATCGGCGCCGCCGCGCCCGCCCCGGCCTGGTTCATGGCGGAAGGGGCCACCGACGGGGGCTTTGAGACCTGGGTGCTGGTGCAGAATCCCAACGCCGATCCGGTCACCGTGACCCTGACCCTGATGACCGAGAACGGGCCCCAGAACCCAGACGCGCTCAGGGACGTGGCCATCGCCGGCAACTCCCGCATCTCCTTCAACATCGGGCTCTACGTGCAGACCTTCAACGTCTCCACCCAGGTCAACTCCACCGGGGGCAGCGTGGTCTGCGAGCGGGCCATGTACGGAGGCGGACGTACCTGGGCCCACGACTCGGTGGGATACGCGCCCCAGGAATAACATTCAGAAAAAGAATAATACGAGGGCCCCGGTGCATCCGGGGCCCTTCTTTATTATCGATCCGTCCCACAGTCCGTGGGTGAAAAAGTATGTCTTACTTACGACGAGGCAGCGAGGATGCCGGCGGCGGTGTCGGCCAGGAGCAGCGAGCGGCCGCGCTGCCCGGCCTCCCGCGCCACCGGCTCGGGCAGTTCCGCTTCCATGCGGGCGATGAGGCCGGCTGCCCGATCGCGGTCCTCACGGCCACAGGCGGGGTGAGCGTAGACCAGTGACGCCAGCTCCATCGCTTCTTCCCTCTTGCCTTCCCAGGCCAGCAGGCGGGCCATCCCTCCCAGCACTTCCACCACCACCGGCAGGGCGATGGCGCGGTGGGATATTTTCAAGGCCTCGGTAAGGTACCGTCGAGCTTCCGCCAGTTTGCCCATGACGCAGGCGATATCGCCGAGGTTGATGAGGGAGGTGGCGATGCCCATCTGCTCCCCTATCTCCCGGTCGATGGCCAGGCTTTCCTGGTAGAGACGCATGGCCTCCATGTTCTCCCCCAGGAACTCCGCCACCACCCCCAGGTTGTTGAGGGCGGCGGAAATGCCCCGCAGGTCTCCTTCGTCCTGATAAAGGTCGAGGCACTCCTCGTAATAGTCCCGCGCGGCGGAGTACTCGCCCTGGGAGTGGGACACGTTGCCCAGGTCCTTCAGGGCATCGGCCATGCCGCCGCGATCCCCCGCCACCCGGAAGATGTGCAGCGCCATACCGTAATCTTCCTCGGCCCGCCTGTACTCGCCGCGGGATTCCTTCACGTTGCCCAGCCAGAGAAGGGAGAGCGCCTCTTCTTTTTCTTCCCCCAGCTCACGGAATATGCCCAGTGCTTCTTCCAGGAGGTCCCCGGCTTGCCGGTAATCACCCCGCCGGCGGAAGAACCTCCCCCGCCGGGCCAGTACCCGGCCCAGCAGCATACGACAATGCTCCTCCGCGCCTTCTTCCTGAAAGACCTCTCCTTCTTTCCGGCGCAGCTCTTCCGTCGCCCGCTCCAGGACCGTGGCTCCCTCCTCCAGCCAGCCCCGGATGTCGTAGAAGACGCAGAGGCTCCCGAGCGACTTGCCCATCTCCACATAAAGACACTTCTGCACGGCGTGGTCCCAGGCCGCCCGGATGTTTTCTATCTCCTCCCCTATCTCCTGCAGCGTCTCCTTCTGGAGCATCCCCTCCAGCCTGGATTCGCGCTCTTCCAGGAACGCCGCGAAGAAAGCACAGTGCGCGTCGTGTGCCTGCTCCCGGGCCGCGGCATCTTCCTCCAACTTTTCCTCGGCGTATTTCCGGAGAAGGCCATGCGCCTCGTACCTGCCGTTGGGGTTGCGCCTGACCAGTGACTTGTCCACCAGCGCGGCCAGTCTGATGAGGGTGGCGCCCGCCACAGCTTTCGCCGCCTCCCGGCGAAAGCCCCCCTGGAAGACGCTCAAGGCGCTGAAACAGGCTGCCTCGTCCGGCTCCAGCACCTCCCAGGAATGTTCGAAGACGATCCGCAGGCCGCGGTGGCGTTCCGGCACGTCGGCCCGGTTGGTGGCCAGGAAATCGAGATCCTTCTCCATCTCGCGGGCGATGTCGGACAGGGGCAGGGCTCTTGCCCAGGAAGAAGCGAGTTCGATGGCCAGGGGCGATCCTTCCACCCGGCGGCAGATCCTCACCATCCACCGGCGGTCTTCCGGGACCAGGGTGAAAGCGGGATCGACCCTCCGTGCCCCCTGCAGGAACAGGCGCACCGCGTCGTATTCCTCGAGGCTTGCCTTCTCGCCCTCCTCCTCCGGCGGGCATGCCATGCCTTCCACTTCCATCACCCATTCTTCCCCCAGGTTGAGGCGCACCTGCGAGGTGGCCAGCACCTTGACTAAGGGAGCCGCGGCCAATATCCCCGAGAGTATGCCGGTTGCGGGCAGGATCGCCTCGAAGCTGTCCATCAGCAGTAGAGCCTCCTTGTCCTGGAGAAACCCCGTGATCTGACCGAGATGGTCCTCGGGGCCGGCAAAGGAAAAGCCCAGGGAGTCGGCCAGCAAATTGGGGAGCAGGTAGGGGGAGGGCATGGTATCGAGTGACACTGTGAAGACCCCGAAAGAAAGGCGGGGCATGAGCCGGGCCGCTACCTCCAGGGCCAGGCGGGTCTTGCCTATCCCGCCGGGTCCGGTCAGGGTGAGGAGCCGGCAGGCCGGGTCCAGCAGCCGGCTTTCGATCTCCGAGAGCTCCCTGTTCCTCCCGACGAAGGGGCTGGAAGGAACGGGCAAGTTGTGCAGCCGGGTACCATCCGGTGATTGGGAGAGCCGGGCTGTCGCGGAGTGGTCCGGCTCGTACACCACGGTGCGGTCCCGCCCCAGAAGTTCGGCCAGCCGCCCGGACGAACGGGCCAGCTGGAGGAGGGAGTCGAGCCGGGTGGCATGCAGGGGATAGACGGCCACTCCCAGGCTGGCGGTCACCGGCAGGCCGAAGAACCCGTAGGAGCGGGCAGTGACATTATTTCTTATCCGCTCGGCCAACCGGAAGGCACCTCCGGGGTCCAGGTCCGGGCTGAGCACCAGGAACTCCGCTTCCTCTTCGGGGTCGTGGAAACACGCGTCCTGCTCGTGGGCGGCGGCGCGGATGAAATTGGCCAACGCCGCGAGGATCCCGGCTCCCGTCTCCCTCCCCAGGCTCTCGATCACCAGTGGTAAGAAGTCGACGGCTATGTAGATGACCGCCAGGGTCTCGTGTTCGGCGATGAGACGCTCGAACTCCGGCTCGTATCCGGAAGCGTGGCAGAAGCCGGTCTCAGGCTCCTGCCTTCCAACCCATGTCTCGAGGTAGCCCGACAGCCTGTTTCGCAGGGCGCCGGCATCCAGGGCGCCAAGTTCTTCCTCAAACTCCTGCCGCAGGTCGGGTACAATGCCGCTTCCATCCGTCATGCGCGAGACCGCCCTCTCCTCACCCGCCGGTTAACCATCTTAATAAAATCGGCATCTCGCCGCCTGGGCTGAAACGTAAAACGCCACTTGCGTTTCAGGATGTGGAGGATGTGGAGGTTTGGGACAGGCACCTTGTGGAGGCTAGCCGACCTTGTGGAGGCTAGCCGAGCTGCAGGTCGGAGTAACCGCGCGCGTATTCCTTGAGGACCCTGGTGATGTCCTGCTTGAGGGAGTTGTTCTTGGTGAGGAAGAAGAAGATGATCTCGTTGTCGGATATGTGCAGGGGCTCATCCCCGGTCAGCGCCTTCAACTCCATGCAGCGGCGGTAGAGGTAGGTGGGGCGGTTCTCCCTCGGGAGGTACTGGAAGATCATCAGCAGCGAGCTATAGCGCATCCGCTTGTACAGCTGTTTGACCTCGGAGTACATCAGGTGCTTCTCGTCCGCGTCCTTGACCTCCAAGCCGATGTCCGGGTCCAGCAGGATGAGCGAGGAGTAGAGCAGCCCCTCGTCGACGCCGGCGAAGTAGTCGGCGCGGTCGCGCTGGTTGAACGGCTCGAGGCCGTCGCCATAGATGACCGTTTCGATGCCCTTCTTTTTAAAGAAGGGGGTGATCTCGTGAATGTCCCGGCGTCCTTCCTCCACGCAGCCATGCAGGTATTCCAGGAGGTCGCGGTTGCGCGTGCCGGCGCGGGCCTTGAGGTAATCGGTGCGCCCCCCGTCGGCGCGGCCGTCGGGCATGGTGAGCATGGGAATGAAGAGGAAACGGTTGAGCCGCCTGGTCCCCAGCATCATCTGCTGGACCAGGTCGTACTTGAAGAGATCCCTGACATCCCCGAAATACTGGTTTTTCATATCGATGAAAAAATATATCATACAATCGGGGTCGGTTGACAGGTGAGGAATGGTCGACTAGTATTCAATACATGATAAATCATAGAAAGGTACTCAGCGAAAAGAAAAACTACTGGTGGTGGACCTCTTAGGGGGTTCGCACCTGGCTGTTTGATTTTCAGAGCCGCGTAACCCTCAAAGGTGGCGCGGCTTCTTCATTTACCGGACCGCGTCAGTGGAAGGCGCGGTCTTTTTTATTCGAGAAAATACCTGATCCGGGAAAGGAAGACGTAAGAGATGGAAGAGAAAACGATTACGAAGCCCTGTGGCGCCAACGAGACCTTGTACGGGATGCCGCTGAAGGGCCTCTACTATCCCAACCGCGAGGAGTTCCGCGGCCTGGCCGGCGGTTACAACCTCATTACGGTGGTGCGGGAAGTTCAAGCCGACCTGGAGACTCCCGTCTCCGCCTACCTCAAGCTGGCCAGGGGAAGATACTCCTTCCTGCTGGAGAGCGCGGACCAGGGGACCAGTTGGGGCCGCTACTCCATCCTGGGGTGCGAGCCTTCGATGGTGCTCTCCTATTCCGGCGGCAACGCCGAGTGCCTGTCGGGGGGCAACCTCAACCACCTCGCCTGCTCCAACCCCCTGGAACATATCTTCCAGACCATGCAGGCTTTCCGTCCCGCCCCGGCCCGCACCCTGCTGCCTTTCTCCGGCGGCGCGGTGGGGTACTTCGGGTACGACCTCCTCCCCTGCATGGAGAGGATCTCCTTCGACTCGGAGCACGTGCTGGATCTGCCGGAGATGATGTTCATGCTCACCCGCAAGGCCGTCGTCTTCGACCACCTCCTCAGCCGCATCTACCTCATGATAAATGTGGCGATGCCGGCCCACACCACTCCGGCGGACACCGACAGCCTCTACGACAAAGCCCTGGAGGAACTGGAGGACATGGCCTCACGCCTGCGCCGCAGCCTTCCCCCGGCCTCCCCCGAGGTGCTTTTCCTCTCCCCCAACCAGGACCTGGATGGAGTGGAGTCCAACAAGACCCGTGAGGAGTTCTGCGGTATGGTGGAGCGGGCGGTGGAATACATCCATGCCGGCGACGCCTTCCAGATAGTGGTCTCCCAGCGCTTCCACTTCGATCTGGGATGCGACCCCTTCGACGTCTACCGCGCCCTGCGCATGGAGAACCCCTCGCCGTACATGTTCTATCTCAAGTTCGCCGACGTCCACCTGGTGGGTTCCTCCCCCGAGTCCATGGTCCGAAAGAACGGGGACAAGGCGGTCATCCGCCCCATCGCCGGGACCCGCCCCCGGGGCGAGACCCCGGAGAAGGACAGGGAACTGGAAGAAGAGCTCAAGGCCGACGAGAAAGAGCGGGCCGAGCACATCATGCTGGTGGACCTGGCCCGCAACGACCTGGGCCGGGTCTGCACGCCGGGTAGCGTTCAGGTCCGCGGCATGATGGAGGTGGAGCGTTACTCCCAGGTCATGCACCTGGTGAGCGAGGTGCACGGGGACCTGGAGGAAGGCCGCAGCAACCTCGACCTGTTGCGCGCTTCTTTTCCGGCCGGAACGGTGACCGGCGCCCCCAAGGTAAGGGCCTGCGAGATCGTCGACGAGCTGGAGGGAGAGCGGCGCGGCGTCTACGCCGGGGCAGTGGGTTACCTCGACTACGGAGGCGACATGGACACCTGCATCGCCATCCGCACCCTGGTGGTCAAGGGCAAGGACGCCTGGCTGCAGGCGGGCGCCGGGATTGTGGCGGACTCGCAGCCGGAGCTCGAATACCAGGAGAGCGTCAACAAGGCCCGCGCGGTGCTGCGCGCCATAAGAAGGGCCGAGGCTTCGAAGGGAGTGAGCCTGCGATGAAAAAAAAGGTGGTACTGGTGGACAATTACGATTCCTTTACCTATAACCTGGCCCAGGCCCTGCAAGTGCTGGGGGCGGAGGTCAGCGTATTCCGCAACGACGCGGTGACCGTGGACGAGGTGGAGGCCATGTCCTTCACCCACGTGATCATCTCCCCCGGCCCGGGCGTTCCCGCCAACTCCGGCATGGTCCTCGACCTCATCCCCCGGCTGGCAGGCCGGGCGCCGGTGCTGGGGGTCTGCCTCGGCCACCAGGCCCTGGGGCAGGCCTTCGGGGCACGCCTGGTGCGCGCCCCCCGCCCGGTACACGGCAAGACCTCCCGCATCGAACACGACGGCCGGACCATCTTCGCCGGCCTGGAGAACCCCTTCACCGCCACCCGGTACCATTCCCTGCTGCTTGAGCGGGAGAGCGTGCCGGACTGCCTGGAGGTCACCGCCCAGACCGACGACGGCCTGGTGATGGGGATCCGCCACGCCACCCTGCCCATCGAGGGGGTACAGTTCCACCCGGAGTCGATACTGACCCCCGAAGGCGACAACCTGATGCGCAACTTCCTGGCCATGGAGGTGGCCTAGATGGTCACCGCCGCACTGCCGAGGCTCGCCACCGGGGGGAACCTGGAGCGGGGAGAAGCGCGAGAAGTGATGCTGGCCTTGTTCCGGGGGGAAGCCACCGACGCCCAGATCGGCGCCCTGCTGATGGGCCTGCGGGCCAAGGGGGAGTCCCCGGAAGAACTGGCCGGCTTCGCCGAAGCCATGCGCGAGTCTGCGGTCAGGCTCGAGGTGGAGGGCAGCCCGGTGGCCGACACCTGCGGCACCGGCGGCGACGGCAAGGGCACCTTCAACATCTCCACCGCGGCCGCCTTCATCGCGGCCGGGGCGGGGTTGCGCATAGCCAAGCACGGCAACCGCGCGGTGACCTCCGGCTGCGGCAGTGCCGACGTCCTGGAAGCCCTGGGCATCCGGATCGACCTCGGTCCCGAGCGGGTCAAGGAATGCATCGAGAGCGTGGGCATGGGCTTCATGTTCGCCCCCCTCTTCCACCCGGCCATGCGCCACGTCATGCCGGCCCGCCGCGAACTGGGCATTCCCACCGTCTTCAACATGCTGGGGCCGCTGACCAACCCGGCCGGGGCACCTTTCCAGGTGCTGGGGGCCAGCACCCCCGAACGGGCGTCGCTGCTGGCACACACCCTGGCCGAACTGGGAACGGAGCGTGCCTTCGTGGTGCATGGCTCCGACGGCATGGACGAGTTGACCACTACCGGCGTCAACCACGTCTGGGATGTCCGCCGGGGCACCTTATCCGATTACGACATCGACCCCCGGGACCTGGGCATCCCCCGCGCTGACGGCGAGGAACTGCGGGGAGGCGGCGCCGCGGAAAACGCCGTCATCATCCGCTCGGTGCTGGAAGGCGTGGAAGGCCCACGCCTGCGGGTAAGCCTGCTCAACGCCGCCGCGGTGCTGACGGCTGCCGGGCGGGCGGAGGACCTGCGGGAAGGCCTGGCCATGGCGGAAAGCGCGGTCCGGGACGGCTCCGCCACGGAAGTACTCGACCAGATGACAGAATTTTCCAACCGGGACGGAAAGCACCATGACGGATAATGGCGGTTTCCTGGACCGGGCGGTAGAGGCGGCCCGTATCAGGGTGGAGCGATCGGAGGCGGCAGTGTCGGCGAGGTCCCTGGAGGAGCGCTGCACGGCGATGGCCCCGCCCCCTTCTTTCCCGGAAGCTTTGAGACGCCGCCCGGGCGAAGCTATCCGGATCGTCGCCGAGATCAAGCCCGCCTCCCCTTCCGCCGGCGCGCTCTCCACCGTGATGTCCGCCGGCGGAGGGGTGGAAGAACAAGCCCGCGCTTACACCCGCGGCGGGGCCGCGGCCATCTCGGTCCTGACCGACCCCGACTTCTTCTCGGGCGACCTGGCCAGCCTGGAACGGGCATCCCGGGCCACTACCCTGCCCATGCTGCGCAAGGACTTCATCATCTCTGCCTACCAGGTCCTGGAGGCGCGCTCCCACGGTGCTTCGTCTCTCCTGCTCCTGGTTGCGGCACTTAGTGGCGACGAACTGAGCATCCTGCTGGAGCGGAGCCGCGAGCTCGAGATGGAACCCCTGGTGGAAGTGCACGATGAAGAAGAAGTGGAGCGCGCCCTGGGGCTGGGGGCACGGGTGATCGCCATCAACAACCGGGACCTGCGTACCCTGGAGATGGACATGAATACCGCCTTAAGTCTCCGGGAACTCATCCCGGCCGGCCCCGTGGTGGTGGGAGCCAGCGGCTACGGCCGGCGCGAGCAGGCCGCCGCGGCGGAGTCGGCCGGCCTGGACGCCCTGCTGGTGGGAGAAGCCCTGATGCGCTCGGCCGATCCGGCCACCGCCATACGCGAGCTGCGGGGACCGGACGTCCCTGCCGGGTCCCCGGCGGGAGGTGCGCCATGTTCGTGAAAGCTTGCGGCATCACCCGGCCGGAGGACGCCGCGGCGGCGGTACGCTTCGGCTTCAATGCCATAGGGCTGGTCTTCGCCGAGGGCCCCCGGCAGGTGACAATGGAGCAGGCCCGCCTGATCGCGCTCTCCGTACCGGCGAGTATGCTCAAGGTGGGGGTCTTCGTCAACGAGGATGAGCGCCAGGTCAAACGGCTGATGGTCAGCTGCGGCCTGGACCTGGTCCAGTTCCACGGCGAAGAGGAGCCTGCTTATGTCTCCCATTTCGCCGGGCGGGCCATCAAGGCTTTCTCGCCGCCGCCGGACTTCGACGACGGCATTCTCAAGGAGTACCGGGGCTGCTACGCTTTTCTCATCGACGCCTGCGACGCCACACGCCGTGGCGGCACCGGCCGGCTGGCCGACTGGCAGACGGCCGCCCGCCTGGCCCCGCGATACCCGGTTATTCTGGCCGGCGGCCTCTCGCCCGCCCTGGTGCCGGAGGCGGTCAGGGCCGTTGGGCCCTTCGGCCTGGACGCTTCCAGCGGCCTGGAGCGCGCGCCAGGCATCAAGGACCACCGGGCCATGAAGGATTTTCTCGAGGCGGCCAGGTCCGCCTCGCTCGAGATGGAGGTTTAACGGAGATGAACGAGACGATGGAGAACACTTCGGACAATGCCATGCCTGACAGCCGGGGACATTACGGGCGCTTCGGGGGCAGGTACGTGCCGGAGACCCTGGTACAACCGCTGGCCGAGCTGGAACAGGCCTACCGGGAAGCCCGGGAGGACCGGGGTTTCTCAGGTGAACTCGGAGGGCTGCTCTCCGATTATGCCGGCCGCCCCACCCCCCTTTACGAGACCCGCCGGCTGGGCGCCGCGTCCGGCGGCGCGAAAGTCTTTCTTAAAAGAGAGGACCTCTGCCATACCGGTTCCCACAAGCTCAACAACACCCTGGGGCAGGCTCTGCTGGCCTCGCGCCTGGGCAAGCGCCGCCTCATCGCTGAGACCGGCGCGGGACAGCACGGCGTGGCCACGGCCACCGCGGCTGCCCTGCTCGGCCTGGAGTGCGCAATCTTCATGGGTGAGGAGGACACGCGCCGGCAGGCCCTGAACGTCTGGCGCATGCGCCTGCTGGGCGCCGAAGTGGTGGAGGTCACCTCGGGTTCGCGCACCTTGAAGGACGCCGTCAACGCGGCCCTGCGCGACTGGGCGGCCACCTTCACCGACACCCATTACTGCATGGGGTCGGTGGTCGGCCCCCATCCCTTCCCCATGATCGTTCGCGACTTCCAGAGCGTCATCGGCGCTGAGGCGCGCTCCCAGTTCCTCGAGCGTGAGGGAAAGCTGCCCGACACCCTGGTGGCCTGCGTGGGCGGAGGCAGCAACTCCATGGGGCTATTCCACCCCTTCTCAGCCGACGGCGTGCGCATGATCGGCGTGGAAGCCGGAGGGCGCGGCGACGGGCCGGGTGAGCACTCGGCCACCCTGGGCCTGGGCGAGGCAGGCGTGCTCCACGGCGCCATGAGCTATCTCCTCCAGGACGGCCAGGGCCAGATCTCGGTCACCCACTCCGTCTCCGCCGGCCTGGACTACCCCGGGGTGGGGCCGGAGCATTCTTTGTTCAAAGAAACGGGGCGGGCGGAATACGTCCGCATCGGTGACGCCGAGGCCCTGGAGGCGGCGGCGCGCCTGGCCCGGACGGAAGGAATCCTCCCCGCCCTGGAGAGTGCCCACGCCGTGGCCTACGCCTTGCGCCTGGCCGGCGAGATGGCTCCGGGCACTTCCGTCCTGGTCTGCCTCTCCGGCCGGGGCGACAAGGACGTCGAGACCATGCGCGACGCCGGGCTGGGAAAACCGGCAGGCGGCGCCGGGGGAGGTGGGGCCTCATGAGCCGGATAGCCGCGAGCTTCGAGGGGCTGCGGGGAGAACGCGCCGCCCTGATCGGTTACGTCACCGGCGGCTACCCTTCGTTGCCGGAGAGCCTGGACCTGGCCCGGGTCCTGCTGCGCCACTGCGACCTGCTGGAGATCGGGCTGCCCTTCTCCGACCCGGTTATGGACGGACCCATTCTGCAATCGGCCGCGCATGAGGCCCTGGAAAAAGGCTTCAAGACGAATGACGCCCTGGAGATGGCCCGGCACCTGCGGGAAGGAGGCTGCGACAAGCCCCTGCTGGTGATGTCCTACTACAACCCTCTTCTCCACTACGGCCTGGCGGCCTTCGCCACCGAAGCCGGGAAAGCCGGACTAGACGGCACCATCATCCCCGACCTGCCTCCGGAGGAAGCAGAGGACTGGAGGGCAGCTGCCTGGGCCGGCGGGCTGGACAACGTGCCCTTCGTCGCCCCCAACACCCCGTCCGCGCGCGTCGGGGTGAACGCGTCGGCGGGTAGCGGCTTCCTCTACTGCATCGCCTCCCTCGGCATAACCGGAACGCGCGACCGCCTGAGTGAGGGGCTGGAAGAATACGTAGGCCGGTTGAGGGAGCACGCCGGCTTGCCCCTGGTGCTGGGCATCGGCATATCCACCCCGGAACAGTGCGCGCAGGCCGGACGGTTAGCCGACGGCGTGGTGGTGGCCAGCGCCTTCATGCGGAAGTTCCAGGAGGTCCGCGCCGAAGGGGGAGACGCCCTGGCCGCGGTGGAAGGACTGGCCGGGCGGATGCGCGCCTCTCTTCAGCCCGCATGACAAGTCGCATGGGGCCGTTCTTGCCCGGGCTGTTATAATTTGAGGCATGAGCAAGTTTCAGAGAGAGAGCGGTTTCGCCAGAGCCGGCCAGAACCTCATGGAGAGTTTCAAGTCGGCCTTTATAGCCCTGCGGGTCAACAAGATGCGTTCCAGCCTGACCATGCTGGGCATAATCATCGGCGTCGGTGCGGTCATCATGCTCATCTCCCTCTCCCTTGGCGCCAAGAACAACATCACCGAGGGCATCCAGGACATCGGCAACAACACCGTCATCGTGATGCCCGGAAAAATATCCCTCTCAACCAATATCAGCGACAAGCCTTCCGACATGAAGGGCGGCCTTATGGTCCAGTCCAACGTCATGACCCCGGACATGGCCGAAGAGATCCAGAAAGAACTTCCGGAGGGCTTCTACGCCTCCCCCATCATGGTGGACACCAGGCCGGTTAAATACCGCAACAAATCCTACTTCACCCAGTTCATCGGGACCAATGAGAACTACCTGAAGGTGAGAGGACAGGACATGGCGACCGGCGATTTTTTCACGCACCGGGACCGCAGCCGCAACGTCTGCGTACTGGGGTCCACGGCCGCCACCGCCATCTTCGGGACGCCGACCCCATCGGCCAGGATATCATCGTGGGTTCGGTCAAGCTCAAGGTGATCGGGGTGATGGAGGAGAAGGGGCGGTCTTTCCTCATCGACAACGACGACATGGTCCTCATCCCGGAAACCATCATGCAGCGCTACTACGCCAAGAGCACGGCCGACTACTTCCTGGTCTCGGCCCCCGACGTCGAACAGGTCCCCGAAGCCAAGGACATCGCGGTCAAGGTGCTCTCCGAGGAAATGGGGCCGGACGAGTTCACCGCCATTCCCCAATCGGATATGCTGGGTTTCGCCGGCAGCATCTCCCGCATCATGACCTACCTGGTGGTGGCCATCGCCAGCATCTCCCTGCTGGTGGGAGGCATCGGCATCATGAACATCATGCTGGTCTCGGTGACCGAGCGCACCCACGAGATTGGCCTGCGTAAAGCGGTGGGCGCCAAACCCCGCCACATCCTCTCCCAGTTCGTGACGGAGGCGGTGGTTTTAAGCTTCACCGGCGGGGCGATCGGAATCGGCCTTGCCGTAGTGGGAGCAAGGGGCTTGAGCAGGGTGTTAAACATACCGAACGAGATGGCCGTCTGGGTCTTCCTCCTGGCATTCTTCGTATCGGTGGGGATAGGGTTGTTCTTCGGGGTCTACCCGGCCTGGAGGGCTGCCCGCATGGAGCCTATCGAAGCCCTGCGCATGGAGTGAGACGTCAGGATGACGGCCCCAGGATGCGCGTTATTACTTCCAGCGCCTTGCGTGGGTCCACCGGCTTGATGATGAAATCCTTGACGCCGATGTCTATGGCTTCCTTCACGATTACCTGCTCGCCCAGGGCGCTGCAGAGGATTATCTTGGCTTTGGGGTCCTCCTTGAGTATTCCCTTGGCCGCGTCCAACCCGTCCATCTCGGGCATGAGGATGTCCATTATAACCAGGCTGGGACTCCACTTTTTGTAGGCTTCAACTGCCTCCTTGCCCGTTTCCGCCTCTACCACCAGGCGATAGCCGGCTTCGTATAAGACGTCCCTTATACGTAACCTGCTGAAAAGGGCGTCGTCCACCACCAGGATCAATTCCGGCATCTACGTCTCCTATCTCCGTCAGCCGGTCAATCCCGGCCGTGAATTTCGCTGTTTATCAATGAATATATTACCATAATTCGTGCCCCCACCCCTAACCTCCCACCGTCCATGAGCTTGTGGAAAAGGAATCCGGGGCGCCCGGCTTGAAGTCTAATACGTCGCTCGAGCAGACGTCATCAACCTGCCCTGATCACCGGGAGGAAGATTGAGAGCCGTAAGATCCGCCGGCGTGATGCTGGCTTCAATGTGCTTGCTGGTTACGGGGATGCCGGCCGCTGCATCCGGCTATACCTGGACCGGAGGCCACGTTGAAGGCGGGGTGCGGGAAGCCGCCGGCGAGTGGACGCTGGCCGAAGGCTGCACCCGCTCAGGCTTCGACACCTGGCTCTGCCTGGCCAACCCGGGTGACGCGGATGCCTCCGTCCACGTGGAATACCTGCTGGCCGGAGCCGCCCCGGTGGCCAGGGACTATCCCGTCGCTGCCCGTTCCCGCGCCACCCTGCTGGTGGATTCAGAGGTTGGAGAGGACCAGGACCTGGGCTTCCACGTCACTTCCACCGTACCGGTGGTGGTGGAGCGTTCCATGTATTTCAACTACCACGGCGCCTGGACCGGAGGCCACGTTGAAGGCGGGGTGCGGGAAGCCGCCGGCGAGTGGACGCTGGCCGAAGGCTGCACCCGCTCAGGCTTCGACACCTGGCTCTGCCTGGCCAACCCGGGTGACGCGGATGCCTCCGTCCACGTGGAATACCTGCTGGCCGGAGCCGCCCCGGTGGCCAGGGACTATCCCGTCGCTGCCCGTTCCCGCGCCACCCTGCTGGTGGATTCAGAGGTTGGAGAGGACCAGGACCTGGGCTTCCACGTCACTTCCACCGTACCGGTGGTGGTGGAGCGTTCCATGTATTTCAACTACCACGGCGCCTGGACCGGAGGCCACGTTGAAGGCGGGGTGCGGGAAGCCGCCGGCGAGTGGACGCTGGCCGAAGGCTGCACCCGCTCAGGCTTCGACACCTGGCTCTGCCTGGCCAACCCGGGTGACGCGGAAGCTTCCGTCCACGTGGAATACCTGCTGGCCGGAGCCGCCCCGGTGGCCAGGGACTATCCCGTCGCTGCCCGTTCCCGCGCCACCCTGCTGGTGGATTCAGAGGTTGGAGAGGACCAGGACCTGGGCTTCCACGTCACTTCCACCGTACCGGTGGTGGTGGAGCGTTCCATGTATTTCAACTACCACGGCGCCTGGACCGGAGGCCACGTTGAAGGCGGGGTGCGGGAAGCCGCCGGCGAGTGGACGCTGGCCGAAGGCTGCACCCGCTCAGGCTTCGACACCTGGCTCTGCCTGGCCAACCCGGGTGACGCGGAAGCTTCCGTCCACGTGGAATACCTGCTGGCCGGAGCCGCCCCGGTGGCCAGGGACTATCCCGTCGCTGCCCGTTCCCGCGCCACCCTGCTGGTGGATTCAGAGGTTGGAGAGGACCAGGACCTGGGCTTCCACGTCACTTCCACCGTACCGGTGGTGGTGGAGCGTTCCATGTATTTCAACTACGGCCCGTCCCCCTCGGCCGGCGAGTTCCCCCTCGCCGTCACCATGGAGAGGGGCATCCGCCTCTCCTGCCCCATCACCTATCCCGAACTGACGGGCGTCCTCTACCACGAGGCCTCCGTCTACGACTCCGACAACCGCATAGCCAACGCCTTAGCCCTGCAGCCTCTGGGGGGCTGTCTGGATAACGGCAACCCCTCCCACGCCGCCGCGGGGCTGCAACTCACCCCTTACGGCGACCCCTTCTTCTGGGTTGAAGAAACCAGGTACCGCGGCACTGCCTCCACCACCTGCATCGACGTCGGGGCACGCGCCGGCAGCGAAGCGCGGGCGCCGGTGACCGGGACGGTGGTGGAAGCGAAAGCCTACCTGCTGTATGGCGCCTACCCCGACAATCGCGTCAAGATCCAGCCCGACGGCCAGGCCGACCTGGTGGTGGCGGTGCTCCATCTGGGCTCGACGCGGGTAGGCCCCGGTGACCGCGTCAAGGCCGGGGTCACCGTGGTCGGTACCGTCAACGACCTGGCGCGCTACTTCCGGAGCGACCTTGCCGACTACAACCACGATGACGGCAACCACGTCCACATCCAGGTCAACCGCCCCGAATGATCGTCCGGGTATAATAGGGTGTACGGGGTAGTTCTTTACAGAGGGGGGATGATGATGCTGGACGGAAAACTGGCGGGCGCCTGCGGGATAATCTGCAGTGAATGCGAACATCTGGGCGGCCCCTGTGAAGGTTGCGGTTACGTCGAGGGCAAGCCTTTCTGGGCGAAGGAATTCGGCGTCGATGTCTGTCCGCTCTACGGCTGCAGCGTCCAGAAGAAACAGCTGAGCCACTGCGGAGCCTGTGAGGAGTTCCCCTGCCTTACCTTCAAGGAGATGCGCGACCCCTCCCTGAGCCCGGAGGAAGCGGAAGCCAACATGCTGGCGCGCATGGAGGAGTTGTGGAAGCGCCGCGACATGGGAGACGAAGCCTGGCTGAAGGAAAAAGGCTGATAGATAAACCGGGCCGCGGCTTACCCGCGGCCCGGCCGCTTCAAACGATCAAACGATGCGTTATTCCTCTACTTCCACTTCCTGCCCCAGAAGGCTCTTCTTGTACTGGCGATAGCCCTTAAGGGCCTTGGCCAGTTTGCGCCCTCCGAAGATGGCCCCCGCCACCGCGCCGATGGTCATGGCCGGCTTGATGTAAGGCATGAAGCCCGTGTCCGGGTTGTATTCCACGTTGAGCTCGACATTCTTGCCCAGCTTGTCTTCGGCGATGAGCTCGGAGCACTTGTTGGCCGTCCAGATGGCCGCTTCCATGCCGCCGGAACTGACGTGGGTCTTGGTGTAGTCGCCGGTGAGGTAGAAGTTGCCGTAAGGGCTGCGCTGGAAGGGCCGGTGTGACTCCATCCCCGGCAGGGCGCGGTAGACGCCCTGGCGCTCCCGCACCACTTTCCACTTGAGCACCTTGCTCTCGCGGGCCGCGGGAAGAGGCCCTTGAGCTGGTTGATGGCGATGTCGGCGATGACCTCGTCCGGCAGCCCCTCGACGTGGTCGGCCGGGCTGATGACCATCTCGAACATGGTCCCTCCCTTGTAGACATGGGGCAGGACGTTGGACATGTCGGCGTAGGTGTTGAAGATGCAGTCGTAGGTAAAGATGGTCAGGTCACAGTCGGTGAGCTTCTTGTCGTACCAGACCATGAAGGAGAGGGAGGGGGCCATGGTGAAGTGCTGGAGGTCCTGGAAGTATTCGTAGTAGTAGGCCTCGTTGGGAAGCACGGTGCGCAGTGAATAGGGGCTGATGGCCGAGACGTAGATATCGGCCTTACGCTGCTCGGTGCCGTTGATGGTGACGCTGGTGATCTGGCCGTCCTCGACGTTGATGGCCGTGACGGCTTTCTCCAACTCCAGCTTGCCGCCCTTGGCGCGGATGTAGTCGAGGCAGCTGTCCACCCAGATCTCGCCCATGCCGCCGTTGGCGAAGGCCAGCTTGGCGCTCTTGGGGGCGGCGAAGACCTTGCGCGCCCATCCCAGCATGATCTTGGCGGAGAGCTGGGTTGAGGGGGTGAAGGTGAGTCCGTTGGTGCCTGGCTCCATCATCTTCAGGCAGTCCCAGGGAGCATAGCGGGTGACCCACTGGGCCAGGGTGAGGTCGTCCAGTTTCTCGAATTTCTCTTCCGAAAGAAGAAGTCCCCAGCCGAGGCGGGCGCCCATCAGCCCGTTTTTGATCAGGTTGAGGCCCTGGAAGTCCCGGAGCATGGCCAGCCCGGCGGGAAGGACGTGCAGCGGGGCGGGCAGGTTCTCGTTGAAGCTGGGCTCGATGTAATTGCCGCCCTCCTGCATGAACGGGAAAGCCGAGCGCTTCCAGAGAAGCCGGTCCTGGATACCCAGCTTTCCGAAGAATTTCAGAAGATTTACGTAATAAGGGAAGAAGACGTGCAGGGCGTTGTCCACCAGGTCGCCGTCCTCGTCCAGCCAGGAACTGACCCGGCCGCCGAAGATGGTATCCGCCTCCACCAGTTCGACTTCCACTCCCATCTCGAGGAGGTTGATGGCCGTTGCCAGGCCGGACATCCCTCCACCCATTACCAATGCTTTCATGCCGTACTCCTTTCCGGTTGCTGCGAGGCGCCGGGAGCGCCTCTCCTCCCTACGTACAGTACCTTGACTTGGCACATTAAAGATTATGTTATCGTTCGACCCGCATGGCAATACCCCGGCATATTACAAAGTTGTTACCGCCGCGATGATAAAATCGAGGGGAAGGACGCTGGCCGTGAAGAAGAGGAGGCACCGGACTTGGATTATCATTGGGACGCGGAAGGGTACAGCAAGGCCTCGAGCCAGCAGCAGAAATGGGCGCGCGAACTCATCACCGGGCTCGGGCTCAAAGGTGACGAACACCTGCTGGACATCGGGTGCGGCGACGGCAAGGTCACGGTGGAACTGGCCGGGCTGCTGCCGCGGGGGTTCGTGACCGGCATAGACGTCTCCTCCGAGATGATCGATTTCGCCCGCGAGGCCTTTCCCCCCGAGACCTGCCCCAATCTCGACTGGCAGGTGATGGACGCCGCGACCCTCACCTTCGAGGGCGGATTCGACCTGGTTTTCTCCAACGCCACCCTGCACTGGATCGTCGACCAGCGGCCCGTGCTCGCCGGTATCGTCCGGGCACTCGAGCCGGGAGGGCGCCTGGCCGTTTCCATGGGAGGCAGGGGAAACGCCGGAGAGGTGGTCGAGGTCTTCGGCTCCCTGATCGCGGCAGACGAGTGGAGCGCCTGCTTCGACGAGCTGGCCAACCCCTACGGTTTCTACGGGCCCGAGGAATACCGGGGCTGGCTGGAGGAGGCCGGGCTGGTGCCGGTCAGGGTGGAGCTGGTCCCCAAAGATATGACCCAGCCGGGCCGAGACGGCCTGGCCGCCTGGGTGCGCACCACCTGGCTGCCCTTCACCATGCGCGTCCCCGAGGATCGCCGGGAGGAATTCATCTACGAGATTGTCGACACCTACCTTGAAGCCCACCCGCTGGATACGGATGGGCTGGCCCACGTGGGGATGGTCCGCCTGGAGGTGGAGGCACTCAAGCCCCGCTGAATAAAAAGAAGGGCGGGATCTCCCGCCCTTCTTTTTTCCTGCTTCTTATTGCTCGGCGGGCGGCACCGGTGGCATGGGCGGAGTGCCCGGTACCGGCTCGGACGCTGGAGCCGGCATCAACGCTTGCGGCTCCACCGCGGCCAGCCTCACGTAAGCGTAGCCGTGTGCGATCATGGCCGTGGGCATGGCCCAGAACAGGCCGACCAGGCAGGCCAGCATGCCCAGGAACACCACGCAGCCCTGCAGCAATCCCAGCCAGAAGAGGTTCCACCATGACCCCTGGGTCAGGCGCCCGCTCATCTTGATACCCTCCACCGGGCCAACGTTTTTATCCATGATGCAGTAACCGTAGAACTGATACTTGATGCCCCAGTAGATGCCCGGGATAACGCAGAGGATCAACCCCGCGAACACCAGCAGCCCGTAGAGGATCGACCCTACCAGAAAGTCCAGGAACTGTGGGTAACCCATCCACAGGTCTGAAAGCTCCGCCGTCTCGCCGTGGTTGAAACGGAGGACGACCCGGACAACCGCCAGGTTGATGAAGACCGAGACCACCATGTTCAACAGGTAGAGAATGGGAGACCAGAAGTACACCTTTCCCCACCAGGACCCCGAGGGGGCGGTGAATATAACCTGGGCCAGCCACATCAGCAGCAGGAACACCACGAAAAAACCTATGTTGGCCTTGGCCGTCTCCCAGCCGAAACTGAGCGCTTCGCCCTTGAGGAACTTCTTTCCCTCCATACCGACTCTCCTTTCAACCGAACAGTATGCCGGATATTTCTCGTCTACTCCGCTGGAACTGCCACGCCCACGGCGGCGACAGGCCTGGCGTCAAGGGCCAGGGCCACCTCACTGGAAAGGCTGGTGTAGGCGAAGCCGTGTGACACCAGCGCGGTGGGTATGGCCCAGAAGAGGCCGATCCCCAGGGCGAGGAAGCCCAGGAGGCAGACGATACCCTGCTCGATGACCAGCCAGAAACAATCCCCCCAGTTTCCCCTGGTTATGTCCCCGCTCATCTTGATGGCTTCCAGTGCATTGACGTCCTTGTCCATGATGGCCAGACCGAAGAACTGGTACTTGATGGTCAGATATATACCCGGGAGGATCAGGCATAGATAACCGATGCCGATGACTACGGCATAGATTATCCCCGCGATCACGAAATTGACGATCTTCATGAATCCCGGCCAGAGGGCGCCAAAGGTGGGCTTCTCGTCCCGGTTGACCGTCGCCGAGATGTTCAGCGACATCGCCCCGATGACGATGGCGACGGGAGTGAACACCACCAGCGGTGTCAGGGCCGTCAGCATGGCCCATTCACCCCAGAAAGCGATTGCCAGGGCCGTGGCCCCTCCCACGAAAATAAGGGAGATTATCCCGATCAGGATCAAGTATGCCGCGAAGAAACCAAAGTAGGATTTGGACTTTCGAAACCCATAGCTGATTGCTTCTTCGGTCATGGTTTTGGTCTCTTCCATCTATTCGTTCCTTCCCTCGCTCCTCAAAGTAGTATCTGCCTTGCTTATATTATCACTGGAAGGTGACAGGCGCTTATACCTGGCCGCCTGCCAGTCCTTGATACCCGACTTGTACCACTTGGAGAAACGCCGGTCCGACGGCCCTCCCGCCAGCACCGAACGGATCCCCTCCTCCGCAAAGTCCGCCACGAACTTCCAGCCGGGCGAATAGGTCGCCACTCGTCCCGCGCTCTTGAAGATCTGCCCCTGGGGGATGGTGGCCCGCGAGCCGATCAGCTCCACCGGGCCGTGATCGAACCCGAGGAAGCGCGGCAGCCTTCCCCCGAAGAAGATGTTCTTCATCAGCACCTTGTGCCAGCTGCCGTAGGCCGGCGCCGGAGCCGCGAGGCTGCGGTCACAGGCCAGGCGGATGAGGTCTTCCCGGGTGTTCTCCCCCATCCAGAGGGAATCCTCGGCCAGCAGCAGCCGGTCGAAGTTGCCATAGAAATCATTGAAAAGAATGGTCTCGTCCACGATATGGTCGATCACCTGGCGGCCCACTCCGTACTGGCCAAAGACTATCTTGATCAGTTCGAGGTATACCCTCTCGAAGAGGGTGGCCTCGCTGGAGTCGGAACGGTACCGCATGTCCCACCCGTCCAGCATACGGCCATTGGGGGTGTCGGGCAGCAAGGGCCGGATTATCTCCATCAAGGCTTCCGCCTGCTTGGAGTAGAGGTCGTAATGCATCCTCTGCATGTAGCTGGCATCAATCTGCTCGCCGGTGGTGAGAAGGTCGGCGATGCGCTCGGCCCGGTATGAGGGCATGCACAGGTTGATCACCGGCTGGCTGCCGTAACGGTTGAGGTCCTGGTTGGCGGTGACGATGAACCCTTCCGGCGGGTTGTAGAGAGAGGGGTTGTCCTCGCGCGGCAGGAAGCCCTGCCAGTGGTAGGACTCGTCCCATCCCGGCATGGGCAGCAACCCGCTGCATCCCTCAGCCCGCACCGGGCAGCGGCCACTCATCTGAAATCCTATGTTGCCGGCGGAATCCGCCAGCGTCCAGTTGAAGGCAGCGAAGTCCAGGCGGGCAAAGAGGGGCATGGCCTCTTCGACCGTCCGGCACCCCATTATCCGGGCCATGGCGTCCAGGGACTCGGCCCCGCTGTCCCGCCCGGCCGACCAGGCGAAGCAGAGGTAGTAACCGTCCTCCAGGGGTTCCCCCTCGAGCACGCCCAGGTCCGTCTCGTAGAACTTTACCGTGAGGGGCTCGCCCCCTTTGCGGTTGATCACTTCTTCCCGCACGTCGAAATCGCGCCACTCGCTCCCCCTGCGGTACCTGCCGTCCCTGACTATCTCGATGAAATAGTCCATCACGTCCATGTAGCCGTAGGTGGCGGACCAGGCCAGATCGCGCATACGCCCGAGAACGGGGAAGGGGATGCCGGGTATGGACACCCCGGTGAAATAGAAGTCGCCCTGCTCCAGCACCACTTCCTGCCAGATGGAGGGAAGGCGGCCGGTGTCCAGGTGGGGATCGCCGCAGAGGATGGGCCGGCCGGAAGCGGTACGGGACCCGGCCACCGCCCAGTTGTTGCTGCACATGGTGCGGGGGAGCTGGGCCCAGCGCACCGTTTCGGGAACGATGGGCTCTACCATCCTGAGTTCGCAGATCAGCTTGGTGTAGTCGGGGTTGAGGTCCTCGATCATGGAGGGAAACAATTCCTTCAGCCGCTCCAGGTCCACCCCTTCACGGATCATCTGGACGATGAGCTTCTCCGCCCAGCCCTGGGTCTCGGTCAGGTCCACCAGGCCGGTCAGCTTGAGAATGGCGATGGAGTCAGCCGCCGTCCAGCTCTCCGGCCGGTGCTTGATCAGCCGGAACTCCAGGGGCTGCCTGCCGCCTGCCGTGGCCCGGTTCACCCCGTCACAGTAGGCCTGAACCAGTTCCAGCGTCTCCGGTTGCAGGCACTCCGCCTGGAACTTCGAATCCCCCCAGAGATCGTGGCGGCGCATGGCCCGGTCCAGCTCGACCATCTCCGGGTCGGCCTTGAGGAACTCCGCCGTCTGCCCTCTGGCCACCAGCCGGGTCAGCTCGAGTTCCACCGGCCGGTCGCAGGCGCTCACCCAGCCCAGCCCGAAAAGGAGGTCCGGGAGCGTCTCCGCCCGCACGTGAGGAACGCCGTCGGGGTTTCTTCTAACGGTTATCTCACCCTTGGCAGTGGATACCCTGATCTCGCTTCTTCCTATTTTTTCCATGGACCAAACCCCCACAAGAGATTTTATCATACGTAAATTAGCCGACCAAGCCGTTTCCCCCTGTCGAAATGTCTCAGCTGCCGTCATAATGTTGTCAGGAAGTAAGGCATATGCAGTATTTCCTGTGTGTACGGAAAATGCCGATCGAATGAAGGGAGAGCAAGATGTCGAAACGGATTCTGGTTGGACTGGTGGCGCTGCTATGTGTGGCCCTGATGCTGGGAACGATGGGATGCGGGGATAGTTCCGGCTCGGGTAGCCCGGAGCAGGTAGTCAAGGATTTCTGGGAGGCCTTCAAGCAGGGTGACTTCGAGGAAGCTAAAACCTACCTGTCGGAAGATATAGCCGACACCGCCCTGGAAGACATGAGTTTAGAGGATGACCCCCTGACCGCCGCGATGGTAGAGGCGGTCATTGACTTGATGGACCTGGAAGTCATAGGGAGTTCCGTTGACGGCGACAGTGCCACGGTGGAAGTCGAGTTGACCATGCCCGACATGGACGCTGTTGGTGATCAGCTGGGGGCTACCCTCATGGCCGCTATGGGCGAAGATGCGGCAAACCTCTCCGAAGAAGAGATGATGGAGGCGTTCGCACGGGCACTGCCCGAGGTTATGAAGAACGCCCCGATCATCACCGAGGAGACCGAAATACCGATGGTCAAGGAGGGCGGCGACTGGAAGATCGCGGCCAGCCCCTTCGAAGGCCTCGAAGGCGGCCTCTAGGTTCCCGAGCATAAGTCACAAAACAAGGGCGGGCCGAAAGGCTCGCCCTTGTTTCTTTCCGTTATCCGGTTAAAGGAAAGGGGTATCGCGAGGTGCCCCTTTCTTCATCGTGCTTTTAAGGCTATCGCTTATCTTCCGTCTTCCGGGGTTCACGCGCCGCGGCCTGGTTGATCAGGCCGGCGAAGTATCCGGCCCCGAATCCGTTGTCGATGTTGACCACGGCCACGCCCATGGCGCAGGTGTTGAGCATGCCCAGCAGGGCAGCCAGGCCGCCGAGGTTGGCGCCGTAACCGATGGAGGTAGGGACCGCCACCACCGGGCAGTGCACCAGCCCCCCCACGATGCTGGCGAGAGCACCTTCCATGCCGGCCACCACGATCACCACGTTGGCGCCATTGAAGATATCCGTCTGCGAAAGAAGGCGGTGGACTCCGGCCACACCCACGTCGTAAAGACGTTCCACCCGGTTGCCGGTGAGTTCGGCCACGCAGCAGGCCTCCTCGGCGACGGGGATGTCTGCCGTCCCCCCGGTGGCCACCACGATGCGTCCGACCTTTTCGCGCTCATCCCGGCAGATCTCCACCAACCGCGCTTCCTTACGGTAGATGGCCCCGGGGAAGGCCTTGCGCACTTCTTCGAAGACTTCGGGGGACGCCCGGGTGAAGAGGATGTTCCCGGTGTTCCGTTCGAGCAGGGACTCGGCGATGGGGCGGATCATCTCCACCTGCTTGCCCTCGCAGTAGACCACCTCGGGCAAGCCCTTGCGGAGTTCGCGGTGGTGGTCCAGCCGGGCGAAGCCGAGATCGGTGACGGGTTCCGCGGCGATTCGCGAAGCGGCTTCCTCCAGGGAGACCTCTTCGCGCTTGAGCCGCGCGAGCAGTTCCTCCAGCTCTTCCCGGCGCATCACGCCCCCGTTATTTTTTCCACTTCGTGAGCAGCACGTCCATCATCTCGGTGAAAGCCTTACCCATGTCGAAATCGTCCTCGTTCTCCAACCACTCGAGCTCCAGGCCCTCGGTGATACCCAGGGTTATGAAGGCCCAGTGCCGGGAGTCCATCTTGCGAAATTCGCCGTTCTTGATCCCCTGGTTGAGCATGTCCGTCAGGGCCCCGATGAGATCATCGTAATACCTGGCCACCCTCTCCTGGTAGTCGGACGAGAAGATGTAGTGCCGGTCCGCGCGAAACTTCCAGAGGAGGCGGCAGTAGTCCTTCTCCTCGAGGTAGAGGTCGGCCACCTGCCTGGCCAGCTCGCGGAACTTATCCGCCACGGGGCCTTCCGAGTCCCTGATGTCTTCGACCACCTGGAGGAAGGCTGAGAGCATGTCGGACACCAGGGCAAAAGCCAGGTCTTCCTTGGTCCGGAAATACCAGTACAAGGTGCCCTTGGCGATGCCCGCCGCTTCGGTTATCTCGCTGGTGGTGGCGGTATGGAAGCCCTTCTCGGAAAAGAATTTGAGGGCGGCCAGTTTGATAGCCGCTTCCTTGCTCGCCCTTACTTCGGGGGGATCTGCTTTGCGCGCACACATGGCTGTCGCTCCTTTCGTGTCTGTCGATTTGCTGCGGTTGCTGTGCCGTGTTCTCGCACTCCTACCATGTTAAGTTATTTGACCGACTGTCCAGTCTATTGAATTCTATTATCCCCCGGCCGCCGTGTCAACGATATGCAAACGCCTCGTAAGCCCGCGCCCGCCGCGTCCTGATATAATACCTTCCAACCGGAAAGGTGGGCCAAGAGGAATGTGGGTGTGCGGCAGGTGCGGGGCGCAAAACCAGGACGATCTGGGTGCCTGTTTCAATTGCGGAGCCGTCTGGCAAGGCACGGCCGCGGCTTCCAGCCCGCATGGCAGCGCCCAGTACATCCCCTACCCTCCAGCGCCATACCAGCCGGCCGCGGGTTACCCCGCGGCACCCTTTCAGGCTTACCCGGCTTACCCGGCTTACCCTGTTTACCCGGCAGTTCCCACCCTGGCCGGCTTCTGGATGAGGTATGCAGCCTACCTGATCGACAGCACCATCCTGCAGCTCGTGATGATGCCCCTCTTCATCCCGTTCTATATATATTATCTGACCTCCCACACCAGCTTTTCCGCCAATGGCCGAATCGACCTCTCCTACCTCTGGTTCTACATACCCATCACGATACTCAGCTATTCCCTGACCTGGGGATATAATATCTTCATGTTGAAGAAATACCAGGCCACTCTGGGCAAGAAGGCGCTGGGCCTGGTGGTAGTGCGCGCCGACGCACAGCCCCTCGACACCCGGACCATCGTCATACGCGAGACCATCGGCAAGTTCCTCTCCGCCCTGGCCTGCAGCCTCGGCTACATCTGGGCCGGCTTCGACGAACGGAGGCAGGCCTGGCACGACAAGATGGCCGGGACCCTGGTCTACCGCATCAAGTGAAATCCCCGCGGAAGCTTCCCCGGTCGACGGGAGTTGACAAGCCGGCACCTTATAGATACTATCCGTTTCAGTGTGATAGTGGTCACTAACCTGACTAGCCTGAAAGTGAGAGCGGAATGAAGCGATACCTGGAACTGAGCCGTGCACCCTTCTTCACCGCCATCATCACCCCGGTGCTCATGGCCACCGCCCTGGCCTGGAACACCCACGACACCATCGACTGGCCGGTTTTCCTGCTCACCCTGCTTTCCCTGACGGCTGCCCACGCCGGCGCCAACCTCCTCAACGACTACTTCGACTGGCGCCTCGGCGCGGACCAGTTGAACGAGAACCGCAACAAGTTCAGCGGCGGCTCTCCCCACATCGTCGAGGGCAAGGCCAGCGCCAGCCTCTTTCTGTGGTTCGGGATCGCCTCTTTCGCGGTCTGCCTGGCCAGCGGCCTGGTGATGTTCTTCCTCTGCGGACAGGCCCTCCTGCCCCTTTTCCTGATGGGGATCGCCGGCATCATCATCGCGGTCTTCTACACCGCCCCACCTTTCAAGTTCTCCTACCGCGGGCTGGGCGAGATATGTATCTTCGCGGCCTTCGGCATCCTTCCGGTGATAGGCGGCTATTACGTCCAGACCGGCGAGGTGACCGGCTGGGTCATCGTCGCCTGCCTGCCTCTCGCCTTCCTGGTGACCAACATCGTCTACGTCAACGAGTTCCCCGATTACGAATCGGACCGCGAGGCGGGCAAACGCGGCCTGGTGGTGCGCCTGGGCACCGGGCGAGCGCGGTACCTCTACCTGCTGTTCGCCCTGGCGGCATTTGCCGCGGTGGGCTGGCTGGCCATCGCCTCGCCCTTCGGCGGCTGGACGGCGCTGGGACTGGTGGGTCTACCATTGGCCCTGGCCGCGACGGCCGTACTTTTCAAGCACGCCGGCGAGCCCCCGGCCCTCCTCCCCGCCCAGGGCCTGACCATCGTCACCCACCTGCTGACCGGCATCCTGCTCACCGTGGGTCTTCTTCTCAAGTAAAGAATAGGAGGGCTTGTCCATGCACGACCTGTTACTTCTGCTTTTGTGGGGAGGCGTGCTGGGTTTTGGCGCCGGTTTCTGCATCTACACCAGCTCCAAGGGGCTCAAGACTACTTACGTCCGTGACTTCCTGCACGTCGGCGCGGGCCTGTGGACCCTGGGCCTGCCCTACTGGAACCACGCCTGGCTGCCCGTCACCGTGGTCAGCCTGGCCCTGGGGTTGATCCTGCTGGTGCCCTGGCTGTCCCGCCGCATCGGGATCATCGACAAGTTCTACCGCTCGGTCTCCAACGAAGAGGAGGCCTGGATCGGCATCGTCTTCTTCGTGGTGTCCTACGTTGCTTTCACCGCCATCGGCCTGCTGGTCGACGGCGCCTTGCTCCCGGCGGCTTGTGCTTTAGGGGCACTCTCCATCGGCGACGGGTTGGGCGGCTTCTTCGGCGCGAAGTTTGGTAAAGCCGGTTACAAGATCCCCTGGGCCAAACGCAAGACCTACGTGGGCTCGCTGGCGGTGGCCGTGGGGTCGTTCATCGGCATCGTCGTCGTGGCGGGCTGGTTCAACCTGGACATGTCGGTGCCCTTCAACGCTGCCAACCTGGGGTGGTTCGCGCTGGCCGCGGTGGGCGCCAGCGTGGTGGAGGCGATCTCACCTCGCGCCTCGGACAACCTGCTGGTGCCCGCGGTGGTCTTCCTCCTGCTCCTCCCCGTCACCTACAGCTGAAATTGGGGACCCCAATTTCAGCGGACGCGGCGCAGTTCTATCCTGACGGCGTTCTCCTTGTCGATGCATTCCATCTCCACCACGTCGGGGTCGCCCCAGTTGTGGGGGAAGTTGCCGCCGTACTGGAGCATGACGATGTAGGGAAAGATATCGTGATAGAAGAAGCCGCAGAGCCCGCCGGAGCTGATGCCGCTCAGCTCCAGCTCGTCCCCGGGCGCGTGCCCGGCGTAACAGGTGCCCTTGACGCTGACTATCCTGCCGACTATGCGGTACCCCATGGGTTCGTCGCCGTCGTAACCGCCCATGCGCCCTCCTACTTATTGAAGGCCATAAACCCGGCATAACCGGGGACGGACGCCTGCATTCCCCGCTCCACGGCACGGTCGTGCATGCGCATGGACCGCTCCGTCCCCATGGCCTTGGGCAGCATCTCCAGCAGGGGGGCATGATAGGGCTGCAGTTTGTAATACATCTTCTTGGCATAGAACATGGCTTTGAAGCGCGAGTTGAAGTGCTTGAAATCCCGCACCGCCCGCTCCGGGTCGATCAGGGCCAGCGCCGCCACTTTGCCGCTCATGATCGACCCCAGGATGCCGAACCAGGCAAAGGGGTCCATCCACCCGCCCAGGGTTCCGGCCAGGATCAGCCCGTTGTGGTAGAGGCGGGGGTTGTCGGGGCTGGCGACGGGCACCGCCCCTCCGCTCTCGACCCACTCCTTGTGCTCGATGCCCTCGTGGCGCCGCAGGAAGCTCTCGTACTTTTGCAAGGCCGGCTTCTCCACCGGCCGGGTGGAGAAGAGCAGGTTGAAGTAGAAGTTGTTGACGGCGGGGATGTAACCGTACTCGGTGACGCACTCGTCCACCCAGACCAGGCAGAATTCCTTGATGCCTATCTCCCCGCGCGAGATGTAGCCGTACCACCTCTGGAAGGGTACGTCCAGCATCTTGTAGACGGCGGGATTCAGGCCGCAGGCCACGATGGTCCCCTGCGGCAGGTTGTTGATATCCCGATCTCGCAAGGGGGTATCGAACTCGAAGCGCACCCCTTCTTTCAGGCATTCATTATAAAGAAGGGTGTCCAGGCTCCCCTCCCGGGGCCCCCGCTCCACCGTGTAAAAGTGGTTTTTCCAGACCGCGGCCTTAGTCTCCCTGATGTAGACATTGACCGGGGTCGGGAAGAAGACGGGCGACAGGTCTATGCCGATATATTCCGAGACCTTGGCCACGTCGATGGGCGTAGTGTGGGCGGAAGGGTTGATGTGCGGCGAGCCGCCGATGCTTTCCTCCTGGTCCCTCACGATCACTTCGTAACCGGCTCTCGCCAGGTTCACCGCGGCTATCATGCCCGCGTCACCCGCGCCATAAATGATCACTTCGGACAAAAACCTCACCCCCTGCTTTTCTTCGAATCTTTACCGGTAATGTATAGTATATAGGTCATAGGTCGGTTGCATAAGGGCATGATATCATCAATCTAGAGCGTGAAAACGGGCTACCGCGCCTGGAAACAGAGAGGAAAAGCGGACCGGGGGAAATGTACGAAGACCAGGGAGAAGGCCAGCCGGCTTATATAAAGAGTTTCTTCACCAAGCGCCTGGAGGTGAAGCTCGAGGAGCGGGGCATGAACCTGCCCGACGACTACATCATCATCATGGACATCCCCTTCGAGGACTTCAACGAATCATGCCAGGCGTTCTACGATACCGAGTTCAAGCTCTACACCTACTTCTTCATCGAGATCATCATCGACCTCTACGAAGCGCTGGGTGCCCACCGGGAAGGCTGGGAGGAGATGCTCGAGCGCCTGCCTGAATGTCCCATCCGCGAGCTGGTGGAACTCTCCCTGCAGGAGAAGGCCCGCCTGGAGAACTTCGACGACGGTGGTTTTGAAGAGGAGCCCGTGGACACTCTGGAATTGAGCGGGCCGATATCCGTGACCATCGACAAGCAGAAGATCAAATCCTACAAGCCGGAAGAAGAGCATGACGCCCGAGAAGGGCCGCTGGTGGGACAAGAAAGTCTTCTGACCTTCCACATCAGGACTCAACCTCCACGTTCTCGACGTATTGTTACATCGATGCAACAAACCTTTCATCAGCCTTGTTTGACAATGCCGATGAAGCTATCGTTGTTTTTATAGGGTTTGGTTTCGGGCATAAAAACTGGGCATAAAACACAACTGCTTTTGTTTGGGTGATTCTCCGACACAGCAAAGGTGCCTCCAGGAGGAGATGTTGTTTTGCTTAACGGTATAATGCCGGAAAGGCATAAAAGAAAGGGGCAGCAAGATGCATAAGGTAATCCACGTACTCGACCTACCAGGTGCCGCGCGTTGGATGCGCGTAACCGTAGTCCTGGCCGTCTTGTCCTTCCTGCTGATAACGGTATCCCCGGGCTTCGTGGTGGCATGGTCGAACCCCGTCCCGGCCGGCTCCGCCGCCACGGGAAGCAATCCTTTTTCGGTCTGCGTCCAGGGTGGCTACGCCTACGTGGTCAACTATGGTAGCAACACCCTGCAGGTCTTCGACGTCTCCAACTCCGGCGCGCCCGTCCTGGCCGGCTCCGCCGCCACGGGAAGCTATCCCGTTTCGGTCTGCGTCCAGGGTGGCTACGCCTACGTGGTCAACTATGGCAGCAACACCCTGCAGGTCTTCGACGTCTCCAACCCCGCCGCGCCCGTCCCGGCTGGCTCCGCCGCCACGGGAAATTCTCCTTATTCGGTCTGCGTCCAGGGTGGCTACGCCTACGTGGTCAACTTTGGTAGCAACACCCTGCAGGTTTTCGACGTCTCCAACCCCGCCGCGCCCGTCCCGGCCGGCTCCGCTGCCACGGGAAGCTATCCGGCTTCGGTCTGCGTCCAGGGCGGCTACGCTTACGTGGTCAACTATGGCAGCAACACCCTGCAGGTCTTCGACGTCTCCAACCCCGCCGCGCCCGTCCTGGCCGGCTCCATTGCCACGGGAAACGGTCCGGCCTCGGTCTGCGTACAGGGCAGCTATACTTACGTGGTCAACTACGGCGACAACACCATGCAGGTCTTCGACGTCTCCAACCCCGCCGCGCCCGCCCCAGCCGGCTCCATTGCCACGGGAAGCTATCCGAGATCGGTCTGTGCCCAGGGCAGCTACGTCTACGCGGTAAATTCCGTCAGCAACACCATAGAGGTCTTCGACGTATCCAACCCCGCCGCGCCCATCCCGGCCGGCTCCACCGCCACGGGAAACGGCCCTTATTCGGTCTGCGTCCAGGGCAATTACGCCTACGTGGTCAACTATGAAAGCAACACCCTGCAGGTCCTCATAGTCTCCAACCCTGCCGCGCCTACCCTGTTCGGCTCAGCCGCCACGGGAAGCGCTCCTGTTTCGGTCTGCGTCCAGGGCGGCTACGCCTACGTGGTCAATTTTCAGAGCTGGTCCCTGCAGGTCTTCAACGTCTCCAACCCTGCCGCGCCCGTCCTGGCCGGCTCGATCCGCACGGATAACTATCCAAGATCGATCTGCATCCAGGGCAACTACGCCTACGTGGTTGGTCTCAGTCTGCAGGTCTTCGACGTCTCCAACCCCGCCGCACCCGTCCTCTGTGGATCCACTTTCACGGGCCTGAATCCCAGTTCGATCTGCGTCCAGGGCAACTACGCCTACGTGGTCAGCCCAGGCAACAGCGCACTTCCTGATGTTAAAAAGCTGCAGGTCTTCGATGTCTCCAACCCCGCCTCGCCCGTCCTGGTCGGCTCCATCGTCATGGAAAGCACTCCTTATTCTGTCTATGTCCAGGGCAATTATGCCTACGTGGCCAACAATGCTGGTAACCCCCTGCAGGTCTTCGACGTCTCCAATCCCGCCACACCCGTCCTGGCCGGCTCCGTCACCACGGGAAGTTCCAGTTCGGTCTGCGTCCAGGGCAACTATGCCTACGTCAACTCTGTTGATAATAAAGTGCAGATCTTCGACGTCTCCAACCCCGCCTCGCCCGTCCTGACCGGCTCCGTTGCCACGGGCAGCTTACCGGCTTCGGTCTGCGTCCTGGGCGGCTATACCTACGTGCTCTATGCTGGTGATAACAGAATGCAGGTCTTCGATGTCTCCAGCCCCGCCTCGCCCGTTCTCTTCGGCTCCGCCGCCACCGGAAGCTTTCCAATATCGGTCTGCGTCCAGGGCAGCTACGCTTACGTAGTCAATCAAGATAGCGATAGCCTGCAGGTCTTCAACCTTGCCGGGGGATCCAATGTGACCCCACCCCTGGCTTGCGGCGCCGGGGCGACCGGCACCCTGTTCGTGGTTGGGGGCATGGTTGGCATCCTCTCCCTGGGGCATGCCGGCCGCCGGAGGTGGAACTCTCACTGCAAGAGAAGGCCTGCCTGAAGAACTTCGACGACGGCATAGTGGATCAGAAGCACTCATCCTCCACTCCCCGTTACGATGTTGTTACAAGCCATCCTCGCGCCGTTACGACTTCATTACTTCTCTTGTTTTGACCAGCTTGAAACGCTAATGTTACCCGTATAGGGTTCATAGTATCAACCACAAAGAAAGGGAGGGATCGTGCTAAGTAAACCCAGGAAATCTTTTTTGGTGCGTGCCTTCGCGGCGCTACTCATGTTCGTCTCCTGCGCCGTGTTGACAGTAGGCCTGCTTCCTTCGGCCTCAACGCGGGCCGCAGCCGCCACCGGCGACAGTGCAGGCTGGAACCGGATGCTGACGTTTAGCCCGCAAGGGTTTAAAACCATTTCGGCCGTCGACGCCGATAATGCCTGGGCTACCGACGGCTCGAACATTTTCCGGCTGACAAACGGAGGCAACTCCTGGGCGCGACTATACCCGGGCTACCAACTCCAGTTCAAAGGTATTCAAGGATTTGACGCGGACACGGCCTGGACCATCGGTTTGCGTAATCAGGATTTTATAGCAGAGACAGAAGACAACTACTTCATCAAGATCACCGGCGGGGGCAGGAGCTGGGAATACGTTCAGCTGGAAACGACCGCTCTCATTAACGATCTTTCGGCGGTGGACCAGACGACCGCCTGGGCAGTAGGCCGCAACGGTACCGTCATCAAGACGGAGGACGGTGGAGCGACCTGGACCACGCAGGATCCGGGCAGTGCCGCAGATCTCACGGATGTAATCGCGGTCAGCCCCATGGTGGCATGGGCTATTTCCAGCAATAACCTGGCATTCAGAACCATCGACGGTGGCGCGACCTGGTCAGCCTCGGCCACTCCCGGTTACCCGTGTAACGACATCGTGGCCGCCGGCGGCGACAACGCCTGGATAGCGGCGGGATCCTCCAACTATTACACCGGTACATCATCCGGCCGCATCTATAAAACCAGTGACGGCGGAGTGACCTGGACCACGCAGTTCTCTACCGAGCAGTTCTCGGTTGAAGGCCTGTCGCTGTCCGGTGGCGGCAACTTGTGGGCGGCCGGCGGGACCGCGGGATACGTCAGCGTGATCCCCCCCACCGGTGCGATACTCAAGACCGAGGACGGAGGGTCCAACTGGGTCCAGCAGAACCTGGGATTCATCAATAGCCTGTCTTGCATATCTTCCCGAAGCCCCCAGTCGGCCTGGACCGGCGGCCGGAGTTCGGTGCTGCTGAGGATAGGCGACACCGGGGGTTGGGGCCAGGTCCAGTGCAACGTCGTCGACAAGTTCAACGGGCTCGCGGCCACCAACTCGGACACCGCCTGGTTCTGTGGCGACCAGGGCATGCTGGCTAAAGTGAACAACGTGAGCGGGGGATACTGCATCTGGAAAACCGGTGTCCCCATCAACCTCAGGTCCATCGAGGCCCTGGATGCCGACACGGCCTGGACCGTGGGATCAGGAGGCGCCATCTTCAAGACGACGGACGGCGGATTCAGCTGGGCATACCAGGCTTCCGGAGTGACCGCCCAGCTGAACATGGTTCTGGCGGTGGACCCCCTCAATATCTGGGCCGTAGGCGAGGGCGGGGCCATCGTCAAGTCCGCCAACGGGGGGACCGACTGGGCCCGTCAGACCTCCGGCACTTCGGCTACACTCAATGACATCTCGGCCGTAAACCAGGACACCGCCTGGGCCGTGGGTCTCGGCGGGACCATACTGAAGACTCCGGACGGCGGAGCGGCCTGGCAGACGCAGGCCCCAGCCTCCACGGACCTGTACGGGGTCGCGGCCGCCGACGCATCCACCGCCTGGGTGGTGGGCGGCACTGCCATACTGAAGACCAGTAACGGCGGAGCGGCTTGGACCTCACAGAGCACCGGCCGGAGCGACCCGGTCCTCGGCATATCCGCCGTAAGCGCCGAAACCGCCTGGTGCACCGTGACCGGCGCCGCCGGCACCGCCATCTTCGCGACGGCCGATGGCGGAGCGGCCTGGGATCAGCAATATGCCTCCGACACCACCAACGAGACAGTGTCCCGGATCGAGGCCGTGGACGGGATGTACGGCTGGGCGCTGGCAGGGGGGCAGTTCATCTACACCCTCAATGGAGGGAACAAGCCGCCGGAAATATCTTACCTGGTCCCCGACTACGGTAACGCGGGCGAGGAAATCATAGTCGAAGGGGAGAATTTCGGCAGCACGCAGAAGGCTTCTTACGTCTCCTTTGGAACGGTCGAAGCCACCGAATACCCCTCCTGGTCTTTCAATGAGATCAGGGTCATCATACCGGCAGGGCTTTCGGGTGAGGTGGGGCTCCTCTCCGTTACCACGCCATTCGGTTCAGACACGTATCCTTTCAGCACCGAATCACCGGCCCTGACCGTCAATACTATCAGCCCGGCCTCGGCCGCCCAGGGCTACGTCCAGTTGAGCATCAACGGCAACGGCTTCAAAAACGGCATGTCCGTCCGCCTGGTGCAGGGGGACGCATCCTTTACGGCCACCAAAGTCACGACCGTAAGCCGCTATCTCATAAAATGCGACTTCAACCTGACCGGAGCCCCCCTGGGCGCCTATGACGTGGTGATCACCAACCCTGACGGCCAGCAACTCGTGCGCAGCGGAGGTTTCAACGTGACCCTGCCCCTGGCCTGCGGCACCGGGGCGACCGGGACGTTGATCGTAGTGGGCGGCATGGTAGGCCTGCTCTCGCTGGGCCAAACCAGGCGCCGGAGGATGAGAAGAAGGGCATCAAAGCGGTCCTGAGTCCGCGCTGCCCGAGCAGATTAAAAGAGGCGGGGATATTTCTCCCCGCCTCTTTCTTTTCTTCTCTTAACGGGCCCTAGACCACTTCCCAGAGGGCAGCGTTGCCGTTACCGAAACCGCCGCACAAGGTGGTTACGCCCCGCCTGGCCTCCGGAAACTCCTTGCTCATGATGTTGTTCAGGGTGACGACGATGCGGCACCCTGACTCGCCCAGCGGGTGGCCCAGCGCCAGCGCCCCGCCCCAGACGTTGACGTTGTCGAAGGGGGCGTTCCGGGCGACGCCCAGCTCCCGCAGCACCGCCAGGGACTGGGTGCCGAAGGCCTCGTTGAGTTCCCAGTAGTCGATGTCCGAAACGGTCAGGCCCTTTCTTTCAAGAAGCCGGTTGACGGCGAACACTGGGCCGATGCCCATCAGGGTGGGGTCGCACCCGTGCATGACCCCACCGCCGTACCTCAGGCGGTAGGAGAGGCCGAGCTCGTCCGCCCTGGCCCGGTCGGCGAGAAGCACGGCACTGGCACCGACGGAGAGGGGCGAGCTGGTGGCCACGGTGACCACGCCGCCGGACTTGAAGGTCGGCTGCATGGTGGCCATCTGCTCCAGGCTGGGGTTGTCCCGGATCCACTGGTCGCGGTCGACGATGATCTCCTCGCCGTTGTCGCCCACTCCGGGTATGGGCACGATCTCGCCTGAGAACTTGCCTGCGTCCCGGGCTTCCCTGGCCTTGATGTGGCTGTGGTAGGCCATCAGCTCGGAGTCGGCCCGGTTGATGTTGTACTTCTCGGCCACCTTCTCCGCGGTGGGGCCCATCAGCATCTCAGCCCCGTTGTAGTACTCCACCATGCGCGGCGGGAAGTCGATGTTCATGCCCATGCCCACGTTCATCATGTCTTCCACGCCGGAGGCGACATAGAGGTCTCCCTCGCCGCACATGATGGCCCGGCAGGCGTGCTCGATGGCGGACAGGCCCGAGGGGCACTGCTGGCCGACGCCGTTGCTGGCTACAGTGGGAGGCAGACCGGAAGCCAGCCAGGCGAAGCGGGCGATGTCGTTCTGCATGCCGGTCTGGTTGGCCGTGCCGCAGAACACCGCCTCGATCTCCTCCGGTTTCACCTGGGGGTTGCGGTCGAAAAGGGCCTTGTAGACGTAGGTGAGGATCTCGTCCGGCCTCAGCTTCCGGAACCATCCCTTCTCGTTATGGGCGCGGGTGTTGGCCGACCGCACCCCATCGATGAGAACAGCTTCCCTCAATTCCGCCATGATCTATCTCCCTCTCTCTTTAAAGAACTCCCCGTTGTTACCACTCGGTAATATATATTATAGCATCAGGGAAGCACAAGCGAAATTGATAAGGAATAATAAGGTTGCTTCGCTGCGCTCGCAATGACGCGCTACGCTCGGGGTGATTTAGAAGGAGCCCAGTTTCTTGTGGGTGTTAACCGGGCGTCCCAGGCTGTCGACCGGTTTGGAGGGGTCGTGATAGCAGCCGCCGCCCTTCTCGCTCTCTTTGACCTTGGGGTAGATCACTTTCTGAAGAAAGGCCAGCGCGGCATCCGGGTCCTCGTCCAGCATGACCCGCTCGAGTTCCATGCGTTCCTTCTCCCCGAAGGAAAACGCCCAGTTCTTCGCCATCGCTGCCTCCTTTCTTTTCGAACATGATATCACAGCGTAACGGCGCGAAGCCCCGGGAAATATTTACAATTCGCACGTATTCCTGCCATAAATCGTTAACAACCGCCTCCTAGTATGGAGTTAACGACTGAGTAGAAAAAACGTGAAAGGAGGTGACGACATGGAAGAAAGCCCGACCGAGAACTTCGCCCGCCGCCGGTGAAAAACCCAGGCATCGCAACCGCCTCCTGGTTTCGCTGATCGCTGTATCCATCATAGCCGCGCTGCTCCTCGCTTCCACCATCACCCTCGCCATAACCGGGGAATTCTCCGGTCACGACGGGCGCCAGGCGCCATCGCAGTTCGGCCGTCAACCCATGGCTCCCATGCAGGGTCCGAACAGCGGAGGCCAGACGGGCCGTCCCTCGATGCCGGGGAACCAGGGCAACAGCAACCAGCGGCAGAACGACCAGGGACAGCGGCAACCTCAGGCCTCGCCCCCAGAAAGCCAGAGTCAGTAACGACTACCGGGCTTTCCTGCCACACGAAAGAAGCGGGCCACGTCCCGCTTCTTTCCATTGGGTCAGGAGTTTAGGTCCATCACCCCAACATGAGGCGGACCACTTCGCGGCTGGAGCGCCGGGGGCCCAGTCCCAGCGCGGCCCGCGTCTGGTGGTCGGAGACGGTACAGCGGTAGCGCATGAAGTCGAGCATTCCCGAGGGGCCCTGGACCAGCGGGAGGTGCAGCTTCCACATCAGGCCGGCGGCGGGATAGAGCAGGGCCGGCGGTATCCGGGCCATCCTCCGCCCGGCCATGGCGGCCATCTCGCTTACCTTGACGGTGCCCTCCCCCACCGCGTGGAAATACCCCTCCGCCCCTTCCTCCACCACTCGCAGGAACACCTCGGCGGCGTCGTCCTCGTGCACGAACTGCATCTCGGGGTCAGCGCCGCCGATGCTCGGAAACACCGGCAGGCGGCGCAGGATGCGCGAGAAGTAGTTGTCCACGCTGGGGCCGTAGACGGCGCAAGGACGCACCACCGCTACCCTGATCCCAGGGTTCTTCTCCCGGAAATCGCGGACGGCTGTCTCCACCTCGTACTTGTCGGCGGCGTAGATGTAGTCGCTCATCAGGCGCGGCAAGTCGCTCTCGGCCAGCCAGTCGGGGTTGTCGGGGAAGGCGCCGAAGGCGGAGCTGGAAGAAGCGACCACCACGTGCCGGGCGCCGCAGGCCGCGGCGGCGACCATGACGTTGCGGGCGCCGTTGACGTCGATGTCGTGCATTAGAGCGGTGTCGTGCAGGGGGTTCAATATGAAGGCCAGGTGGACCACGGTGTCCACCCGCTCGCGCTCGAACAACCCGGCCAGGGAGGCATCACGGACGTCCAGGCGGTGGAACTCCAGCTTCGGGGAGGCGTTGGGGCATTCCTTCAGGTCGAGCCCGATCACCCTGGAGACCTTTTCGCTCCCGTCCAGGAAGCGCAGGAGCCGGGAACCTATATAACCCGAACAGCCTGTCACGACAACCACGGACATATCCATCACCCCTCGGTAAGAATCGTATCACGCGATGGGGTCAGGTCTATCGTTTATTATTTTCTCCCAGATAATGGTAAATCCCGATTTTAGCGTATTGGTAATTTATGGATGAAAATAATAAACGATAGACCTGACCCCATCAGCCCAGGAGGTTGGAGACGTAGATGGCGCTGTTGGCGGCCTGCTCGGTCCCGACGCCGCGGGCGCCGGCGTCGCAGCCGACCAGCATGAGGTCCTGGATGGGGGTGAGCACACCAGGTTTGTTCGCGCCCACCTGGCCGGGATATTGCCCCAGGCCGATGCACTCGCCGGTGGGCCGGCCGGTTACCCTGGCGACATGGTCGACGGAGTAGCGCTCCTTCCATACCACATGCTCCCTGAGCCTGGGGTAGAGCTGGTAGAGGTAGTCCTCCACGCTGTCCAGGATCCGCTCGCAGTGGTCCAGGTTCTCCGGGGTTACCTGAGAGTTGCCCATGCCGCCGGCCAGCACCAAACAGCGTCCCGGAGGCGCGGTGGAGGGGTCCCAGTCGGAGGGGATGATGATGGAGAATGGTGGCTCCTCGAATGTGCCCCCAGTCCACAGGAAATCCACTACGTTCTTACCCGGGATGTCGGGGGAGTACATCAGGGTGTTGCGGGGCAGACCGGGAAGCCTCCGGTCCAGGGCCAGCTTGATCATCAATCCGGCGTAGGACTCCCTGAGTCCCTTGACGCGGGAAACGTAGTCCGCCGGGAAATTCTGCTCGCCGGCCATCTCCACCGTCCGCTTGATACCGGCGTTTGAGACCACCAGGTCGGCGTCGATCACCTCGCCCGACTCCAGCTCGACGCCGCGAGCCTTGCCGCCGTCGACGATGACGCGTTTGACGGCCGTCCCCAGCCGCAGGTCTCCGTTGAAGGCAATGAACCTGCGGCTGTAAGTCCCGGGTATCTGCCGTACCCCTCCCTGCGGAACGCCCATGGTCCCTTTACGGTAGGAATTGACCAGGCACCACATCATCTCGCCCGCGCTGCCTTCGGTGTAAGGGACCACCAGGGCGATCAGCGAGAGGCTGGCCATCAGCCGGTGGAGCTCTTCGTCGTCGGTGAACCTGGAGATGAAATCGTAAAAGGTCATATCGTCGATGGAGGCGATGAAGTTCTCGTCCACCACGGCGATCCTGATCATGGTCCTCAGCAACTCCGGTATCCCGTAGTTCCTGAGTGTGGTCGCCAGCGTGTTGACGATGGAAGGCCGGAGAGCCCCTTTGAGGTAGGCGATGCCTCCGAACGGCCCCGCGGTGTACAGCGATTGCGGGACCAGAAAGCTGCTTTTCTTTTTCCCGCCCTTCTGCGCCGTGGCGAAGGGGTCCCGCACGATCCACTTCAGGTCTCCCCCGACCTTGTCGTTGATGGCGCCGAGCGGCCCCCTGCGGCCCTGCGAGAACACGTGGAAGGCAGCATCCACCACGAAGCCGTCCCGGGAGTAGCTGGAGCACTTGCCCCCGACGAAACCGTTCTTCTCAACCACCGTAACCCGGTAGCCCCGGGATTGGAGGATGGCGCCAAGGCCCATCCCACCGATCCCGGCTCCGATTATCAGGACACTCTTCACGTTACCTCCTTGGGGTCAGTCGGGCGGCCCGTCCTCTCCCCAGGCCAGTTTGCCGGCGATGTCGAGAAGGCCCTGCGCCAGCTCCGGTCCGACCGGCAGCGTCTGGCCTTCCTCCGGCTCCTGGACATAGAGGTAATCCTCGGCGCTGCCCGCGGGGTCGATGCTCCTGGCCCAGGCCTTCTGCCATCGCGGATAGCCGGCTATAGCCGGGCCAAAGAGCTCGCGCAGCAGAGGATTGGTCATGCCGGACTCCATGCACCTCTGGGTCTGCAGAATAGTGAATTCCATCTCCACGGGCACGATGGCCGAGGCCTGCTTGTAGTCACGGTGGTCGAACTCCATGGGCTCCTCGTAGTGGCTGCAGCACCCTTCCTCCATCAGGAAGTGGATGCCCGAGTCGGAGCCGTCGTCGAGGATGCTGCCCTGGTCGATATACTTGCGCTTGATGTCCTCCCCCATAGGCGACATAAGCACCATGGAATGGTGGGACTCGTCCTGGCCGTAGGCGGTGATGAACATGCCGGCGGGACGGAAGAATATGGGATAGGACGAACCCAGCATGAAAGTCCAGAAAACCATCTCCCCCATGCCGATCATATCCATGTCCACCACGATGCCGCGATGCTTCAATACCTCCTCCTTGATCACCGACTCCTGCCAGTCCAGTTCCTCCGGCGAGTCGGTCACCAGAATCTCCAGGAAGATATGGTTGAATTCGTGGATGAGCTTTTTAAGCATCTTCGCCCTTTTCCAGCTGTCGTGGTGAAGAAGATGGGGTATGGCCAGGCCCAGCAGCGAGCCCATGCCCGGCTTGAAGGCGTTGTACCCCACGCCCTCCACGGTAATGGCCTGAGTGGCGTCGGCCATGGCCATGCGGTTCGGGAAGAAGAGGCCCAGCACCTTGCAGTTGGGTGGGATGGGCAGCTCGGTGTCGTACATCAGGCCCGCCGGCTCCGGCACCGGCTGGCAGGGCCAGTTGTAGAGCTTCAGGGCGCACTTGGTGAAGACGCCGTTGCCCCCGAAGGCCCCCAGGCGGCCGCGCAGCACACCGCGCAGTGAGGGGCCGGGGCCGTCCCCGGAGAACCACTCACCGCTGGAGCCCAGGCTGCCCAGGCGGACGATCTCGCCGTCCGGCATCACCCATTCCACCCCCAGCAGGTTGCGGGAGCTCCAGTTCATGTAGGTGCCGTCGGGGGCGCACCCCACGCAGGAGGTGGCACTGGCCAGGGGTGAGGAAGCCGCCCCCGAGGAGACGATGTGGGTGTGCAGGCCCCGGCGCATGACCTCGGCGATGATCTGGCCGCCGATGGCGTGGGGCTCCACCACCATGTACATGTTCTTCTCGTCGATCTCCAGGATGCGGTCCATGCGCCGCAGCTCGATCTGGACGACGTTGCCGGAGCGCGGACCGGAAAGGGCCCCCCACCCCGTGCAGATGGCCTTGAACTTCAGGCCGTGGCGGTTGCATGCCTTGACCACCGCCTGGACTTCCTCCGTGGAAGCGGGCAGCACCACCGCGATGGGGCGGTGCACCCACATCTCCGGCCCCTCGTTCCAGAGGGGCTGCCAGGCGTAGCCATCCAGCACCGCGGGCTCCCGGGTGATGTAGGCGGGGCCGACGATGTTCTCGAGTTCGCGGTAGGCTTGATCGGAGATCGGGTCTGAAAGCAGGTAGTCTTTGACCGGCGGAATCTTCATCTTCACACACCTCCGTTATTGTTTTCAAAGAAAGCGGGGGCTTCCTTTGTCCGGTAAGGTGCTGCGATGTGATGCTGAAACGCATGATGCGGTACTGGGAACGTGATGTTAACAGGTGATGGTGCCTGACCCCGGAAGAGGCCAGGCACGATTCACTTTATGTCAACCTAGAAGATTGCTGACGTAGATGGCGCTGTTGGCGGCCTGCTCGGTCCCGACGCCGCGGGCGCCGGCGTCGCAGCCGACCAGCATGAGGTCTTCGATGGGTGTTAGCACGCTGGGCTTCTTCGCGCCCACCTGGTCGGGGAACTGCCCCAGGCCGATGCACTCGCCGGTGGGCCGGCCGGTCACCTTGGCCACGTGGTCGATGGAGTAGCGCTCCTTCCAGATCACGTGTTGCTCGAGGTCCGGGTAAAGCTCGTACAGGAAGCTCTCCACGTTGTCCATGACCCTGTCGCAGTGGTCGAGGTTCTCCGGCGTGACCGCGGAGTGGCCCATGCCTCCCGCCAGCACCAGGCAACGGCCCGGGGGCGCGTTGGAGGGGTCCCAGTCGGAGGGCATGACCATGCAGAAGGGAGGATCCTCGGCTATGCCGCGCTCCCACAGAAAGTCGACCATGTGCTCCCCTTTGGTGGCCGGGACGTAGAGCTGGGTCAGCCGGGGCAGGCTGGGAAGCCTCTGGTCCAGGGCCAGCTTGATCATCAAGGCGGCGTAGGACTCCCTCAGCCCCTTGACGTAGGAGACGTACTCGGCGGGGAAGTTGCCCTCCCCGGTCAGCTCCACCGTCCGCTTGATGCCGGCGTTGGAGACGACCAGGTCGGCGTTGATAACCTCGCCCGACTCGAGTTCGACACCACGCGCCTTGCCGTCGTCCACGATGATGCGCTTGACCGCCGCCCCCAGCCGCAGGTCCCCCTCGAAATGGATGAACCGCTGCTTGTAGGAATTAGGTATCTGCCGCACCCCTCCCTGCGGAACCCCCATGGTCCCTTTCTTGTAGGAATGGACCAGGCACCACAACAGCTCGCCCGCGCTGCCCTCGGTGTAAGGGACCACGAAGGAGATGAGCGAGAGGTTGGCCATCAGCCGGTGGATGGTGTCGTCGTCGGTGAAGGTGGAAAGGAAGTCGAAGAGGGTCATGTGATCGAGGGAGGCGATGAAGGTCTCGTCCACCAGAGCGATCTTGACCATGGTATCGATAAGCTCCCTGATCCCGTGGTTCTTTAAGGTGATGCGCAGGGTCTTGATGATGGAAGGCCGGATGGCGCCCTTGAGGAAGCCCCAGGCTCCAACGGGCCCGACGGTGTACAGCGACTGCGGCAGGGGAAATATCCCTTTCCGGCCCTTGCCGATGCGCGCCGTGGCGAAGGGGTCGTGCACGATCCACTTCAGGTCTCCCCCGACCTTGTCGGTGATGGCGCCGTGCGGCCCCTTGCGCCCCTGCGAGAAGATGTGGAAGGCAGCGTCCACCACGAAGCCGTCCTTGTCGTAGCTCGAGCATTTTCCTCCGACGAAGTGGTTTTTCTCCACCACCGTCACCTGGTAACCCCGGGACTGGAGAATGGCGCCAAGGCCCATTCCACCAATACCGGCTCCGACGATCAGGACGTTCTTCTTGCCATTACTCATACAACACCTCCATATCCTTGAAGCGTGTCAGCAACGGACATTGTGAGCACTGCCTCCCTGTTTTTCCTGCGTATTCTGCTATATCATGTCCGGCGGGCCGTCGTCGGTCCACCTGGCGGCCTTGGCCATGTCCATGACCTTCTTGAGCACTTCCGGCTCGAGCGACAGGCCCTTGCCGGGGGTGGGCTCAGCGGCGTAATAGAAGTCGTCGACCATGCCGTCCGGGTTGATGCTCCGCGCCCAGGCCTTCTGCCATTTCTGGTAATTGGCAATGGTCGGGCCGTACAGATTCCGGATGTCGGGAGCGGTGTTACCCGGCTCCATGCAGCGGCTGATCTGCAGGATGTTGAACTCGGTCTCGATAGGCATGATCGCGCTGGCCTGCTTCTTGCTGCGGTGGTCGAACTCGATGGGCTCCTCGTAATGGCTGACGGTTGAGTCCTCCATCATGAAGTGGATGCCGGAGTCGGAGCCGTCGTCGAGGATCTCGCCCTTCTCGATGTACTTGCGCTTGATGTCCTCGCCCATGGGGGACATCAGCACCATGGAGTGGTGGGACTCGTCCTGGCCGTAGGCGGTGATGAACATGCCGGCGGGGCGGAAGAAGATGGGGTAGGAGGAGGCCAGCATGAAGGTCCAGAAGGCGAATTCGGAGAAGCCCAGGGGGCCCATGTCGATGACGATGCCGCCGTGCTTGGTGACTTCTTCCTTGATGACCGACTCCTGCCAGTCCAGTTCCTCGGGGGAGTCGCAGGCCAGTATCTCCATGAAGATATGGTTGAACTCGTGGATGAGCCGCTTTAAGCCCTTGGACTTCTTCCAAGCCTCCCGGTGCAGCAGGTGCGGTATGGCGATGCCCAGCATCGAGCCCATGCCCGGCTTGAAGGCGTTATACCCTACGCCCTCCACCGTGATGGCCTGGGTGGCGTCGGCCATGGCCATGCGGTTGGGGAAGAAGAGGGTGAGCACCTTGCAGTTGGGGGGCAGCTCGAGCTCGGTGTCGTACAGCAGGCCCTCGGGCTCCGGCACCGGCTGGCAGGGCCAGTTGTAGATCTTCAGGGCTACCTTGGTGAAGACGCCGTTGCCGCCCATGGCGCCCAGGCGTCCGCGCAGCACGCCGCGGAGCGAGGGGCCGGGGCCGTCGCCCGAGAACCACTCGCCGGTGGAGCCGAGGCTGCCCAGGCGGACGATCTCGCCGTCCGGCAGGACCCATTCCACGCCCAGTATGTTGCGGGGGCTCCAGTTCATATAAGTGCCGTCGGGAGCGGTGCCGCAGAAGGAGGTGGCGCTGGCCAGCGGCGAGGAAGCCGCTCCCGAGGAGACGATGTGGCAGTGGAAGCCGCGAGCCATGCACTCGGCGATGATCTGGCCGCCGATGGCGTGGGGCTCGACTACGATGTACTGGTTCTTCTCGTCGATCTCGATGATCTTGTCCATGCGGCGGAGCTCGATGAGGATCTCGTTCTCCACCTTGCAACCCGCGAAGACGCCCCAGCCGGTGCAGAAGGCCTTGTAGCGGATCTTGTTCTTATTGCAGCAGCGGACGATGGCCTGAACCTCTTCGGTATTGGCGGGCAGCACCACGGCGATGGGGCGTTGGAGGTACATCTCCGGCCCCTTGTTCCACAGGGGCTGCCAGGCATAGCCGTCCAGCACCGCGGGCTCCCGGGTGATGAACTCGGAGCCGACGATAGCCTCCAGTTCCTTGTAGTATTCGTCCTTGATGGGTTCTCCGATCAGGTAATTACTGTAATCGCAGGAATCGGGCATAACATCCGCCATGCTCATTCACCTCCCCTTGTGCCGGCCAGTATCCCGGTGGACTGCCCCGCCGATTCCATGACCATGTCCAGTACGTCGTAGACCGGGAAGCTCTCGCCGGCCTCGTCCAGGGCCTCCCGGAAGGTGGCCACGCACCAGGGGCAGGAGGTCAGCATGGCCTCGGCGCCGGTGGCGCGGGCTTCCTCGATACGCTCCATGGCGGTCCAGTTGCAGAACTCGGGGTCGGACTCGTAGACGCCTCCGCCGGCGCCGCAGCACCAGGACCACTGGCGGCGGCGTTCCATCTCCACCAGCTCCATGCCGGGGATGGCGGCGATCAGTTCGCGGGGCTGGTCGTAGACGCCGTTGGAGCCCTTGCGCTGCATGTCCACGCGGCGTATGACCTTGTCGCCCTTCCAGGCGGGGATGAACGGCTCGCTCATGCGTCCCAGGTGGCAGGGGTCGTGCCAGGTCACCAGCATGGGGACCTCGGAGCGGAGGGGCAACCGGCCCTCTTTGACCAGCTGCAGGGCCACCTGGTCGGCGTGGAGCACCTCCACCGGCAGGGTCTTGCCCATGCGCGGGTAGAGGTAGCGGAAGTGGGAGTAGCCGTCGGCGCAGGGGGTGACCAGCATCCGTGCCCCGGAGGCCTTGACGCGGGAGAGCATGTCGTCGGCGAAGTTCTCGGCCTCGCCCCGGAAGCCCATCTCGTAGGCCCGCCCGCCGCAGCAGGACTCGCCCGCTCCGGCGATGCCCACGTCGTAGCCGGCCCGGGTCAGCATCTCCACGGTTCCCCGCAGGGTCGGCCAGAGCGATTCGTCGTAGGAGTAGCGGCAGCCGGCGTGAAATAGCACGTCGCACTTCTCGTTATCGATGTTTTTGACCTTGAGGCCCTCGGCCCAGTCGCCTCTTTTCTCCTTGGGCTCGCCCAGGGTGTTGTTCTCCTTTTTCAAAGCGTCGATGATCATGATGTGCTCGGGCAGCAGTTTGCCCTGCTCGACGCAGGTGCTGCGGAGCTCCAGCAGTACCTCGGTCAGGTCGATGTCGTCGCGGTAGACCTTGCAAGCCACGTCGCACGATCCGCACATCTGGCACTTGTAGATGATCTCGGCGATGTTGTCGTTCAGCTCACTGCGGCCCTTGACCATGGACAAGCCCCATGAGCATCTTGCCGCCGCCCGAATAGGCGTGGATGTCGTAACGGGTGATGGAGGGGCAGTTCTTGGCGAAGCGCCAGCTCCTCATCTGGTTGAAGGGGACCCACTTGCATGACGCGCAGCGGGAGCAACCCTCCATGTCGCGTTCGTAATCTTTGAGCGCCATAGTTTACCCCACCTCCTCGAAGCAAAGTTTCCCACGGTTCATTACGCCGTTGGGGTCGAATATGTTCTTGATGTTCTTGAGCAGCCGGGTGGTGTCCGGGATACGGGAGTAGGTCAGGTCGGCCCAGGCACCGTAGGGGCGGGTGAAGAAGGCGCCCTTCTCGATCATCTCTTTTGCCGCCTTGCCCGTCAGAGCCTCGGCCGCGGCCAGGTTGGCGTCGTTGGAGGGATCGCAGTAGACCTGGAACTCCAGGTGGACGTTTCTCCCCTGCTGGATGGGCTGGATGTAGTGGCCGATATCGGCTGTCGGGAAGTCCTGGGAGGTGGCCAGCTCGTTCATCATGCCGATGAACATGGGGGCCTTGTCCAGGGTGGTGTGGAAGAAGAGCTCCCGCACCCCGCCCTTCTTGCGGATTTTGTAGTAGGGCTCGGCCGAGGGCTTGTCCAGCATGTTCAGGAGCTCCTTCTGGCCGGCGCCGGGCACCTCGTTGGCCAGGCGCACGCCGTAGTGCTGGGCGAACTCGCTGATGCCCTTCTCCTGGTAGAGCATGCGCTTCTCGGGCTGGTGCCAGTGGCCGCAGACGCAGTAGATGAGGTTGTAGGGGGCCTGCTTCTCGGCCAGGGCGGCTACCTCGTCGGCATTCTTGCCCAGGGCCGAGGCCAGGGCGTTGCCGTCCAGGAAGAGCAACTCGTCGGCGAACTTGAGGCGCATGACCCGGTAGGCGAAGTCGACCATCTGGTCCATCCTGTCGCTCGAGACCACGTAGCAGCGGCGGATCTGGGGCAGCATGCCCAGCTTGACCGAGGACCAGGTGACGACGCCCAGGGTACCCTGGGCTCCCTGCACCACGCGGTTGAGCGAGGTCTGGGCCGGGCCTTCGGGGTTCTTCTGGGCCAGGCCGCAGTCCCACTGCTGCTGCAGGGTGCCGGGGCCGGCGGCCGAACCGGAACGGAAGACTTCGCCGTTACCCCAGACCACCTCGACGGTGAGCTGTGGGTCGCCGGTGTCCCAGTGGAACTTGGGTATGGTCATGGGCTCGCGCTCCAGGTAGGAGGCGATCACCGACTTGGTCTGGCGGGGCTGGAAGGGGCGGTAGACCCGCAGCTGCTGCTTCTCGGCCTCGGCTTCGAACTCTGAGAAGGTGACGCCGGACTCGATCAGGCCGACCATGTTCAGCTTGTCCACGCGGACGATCCTCTTCATGCCGCTGACGTCGATGATGACGCCCTCGCCCTTGGGAACGGTGCCGCTGTTGAAGTGGGGGCCGCCCGAGGAAGTGGGGATCAGGTTGAGCTTGAGCTCGTTGGCCAGCTTGATGACCGCCTGGACTTCCTTGCGGTCCTTGGGCCTGACGATGACGGAAGGCTCGCCCTTCGCGGTGGAGCCGTTACAACTTGCGTATTCGGCCAGCGCCGCGGCGTCGGTGGTCACGCCGTCCTTGCCGACGATACCGGCCAGTTTATCGAGCGTACTGCTGTCCAATGCCATTTAGCTCACCCCCAGTTCCGCGAGTTTCTTCGCGTTGATCTTCTTGAAGAAATTGAAGGTGATCTCCATGACCTTCCTCATGATCCGGAAAGATATGGCCTGAACGGACTTGAGGTCCATCAGCCTGGCTCCCAGCCTGAATATCGGCCCCATCAGCTTCTCGTTTCCGGCCAGGGCCAGGAACGGCCCCGCATAATTGAGCAACGCGTCAATGGTGATGACCGTCTGATCGGTGGTTTCGTTCATGAACTCGATCATTTCCGGCAGCTTGAAGCCGGTTTTTTCCTGGGCATCCTTCATGGCCTCGCCCACAATGGGCGCGGCCTTCTCCACAAGACCGGTTCGATAAGCCAGTTCCGCGACCTTAAAGACCTGGCCCTCCTTCATCTCCAAACCCATTCGTTCACCTCCCGTGAATCACGATCCGACACATGGCATGCGTCATCCAAGGACCTGTTTGTTTTCTTGACATGTTCCTCCCAGAGTTTCAACGTCTGCTCCGTGATCAACTTTGCAACCTGCTCTCTTACTAAGATTGATGCCCGCCGGAGGCACTAATCTCGATTATTTTTTCATAAGAATCAGGTTAATGCAATGTATTTCATGTTACAAACATTTTGCATTATAAACGACACTTAGTCGGTTTTCCGACAGCAGCAGTCACGAATTCCGACAGCCTGGGTCAGGTCGAGCCAGGTGGTCCTGCATCAGATCACATAGTTATAAATTTGGCTGCAGACGTTGTCCGCGCAGTCCATGCCGCTCTGGCAGGCCAGGGCCGTGCCTATTCCGCGCGCCGGCCCGGCGCAGTCGCCCGCGACGTAAAGGCCCCTTACCGGCGTCTGGCTCGGCGGGCGCCGGTATCCCACCTGATCGATGGTCTGCCCGGTCGTAATAGCGGCCCCGTTGTCCTTGCCGAGATATCCCGCCAGCACTGGAACCGACCATGCGTCGCAGAAGATGATGTTCTCCTTCAGGCCCGGCAGCATATGGTAAAGGGCGTCCATCAGCCCTTCATGCCACTGCTCGCGAGTCACCTTGAGATCGACGTCCAGGGTCGGCGCCACACCTACCGCGGTTATGAACTGGCAGCCCTCGGGCGCCAGGTCCGGATCAAAGTTCGACGGGATGGACGCGTAGACCGCGATGGTATCAAGCATTTCCCCGTTCTCAAGCTGAGACATCGTCTTCATCAACGATTCGTCGGTGACCTTCTTCTTTAAAGGAAAGTTGCCTACGAGCATGCCCGCCTTTTCGACTTTTTTCCCAATCCCTATCTTGGCCTGTATGGCGCTCCACGAAGATTTGAGGCTCTTTATCCTCCGTGCGTATTCCGCCGGATAATATTCCTCTCCGGTCAGCCGCAGGACGGTGTCCTTGATTCCCGTGGTGCTGATAACTGCTTTCGTCGTGAATCTCTCACCGTTGGAGAGGACCACCGCCGAAGCCCGGCCGTCCGAGATCTCTATCTTTTTCACTTCAGCGTCGAGTCTGACCACGGCGCCGTGATTTTCCGCGCCGGAAAGGAAGGTCCTGGGGATCACCACGCCGCCGCCCTTCGGGTACCAGGAGATATCGTTAAAGGCGTTCTGCACGTTCCAGATGGCCTCCCCGGCCGTCGCCTCCCACGGGGGGACAATGAAACACATGCCCAGGAACAGGGCGATCATGCTTCTTATATCCGGATTGCTGGTGTAGCGGAGCAGGAAATCGTAGACCGAGACCTCGTCAAGCTGCTCTATCTCATGAGGCTTCATGCGCATGATGTCTCTTGCCAGGCGAAGGATGCCCGGGTAGTGCCGGGGGCTGATCCTGGACTGGATGGCGGCCTTTGGCAGCACGAACTCCGTTAGCATCCTGATTTTGGAAGACGGTAGAGTCACATCCATGCCCCACCCCATGGCATGCACCGTCCATTCGGGGTTGACGAATGGTATAGGCGTGCCCATGCCGAGCCGCTTGGTCAGGACGCCGAAGGGGCCGGTGTTCCCCCCGCTGAACAGATGGGTCCCAGCGTCGACATAGAATCCCTGTTTTTCGTAGTAAGAGCAATTCCCGCCGGGCTTCGGGTTCTTCTCAAGAATAAGGGTTTTCATGCCGTGCAGCGCCGATATCGCGCCGGCGGCGCAGCCGCCCATGCCCGTGCCGATCACGATGACGTCGTAATCATACCTGGTGTTGTCGAGCTTGTATGACCTTGACGGAGCCCTCGCGGGTTGTTTTGATGTCACAATCGTTCACCTCCCGCCCCTGATGTTTTTAAGCCCCTTTCGCGGCCAGGCGGGGCAGATCGATCCCCTCGGGCCATTCGGGGTGATGCCCCCGGAGCTTCAATACGGCCAGACCGATGACCGCGCCCGTTGCCAGGAACGACCAGTAAGCGGCGGTATGGATAGCCAATCCCTTGAGAAAGCTCTTGCCCTCGGAACGCTTGCGGGCGGCCTTATGGACGTAATACATGCCGGTGTTGACCAGGCCCAGGCCGAAGGGGACGTGCCAGGGCAGGGCTCCGATCTTCTTCACGTTGCTGTAATAATTCCAGAACCCGAGCTTGGTGGAGGGGTATTCCACCGCGAAGTCCCAGGCGGTGAATGTACCGTAAAGGAGCATGAGCTGCTTCCATACAGGCATCTTGTCCAGCTTCTCCTCGAACTGCAGGTTGATGATGAGGGTGGTGGAAAAGAACCAGCCGTAGGCGAAGAACATGAACAGCGGGATGAATTTGCGGTTGAACAGCGGCGTGAAGTCGTCGTCGTAGGTCATGAAGAGCATGTGGTAGTCGGAGATCCATTCGAAGGGGGACAGCAGGCTCCCCCCGAGCAGGGCGTACCAGTAGTCACGTTGGTTATTGAGCAAAGTGGGGATGGCCAGGGCGGTCGCCCCCCAGTTAAGGTAGCTGGCGACTTCAAAAAACTTCGGCTTCACTTCCAGTCTTTTAAGTTTCACTACACCTTCTCCTTTCTCTAATAAACTATCCGTAGTATATACAACATTAAGTCAACTTACAAACCTATGGTAACCTGATTCCATTAAGAAGGGCGCCCCCATCGCGCGAGCGCCCCGTCGAGAATCTTCCGGAGTCAGGGTTGCGGGAAGCCCACCACGTCGTGTCCGCCCGTCCAGCCCCTGAAGTCGAAGTACATGGGGCGCTCGGCCACTATGTCAGGGCCGTCCATCACCTTGAGAAGAACCGAGAGCTGGTATCCCTCGCCGGCGTCGACGTTGACGGGTATGGTCAGGCGGGTGCCGGCGGCGATGTACACCGACTCGGTGGGCAGCTCACCGGCCTCCTGGGTGAAGTAGGTTATGGCCACGTTAGCCGTGGTGTCTCCCGGGTTCTGCAGGCAGAGCCACTCCTGGAAACCTTCCCCGGTATAACCTTCGGCAAAGAACCAGACACGCCCCGGTGCCTGCGCGCCGATGACGCAGTGGCCGCCCGTCCAGCCCTCGCTGCCGTAGTTGAAATACATGGGGCGCTCGGCCAGGAAAGCGGTGCCGGAGGTCAGCCTGATGCTGACGTCCTTCTCGGCGCCGACCTCGTCCTGTACGAAGACGGTGGCGCGCTCACCCGCCCCCACGATGTACGTCTTGCTGATGTTGGGGCCCTGCCCGGTGCCCAGCTGATAGACCGCCTCGACTTCGATGTCGCCGCCGGTGGGGTTCTGCAGGGTCAGCCATTCGTGGAAGCCGGCCCGGGTGGTCCCCTCGGCGAAGTAGTACTCGGTGCCGAGGGTGGTGGCCCCCATCACGCAATGACCCCCGGTCCAGACACTCTGGTAGTTGAAGTACATGGGCCGCTCGGCCACCACCGGCTGGCTGGCCTCCAGGGTCAGCGAGGTCTGGTAGTTGGGGCCAAGGATGTCGTTGACCTTGAAGGTGCCCCGGGAATGGGCGCCCACGCTGTAGCCGTCCCTGACGATCTCGCCGGCCTCCTGGGTCTGGAAGCGGAAGACGAGGCCAGCCGGCTCATCCCCGGGGTTGAGCACGCAGATGTACTCTTCGAACATGGGCCCGGTGTAGCCCTCGGCGAAGCTCCAGGTATAGTCGGGCGCCGGGGCCCCCATCACGTCGTGCCCACCCGTCCAGCCGCTGCCATAATTGAAGTACATGGGCCGCTCGGCCGCAATGGGCTGGTCCGACACCACCACGGCGGAGAGGCTCTTGTCCGCCCCGGCGGTGGCGTTGACGTCGAGGGTGGAGCGGGAGCCGGCGGCGATGGTGGCGTCCTGCTCTTTGGTGGTACCGTCGGTATACAGGTAGACCGCCCGGGCATGGGCATCGTCCGCCGTCGGGTTGCCGAGACAGAGGTATTCCTGGAAAGTGCCGGTCCCGGTGTAGCCCTCGGCGAAGTACCAGGTGCTGACCACGGGGAGGAAGTCCCTGGCCGAAGTGGCCGGGCCGGCGGCGGCATTGACGACAACCTTGCCGAATACCGCGCCGTCCGGCACGGTCACCACCACCCGGGTGTCGCTCCAGGAGGTGACGGCGGCGTTAACCCCGCCGATGGTAACGGTGCCGGTGACGGTGCCGAAGTTGGCGCCGTCGATGGTCACGGTCTGGCCGGGGCCTCCGTAGGTCGGTGAAAAAGAAGAAATAGCCGGGGCGGTGGGATCGACGGTGTCGTCCCAGCCGGCGATACGGGCGAACATCCACCAGGCGGCGTAAGCTTTCTGGTTGCCGTTCAAGGCCTGGCTGTGGGCGCAGCTGCAGCTATACCAGTCGACGCCCTCGGTGTGGGCAGCCTGCCAGTCCAGGGCCCAGTTGGCATCCACCCCCTCCTCCGGATAGCCGTTGCCGTTGGAGTCGTAGGTGCAGTTATCGTTGGCGAAGAGCTGCATGTAGTTGACGGCTTGATCGGGGTCGTAACTCTCGATGTCGGCGAAGTCGTAGAGGATCTTGTTGTTGGCGGCGCAGTAGTCCCGTATCTGCTGGTTGTGCTGGTTCAGGTCGCCCGCTTCGCCTGTCCCGTCCAGATGACCGGTCATGTAGACGAAGTTGACACCGGGGTAATCAGTCTCCAGCCCATTCATCTTGCTGCAATAAGTGGGGATATCCGAATAGCTCGCCTGCCCGCACCACGACCACATGATCACGTTGACGCCCGGGTGCAGGCTGCCGCGCCCATTGGCATCGGTTGCACCCAGGTAGTTGCGGGTAACCGTCTCCCAGTCGCCGCCGAGGTCTCCGCCATCACCATAGTGGTCATCGAGCGTGAGGGCGCCACTCGAACCGTCCCCGTTCCAGAGGTACAAGTTGTTCGTATAACCTTTCCCGTTCATAAAATCTACCAGCCCGCTCATCCCCTCGGTGACCTGGCTGCCGTGGGAGGTGTGCCAGTACGCTATGCTCAACTGGGACTTGGCCTGGAGAATGGCATCCTCGGGTACGGCGGTGATGTCCGTACAGCCGTGATTGATGATCATGCCACCGGCCGGCCCCGCGGTTGCGGGCTCCACTCCTCCCAGCCCCGGCAGGGCTGGAAGGGCGCCGAGCAGGATCACGGCCGTAAGCGCCAATATGGCTACGATAAGGGTCACTTTCTTCATCTCGAACGCACCTCCCGGGTTCTGAGCGGACACGATTTCTTATCTATATTGTTTCGGCCTTGCCGGAGATGTCCTTTAAGCCCATCCATCAACACTGCTCCGGGATGTTTCATGGTCACGGACGGTGGGTATACTCGGAGAAATCCGGCTGAAGAAATGAATCGCAGGGAGACCCACGGGGAGGAAGGGAGTTCCGCCATGAAAGAAATCCTTATTTACGGCGCCGGCGACGCGGGGATGACGGCTGCCATCAACCTGGCGCGCGAAGGGTACGCGGTCACCGTTCGTGACCGGGAAAAGGGGATCGGGGGCTCTGGTGCCTTCAATCCCAGCGCCCACAGCACCCCCATGGACGTCGGGCGGACGTCCGAATACATCGGCATCGACCTGTCGGGTGTGATGCACGGCTCGCGCATGAATTTCTACATCCAGGACACGCCCCTGGAATTCAAGGACTGCATATACACCGTCGAGAGGGGTGACCGGGAGGGGTCGCTGGACCAGCTGCTCTACCAGGAATGCCTGGCGCTGGGAGTCGAATTCGAGTTCGGCACGCGCCTGAGCAAGGAGGACATCCCCGGCCTCCCGCCCCGTACCATCCTAGCCCTCGGCCTCAGCCCCGCCGCCTACGAGATGCTGGGCCTGCCCCACATGCGTTGGAACGGCTACATGTCACGCGGCGAGAGCGGTTTTTCGGATTACTGCTTAACCTGGATGGGCAAAGGCATCACCGATTACGGCTACTTCTCCACCGTCAACGGCTTATACTACAACCTGCTCATCTCCACGGAGGCTATCGGCCGGGACGCCCTGGCGAGATACGAGGATTTCCTGATGAGAAAGGAGGGCGTCGAGAGCCGGGAGTGGGTGCAGATCACCGACGCGGTGCCGCTTCCCGGACGCGACTACCCCCGCCTTTTCCACGACCAGCTCATCCTGGCAGGCACGCTGGGCGGATGGATCGATCCCATCGCGGGCTTCGGCATCCTGGGCTCGCTTATCAGCGGCAAGGTGGCGGCCATGGCGGTCACCGACCCGGAAGCCGCCCAACGCGAGCTGCGACGTTTCACCCACCGCTTCGCGTTCTTCCGCAAGGTGAAGCACCTCCTCTTCTATCCCATGCGTCCTTATGTCGGGATCATGGAGCGGGCCGCCCAGGCATTCGGGGTGGAACGCGCGCAGTGGTGCACCGACCTGATAGTCAAGACCGGCATCCCCGGGGCCATCCCCGGTTTCGCGAAACTCCTCGGATGTTACTAAGCGAGGAGGGATCACGGCCGCCTGAAGCTTGCAGGTTTAAACAAACGGACCGTGGCTAATATGTTATTGTTGAGGTCAACCGCGCCGAGTTTTCTTTTTTTGAAAGAAGGAGGGGTAGCATGCATCGAATCAACACCTGCCTGACCAGGATGCTTATCGTCCTGGTCGTTCTGTTCCTGGGGCTGGGGCTCAGCGGCCTGCTGGCGCCGCCACAGCAGGTACAGGCCCAGCCTGACCTGGATCTGCCGGAAACGCCGGACACCGACGCGTGGACGGCAGCCAGCCCGGTGATCTGCATGGCCACCGACGGTAACGTCACCTACATCGGGGGAGATTTCGACCGGGTGGGGCCCAACACCGGCAGCGGCGTCATCTTCGACCTGCCCGACAGCACCCCCGAATCCCCCTACCTTCGCATCAATAACACTATCTATGCCAGCACCGGTGACGGTGCGGGAGGGTGGTACATCGGTGGCTACTTCACCGGGGCGGGAGGCCAGGAGATTAACAGCCTGGCCCACATCCTGGCCGACGGCAGCCTGGACCCGGCCTGGAAACCGGAAGTTAACGGGAGCATCGAAACCATAGCCATGGGAGACGGCGTGGTCTACATATCCGGCGGCTTCAACACCGTCAACGGGCAGTACCGCAACCAGCTGGCGGCCCTGGACACCGCCACCGGCGCCGTCACGGACTGGGACCCGGAGCCGGACAGCACAGTCACGGCTATAGTTCCGGCTGGTGACATCATTTATGTCGGCGGCTACTTCGGCACCATCGGCGGGGAGGTCCGCTACGGCCTGGCCGCCCTGGATGCCGCCACCGGCCTGGCTACCGCGTGGAACCCCAGCACCGGCGCCAGTATTTACACCATCGCCGTTGCCGGGAACATCGTCTACGTGGGTGGGAGTTTCAGTAGCGGCATGGGCGGGCAGTACCGCTACTGTCTGGCCGCCCTGGACGCCACCACCGGCCTGGCCACCAGCTGGGACCCCAACCCCAACTCCAACATCAACTATATTGTGACCAGCGGGAGCACGGTCTTCGTCGGCGGCTACTTCAGCTATGTCGGCGGGGAGAACCGCAGCTACCTGGCCGCCCTGGACGCCGCCACCGGCCTGGCCACCGGCTGGAACCCCGCCCCCAACTCCAACATCGAGAGCATGGCTTTATCCGGGAGCAACCTCTACGTGGGCGGCTACTTCAGCTATATCGGCGGGGAGGACCGTCACTACCTGGCCGCCATCGACACCACCACCGGCCTGGCCACCGGCTGGGACCCCAACCCGGAAGACGTGGCTCTGACCATATCGGCGCAGGGCGGCAAGCTCTTTGTGGGCGGCTACTTCAACGTCGTGGGCGGGGTGGACAGGTACGGCCTGGCCGCCATCGACGCCTCCGGCAGGCCGACGGACTGGGACCCGGGATGCAACGGCTCGGTACAGGCCATGGAATACGCCAACGGCCTGCTCTACGTCGGCGGTGGATTCGACTCGATCGGCGGGGAGAACCGCGAGTGCCTGGCCGCCCTGGACCCGGCCACCGGAGCCGCCACCGGCTGGGACCCCGCCGCTGACGACTACGTCTACTCCCTGGCCGTGACCGGCAACACCGTCTACGCCGGGGGGGACTTCACCTCCATCGGTGGTCAGGACCGCAGCTTCCTGGCCGCCATCGACGCTAGCACCGGCCTGGCCACGGGGTGGAACCCCTCCCCCAGCAATTACATCTACGACCTGACCGCGGCCAACGGCCTGATCTACGTGGGCGGGGAGTTCACCGGCATCGGAGGAGAAGACCGTGGCTACATCGCCGCCCTGGACCCCGCCACCGGCGTGGCCACCGGCTGGAACCCCAACGCCGACGACGTGGTCACGAAGGTGTTCGTAAACGAGGGCCTGGTCTATGCCGGGGGATTTTTCACCAGCATAGGCGGCGAGCCGAGAGGCTGCATCGCCGCCCTGGACCCGGCCACCGGAGCCGCTACCGGCTGGGACCCGGGAGCCGACTTCATGGTGAACGCTTTCGCCCAGCGCGGCGGCCTGACCTACACGGGCGGCGCCTTCTCTTACATTGGCGGCGCCCTGCGAGGTGGACTGGCCGCCGTTGACGCGACGGGCAGCTCCAACAGCTGGAACCCCAACCGGGAGCTGATCAATTCCCGCATGCCGAGCGCGGCCTACGCTGACGCCGCGGGATTAGACGAAGCGACACGGAGCAACAAGGAGAAAGCCATCCAGGAAAAGCTGGCCGAAGCAGCGGGTGATGCCGGGAATACCAGGAGCTACGAAGCAGTTTATTATTACGGTTACATCTCCGACCTGCTCTTCCGCGGCAACTCCCTCTACGTGGCCGGATACGCGTACAGTATGGGCTACAGCTCGACGGGAGGCCTGGCCATCTTCTCCGACCCCGCTCTCGACTGGTACATGGCGGAGGGCGCGACGGACGGCGGGATGGAGACCTGGATACTGGTGGAGAACCCCAACGACCACGACGTCAAGGTGGACCTGAGTTTCGATACCGAGAAGGGCCTGGTGATTCCGCCCGAACTGCAGGACCTCACCATCCCCGCCAACTCCCGCTCTTCTTTCAGTGCCGGGGCCTTCGTGACCAGCTATCACCTCTCCACCCACGTGGTGTCCCGCTTCGGCCAGGTGTTCTGCGAACGGGCCATGTACGGCAGCGGTAAGTCCTGGGGCAGCGCTTCGGACGGCGCCACCGCCACCAATTCAGCCTGGTACATGGCGGAGGGCGCGACGGACGGCGGGATGAATACCTGGGTAGTGGTCCAGAACCCCAACTCCTTCGCGGTCGACATCGACGTCGCCTTCCAGACCGGTTCGGGAGAATACCAGCCGAGTGAGCTGCAGAACTACACCATCGCTCCTCACCAGCGCGCCTCCCTCGACGTGGGGGCTTACGTCACCGGCTTCGACGTCTCCACCCGGGTGACCTCGGAGGGTGGTGGCGTGGTATGCGAACGCTCCACCTACGGGCCCAAGGGCGACGGAGAAGGCACCTGGGCGACCAGCTCCGGGGGGTCCCGGGGGCCGTCGACCTCCTGGTACCTGGCGGAGGGTGCCACGGATGAAGGCCGGGAGACCTGGGTGCTGGTGGAGAACCCCTATAGCGAGCCGGTGGACGTCGACGTCAAGTTCATGACCGGCCAGGGCGTGGTGCAGGGCCCGGTGGAGACCATCCCCGGCAAAACCCGCCGTTCCTACAACGCCTGCGACTACGTCACCGCCTTCGACGTCGCCACGGTGATCTCGGCCGGCGGCGGAGGCGTGATCTGCGAGCGCGCGCTCTACGGCAACAGCAGGTCCTGGGCCACCACCTCGAACGGCGCGGGCATGGCCGCCACCATCTGGAACGTGGCGGAAGGGACGACGGAAGGCGGGATGGAGACCTGGATACTGGTGCTCAACCCCAGTGCGGCCGACACCAAGATCTTCTTCTCCTTCCAGACCGGTGAGGGCCTGGTGGAGCCTTCCGAGCTGCAGAACCTGACCCTCGCCGCCGGATCGCGTTTCACCTTGCGGGTCAAGGATTACGTCACCAGCTACGACGTCTCCACCCGGGTAGAAGCGGCCTCAGGCGTGGTGGTCGAGCGCGCCACCTACGGCCCGGTAGGCGGCGAAGAAGCCGCGGGCACGCTGGGCACGTGGGCCACCTCTTCGGAGGGCTTCCACTGCGAAGGTCAGTGAGCCATCGCGTAAGATAAGCAGAGCGAAGCCCCCTTCCACGGGAGGGGGCTTTTCTTTTAGAGGCCCGGTCCGTTACGCTTGTCTTAATCGATAAGAATCGTCGGCATGCGGGGGTGAATAGAGATGAGCCTTGTGATCACGACCTACGTTCCGGAGGGGATGGTGCTCGCCTCCGACAGCAGACAGTTCATCACCATCAACAAGGACGCCCAGGGCGATGAACCACCCGTGAAGATCGAGACGGTCAACTCCGACAACGTCTACAAAACCTTTCTTTTAGAAAAGAAGGGTGGGGGCAAGTCCGCCTCCGACGTGGGAATCTCCACCTTCGGGGCGGATCTGTTGGGAAACATCCCCACGGCGGGGCACATCAAGAGCTTCTCCGAAGAGGCGCTCTCGCCCGGCGATAACGTCGACACCATCGCCCACAAGCTGGTGGAGTTTTTCGACGCGCGATTCCCCGGGGCGGACACCGGCTTCCACGTGGCCGGCTACCTTAAAGAAGGCAAGACGAGCGTCCCCTACGTGCTCTACTGCGACGTCAAGAACAAGAAGGTGGAGAGGCGCAACCTCGGCCCCGACGGCAAAGTACAGTACGGCTCCACCTGGTCCGGGCAGATCGACGTGATCAGCGGCATCATCCAGCCCTCGCTGGTGCGGGACCGGGAAGGCAGCCAGATAGAGGTCAAAAAGCCACCGATACTGTGGGGCGCCATGGCCCTGCAGGACGCCATCGACTTCACCATCTACGCCATCCGCACCACCATCGACACTATCCGGTTCCAGGCGCGGCCCAAAAGCGTCGGAGGGGCCATCGACGTGCTGGTGATCACGCCGGAAGAAGCGCGGTGGATCCAGAAGAAGCACTTCTACGGCGAGTGAGGCGCGGTGTGACCTGACGTTACACTAGCGGTACTCCTCGCCCACCCCTTCAGGTGAGTACTTGGGCTTGGAGCCGGCCTCACTGAAGGTTTCCATGCATGCCTCTCTATCGTATCTATCGTCTCTGTCGTCCCTATCGCTTCGCGGGCGGCTTCCAGTCACGGTGGTGAAGCACGTAGAGCACATGCCTGGCGCGGGACACCGCCACGTACTGGTCCTCCGCATGGTGGATGGGGAACTTGCCGTCCATGTCACAGAATATCACCACGTCCGCCTCCAGCCCCTTGAAGCTCTTGACGGTGGAGAAGGAGAGGCCCCGGGACGGCGCGCCCGGGTCGTACGGCAGAAGCGCGCAGCCGGCCAGCGACTCCACCCCGGCCAGGCAGCTCTTCTCCCGCGTGTGGGGCGAGAGCATGACGATCTGCCCCGGGAAGATGCCTTTCTTCAGAAGGGCATCGATAATCTTCTCGATCATCCCGGCCTGCTCTTCCGGGTCGCCGTACCGCTGGTAATGGACCGGCTCCCCGGGCGGGTTCTTCTCGGCCGTGTAGAGTTCCTCGTCCACCTCGCCGATGCGCGCCGCCGCTTCGCAGATGCTGCGGGTGTTGCGGCAGTTCTCGTAGAGCGTCAACGGCTCCGCCGCGACGGGAAAGCGCATCTCTCCATGGTAGAGGTTCTGCAGTTCGTCGAAGAAGATGTAGAAGAAGCTATCCTCCGGGTCACGCAGCAGCTTCTCGATGCCGGGGAACCAGTCCTGGTGGAAATCCTGGCCCTCGTCCAGGATGACCGCGTCGAAGCGGACCGGCACCCGGTCCAGGGCTTGCTCCAGCAGTTCCGGCACTTCCCGGTTCCAGAAAGCGCTCACGGCCTCGCCTCCCAGGGAAGACGGGACCACGAAGGGCAGGCCGGCTTCCTCGATGATTCTCTTGGCGAAATTGTGGTAATTGTCCACGGTTATAAGGTCCGGCCACTCGAGATTGCACCCTTCCAGGTAGCGGGCCAGCGGTGAGTTGAAGCAGAGCAAGAGGACGTGCGCGCCGTCCGCGGCCAGGCGCCGCGCCTTTTCCATGGCCACCTGGGTTTTGCCGGTTCCGGCATACCCCTGGATCAAGGCACGTCTCTGCTTTTTCATCATCCGCAGGTGCTCGCACTGCTCCGCCGTGAGCCGGTGGATCAGGGCTTCTTCTTCCTCCAGGCGGGACGATATGGAGAGGGTGCAGTTGAACTCGGGCAGCAGAAAGCGGTTGCACAGGTCGTTGTATTCGGCGGGAGTCATGGGGCGGCTGGAGGACTCCCTCTGCCAGAGGCGCATAATCTCCGGCACCCTGTCACCTATCTCGCCAAGATCCGAGCGGTCGAGTACCAGCTTGCGATCGATGCCCGGCGGGTAATTGCCGCCGCTGACCTCGGTGTCGGGAAAGGAGACGGCGTAACCGTGGCTGAACGGGAACTTCCCGGACGCGCCCCCGGCGCCTTTGAATATCTCGCGCTTCTCGATCTCCCTGACCAGGCGATGCATGGCCTGAGACGCCTGGCGGAAAGGGTCCTTGATGTCGTACTCGACTCCGGCGTGGGACTCGGAGACCCACTGGCCTTTCTTCTTTATGTAACGGATCCGCGCCCCGCCTTTGGCTTCCAGGGCCAGCATGCCCAGTTCGCGGTGGACCAGCAGGAAATCGATCTCGCTCTCGAAGATGCCCCTTCCTTCTTCGACCGAAAGGACGTCGAGGGAATGGAAGACGTGGTAGTCGTCGGGCAAGCCGTCCTTGAGGTAGACGTAGAGCCTGGCCTCCCCCAGTCCGCCTCCCGACACCGGCAGGTCCGGTATCATCTTCGCCATATCACTCACCCCCGTGTTCAATTATAAAGAAGCGAAAGACATGGACGTCCGGTTATAACGAGGCAAGCGACAACCGCAGGGGTTGCGCATGTGTTTTATCAGGATTCTATCACGAAGGAAGGTTGCAGCAAGGTTACCCGCCACGCACACGGGATAAGATAGAAACAGCGAGGCCGGTTCCCCCGCCCTGCCGATTAAGTAATATAATTACAGGGGAAGGTTGGCATGCACCGGCTGGATGGGTGGTTCACTCACATGATCAACGGCAGTGGGCAAGGCCAGATAAAGAAGCGAATCCTCGAACTGGAGCAGGAGCTCTCCGAACGGGTCCACCTGAAAGACGTCCTGTTGCAGAGCAAGGATCTCTTCCTCACGCTGCTGGCGATGCTGCCGGCCACCCTCTGCCTGCAGGCACCCGACTACACCATCACCTTCGCCAACCAGCTTTTCAAGGAGAACTTCGGTGACCCGCAGGACCGGCCCTGTTACGAGATGCTGCACGGCCGGAGCGCCCCTTGCGAGGAATGCCTGCCGTTGGAGGTGATGAAGACGGGCAACCCGGCCACGCGGGAATGGCCCGGCCCGAACGGCCGGCACTACCTGGTCTACTACTATCCCTACGAGGATGCACAAGGCGAGCGGCTGGTGTTGGAGATGGGCTTCGACGTCAGCGACCTGCGGCACACCAAAGCCTCGCTGGAGGAGAGCGAGGAGAGGTTCAGGGTGATCACCGATCAGTCGATGCTGGGGATAGCCATCATGCAGAACGGCTCGCTGGTATATGTAAACCAGGCCATCGCCGACATGTGCGGTTACCCCGTCGAGGAACTCCTCTCCTGGAAGCCCGAGCAATACCTGAAGATGTTCCATCCCGACGACCTGTCCCGGGTGATGGAACAGGCCCGCAAAAAACAGGCCGGGGATAAAAAGGTGGTCGTAAAATATGAGTGGAGGATGGTCACCGCCACGCAAGAGGTAACGTGGATCGAGTCTTTCTCCAAGACGGTCAGCCTGCAAGGGGGCCCAGCGGACATGGTCATCCTGGCCGACGTCACCGAGCGGCGCAGGCTGGAAGAAGAGCGCGCCACCCGCGAAGCAAACATGAAGGACTTCCTGGACATCGCCTCGCACGAACTGCGCCATCCCATCACCATCCTGAAGGGCTATACCTCCATGCTGATGGAGGGCGGCGATCAACTCGACGAAGCGGAGCGCCGGGAGATCTACGGCATCCTCGAGCACGGCTCCAACCGCTTGAGCGGCCTGGTCAACGGCCTGCTGGACATATCCCGCATCGACCGTGGGAGGTTCAACATCAACCGGGAGGTCCTGCGGCTGCCGCCGCTGATCAATGATGCCCTCAAGGCTATGCACGCCAGCGGCTTCGATAACCCCTTAAACCTGCACGTTACCGGGGACGCGCGGGAATGCATCGCGGACGGGGAAAAGCTGAGAGAGCTGCTGGTGATACTGCTGGAGAACGCCATCAAGTATTCGGACGTCGACTCCCCCGTCGACGTGGAGGTAGTCGCCCTGGGCGGCGATATCACCGTCAGCGTGCTGGACCGCGGCATCGGCATTCCCGAGGACGCCCGCGAGCATGTCTTCGAGCGCTTCTTCCAGGTGGAGGAGGCCGCTCACCACTCCACGCCGGGCATGGGCATGGGCCTCTACATCGCTTACCACATCGTCAGCGCGCATGGCGGCAGGATCTGGTGCGAACAACGCGCCGGGGGAGGCACGATAATGAGCTTCACTCTCCCCCAGTAGCGGGCAGCCGCGGCCTGGCAAAGCGGCATCAGCAGGGGCGGCGTTGATTATCCCCTTGATTCCCTCTACCCTAGAGATAGGGTTACTGATCATTCAGGAGGCTAAACATGATCGACAGGATCCCGGTCTGCGAGGAGTGCGGTATCCCCATGTTCGTCAGCGGCGAACTCGATTGGCGGGACAACGGGGTGATCGGCTCGAAGAGCTCCCCTCGCAATCGCTGGGTATTCTACGAATCGGGAGTAATCGACCCCCTCTTCCGCGGCATCGAGCAGCTCATCTGTATGCCCATCGAGCACATCATCGTCGAGAGCCGCCGCCGCGAAGCGCGGCGCTATCTCGAGAGAGTGTTTCCCCTGGAGGTGCGGAATAAACTCAACGACCGGCTGGACGCGGAAGGCAGGCCCCTGCCCCTGACGCTCGAGGAAAAGGAGACCAGGTACACGTTGGGCAGGAGCGTCTATGACGGAATGCACGACGTGGGCAGGATATACGGCTACGGCAGCATGACTACCGGGCGCCTCTGGGAAGCCGGCGACGACAGGCCCTGGCGCTCGACCATAGTGAGCCGGCCCTACTCCCTTCCCTTCGTGCTGGCCGAGATCCTGGCCGGCAACGAGACCTTCGAGGGCCGCGACCTCCGGGCGGAATGCATAGAGATCGCGGAAGACGTATACCAGATAGACGCGGTTGAAGGCGGGCATCTCCTGGAGCTTTCCGAAAAGCTTAAAAGAAGAAGCTACGACTTCAAACCGGGTCATCTCAGCTACGAATGCTGCCCGGGGTGCGGCGTCCCCTCAGAGATCACCCCTTACCAGTGGGACCTGGACGAAGGTACCATCTACGACCCGGGCACCGGCCGGCGCATGGCCATCTTCGGCCCCTCTTCCCTGGACTCGGTGTTCGAGGACCTGGCGGGAGAGCTGGGCGAGGCCGTGCCGGAGGCCATCATCGAGGCCCAGCGCCTTCACATCAAGGAGGCCTGGAGCACCGACGAATGGAAGCGGGAAGGCGCCGACTTCCAGCACCTGCTCGCCTTCCGCGGCTTAGGCAACATCACCGATTTCGGCGGCGACCGCGGCCACCTCAAGCTGGGGATCAACAACTCGTGCCTGCCCCTGCTGATGATAGGCATGGTGCAGGCCCTGGTCGAGCTGGCTTATCACAAGGAGAGCTCGAGTGTGGAGCATGAGCTGCGGGACGATGGCGACCTGGTCATCACCGTGACGCTGCCGAAATAGTCCATTTAGAAATTCACAGGCATCGCCCCTCCAACGGGTAACGTTGGTGGCTGAAGTGCCGGCCCTTGCCGATTCCGGATATAATAGATGCAATGAACCTGGACCTTGGAGGAAACGACGTGGGTGGACAGAGACGCGAGCTAAGACACATCGCCGTGCATTTCTTTTTATGCATGGTACTGACGCTGGTGTTTGCCGTTATCCCCCTCGGAGGCGCTGTGGGGGACTCGGTCAGCGACAAGAAGGCCCAGGCGGAGCAGGTAAAATCGCAGCTCCAGGCCAACCAGTCCGAGCTCAACCGGCTGACCGCGGCCCTCAACCAGACGGAGTCGCAACTGGCGTCGGTGGAGACGTACATCGAACTCAACCAGGCGGAGCTGGAGGCGGCCGAGGCCGAACTGGCCAGGTACCAGGGCATCCTCAACGACCGCGTCAGGGCCATGTACATGGAAGGCAACTCCAACGCCCTGGAAGTGATGCTGGACAGCTCCTCCTTCGACGATTTCATGAATTCCTACGACTACATGCGTATGATCGGCGACTACGACACGGACATGGTCAGCTCCACCCGCGACCTCATGGGCGAGATACAGACCAAACGCGCCGGCCTGGAAGATTCCAGGGCACAGTACGAGGCCCAGGCCGCTTCGCAGGCCTCCCAGCGCGGCGCCATCCAGGCCAAGCTGAGCGAGCAACAGGCCATCCTCAACGGCCTGGACTCCGAGCTTGCGTCCATGGTACAGCAGCAGACGACCAGCGGCGGCGGAGGCGGGGGCGGCTACATAACGATAGGCTCGGTCAACGGCCTCTACTTCCCGGTGGCCGGCCCCCACAGCTTCACCAACGACTGGGGTGCCCCCCGCAGCGTGGGCGGCGGCCACAAGGGGACCGACATCATGGCCAACTACGGTGTGCCCTGCGTGGCCATCACCAGCGGCAGCGTGGTGCAGAAATCAGGCAAAACCGCGGGCAACTACGTCTTCCTCTACGGCGACAACGGCCACACCTACTGGTACATGCACCTGCAAAGCTACGGGGCCACGGGGCACGTGTCAGCGGGAACCGTTATAGGCTACGTCGGCGACACCGGCAACGCGCGCGGCTGCCCCCACCTCCATTTCGAGTACCACCCCGGCGGCGGCTCGGCGGTCAACCCCTATCCCCTACTGAAGGCAATCGACTGACGCTGCCGCCCGCTGAATCAAGTTGCCTTACTGGGGGTATAATAGAAATGGTGGTAGGCGGTTTATCCTGATGATTGGGAGGTTGTAACATGAGCATGGAAACTCCGGAGAACCTCGTTGAGCTGTTCGAGAACAGTGTGTACAGTTACGGCTCGAACAAACTATTCGGCACCAAGAACGCGTCGGGCGAGTACGAGTGGGTCACCTACAGCCAGGTGGGAAAGCGCGTCGACGACCTGCGTGCCGGACTGGCCGCGGAGGGCATCGAAAAAGGCAGCACCATAGGGCTGATCGCCAACAACCGCGTCGAATGGGCCGTCGCGGCTTTCGCCACCTACGGGCTGGGGTGCAGGTTCGTGCCCATGTACGAGGCGGAGCTCGCCGCCACCTGGCAGTACATCATCAACGACAGCGGTATCGTCGCGCTGTTCGTCTCCAAGCCGGAGATCCTGGCGAAGGTCAACAGCTTCCGGGACAAGGTGCCCGGTCTGAAGAAGACGTTCCTCTTAGACGGTGAGGGCGCCGAGACCATGGCGGCTCTGGAGGCGAAGGGCCGGGAGAACCCCGTTCCCAGCGTCAAGCCGGACAGCCCGGACGAGATAGCCGTCCTCATCTACACCTCCGGCACCACCGGGGAACCCAAGGGCGTGCTCCTCTCGCACGGCAACCTCACCACCAACGTCATCGACGCCCACGGGTGCTTCCCCGACTACAGCCAGAACGACCGCAGCCTGGCCATTCTGCCCTGGGCGCATTCCTACGGCCTGACGGCCGACCTCAACCACTTCACCCACCTCGGGGGCTCCATCGCCCTGGTGGGCAGCATCGAGACCATCGGCGAGGACATGAAGAAGGCGCAGCCGACGGCACTGATCGCCGTACCCCGCATATTCAACCGGGTCTACGAAGTGATCTGGTCCAAGGTGAAAGAAGAGGGCGGCCTGCCCGAGAAGCTCTTCCACATGGCCGTGGACACCGCGAAAAAGAAACGCGAGCTGGCGGCGGAGGGAAAGAGCAGCGGCGGAGTAAACCTCAAGTTCAAGCTGCTCGACGGGGTAGTGTTCAAGAAAGTCCGCGCCCAGTTCGGCGGGAACCTCAAGGCGGCCATCACCGGGAGCGCCATGATGAACCCGGAGATCGCCCAGTTCTTCTTCGATATCGGGATCCCCACCTACGACTGCTACGGGCTCACCGAGACGTCGCCGGCGGTGACCATGAACTGCCCCGCCCATTTCAAGATCGGCACGGTAGGCTCCCCCATCGCCAACTGCAAGTTGGTCATTGACAGGTCGGTGACCGGAACGGACGAAGAGGACGGGGAGATCATCGTCTACGGCCCCATGGTCATGAAGGGGTATCACAACAAGCCCGAAGCGACGGCTCAGGTGATGACCGAAGACGGCGGCTTCCGCACGGGAGACGTCGGCAGGCTGGACTCAGACGGTTTCCTCAAGATAACCGGCAGGATCAAAGAGCAGTACAAGCTGCTCAACGGCAAGTACGTCTTCCCGGCTTCTATGGAAGAAGACATAACCCTCGACTCGCTGGTGGCCAACGCCATGGTCTACGGCGAAGGCCGGGACTTCAACGTCTGCCTGGTGATACCCGACTTCGAGGCGGTCGCCAAGCTGACCGGCAAGAGCAACGACCCCGAGGCGCTCCTGGCCGACCGGGAGGTCACCAAGATGATCGAGGACCGCGTCGTCGAGGCGCTCAAGGCAAAATACGGCAGCTACGAGGTACCAAAGAAGTTCGTCTTCCTGACCGAGGACTTCAGCCTCGAGAACGGCACGCTCACCCAGACCCTGAAACTGAAGCGCCGCGCCGTGGTCGGCAAGTACAGCGAAGAGATAGATTCAGCCTACAAGTAAGCCCTGGCGCGCAGCCAGTCCGTCCAGGCATCGAAACCCTCTCCCGTCTTGGCGGAGAGGGAGAAGACGGCTATATCGGGGTTGAGTTTCCTGGCGTAAGCTTCGACCTTCTCCATATCGAAGTCGAACAGCTCCGCGCAGTCGATCTTGTTGATGATCATGGCATCGACGATGCTGAACATAAGCGGGTACTTGAGAGGTTTGTCGTGCCCCTCGCAGATACTCAGGATCATGACGTTGAGCGTGGCGCCGGTATCGAACTCGGCCGGGCAGACCAGGTTTCCCACGTTTTCAAGGATGACCAGATCAAGATCTTCCGTTTCCATCTCGTTTAAGCCCTGTTCCGTCATCCCGGCGTCGAGGTGACACATCCCCCCGGTATGCAACTGGATCACGCGGACCCCGGTTTCGGCGACCCTGACCGCGTCGACGTCGGAGTCGATGTCTGCTTCCATGACGCCTATCCTCATCTCATCCTTCAGGGTGTCGATGGTCCTCATCACCGTCATAGTCTTGCCCGAGCCGGGAGAGGACATCAGGTTGAGAAGACAGGTCTTCTCCTGCTCCAGCCTCTTTCTGAGCGCTTCGGCGGCTTTATCGTTGTTGTCTAGCACGCTCTTCTTTATCTCGATGATACGGACCTTATCCATGTGCCTCCTCCGCTCGCCCCTCTATGGCGATCTCCTTTACGAACAGGCCCCGGCCATCGATCACGTCACACCGCTCACTTCCGCAATCCGGGCACCTGAAATCAGTTCTGGTGGGGTTGTAAGTCGTCCCGCAATCCGTGCAGAAGACGCTGGCCTCGACGGTCTCTATCACCAGTTCGGCCCCTTCGAGCATGGTCCCCTCGATGACGGTGGGATAAAACTCATGAAGATAACGGGGTTCGATCCCGCTTATCTCTCCGAGCTGCAAGACGACTTTAAGCACCCTGGCGGCGTTGTTGTTGACGGCGAACTCCTCCGCCATCTCCACGAAACTTACTACAATGCCCATCTCGTGCATTTGGAGTCCTTACTTGTTTACCAGATTCTTCGCGCCCTTAGCCATGATGCGCCCCGCGCGGCCTACCGCATATTTCACGGTCCGGGCATAGAACTCCGGCCAGGTCGGGGCAGGATCGGTCTCTCCGACTCTTTCCAGGTGGATGGCGTCGAAGTCGCATTGCCGGGTGCAGACGCCGCACCCGATGCATTTATTTTCGTCGACGATACTGAGGCCGCAACTCATGCAGCGTTCCGCCTCGATCCTGACCTGCTCTTCGGTGAGCCCCAGGCGCAGGTCCGTGAACGTATCCCTGGCCGCGGCGGCATCGACCGCCGCCGTCTTCTGCCTGGGGGCGCGGTCCCATCCCGAGGTATCGAGGTTCTCTTTGTCGAGCGCTTTAAATTCTCGTTCCCGGCAGTTGAAAAGATTCCTCCCCAGCAGGTAGCGACTGATGGATTGCGCGCCCTGCTTCCCCAGGGCGATGGCGTCGATGGCGAACTTGGGGCCGGTGACCACGTCGCCGCCGGAAAATACGTCGGGGGCGGCCGTCTGGTAGGAGACGTCGGCCACCTTGATCCTGCCCTGCTTGTCGAATTCCAGCTTCTCCCCCTTGGGTACGTCGCCCCAGTCGATCACCTGGCCGACGGCGAGAAGCACATTGGAGGCTTCCACGGTGACGGTCTCGCTCTCGTCGTACTTCGGCGCGAACCGGCCGTTGTCGAATACCGATACGCATTTCTTGAGCTCGACGGTTTTGACCTTTCCGTTGCCGGCGACAATGCGCTTCGGCCCCCAGCCGTTGTTGAGCACGACGCCCTCTTCCCTGGCTTCTTCCTGCTCCTCGGTCAGGGCGGGCATCTCTTCGGCACTTTCGAGGCAGTAGAGGTTGACGGATGAAGCGCCCGCGCGGACAGCGGTCCTGGCGACGTCTATGGCCACGTTCCCGCCACCGATCACGACGACAGGGCCTTCAAGCTTGAAGCTATGGTCAAGGTTTACAGTACGTAGAAAATCCACGCCGTTGATGACACCGTCCAGCTCTTCCCCCTCGAGGCCGAGAGACGCGCCCTTCTGGGCTCCGATGGCAATGTAGAACGCCTTGAAGCCCTGTTCGCGGAGTTGCCGGATGGTGAAGTCCCGGCCGATCTCCACGCCGGTCCGAAACTCTATGCCCAACACCCTGAGGATATCGATCTCCGCGTTGATAACCTCACGGCTCAGGCGGAAAGAGGGGATGCCCATGGTCAGCATGCCGCCGAGCATCTTCTCCTTCTCGAACACGGTAACCTCAAATCCCTCGACCGCCAGGTAGTAGGCGCAGGAAAGGCCAGCCGGACCGGAACCGATTACCGCCACCTTATTGCCGGCCTTCTGTTTCGGATCGTACCTCCGGTCGATCTCGGGTATGTACCGGACACCGGCGTCGAGGTCCTGGTCGGCGATGAACATCTTGATGGCGTCGATAGCCAGCGACTCGTCGATGGTGCCGCGCGTGCACTCGTCTTCACAAGGATGCGGGCATATCCTCCCACAGACGGCCGGGAAGGGGTTGTCTTCCTTGATCAGGGCCAGCGCTTCGGTGTACTTGCCCTCCGCCGCGTTCCGGATGTAGCCCTGGACGGAGATGTGCGCGGGGCACTTCGTCTTACAGGGGGCGGTGCCCCGGTTGGTCACTATGGTCCTGGCCCGGTAGTCGTTATCCCACTTCTTCCTGCCCCAGGGCGTGTCGTACGAGGTCTCGTACTCGTCAACCTGCTCTTCCCGCGACTTGCACAGGGCGTCGCCCAGCCTGATGGCGTTGGTCGGGCAGATGTCTACGCATCCTCCGCAGGCCACGCATTTCTCTTCGTCTATCCTGGCCCGGAAATTGGAGGGCGAGATGGCGCCGCCGCCGTATTGCCGGTTGACCCGGAACCCGCTGCAGGAACAGCCACAGCAGTTGCAGATATAGGAAGAGTGGCCGATTCCTTCGGTGGCGAAGACGTTGTGTACCAGGCCTGCTTCCTCGGCCCTGTTCAGCACCTCGATAGCTTCTTCCTTGGTGATCCTTTTGCCCCTTCCGGTCTTCTCGTAGTATTCGGCATGGGGACCGAGCTGGAGGCAGATGTTCTCGATGGGATGGTCGCATCCCGTTCCCATCAGTTTCATGGCATACCGGCAGGCACAGTCCGCGACCGTGTACATGTCCACGTCGTCGATGAAGGTCATTACATCCTCGAAGGAGAGGATCATGGGCTGCGCCACCACCTCCTGCCGGACGGGGACCACTTTCATAATGCCGCCGTCGACCCGCCCGAGGTTCCTGGTCAGCCAGGCCACTTCCGCGGGGGCCTTGACGAACAGTTCGGCCATCTCCTTGTCCATGGTGCGGTAGTCCATCTGGTACTCGTACACGCCGGGGATGAAGGGGACAAGGCGGTAGTAGGGTTCTCCGTGGACGAAATGCGGGAAGATGGTGCCGTGGTCCGCCATGTTCCACAGCATCCCGGCGACCTCTTCCTCCGGCTGGCCGGTTTTTTTCGCCAGGTCCGCTGCGGATATGGGCGTTCGGGTCAGGTGCATCCCCAGCTCGCACTCTTCCTCGGAGATGAGCTTCCGGAGCATCTTCGTCCAGACCGAATTCTCCATTATCGGCCCGAAACAGACACCTCCCCTGAAGCTGATGTGATTTGCAAACCTGGCGTGACTACTTCTGGCCATCAGAACCTCCTGTCGCGAATCTGCAACGTTGAATGCCTCGACGTTATTTCGACTGTTAATCCGCCTAGATTATAGAAAGAAACGGCTTGGGCGGGCGTGGTCTGTCTATTGTCGACTAAGGGTGATTGCAGGTCCATGCCGGGCTACTCTCCTTTTTCTTACCTGAGCATCATCTTCTCGAAGATGATGCTTCCGGCGGCGCGCTCGTGCACGCCCTCCAGGTCCACGGTCAACTCCAGGCCGGCGTGGAAATCGTAATAGAAGGGCCTGGCGAAGAGGCGGATGAAGGGGCGCTTCCACCGGGAAAAGTTAACCAGCATGTCCAGGGCGTCCAGCAACTCCACGTCGCGCAGCGCCAGGTGCACGTCGCCTGCTTCGGTATGCCAGTGCCAGTCGAGCAGTTCGGGGTAGGTTTTGTGAGCCGGCCCCTTGACGACGTCGCGGGTCAGAAGGGTCAGGGGTTCCGCCTCGTCGGTGAGCATCCGGTCTCCCTTCGCCAGAAAGAAATGGGGGGTCTTCTTCGGACCGCCGGGACCGGAAGCCTTGCGGTCGGTGAGCATAGAGAATACCAGGGTGAAGTCACCGACGTGTCCCCTGCCCCAGTACCAGTGATCGAGATACGTCCCCAGGGCGATGTTGGCCCAGTTGTGGTCGTGGTAGCAGGTGCCCTTGAGCGCTCGGGTCTCGCCGTCGACGGTGAGGGTTCCCTCGACGGTCCCGTGCGGCACCGGAACCACCCAGCCGGACCAGAGCGTCTTTTCCGCGTTGATGAAACTGAGCCCGAGGTGCGGGCGCCAGGCCGGCGCGCGGCGCTCGAAAGCGAGGTCGAGCACCATCCCTTCACCTTCGTTGTGGATCTCGTAACGGTCGATGTCGCCCTTCCAGCGGTTAGGCCCGATTTTCACGTCGCAGGTCTCGGTGGAAGAAGAGAACTCCGCCGGGGCATACTCTATGACCACCTTGCGCTTCCTGCCGTCCTTGCTTTTGATGGTGGTCGATACGCTCGGGGTCAGGGGCGGCTTGAGTACCTTCTTTTCCTTGGTTTTATAGAGGATCACGATGGCCGTCCCGTCCTCGAAGATGGAGTCAAAGTACCACCACTCGAAGGCATCCTCGCGCCCGTTGGTCCGGTAGCCGTCCTCCCACGGCTCCATGGGAAGGGAGGCATCGGCCGGCAGGGTGGCCGCGCTGTGCCGGTGCAAGTCGGGGCTGTCACTCATGGGCGTTCCTTTCCCTAAAGAGCCAGAGGCTCGGGGGTTAGCTTGAGGCTGATGGCGGGGCCGTCCGGCAGACGGCGGGCGAAACGTATCTTTATGCCGCTGCCGTCCTGCTCCCACTCGAGCGGCTCACCCTGGGCCACGCTCTGGCCCAGCAGCTCTACCCGCATCCCCTCGGGAGCCCGCAGGGACTCGATGGAAACTTCCTCGCTTCGAGGCACTTCCATCAAGATGGCGTAGAGGGCATCCGCCTTGCGAGTGAAGCGCACTTCCTGCCCCTCGGCCGTCCGCCCTTCGGCCCTGGTCCACGGCCGCGTGCCGTAGATGGCCTCGCCGTTAGCCGCCAGCCACGCGCCGACCCCCTTGATCCGGTCGACCTGGACCTCGGGGATCTGGCCCCCGGGCTTCGGGCCTACGTTGAGCAGGAGGTTGCCGTTTTTACTGACGATGTCCACCAGCAGCCGCACCAGCTTGGGAACGCTTATGAAATCCTCGGGCACTTCCTGCCGGTTGTACCCGAAGGATTTGCCGATGCCCCTGACGCACTCCCACTTCTCCTGGTTGATTTCAGCGAAGGTGGCGTACTCGGGCGTCACGTAGTCGTGGTGGACCGTGCCCTGGCTGGTTATCCCCCGCAGCCAGAGGCGCGTGGCATAGCGGTTGACCCACTGCCGGAGGCCGGGCGTGAACAGGAAGGGTTTGGCCCACCCGGGGGTCTGCCCCCAGCGGTCGTTGACCACCCCGTCCGGCGTCTTGTTGTAGAAGTCGGCGAAGAGCTGGTTGAGGTTGACCTTGTCGGGGTAGCCGATATCGCTCCAGAGCAGCGAGGGGTCGTACCGGTCGATCAGCTCGTACCAGTGGGAGGTGGCGTATTCGCGGTACTCGCGGGAGGTGGGGATACGGGCGAGGCACATGGCCATGTCGGTCATGGGCTTGGGGGTGAAGGTCCAGTCGTAGGGGCTGGAGTAGTAGAAGCCCATACGCATCCCCCGCGCCTTGACTTCTTCTGTAAGCTCTCCCGCTATGTCCCGCGAGGCATGCAGCTCCGGCCGCATGGGGTTGAGGTGCTTACTCGGCCAGAGCAGAAACCCATCGTGGTGCTTGGTGACCAGCACCACGTACCTGGCTCCCACCGAGCGGAAGAGGTCCGCCCAACCCGCGGGGTCCCAGGCGCCGAGAGCCCGGTTGAAATCCTCGGTGAAGCGGTAATAGTCGAAGCCCTCACCGTAGGTCTTCCTGTGATACTCGTTGGCGGGGCTGCCCTTGATCCGCAGAGAGTTGAGATACCACTCGGAATAGGGCTGGTTGGCGAGCATGGCCCTGGCGCCCTCGTTTCTCAGGATGTCCAGGATGTCACCCTTGTCCGTGGGCGCGAAAGCCGGCATGCAGGAAGGCGTCCAGTGGATGAAGATGCCGAACTTGGCGTCGTGGTACCATTCCGGGACGGGGTGTGAGTCTACCGATTCCTTGGTGGGCTGGTATTCCATGTCTGCCTCCCCTCTTTATATAAATACTTTACCACGCTCACATACCGCCCAAGTCATCTTATTAACTTCTTAATATTATATATCTTTGCTATGTTTTATGTTATTATCATTCCGTATTGTGATTGAGGTTTGCGTTGGAACCAGAAAGAAAGGAGATCCGATGAACATTCCGGAGCCGCTGATGAAAGACATGCTCGAAGCGGAACATATCGGCCTGGAAGTGCAGGCCGGCAATATGTCCCCAGGCCAGGGGCTCAAGGAAGCTTCCCGTCTGGCGGACCTGCACCCCTTATCCCCGCGTTTCTTCACGGTCCTCGGCATCATCGCCGATCCGTTGAACTGCTTTGCCAGTTCCTGGCCTGCCTACCTGTCCCTGGCCCGGTTAAAGGGGCGGCATTTCGACCCTGACCCCATCTACGAAAATCTGCTTGAGAGCACGATGATGCTCGAGGACGTCCTACTCGACGCGGACACACACCGGGATGAAGCCGGCCAGTCACTGTATGGGTTCTTCGGCCCGGAAGCTCGCGCCGGGCGCCGTGATCACCTCCACACCCATCTTCTGTTACAGGACCTGCTCGAGCACGGAGGTGCCTTCCCCTCGGGGCAGGCAAAACTCTATCTGAGAAAGAAAGCCCGGCTGCTGCCCCTGCTCTTGAACATGAAAGAAGGGCTCGAGGATATCATGTCAAGCGAAGGACAAATCCCGGACCTGAGCAACCTCTTCCTGGTACTGGGTGCATATGGCTCAATCGATGCCTTGCCCCTATTGCTTAAAGGGCTGCGGTGGTGCACTGGCTATGCCCTCAACGAAGCAGTGCTCGCGCTGGTTAAAACAGGGTTTCAACATCCCGAAGCAGTCAGCGCCGCCGTGAAGAGCATGCTCGAAAGCGCGGGTGAGCATGAATGCAAAGTCGATGCCGTCGAAGTCCTCGATATGCTTGATCCTCTCGTAAGCGGCCAACGCGGCAAGCTCGACGACAACGACAGCCTGCAGAAACTGGCCGAAGAAGATGTTACAACGCTCCTCTTGAGAAAACGCAGCCCATATATGTGCATGCACGAAACACCGGAGAACTCGCGGCCCTGGGAGCTCACCAAGACCTTCTTGCGAGAGGCTGAACTGCAGGACCGGGAAAGACCGGGCGCGTTGCCGGACCTTGAGCACTTCTGGTATCACCAGGAAGGATGGGAGACATTCGACGAGACCTGGAGCGATGAGGAATTGCTGGCGGACCTGCCGCGCCGCTACCGGCTCATCCTGGCCAAATTGCTTCGCTTTACCTTACAACCGGAATTCGGCCGGGAGATGTCCCGGGCCTCAAGGGAATTTCTGGAGAAAGCCGGTCGCAAGAGGCCAATGCGAAATTTCGACGGGTGTCCCTTGTCGCAAGAAGAGATCGCCATGTACGAGCGGATGATATTCTCACACACGCTCAACAAACAGGGCCATTCACTGGCGCAGGAGTATCTCCAGCGAAACAACCAGGACCTGTGGGACGACGAGCGGGAATTCCTTGAAGCACTCATCGTCGAAAAAGCATGAAGCCTGCGTCATTCTCCGCTCACGCGGAAGAGAGGGTCCACAGCCGCGGTACTACAAAACAAGAGATCCAGAAGGCTCTACGCTTTTCCGCCTGGAAGTTTGTCGAAGAAGAGGACAGACTGATGGTTGTCACTGTTTACGTTTATTTCATCAAGTGAGGACAGCGTCATGCACATCACGTACGACTCCGAAGTAGATGCACTGTATATCCGTTTCCTGGACACTACCGTCACAACCCACCACGTGTCTGAAGGGGTAGCAGTAGACTACGATACGGCGGGCAAGATCGCCGGGATAGAGATCCTCGACGTCTCCGACCGGCTGGCTGATCGTGAGGTCCTGCGCGAAGTGACACTCGACACTTCAAACCTTTAGCATCCACAGGCCATCCAGCGCCCTGCCCTCTAGTCGAGGTAGTCCTTGAGCTGCTGGCTGCGGGAAGGGTGCCGCAGCTTGGAGAGGGTCTTGGACTCGATCTGGCGGATGCGCTCGCGGGTGACCCCGAACTCCCGTCCCACTTCCTCCAGGGTGTGGGGGTGGCCGTCAACGATGCCATAGCGCAGACGGATGATCTGCTTCTCGCGGTCGTTCAAGGTGTCCAGCACGCTCTCCAGTTGCTCCTGCAGCAGGACAAAGGATGCGGCGTCGATGGGCACCACCGCGTCGGAGTCCTCGATGAAATCGCTCAGGTGAGAGTCTCCCTCCTCGCCGATGGGGGTCTCCAGGGAGACGGGCTCCTGGGAGACCTTGAGGACCTCCCGCACCTTCTCCGGCGTGAGCTCCATCTGCTTGGCGATCTCTTCCGGTGTGGGGTCACGCCCCAGTTCCTGCAGGAGCTGGCGCTGCACCCGGATAAGCTTATTGATGGTCTCCACCATGTGCACGGGGATGCGGATAGTGCGTGCCTGGTCGGCGATGGCCCGGGTGATGGCCTGGCGTATCCACCAGGTGGCGTAGGTGGAGAACTTGAAGCCCCGGTGGTAATCATATTTCTCTACGGCACGGATGAGGCCGAGGTTGCCTTCCTGGATGAGGTCGAGGAAGAGCATGCCCCTCCCGACATAGCGCTTGGCGATGGAGACGACCAGCCGCAGGTTGGCTTCCACCAGCTTGCGCTTGGCGCTCTGGCCTTCCCGCTCCCGGCGGCGCAACGCGCGAGCCTCCTCCCGCGTAAGCTCGCCCGCCTCTTCCTCCAGGCGCAGGCTGGCTTCTTCGCCCGCCTCGATCTTTTTGGCCAGTTCCACTTCCTTGGCCGCGGTGAGCAGTGGGACCTTGCCTATCTCCTTTAAGTACATACGGACCGGGTCGTTGCCGGAAGCATGCAGGGCGAGGCTGAGGTCTTCCTTCGCTTTTTTCTCTTCTTCCTGCTCTTCCTCGTATTCGTAGGCTTCCTTCTCCATATTTCTGAGGGATTCCGCGGAAGGCCCCTCTACGATCTCGATATCCAGTTCGCTGATGAGGGTATAGATGTTATCGGTCTGTTCGGGGGTCAGGTCCAGCTCCTCCAGGGCGTCCTCGATCTCCTCCTGGGTGAGGACACCGCGGCCTTGCCCCTGAGAAAGCAATTCCTTTACTTCTTCGTAATCAACGTCCTTCAAGTCCACCATGCGGAAGTCCTTTCCTGCCCCAATAACGAGCCCCATGTTGCAAGCTTACCATATTATGGTAATCATTGTTGCTTGGATAGCTGATCCACCACAACATGCCTGCCACTTGAAGCGATAAGGCCTGGCTTGAAGAAGCAGGCCCGGCAATTACGCCGAGCCCGCTTCTTTGAAACAGATGCTATAGCTCTAATGCCGGCGGCGGCGGCGTTTCACGCCGCGTCCCAGTGAGAGCAAGCCGATCATGCTGCCGAAGGCCAGGGCGGCAGTGCCGGCACCCGAACCGCAGGCAGCCGAAACGGTGAAACCGCCGGACAGAGTGCCCGGTGCGCCGACCTGGTTGGTGACCACGACGTCGTAGACTCCCACCTCAGCGCCGAAGAGGCCTACGGAACACGTCAGTTCGTTCTGGGATATGATGGTGACATTGTATCCCTCTATCGCGCCGGTGGCGTTCACCATGCTCACTGTCGCGCCGGGCAGGAAGCCGCTTCCGGTGATGCGGAGCTCGGCGGATAAAGTGAGCTGCATGCTCGAATTGGGGGTGACGGATGTCACCGTGACGGGAAGGGCCACCAGGAAGACCACGCGATTGGAGGTCCCCGCCGAAGTGACCACCGTGACCTCCTTGACGCCACCCGCTATCTGAGGGCACCGTCACCGTTATGGCATTGCTCGACCAGGAGGTGTAGGAAGCCGCTTCCGCCCCGCTGAAGAGAACCTTGGAGGTCCCGCGCGTGGCGCCGAAGTCGCTCCCGCTTATGGTCACGGTATCACCCACCAGCGCGTACGGCGGGGTGATGGCCGCGATGTCCGGCAGGGAATCTCCACCCTTGACGGTGCGCAGGATATCGGCGCCGGTGCTGGTGCTGTTCCCTCCCCCGGCCCAGGCTTTCGAGGCATCGACCGAAGCGACGCAGAACAGGTGCCTCAGGAGGGTGTTGGAATAGACGCTCGTCCAGGTGCTTCCGTTGTTGGTGGTCTTAACGATCTTCGCTCCGGTCGGCAGAACGGGCGTTTTCCCGGATGCCCAGACAATGCCGTCGCCCGTGGCGGAAAGGCCCCAGAAATCGGTGCCCGAAGAGGTGTAGGGGGTGGTCCAGGTGGCCCCGCCGTCGGTGCTGTGCATGATGACCCCGCTACCCGACACCCAGACGTCGGAGGCATCGAGGGCCTGGACGTTCATCAGCAGCGGGGCTCCGCTCGGCGTCACGTTCTCCCAGAGCAGTCCCATGCTGTTCGTCTTCAGGACCGTTCCCGAAACGGAGACGGTCCCGTTGGTGAGCGCCCCCCCGGCAACCCAGGCGTTGAAGTTATCTACGGCGGATACGCGGGACAGGACCCCTTGAAGGACCGTCTGGGTGTAAAGAACGGCCCAGGTGCCCCCTCCGTCCGTCGTCCTCATGATATTACTGTTGAGCAGGGCGTCGGTGGTAATCGCCCAGGCGTTGTACTCGTCAACCGCGCCGATGTCCGGTATTCCCTCGATCAGCGCCTCGGAAGTGTAGACGGCGTTCCAGTTGGTCCCGCCGTCGGTGGTTTTATACACGTTGCGATCGCCGGAAGCCCAGGCGGTGCTGGCGTCGACCACGGATATGGAAGAAAACGGCTGCGCCGGCCAGATGCCCGAAACGCTCTTCTGCTTGACCCAGTTTGCCCCTCCGTCGGTGGTTTTAAGGATAAAACCCTGGGTGAGGCTATACCCGACCGCCCAGGCGGTATTGGCATCCACGGCCTCCATGTCCAGGATGGAGATCCCGGAGATGCCGGTTTCGGTCCAGTCGCTGTTGGCCGCCACGGCGGCGGTGCCTCCCCCAAGCAACGGAAGTGTCAGGATGCTGAGGACCAGAATAATGAGAACGGACAAATAGGCCGAGGTCCCTCTGGGATTTCGCATTTCTCGTTTCCCCCTCTTTTTTGTCGTGGCTACTTCGACTTAAGCTTGTGTTCGGATTAATAATGCATACTCTATTTTATGATTAGACCAGGCTTTTCAGTCAATAGCTATACAAGAGATGTTACATGTTACATTGTTGTGGCTTGAGCGGACGTTGTCTTTCTCGACCCCAGTGGCTTGATATAAGATAGGTTACACATGGAAGAGGTGGTCGTGTGGATAAGGTTTATCCGGTAAACAAAAAGCCCACAAAGAGACCCAACGAACGTTCCCCAATTTTTTTCAAGACTCTCGACCTCGCGATGGTCGGCGCCTTTCACGTCTGCCGCGGGATGGTGCAATTGACGCCGTCCCGGGTAGCCTATGCCCTGGCCGACCTGGCCGCGATGTCCGCCCTGGCCTTGCGGCCGCGCACGCGTCGGAAGCTGCTGGCCACCATCGCCGAAGCCCTGCCGGACGCCGGCCGGTGGCAGGTATACCGCATAGCGCTGGGTTCCGCCTCCATGTTCTTCAAGCCCATGCTGGCGTTCTTCCTCTTCGGCAGGCACAAGGAGCGCTACATGAGCGAGCTCAAGGTGGAAGGGCTGCACTACCTGGAAGAAGCGGACGCGCGGGGCAAGGGGGTGCTGTTAGTGTTCACCCACGTCGGCCCCATAGTGCTGCTGCTCCCCACCATGACCGACCTGGGGTTCACTTACACGCTGGTCACCTACAAGGCCGAGTCTACCCCGCTGCCGCGCTACGTGAAAGCCATGCAAGTGTACGGGACCGGCCTGGGATGCGACCCCGAGCTGCCTGGCATCTTCCCGGGCAACGACGCCCCCCGGCAGGTAAGGGAGGCGCTGGCCCGGGGCAAACGGGTGGGCATCGCCGTCGACGCCAAGGGGCCCGGCGTGGCGGATTTCCTCGGGCGCCCGGCCGCGCTGGCCACCGGCATAGCCAGCTTCGCGCTGGAGAACGGGACACCCATCGTGCCCGCGATGATCCTCGACGGCAAAGGGGGCCGGGGTTTCAAGCGACGCCTGGTTATCCACCCGCCCCTCTCCTGTGAACTCACCGGGGACCGGAGAGCGGACATCGCCGCCATCATGTGCGAAGCGGCGGCGGCGGGAGAGCGGCAGATCCGCGAGGAGCCTTCGCAGTGGTTGAGCTGGTTCGGCCTGCGCGACATGTGGGAAGAGGCCGTGAACCTGGCCGCCGAGCGGGGCGCAGCCGCAAGGGAAGCGCAGCCCGTGGGGCAGCTTGCGCCCGAACTCGTGGAGGCCGTCAGTTCGTAGAAGGCGTATATCCCACCACGTCATGGCCGCCGGTCCACTCGCCCCGGAAGTCGAAGTACATCGGCCGCTCCGCCACGATATTGTCTCCAGCACTCACTTTGAGCTTCACGGAAAGCTGGCAGTTCTCGCCGGCATCCTGGTTGACGAAGATGGTCACCCGGCTTCCGGCGGGCACCAACACCGTCCTGACCGGCGTTGATCCGGCTTCCTGCTTCTGGTAGATGACCTCCACCCCCTCTTGCTGCTTGAGGTAGGTGATCTCCACAACGGCATCGGTGGTCCCGGGGTTCTGCAGGCAGAGCCACTCGTGGAAGCCTTCCCCGGTATAGCCCTCGGCGAAGAGCCACTCGGCACCGGCCGCCGGAGCGCCTGTCACGCAATGGCCGCCCGTCCACGTTTCTTTATAGTTGAAGTACATGGGGCGCTCGGCCAGGAAGTCGGACTCCGAGGTGAGCCTGACGGAGACGTCCTTCTCCGCCGGCACCTCGTTCCAGACGAACACGGTGGAACGCTTGCCGGCCTCCACGGTGTAGGTCTTGGTCACGTTGGCACCCTGCCCCTCTCCCAGTTGGTAAACGGCGTCTATGGTGATCTCGGCATCACCGGGGTTCTGCAGGGCTAGGTACTCGTTGAAGGTCGACTGGGTGTTGCCCTCGGCGAAGTAGTACTCCCTGGACAGGGCGGGCGTTCCCGTGACGCAGTGGCCTCCCGTCCAGTGCAGGTCTCCCGAGGGGCCCAGGTAGTCGAAGTACATGGAGCGTTCGGCCACCACCGGCTGAGTACTCTCCAGTTTGAGCGAGGCCTGGTAATCGGGGCCGAGTATGTCGTTGACCTTGAAGGTCCCTCGAGAATGTGGCCCGACGGCGTAACCGGTTCTCACCTTCTCCCCTTGTTCCTGGGTCTGGAAGAAGAAGGTCAGGTCCGCGGCCGCGTCCCCGGGGTTGAGGACGCATACATATTCCTCGAAACCCTCGCCGGTATAGCCTTCGGCGAAGTACCAGGTAGTGGTGGGAGCGGTAGCGCCTATGGCATCGTGGCCGCCGGTCACCTCACCCTTGTAATCGAAGTACATGGGCCTCTCCACCACGATGGGCTGTTCGGATACGACCCTGGCCGATACTTCCTTGCCGGCACCCACCATCACGTTGACGTCGATGGTCACCCGGGAGCCGGCGGGGACGCTCAACACCTGGTCCCGGGCGGTGCCGTCGGGGAACATGTAGGTGATAAGGACGTTGGCGGCGGTAGCCCCGGGGTTGCCCAGGCAGAGGTACTCCTGGAAACCTTCTGCGGTGCAGCCCTCGGCGAAGTAGAAGTTGAAGGCGTCGTGCGCGAAGGTGACCGCTATGGAGTGATCGGCGGTGACGTTTTCAAAGGTGTATGAAGTGACGGGCCCCGGGGAGATACCGTCCACCAGCACGTCGGCCACGTGGTGGCCGGCGTCCGGGGTGATGGCGAAGGTCTGGTCGGAGCCGTAATCGACTACCACTGACCCGGAAGGGCTGATGGAGCCGTTGGGGCCGGCCGAAGCGGTAATGATGCGGGAGCCGATGGCGAAGGTGGCGCTGATGGTGTGGCCGGCGGTGACGTTTTCAAAGGTGTAGCTGGACACCGCGCCCACGCTGGTGCCGTCCACCTCAACGTCGGCCACGTGGTAGTCGGCGTCGGGGATGATGGCGAAGGTCTGGTTGGAGCCGTAGTCCGCGCTCACCGTCCCGGAGGGAGTGATGGAGCCGTTGGCTCCGGCCGTGGCGACTATATCGTAAGTGTTGATGGCGAAGGTTGCCGCCACCGCATGGTTCCCGGTTACGCCGGAGATGCCGTAGTCCATCCCCGCGGGATCGGTGACCGTGACGGCATCGCCGTTATCGGTGACGCCCGCGATGTGCCATCCGGGGTCGGGGGTGATGCTGGTCGGGGCGGCGTCGAGCCCGTTGAGCACTACCTGGCTGGCCGGGGCCACGGTGCCATAACCGCCGGCGATGTTGGCGTTGACGGTGTAGGGAATGAGATCGGCCTCATACCAGATGCGGTCGGTCACGACGTTGTCCCAGCCGTCCCAGACCATGTGAGGCTGGCCGTCCGGGTCCACGGCTATCTGGGGGGAATAGTTCCAGTAGGAATTGGTGGAGATGGTCCGGGGATCGGTCCACCCCGTTCCCAGATTGTCGCAGTAGTAGACGTAGCTATGGCCGTTGGCGCCCTGCCCCTCCCAGGCCACGTAAGGATGGCTTGCCGCGTCCATCGCTATCCGGGGATAGCGCTGATCGTAGGAGGTCTGCGTGGAAAGCTGCCTCGGGGCGGTCCAGCCGCCACCGGAGGCGTTGGCGCAGTAGATCTGGAAGTGAGTGTCCGGGCCGCCGTACCCGTACCACACGATATGGGGGCACCCTGCCGCATCCACTACTATCCGGGGGTCGTACTGGTAGTAAGGCTGGGTGTTGACCGTCACCGGTTCTTCCCAGCCCTCACCGGAATTGGTGGTGTAGTGGATATCAAAATGCACCTGGCTGGGGTCGTTTATATGGATAAATTCCTCCTCGGTCAGGAATTGATAACCATACCAGGCAACGTGGGGGTGGCCTTCCGGGTCCAGAGCTATCTGGGGCTCGTACTGATTTAGAAGCAGCGTTCCCGTCAACAGGGCGGGAGTTCCCCAGCCCGAGCCCGGGTCGGCATTGTAATAAACTTCGTCTATGCTGCTTTCGCCTAGCGCGGACCATACCGCCTGGGGGTTGCCCGCGGCGTCCAGCGCCATCTGGGGCTTTTTGTTGGCGGCCATGCGCCGGATTCATCTGAGCCGTTGCTGCGGGCTTGTTCCCTAAATAATCAATAGCATTGCTCATCAGCCTTCAAGTGCCAGAGGGCAATTTGTATGTACCCTGTATCCCCTCACAACATCAAATTATAGTTTATTTCGTTCCGAGCTTCTGTAATTTCTAAGGCCCTTTCCTGGTTGCAGAGTTGCGGCGGAGGTATTCAAAAACCTGTACGGCATTGTCGTGTCTCCTAGAGAGTTCCTCGAGTTTGCCGGCACCGGAGAAGCAAACTTTCTGGGGAGCGTTGCCAAGAAGTACAGTTTAGCTTTTGACGTGACCACTGTAAAAGCTGCCTTCTTTGACCTATACCTGCAGCGATGCTCAAATCCTAGCACCAGCATTGCCTATCAAGGCAAGCACCAGTGTTGATTTTTGAATTCTGTCTTTATTAGTTTCCTGCTGATGTTCGCACCAGCCTGCCACCGTACATAAAATGTCTCACTTTCACGTAATTTCAATCATGACAAAATAGAGACTTTTGGCATCTCTGATGTTTTGTGCATTCTGTGCAAAACAGTCATTGCGTTTATTGCTTGTCACACTCTGAAAGCTTGATTGGATCCAATGCTGCCAAATGCACTTAATTTTGGTCACGATTCTGCAAATGATATGCACAGGTGCGGTGGAACTCATCTTAGCTTGCAAGCAGGCAGGGCTGAAAACTGCTGTTGCTTCGAGTGCCGATCTTATCAAGGTGTGTATCCACTGTTTCTTTGGGGAATATCGCTTTTTTAGTGACTAAAATGGGGACATGTTAATTTGAAACCGAATCGATCAATGATCTTAAAAGTGAACAAGTGGAATACACGTATCAAATCTTGAGGTACAAGTAGATTCTCAGTTCTTTACACAGCCGCTCCAAGGAGAGAAATTCTTACCAGGATTTAGTAGTGGATTTCTAGGGGATTGCACTCTTCAGCACTTGACGCTACTGCTGTTTTAAAGACACCCTTGTGACTGGGGCCTGTGAAGGTTAGGGGATTTGCAGATATTGGGAGAAGATGGCGAGGATTGTCTGTTTGTGTATGGAAGCAATGCTGGTATTGTTTTTTGAGGCAGGGGGGTTGGGTGGGGTGGGTTTGGGGGGGGGGGGGGGGGGGGGGGGTACCTGAGAGGAATGGATCACGCATTGAGGCCGAGATTTGAACGAATTGTCCCTGAACAAGGAGAATGCCCTTGGACACGTCAAATGTAGGCTTGATACCTCTTTTTTGCGAGTCTTCCACATAGCATCTAGAAGGTGGTCGTTCATGGTCACAGCGTCCTGCCAAGCAGTACACAAAAGCAGGTTGATCATAGCTCTCTGTCTGTCGTGGGTCAGGTGAATTGCAACCTGAAGGCGGCAGGCATTGAGCAGTCGTCTTTTGATGCCATTGTCTCGGCAGACTTGTTTCAACGTCTGAAGCCGGCCCCAGACATCTTCTTGGCAGCTGCAGAGCAGCTGGATGTCCTTCCCCGGAACTGCGTTGTCATCGAGGATGCAAGCGCAGGCATCCAAGCAGCCAGGGCAGCAGGTGCGTGCATGCGTAGGAAATGTTGGAAACACGATAACAGAATGGGTGGGCTGGTTCGGGGGGGGGGGGGGGGGGGGGGGGCGGTTGGATTGTAATTTTGAAAGAATTTCCCTGGATGGTCAGGGCTCATTTCAGGATATGGGTTTCATTTGCAGCGGTGTGATGACATGCCTAGTGCCCAGGAATGCTGGGTGGTTGGAGCTGCTATATTGCCTCTTAAAGTTATTCAACAAACAAACAAAAAACTTGACAGCACCTCAGTGCCCTACAAGGCAAATTAGTTGAAATGATGACAATGTAAAACCGTTCACACTCCTAGCCCATAGTGTATGAGACCTCTGAAGGCTTCTATGCCCAATGTAGAGAACTGGGAGAGGCCTCTTGTTTCGGCATCTGGTGCTTGGCAGGGATTGGGAAAGGAGCACTCTTATTGGCAGTATTCAGCATGGAAAGGCTGGCTGAATCAGACAACGCAGTTAAAGGCAGTCTTGCATTTTGGCAAGACAAGATCCTAGTACATAAGGCAGAATATTCACATATATTTGTCCCCTTTGACTGTGGCTGTCCTGAGGTCCGTCGTGTGATTGCCAAAAGGCTGGGGAGAACCTTGGATATGATCGGAGGGCGCAAATGAGCAATGTGTGTGCTTTAAGGGATGCGCTGCATTGGGGTCACCACAACCATTTCAGAGGCTGCAATGGCAGGCAATAGCCCAGACTGCATCCGGCAATACATTGGCCAGATCAGCGTCGATGACATCATCAACCTGAAGGCCGCTGCTGAGTTGCCAGAGGTATGCAGCAGAGGAGAGGAAAAGTAGAGTTCACAAGTTTGTAACACAATTTGGTTTTGCAAAAGCCGCATTTAGTGGCTCAAGGATATGAAGGGCCAGCAGAAATGTATAAAGTATAGAGCTTTAGATAGCATGCCATTTTCTGCTGGTTGATAGGCAGTTCACTATCTCAGTTTGCCATTTGTAGTCAATTCATACAATTTGGTCTGACAGTGGGTTCTTTGCCACAGCATTCGGGAAAAAATATGCCACTGACACACACACGAGAACTGTTTGCCAAGGCGCTAAAAGGCAAATACGCACTCGGGGCCTTCAACGTCAACAACATGGAATTGCTGCAAGCCATCGTCGAGGCTTGCGAGGAGGAAAAAGCGCCCGTCATGCTCCAAATCTCCAAGGGCGCGCGCCAGTATGCCAATCCGGTCTACCTGAAAAAACTCATCGAAGCCGCCGTCAGCCTCTCCAACATCCCCATCGCCGTCCACCTGGATCACGGCGACACCTTCGAACTTTGCAAAGACTGCATTGACGAAGGCTTTACGAGCGTGATGATTGACGCCAGCCACGAGCCGTTCGAGAAAAACGTCGAGATTTGCAAGCAGGTCGTCGATTACGCCCACAAACATAATTGCGTGGTCGAGGGCGAACTCGGCATGTTGGTCGGCGCGCAGCACGACGACGGCGAGGCTGGCGGCGGTTATTCCAAAGGCGGCTGCTACACCCACCCGGATGAGGCCGTTCAATTCGTCAAGGCATCCGGCGTGGATTCATTGGCCGTCGCCATCGGCAATTCGCACGGCGCCTACAAGTTCAAGGGCGAACAGCACCTTGACCTCGACCGCTTGAAAGCGATCAAGAAAGCGCTCATGGACGCCGGGCTTGGCGATTATCCGCTCGTGCTCCACGGCGCCTCCAGCGTGCCCAAAGATCTCGCCGAGGAAATCAACAAGTACGGCGGCAAGATCGGCACCGACACCGCCGGCGTGTCCGAAGCGGACATCGAAGTCGCACGCCGCGTCGGCTGCACCAAGGTGAATATCGACACCGACCTGCGCCTGGCCATGACCGCCGGCCATCCGCAAAGTCTTTGCCGAAAGCCCGAAGGAATTCGATCCGCGCAAGTACCTCGGCCCGGCCCGCACCAAAGTCAAAGAACTCGTCCGGCACAAAGTCAGGAACGTCCTCTGCTGCGCCGGGCACGCGTTTGACTAAAGCTCAAACTCTCAAGCACAAGCTCCCCGCCAGACGGCTTGGAGCTTTTTCCTTTCGGCGAAGGGCGCGGCGAGAGCAAACGGCGGGACAGGACGGTGGAAGAAATTCGTCGCGGGTTGAAAGTGTGCGGCGATACGCCATGGCGCGGTCTGGTCCTGATCGGCCTTTACCCCGGCCAGCGTTTGGGCGATTGCGCCCGGCTGACGTGGCCGCAAGTGTTTTTGGTGAACAAAACCATTTCGTTTGTGACGCGCAAGACCGGCCAGCGTCTTTCCATGCGGCTGACCGACCCGCTGGCCGCATTCATGGGCATCATTGTAGCGGAATGCCGCAGCAACGGCTATCGGTCCTTTGCGAATTATTGTCGCCAGTTTGCACTTGCCGAAAACGGGTCTGGATATTGGCATCTCCCCTCACGTCGCCACCGCCGCCAACTCCATCACCTTCCCTGGCAGCTTTCCATGAAGACCGTCGGCGCCGGATTGATTGCGTGCCCTCGTGCCGCCTTGAATGCCCCCGCCGTGAATCGCGTTGCCCCAGCCCGCGCTGCCCTGCTCGATAGGGCGCGTCACTCCACTCGCGATTCATCGGAGTTCATCGGCACCTTCGATCACGACGGGGCCGGAGAAGAATATCACGCATCTCATCGCCACGAAGCTCTCCCCACAAGATCTTCCGACGCTGCTGGACGCTGGCGTACCGCAACCGGGTGAAACTGCGTCGCTGCTACCGCCGGACGGGGACGCTGTGTGATAGCCCGGCGCTGCGGCAGAGATCAGCAGCAGCGGAAACCGGCGCATCGGGCGTCGCGGAAAATTCCTTGTCCCAGCGCTACGGCTCGGCTCGGCCATCGGCCTGTCGCGGGTGCTTGATGGGCGTGCCCCAGCTCATGATCTCATCGTCGCGCTTCTGCATGGGCTTGAAGTTGTGGTACCAGCCGCCCTCGGACAGGCCGTCCGGGAAATCGTGAATCAACATGCCGGGCTGGTTGATCTCCAACTGCTTGGGGATCGTGGCATCGGGCCGGGCGATGAACGATCCCCAGTGGGAATAGGGCTGCGAGGAGTTGTTGCAGACCGCCCACATGCGGTTGTCGGCGCAGCGGGTCGGGACCTGGCGGATGTTGAGCGTGTCGAGGCAGTTCGGGCCTTTGGACCTGGCGTTGTGGAAGGAGTGGATCATGACCGTGACGCCCAGCTCGCGGTAGGCGATGTAAAGCTGCGGCCAGCAGATGTCGTAGCAGATGGCCAGGCCGATCCGCACGCCCCGGATGTCGTGCGTCACCAGGCGGTCGCCCACCGAGTAGTGCTTCTGGTCGCCGCCGGTGCAGAAGCACTTGTCGTAGCGGTCCGCGATCCGGCCGTCCGGGTCGATGAGGTAGAGGCAGTTGGTCGGCTTGGTCTTCGGGTCCAGAAAGTGGGCCGAGCCAAGGACCAGCCACAGGTTCAAGTCCTTGGCCAGCTCGCGCAGTCCGGTCGTCTCCTCGCGCAACGCGGCCCAGTCATAGCAGCGAACGACGGGAAATCGATGCCGGCATATCCCGACAGGCAGGCTTCGGAGGTGTGCAGCAGGTGCGCCCCGGCCTCTGCGGCCTGACGCAGGAAGTCCCGGATGTATTTAGCGTTTTCGGCAGGATTTCGCCACTCACCGGGAATTGGCACGTGGCCACCCTGAGTTTATCCCCGGGATTCGGGTCGTGGTCTGGCGGACTGGCGGGAGTTGGCGGCGGTGGAGCTTGGGCGACCTGGGAGATTGCTCCGCGAAACTTGAGACAAGCTGGTAACACCCGCCACCCCGGCCAGGGCTTTGCCCGTAGCGGCCTGATCGCCTCCCGTCTTGTGACTTGTAGAGGGTCCGCTGGTTGGAGTTGAGTTCATGGAGGAGGGCATAGCATGTTTGGTGAGGCGATGAAAGCATTCCTTACTGGATTAGCGCGTTGGGCCGGTCCCAAAAACCAAAAAGAACCTTGCCGGGCGCCGACAAAGGCGTAAAATGGATCGTGGTCGCAAGGCAGGAGTAAGGAGTAAGGAATATGGAAGAATGGCTCCGTTGCTGCAGGTTTCTTCAATATCGGCGAATGAGGGGGCCGCGCAACGAAGGCTTCCAGTTCTACGGAAAGTAATACTATGATGGGAAAAATCCTGTCCATCGGTTTCACGCTGTTTGCCGGGAGCGGCTGTGCTTCAGCATTCGATCCATTGGTCGCACTCGACGCTTACGACATTGTGTGGCAAACGCCCGGCAATGGGGAACGCGACATGATGCCGCTGGGCAACGGCGTAGTCGGCCTGATGCTCTGGACCTGCGCCGACGGCCGGGTCGAGTTCTACCTCGCCCGTCAGGACGCGCTCACCGAAACCGACCGGATGGTTAAATTGGGCAAGGTCAGCCTCAAGCTGTCGCCCAATCCATTCACAGGCGAAGGTTTCAGGCAGGCTTTGCGCCTGCGTGACGGCACGGTGATAATTGAAGCGGGCAAGCCGGAAAATCGCGTGAAACTGGAAGTGTTCGTTGATGCCAACGCGCCGGTGGTCCGGGTCGTGGGCAAGAGCGAACAACCCATCTCGGTTTCAGCCGCGTACATGACCTGGCGCACGGGGCCCCAGGAGCGAAACACTGACTACAACCTCCCCGGGCTTGGCCGAATCGGCGGATGTGGTAGAAGCAACCGGAACGAGCATCGTATTCCACCACCGCAATGAAACTTCCTGCGTTCCGGCGCTGGCGAAGGTGCAGTTGCCCGGCTTTGAATCAACCGTGCCAGATCCGAATATCCATCGCACCTTCGGCGGGCGGATGACACTCTCCGGAGCGAAGATGGGCACGAATGGGGTGCTTGCAGCCGGGCCGGCCCGCGTTTTTGAGTTGCGGGTGGTCACCCATAGCAGGCAAACCGAGACCATCGCGGCATGGAAGGCGCAGTTGGCTGAACTTGAACAACAAGCGGAGTCCGCGCACGAAGCGGCGACCAGGGTCCGCGCGTGGTGGAGCTCCTACTGGCAACGTTCGTGGGTGTTCGTGGAAGGCGATCCTTCCACGCCGAGCACAAATCCGCGGCGGCCGCGCGAAGGTTCGGCACAGCCACCGCCATCCAAAATCACGCAGGCCTGCCTGCTCACCCGGTTCATGCAGACATGCGCGATGCGCGGGCCGTATCCCATGCATTGGCAAGGCTCGCTGTTCATGCCAATGACGGTCCAGTCCGGCGTGATCAGCCCGTTTTCGAGGCCGGCTACCTAGCCAGCATCAGCGATGAGCCTCCGGCCGAGCCATCCAGCGCCCACAATCCAGACGAACGGCCATGGGGTTACATGGGATACCTATGGCAGAACACGCGGCTGGCATACGCCTCGATGCCCGGGCGCGGCGAGACGGATTTCATGCAGATATCGCTGTTCGATTACTATGGCAGGTTCGCCGATCTGAATCGCGCCCGGGCCAAGCTATACCGGGATGCCGAGGGACAACACAACACCGAGATGACGTTGTGCTGCGGCCTGATGCCGGGGCGAATATATGGGATGGACCGGCAGGGTAAGCCGCCAGGCCTGACCGACAACCGGTGGGGCGGCGCGGTAGATATTTCGCCGGGTCTGGAACTTATCTGCCTGATGCTCGAGGCCTATGACTACAGTGGCGACGAAGCCCTGCTGCAAAAGCAAATTCTGCCTTATGCGCATGACTTGTTCCGCTATATCGAGACTCGATTCAAAGAACGCGAGGCCGATGGTAAAATGATCCTCTCACCGCTGCACGCCGTGGAAACCTATTGGGATGTCAAGAACCCGTTGACGGTCGTGGCCGGGATGCAGGCCGCGCTCGACACGATTCTGGCCCTGCCCGAGGCGGAAATCCCCCAGCGCGCCGATTACGTTCGCTGGCGAGCGCAGACGCCGGCATTGGCCGTGGCTCAAACCCCAGCCGGCACGAGGCTGTCTCCGGCGGAGGGAAACCTACCCGGGCGCAACAACGTGGAAACGCCGGAGACCTACGTGATGTTTCCGTTCCGCCTGCGCGGCGTCGGTCGGCCCATGTTGGACGAGGCGATCCGCACTTTTCGCCACGCTCTCAATGTCTCCGGTGGATGGCGTCCGTTTGCGCCGGGCGACATGCCATCCAGGCCCAGTTACGGTGGCTGGCAGCAATCCGGCATGAACGCCGCGCTCCTGGGGCTGACCTTGGAAGCCGCTGAAGCCCTGACACATAACGCCGCCTACCACAATCCCGGCTACCGCTTTCCCGGCCATGTGGGGTCCCGTGTATGACACCGTGCCCGACACCGACCACGGCGGCAACCTGCTCAATACCCAGCAACTGATGCTGATGCAGGCGGATGCCATGGCCCAAGGCGGAAGAATTTACCTGCTGCCCGCTTGGCCGAAGAATTGGGATGTCCATTTCAGACTCCGCGCGCCGGGCAAAACCACAGTGGAATGCGTCTTCAAAGACGGCAAAATCAAACAACTCAAAGTCACCCCGCGATCGCGAGCCAAAGATGTGGTGTTGCCCAGAGCATTGACCCCGGTGTGGCCGAATCTGTCCCAAGGCAAACTGGTAGAAGTCTCCAGCCAGTGGCCGGGCCGCCCGCAGATGACCAAGGCAGCCATCACCGACGGCGACGTACACCACGTCTTGGGCCGCCGAAGAAAAAGCCCGTGAAGCGTGGGTGACGGTGGATTTACAGAAGGAGTGCGAGGTGTCCGGGGTCATGCTGAGCGATGCGCCGTGGCATCGCACGAAGGCTTTTGACCTGGAAGGGCGGGTGGACGGCCAATGGAAGAAAATTGCTGAAGGAACGACGATTGGCGACAGGTTTGACCTTTCCTATGTGCCGGTCAAGGCACGCCTGTTCCGTCTGAACATCCGACACGCCACCGACACGCCGACACTCGCGGAGTTTCAGCTATTCGGGAAATGACGATGAAGACCATGCGATGATCGGCTTGGCCCCGTCCAGCATACGGACCACGACAATGCTGGCCGCAGGCACGTCCAGCGCCAGCTTGATCTGCTGGTATTGAGGTTGCGTTGCAGTGTTGTTTGCGACTTGCGCTCCGCAGGCTTGGGCGTTATTGGTGGTCGGTGAGTTATTCATTTGCCGGTGGACGTAGCAACTTAGTTGCGCGCCCGCCAGCATTCATGCCACCTATCAGTTGACTTGGGCGATGAAGCTTAGCCCACGGATGCAATTGATACGGGAAAATCTTCTGGTTCGCGCCTTTGCCATAATCAAGATTCCGCTTTTGGCGTTTTGTGCTCCGAGATATTGGAACTGACGGACGAACGGGCGGTCATTAAAATTCCGTGTAATCGAAGGACGCAGAATCATCTTAAGTCTCTTTATTTTGGAGCTATTTGTGTTGGCGCGGAGCTCGCCGGCGGCATCATCGCCATGCGTCTCATTCAGCGGCGCAAACTGAAGATCTCCCTGATCTTCAAAGACTTTCAGGCGGAGTTTCTCAAGCGGGCGGAAGGCGACACGCATTTCACCTGCTGGGATGGGAAAGCCATTCAAGAGGGTTTGGACAAGGCCGCTTCCACTGGAGAGAGGCAAAACGTCACCCTGCCGATTATCGCGACCGTTCCCTCGAAAACCGGAGCCGAGCCGGTGGCTCGCTTCGTTTTGACCCTCTCCCTCAAGCAAAAGAGGTGATTTTCAGGCAGCAGACCCTTTATATCAAACCTGACTAAAATAGTCAGAAATGAACCGCGGAGCGTCAAAAAAGCAAATCAGTTTCAAACCTCGCGCACCACGATGCGCGCGCCTTCGACAGTCACCACTTTGACCGCCGCGCCGCGTTCGATGAGTCCGCCTTCGGTGACCACATCTACGCGCTGGCCATTGATGAGGGCGACGCCCGAAGGCCGCAATTGGGTGAGGGCGGGTCCACGTGCCATTCAGCAGTTCCGGTCTGGCCACGCCCAATTCTCCAATGGCACCTTGGGAGATGAACTTTTTGGCGACGCGACTTCCGGGGAAAAATTTGAACCAGCACCACGTGCCGATCAGCAGTCCCACCAGCACGCCAGCCAGAATCAGGCTGCCCGTCTGATGGCCAAAATCCCGGTAGCCCAGAATCACCGCGGCCAGCAGACAAATGAAGCCGATGATGCCGGCGATCAGGCCGGGCAGCAGGGTTTCCAGGAAGAGCAGAATCGCTCCCAGAATCAACAACGTGATAATAAGCGCCATGGTTGCAGGTAAATTCTAAATCGCTTTCAAGGTGAGACTCATTCGCCGGGCTTTTTGGCCGCTAGCAGCCTGTCGGACTTAGGAAACGTGATTTTTTATCAGGCGGATTGAACAGGTGCGGCGGAGCGTCTGAAACACATGGCCACCCGCTTTGTTTCGATTGACCGCGACACGCCACTGCTGCTGCCGCCCGATCTGCGCGACTGGGTGCCCGCCGATCATCTCGTCCACTTCATCCTCGATGCCGTGGACGCCCTCGACCTGCGCCAGGTCAAGGTCAACACCCGCGGCACCGGCAGCGAACAATATCCGCCGCACCATGCTGCTGGCGCTGCTGATCTACAGCTACGCCACCGGCACCTTCGGCAGCCGCCGCATCGAGCAGAGCACTTACGACAGCGTGCCGGTGCGCCTGCTCACCGCCGACACCCATCCCGACCACGACACGCTCTGCACCTTCCGCCGCGAAAACCAGGCGCTGCTCACCGAGAGCTTCGTCAAAGTGCTGCAACTGGCCCAGCAACTCAAAGTGCTCGAAGTTCGGCCAGCTCACCGTGGCCGCCGACGGCACCAAGGTGCTGGCCAACGCCAGCAAACACAGCGCCGTGAGCTACCAACGGGCCGGGGAAATGATCGCACAACTCGAACTGGAAGTGAAGCAACTCCTGGCCAAGGCCGAGCAGGCCGACGCCACGCCGCTGCAGGACGGACTGACGATCCCCGAGGAAATCACCCGCCGGCAGGAACGCAAGGCCGCGCTGGCGCAGGCCCGCGCCGAGATCGAAGCCCGCGCCCACGCCCGCTACGCCGCCCAACTGGCCGAGCACGAAGCGAAGCTGGCCGAACGGGCCGCCAAACAGGAACGCGGCGAAAAGGTGGGCGGCCAACCGCCGCAGGCCCCCACGCCCACGCCCGAACCCGGCGACCAATACAACTTCACCGATCCGGAGAGCCGGATCATGAAGGCGGGCAACGGGAATCACTTCGAGCAGAGCTACAACGCGCAGGCGGCGGTGGAAGTGGAGAGCCGTCTGATCGTGGGCGAGCGCGTGAGCCAGGCGCCCAACGACAAACAGGAACTGGTGCCGACGCTGGCGGCCATCCCCGCCGAGGCGGGCGCCGTCGCGGCGGCGCTGGTGGACAGCGGCTTCTTCAGCGAAGCGGCGGTGGCCGCAGATCGAGCAAGCCGCGGCCGGCACGCCACCGGCACGATGGTTTATGCGGCGGTGGAGAAAACGGGGCATCATCGGAGCGTGGCCGATTTGGAAAAGCGGCCCGAACCCGGAGCCGCCCGCGCGCGGACGCGAGCGTGATCGAAGTGATGCGGCACCGGCTGAAGACCACGGCGGGCAAGACGCTTTACAAGTTGCGGCAGCAAACGGTGGAGCCGGTGTTCGGGATCATCAAGTCGGTGCTGGGGTTCCGGCAGTTCCGCTTGCGCGGGCGGGCGAAAGTGGCGTTGGAATGGACGCTGGTCTGCCTGGCCTACAACCTGAAACGGCTGCATCGGCTGGGCGCGGGCCTGAAACTGGCCGGATCGAACTGAAAACGCGGGGGCGGAGCCGGAACAAAGAGACTTCGCCCAGCGAGACGCGTCGAGGAGCGCCCAGAAAACCGCCGACTGGATCTCGCCGCCGATGGGTCCGGAACGCATTCGCCACAGCCGTCCGGGCAGCTACCACCACCGCCTCAGCTCGCGCCTTGAGCTAAGTCCGAGCACCGTGACAAAGAAATTTCGATCCATGTTTGGCAGGGCGCGTCACTCCGTGCGCGCCGCAGATTGGCAATGCCATCCCCCGAACGGCGCGCACGGAGTGACGCGCCCTACCTGCCAACAGCGACTCGGTCCGGAGCCTCGGAACGCAACGAAACTTCCGTGTCGCCATACCAGTTTCGTTGATTGCTCGTTGCAGACCGCTGCGGGTATGCGCCTCGCTCGCGCCTCGCCAGCCGACCTTTTCTGCGAAAACAGCACCCCTCGGAATTTTCAAACAGGCGTTAGTCTCAACTTGAAAGCTCATTAGAATAAGTCCGGCCAGCTTCGCGTCAGGGCTCCAAACTTTTTGGCGGAGCGAAAACCAACGAGGCAACCAAGGCCTGGCGCGCGCGGCGTGGATTGCGCCACAATGAGTCAGCCCGCTTCCCCGCGCGCGAAGGATCCCGCCCGCCGGTGGCCGACGACTGTGGCCGGGTGCCGGCCCTGTTCATTCAACTGTTCGAAACGACGAGCCGCTTGCGCTTGTTGGTCGCTGACTGTGGCCGTAGTGATGCGCGCTGGCTCCATCACGATAGGCGGGGAGCACAAAGGCGGGACGGTTTGCCTTGCTGGTTGGAAAGGTTCTTCGTCTGACCACTCCGGGCCGGCGGCCTGTCGCCTTGGGCAGTGCGAGGAAGGAGCGGTGGCGGCGGCGCCTCTCCCATGAGCCGCCGGAGGGCTTCCTCCAGGTTGAATTCGCCCGGGGCTTTGCCCGCTGACGGCGACGGTTCATCACCCCCGGGGGGCGGCCCCGCTGATTTTTCCTGGCGTCGCTTCGACAGCCAATTGACCAGCGCACCGACAATGACAATGACCGCGACAATCCACGGGTTGTCGAAAAGTCCGGCGGCGAACAGCGGATTCATGGGAAACGGTAGCCGGAGATTATTTCTTCGCGGTCGTGCGCGCCGGATGACGACGCGTCCGGCCCATCGCTGCCGATGTTTTCGCGCATGGTCGTGTCCGCCTGTACGTTCTTGATGCGGTAATAATCCATGATGCCCATGTGGCCCTTGTCGAAGGCGCGGGCGATGGCGATGGGAATCTGCGCTTCGGCCTCGACCACGCGGGCGCGCATCTCGGAGACGCGCGCCACCATTTCCTGTTCGGTGGCGACGGCGGCGGCGCGGCGGACTTCGGCCTGCGCCTGGGCGATGAGTTTGTTCGCCTCGGCCTGCTCGGCCTGCAGTTTCGCGCCGACGTTGCCGCCCACGTCCACGTCGGCGATGTCAATGGACAGGATTTCGAAGGCGGTGTTGCTGTCGAGCGCCTTGCCCAGAACCGTTTTGGAAATGCGGTCGGGATTCTCCAACACGTCCTTGTAGGTTTCTGACGAGCCGATGGTGGAAACGATGCCCTCGCCCACGCGCGCGATGATGGTTTCCTCCGTCGCGCCGCCGACGAAACGGTCCAGATTGGTGCGCACGGTCACGCGGGCCTTGGCCTTGATGACGATGCCGTCCTTGGCCACCGCGTCAATGGTGGTCTTGCCCGACGTCGGCGCGGGACAATCAATGACCTTGGGATTGACGGAAGTTTTCACCGCTTCGAGCACGGTTTTGCCGGTGCCTTTGGTGGCGAGGTCAATGGCGCACGCGCGGTCAAAGACGAGATTGATGCCGGCCTTTTTGGCGGCGACCAGGGCGAGCACGACCATTTGCACGTTGCCGCCGGCCAGGAAGTGCGTGGAAAGTTCGTCAATGGAGACCGGCAGCCCGGATTTCACGGCGGTGATGCGGCCGTCCACGATCAGGCCGACCGGCATGCGCCGCAGCCGCAGCGCGATCAATTCGGTGAAGGTGACTTTCGCGCCGGAGAACAAGGCGCGGATGTAGATCATCCCGAAGTTGAGGACCAGGATGCCCACCACGAGCAGCAACACGCGCGCCAATGGCGTAAAGCACGAAGTCGAGTCGGAACGGCAGCGAACCGGATTGAGCGAGGATTGGGGTCATTTGAGTTAGCATTGTATTCATGGCTGGATAATGGGCCGTTACCAGACCTAAACAAGCATATACGCGAACTGACAGGCCACCGCCACCGGTTTCTCCGTTGTGACAGCCGGGCCTCTGGTCGTAAGCTGTGGCATGAATTTCAGGCACGTTTCCCAGTTTGCTGCTCGGCGGGCTGTTGCTGCCGAGCGCAGCGGGGTTCGCCGGCGCAAACGAATCTGCCCGCCATCCCGTCGAGCGGGACAAAGGTGTATATCCTGCCCATTCAGGAAGACATCATGCCGCCGCTGGTCTATGTGGTCCGGCGCGGCGTGAAGGAGGCGATGGAGGCAAAGGCCGACGCGCATCATCCTCGACATGAACACCGATGGCGGGCGCGTGGATGTGACCGAGGAAATCATCCAGATCATCAGCAAGTTCAAGGGCGTCACCGTCACCTACGTCAACGACCGCGCGTTCTCCGCCGGCGCGTTCATCGCGGTGGCCACGCAGAAGATTTACATGGCGCCGCAAAGCGTGATCGGCGCCGCGGCCCCCATCCTGATGTCGCCCACCGGCAGCGGCGCGGAAAAAATGCCGGACACCGTCGAGGCCAAGATGACTTCCGCGGTGCGCGCGCTGGTGCGCACCCAGGCCGAGAAGAACGGGCACAACATTGACGTCATCGAAGCGATGATTGACAAGACCAAGGCGCTCGAAGATTGAGCGGCGAGGTCCTGAACAAGGAGGGCAACATTCTCACGCTCACCGACCGGCAGGCGGCCAAGGAATATGGCGATCCGCCCAAACCGTCTGCTTTCGTCGGGCACGGTGGAATCCCTGGACGCACTGCTGGCGCACGCTCGGTTATGCCGGGGCGCAGCGCGTTGAGATCAAGCCGACGGGCACGGAGAAGCTCGGCATCTGGATCAACACCATCGCGCCGCTGCTGCTGATCATCGGCATCGTCGGGCTTTACATCGAGTTCAAGACGCCGGGATTCGGGTTGCCCGGCATCGTCGGCATCACGGCCTTCGCGATCTATTTCCTGGGCGGTTACGTGGCGGGCCTTTCCGCCGCCGGCTGGGTGCTGGTGTTCGTCGCTGGGATTGATCCTGGTCGCTGCTGGAGTTGTTCGTCTTCCCCGGGCACGTTCATCGCCGGCGTCACCGGCGCGGTCTTGATGCTGATCGCGCTGGTCATGGGGATGGTGGACATGTATCCGGGCACGCCCGCCGCTGCCGACCTTGCCGCAATTGCAGCTGCCGCTGCGCGACCTCAGCGTGGCCGTTGGGGTCTCGTTTGCTGCTCGCGCTGGTCCTGGCCCGGTTTCTTCCGAAGACCCCGCTCTTTCACCAGCTCGTTTCGCAAACGGCCAGCGGCGTCAGTTCGGTGGCGGCACTGGAGGCGCAACAGGAGGCGCGCATCGGCCAGATCGGCGTCGCCATCTGCCCCGTTGTGTCCCGGCGGCAAGGCCCGCTTCGAGGACCAGCTCCTCGACGTCATCACGCGCGGCGAGATGGTGGAGAAAGGCCGGCCGGTCAGAATCATCGGTCACAGCGGCCTCGAACGCGGTGGTGGAGGAAGTCGGCCAGGGCTAATTGCAAAGATTAGTGATAGCGCCGCGTGAGGGCACGCGGCCTACAGGGCGTTGTCGGGCGCGGGCCCTCACGCGGCGGCCCTTGAGCGTCAACTGGTCGCAACCGGCCAAGCATAGCAAGGTTTACAAGCGGAAGACAAAATGAGCGGAAGTTGCCTTGCCGGGCGCGCTCCGGCCGGCAAATCGGGTATCCGCCGACAAATTCAAAGAGGACACCAGGACACTACTTCGTCGTTTTGAGGGTTTGACCTCACGTCGCCGCTGGCCTACACTCGCCGCTCTGTTTTATGAAAATTCTGGTTTGTGATCCGGTTTCGCCCAAGGGAATCGCTCTGCTCCAACAACGGCCTGAGTTTCAAGGTGGTCGTGTTGCCCAAGCGGTTGTCCGAGGCGGAACTGTTGCCGGTGGTGGCCGACGCGGTGGCGATGGTCGTGCGTTCCGAGACCAAGGTGACGCGCAAAGTCATCGAGGCCGCGCCGAAGCTGCGCGTGGTGGGCCGCGCCGGCGTGGGCGTGGACAACGTGGACGTGGAGGCCGCCACGCAACGCGGCGTCGTGGTCATGAACACGCCCGGCGGCAACACGATTTCCACGGCGGAGTTGTCCTTTGCCATGATTCTCAGTCTGGCGCGCAAAGTGCCGCAGGCGGCCGCCTCGATGGTCGCAGGCAAATGGGACCGCAAACAATTTCAAGGCGCGGAACTCGCCGGCAAGACGCTCGGCGTGCTGGGCATGGGCCGCATCGGCAGCGAGGTGGCCAAGCGCGCCCTCGCCTTCGGCATGAGGGTGGTGGGCTACGACCCGTTTCTCACGGAAGCCCGCGCGCAGTCGCTCGGCGTCGAGGTGGCGTCCGACCTGGACAGGCTTTATCGCGACGCGGATTTCATCACCGTCCACATGCCGGTGACGGAACTGACGCGCGGGATGCTGAACACCGCCGCGTTTTCCAAGATGAAACCCGGCGTGCGCATCGTGAATTGCGCGCGCGGCGAAATCATCGTCGAGAACGACCTCATCGCCGCGCTGGATTCCGGCAAGGTGGCCGCCGCCGCGCTGGATGTTTTCGCGACCGAGCCGCTGCCCGGCCGACCATCCGTTCCGCAAGCATCCGGGCATCACGCTCACGCCGCATCTCGGCGCGAGCACGGCGGAGGCGCAGGAAAAGTGCGGCATCGAAGTGGCTGAGGTGATCACGGCGTATCTGCTCACCGGCGAAGTCCGCAACGCGGTGAATCTCCCGTACCTCGACGCGAAGACCTACGAGCAGATCAAGCCCTACCTCACGCTCGGCGAGAAGCTCGGCAAACTGCTGGCGCAACTCGCGCCGCCGCAGGTGGACCGGCTGCACATCACCTACGGCGGCAAGGCGCAGGAGCTGCCGAACATTGACCCGGTCACGCGCGCCATCGTGCTGGGTTTCCTCTCGCGCGCGGCGGTCAAGGACCTCAACAACATCAACGTCCGCAGCATCGCCTCGACGCTCGGCCTCACGGTGGAGGAAAAGCGCTCCAACGAGCCGGTCACGTTCAACGAGTGGCTGCACGTGCAGGTGTTCAATGGCACGGAGAAGGTCATTTCGGCCGGCGGCACCTTTTTCGGCTCGCCGAACAATCCGCGCATCGTGCGGGTGTTCAGCACGCCCGTCGAAATTCCCATCAGCGGCACGGTGCTGCTGCTGAACAACAAGGACCGGCCCGGCATGGTCGGTTACCTCGGCACCTTGTTGGGCAAGCACAACGTCAACATCGCCAGCATGAGCCTGCAGCCGCGACGTCGCCGGCGGCGATGCCTTCACGGTGCTCAACCTCGACAGCGAGCCGCCCGCGCCGGTGCTGGACGAACTGCGGCGCGATCCCGACATCAGCAACGTCAAAGTCGTCACATTGTAAACCATCCGACCCCTAAAAAAATCATGACTCATAAAACCGCAAAGATTCCTTCCCTCGCGCTGATCGCCGCGCTGATCGCCGCGCCCGGCGCCTTCGCCGTCAATTCCGGCACGAACGCCGCCGCCAAGCCCGCCGATAAACTCACGGAGTTGTTCGGCGACCCTGTCATCGCCAAGGGCAAAGGGGTGGAGGTCAAGCGCAGCCAACTGGACTCGGCGATGAACATTACCAAGGCCGCGGCGGCGGGCCGCGGCCAGATGCCGTCCCCGGAGCAAATGCAACTGCTGGAACAGCAGGCGTTGCAGGGCCTGATTCATTTTCAGCTTTTGCTCAACCAGGCGACCGCCGCGGACAAGGCCAAGGGCCGGGAGGTTTTCCAGAAAAACATCGAGAAAATCAAGGCCCGCGGCAAACTTTCCGAGGAGGAATTCAACGAGCGGCTTAACCGCCAGATGAAAATCGAGGGCCAAACGAAAGAGCAGTGGGAGCAACTGGGAATCGAGCAGGGACCGCCCAGGTCGTCGTCGAACGCGAACTCAAAGTCGCCGTGACCGATGAAGAGGTGAAGAAGTTTTACGACGAAAACCCAACGCGTTTTGAAGAGCCGGAAATGGTGCGCGCCAGCCACATTTTGTTGAGCACAATGGATGCGGCCACACGCCAGCCGTTGGCCGACGATAAAAAGGCGGTCAAGCGCAAGCAGGCGGAAGACCTGCTCAAGCGCGCCCGTGCGGGCGAGGATTTTGCCAAACTGGCCAAGGAATTTTCCGAGGATCCCGGCTCCAGGGACAAGGGCGGCGAATACACCTTCCCGCGCGGGCAGATGGTGCCGGAGTTCGAATCGGCGGCGTTTTCGCTGAACACCAGACCGACCGAAGAAGTGATCCGTCGCTCCTCGCGCGAGCGCGGATCGCGCCAACGCGGACAAGGACGCGGTTAGGATCGCGGCCATGGCGCTCTTTCCCAAGTGCGGGTTCCAGGTCCTCGTGCCGGACGGGCTCGTCGTGCCCGGAACGACCCTCGATGGTGTCCTCAAGCGCCTCGACGCGCCGGAGGCCATTCCCGCGCGCGGAGCACGTCCAGCTCGACTTCATCAGCAAGGCCTGGGCTGGCTACGGCTCGGGAAAGAGCCGGAGGGTGGTGCGGCACACCATGTTCCACGCGCCGCTCAACATCGATCTGAAGGACGGCGCGCTCCCTGCCGGAAAGCATCGCTTCCCGTTCCAGGTCGCGGTGCCCGCGTGGCTTCCTCCCGGCTTCGCAGGCAACGACTGCGCGATCGAGCATGTCATCGAGACGCGCCTCGACGTCGACTGGGCGATCGATCCGGTCGCGAAGGTGACGCCGCGCATCGCGCTGCCGCCCCGGGAGGGCATGCGCGCGAGCCTGACCACGCGCTCTCACCGGCACTTTCACCAGACCATCGTGCTCGAGGTGAACCTGGCGTCCTCGGTCATCGCTCACGACGAGCCGCTGATCGGGCAGATCGCGCTTCGAAAGCGGCCACGCCGTTCCGTTCGACGCCGTGAAGCTCACCGTCGCAGGGGCGACGAAGATCGTCATGGGTCGAGGAGACCGCCGGCGCGGTGGCGGGACGATGATCCGCATCCCTGCGGAGGCGCTCCGCCCGGGCAACGCCGTGCCGTTTCGCTTTCCTCCGAGCGAGCACATCCTGCCGACGTTCAAGAGCAACTTCATCGACTACGACGTCGTGCTCGACGTGACCGTCGACATTCCCTGGGCATCGGAACCTTCGTTCGAAGCTCCTCCTCCACGTGCTGCCCGCAGGCTCAACGCTGGTCGGCGACTCGACCACGAGCATCGTGGGCGGCGAGAGGCTGCGGGCGATCGGCGCGGTGATGGCGCAGAACACTGGTCTCCGGGAGGGGCGCGCGCCCACGCTCGTACAGGGGGCCATCGGACCCGTCGCCGTGCGTATCGACGATGCACCACGCGAGGCGAGGCTGGGAATCGATGTGGACTTCACGTTTCCCGACGTCGAGGCTCGGCATCGTGTTCCGACCGCCCGGCGTCCTGGAGGGCTTTCGGGAGTCGCCGCTGCTGCCGAAGAACGGCAGGCGGTACTTCCTGCGCTGCAAGCCAGGAGAGTCACGGCCGCCGGTCGATGCGACGGCGGTTGTGGCGTTCATGGAGGCGGTCCTCGCGAACCTCGGGGCGACCGAGGAGATCCGGTTATCGGATCACTATCTGGGGATCCACGTCTCGATTCCGAATGACGAGCTGCCACGCATGGTGGAGATCGCGCGCTCGGCACACGCGAAGGCGAAGGCCATCGCTGACGCGATCGCAAGGCTTCCATTCCCGGTGCAGCTCGCGATGGCACGGCCCGCGTGGGAAGCGACGGCCGCCGAGCAGAGCGCTGTGCTCGTTCCGACAGGACCGGCGCTGTGCTGGGCTCTCCTTCCGCGCACGCGTGCTCGGCGGCGAAGAGCGCGTCATCGGTGCTGCGATCCGCACGGTCTGGACGAAGGAAGGGCCGACCATTCACGTCGACGTGGATCTGCGGGGAGCACCGCTACCGAAGGAAGCTTGGGGCGAAGGCGTGGCGGAGACTGCAACGGAGCGGCTGCACGCGGGTGCGCGCCTGCTTTTCGTCGGCTTACCCGCTGGAGGGTGGACAGGGCGTGACGCTGGAGCGAGCGGAGTGGACAGGACGATCCAAGGGCGCTGCTCGGGGGGATCGAGCTGTTCATGTGGTGGGTGCTCGAGCTGCGGGGGGAGCGGCGGGCGGAGATGCCCTATCGGTGATGACACTACGGCGGCGGGTCGGGGGTCTCTCCGGCCCGCGGTCGCGTGTTTTCCGACGTGCAGGCCGTTCAGGGGCGGCCGACTCATTACGCTCACGGGAAGCCCAATAGACGTTGGGGAGCTTGTTGGAGGGATTGGATGCGGGGATCCAGCCTGCAGGCGTCGGGCTCGCTCCTTGTCGCGGGCCAAAGAGACCCCCGACCCGCCGCCTCCGCTTGTTGTGGTGCCCGACATGCGAAGGATCAGGCAGCGCGGCGATGTGGGCCGTTACTTTTGATGCTTCTTGCGGCGCAGGGCGATGAGGCCGCCAACGAGGAGGCCGCCGATGGCGGCGACGAGGACCCAGCGCGTGCCGAGATCGGGCGACGGGGCAGCGGGGGCAGCGGGCGTGGGGGCAGCGGACGGGATTGGGGTGCCGGCGTCGGCAGCCGCGCTCGAGGCTGGAGAGGTGGAGCCGGGGGGGGGGGGGGGGGTGAGGAGGGCGGCGCGCGGTGGGGAGGGTCTTGGGGCAGTGGTGTAGGGGATGGTCTCGGTGGTGTTGTCGTCGTAGGTGTAGAGTGCACGCTTTGGTTGGAGAGAGATCGGTGGGGGTCGCGGTGGCGACGAGGATGTCGTGGACCGATTTCAGGGGGGAGGAGAGGCCAGGGGCTGACCTGAGCGGGTCGAGGCGGAAGGGGGAGCGCTTGATGTTGGGGGAGGAGGCGAAGAAGGGGATGCGCTGGGCGAGAGGGATGGCGTGGCAGGAAGCGATGAAGGAGGCGCCGGATTTTTGGCCGATCGAAGAGTCGTCGGCGGTGCCCTCACGCATGGCGCGCGGGAAGGCATCGGACGGGAGCGCATAGAAACGGGCGTCGGTGGTGCACTGCTCGAGGAGCGCGTGGTGCTTGCGCCTTGCCACCACCACCTCGTAGTCGATGTCGTTCTGGCGTGACACCCAGTCCGGGTTCAGCGCGAGATCGATCTTGCCGAGTGGGTCGCCATAGCTGCCGCAGTTGCGCGGCCACATCACGATGGTCGACCTTTCGGCGCTCACGTCGGCGTTCTCGATCTCGTACGGTGTAGGCGATGGGCTTGCGGCCCGGCGGCGTCGGCGCCGCGCATCGGCGTGAGCGGCCGTCGTACGAGGCGGAACGCGAGGACGAACGCGAGCAACGGCGACGACGCGGCCCAACCGCGTCAGAAGCTCGGCTCGCCTCGGCCGGTTTCGGAGAGCTCACGCACGAAGCTGCGGTGACCGAGGTCGCCCGCCGCGAACTCTGCACGCACGCGGCGAAGGGAGTCACGAATCTGTGGGCTCTTCAGGCGGCCCTCGACCTCCACCTCGCCGAAGCGGAAGACACGCGTGCCACCGTCGAGGGTCTTCGACTCGACCACCGCGCCGCCCGGGCCCGCATCGGCGCTGCGCGGGCGCCGTTCGCTCGTCGCGTCCTGTGCGACACCGCGGTCCCGCGTCCTCGGTGTCGGGGGTGAGCGGGCGGGCTCGGTGGCCGGTGGGCTTGATGGCGGGCTTCTTCGGCGGCGGCGGCGGCGGCGCGGGCTTTCTCACCTGCGCCTCGGCGACGCGCGATGATGGACTCGCCGGGGATTGCGGAGTCGCACGGACGATGAGCGCCATACGATGCGCGAGCGCCAGCGGTGGCGGAGCTTGAGACCGCGTCACTTCTTTCCCGGTGCGGGAGGCGGTCGCGGGCGTGGCGCAGGCGGGCGCGGTGCGGGTGTGGCCGGAGGAGGGGTGCGTCGGCGGCGCCGATTTCGCGCTCGCCACCTGCCGCTCCGCCTCGGGACGGGAGGGTCGATCCTTCGGTGCGTCGTCGAGGAAGCGCTCGAAGTACGGCTTCGCTTCGGCGGGCTTCTTCAGCGAGTCTGCATAGAGCACACCGAGGTTGAAGTTCGCCGCGACGTTGTGGGAGTCGTGCTCGATCACCTTCTCGAGCAGCGACTTCGCCTCGTCGAGCAGCTTGGCGTTCTTGCCGTCGGACTCGCCACGCAGCGCGGCCGCGAGACCGATCTGGGCCGCAGGCTCGTCCGGCGCGGCCGCGAGCGCGCTCTTGTATTGCTCTGCGGCCTTCGCATACGCGCCGGCGCGAAGGAGCACCGCGCCCATGTTGAGACGGGAGGTCGTGTCGCGCGGATCTTCCTGAGCCGCCTTCGAGAAGGCCTGGAAGGCCGCGGCGTCGTCACCGCCGCCGAGGAACACGAGGCCCTGCACACGATGCGCGATCGCGCTCTTCGCGTTCACGTCGAGCGCTTGCTTCACGAGGAGCTGCGCCGTGTCGCGCTCGCCCTTGCCGAGATGACAGAGCGCGATGCGGAGAGCGCGGTCGCGTCGCCGGGCTTGCGCATGAGGACCTCGCGCGCGTTCTGATCGCTCGCTCGTGCTGGCCCGAGTCCCGCAGCGCCGCGACGAGCAGCGTACGCGCCTCGGTCGCCGAGGGATGCTCCTTCACGAAGTCGTCGAGGCTCGACGCGGCGTCCTTGTTCGAGCCACGCCGCCTGCGCACCTCCGCCAGCGCCACCGCTACCTCCTCGCGCTCGGGCGCGGTCTTCGCCGCGGCACGGAGCTGCTCCTCCGCGTTCGCGAGATCGCCTGCGTTCGCGAGCACGACGCCGAGATCGAAGCGCGCCTCCCACAGGTTCGGATCGATCTGGATGGCCTCGCGAAGAGCGCGATGGCGCGCGTCTGCGTGCGTGGATCGCGGCCGCGCTCACGCCCTCCACCATGCGCTGCACCGCGACGGGATTGCGGGCGGGAGCCCACGTCTCGACGGCCTTCGCGGCCGGGCCCTTGCTGCTCGAGCCACACGCGGGGATCGTCGCGAGCGCAGAGGACGCCGAGCGGATCGCGAGCGGCGCGCTTCTACTTCTTCACCTCGCGCCCTTCTTCTTCGGCGCAACGGCTTGGCGGTCGCGGCTGCCGGTGCGGGGTGCGCCTCGAGCGCAGCGGCGGTCGCGGCCTCGTCATCGGGCACCATCGCGCCGTCCGGAAGACGCGGCGCCCGCCTTGGGCGTCCGGGCTTCGCCGGTGCGGTGCGGTTCGGCGCCGGCTTCGGCAGGCGCCTCCAGGGCTTCTTGCGGGGCCGCGGGTGTGCGACATCGGGCTTGTACTCGCGGCCTTCTTGTCTTCCTGGATGCCTGGCGGCCTGGAGCCGTGACCTGCTCCGGCGCGGCCTTCTCTCCGCCACGTCGGGGGGAATCGATGAGCGGCGGCAGCGGCATCGGGCCCTGCGAGCCGACCTCGAAGCCGATCTCCTTGAACGGGGGATAGAGCTCCGCGTTCAGGCGGTCCGAGCGCCTCGCGCATCTTCGCGGTCCACTGGTTGTAGATGCCGAGCTCGATCGCCTTCTTCCAGCCGTTCTCGTAGGCGTCGAGGCTGCGCTCCTCGATGGGAACGACGAACTCGTCGATCTGCGTCTGGTACGCCTCCTTGTCGGCATCGTTGAGGCCAGACGGCGGCGGCGCCTCCTTGCAGCGACTTGCTGAACGTCTCGTAGGTGCGACCGATCTGGTAGAGCGCCGCGGTCGTCCACTCGGCGACGCCGAGCGAGACCACGTCGAGGAAGACCGCCGAGGCGTCTTGAGGAGCTCGCCTTCTGCTTGAGGCGCCCCGAGAGCTGCTTCACGTCGCCCCGCGATATCTGGATCTTGTCGAAGCGCTGGCGAGGACGCGCTCACCCTCCATGTACCGCGCGTGGGCCGCGGCGTATTTGCCGTCCGGACCCAGATCGACCCTCCGGTGCTTTCCGATGTCGACCGCGGCCTTCAGCGCGTCGTCTGCGTTCTTCTCGTCGCCGGTCTTGACGAGCGCGGTGCGGCGAGGAGCACGTAGCCCTGCACGCGATGGTCCTGGTTCTTCGAGCGCGCGAGGTACGGCGATAGAGGACTCCGCGGCCTCTTTGTTTCGCCCCGCGTTCTGATGCGCCTTGCCCATCTGGAAGACGACCTCGTCCGCGTCGGTGATGATCGCGTGCTGCGCGAGGAAGCGGTTGCCGTTGGCGATCGCTTTGTCGTGCTCCCCGGTCGCGACGCGCAGCACGACCGCGTTGTACGCAGCGTCCTTCGAGTGCTCGTACTTCTGGTAGTTCGGGTGGTCCGTCGGCGAGCCCGGCGATCGTCTCGTGGAACTCGCCGACGTCCGAGAAGAGCCCCATCGACTGGAAGGTCGGCTGCCGCGATCCACGCGCCGTGCGGCGACTCCGATTTGCTCGCGGTACTCCTTGCCGGTCGCGAGCTGCGCGCCCTCTTTGAGCGTCGCCGTGTCACCCGCTTTTTGCGCCTCGAGCTCCGAGTTCACGCACGCCTGCGCCGCGCGCGGGTCCTCGGGAACTCCTCGGCCGCGCGGAGGTAGGCCTTCGCCGCGTCTACGTGATCGCCCGCGGCGCCTTCTGCTCGCCTTGCTTGAAGACGGCCTGCACGATGAGGGTGTCGAGCTTCTTCTGGTTCGTGTCGCTCGCGAACGCCGGCGCGGTCTTGAGTCGACGCGCCCAGGTCTCGATGTTCTCGTAGTTCTTCGCGCGATTGAACGAGTCGAGGATGCAGCTCGCCAGCCGGAGAGCGCGTACTGGCTTCGCGGGAACTTCTCGAGCAGCGAGCCCCAGATCCTCACCGCGTAGTCGTAGACGCCGTAGTCGTAGTACTGGCGGCCCTGGCGGAAGAAGAGCTCGGGCAGCGCCGGATCGCTCGGATAGAGCTGCGCGTAGAGATCGAGGGCCTCGGCGAATTTCTTGTCGGCCTCGGTCTCCTGGAACGCGCTGCTCCCGTCTCCCTGCGCTGCTTCTTGCGCGCCTCGAGCTCGGCGAAGCGCACGCGCTCGAGCGCCGCGATCGCGTTGTAGATCGCGTCGTGGCGCAGCGTCTTCAGCGGCTCCTGCTCCGCCGCGGCGTTCGGGATGGCGCGCGCGGCTGCCATGTAGTGCGTCGCCGCGTCGGTCGGCTTGTCGAGCCGGTAGAAGTAGATCTCGCGCGAGGTAGTAGTGGATCTGGTAGGCGGTCCTTCTCGCCGCTCGAACTTCGAGAGGTAGACGCTGTAGAGCCCGGCGGCGCCGTCGAACTCGGCGCGGCTCGTCTTGTCCTTCTGCGCCTTCGCGTGCAGCTGCAGGGCGTGCTCGCGCAGCTGCTTCTCGATCTCCGCGGTGGCTCGAGCGACGACGTGGATCGCCCTGCGTCTTCGCCCACGCCGAGCCGGCGGTGTAGCCGGTGACCGCGCGCTCGTAGGTTGTCTTGAGCCTCGGCCAGTCTTCGACCGCGTTGTAGCCCTGCGGCGATCGGCGAGCACCCAGCTCGCCCGCGTCGGCGCTGACGCGGGCTCGAGCTTGAGGAGCAGCTCGTACGCCTCGATCCCGCGGTCGTAGTGCGCCTGATCGTAGAACTGCGACGGCGAGCGCGCGCACGACCTTGCCGGCGAAGCGGTCGCCGCCGATCTTCGTGAGGAAGCCGTAGACGTCCTGCGCGGTGTTCTTCTCGTCCTCGGTGAAGACCTCGACGAGGTACTTCAGCGCCTCGGCTCTGCAGCTCGTCGAGCTGCTTGCGCTGGGCCCCGTTGACGCTTCTCGCCCGGTGCGTCGGTGACCTCGAAGACCCGACGAAGCGCTTCGCGGCCTCGTCGCTCGCGACCGAGACGCCACATGCACCACGCGCTCTTGAACATCGCGAGCCCGTAGAGGTCGCTGTTCTTGTACTTGAGGACCTTCTCGTATTCGGCGAGCGCGCCTGGTAGTCGTACTTGCCGTTGAAGAGCGACTCGGCGCGCGCCATGTGTGCGTCGGCGACGAAGCGCGAGCGCGGGAACTCCTTGAGGATGCGATTGAAGCGCGCGAGCGCCTCGTCCTGCTTGCCTTGCTCGTACGCGAGGAAGCCGTCGACGTAGAGCGCGAGGTCGTACTGCCCGAACCACGGGTAGTCCTTGAGGACGCGCGCGAAGAGATCGCGCGACGGCTGGAAGTTCGGCTCCGGCGAGCGGGCCGCGCTGGTCGACGGGCTTCGCCTCCCACGCCTTGAAGCGATCGACGAACTGCTCGCGTTCGAGCTCCCACTTCAGCTCGCCGAGACGGAGGAGCGCCTCGGGCATCTCGCGCGCCTCGCGCGGCGTCTCGGCGACGAACGTTGTGAGGAGGCCGATGGCCTCGCCGCGGAGCTGCCGTATCTGCGTGACGTCGCGATCGATGCGCGCCTCGAGCTGCTTCTGCGAGCTGCGGCGCGGAGCGCATCGGGGATTTTCGTGCCGCCCGTCGTGGGGCGGCCACCTGCGCCTTTCAGCGCCGACGCTGCCCCGACGCCCTGCCGCGCTTGGCGCGCCGGGCCTCACAGCCGGCTTCGCGTCGATGGTGGTCTCCGCCGCTGCCTTGACGGTGGAGGTGGTCGGCGCGCTGGCTCCCGGTGTGGTGCTCAGCGTGGAGTCGGCCGGCTTGCTCTTGTCGTTGGGCGCGGCGTGCGCGACGGACGCCGGGAAGACGGCGCACGCGCACCAGACGAGCGCTATCGCCCATGCCGAAGCCGTCGCGTGGCCGCGTCTGCGCACCGCCCAATGATACACACGAGGCGCCGTAGGCGACCGCGATTGCACCACAATCGCACCGACTTGTGGTCAGTGGCCGCCGTGGTCGTCGAGACCGCGCCAGGCCTTGGGGAAGAGCGCCCAGTGGCCGTTGACGTGGACGAGACCGTCGTACGAGTCGCCTGCGACTTACCGGGCTCGACGAAGCGGAAGCGGTAGAGCGTGAGCGGGTTGGCGGTGAAGTGCTGCGCGAGCTTCTTGTAGCCGCCGGGGAACTCCTTCGCGTTCCCGGTCCAGGCCTTGAGATCGGCGAGCGTCGCCGAGGCGATCTTGACCTCGGTCTGGCCGGGCCGCGCCGCGACCACGAAGGTGCCGCGATCCCGCTCCTTCGAATAGACCGAGTCTATTTTGGTCGCGGTCGGGGCGTCGAAGATCGCTTTGTAGTCGGCTGTGGTGGGGCGGGAGCTGCTTCGAGACGGCGACGTTGTCGACGCCGGGCTTCACGAACTCGGCGATGAGGGACTTCGCGCCGGCCTCCGTGCCGGGGAAGCTCTTCACGTTCGGCGGTGGCGACGCCGGTGCCGCGACGGTCGATGCTGATGCAGACGCAGACGCAGACGCAGACGCAGGTGGAGCTGCGGATCCTGATGCGAATGCAGACGCAGATGCGGGAGACGCGGATGCAGACGCTGCGCTCGGGGTCGGTGTGGGTTCGGTGGTCTTGCAACGGCGCAGGCAGCCAGCGCGATGAGAAGAGGCAGCTCCTTCATGGCCGGCCCTTCATTTCAGCCCCTCCGAGCCCAGGAACTCGTCGGGCCAGTCGTCGCCCTCGAAGGGCCAGTACTCCTCGCTGTCGCGCAGGTAGCGAGCGGCATCGAGCGAGTCGAGCGCGTCCTTCGGGAAGTAGCCCGCGCTCATCGCCTCCCGAATCTCGACCTCCAGCGCGCGCTTCTTTCCAGGCGCCCGACTCGATGCGCCCGAGGCGGGCCCGACGCAGGAGCCGCGAGAGGCGAAATGAGCCTCGCGCAGCGCGTCCTTCGCGAGCGCAGCTTCTGCAGCGCCGAGCTCGGTGCGTACACCATGAGCTCGCGACCAAGCGATGTCGCATAGGTGGTGTCGGTGCGCAGGAGATGGGAGTGCCGCGCCGGCTCCTGCGGCGTCACGAGCCGCCGCAGCCTCGGCGGCCGCAGGCAATCCAGCGACGAGACGCGCCTCGAGTTCTGCGAGGCCTCCTTCCGAAGCGGGGCAATCTTTCGGCGCCACCTCGCGCCTGCTCTGCATCGTCAATCTGTCGTCGCACGCCGTCGAGCGCAGCGCGTGCATCCTGAGCCTTCTCGAACGGATCACCCTTCTCTTCGAGCTGCGGGCGCACCCCGCCGGTCGTGGCGATGCTGCGCTGCATGTCGCCGAGGGTCACCGTTACGAGCCTGAGACCGCTCGCCTCGCGCTCGAGCACGGCGCGCTTGCGCGCCACCTCGCCGTAGAGGTGCAATG
>CAVXXD010000010.1:0-456045 GCA_963765625.1 uncultured bacterium
AATGTATTGCTGATATCCCTCTCTCTTCAGTCCTTTTCTTTTAAGACACAACTCGACTATTTTAACTACCGAGTCTTATATAGGCAATATGTTTTTGAACATTTCTTGCAGGAATTATGCCCGGACTCACCAAATATTATCTTTATTGTATTCACCCTTTATCCGTTTGATCACCTCCGCCACCAGCTGCGCCGGCATCTCGCTGTAGTTCGCGAACTCCATATGGTAAGTCGCCCTTCCCTGGGTCGCGGACCGCAGGTCGGTGGCGTAACCGAACATTTCAGCCAGGGGAATCTTGGCGTGGACGTCGAGACGCTTGTCCAGCGTCTCTATCCCTTCCACCTTGCCGCGCCGTGAGCTGACGTCCGCCAGCACCTCTCCCAGGTACTCCTCGTTCAAAGAGATGCGCACCTGCATGATGGGCTCCAGCAGAACGGGGTGCGCCCGCCTGAGAGCCTCCTGCAGGGCGGTGGAGGCGGCTATACGGAAGGCCATTTCGGACGAATCTACCTCGTGGAAGGAGCCGTGGATCAGGGTGGCCTTGACGTCCACCGTGGCGTAACCCGACAACACCCCGTATTCCATAGCGTCGCTGATGCCGTTCTCGATCGGTTTTATGAATTCCTTGGGGATAACCCCGCCGACGGTTTTATTGACGAATATCAGGCCTTCTCCCCGTTCCGCGGGCTCCACGTCCAGGACTACGTGGCCGTACTGCCCGTGGCCTCCGCTCTGGCGGATGAACTTCCCTTCCACCTTATGTACGGAACCCTTGATGGTCTCACGGAAGGAGACTTGCGGCTTGCCCACGGAAGCGCCGACTCCGAACTCGCGCACCAGGCGGTCGACGATTATCTCCAGGTGGAGTTCGCCCATGCCGGAGATGACCGTCTGCCCCGTCTCGGCGTCCTGTTTGACGCGGAAAGTGGGGTCTTCTTCTGAGAGCTTGCGCAGAGAGTCGTTGAGTTTGTCCTGGTCGGCCTTGGTTTTCGGTTCAATGGCGATGGCGATGACCGGCTCCGGGAATGCCATTGATTCCAGCAGAATGGGAGCGTTCTCGATATAGAGGGTGTCTCCGGTGTAGCACTCCTTCAGGCCGATGGCGGCGACGATGTCCCCGGAGTAAACCGCGTCCCGCTCCTCCCGGAAATTGGCATGCATCTGCAGGAAGCGGTTGATGCGCTCCTTTTTCTGGCGGGTTCCGTTGACCACGGAGGACCCCGCTTTGAGCATGCCCGAATAGACCCGCAAGTAGGTTAGTTTGCCCACGTAGGGGTCGGTCATGATTTTGAATACCAGGGCGGAGAAGGGCGCCTCGTCGGATGGGGGACGTATCTCCAGCTTGCCGTCCTTGGGGTGAACCCCCTCGATGGGAAGTACGTCGCAGGGAGAGGGCAGGTAGGTGATGACCGCGTCCAGCAGCGGCTGTACGCCCTTGTTCTTGAAAGAAGTCCCGCAGAGCACCGGGGTTATGTCGTCCTGCAGGGTTCCGGCGCGGATGGCCTGCCGGATGAGGTCCGGGCTGATCTCGCTGCCTTCCAGGTAATGCTCCATCAACTCGTCCGAGAAGTTGGCGCAGGTCTCCAGCATGGTGCGGTGGTAGAAGTCGGCGGTCTCCATCAACTCGGCCGGTATCTCCTCTTCCTCCCACTCCGTTCCCAGTTCATCCGTGTAACGGATGGCCTTCATCTCCACCAGGTCGACGTGACCGATGTAGCCGTCCTCGGCGCCTATCGGTATCTGGACGGCCAGGGGATGCGCGTCGAGCTTGTGCTCGATCATTTCCAGGCATCGGAAGAAGTCGGCGCCTATGCGATCCATCTTGTTTACGAAGCAGATGCGCGGCACCGAATAATGGTTGGCCTGCCGCCATACCGTTTCGGTCTGGGGCTCCACCCCGGCCACGGCATCGAATAGGGCGATGGCGCCGTCGAGAACCCGTAAAGAGCGTTCTACCTCTACAGTGAAGTCCACGTGCCCGGGTGTGTCTATAATGTTGATTTTACAGTCATCCCAGAAGCAGGTAGTGGCGGCACTGGTGATGGTGATTCCGCGCTCCTGTTCCTGGATCATCCAGTCCATTACCGCCGAGCCGTCGTGCACCTCACCTATTTTGTAGGTTTTGCCGGTGTAGAACAGTATGCGCTCGGAAGTCGTGGTTTTCCCGGCGTCTATATGCGAGATGATACCTATGTTACGCGTACGCTCCAGGGGAAATCTCGGCTGCATCTTCCCTTTTTTCTCCAGTTTTGCTTCAATGGTTGCTTTCATTCGGTATGCGTCTACCACCTGTAATGAGCGAATGCCTTGTTGGCCTCCGCCATCTTGTGGAGATCCTCCTTCTTCTTTATGGATGGTCCAGTATAGTTGGCGGCGTCCAGCAGTTCGTTGGCCAGACGTTCGGCCATGCTCTTGTCGTTGCGCTGACGGGAGTAGTTCACGATCCAGCGGATGGCCAGGGTGTTGCTCCGGCGGGACGAGACCTCGACCGGGATCTGGTAACTGGCTCCTCCGACACGCCTTGAACGGACCTCGAGGATGGGGCGCACGTTCTCCACTGCTTTGCGCATGACCGCCATGGGGTCGCCACCGATCCTCTGCTCGATGATCTCGAGGGCACCGTAGACGATCTTCTCGGCTTTGCCCTTCTCGCCCCGCAACAGGATGCGGTTGACGATCTGGTTAACGAGTACGCTGTTGTATACGGGGTCGGGCTGGATCTCCCGCTTGGTTGAAGGTCCTTTTCTAGCCACTTACTGCTCCTAGCTCTCTTCTTTCCTGTACCTTATTACCCGTCGGCGCTGACTGCCTAACCGGCAGTTTTTTTGGTCCCGTACTTGGAGCGCGCCTTTTTGCGCCCGGTGACGCCCGCCGCGTCCAGAGCCGAGCGGATGACCTTGTACCGCACGCCCGGGAGGTCCTTGACTCGGCCGCCACGGACCAGCACGATGCTGTGCTCCTGGAGGTTGTGGCCGATGCCGGGGATGTAAGCGGTGACCTCAATGCCGTTGGTCAGACGCACCCTGGTGATTTTACGCAGGGCCGAGTTGGGCTTCTTGGGTGTGGTCGTCTTTACCTGGGTGCATACACCACGCCTCTGGGGAGAGCCCTGCAAGGCCGGGGTTTTGTCCCGCTTGCGCTTCTCCGTCCTACCCTTTCTGACCAGCTGGTTTATGGTTGGCAACGCTTCCTCCTCTTTATTTTCTTTTTCTGACAACGAATGAGTAGTTTATCACCAGCTACTTCCGATGTCAACGCGACCTGCTGTTATCCGGCTTCTTCTTCTCCCAGGTCGGAGAGGTCCTGGGTCTCCAGGGAGAGCCCCTCCTTCTCTAAAGCTTCTTCTATCTCTTCCAGGGCTTTTTCTCCGATATTGGGTAATTTCACCAGTTCCCTGCCGGTCTTTGAGACCAGCTGATCGACCGTCTCGATGCCCGCCGCCCTGAGGTTATTACGCACGCGGGTGGGTATCTCCAGGGTGTCGATGGGCTGTTCCACCGGGGCCGAGTTGGGCATAAGGGCCTTCATGAGGTCCTCGGTGGAGAATTCCTCTTCCCCGCCGCCGCCCACCGCGCGGATGGCATCCAGTTCCTCCTGCAGGCTGATGCCGGCATACTTGGCCTTGACCTTGATGTTGCGGTAACGGCCCATGCCCGTCCCGGCCGGGATGAGCTTGCCGATGATGACGTTCTCCTTCAGGCCCAGCAGGGGGTCGACGCGGTTGGAGATGGCGGCGTCGGTGAGCACCCGGGTGGTCTCCTGGAATGAAGCGGCCGACAGGAACGAGTCGGTGGCCAGGGAGGCCTTGGTGATGCCCAGCAGCACCTGGCGCGCCGTGGCGGGCTCGCCGCCGCCGGCCGCGACCTCTTCGTTAGAGTCGTTGAAGGCCTTGGCCGCCTGGAGTTGCCCCGGCAGCATCTCGGTGTCGCCCTGCTCCAGGATGTTGACGCGCTTGAGCATCTGGCGCACGATCAGCTCGATGTGCTTGTCGTGGATGTCCACGCCCTGGCTCTTGTAGACTTCCTGGACTTCTGAGACCAGGTAGAGCTGTACTTCCTGGGGACCCTTGATACGCAGGATGTCGTGGGGGTTGATGGAACCCTCGGTCAGCTGGTCGCCGGCGGTGACCTCTGCGCCGTCCCTCACTTTGAGGCGGGCGCGTCGCGGCACCTGGTAACTCTTCTCCTTGGCGTCCTTGGTCCCGTCGTTGACATGGATGATGCGCGCCTTCTCGGACTCCTCGATCTTCACGGTGCCGGAGATCTCGGCGATGACCGCCTGGCCCTTGGGCTTGCGGGCTTCGAAGAGCTCCACTACACGCGGCAGGCCGTGGGTGATGTCCTCCCCGGCCACACCTCCGGTGTGGAAAGTACGCATGGTCAGCTGAGTGCCGGGCTCGCCGATGGACTGAGCGGCGATGATCCCCACCGCTTCGCCGATCTCCACCAGCTTGTTGGTGGCCAGCATCTTGCCGTAACAGAAGGAGCACACACCGTAACGGGCCTCGCAGGTCATCAGGGAACGCATCATGACCGATTCTATTTTCGCCTTGATGAGTTTCTCCGCCACTTCTTCCTCGATCATCTCGTTCTTGTCCACCAGGATCTCGCCCGTCTTGGGATCGACCACGGCTTCCAGGGCGCAGCGGGCAGCCAGGGAAGGATTGGGCTCGCCCTGCTCGTTCAAGACCGGGACGGGGATGCCCTGGTCGGTGCCGCAGTCGTCCTCGCGGATGATGACGTCCTGGGCCACGTCCACCAGGCGGCGGGTGAGGTACCCGGAGTCGGCGGTGCGCAGGGCGGTGTCGGCCAGGCCCTTGCGGGCTCCGTGGGTGGAGATGAAGTATTCCAGCACGGTGAGGCCTTCACGGAAGTTCGACTTGATGGGGCGGTCGATGATGTCGCCCTTGGGGTTGGCCACCAGGCCGCGCATGCCGGCCAGCTGGCGGATCTGCTTGATGTTACCTCGCGCCCCGGAGTCGGCCATCATGTAGATGGGGTTGAAGGGGTCGAAGGACTTCTCCATGGCCTCGGTCACCTCGTCGGTGGCCTCGGTCCAGACCTCCACCACTCCCTGGTGGCGCTCCTCTTCGGTGATGAGCCCGCGCTTGAAGTCGTCTTCGATCTTCTTGGCCTCACCCTCCTTGGCCTCGAGTATTTTCTCCTTGGTGGGCGGGACGGTGATGTCCTGCACCGAGATGGTGATGCCGGCCCGGGTGGCGTAGTGGAAAGTGCTGCCCTTAATGGCGTCGAGAGTCTCCGACATCTTCATGGCATCGTAACGCTCGGCGCAGTCGGTGACCAGCTCGGACATCTTCTTCTTGCTCACCACTTCGTTGATATAAGGGTAATCGTCGGGAAAGGCCTGGTTGAAGATGACCCGTCCTACCGTGGTTTCGATAAGCCGGACCGGACGGCCTTTCTCCTTGATGCGCACCTTGACCGCGGCATGCAGCTCCACGTCGCCGTAATCGTAGGCCATGATGGCTTCCTCGGCCGTGGGAAAACACTTGCCCTCGCCGCGCTCGCCCGGCTTGGTGACCGTCAGGTAATTGGCACCCAGCACCATGTCCTGGGTGGGGGTGGTGATGGGGCGGCCGTGGGCCGGTGAGAGGATGTTGTGGGCCGACAGCATAAGGATGCGCGCCTCCGCCTGGGCTTCTGCCGACAGCGGCAGGTGCACGGCCATCTGGTCGCCGTCGAAATCGGCGTTGAAGGCGGTACAGACCAGGGGGTGGATCTGGATGGCCTTGCCCTCCACCAGCACCGGTTCGAAGGCCTGGATACCCAGGCGGTGCAGGGTGGGGGCGCGGTTCAGCATAACCGGGTGCTCCTGGATGACTTCTTCCAGGACTTCCCAGACCTCGGCCCGCTGGCGTTCCACCATGCGCTTGGCGCTCTTGATGTTCTGGGCGTAGCCCCGGTCCACCAGGCGCTTCATCACGAAGGGCTTGAACAGCTCCAGGGCCATCTGCTTGGGCAGGCCGCACTGGTGGAGCCGGAGCTCCGGGCCGACCACGATGACCGAACGGCCGGAGTAGTCGACGCGCTTGCCTAGAAGGTTCTGGCGGAAGCGGCCCTGCTTGCCCTTGAGCATGTCCGAAAGCGACTTGAGCGGGCGGTTGCCCGGGCCGGTGACGGCGCGGCCACGCCGGCCGTTGTCGAAGAGGGCGTCCACCGCTTCCTGCAGCATGCGCTTCTCGTTGTTGACGATGATCTCGGGAGCGCCGAGGTCCAGCAGCCTCTTTAAACGGTTGTTGCGGTTGATGACCCGGCGGTAGAGGTCGTTCAAGTCCGAGGTGGCGAAGCGGCCGCCGTCCAGCTGCACCATGGGGCGCAGGTCGGGCGGGATGACCGGGATGACCTCCATGACCATGGAGGTGGGTTTGTTGTCGGTGTGGAGGAACGACGCGGCCACCTTCAGGCGCTTGATGGCCTTCTGGCGCTTCTGCCCCTTGGAGCTTTTCAGGGTGTCGCGCAGCTCTTCCGCCAGGGCCTCCAGGTCGATGCCTGAGAGCAGGTCGCGGATGGCCTCGGCTCCCATGGCGCCGCGGAAGTAGTCGCCGTAGCGGTCGCGCATGTCGCGGAAGAGGGCCTCGTCCGGCACCAGCTGCATGTAAGAGAGGGTCTTGAACTCCTCGAAGACGCGCTTGATGTTCTCGATCTGGCGCTTGGAGCTCTCCTCGTAATCCTTGACTTCTTTTTCTTTCTGGGCCTGGGTTTTTACCACCACCGGCCTCCTGGGCGGCAGCTCTTCCCCGTCTTCCCCGATGATGGGTTCGGGCTCAGGTTCCGGCTCCGGCTCGGGCTCGGGGTGCTCCAGGGCTTCGCGCATCTCGACCAGCCGCTCCTTGGTGGCGACTTCGCGCTCGGTGATCTCCTCGGCCAGTTCCTCCTCCAGCATGGAGAGGTCCTGGTGGCGCTTGTCCTCGTCCAGATGGGTGACGATGTAAGAGGCGAAGTAGATGATTTTTTCCAGGTCCTTGGGGGATATGTCCAGCAGGTAGCCCATGCGGGTGGGCACGCCTTTGAAATACCAGATATGGGCGACCGGCGCGGCCAGCTCGATATGGCCCATGCGCTCGCGGCGCACGCGTGAGCGGGTGACTTCCACCCCACATCGCTCGCAGATGATCCCCTTAAACCGCAGCCGCTTGTACTTGCCGCAGTAGCACTCCCAGTCCTTGGAGGGGCCGAAGATCTTCTCGCAGAAGAGCCCGTCTTTTTCCGGCTTGAGGGTCCGGTAGTTGATGGTCTCCGGCTTCTTGACCTCACCCCGCGACCAGGAGCGTATCTGGTCGGAAGTGGCCAGGCCGATCTTCAGTCCGTCAAAGTTGTTAACATCCAGCAAGGCAATGACCTCCTCTGCCTGTGTGCCTTTGTGCCTCTATGTCCAATTCTTTAAAGGAATTCACCTTCACGGTCATCCGTGAAGTTGAGCCCCATGGTCTCCACGCTGCGCAGGTCGATCCCCAGTTCCTCGGCGGTCCGCAGGATGTCCTCGTCCGTCTCGGCGATCTCGATCTCCTCCCCTTCTTCGGAGATGACCTCGATGTTCAAGCCCAGGGACTGCATCTCCTTGACCAGCACCTTGAAGGACTCGGGGATGCCCGGCTCGGGGATGTTCTCCCCTTTGACGATGGCCTCGTAGACCTTGACCCGGCCCATGACATCGTCTGATTTGACGGTGAGCAACTCCTGCAGGGCGTAGGCGGCGCCATAAGCCTCCAGTGCCCAGACCTCCATCTCCCCGAAACGCTGCCCGCCAAACTGGGCTTTGCCGCCCAGGGGCTGCTGAGTCACCAGGGAGTAAGGGCCGGTGGAACGGGCGTGGATTTTGTCCTCGACCAGGTGAAGAAGCTTCATGATGTAGATGTAGCCTACGGTGATGTCATGGTCGAAGGGCTGGCCTGAACGGCCGTCGAAGAGGATGGTCTTGCCGTTGGGGGGAAGCCCCGCGCTTACCAGCGCGTCCTCGATCTCGGTCTCGCGGGCCCCGTCGAAGATGGGGGTGGCCACGAAGACCGTGCCCGTCGACTGCTTCTTGCCCTTTTCGGGCCAGCCGACATGGGCCGCCCAGCCCAGGTGGGTCTCCAGTATCTGACCGATGTTCATACGGGAAGGCACGCCCAGCGGGTTGAGCACGACCTGTACCGGGGTGCCGTCGGGCATGAAAGGCATGTCCTCGATGGGAAGGATTTTGGAGATGACCCCCTTGTTGCCGTGGCGCCCGGCCAGCTTGTCTCCCTCGGAGATCTTGCGCTTCTGGGCCACGTAAACCCGGACCATCTGGTTGACTCCCGGGGGCAGCTCGTCGCCGGCCTCGCGAGAGAACTTCTTGACGTTTATGACCTTGCCCGACTCGCCGTGGGGGACCTTGAGGGAGGTGTCCCGGACCTCGCGGGCCTTCTCGCCGAAGATGGCGCGGAGTAGTTTCTCCTCCGCCGTGAGCTCGGTCTCGCCCTTGGGGGTGACTTTACCCACCAGGTAGTCGCCGGGCTTGACCTCGGCGCCGATGCGGATGATGCCCTCCTCGTCTAAGTCCTTCAATATCTCCTCGCCCACGTTGGGGATGTCCCGGGTGATGTCCTCCGGCCCCAGCTTGGTGTCGCGGGCATCGACCTCGTGTTCCTCTATATGTATGGAGGAAAGAAGGTCGTCGTAGACTATGTCCTCGCTGATGATGATGGCGTCCTCGTAGTTGTAGCCCTCCCAGGGCATGAAGGCCACCAGCAGGTTTTTGCCCAGGGCCATCTCCCCCATGTCAGTGGAGGGCCCGTCCGCCACTACCTGTCCTTCTTCCACGTGCTGGCCGGTCTCCACGATGGGGCGCTGGTTGATGCAGGTGCCCTGGTTGGAGCGGCGGAACTTGGCCAGCTTGTAGACGTCCACGGTTTTGTCTTTGTCGGCCCGGGTGACCTCGATGCGAACCGCGTCCATGTAGGTGACCTCTCCGGCCGCGCGGGCGCAGATGACCTCACCGGTGTCCTTGGCGGCGCGGTACTCCATGCCCGTGCCCACCAGGGGAGCCTGGGTGGAGGTCAGCGGCACCGCCTGGCGCTGCATGTTCGAGCCCATCAGGGCACGGTTGGCGTCGTCATGCTCCAGGAAAGGGATGAGCGCCGTGGCCACCGAGACCAGCTGGATGGGGGAAACGTCCATGTAGTCGATCTCTTCCGGGGAGACCGTCTTGACCTTGCCCTCACGGGTGCGGCAGAGCACCGCGGCGTCGATGAACCGGCCCCGGCTGTCCAGCTTGGCATTGGCCTGGGCGATGATGTATTTGTCTTCCTCGCCGGCGGTCAGCGAATGGATCTCGTCGGTGACCTTGCCTTTTTTCACCTTGCGGTAGGGGGTTTCGATGAAACCGAACTCGTTGACCGTGGCATAGGTGGCCAGCGAGCCGATCAGGCCGATGTTGGGGCCTTCAGGCGTCTCGATGGGGCACATCCGCCCGTAGTGGGACGGGTGCACGTCGCGCACCTCGAAACCGGCCCGCTCGCGGGAAAGGCCTCCCGGCCCCAGGGCCGAAAGGCGCCGCTTGTGGGTGAGGCCGGCCAGCGGGTTGGTCTGGTCCATGAACTGCGACAGCTGGGACGACCCGAAGAATTCCTTGACCGCCGCCACCACCGGCCGGATGTTGATCAGGCTCTGGGGGGTGATGGCGTCCGCCTCCTGGGTGGTCATACGCTCACGGATGACCCGCTCCATGCGGGCCAGGCCGATGCGGACCTGGTTCTGGATGAGCTCGCCCACCGGGCGCACCCGGCGGTTGCCGAAGTGGTCGATGTCGTCGATGCCTTCCTCGTAACCGTCGAAGACACGGATGAGGTACTTGATGGTGCCGAGGATGTCGTCGTTGGTGAGGGTGGACTCGGACTGGTCTATCTCGATCTCCAGCTTTTTGTTCATCTTGTAGCGCCCCACCTTGGCCAGGTCGTAGCGCTTGGCGTTGAAGAAGAGGTTCTTCAAAAGGCCCTTGGCGGAGTCCGCGGTCGGCGGCTCGCCCGGGCGGAGCTTCTTATATATGTCCATCACCGCTTCCTCGGCGGTGGTGGTATGGTCCTTTTCAAGGGTGTTGGCGATAAGCTCGGAGCCATTGAAGAGGGCCAGGATGTCCTCGTCGGTCTCCCAGCCCAGGGCGCGCAACAGCACGGTGGCGGGCTGCTTGCGCTTACGGTCGATGCGCACCCCCACCATGTCCTTCTTGTCGGTCTCGAACTCCAGCCAGGCCCCGCGGGAGGGGATGATCTTGGCGTAGAAGAGCTCCTTATCTGAAGTTTTATCCATCTCGCGGTCGAAGTAGACGCCGGGCGAACGTACCAGCTGGGATACGACCACGCGCTCGGTGCCGTTGATGATGAAGGTTCCGCGGTCGCTCATGAGGGGGAAATCCCCCATGAAGACCACCTGTTCTTTTATCTCTCCCGTCTCCCGGTTGATGAACCGTACGGTGACGAAGAGGGGCGCGGAGTAGGTCATGTCCTTCTCCTTGCAGTCCTCCACGTCGTACTTGGGCTTTTCCAGGTGGTGTTCGCCGAACTCTACCTGCAGGTTGCCGGTGAAGTCCTCGATGGGCGAGATGTCACGAAAAACCTCGGCCAGCCCCTCTCCCAGGAACCAGTCGTATGAGTCCATCTGGACGGCGATAAGGTTCGGGACGGGCTTGATCTCGGGGATTTTAGCAAAGGTTCTTCTGGGCCTGATTACCGGCTCGCTTTTGGACAATTTTTTCACTCCTCCGTCGTAAAATTGTCGTCAATCCACGCCACACATGCAAACATTAATAATATTTCATTTGTGGGGGCATCGTCAAGACACGCATAAGGAAATGCCAGGCCCCGGCGCTCGCTTCACGCAAGCGCCGGAACTCTGCCACGCAAGAAACGTCGGTGGTACCAGCGTTTTCTTGATGCCGGTTTACTATTTTATGTCGACCTGGGCACCCGCGTCACGCAGCTGCTCGGCGATCTTGTCGGCCTCGTCCTTGTTGACCTTTTCCTTGACGGGTTTGGGGGCCTCGTCCACCAGGGCTTTGGCTTCCTTCAGGCCTAGGCCGGTGATGGCGCGTACCTCTTTGATGACCTGGATCTTCTTGTCTCCGGCCGCCAGGATGATCACGTCGAACTCGGTCTTCTCGGCCTCTTCCCCGCCATCTTCGTCTCCGCCACCGGCGGCAACCGCCATGCCGGGCATGACTCCCATGGCCATGGGAGCGGCAGCAGTGACCCCGTACTTCTCTTCCAGGGCCTTGACCAGTTCGGAAAGCTCCAGAACGGTCATGCCGTCGACTACTTCGATGATCTCTTCCATACTCATTTTAGCCAATCTTTACACCTCCACTAAGTAAGCAAATCAACTTCTTGACGGGATGCGGACTAAGCCGCTTCCTCCTTCTTTTCCCTGATGCCGTTGAGCACCTGCACCAGCCCGCGGGTGGGCCCGGAGAGGACTCCGACCAGGTTGTTGAGGGGGGCCTTGAGCGTGCCGACCATCTGGGCCAGCAGGACTTCGCGTGGCGGCAAGGTAGCGATGGTCCGGATGTCAGGTCCCTGGACCACTTTCCCTTCCACCAGGCCGCCTTTCAATTTCAACTTGGGGTTTTTGCGGACGAAGGTGGTCAGCACCTGGGACGCCTTGACCACGTCCTCCTCGATGTATGCCAGGGCGACGGGGCCCTCGATGAGATCGAGCAGCGGTTCGTACTCCGTCTCCCGCAGGGCGATGCGGACCAGGGTGTTTTTGGTGACCTTGAGCTCCACGCCGCTGGGGCGAAGGACTTTGCGAAGGTCCGCCATCTCCTCGACCGTGAGGCCGCGGTACTCGGTGACTATCACCGCCTGGTTGGCATCGAAACGTTCCTTGATCTCGGCTACTTTCTCTACTTTGTCAGGTCTGGGCATATCTTCCCTCCTTTCGTAGATTCTGCAATTTAAAAGGCCCTCGCGGAAGCGAGAGCCGTTTTTAACCGACTTCCCAGCCTCCGCAGGCGACGCATTAAGCCCTTTCGGGCACCTGCTTCTCAGGCACTTTTCAAAGCGAACTCAACAAAACTAACAGTTCCGGCATTCCCCTGTCAAGGGACGGGCCGGAGCCCGATCCGTTACTCTGTCATTAAATCCCTGGTTATGGAGGAATCCACCTTGATGGCGGGGCCCATGCTGCAGGTAAAAGTCATGCTCTTGATGTACTTTCCTTTGGCCGAGGCCGGCTTGGCCCGGTTGATCTCCTCCAGCACCGCGGAGTAGTTCTCCACCAGCTTGGTTTCGTCGAAGGAGGCTTTGCCCAGGGGCAGGTGCATATTGGCCTGGCGGTCGACCCTGTACTCGATACGCCCCTTCTTGATGTCGGACACCGCCTTGCCCACGTCGAAGGTGACCGTCCCCAGCTTGGGGTTGGGCATCAGGCCGCGGGGGCCGAGTAGCTTGCCCAGCTTGCCGACGTTGCTCATCATGTCCGGGGTGGCGATGGCGGCGTCGAATTCGAACCAGCCCCCCTGGATTTTCTCGGCCAGTTCGGCCGCGCCGACCACGTCGGCTCCAGCCTCCTCGGCTTCACGGGCTTTGTCGCCCTGGGCGAAGACCAACACTCTGACTTCCTTGCCGGTGCCGTTGGGGAGGCTGACGGTGCCGCGCACCATCTGGTCGGCCTTGCGGGGATCGACTCCCAGTTTCATGGCCACTTCCACCGTTTCGTCGAACTTGGCGGAAGCCAGTTCCTTGACCAGGCGGATGGCTTCCAGGGGGGTATAGACCCTTTCCTGGTCCACCTTGGCGAACATCTCGCGATATCTCTTGCTTCTCTTCCTCATTTTTCCTCCTCGTGGTAAATAGCGGACTCTCGTCCTCCCACTGATATGACCTTTTTAAGAAAGGGGGCCGTTATTAACCGGTGACCACGATGCCCATGCTGCGGGCGGTGCCGGCGATGATGTTGGCCGCCATCTCGATGTCGTCGGTGTTCAGGTCGGACATCTTCTGTTCGGCGATCTCCTTGACCTGGTCGCGGGTGAGCTTGGCCACCTTGTCGCGGTTGGGCTCCTTGGAGCCCTTCTCGATGCCCGCCTTCTGCTTGAGCAGCACCGCGGCCGGCGGGGTTTTGGTGATAAAGCTGAAGGTGCGATCCTCGAAGATAGTGATCTCCACCGGGATGATGGTGCCCATCTGGGCCTGGGTCAAGGCGTTGTACGCCTTGCAGAACTCCATGATGTTGACGCCGTGCTGTCCGAGGGCAGGGCCCACCGGGGGGGTGGGGTTAGCCTGGCCGGCGGGTATCTGCAACTTGACTTTAGCCATTATTTTCTTTGCCATTCTTATCTTCCTTCTTTCCTCCGCTTACAACTTGCTGACCTGGTCAAACCCCAGTTCCACCGGGGTCTCCCGGCCGAAGATGGAAACCAGCACTTTGAGCCTGCTCTGATCGATGTTGATCTCGGCGATGGTCCCGGTGAGGTCCACGAAGGGCCCGTAAGCCACGCGCACACTCTGTCCTTCCTGGAATTCCGTCTTGGGGCGGGGCTTCTCGGTGGCCGGTTTGTAGAGAAGTTTCTCCACCTCCGCCTCGGAGAGCGGGGTGGGCTTGGCCCCGGAGCCTACGAAACCGGTCACGCCGGGCGTGTTCCGCACCACGTACCAGCTGTCGTCGTCCAAGAGCATGTTGACCAGGATATAGCCGGGCAGGAGCTTTTTCTGAACGATCTCCTTCTTGCCAGTCTTGATCTCGATGACGTCCTCCATGGGGATGGACACCGTGAAGATGCGGTCTTTCACGTCCATGGAGATGATGCGGTTCTCGAGGTTGGTCTTGACCTTGTTCTCGTACCCCGAATACGTGTGAATTACGTACCAGCTACCTTCCATCTGTCCCTTACGCCTACCTTATTATCAGCTTGTTTACCAGGTATGTAAAAAGAATGTCCAGGCCATAGACGGCTGCTCCCACGATAGTTGTCACTACCAGTACCACGAGAGTATAAGATGTCGCTTCCTGCCGGGAAGGCCAGGTCACCTTCTTCATCTCGGCCTGCACCTCGACCATGAACTGCTTCACGGTGATCCGTTTCTTTTTCGGGCCACCTTTCTTCTTGCCCACAGCCTTCTTCTTGGCCTGGGAGCGTTTCTTCTCCAGGTCCATCTTCTGCTGGGCGCGTCGCATCTCCCGGCTCGGCAAGTTCTCGTAACCTCCCCTAATATAAAATGGCAGGAGTGGAGGGTCTCGAACCCCCGACCTGTGGTTTTGGAGACCACCGCTCTACCAACTGAGCTACACTCCTACTTTCCAAAATTATAACTTAGCGCGTTTCCCGGTGCAAAGTATGGCTTCTGCACCACGGGCAGTGCTTCTTCATCTCGATGCGGTCAGGATCGTTGCGCTTGTTTTTCTTGGTGGAGTAGTTCCTCCTCTTGCACTCGGTGCAAGCCATCGTGACTATAACCCTCATCTCACCTTATCCAATCTGTCTATTTCTGCTTCATGCCAAAGGATTAAGCTACCACCAGGCCCTGGTGGATGTCAACAAAAGAAGACGCCGTGGCGACTACTTGATGACCTTAATGACCCGTCCGGCCCCTACCGTGCGGCCGCCCTCGCGCACCGCGAAGCGCAAACCCTCGTCCATGGCGATGGGCACCAGCAGCTCCACGTCCATCTCGGTGTTGTCACCGGGCATGATCATCTCCACGCCCTCGGGCAGGGTGCACGAACCGGTGACGTCGGTGGTGCGGAAGTAGAACTGGGGGCGATAACCGGCGAAGAAGGGGGTGTGGCGTCCGCCCTCCTCGCGGCTGAGGATGTAGACCTGGGCCTTGAACTGGGTGTGGGGGGTGATGGAACCGGGCTTGACCACTACCTGGCCGCGCTCGATCTCCTTGCGCCCGATGCCGCGCAGCAGCAGGCCGACGTTGTCGCCCGCCTCGCCGCGGTCCAGTATCTTGCGGAACATCTCCACCCCGGTGACCACGGTCTTCTTGGTATCGTGGATGCCCACGATCTCCACGTCGTTGCCGGTCTCCACCACGCCGCGCTCGATACGGCCGGTGGCCACGGTGCCGCGGCCGGTGATGGAGAAGACGTCCTCGACGCTCATCAGGAAGGGCTTGTCGATCTCGCGCAGGGGGGTGGGGATGTAGGAGTCGACGGCGTCCATGAGCTCCAGGATGGAGCCGCAGGCCTCGCAATCACGCTTGCCACAGCCGCACTGCATGGCCTTGAGGGCCGAGCCGGCTACCACCGGGATGTCGTCGCCGGGGAACTCGTTCTGGGTCAGGAGCTCTCGCACTTCCATCTCCACCAGTTCCAGCAGTTCGGGGTCGTCGACCTGGTCCACCTTGTTCAAGTAGACCACCATGGCCGGCACTTCCACCTGGCGGGCCAGGAGGATGTGCTCACGCGTCTGGGGCATGGGGCCGTCGGCCGCCGATACCACCAGGATGGCTCCGTCCATCTGGGCGGCGCCGGTGATCATGTTCTTGATGTAGTCGGCGTGGCCCGGGCAGTCCACGTGGGCGTAGTGGCGGGTTTCGGTCTGGTATTCCACGTGGGCGATGGCGATGGTGATGCCGCGCTCGCGCTCTTCGGGAGCGTTATCGATGGAGTCGAAGGACCGCACCTCCACGTCCAGGCCGGCCTGGTTGGCCAGGCACATGGTGATGGCCGAGGTCAGCGTGGTCTTGCCGTGGTCGACGTGGCCGATGGTGCCCACGTTCACATGCGTCTTGGTCCTCTCGAACTTCTTCTTGGCCATTTTGACCCTCCTCCACAGTTCGGCGGCCCCCGGGGGAAGCCGTCCTCCTTCGATCGGTTACATATGATAAGAGAGAGCATCTCTTGTCTGCTGGTAGCGGTGAGAGGACTCGAACCTCTGACTCCACGGGTATGAACCGTGTGCTCTGACCAACTGAGCTACACCGCCACTATATTAATGGAGCCCGCTAACGGACTTGAACCGTCGACCTCATCCTTACCAAGGATGTGCTCTACCGTCTGAGCTAAGCGGGCTTGTAAATTCCAATCCGATAAGAGCTTAATAATGTTACTATACGGATTCCCCATTATCAAGAAATCGAGCCAATAACATGGTTTTTCGGCTCCCGGGTAGCCGTCAGAACCCTCCGGCACACGAAATAAGGGGCGCGCCTCGCGGCGCACCCCTGGGTTCTTCCCGCACTCCGGCCCTCATGTGGCCAGTGCCTTCTCCGTTGTCTCCTTCTCGAAATATCCTTCCCGGATGAGACGGTCCCTCAGCTCGCGCTTGAGCACCTTCATGGTCATGTTCAACGGGAGGTCGTCCACGATGAGGATGAGCCGCGGCGCCTTGTAGGCGGCGATGTGCTCCTTGCACCACTCGATGAGCTCTTCCGGGGTCAACTCCTGGCCCGCTTTAAGCTGTACGAAGGCCACCGGGACCTCCTTCTTTTCGGGATGCGGCGCGCCTACCAGGGCGCACTCCAGCACCGCGGGATGCTCGAGTATCTTCTCCTCCACTTCCCGGCTGAAAATGGAGTACCCCCCGCACTTGATGACGTCCTTCTCGCGATCCATGAAATAGATGTAGCCCAGGCGGTCGCGGCGCCCGATGTCGCCGGTGCGCATCCACCCGCCCGCCACGAAGGTGTGCCGGTTGGCTTCCTCGTTGTTCCAGTAGCCCTTCATGACGCTGGGACCCTTTACCGCGATCTCCCCCGCTTCGCCGCGAGGCAGCTTTTTGCCGTCCTCGTCCAGGACACGGACGTGGATGCCCGGCAGGGGGATGCCGATGGAACCAGCCCGGCGGATGAAGGGCAGGTTGACGGAGATGAGCGAGGCCGTCTCCACCATCCCGTAGCCCTCGATGAAGCGGCCGGAGATGGACTCGATCTGCTTGATCTGGTCCACCGGCATGGCGTCCGAGCCGCTGATCCAGAGGCGCATGGAGGAGAGGTCGTAGTCCTTCATGCCGCAGGCGAGCATGAAGTTGTACATGGCCGGCACCCCGATGAAGAGAGTGCCCCGGTACTTCTCCATGTTCTGCAAGGTCTTTATGGGATCGAAGAAGCGCATGAGATAACCCGAGGCGCCGCTGATGATCCCGCCCATCAACTGGGTCACGAAGCCGAAGATGTGGGCCATGGGAAGGACGGCGATGCACATGTCCTTCGGGCCGATGCGCAACATGCGCACGGCGCGGCCGATGGGCACGGTGAGGCTGCGGCCCGAGAGCATGGCCCCCTTGGGCTTACCGGTGGTGCCGGAGGTGTAGAAGATGCCGGCGGTGTCGTCCGGGTTCATGTCCGCCGGCTCGCGTTTATCCCGACACCCCTCGGTGAGGTCATCGATGTTGATGAAGCCCTCGCCCACCTTTTCCTTCCGGCCCACCTGTATCCAGTGCTCGATGGCGGGCAGTTTGGCCTTGTCCTTGATGTTCATCTCGAAAAGGTCTCTCTCCGTCACCAGCACCTTGGCCTTGCAGTCCTCGATGGCAAAGGAGAGCTCATCCGCCTTGAGCATGTAGTTGAAGGGCACGGGCACCGCTCCCAGCTTGGCCGCGGCGGCGCAGAAGAAGGCGAACTCGGGCAGGTTGGTCAGGACCATGGCGACCCGGTCACCCTTGGTAACCCCGAGATTGTCAGCCATGGCGTTGGCCAGGGTGTCGACCACGCGGACGCCGTCGGAGAACCGGACGGCGTCACCTTCGATCATGCGGTATTGCAGCGGCTTCTCGACGTGGACGAAGACGCGGTCGCCGTGGCGCTCCGCCGCCCGCTGCATCATGTTGGCCAGGTCCAGCTTGGCACTCATGGCCGTTTGACCCTTCCGGCCTTCAGGCCATGAGATTCGACAGGGACATGGCGAAGGGCATGTCCCCGTCGATCTTCAGCTTGCCCTGCATGAAAGCCATGGGCCCGGGGACTTCGCCAGTGGAGATCTTGCCCCAGTCCTCCACCGCGGCCTTGAAGGTGCAGTGGGGTGTATTCAACCCGTTGAAGCAGACGTTGATGCTGACGGGCGTGCCGGCGTTGTCCAGGTCAAGGGTCATCATCCCCCTGGCCGAGGAGAGGTTGTCGTAGGCGCGCCGATTGGCCATGCTCCCCATATCGGTGAACATGTCCATGGCTCCGGCCAGTTGGCCGGTGACCGCCTGGCGCCAGACGCCCTCGGAGAGCTCCACCTTGATCATGGGCGAATCCATGACCCCGGCCACCACTTCCAGGTTCTTGGCGTCGGCCACCTTGAGGCCATATGCCTGTCCGTCTATGTCGAACTGGATAGTGAAGACGGTGCCATCCATGCCGGTCACGGTTTTCCCCCCCAGCTGCTCCTCGAACAGCCCGGGCACGACCTCCTCGAAATACTCCTTGACGGTGACGTCGCTTTTAACGTCCATGTTTGTCTTCCTCCTTTTCCCTCTCGAACGATGCAGATAGAACCCTTACTGAACCGACAACCCGATGATAGCACTATGTTACCAATGGGTCAACTTATAACAGGGCGAAGATAACAGGAGAACGGCGCGCCGGGGACGGCGCGCCTTAAGGGGCAGGCAGGGATCAGGGCAATGAACGCTTAATGTGGTGACGGCAGGCTTTGAGAGTGGCATCCGAGAGAGGCGACCCCTGCAGGGCCCGCGCCAGGGTCAACCCGCCGATCATGGCTGAGAAGAGAGCCAGGGCTTCCGCCCGCGGGTCCTCCGCTCCCGCTTCCTCGAGGTGAGCAGCGATGACCGCTACGGTCTCCTCCACCTCCCGCGCCAGGGCTTCCCGCACCGGCTCTTCTTCCCGGGAGATCTCACCCAGGGTGGTAGGCAGGGGGCACCCTGCCTCGGGATGGTCGCGGTGGAAGCGGGAGAGGTAGGAGCGGGCAACTGCCGTCACCCACTCCTCCCCTTTCAGGTCCCTCGCTCCCTCCGCCATGTTGCGGCGTGACTGGCACAGGGCCTCGCTGATGGCTTCCGCCACCAACTCCTGCTTGGAAGAGAAGTGGGAGTAGAAACCGCCCACGGTCATGCCGGCACCACCCATGACCTCGGAGACACTGGTTCCGGAAACCCCTTTCTCGCGCAACAGGGAGCCGGCCGAAGAGAGTATCTTGTCGCGGCTGCGGTCCTTCTTCGAAGTCACGGGGTTTTTCATGACCCGCCTTCTCAATCCCGCTTGAGCCGGGCGGCGATGAATTCCTGCGGCTGGGGTGGGGCAGCGATCTCGTCCCTGACCCGGAGCCGGATGGCGCCTTCCCCGGAGCAGGTAGGGGTGCAGACACCGCAGCCGATGCAGCGGTCCGCGTCGACCACCGCTACCTGGTCCACCACGGTCACGGCGCCGACCGGGCAGCGCTCCTCGCAGGTGCCGCAGCCGATGCATTCTTCTTCAAGTACGTGGGCCACGTAGTTGGAGCTGGAGTAGGTCTCGAGGCCGTTAAGGGAGTGGGCACGGAAGAAGGCACAGCAGCAGGGGCAGCAATTGCAGATGGTGCGCAGGGACCCTTCGAGGTTGTCGCAGACGTGGACCAGGCCCTCCTCGGTGGAGCGGCGCAGCAGGTCCAGGGCTTCCGGTTTATCTATCTCGCGCGCCTTGCCCATGTCCACCAGGAAACGGGCCAGGCTCCCGAAATGCATGCAGCGCTCGATGGGGTGATCGCAACCCTCACCGGTGTATTTAGCCATCTGCCGGCAGGGACAGTGCCCCACGGCCATGAAGGAGACTTCGTCGAGCTTGCTGGCGATGGCGTCGAAGGGGAGGACTTCCGACTGGTCCTCGAGGGACTCGGCGATGGGGACGACCCGGATGAGCGGGACCCCGCGGGCCATCTCCCGGCCGAACTCGTTGGAGAGGTACTCCACCCAGAGCGGGGCCAGCGCGCGCTTGGTAGGCGTGTCCTCCCCGTCGAGGAAGGGGACCTCGGAGAAGCCGACCACGATGGGGAGTAGGCGGTAAAAGGTCTCTCGGCCCGGCTTTCTTTCTATCATGACGGTCCCGCGATGGCCCATGGCCTCCAGCTGCTCTTCCAGGCGGCCGGCCCTCTCCGGCATCGTCCCCTCAAGTTGTTCGAGTGTCCGGCGCTCGTAGATACTGAGGTTCAGGGCCACCTCCGGGTCGTCCCCCGGGAAGAGGATGGCCAGGATCTCGAGGAGGGAAGCCGCCATGGGCACTCCGGCATGGGCCTTGTCCAGATGCTCGGCCAGTTCCACGTACTTGTTCTCGCTCATCTCACCCTCCCATCGTTCCGGTACACTCGGCTGAATATTATACCCATAATATTATGAGCATAATATTCTTGTCAAACGAAGAATTTACGGAATAACCACATTCCACCCATAACATGTTTACAGCTTCGGGCGACAATGCCATTAAGAGGAGGTGACGAAGACATGGACGACATGGAAAGGATCGACCGCAGGAGCTTCTTAAGAAAAGCTTCCCACTGGGCCGTGGGCCTCGGCGCACTGGGGTTGACCGGCACGCTGATGTCGTGCTCGAGCGGCTCAGGTGAAGAAAGCGGCACCAGCACCACGACGATCAGCAGCGGGACGGCGTCAAACGATACGGCCACGCAGGATCAGCCGCAGTCGCCGGGCGCCACCGGCAGCCTCAAGGCGGTGGTCACCGACGAGTGCGCGGGTTGCGGGAAGTGCGTGCGCGCCTGCAATGAGGGGGCCATCTCCATCTCGGGCCGCAAGGCGGTCATCAGCGACGCCTGCCGGGGATGCGGCGATTGTGTCAGGTTCTGCCCCATCGGGGCCATCGTATTGACCCAGTCCGGCAGCGCCGCTTCCCGTGTGCTGACGGGTTCCGGCAGTCCCACAGCTTAGCGGCCGAGCGTTGAAATGGACAGGCCCGCCCCGCCTCCCACGCCGGCGGAGCGGACCCGTAAAAGAATACTCAGGGGCTCAGTTGGAAGAAACGACGGGCAGGACGATGCGGGACGGCGCCGCGGCGCCATGCGGCAGCACGATAAAGTTGAACCCCCAGTAAGACCAGGACTCCATGAGGTCGGCCGTGGCGATCTCCAGCCTGATGCGGCTACCGGCCTTGAAGCGGTGATAGACGGCCTGCATCTCCACCGGCTTGGCGGCCGTGCTGTTGAGGCTCCACGGCGTCAGCTTCTGGCCTTCGTACCATCCCCGGCTCACCAGTACTTCCTTGCCGTCCGGCCCCACTTCGTAAAGAAAGGGGATGAGTTGGCAGAAGCGCTGCTGGGACTGGTAATAGATCTCCAGCAGCGGCGCGCCCATGATCTCCACGTCCGAAGCCAGCGGGTCGGAGGTGAAGGAGCACTCGCTGTAAGGTATCTCCACGAGGTCTATCTTCCTGGGCATGTCCATGACTTCCCCTCCCATCAGTTGGGTGGCGTCCTGGATATACGGTAGTGAGATAGAGCCGGTGATGCCGGTGTTGATGAGGTAGTCCGGCCAGGCGAACCCACCCTGCGGGGCCGCGGTGGCCAGGTCGGCCCGGCCTCCCGCCCCGTCTCCCAGGTAGTAGGAGACGTTGCCCGTGCCAGCCAGCGGGTAAGCCTGGGCTTCGCCGTAACCGAGGGCGTCCGTGCGGTAGTAGACCAGGCGGGGCTCGTCCTCCACCCCGTTGTCGACGCCCTTGAGGTAGCAGTCGAACCACTGCTCCACTTCGCCGCTGATCCACTGGGCTTCGGCGCTCAGCGGCATGCCCTCGAAAACCTCGTTGACCATGCCCCCGATGTGGCCGTGGTTGGTGATGATCAGGCGGGCCGGTGCGTCCATGCAGGTGGAGAAGATCCTCATGCTTTCATTGGCATAGAAGAGGTCGTCCTGCCACCCTGCGAGCATAAGGGTGGGCACGGTGATAGGGTGCTCGATCACGCCGTCCATCTCCTGGTCGCACCAGTACCTGGCCGAACGGACCCTCATGTACTGCTTGGCTTCTTCCTCGGCCGACTCGCTCCTCTGCATGGCGACGGTGGCGATCCAGGCCAGGTCGGGGGAGACGTTGCTGAGCACGCTTCCCATCTTCTGGACCTGGACGATGATGCCGCTGAGCTTCTGCCAGGCATCGAGATTATTATCGAGGAGGAGGTTGACGGAGCTGAGGAGAAGGCCGGCGAAGTTCCCGCCATAGGCTCCCAGTACCAGGGTGACCACCCAGAACAGCTTCACGGTGTTGTTGGGATAAATGGAATAGAGCAGGTCGGCCCCGCCGTGCAGGGGGACCACCGCCCTGACCCTCGGGTCGCCGGGGTCGCCCTCGGCGGGATCGGCCCGGGGCGCTATGAGATAGGAGAAGCAGCCTCCCATGGAGTAGCCGGTGACCCCGACCACCGGCCCCTTCTCATCCCGGAGCACGGGGAAGCTGGAATCATCGCTGACCGCGGTGATGAGGCAGCTCAGGTCCCTGATCTCGTGTTGCGGGTCCATGGTGTTGATGCTGCCTCCGGCTCCGAACCAGCCCCTCGCCGTGAAGGTGACACAGACGTAGCCTCGCGCGGCATACTCCCGCGCCCAGGACTCGAAGAGGGATTTCTCCATGCACCAGGGATGGACGAAGACTATGAGCGGGAAGGTCTCGCCCTGCCCGGCGTTTCCGGGGTAGAAGACGGACATGGGCAACTGCGTGCCGTCAAACGAGGTCAGGGGTTGTTCCACCTCGAGAACCTCGTAGGGCGGCGTGGATGAGAGCGCGTCCGGCTGGGTTTGCGTCTGTCCCGGCGGCGGCGCGGCAACGGACAGTGAGGTAAAGGCCAGGAGCGAGATGAGCAGGACCAGGACCATGCTTGTAAGAACGGATTTCCGGCGCGGACGAACCATCTTTTCCCCCTTCTTGATCCGCACAATTCACAACGCGCGAAAACATCCGAAGAGGTGGGGTTTAACCTTGCTGCTTCAAAGATGCCAGTTTGGTAATACCTCGGCGATCCTTATCAAAGACAGCTTGTGGGCGGGACTCGGTATGCTTATGTATTCAATGTAACCTCAAGGTAACGAGCCGTCAAGCGACAACCCGTCGAGCTCCGGCATCAGTCCAGCTCGTAGAGTTCAGGCCTGCGATCGCGCAGCACGGTCATGCGGGCGCGTACCTCGTCGGCCATGCCCAGGTCTATGGTGGCCGTGAGCAGTTCCTCGCCGGTGAGTCCTGCTTCGACCACCGTCTCCCCCCAGGGGTCGATGATGGCGGAAGCGCCGAAGTAGGTGACCCTGCCGCTTGCGCCCAGATCCTCCTCCCCCACCTGGTTCGTCCCCACTACGAACATCTGGTCCTCGATGGCGCGCGCCCGCAGGAGCACCTTCCAGTGCTCGAGCCTGGGGTGAGGAAAAGCTGCCGGCAGAAGCACCAGCCTGGCTCCTTTCAAAGCGTAAGTGCGGAACATCTCCGGGAACCGCAGGTCGTAGCAGACTGCCAGGCCGGTGGGGCCCCATGCCGCATCAGTCAGGCAGAGGCCGTCGCCCGCGGTCTCGTGTTCTTCTTCGTGGATCATGGTGAAGAGGTGGGCCTTGTTGTAGACGCCCCTGGTCTCCCCGTCGGGGCCGAAGAGGATATGGGTGTTGGAAATCCCGCCACCCTGGTTCGTGGTGAGCATGGAGCCGCTCACCCAGACGCGGTGCCGGCGCGCCATGGCCGCGACCTGCTCGACTACCGGTGCCTGTTCGGCGGCCACTCGCCGGTTCTGGTCCCAGTCGAACCCGGTGGTCCACATCTCCGGAAAGCACACCAGGTCGCTGCCCCGCCTCGAGGCCTCGCGGATGATACCTTCGGCCTTGACCAGGTTGACCCGGAGATCGGGCCTCTCGACCTTCATCTGCGCGACCGACACGGTGATATTCATAACAGTATTCTACTATGCGGCACCACTACATCATTTTTTTCAGCCACGGCGAGACGGCGGGCATGAGCTCGTCCACGTTGTCGGTCATCACCAGGTGAGGCGCGTGGGGCAGGTGGAGAAACTTCTTTTCGCAGGTGAGGCGGGCGTAAAGCCGGCGCACGTAGTCCTCCGGAAAGATGTTGTCCCTCCCGGCATGGATGACCATGACCGGGACCTCGATCTCCTCCACCCTCCTGGCCATGGGGGTACGGGCCAGGGAGTGGAAGGCGGCCAGGCTCACCGCGTTCACCATCAGGGGGTCTTCTTTGAAGAAACGGCTCAGGTCGCGAAAGAACCGGCTCGGCTCAGCCTTGAGGTCGAGGTAGAAAGAGAGCGGGATCATCAGCTCTCCCAGCGGCGTGGCCAGCAACGGCTTAAAGAAGGGAAGGAAGGGCATGAGGGGGCGGGTGAGGCCGGGCCAGCGGGTGATGCGCTCGTTGTCCGGCTCGTCGGGGGCGATGATGTTGTGACAGACTGCCGCCTTGAGGCGTGGCTCCGCCGCGGCGCAATAGAAGGCGACCATGCCGCCCTGGCTTGAGCCGGAGACGGCCACCGGGTTGCCGTAGGCCAGCGAGGCATGGTCGATGACCGCCAGAGCATCCTCCACCAGTTGGCCCAGGGTGTAGACTCCCCGCTTGCCGCTGCTCCGGCCGTGGCCGCGCGGGTCGAAGCCGACCACGTTGAAGCCCTGCCGGCTGAGCTTGTACATATACTCTATGTAGAGAAGAGCGAAGCAGCCGGTCCCGGGGACGAAGACCATCACCGGGTCGCCGGGCCCGCCACGGAAGTTATAGAGGGCCAGGGTACGGCCGGCAAGCTCCAGCCACTCCTCATCCCAGCTTCCGTAGAGCTCCCCCAGCCCCACCTTCTCGAGGAAGGAGCTGATGTAGTAAGACCAGATCTCGTCACCTTCGGGAAGGCGGCCTTTCATCTTCAGGTGACTGTATGCCGCCCAACCCGCGGCTCCCGCCGCAGCGGCGCCTCCGGCCAATGTTCTCATGGCATCCTCCTTCATCAATAGAAACCGTCGAGGGTATTGTTCAACTGCTCCGGCGTGGCGACCGGGCGGTTGGCCACCGGCTCGCCCTCGGTGACCGGGTTGATGTCCTCCAGCAGGGGGCGCTGGTGCAGGTAGACAACGCCGAGCGGGATGCGCTCCCCCCACTCCAGGGAGAGGCGGAAAGCGGCCCCGCGGTCCCCGGGGTCGTGTTCGGGACCGAGGTGGTAGACCCTCTCCCGGTACCACTTGTAGGTGTTGACGTGGTTGAAGGTCACGCAGGGCTGGAGGATGTCCACCAGGGTGAAGCCCCGGTGACCGATGGCGCGCTTGATCATCTCCTTGAGGTGGTCGGGGTCACCGGAGAAAGAGCGCGCCACGAAGGAGCAGCCCATGGCCACCGCCACGGCGACCGGGTTGAAGGCCGGCTGCAGCACCCCGTAGGGGAAGTTCTTCGCCGGCATCCCCTCCTCACTGGTGGGCGAGGCCTGGCCCTTGGTCAGGCCGTATATCTGGTTGTCGTGGACGAAGAGCTTGACGTCGACGTTGCGGCGGATGGCGTGCAGGAAGTGGTTGCCGCCCTCGCCGTAGCAGTCGCCGTCCCCGGTGAAGACGGTCACCAGCATGGCGCGGTTGGCCAGGCGGATGCCGGTGGCCACCGGCAGGGCGCGCCCGTGCAGGCCGTTGAAGGTGTTGCAGCGCATGTAGTGGGGGAGCTTGGCCGCCTGGCCGATGCCGGAGACCACCGTCAGCTGGTGCGGCTCTATCTCCAGCTCCTTCAAGGCCGCCGTGAAGGTGCGCAGGATGCCGAAGTTGCCGCATCCCGGGCACCAGGCCGGTTCTTGACCTTCGTATCCCTCAACGGTGCGCATCGAAGTTCCTCCAGAAAACTCTCGAGGGTGAAGGGCCTCCCGTCGAACCTCCGGATGGGAGTCGGGAAACTTGTAACCCGTTTCGCTGCCTTATCAGCATGGCCAGCTGCCCCAGGGCGTTGTTCTCCACGCAGACGGTGTGGGGGCAGGACCTCATCAGCTCGAGGTAGTCGAAGCGTCCGGTCGGAGGCAGGGGAAAGACCTCACTGAAGTGGAGCATGGCCAGGCCGCTTCCCGCGCCATCTCCTCCACGGCCTCCTTCAGGAGGCCGAGGGTGGAGCCCCACCCGACCAGCAGCGTCTCCGGCTTCGGGTCTCCGAAAAGGAAGGGCGGCTCCATCTCCTCCCTGATACGGGGCTTCTTCAGAAGAAGCCTTTTCCTCACCATGTTCACCCGCGTCTCCGCGTCCTCGACGATATGGCCCTCCTCGTCGTGCTCGTCCGAGTCCAGCACCACCAGGTTCTCCGACTCCCCCGGGCACGGCCAGGGGGCAGACGCCGTCTTCGGTGCAGGCGTAGCGCCTGTAGCCACTCACGGAACGGAGGGCTTCTCCGCGCAGGCGGTAATCCCGGTATCTCAGCTGCCCAGGTCGAACCGGTCGGTGGTGGCCAGTTGAAGTCGGCCAGGTACTGGTCGAAGAGGATGAACGCCGGTACCTGGTACTTCTCGGTCAGGTCGAAGGCCTTGTTGGTGAGGAAGAAGGCCTGGGCCAGGTTGCCCGGGGCGAAGACCACGCGGGGGAATTCGCCGTGCGCCGCGAGGACCACGAAGTTGAGGTCTCCCTGCTCGGTGCGGGTGGGCAAGCCGGTGGCCGGGACCGGGCCGCTGCCCCAGGCCGATGACCACCGGGGTCTCGGTCATGCCGGCCAGCGCCAGCCCCTCCACCATGAGGGAGAAGCCGCCGCCCGAAGTGGCCGTCATCGACCCGCGCCCCGGCGAAAGACGCGCCAAGGGCCATGTTGATGGCGGCTATCTCGTCCTCGGCCTGCTCCACCGCCACCCCGTATTCCCTGCCGTGTGAATTGACGTAGAGCATCACCCCGGTGGAGGGGGTCATGGGATAGCCCGAGTAGAACTTGAGCCCGCTGGCGATGGCCCCCAGCCCTATGGCCTCCACTCCCTGCATGAGCATGCGAGGCTGCCCGCACTCCGCCATCTCGAACTTGCACCTCTCGCACTCCCCCGCCGCCACCCGGTATCCCTCGGCCGCCACTTCGCGGTTGGCGTCGACCACTCCGACCCCTTTCTTCGACAGAGAATCCTCGATTACCCGGTCCAGCACGGCGAGGTCCATGCCCAGCATCCCCAGCACCGCGCCGATGGCCGCCACGTTGGAGGTGATGCGGTCTCCTCCGACGCGCACGGCAATCTCGCCCAGGGGGATGTCCAGCAGCCGCTCGCTCCGAACCGGCCGCTTGAGCACGCTCGAGTCGTATATGGCGAAGCCCTCCGCCCGGACGGCATGCAGGTCCACCCGCAGGCTCTCATCATCCAGCGCGACCAGGACGTCGACGACGTCACGGGAACAGGCCACCGGCCGGTCGGCGAAACGCAACTGGTAGATGTTGTGGCCGCCGCGGATGCGCGACTCGTAATCCTGGTGGGTGAAGACGTGCCAGCCGCAGCGCGCGAACACCCTGGCCAACCCCTCGCCGATGGTCTGGATGCCCTGTCCGGCCTCCCCTCCTATCCTGACGGTGTAGTCCATGCAGCTCCTTTCTTTAAAAGATTTATACCCCGCTGCGGTTGGGTCTAAGACTATAATATTTATAAAGAAAAGCCCGCCGGGGACCAAGCCAAAGGGGGTAGCCGCCATGATGGTGATCGAAGCATCCAGCCACTATGACTACGGTAGGGAAGTCGGAAAGCGCTTCGGCCCGGTTTACAGGCGGCTGATCTCCCGCACCCGCCCCCTGCCGGGGGACGCCCTACGGAGGCGCCGTTCCATCCTCGAGCAATGTTACCCGCAATCCCTGGAGCGCATGGAGGGCCTTGCGCGGTCCGCGGGGCTCACACGCGAGCGGGACCGGCTGCTGTCCGCCGGTCCGGGCAACCCCGTGAGGCTCTCCGCCTGCACCAACTTCGCCGCGGTGCCTCCAGCCACCCGCGCGGACCAGATCTACGTCTCCTGGAACCTGGACCTGCCCGGCTTCTTCCGTCCGGTCATGGGAAAGCTGCCCCTGACCCTGCGGCGCATCAAGGGGTGCAAGCCCTATCTGTGCATGGGCTCTCCCCTGCTCTTCGGCATAGGGGTGATGAACACCGACGGCTTGTGCGCGGCCATCAACGCCGTGGGCATGACCGACTCAGGCGAGGGGCTGACGGCTTTCGAATTGAACAACCTCTACATGGAGACCTGCTCCACCGTCGAAGAAGCGCTGGCCGTGGCAGGCTCCAACCCCCGGCAGACCATCCCCGGCATCATGGCCAGCATGCTCCTCAACGCCAACACGCTCATGGCCGATCCCGGCGGGGACGCCGCCTTGCTGGAGTACAGCCACAACCACCTGGAGGCCACCCGGCCCGACGAGCGCGGCGTGCTGGCCTCCGCCAACCACCACCAGTTCCTCGACCGCGGCCTCACCGGCAGCCCCGACCCCGTCATCGAACCGGCCATTGCCGGCTCCTATGCGCGGCTGGCTCGGATGTGGGAGTTGCTGGGGGCCTACGGCGGCGGCATCGACCCGCGTACCGCGGATGTGATCACCTCGGACCACGGCGCCAATTACGAAACCCTGCGGGAATTCGGGCTGGAGCCGGCCTGGCATGGGGAGCGGGTTGACGACTCCACCGTTTGCGCCCACCCCTGGAACTTCTGGCGCCACCTCAAGCGGGGGGAGGTCGAGGCGGCCTTCACCGAGCGCCTCATCTCCATGACCCTCTACCGCTTCCTGATGGAACCGCGCCGCTGCACCCTCTGGTTCGGCCGGGGTTACCCCTGCCGCGGGCAGTATCGTCCGCTGTGGGTGGGGGACCTGCTGGAGATGGCCGGCGCCGGCGCGGCCCGGTCTGAGCTGGAATACCCGCCGGAGCCCGCGCCCTTCCACCACCGGCGCGACCGCGGCCTCATCTTCTCGCGGCCGGTGCACGATTCCGCCTTGAACCGCGCCACGCGCGGCTCCCTGGTAGCGGGCGTGCTCGCCCTGGACCGCTTTTTTCAGCGCACCATGTGACGGTCGACAGACCGCATTTATCCGAGTTATTTTGTTAGAATAACCGTGCAAGACAGGTGAATCCGGAACACCTGCGTAAAAGAGAGGGAGGAGAACCATGACCGAATCCGCCGTCAGTGTGAGGAAAGCGAAGCTCCTGCAGTTGCAGTTCGCCAGTACCACCGTCATCGCCGTCACCTGCGGCTTTCTGGCTATGTTCAAACCGAAGCTGTTCATGAAGCTCATGAACATGAAGAAGGAGCAGGACCGGGCCATCCTGGGAATAGTCGGCGCGGTGTACATGGCCTTCGGCCTCACCTCCATATTGGGCATGCGCAATCCCCGCAAGTTCGCCCCCATCCTCTGGCTGCAGTTCCTCTACAAGACGGTCTGGGAACTCTGCGTGATCGTGCCGATGATACGCCGCAAGGAACTGGGCGAGTACTGGTTCATGGCCGTCGGCTACTTCTTCGTCTTTATCCTTCCGGACATCATCTGCGTGCCCTTCAAGGACATCCTGCTGGACGAACTGGCACGTCCGGCTTGAGGGAGTGAGGCCAGTGGCAAAAGAATTCGACGTCGTAGTAGTAGGAACGGGCCCCGGAGCGGGGCCGGCCGCCCATAACCTGGCAGAAGCGGGAGCCAGGGTATGCATGCTCGAGCGCGGCCCCTGGCGGGGATCGCAACCAGGCCGCAAGCCCTTCGCCGGCAGTGTCTTCGACCTGCCCACCGAAGTCCGCGGGCTTGGACTGAGGATGCCGGGCATCAAGCATTATTTCCCCCTGTTCAAGAACGGCATCCTGGACTTCCACGTCGTCAACGGCTATACCATCGTCGCCGCCAGTGGCGTGGGCGGCGGCTCGCTGGTGATCGGCGGCTTCGTCGACGAGCCCCCCTCCGACATCTACGACCATTACCCGCCGGAGATAACCAAGGAGGGGATGAAGAACCATTTCGACGCCGTGGCCGAAGTGGTGGAGCCTACCATAGCACCGAAGCCCACCCGTTACTCCGAGCGCGTCGAGCAAGCCTGCGCCAACATCCCCTGGCTGGAAGCACACCCCCAGAGGACCAGCATGTGGTACGGGGACGGTCCCGACGTCGACCAGACCCGCACCAACAAGTTCGGGATGAAGCAGATGAACTGCAGGTACGAGGCCGACTGCCTGACCGGCTGTCGGCGGGGGGCCAAGAACTCCATGGACATAACTTATCTCCAGACCGTCCTGGCGAAGGGCGGCGAGATACGTGACCTGGCTGAAGCCCGGGCGGTGCGCAAGACGGACGGCGGCTACACCGTCGACTACCGGGACTTGAAGGACGGCTCGCTGAGGTCGGTCTCGGCCCCGAAGGTGATCCTCTCCGCCGGCACCATGGGGACCATGAAGCTGCTCTTCGCCTCCAGGGCCAACCAGGTTGACGGTCTTCCCCTGGTCAGCGAGCGCCTGGGATACCGCTTCGGGTTCAACGGCGACCGGGCTGCCTTCCACCTGGCCAACTTCCGGCCAGGGCACGAATACGGCCCCTGCCTCTTCCGCTACCAGGAGGTAGCTTCCGACCAACACGATTTCGACTTCCACATGTTCGCCTGCCGCTTCGGCCCCCTGGGACGCTTCCCCCTGAAGTGGTTCACCGGGGACATCGTCGGGTACCTCTCCCTCTCCCGGGAGGAGCCAATCGGCAGGATATGGCCGGCCGGAGAGACCTTCGACGTCTACTACCCGTCGCAGGACTCCCACAAGCGCGCCGCAACGGCGGAGAAGCGGATCACCATGGAGATGAACGCCATCGACCAACCGCTCTCAGAGGAACAGCGCCGCAAGAAGCAGGAGAAGATCGATAAATCCATGGCCTTCAAGTACATCGTATCGGTCCACCCGACGGGAGGAGCGGCCATGGCCACTTCCCCCGACCGAGGCGTTGTCGACCACCGCGGCGAGGTGTTCGGCTATCCCGGACTATACGTCAGCGACGCCTCACTCTGGCCCATCGCCTCCTGCTGCGGCCCCCACTTCTTCATCATGGCCCACTCCGACCGCATCGGAAAGATGATCGTAGCGGAGGAGAAGTAAGCCGGTCCTGCATTAACGGATACACACAAAGAAGAGGCCCCGGAAACCGGGGCCTCTTCTTTGTGTGTATCCGTGGCGGGCGCCGGTCACCCGGTATCCATCCGACGGAGTAACTCCTGGGCTTGCCTGAGCAGGCGCTGGATGTCCGCGAAGGAACTGCCCTCGTCGACGGCCACGTCCTTCTCGAGCGAGCCATCCATCACCCGGCTGGAGAGCTCGTCCAGCTCGCGTACCGGGGCGGCGACGAACCTCTGGACCGCCCATCCGATGCCGAAGGCCGCCAGCAGGGCTGAGAGCACCAGCAGGATGAAGGCCACGACGAGCTGGCTCCAGAGGAGCTGGCTGAGGGAGTCTTCGTAGAGCTGGTTGATGGCATCGGCCTGGGTGGTGATGTCCACGATGGTATAGACGTACTGGTCCGCGGGATAGATGGGGTAGTCGGTCTTCTTGCAAAGGGCGATATAGGTGCCTTCCTGACCGTCGAGGCTGCTCAATACGATATATCCCTCTGCATATTTCTCCGGCAGGCCCGGCAGGTCCGTGGTCCCCTCGGTGGAGTAGGCCGGTTCCTGTTCGAGGGCATAGATCACGTATTCGGCGTCGTAGGAAGCCTTCAACAGGTTGCGCAGATCCTCCATGGTCCTGGCACGGTCGAAGGTCGCATTGGGATCGGTGTCCCAGACCGACTGGCCGATCATCAAGTTGCCGCCAGTCTTCAGGACATACTCCATGGTGCTGTTCTGCGCCTTCTTGTAGAACTCCGCCGTCTGCCTGACCACGTCCTGTTTCAGGTCGTTGGTCTTGCTGTTCATCATGGTGATGGAGGTGGCCACCAGGGCGGCCACGCTGACGGCGCTGATGACGAAGAAGATGACGATCCAGAAGACCAGGACCTTGCGCACTTCCGAGCCGCCCTTGCCCGCCGCCTTGGCCGTGACCACTTCTTCCGATTGACCGGACTTGCGGAAAATGACGCTTCCGCTCTTCAGTAAAAGTTGCAAGTTGTAGAATATGCTTTTCTCGTCCGGCTCGGCGGCCTCAATGTCTTTTCCGGACATAATGCCACGGGCGCTGTCGTTGATGGCCGCGATGGGGCCACTCAGGCGCCTGCGGATGGCGAAATAGATGACGAGGATGGACAGTGCCAGGAACACCAGGAAGATGATGGTGGAGACGATCACCTGCCTGGCGACCATGTCGCTCTTCTCCTCGTCGTAGGCCTGGCTCAGTGCCGCGACCTGCTCGGAGGCGTTGATGATCAGCCCCAGCCTCACGGTCTGGCCGGTCGTGGGCATGAGGGAGTCACGCACCAGGATTATGTAGGGCCCCGGATTTCCGGCTATCGAGTCGACGATCTCGTACTGGCTTTCACTGCTCGCGGCATCTATGTTCATCACCAGGTCCAAGGGAAAGTCCTCTATGGTTTTCCCTTCCTTGACAAACGAGATGTATATCTCGCCATTCTTGTCCAGATCCATGGCATAGTCGCAGTCGAACATGGCCCAGGCGCACCCGGTCAGGAAGGCGACGACCCGCTTGGGGTCGTTGATCAAGACATAGGCTTGCTCTGACGCGGGAATGGAGGGGGTCTGCTTGAGGTAGTTGGTTATATTGTCGAAAGAAGCGTCGAGTTTGCGGGCGATGGAGTCGGCTAGCGCCTGCTCCATCTTCTCGCTCTGGCTCTTGAGGTGCTGGCGCGAACTGGCCACCAGGTAGGCGGTAACGGCAGCGGTCATCAGCACGCAGCAGAGGGCCGCGATCACCATTAGCCTGGTTATCTCCCTGCCTTTAAACATCTCTTACCTCGTTTCCTGGAGAACGGTGTCTTTCTATTCGGTGTTCATCTGGCGGAGCAGCTCCTGCCCCTGCTTGAGCAGCCGCTGGATGTCGGCGAAGGAACTGCCCTCGTCGACGGCCACGTCCTCCGCGAGCGAGCCGTCCATCACCCTGGCGGAAAGTTCGTCCAGTTCGCGCACGGGCGCCGCCACGTATTTCTGGACCGCCCAGCCTATGCCGAAGGCCGCCAGAAGGGCTGAGAGCACCAGCAGGATGAGAGCCACGATGAGCTGGCTCCAGAGGAGCTGGCTGCGCGAGTCTTCGTACAGCTCGGTGATGGCGTCGGTCTGGTCGGTGATGTCCACGACGGTGTAGACGTACTGGTCCTCGGGGCCGATGATGGGGTAGTCGGTTTTCTTACAGAGGCTGATGTAGGTGCCTTCCTGGCCGTCGAGCTCATGCAGTATGGCGTAGCCTTCCTCGTATTCCTCCGGCAAGCCCGGCAGGTCGGCGGTCCCCTCGGTAGAGTAAGCCACTTCCTGGTTGTTAATATAAGCCGAGTACTCGGCGTTGTAGGAATACTTGAGCAGGTTCTGCATACGCTCCATGGTGACCTGACGATCGATGGGCGCGTTGGGATCGGGGTCCCACAGCGCCTGGCCCACCAGCGCGTCGGCGGTACTCTTAAAGACATAGTCCAGGGTGCTATTCAGGGCGTTCCGGTAGTAACCAGCGGTCTGCGTCACTACGCCTTCCTTCAGGTCGTTGGTCTTGTTGTTCATCAGCGAGATGGAGGTGACGACCAGGGCGGCCACGCTGACGGCACTGATGGCGAAGAAGAGGACGATCCAGAAGACCAGTACCTTGCGCACTTCCGAGCCGCCCTTACCGCCCACCGATGCGACAGGCGCCTCTCCCGAATCCCCGGACTTGCGGAAGATCACGGACCCGCTCTTCAATAATAGTTGCAGGTTGTAGAATATGCTCCTCTCGTCCGGCTCGATCCCCTCGACCTCCTTGCCGGACATGATGCGGCGTGCGCTATCGTTGATGGCCTCAATGGGACCGCTCAAGCGGCGGCGGATGGCATAGTAGATGATGAGGATGGAGAGGGCCAGCAGCACCAGGAAGATGACCGTTGAAACGACCACTTGCTTGGTGACCATATCCCCCTTGTCCTCGTCGTAGGCTTTTCTCAAGGCCTCTACCTGCTCGGAAGCGTCGATGACCAGGCCCAGCCTCAGGTTCCTGCCCAGGGTGGGGACGAAAGTGTCACGGGCCAGGATGATGTAGGAACCAGGCTCGCCTCCGACGGAATCGATTATCTCGTAATCATATCCCTCACCCGTGGCTTCCATGTTCATGACCACGTCCGCCGGGAAATTCTTGATATCCTTGCCGTCGCTGACGAAGGAGATGTAAACTTCGCCGTTCTTGTCAAGCTCGACCGCGTAATCGGTGTCGAACATGGACCAGGCACAACCGGCGAAGAACCCGATCACCCGCTTGGTGTCATTGACTATGACATAAGCTTCATCGGCCATGGGTATGGCGGGGGTTTCCTTGAGGTAGGAGGTGATGTTGTTGAAGGAGGTGTCGAGTTTCCGGGCGATGGAATCGGCCAGCGCCTGCTCCATCTTCTCGGTCTGGCTCTTCAAGTGCTGGCGCGAGCTCACCACCAGGTAGGCGGTGACGGCGGCGGTCATCAGCACGCAGCACAGGGCCGCGATCAGCATCAGCCTGGTTATCTCCCTGCCTTTAAACACTTCTTACCTCGCTTTGTCTATTGAATCAGTGTTATTCCGTGTTCATCTGGCGAAGCAGTTCCTGCCCCTGCCTGAGCAGGCGCTGGATGTCGGCGAAGGAACTGCCCTCGTCGACGGCCACGTCCTCCTCCAGCGAGCCGTCCATCACCTGGCTGGAGAGCTCGTCCAGCTCGCGCACGGGCGCGGCGACGTACCTCTGGACCGCCCAGCCGATACCGAAGGCCGCCAGCAAGGCTGAAAGCACCATCAGGATCAAGGCTACGATCAGCTGGCTCCAGAGGAGCTGGCTGCGGGCGTCCTCATACAGCTCGGTTAAGGCGTCGGTCTGGCTGGTGATGTCGACGATGGTGTAGACGTACTGGTCCTCGGGGCCGATGATGGGGTAGTCGGTCTTCTTGCACAGAGCGATATAGGTGTCACCCGGCTGCTTGACATCGTGCAGTACGGTATAGCCCTCGGCGTATTCCTCGGGAAGGCCTGGCAAGTCGGTGACGCCTTCGGTGGAGTAGGCCACTTCCTGGTCGTTGACGTAGGTCGAGTATTCGGCGTTGTAAGAATACTTGAGCAGGCTCTGCATGCGCTGCATGGTCGTTTGGCGGTCGATGAGCGCGTTGGGGTCGGGGTTCCAGAGCTCCTGGCCCACCAGCACGTTGCCCACGCTGTTGAGGGTGTACTCCGAGACCTCGTTGATGGCCCGGCTGTAATAATCCGCCGTCTGCTCGACCACGTCCTCCTTCAGCTCGTTGGTCTTTGAGTTCATCATGACAATGGAGGTGGCCACCAGGGCGGCCACGCTGACGGCGCTGACAGCCATGAAGATGACGATCCAGAATACCAGTACCTTGCGCACCTCCGAGCCGCCCCTGCCTTTGGCCGGCGTGGCGGCCCTCTCTCCCGACACCCCGGACCCGGACTTGCGGAAGATGACGGACCCGCTCTTGAGTAAAAGTTGCAAGTTGTAGAATATGCTCTTCTCGTCCGGCTCTACGTCCCCCACTTCTTTTCCAGACATGATATCGCGCGCGGTGTCGTTAATGGCCTCGATGGGGCCGCTGAGGCGGCGGCGGATGGCGAAGTAGATTATCAGGATGGAGAAGGCCAGCAGCACCAGGAAGATGATGACGGAAACGACCACCTGCCTGGTGACCATGTCGCTCTTTTCTTCGTCATAAGCCCGGCTCAGGGCCTCTACCTGCTCGGTGGCGTTGATCACATATGCCGACCTCATCGTGCCCTTGGTCGGCACGGCCATATCCAAGGCCAGGAGTATGAAGGACCCTTGCTCGCCGCCTACCGAATCGATTATCTCGTAACCTGCTTCACTGGTTGAGACATCCATGCCCTCGACCAGATCGACGGGGAAATCGCTCACGTCCTTACCTGGGACAGCGAAGCTGGAATAGACATCGCCGTTCTTGTCCAGCAGGACCGCGTAATCAGTGTCGAACATGGCCCAGCCGCACCCGATGAAGAAGTCCATGATGCGTTTGAGGTCGAGAACGATGTCAAAAGCCTCCGAGGTCATGGGGATGGCGGGGGTTTCCTTGAGATAGGCCGTGATGTTGTCGAAGGAGGCGTCGAGTTTACGGGCGATGGAATCGGCCAGCGCCTGTTCCATCTTCTCGGCCTGGCTCTCAAGGTGCTGGCGCGAACTCACCACCAGGTAGGCTGTAACGGCGGCTATCATCAGCACGCAGCACAGAGCCGCGATCAGCATCAGCCTGATTATCTCCCTGCCTTTGAACATTTTCACCTCTCTTGCTTCAGTGAGACCTACTTGGAATATTTTAGCAAAAAGCTTCCTCCAGTGCTTAAAGGCCGCTCGATCACTCTTCAAAAATCTCTATTCTCTGATATATTAATTGAGGTTTCAGGCGTAACAGCTATAAGGGAGGGTACTCATGAGTGACTTTGACGCGATCGTTGTAGGCGCCGGCATTGCCGGGCTGGGCCAGGCGGCCATGCTGCAGCAGGCCGGCAAAAAGACCCTTCTGGTGGACCGGTGGCCCCGCCCCGGCGGAAGGCTGCAGTCCTACCCCCAGAACGGCTGGCTGATCGAGAACGGCCTGCACATCGTAGAGATGGGCAAGAAGGGCTTCTGCAACGAGATGGCCGCCAGTGTGGGCGTGGAGATCGAGTGGGGAGAGTGGACGGACGGCGGAGAATTCTGGGTTGACGGCAAGTGGGAGGGCGACGATGCCATAATCCAGCGCAGCCAGGGGGAGATGCAGCATTTCGTCGAAGTCCTGTTCGGGATAGCCCAGATGCAGGAGAGCGATTTCGCCGCCTGGGACAACCGTTCCCTGAAACAGTGGCTGGACCATAACAACATCGTCGGGGGGCCCCGGGAGATCTGGGAAAACACCGGCATGATCATGACCACCATCCCCGACACCGACTCCCAGTCCGCGGGCGAGTGCCTCTTCATCGCCAAGGAAGCCATGAACAAGTGCAAGCGTATCCTGGCGGCTTCCGTACCGCGCCGGGGCATGACCGGCATCAGCGAGCCCCTGATGGACAAGTTCGTGGAACTGGGCGGCACCCTCAAGCTGGACACCATGGTGGACCAGGTTCTCTTCGACGGCAAGAAGGCCAGCGGCATCCGGGTGCGCACCGACATCGGCAACCCCCTGGGAGGCGAGTGGAAGTTTAACACCGGCACCACGGTCACCGCCCCCCTGGTAGTGCTGGCCCTGCCCATCTGGTACCTCAACACCGTGCTCGACTTCGACCCCCACCGCGCCGTCCTGCCCGAGTGGTGGATCAAGCGCGTCCAGGACATCGAGACCGAGCGCACCGGGCTGTTCGGCTACATGGTCGGCACCAAGCGGCCACTCTACGACAAGCCGAAGTTCCTGTCCGGTATAACCACCCCGCGCACCGGTTACCCCTTCCAGGCCTACAGCCCGACAGCCTACGGCGACGGCATCGCCCCCGCCGGGCATCACTACCTGATAACCGACAGCGTCTGCGAGCCCTACGAGATCGAAGACAAGTTCAACCTCATGGCCAAGATGGAGCTGCACTGGGAGGACATCAAGGAGATGTTCCAGTTCGAGGACGGGGAAGTGGAGTTTGCCTACCCTTACTACACCACCGGCTGCGACGGCCTGGCCCGCAAGCCCGGCCTCACCGGCAACTTCAAGCCCGATGTGGAAGCTCCCGGTGTCAGCGGCCTCTACTTCTGCGGCGACACCTACCTGGGACGCGGCCTGGCCATCGAGGGCGCCAGCCATTCGTCCCTGCTCTGTTTCGAACGCATCATGGGTTAAGCAGGCACCCTAAGGCTTGTTCCGCTAAGGCTTGTTCCGCTAAGCCGCGAGCAGTACATCGCGCATGCCGTAAGCCTGGCACCCGAGGTTGATGATGGAGGCATAAACGATCAGCTTCTGCGCCAGGACCTGCAGTTCCAGGCCGCCGTGGGTGTCGATGTCCGCTCCCAGGTTCAGCAGGACCAGATAACCGGCCAGCAATACGATGTAGACGATGCTTGGGACCATCCATCTTGCCGGCCAGCCGTTGAGCAGCTGCAGGACCATAGTGAGGAAGATGAAGACAAGGAGGAACCCGAAAGCCTCCTGCACCATCAGCAGGTGGCCCTCCAGGTTGATGTTCCAGGGCGTGGCGGCGATGCCGATGAAGGACAACCCGCTGATCACCGCCGCGGCCAGGGAAAGGCGCCCAAGCAGCAGCCCTTTCCGCTTCCTCCGGTAGACCACCCAGTAATTGAGCCCGAAAAGGATCAGCGACACCCCTACCAGGGTAAGGGAGATGATGAAGAGGGTCGTGGAGACGCCGTTGGCGGCATGGTCGTACGTGCGCGTCGCGCCGAGGTCGGAAAAGAAGTTTTCAGTGAACGAGTAGTGCGCGGACTCGTGGTCGAGGTAGTTGCCGCCTGGGTAGAAGAACATGGCCAGGGTGGTGACCAGGATGAAGAGGACCCCGGCGATGATCAGAAAGTCGCATATGCGCAAGGCGTTTCTGGTCCGGCTGTCCGCGCTCAACACCTCTCACCCACCTCAGTAGACTCCGAAGTCCTCGCCAGTGATGGCGGAAGCGCAGAGGATGCCGCTGGAGCAGGCGCAGTCCATGGCTACCCCGTAACCGCGCACGGTGTCGCCGGCGAAGTAAAGCCCCTCGACGCCCGGGGCGATGACGTCAGGCTTGAGGCTGCCGGCCTGGCTGACGCTCTTGGCCACCCCCTCCAGTTTCCAGCAGACCGGGTAGAGCTCCCAGTCGACGGTCCGCTTGAAACCAGGGTAGAGCGACTCCAGGAAATCCGGCACCGCTTTCACCACCCTGGCCACCAGTTCGCGGTCGAGGGCTTCTTTTTCCGTGACGGGCAGGTAGGCGGCAAGGAGGTGCTTCCCTTGCGGCGCGCAGGAAGGGTCGATGTATGACTGGACGCTCCAGGCCATGTAGACGTCCCAGTCGAAGCCCTCTTCTTTTCTTACCACGCACGGCGTCTTTACCAGCAGTTCGGCATGGTCCCGGGGAATGACCAGGTCGTTCAGGCCGAAGAAAGGGGTGATGCTGCCGTAACCGTATAGCTTCTTCACCCTGGATGTGAAACCGGGCGGGAAGGCCGACTCGTCCGCGTAGTCGAAGAGCTCCTGGATGGGGACGCCGAAGACGACGGTGCCCGCTTCCAACCACTCCTGCCGCCCGTCGGTTTCCACAACCACGCCGGCGACCTTGCCGCCCTCGATCTCGATATTCACCAGTCGGGTGCCCAGCCGCACCTCGCCGCCGAGTTCCTCGAAGCGGCCGGCGAGGGCCTTCGACCACTCCATCACCCCGTCGCGGACAAACCCTCCCATGCTCATCTCCCCGCTCATCACGATCAGGGGGATGATCACCTGCATGGTGTAGCGGAGGATGTCCCCGACGGAGATGTCCCGAGGGTTGTTGATGGTGCTGACCAGCGTGCCGATGCAGCGATAAAAGGTGTAGACCAGGTCGCTACGGTCCAGCCCGGTGTTGACCAGGTGGTCGTGGAGGGAGAGCTTCTCCAGCTCTTCGAAGCGCTCGGCACTGAGGTCATCCGCGAGGTCTCCCACGAAATCGAGCATGTCCCGGCCGATCCTCTCGAGCTCCGCGGCCATGCGGGGGTCCATGTCGGTCTCGAACGCCAGCGTCGGGTCGACGATGAGATCTCCCTTGAAAACAGTGCCGCCCGAGAACGGCTGGATGACGACGCGGCTCCGGCCGAAACCTCCGACCAGATCGTACAGCTCCGCGAAGTAGCCTTCACCCGCGCAGCTCACCCCGTGAAACCCGAGGTCCAGGGTGTAGCCGTCCAGCATGCGGCCGGAGGCTATGTGCTCGAGGGAAGGGCTGGAGGCAGCCAGGCAGGTATACTGCCCGGCGAGGAGTCGCCTGTACCAGTCCGGCCCATTGACGGAGACCTCCTCGCCCTTGAGTGACATGGCCCGGCCGCCGACGCGGTCATCCTTTTCTATCACCAGGGTCCTGCGTCCCTGCCTGGCCAGGAGCGCGGCTGCCGAAAGCCCCCCGATCCCGGCCCCGATCACGACGGCGTCCCACTTGCCCTCCATCAAGGGCCTCCTTCGGGAGTCTTTTCAGCCATAGGCAACCTTCTCTCGCGCGTAATCCTCTGTTGAGATTCTAGCAGGCGCGAGTTCCGGCTCAAACCAGTTCGAAGGAAGAAAAGGCCGCGCGGCAGCGGGCCGCCTCCTCCCGGTTCATGAAGGTGCGCATGCTCTCGTCGCGGGCGTGCGGGTTGTCGGTACCCACCTTAGCGCCCTTCTCCACCCAGAGAGGGTTGTAGTCCATCAAGGCCACCCGGCGCGCCCCGTGCTCGGCCAGGAAACGGGCCAGCGCCTCCAGGTTGCGCGGCCTGGCGGTGATGCCGGGGACCAGGGGGATGCGGGGCAACACCGGCACCCCGCCGTCCAGCGCGGCCCGGTACAGCCTGGCGAAGTTGTCCAGGATGCGATCGTTGGATACGCCGCAGTAGCGGCGGTGCTCCCCGGGGTCGTGCAGTTTGAGATCGAAGTAGATGTGGTCGAGGTGGGGGTAAAGCTCTTTAATAAACCGGGCGTGGTCAAACTGCCCGCAGGTCTCCAGCAGGGTGTCGATTCCCTCTTTCTTCAATTCCTTGAGCAGGCGTGAGGAGAAATCCATGTACATGGTGGGTTCCCCGCCCGACAGGGTGACCCCTCCCCCGGAGGTCCTGAAGAAAGGAAGGTCCCGGCGGACCGCTTCGACTATCTCCTCCACAGCCATGGCCTTGCCCACCCGCGACAGGGCCCCGGAGGGGCAAGCGTCGACGCAGGCCATGCAGAGATCGCACTTCCAGCGGTCCACGAAACCGGGATTGTCCCGGCTTAGAGCGCGCAGGGGACAAGAGCTGACGCAGGCATCACAACCTACGCACTCCCGGGCGTCGTAGGCAAGTTCCAGGCCGGGTCGCATGCATTCCGGGTTGTGGCACCACACGCAGGACAGGGGGCATCCCTTGAAGAAGACCACGGTGCGGATGCCCGGCCCGTCGTCCAGGGAGTTCCCCTTTACCTCGACGATGAGCGGCACGTCAGATGCCATATTCCGCCCGCTCGATCAGCTCTATCTGCATCTCCCGGTTAAGGGTGACGAAGTAGGCGTTGTAGCCGGATATGCGCACCAGCAGGTTGCGGTATTCCTCGGGGTGGGCCATGGCGTCGCGCAGCATCTCCGAGGTGACCACGTTCATCTGCATCTGCATGCCGCCCAGTTCGAAGTAGGTCCTGGCGTAGGAGAACATGTGGTCGACCACCTCGGCGTGGGTATCCCTTCCCGAGGGCACCACCTTGACGTTGAAGGCGATGTTGTTGTTCATAGTGTGGGGGTCCAGCCGCGCCACGTCCCGGATGTTGTCCAGCAGGTTGCGCGAGGCGTTGGGCTCCGGCGTCAGGCCGGGGGTAAAGGCCTTGCCCTTCAGCTTGCCCGAGGGCAGAGCGCCGGAGAGGGTGCCGAAGGCCACGTGGTTGGACATGGACCAGAAGCCGGCGGTGTAGGGCCCTCCCCGGAAGTTGCGGTGCGCACCGTAGGTGTCGTGGGCGAAGCTGGCCACCCGCTGGGCCATGGCCACCGCTTCGTCCGAACCCGAACCGAAAAGGGGAACCTTGTGCGTGACCATGGCGCGCAGGGCGTCGTGGCCCTCGAAGTCGTCGTCCACCGCGCGCTTCAGTTCGGCCAGGCTGACCTTGCCTTCGTCGTAGACCAGTTTTTTTACAACCAGTAATGAATCAGTCACATCGGCCAGTCCGATGCAGGCCGACCCGGAGGAGTTGTGCTTCGCCCCGCCCAGGGTCACGTCCCTCCCCTTGCCGATGGAATCATAGATCAAGGACGAAAGAAGCGGGGTGGGGCGCAGGACACTGTGGGCTTCGCCCAGGTAGTTGTTGTACTCCACCGACTGGTCGATGAGGAACTTGAACTGGGTGGTGAAGGCGGAGAAGAAGTCCTCGAACCCGGCGAAGTCCCCAGCCTCGATGCTCCCTGTCTTCGGCCCTACATCCCAGCCCATCAGGGGGTGGCGCCCGTTGTTCATGGCCATCTCCAGGGCGGCCACCATGTTCATCATCATGCAGTTGGTGTGGCCGATGTGCTTGCCGGAGAGGGTGGGCTCCACGCAGCCGGTGGCCGCCCAGTCGCGCAGGTCCTCCGGCGGGTAGCCGAACTCGGCCAGGGACTCCATCACCGCGGCGTCGTTGTGCATGGAGGGGGTGGCCGCGGTGATCAGGTTGACCTCGCAGAGCCGCTTGAGGTAAGCGTCCGAGTTCACCCCGGGGTGGAAACGGGCGTTGACGTTAGGGTCGCGGATGCCCAGCAGCTCGGTCACCTTGAGGAAGATGTAGGTCATGTCGTTGACGGCGTCCTCGCCGGACGGCGTGACCCCGCCCAGGGTGATGGCCTGGTCCGACGAACTCCCGCCGAAGAGGTGGTTGCCGATGTCGGGGATGAGTGGGAGATGATCGGTGCAGCGCATGTAGAAGCATCCCACCAGCTCGACGGCGCGCCTGACGTATGCCTCCCGCTCCTCCGGCGTGCTCAACCTGGCCATGTCCGCCTCGAAGAAGGGCTGCAGCCACTGGTCCATGCGGCCGATGGACAGCCCGGCGTTGGTGCTCTCCATGTGCAGGCCCACCCAGCCTATCCAGATGGCGTTCAGGGCCTCGTCCAGCGTCCCGGCCGGCCCTTCCGGCACCCCGGCGCAGATCTCAGCCAGCCGCTCGAGTTCGGCGCGGCGGGCCGGGTCGCTCTCCCCTTCCGCCTCCTTCGCCGCCTGTGCCGCCAGGTTGCGCCCGTAGGTGGTCAGCCCCTCCAGGCAGATGGCCATAGATTCGAGGGTGTCCTTCTTCTTTGAGTCCGCGCCGGTGTCCCGCGCCAGTTCCTCCCGTATCTCAGCGATGATGCCCCGCGTCCCCAGCCTGAGCAGTTTGGGGAAGTCGGCAATGGTATGGGAGAGGGCGGCTGTCTTCCATAAGAAGAAGACGGCGAAGCGCTCGTCCATGCGCTGAGCCAGGGGGTAGTCATAGTGCTCCCTTACCCACTCCCGGGTGTTGCGGTGGATCCAGAAGGGGAAGACGCGCCGGTGCAGCGCCTGCACGCTCTCCTCCGAGATATCGTAGGGATTGAGCAGCCGGTCGGGAACGGAGTGGAGTTCGCCCCAGATCATGGTGCCGTGGGTGTCGGGGTAGATGACCACGCCGATCTCGCGGGTAGTGGTGGTACCGGCGATGAGGTCGTCCTTTCTGATGATGGGCTTGCGGTTTTCCATGAGGTGCTTGAAGGCCAGCGCCTGGCGCAGTTCCGGCACCCAGGGATTACCCCGGCTGTCCGTTTCGAAACCGTTTTCCTCGAACCACTCGGTCAGAAGAAGCGGGCGCTCGTGGCATATCTCCGGCCTGGTCTCGAAATGGACGTCCACAAACCGCCGCAGGCGGGGGAAGTCGCCGAGATCGTAGTCCGACAGGTAGGGGTCCTCGAGGAACTTCACGCCGGGGTCGGCCTTCTCCCCCCGCATCCTCTCCTGCCGCCGCCCGCGCAATTCTTCGCTCAGCGCGGCATTCGCCTCCGGGTGCTCGCGCAGGCGTTCCTCGCGGTCCCGGCGTTTCTGCTTCTCCATCATCTTGCGGTGCTGCTTCCCCATCAGCAGCGAGATGTAGAAGTTGAAGAGGTTTGCGTAGCTGAGGTTTCCATCCAGCACCAGCTTGCTCTTGAGCAGCATGTTGAGCAGGTCCGCGGGAGTGGCTTTAAGCATCTCCCTGACCTGCGCATCGGAAGCGAAGACCATGGTTACGTCGGCATCTTCGGGGATATCCCGCATAACCCGTGCCTTGCCGCCGGAGAATGCGATGGCTTCTTTTACGCTCCCGTCCGGGGTTCTGAAGCCGATGGTAGAGTCCACCCAGCCTCCATTGCCCTTGAGGCATTCGCGTATGGCGGGGCGGTGATTGAAGTTGGCGGCCATCAGGCGCAGCAACGCGTTGCCGAGCAGGTCCGTGGATGATCTACCGCTCATATCATCCTCCTTAGGTGGAGTGTGGCACCATTCAATTCAACGGTAGCACTGGCCACCTGGCCTGGCAATCGAAACGGGCAAAAGGAGGGGCTGCTCAGTCACTTGTGGTGCGGCAGGGGGACCTTGTTCCTCAAGCCGTACAAAGCCGAGACCAGCTTGGTCGTCTTCAAAATGCCTTTGAAGACCGGGCTGTCATCACGGGGCAGGATGCCCACGGTCTGCAATGCCTCGAAGATATCGTAGGACGTATCGCCCTTGTACATCAGGCCGTCCCGGTTGAAGTAGTAGCGGTCGATGCCGTGACACTGGATGAAGACGCCGGTCCCGTAGAGGGTGGGAGCCTTCTCGTCGTAAGGGTAGAGGCGGAGGGGTCCCGACCAGTGCCCGCTGCCCATGTACCGGACGACGATACGCACCTCCCCGTCGGAGGCCAGGTCAACGAAGATCTCCCCGGGGAGGGGGTCGTAGCGCCAGTCGGGGATGGCCGCGAAGAAAGCGAAGTTGTACTTGACGAACTCGTCCAGCCCCGCGATGGTCCGGCCGAACGACGACGTGTCCGTGTAGCAGAGGTCCGGGGTGTAGAGCTCGCCGTTGAGGGACATGTCGCGCATCAGCCAGCTCCACCAGTATTTCTTGGCCCACTCGATGGTCCAGGCTATGTCGATGCCATGCCGGGCGTAATACTCGATCTTTTTTTCGTAGTCCACGAACCATTGTTTGGTCCTGGCGGTGAGCTCGGGCTCGGTGAGAACCCGGATCCTGCCGCCACCGCGGTTGCCGGCCAGGTATTCCGGAATCGGTGGTTGCAGCCTCGGCGTGGCCAGAGCCTCCTCGAACTTCGCTTGATCGAACATCGGGACACTACCCCTCTCCCTGTCGTTGGAATTCCCCTGCTTGGACGGCATAATTCTACTATAATCAGAGAAAGAAAGCGCTCGGTTGATGCACGATAGTTCCAAGGGGGAAAGGTATGAACAAGCCATCGCGCGGCGGCAGGTTTATTCAATTCATGTTGACGTTCGTTTTGTGCCTGGCGGTGCTCTGCGCGGCGGTGGGCTGCGCGTCGACGTCGGAAAAGGAAGCCACCACAAGCCACGCACCCATGACCGAAGAGCTCATAGCCATGGTGGAATCAGACGGGCAATTCGCGGCGCTGCTGGAAAAATCGATTGCCCAGGCGGCCGAAGCAAACCCCGACAGGAACACGAACCCGGCGCAGACCCTGGAGGAGTATTACGACTTCCTGGACTGGGCGGCCACCTGCATGCCGTGGAACATCCTCAAGGACCAGGCCCAGCCCGGCCTGTACGAACAGATCGACCAGAGCCTCGACTACTTCTACTTCCTGGTGGACCAGCCGCTGGAAGAGCTGGCGGGCCAGGGCTACTACAACAACTCACTGCAGTACGTCGAACCTTTCCGCAGCTGGATGAAGGAGTTCATACAGAGTTGGGGAGAGTATCTCAGCACGGAGGATTCGTGGTCCGACGAGTACTACAGGACAGCCCTCGCCGACCCGCGCTTCGGATTGCAAAACGGCTGGTACGAGGACCCTTCCAACTGGCACAGCTTCAATGACTTTTTCAGCCGCTACCTCTCCTCCCCCGCCGCGCGCCCCATTGCCGAGCCCGACGATGACTCCGTAGTGGTATCCCCGGCGGACGCGGTGCCCCAGGGTGTATGGCAGATAGATGAGAACTCCGAACTGGTCACGGAAGACGGGGTGCTCATAAAGTCGTCCAAGTTCGACTCCATCGCCGTGCTGATGGGGAAGGGCAGCGGATACGACGAAGCTTTCGCGGGAGGTAAGCTCACCCACACCTTCCTCGACGTGAACGACTATCACAGGTATCACTTCCCCGTGGGCGGCACCATCGTCGAAGTGCACCTGATACCGCAGGACGACGCGGTCGGAGGAATACAGATATGGGACGCGGAGAAGGGGAAGTACGTCCTGGAGGACCAGGAGCCCGGCTGGCAGATGATAGAGACACGAGGGTGCGTAGTCGTCCAGACCGAAGAATACGGCCTGGTCGCCGTCATGCCCATCGGCATGTCGCAGGTGTCCTCGGTCAATTTCGAGGATTCGGTGGTGGTCGGGGCGACCGTGGAGAAGGGCGACATGCTCGGGTGCTTTCTTTTCGGAGGCTCGGACATAGTCATGCTCTTCCAGGAGGGCGCGGGTTTTGAGCTCACCGCGCCGCCATCAGGTAACGGGTCTTACGAGCATCTATACATGGGAGAGGCGTACGGAAAGCTCACGGGCGGGCTCTAGTTCAAACCAGGCCCCGCTCGCGTAATATGCGGGAGTGCTGCTCCTCGAGATCGAGCGGCGGCACCGACACTTCTTCCCGTAGGACCAGGGAGATGGCCTCGGCCGGGCAGGAAGATAGGCACAACCCGCACCCAATGCAGCGGACCGGATCGATGCTCGCAACTTCATCGGAAGCGGTGATTGCTCCCATGGGGCAGCGTTCGACGCAGGCGGCACAGGCGTTGCAACTCCCGGCGTCAAGCGAGGTGATGTAGTTGGAGTGGGTGAAGGCCGCCGGGTTGGGGAGCTTCTTCATAAACATCAGCATGGGGTCGCCGCAGGTGCAGCAGCAGCAGATGAACCTGGGGTCCCGGGTGTTGTCCGGCCTGAGCACCAGCCCCATCTCCTCGGACTGGTCCAGCTTGGCCAGGGCTTCTTCCACGCTCAAGGCCTTGCCGGGGATGCCGTATTCCCGGATGGCTACACCGAGATCTTCGAAGGCCATGCAACTCTCCTCGATGGGGTGCTTGCATTTCCTGCCCAGCAGTTCCATCTGCTTCCGGCATATACAGTCGGTCACGTAAGCGCCGCCCTTCTTCCTGACGACCTCGCGCATGTCGTCGTAGGTGGCGACGGCGTCGGTCCTTTCAACGGCGGAAGCGACCGGGACCAGGCGTATCTGCTCGGTTGAGAGTTTTGACCATGAATACCCGAGGACAGGGAGAATACTCCTTCATCATCTCGGCCAGTTCAAGGTCGATGGTGGCCAGCTGGCCCTCGTAGATGCCCACCAGGAAAGGCATGGCTCTGTAGCCGGGCCCGTCTTCAGCCCGCGACCTGGCTATCAGCCCCCGCCTGACCATGGATTCGAGTAATGCCGCCGCCTCGGCCTCTCCCATCCCGCGCCGCCCGGCGATGACGGAGACCGTCTCCGGCTGCCGCGTCAGGCACAGCGCCATCCTGGCGTCCTCTTCCGTGAAGAGCTTCTTGAGTATCCTCATCTCAACCCCATCCGGTGCGGTGGGATAACCGGGTGGAAGACGCGTCCAGGAACTCACGCAGCTCGAGATAAACTTCGTCGGCCATTACCATCCCTCCCTCTTTCTTTTTAAAGAACATATCCCAGGCCGCGCCGGATGGCAAACTCCGGGCTATAATATATTGAACGAACACGGGGAGGGAGCCACACAGGAGGAGATATGAAGAAAGACACGGTGAACATCTACGGGGCCGGGATGAGCGGACTGATCGCCGCCATCAACCTGGCACGCGAAGACTACGAAGTCGTGGTACACGACCAGCAGAAGGGCTACGGTGGGGACCCGCTGTACAACCCCTCCGCCCACACCACTCCCATCGATCTCGCAGGCCTGCTCGGACTACATCGGCATCGACATCTCACCGGCCTTCCACGAGGTCAACCACAGCAGAGTGTACCTGCACGACACCAGGATCGAGACACCCCGGGCCTTGATCCGAGGCGTCGCTTACACGGTAGAAAGGGGCAACCGCCCCACCAGCCTCGACACCCTTCTTTATAAAGAAGCCATGGAACTGGGCGTGCAGTTCTCCTGGGAAGACGGCCTGAAAAAGGACATGCTCTCCAGCCTGCCCAAGAACACCATCGTCGCCGGCGGGCTCACTCCTTCCATCTACGAGATGCTGGACATCCCCTACCTGCGCTGGTACGGCTGGATCAGCCGCGGCGAGGTCGGCTTCTCCGACATAACCTGGCTCTGGCTGGACGAGGGCATCACCGAGTACGGCTACCTCTCCAGCGTCAACAACTACTACTTCGACCTCCTCTTCTCCATCAAACACGTCAGCAAGGAGACTTTGAAGAAATACGACGACTTCATGCTCCGCAACGAGGGCGTGGAGCACGATGAGTGGATCTATTCCGGCGGCGCGGTGCCCATCGCCCGCCCGGACAACCCCCGCCTCTTCGCGGATGACCTCATCCTGGCCGGCACCCTGAGCGGCATGATGGACCCCCTGGTGTGGTTCGGCATCCTGGGCGCCACCGTCTCAGGCAAGGTAGCGGCGCTGGCCGTCACCGACCGCGACCGCGCCATCCACGACTTCGCGCGCTTCAACCGAAATTTCAAGACGGCCTTCTACCTGAAGAACCTGTTGTGGTACCGCATGCGGCCCCATGTCGGACTGCTGGAGAAAGGGGTTAACCTGGCCGGCACCGGCAAGGTCGAGGGCGCGTTCAAGCTTCTGTCGGGCTTAAGGGTCCCCGGTTCGGTGCCCGGCTACTCCAGGCCCCTGGGCTGCTACTAGGATAGGCTTCAGGCCGGGACCAGGATGAACTCGAGGGTGGAGGGGTCCATGTCCTCCCAGCTGGCGGTGGCCCGGCGTCCCTCACCCAGTTCGTACATGGCACAGAGGCATCCGGCCAGCAGATGGGGGTTGAAGGGGTTCTCGATGATCACTCGCAGGGAGTCCTCGCGGAAGGAGTGCTCCACCGGGTTGCCCTGTCCCCGCAAAGAGACCTGTTCCAGGACGGCCAGGTAGAACTCTTCTTTTCCCATAGCCTCCCCTATCCGGCCACCTTTGAGGAATTCTTCTCTCATGTGGCCCAGGGAGAAATCGCGCTGGGAATCGACGATGATGGGGTAGACGTCCTCCCCCAGTTCCCTGGACAGCTCACGCAAGACCACGTTGACCGTGTACGAGTCGACGAATACCATTCGCACGCCGAGCTCGGTGTCCATCACCGTGCCCCGGTTCTCGTCCCACTCGAACTTGAGCGCCAGGGGTATCTTGCACCTGGGGCAGCGCTCGTAGGAACGCCAGCCGGGCTTCATGGAGAGCTTCTCGTAGACCATGCGTTCGGCTATCTCGGTGCTCTTGGGCTCGGGCCGGACGGAGACGATATCCTCCCCGCCCTCCTTGCGCCAGGTGTAACCGTAGGGTTTCCGTTCGATGGACTCGAATGAGCCGAGGATGCACCCGGCCAGCAGTTCCCGGTTGAAGGGATTGCGGATGATGGCCTCCCCCAGCTTGCCGGGCTTGATGGTGACGGCCTCCACGTAGCCCAGGCCCGTCCAGATGGCCAGGCGGCACATCACTTTTACAACGAATTTCCTGCCCATCGGTGTCCAGCGGGCGATGCTCCTCGGGCCACTCAGCAAGGCGTTGCTTATCCCGATGGAAGCATTTCTTTCAGCTTCGATGGCGATGTGCATGATGGAGAGGCCCAACTCGCTCTCGATGCGCCTGATAACGTCGGAAAAGAAATCGGCTTCGATGATGGCCAGGCGGTAATCCTTGTCGTAGGTGCCGCAGATGGTCCCGTTGTCACCTATCCGGATCAACCTGGCGACGGCAAGCGAAAAACCGCATTTCCTGCAACGCCTGATCTTCACGGTCCTTCCTCCCTCAAGCAATTGCGCCCAACATGACAAGAATTATATTAGATTATCGGCAGGATTCGCTATTTCATGTAGGGCAACCAGGATCAGCCTGTCGCTCCCGCATCGGGAATACGGAGTGAAGTCCTTCTCGCCAAAGAACATGTAATTATCGATGCCGGCCTGCCGCAGGAAGGACTCCATGACCGCCTCGGTTAGGTTCAGCAGCTCGAACCGGAAATACCGCATCGACGGCTCACCGCTCACGGCATCGATGAAGAAGAACCTGCTCACCGTGGTGGTGTCTCCGTAATCCCGGACGTTCATAAGAAAGCAGTCGGGTTCGGGCTCGACCACCTCCAGCCCGATCCGGTCAGTGAGCTGCTTGTCGGCGTTGGTGCCGCTGACCAGCAGGACGCCGCCCTCGTTCAGCATCGCGTACATGCCCTTGAGCGATTCCACCACGGCTGCGCCGTCCGGTGAGTGCGCGAGGGAATTCCCCATGCAGACGACGGCGTCGTACCTGCCCGGCACCACCTCGGGCAGGTCCCGCCAGTACGACCGGTAGAGATCCATCGCGAGCCCGGCCGCGGACAGCTTCGCGCGCGCGACTTCCAGCATGTGGGAAGAAGCGTCAGAGGCGACCGTCCGAAAACCTTCGCCCGCCAGTATCTTCGTGTGGACACCGGTCCCGCACGCGCAATCGAGGACCGTTGTCACGTTGTACCGGCGGAGAAGGGTCACCAACATCTCACGGTCCGCCTCGAGGTCCCGCAAGAACATCCGATCGTAGAAGGGCGCTATCTCCGTGTACTGCGGCTCAAAGGGTTGGTTATCCATGGAAGCCTGCCCCCCATATCCTTCGTCTATGCCGCCATTCTCAACGTTATAATTGTACTATGAAGGGCTTGTGAGAAATGCTCGATGACGGAAACGGGATGAGCCGGCCCGGGAGACGAGGACCCGGGGCGGCGGCATAGGCATCCACCAGGCGGACCCGGGAGAGAAAGTAGCCGAGCGGCAAACTGATCTACGGATCCGTCAGTTTATATCGCAAAGCGCGCTTACCTGGTCAATGTAAACCTGGATGTATGCCGGGTCGTCGATGGTGATCCGGACGGCGTCCTTCTTGCAGACCATGGCACAGCGGCCGCAGCCCTTGCACTCGTCGAGGTTGAGCACGGCCTGCTTGCCGTCCATGGTAATGGCATTGAAGATGCAGGCGTCAACGCACTTGCCGCAGCCGATGCAATCGCTGGTTATCTCCACCGTCAGCCCGTCCAGCCTGGCCATCTTGTCGCGCAGGTCCTTGGGCGCGTAGTGCATGCCGTTGCTGATACAGTGGCAGGGGCAGCAGTGGCAGACGGTCATCAGCTTGTGATGGTTCTTTCTCAGTCCCAGCGCCAGGGCGTCTCCCTTGAACTTGCCGGCGCAGGTTATCAAGCCCAGTTCGTTGGCCTTGTGGTACTTCTCGATGGCCTCTTCTTTGCTCATGAGCCTGCCCAGTTCGGGATTGATGTCCAGCACCGCCTCGCCCAGGAAGGTGCAGCCGAAGTCGCGGGGGAAGTTGTCGCACTCACGGCCGACGCGGCAGGGGCAGAAATCGAGAGAGAAACGGTGGCTGGCCTTGTCGATGAGCTGCTCGACGATGGCGGTGGGCAGCGGGGTGTCGGCAGGCACCTCGATGTCGGCCACGATGGGGATGTAGGACAGCCTGGTGTTTTTGGCATCGAGGAGAGCCCCGTTCAATTGCTTGACGCCGGGCAGGTTTGACGACTTCAAGAGCAGGTCGTTGAACCTCAACAACTTCGTGGCGCGCATAAACGTACTCTTACTCAGATTCATTCGCAATACCTCCTTAGATCTCCCTGCAAGAACATGAAAGTATTTTAACACACGAACTATTCGGAAGTAGAAATACCTGGTTTGATAATTAGTTAGGCATCACTCCCGTCTGCTATAATGCGCCGGAAAGCTGAAACAGGACCTTGGCCGTAGATGGAATAGCCAATGATATTGCGTGTCCGCTTTAAGGAGCGTACCCCGCCACGTCGTGGCCACCTGTCCAGCCGTTGTAGTCGAAGTACATGGGGCGCTCGACGATGATCGGTTCGTCCGAGTACACCTGGGCGGAGATGTCCTGATCCGCCCCAACGTCGCTGTTTACGTTTACGGTCAACCTGGTATTAGCGGTCACCGTCCACTCTCTGGTAATCACCTGCGCACTGGTGGTGAAGTAGCTGATAGTGACATGGGCGTCGCTATCCCCCGGATTCTGCAGGCAGAGCCACTCTTCGAAGTTGGTCCTGGTGGTCCCTTCCGCGAAGAACCAGTTGCCGGCAGTGAAATAAGCCCCCAGTACGTCGTGCCCTCCGGTCCAGGCGCCGTGGTAGTTGAAGTACATAGGGCGCTCGGCGATGAAGTTTGAAGGTGATTTGAGGTAAACACTGCAATCCTTGTCCGGCCCTATCTCCAGGTTCACGGATACCGTGAGGCGCTGAAGCGCGGGGACCGTGTAGGCTCTGGAAATGGGGTCACCCTGACCAGCCCCCAGCTGATATGTGGCGGTTACGATCAAGGGGGCGGTTCCCGGGTTCTGCAGGCAGAGCCACTCTTCGAAGGCTCCATCGACAACACTGTTTCTAGTGGTGCCCTCAGCGAAGTACCATTCAGTGTTGGGGAAGTTGGTTCCGATCACGACATGGCCGCCCGTCCAGTTGTTGACGGCCAGTCCCAGGTAATCGAAGTACATGGGGCGCTCGGCAACCACACCCTCGGTGCTTTCCAGGTAGAGGCTCACGTGCTTCCCGGTTCCAATCTGGTTCTTGGTATTGAATGTGGCGCGGGAATGGGCTCCCACGGAATCCGAAACGGTTTCTTCTCCCACTCCTTCCACCATGTAGTGGAAGGTGAGGTCCGCCGCCGCGGCTCCCGGGTTGAGGACGGTAATGTACTCGTCGAACTCGGGCAGGGTGTTGCCTTCGGCGAAGTACCAGTCGGTGTCGGGGGCAACGGCTCCTAAGGCATCCGAGCCGCCTGTCCATATACCGTTGTAGTTGAAGTACATCGGCCTCTCCGCAACCAAGTCCGGGGTGCTGGATTGGATTACGATGGATACGTCCTTATCTGCTCCCACCTCGCTGTTCACGTTCACGGTGGATCGTGAGTTTGCGGGCACGGAGTAGTTCGCGTCCTGGGTGGTGCCGTCCGAGAACAGGTAAGCGACCTCGGCACTCGCAGCCTGGTCGCCGGAGTTCCCCAGGCACAGGTACTCCTGGAAATTGGTACGGGTGGTGCCTTCCGCGAAATAGAAGGCGGACTGCCCTACCGGTACGGCGTTCGCCGTTGTAGTAAGGGTGCTGGTGTCGCTCACGGACGGATCCCCGGTAGAGGTGAAAGTCGCAAGGGCAATGTCGGTGGCACCTTCAAGTGCTTCTGCCGGTATGGTTACGGTGACCCTTCTGAGGCTGCTCGCCCCTGCCGCGATCGGGCCTACCGGCGCCGGAACCGATGTCGGCCAGGCGTTGCCCGTCACCGTGGCGGTGAAGGTGTCGGCGTAGTCACCGATATTGGTCACCATGAGATTGTAGCTCACCGTGGTTCCGGGCCTGCCGGACCTGGCATCGGTCTCAGGAGCCACATCTACTCCCCAATTTCCCGGGAAAAGAGGATTTGTGCCGGTGATGGAGTCAACCGTGACCGCTCCGTCCAGTGCCAACAACCGCCCGTTCACCGTGGCCCCGGTGGCCGCCGTGATGGATGCCTGTGCCAGTATATTCCCCTCGAAATGAGTGTTGGTTCCCAGGGTCGCGGAACTTCCGACCTGCCAATAGATATTGGCGGACTGGGCCCCGCCGGCGAGGACCACGTTACTGTTGCCTGCTGCCGTGATGAGCGTGGAGGCCATCTTGAATATAAAGACAGCATTGGGGTCGCCCAGGGCATCGAGCGTGAGCGTGCCGGTTATCCCGAAATCTCCCGCGGCTGAATCGTAGACGTCCGGAGTCAAGGTTGTCCCACCAAGCTCGGTTCCAATCGTCTGGCCCGTCGCTCTTGAAGCGGCATCGTTGAATGCGATCAACAGATCGGCCTTGGCCGCAGCCGCGATAGCGTCACCCAGGTGTACTTCCCCGTTCACTATCGCGGGTGGCACTCCAGTAGTAAACGTAGTGCCGGGATGGACCCCGACATCTCCATTGATGATGGTCCCTCCCGTGCTGGTGATTGTCGAGCCGGCCAGCAGCGTATAGCTGGAAGCTGTTCCGAGGGCTACCGGCAGCGGGGCAGCCATGCTCGTTGCGGACGCTCCGATCACGCCCAGCAGTACCAGCAACGGAGTCAGCAGCAATCCCACGAATCGCATCTTATTTTCTGTTTTCACTGCCTCTTCTCCTTTGCATTATCCGGTCTTAACCAACATTGCCTATATACCCCGATGCCCTCTTGGTTAACCATCGATGCTTGCCATGATCCCGGGATGAGTAGACTGGCATATATGTGGCTCGGCTCCCCCAAAATCAAATAGACGAGCTTGAAGCCTGTCCATTTTCGCTGGTGTTGGAGGCAGGGTTTGAACCTGCGTAGGCTGCGAGGGTGGATATACGGGCCAGGCTCATTGGCGGGGCACTGTAACGGCCAGCTCCGGAGAGAGGGGCATGTCCATAAAGAACGATTGGCATATAATAGTAGCCTCAGAGTATTAAGGGCATGCTTGTAAAGGGGGTAACTCATGGAGAACAACCTTAGGTTGGTCCAGTGTTATCCTGCTGGATCCCACTGACGAGATGCTGTCAGAACTTCTTATCTCTACTAAGGCCATAGAGTACACATATTCTCCCAGCTTCCAGGTTATATGCTTCGCTCCGTCACTACCCCTGCCCCAGCTGAAAACATACCTCGAGAACGGCCGGGCTATATGAGCAATTGCCTCTGTTGGCCCCTTGAAAACCTCAGAGCGTTGCTGCCTCCAATTCCCAGGGGATATGATAAAATTGTTACGAAACTTGAAGCTAGGATTGGGGGGAGTAGAATGACTGAAATCAACGAGATGGCCAAGCTGGCCTATGAGGGCAGTGGCCTGCCGCTTACAACGACCCCGGTTATCGGAAGTCCGGAACAGGAATATTCTCCTGTTTTCAAACCGGGAACCGAGTCGCTGATGACTGACGAGATCAGGGTCACGATCCTAGGGAGTGGCGATCCGTTTGTAAAAAAGAGCCAGGCAGCAGCCTCGATCCTTATAGAGGTAGGAAACGAAGAGCGCGACTTCTTCTTTTTTGATTTAGGTTCGGGAGCATTGGCGAATTTCAACGGACTGCGTTTACCGGTTACGTCGACGACGAAGGTGTTCCTGACACATCTGCATGCCGACCACGTCGGTGACATGGCGACCCTTCTGGGCAGCCTTGCCAAGAGCGGGCGCAGAGATCCCGTAGAGGTATGGGGTCCGGCCGGAGAGACGGAGTCACTCGGCACCGCTGCTTTTGTTCAAAACCTGGAGTCGTCACTTGCCTGGGATACGGAATCGATGTGCGGCCATCCGGGACAATCCGGAACTCATGCAACGGCAACCGAAATACCTTACGACAAGACGGCTACGGTTTATGAGCGAAACGGTGTCAAGATCTCATCTTTCCCGGTTATTCACATTATGAATGGAGCGGTCGGCTACCGGTTGGATTATAAGGATAGTTCGGTGGTCTTTTCCGGTGATACACGCCCCTGCAAATACCTCGTCGAGGCCTGTAACAACGCAGACCTTCTCATCCATGAGACCTTTCCATCCGCCAAGGTTTTCGCCAAAAAGGGCGGGGTTCCCGAGGAGCTTGCCGAAATAATCGTAAACAACAGCCATACGAGCCCGATGATGGCGGGCAAAGTCTTCAAGCAGGCAGGGGCGCGCATGTCGGTCATGTGGCACCTTGCTGTCGATCATGAAACGGTGAGTACGGCATTTCCAGAGATGCGCAGCCAATATGAGGGACCTGTAACCATCGCGCAGGACCTGACCGTCTTCAACATCACCAGGAGTGCCATCGTCGTCCGGCAGGCCGAGATCGATCCCGCCGCCTGGCCTGTTGTCGGGAAATCGGTTAATTCGGGGCCGCCCATGTCAGCTCCAAAGAGCCCACCAGAGTGGTGGAGTGAAGTGCTTCTTTTTCCATCTTCATAGCAGTAACAGCTGAGAGTATCTCCCAACACTAAATGGACAGGCTTTAAACCTGTCCATTTTCTCTATGCATCAACAACGCCCCCGCATGCTTTCTGCTCCAAGCCATCGGTTCCTGCCTGCCAACATATGCCGTTAAATGATGTAACCGCCGTCATGCGTGCAGGTAGAGGCGCAGCATGTTTATGCTAAGATGCTTTTGTGAGAAAAACCTCTGCTCAAGGGTGCAAGAAGGAGGAACGAAAGATGAGCAATGCTCCACGGCTGAGTAAGAATGGATCCGTTTTATGGAAAGGCTGGGGGGCGATCTGCCTTCTCCTGACCCTGCTTCTCGTGGTGTTGACCTTATCTCCTTTGCCGGCCTCGCTGGCGGCGGGGCGGGGCAAGGACTCCACCGGAAGCGGCAGCGGAGCCGCAGCCGGCACCGCCATCGCGGCCTGGGGAGCTAACGGCTACGGGCAGTGCACCGTGCCCGAGCCCAACATCGGCTTCACCTCCGTGGCCGGAGGGACCGCCCACACCCTGGGGCTGAAGGCGGACGGCAGCATCGCCGCCTGGGGTCGTAACCTCGAAGGCCAGTGTGATGTTCCCGCGCCCAACTCCGGCTTCACCGCCGTATCGGCGGGATCTTACCACAGCCTGGGCCTGAAAGCGGACGGCAGCATCGTGGCCTGGGGTTACAACAACCAGGGGCAGTGCAATCTACCCACGCCCAACTCCGGTTTCACCGCCGTCTCCGCGGGGGACGTCCACAGCCTGGGCCTCAAGACGGACGGCAGCGTTGTGGGGTGGGGATTCAACGACTACGGCCAGTGCACCGTCCCGGCCCCCAACTCCGACTTCGTCGCCGTCTCGGGGGGGTACATGCACAGCCTGGGCCTGAAGGCGGACGGCAGCATCGTCGCCTGGGGCCTTGAACAACAACGGGCAGTGCAATGTGCCCACCCCCAACTCCGGCTTCGTCGCCGTGGCTGCCGGATACTATCACAGCTTCGGGCCTCAAGGCGGACGGCAGCATCGTCGGATGGGGGCTGAACGCCCAGAGGGTGCTCAACATCCCCACCCCCAACTCCGGCTTCACCACGTTGGCCACGGGAACCCAGCATGCTCTCGGCCTCAAGGCGGACGGCAGCATCGTCGGCTGGGGCTAGAACGACTTCGGCCAGATGCAGCGTCCCGGCGCCCAACTCCGGCTTTGCCGCCGTGGCATGTGGAGACGACTTCAGCCTGGCTCTCCGCCGGGGAACGCCGGCGAGAGGCTGGGGAGACAACGAAAACGGGCGGTGCGACGTACTCTTCCCCAACTCCGGCTTCACCGCAGTATCCGGGGGTGAATCCCACAGCCTGGGCCTCAAGGCGGACGGCAGCGTCGCGGCCTGGGGGAATACCTCTAGTGGAAGGTGTAACGTCCCGGCGCCCAATTCAGGTTTCGTCGCCGTAGCGGCGGGAGGTGAACACAGCCTGGGCCTCAAGGCGGACGGCAGCGTCGGGGGTTGGGGCTACAACGACTACGGCCAGTGCAACGTCCCCTCCCTCAACTCCGATTTCGTCGCCGTGGCAGCCGGGTATTTCCACAGCCTGGGGGTAAAAGCGGACGGGAGCATCGTAGGTTGGGGATTGAACGGCCACGGCCAGTGCAACATCCCCTGCCCCTAACTCCGGTTTCGTAGCCGTGGCAGCGGGATACCTGCACAGCCTGGGCCTCAAGGCGGACGGCAGCGTCGTGGGCTGGGGTTGGAACGACAACGGTCAGTGCAATACGCCTGGCCCCAACTCCGGATTCGTCGCCATAGCGGCGGGATTTGCCTTCAGCCTGGGACTCAAGGCGGACGGCAGCATCGTCGCCTGGGGGGACAACTATTTCGGCCAGTGCAACGTCCCCTCTCCCAACTCCGGCTTCACCGCCATAGCGGCGGGATATGGCTTCAGCCTGGGCCTCAAGGCGGACGGGAGCGTCGTGGGCTGGGGAAGTAACAACGAAGGGCAGTGTAATATCCCGGCGCCAAACACCGGCTACACCGCAATTTCAGCGGGTTACCATCACGGCCTGGCCCTGAACTATTACTGCACTATCTCGGCATCCGCCGGCGCTGGTGGCTCCATCAGCCCTTCGGGGTCCGTAGCGGTGAACTACGGGGCGAACCAGACCTTCAGTATCACCCCCAGCGCCCACTACCACATAACGGACGTGCTGGTGGACGGGGCCTCGGTGGGGGCGGTTACCTCCTACACCTTCGCCGGCGTCACCACCGACCACACTATCAACGCCAGCTTCGCCATCGATCAGAACACCATTACAGCTTCCGCCGGGCCTAACGGCTCCATCAGTCCCTCGGGCTCGGTGGCGGTGAACTACGGGGCAAACCAGACCTTCAATATCAACCCGAATATCCACTACCATGTGACTAACGTCCTGGTGGACGGAGGCTCAGTGGGGGCGGTGACTTCTTACACCTTCAACAACGTAACCGCGGCTCACACCATCAGCGCCACCTTTGCTATCGACACCAACAACATCACTGCATCCGCCGGGCCTAACGGCTCCATCAGCCCCTCCGGCTCGGTGGCTGTGAATTACGGAGCTAACCAAACCTTCAGCATCACACCCAATAGTCACTACCATGTGGCTGATGTGTTGGTGGACGGAGGCTCGGTGGGGGCAGTCACTTCCTACACTTTCAATAACGTCACCAGCAATCACACCATCAGCGCCACCTTTGCTATCGACACCAACAACATCACTGCATCCGCTGGGTCTAACGGCTCCATCAGTCCCTCGGGTTCGGTGGCGGTTAACTACGGGGCGGACCAGACCTTCACGATCAGCCCCAATAGTCACTACCATGTGGCTGATGTGTTGGTGGACGGAGGCTCGGTGGGGGCGGTGACTTCCTACACGTTCTACAACGTCACCAGCAATCACACCATCAGCGCCAGCTTCTCCATTGACACGAATACGATAACCGCTTCGGCAGGTTCAAACGGCTCCATCGGCCCGTCGGGTTCGGTGGCGGTTAACTACGGGGCGGACCAGACCTTCACGATCAGCCCCAATAGCCACTACCACGTGGCTGACGTGCTGGTGGACGGAGGCTCGGTGGGGGCGGTGACTTCCTACACGTTCTACAACGTCACCAGCAATCACACCATCAGCGCCAGCTTCTCCATCGACACGAATACGATCACCGCTTCGGCAGGTTCAAACGGCTCCATCAGTCCCTCGGGTTCGGTGGCGGTGAACTACGGGGCGGACCAGACCTTCACGATCAGCCCCAATCGCCACTACCACGTGGCTGATGTGTTGGTGGACGGAGGCTCGGTGGGGGCGGTGGACTTCTTACACGTTCTACAATGTCACCGCGGCCCACACCATCAGCGCCACCTTCGCCATCGACACCGAACACCATCACCGCTATCTGCTGGCCCTAACGGCTCCATCAGCCCCTCGGGCTCGGTGGCGGTGAACTACGGGGCGGACCAGTCCTTCACGATCACACCCGATCTTCATTACCACATCGTCAACGTGGTTGTGGACGGGGTTGACCTGGGGGTCATAGACAACTACACCTTCTACAACGTCACCGGCCCTCACACCATCAGCGCCACCTTCGCCATCGACACCAACGCCATCGTCGCGTCATCCGGTATCGACGGCAACATCAGCCCCTCGGGCGTGGTCAAGGTGGATTACGGCTCGGGTCAGGCCTTCACCATCACCCCCGCTCCCCATTACCACGTGTCCGAGGTGCTGGTAGACGGATCCTCGGTAGGGGCGGTAACCTCCTACACCATCACCAACGTCACCGGGCCCCGATCCATCCAGGCGTACTTCGCCATCGACACCTTCGACTGGTATCTCACCGAGGGATGCACCGACGGGGGCATGGAGACCTGGGTGCTGGTACAGAACCCGGGAAGTGACGATGTCGTCCTCGACCTCACTCTGATGACCGAGGAAGGCGCGATCGCTCCGGACGGGCTGCAGGGGGTCGAGCTTCCCGCCGGCACCCGCATCTCTTTCGACCTGGGCTCCTACGTCACCTCGTACAACGTCGCCACCGTGGTCACCTCGATCGGCTCGGACGTAGTCTGCGAGCGAGCAGTCTACGGCAACGGCCGCTCCTGGGCGACTGATTCGGTCGGCACCCCCGCCCCCTCTTCCTCCTGGTATTTCGCGGAAGGAGCCACCGATGGTGGCATGGAGACTTACCTGCTTCTGCTGAACCCCAGCGCCGAAGAGGTACGGGCCGACATAACGCTACTGACCTCTACAGGCCCGGCTCTGACCCTTGAGGGTTATGTCATCGAAGCGCAAAGCCGCGCCACCCTCTTCCTCAACGACTACGTCACCAGCTACGACGTCTCCATCAAGGTGAAGACGGAGGGGAAGCCCATCGTCTGCGAGCGCTCCGTCTTCGGGGACAACCGCACCTGGGGCCACGATTCCATCGGAGCGGCCGCTCCCGCTGACACCTGGTACCTGGCCGAGGGCTCTACCGGTGACGGCTTCGAGACCTGGGTGCTGGTCCAGAACCCCAGCCAGACGCCTGTCACCGTCGACCTTACGCTGATGACGGAGGCTGGTCCTCAGAACCCCACGGCCCTCACCGGCGTCACCATCCCGGCGAACTCGCGCCAGTCGTTCAACCTGGCCGATTACGTCACCACATACGAGGTCTCCACCCTTGTCGCTTCAAAGGGAGGAGGCGTGGTCTGCGAGAGGTCCATGTACGGGAAGGACCGTACCTGGGGCACCTGCTCTATCGGCGCGACGGCGCCAGCCGGTACCTGGTACCTGGCTGAGGGCTCTACCGGTGAAGGCTTCGAGACCTGGGTGCTGGTACAGAACCCCAACGACTTCCCCGTAGCCGTCAGTCTCTCCTTCATGACTTCGGAAGGGCCGGTGGCAGGACCGCAGCTTGTCGCCATTCCCGCTTTCGCCCGTAACTCATTCAAGCTCAGCGACTACGTCATCGACTACAACGTCTCCACCGAGGTCGTCTCGGAGGAAGGCGGGATCATCTGCGAGCGGGCCATGTACGGAAACGACGGCGCCTGGGCCCACGACTCGGTGGGTTATGCTCCCGTGAAACCGTTCTGATACGAATCAAAAAGCCGGCAGGCCAGGGAACATATATCCTGACCTGCTGCTTCATGGCGCTGAAGAGGATGGTGGGAAAGTGCGACCTGGAGGAGGGCTACTTGAGAAGGGCAAGCCACATAAAAGAGGTATCGGATAAAAGGATATGCCGATTTCGTGTCCATGGCTCGCCCCCTGGCAAGAGAACCCGATCTCATCAACATGTTCAAGCGTGGAGATTCCGAAGCCGCCTCGTGCGCTTCTTGTAATAAGTGCCTGGCAGCGGTGATGGCCGGCAAACCGCTTCGCTGTTACAGGTAACTCTTACGAAGTCAGAAAGCCCATGACTAGCCGGTTGAAGACCTCCGCTTTCTCGTAGTTCGGAAGGTGTCCTGCCCCGTCGATGAACTCCAGGCGCGAATCCTTGCAGATTCTGTGCATCTCCGCCCCGCTCCCAGGAGTGACCGCCTTGTCCTCTCTCCCGAACACTATCAGGATGGGAATTCCGGTTTCAGGCAGACGACGGACCTCGTCTTCGAGGGTATAAAAGAACCTCTTACGGAGGATGGCTAGTGCCGCCTCGTTGGTCCCCGCTATCTTCTGGTACCTGGACGCTTTCTCAAAGTAGTCATCCGTGACCAGCTTCTTGTCGTAAAACCACATGTCGGCCAAGTTGCTTCTTCTTATCATGTCGGTCTTCAGCCCATAGAAGAACTCACCGACCTTCGGCAGGCAGGAGAGCTTCGCAAGCACCGGGTAACGTTGCGGCATGGCTGCCGGGTCTACTAGTATCAACTTTCTCACTCTCTCCGGATGCTGCACAGCAAAGAAGATAGCGGTTCCACCCCCCATGGACTGGCCAACCAGGGAGGCTCGCTGGATTCCCAGGGCATCCATGAAATCCAACACCTGGTCGGCATAGAGTTGGTAGCCGAAATCCTTAAGCTCGCGGGAGCTATAACCGGAACCCCAGAGATCGAGAGCATAGACCTTGAACCTCTCGGCCAGAAAGTCGATATTAGCTACCCAGAGGAAGGTATCGTAGTTGAAGCCGTGCATCAGGATGACCGGCTCCCCCTCGCCCTTCTCGATGTAGTGGGCCTTGTGGCTGTTCAGATCGACGAACTTCCCCTCGGCATATTTGCTTGCCCAGTCATCCAGAGGCTGGCTGTTCCAGGGGATAAAAGCATACATATAGCCACCCTAAAACCTTGCCAGGTACGTTTTCAGGCTTTCCGCCGAGATAGGCTTACCGTGGACTGGGTAGATCCCGTCATCGAGCAGTATGGAGACGGAATCCTTGGTATGTCTGGGGGTGCTGAGTATTTTCCCGTCGACCCCGATGCTTCTCAGGAGCCGGTCATCATCTCCGGAGATTATGACATCTCCATCTCCCAGCGTAACCGGAGGAAAGGTGGACATGCCTCCTTTCTTCAGGGGCTCCACACCTTTTTCGCTGGCAAAGACGTGGGCGCCGCATTGTCCGCTAATATGTACGACCAAGCCGGTATGGTCATCGTGGTGATGGGTCAGGAAGATGTACTTGATATCCGCGAGCTTGATGCCCTGTTTCTCCAGCTTCCTGACGAACTTATCGTAATCCCTCTTATAGTTCATGAAATTCATCCCCCATGCCCTTAAACTGCTAGATGGTAAACCGAGAATATCGTCGCCACTTGTCCGGCACTTTACGGTCAGACGACACGATATGGCAGAGGCAGGCTGGAGCACCCTCGGATATCAACTCCTCGACAAGCATCCTCGCCCCTTGCGCCCGCACGCATTGGCGGTCGTATTTATTGGTAGCCATGCATATTTTCATGTCATCGCCACCCACATAGCCGATGGGGCACTTAAGAAACTTAAATACGACCTCATCATTACTTACTGAACATACTTCCACGTCCATATCGGAGACGTCGAGTATCTTTAAGTAGCCCCTGGCGGCTTCGATGAAATCGCCATTCTTTGCCTCGTTGTGCAGATACTGCCGGACAATCGCATTGGAACCCGTACGCATCATCAACCACAGGAAAACCCGAAGAACCGGTCCCAGCACGCGAAGACGCGAGGCCACCCTGCCCATTCTGTCGAAATTACGTGTCAGCCTCCAGTATTCGCGCTCAATGACAGGCTCCTTATGGCCAATCTTGAGGACCAGGCCGAAAGCCCGGAGCGATAACGAGTCAAGAACTCGCTCAGGCAAGCTCCCCTGCAGCTCCGGCTTTCCTTTGATGTATAAGGCCCTTGTGAAATCCTTGTACTTCTCCTCAATAGGCGAGAGTTCCATGCCCAACAGGTTTTGTGGGTCTCTGACTGCCATTGATGCCCCCTTACTTTGCCCTCAGGTCCCAGGTAGCGGACCTCTGCAGGCTGTGTGGGTGGAATGGTGTTCCGCTCAGGCCAGTTGGGGCTCCAGCCGGTGGCTTTTCACTGCAGCGTCCATCTTCTCCCGGCAAAAGTCGCCAAGCTTCATTACCGCATCCCTGGCCTCCGGCATGATGGAGTGGAACTGGTGCCAGTCGTGGGTCATTCCTTCGAACACTTCCAGTTTCACCGGCACACCCTGCCTCCTGGCCGCCTCCTCCATTCGCCTGGCATCATCCAGGAGCATCTCGTGTGAGCCCACCTGGATATAGAGGGGTGGGAGCCCCCCTAGGTCGGCAAAAAGTGGAGAAGCGAGCGGGGTTCGATGGTCCACGCCGCCGAGGTACGTATCCGCCCACAACACTCCGATATCGTAATTTATCATCGGCTCGTAACGCGCATTGCTCTGGAAGGTATTCCCGGTGCCTTCGAGATCTGTCCATGGGCAGATAAGCATCCCGGCAGCAGGCAACGGGTCCCCTGTATCCCTGAACGATACGAGAGCGGCCGCGGTCAACCCTCCTCCAGCGGAATCCCCGGCAATGACGATGTTCTCCGGCTTGTATCCATTGGAGAGAAGCCACCGGTAAGAAGCCACGGCATCATCCACCGCCGCGGGGAACTTGTTTTCAGGGGCCAGGCGATATTCCAGCACAAGCGTCCGGCAGCCTGCAACGGCGGCTATCGCTCCCGCGAGGCTCTTGTATGTGTTGATACAACCAATGACGTAACCGCCGCCATGTAGATAGAGCAGGACACGATCATCATCCGCCCCCGGTGGGGTGAACCAGGCAGCCCGTATGCCGTCGATGGTGATGTCTTCTCGTGCGCAATGGGGTTTCATCGGGAGTAGAAGGGGCGTCACTTTATTCATGAAGAACCGGACATAGCCTACTGGGTAACGTGCCCTCATCCACAACATTCCGTTGAGATGAAGATAAGGACTGAGAATTTTGCTGGCTAAACTCGGCATACGACCACCCCCTGTTAATCATCATCCAAGCATGCCCAAACAACCTCTATCCTTCGACAGGATTTTGCCCTTAATTTTACTTACCCTTATTGGGGCATGGATAAACGGCCTCCCACGAACCCCCAAGTCCGTCTCCCTTTGAATACCTCCAGTTCTCAGTGGGCATGATAAAATCGCCATCAAATGTGAAAACAGGATTGGGGGAGTAGAATGACTGAAATCAACGAGATGACAAAACTCGCCCATGAGGGCTATAGGGTTCGCCTAAGTCCGCAAAATTGCTTTCTCTAGGGTGTGTATCCCACCACGTCATGGCCTCCCGTCCACTGGCCGGAGTAGTTGAAATACATCGGCCGCTCAGCCACGATTGGTGCATCCGAGGTTATCTTCACGCTGACGTCACGATCGGCACCTACCTGGCCGTTGACGTTGACGGTAGCCCTGGAGGTGGCCCCGATAAGCACATCCTGATTCTGGGTAGTGCCATCCGAAAACATGTAGGTGATATGCGCCGTCGTGGCATTCGCACCTGAATTCATCAAGCAGAGGTACTCGTCAAAAGAACCTGCTCCGGTGTAGCCTTCGGCGAAGTAGAAAATCGTCTGGGGCGAACCGGCTCCGATCACGTCGTGTCCTCCCGTCCAGGCACCCTGATAGGCGAAGTACATGGGCCGTTCCGCCACTATCGGATCGTCGGAAGTGATCTGTACGGATACATCACGATCTGCTCCAACCTGGTCATTGACCTTGACCGTCGAGCGGGAGGTGGCTCCTATAGTTACGTCCTGCTTCCGGGTGGTGCCATCCGCGAACATGTAGGTAATGTGGGCGGTGGTAGCGGAAGGGTTGGGGTTCATTAGGCAGAGCCACTCATCAAAGAAACCTGCTCCCGTATAGCCTTCGGCGAAGTAGAAGGAAGAACCGGGGGCCGAAGCCCCGATCACGTCATGGCCACCCGTCCACTGTCCGCTGTAATTGAAATACATAGGCCTCTCGGCCACGATTGGGCCATCTGAAGCGATCTGGACGGAGACGTCCCTGTCGGCTCCTACCTGGTCATTGACCTTGACCGTCGAGCGGGAGGTGGCTCCGATGGGGACATCCTGAGCCTGAGTAGTGCCGTCAGAGAACATGTAGGTGATATGAGCAGTGGTGGGCGAAGTGTTGGGATTCATCAGGCAGAGCCATTCATCAAAGGAACCTGCTCCGGTGTAGCCTTCGGCGAAGTAATGGGTGGTCTGGGGAGAGGTAGCACCGATTACGTCGTGGCCTCCGGTCCAGACGCCTGAATAGTTGAAATACATCGGCCTCTCGGCAACGATCTGGGTATTGGAGGTTATTTTCACGCTTACATCCCTGTTCGGGCCCACCTGGCCGTTGACGTTAACGGTAGCCCTGGAGGTGGCTGCGATGGGGACATCCTGAGCCTGAGTAGTGCCGTCAGAGAACATGTAGGTGATATAAGCGGTGGTGGTCGAAGTGCCGGGGTTCATCAGGCAAAGGTACTCGGCAAAAGCATCCTGGCCCGTGTAACCTTCGGCGAAATAGAACTTGTAATCCCCCTCCGCGGCGAAGGTCACTACGACATTGTGCGCTTCGGTGACGTTGGTGATGATATACGGATTGGCCGCAGCCACGGGGGCTCCGTTGTCAGTGATAGAGGCGATACGATAACCGTCATCGGGGGTGATGGTTATGGTGGCGGTTCCCCCCTCGGGTACGTTCTGGCCGGCCGGGCTGACGGTTCCGTGTCCGCCCGAGACCGAGGCATTGACACTGTACGTGCCTGGAACCTCGGTGCTGCCACGGTAAAGTATGGTGCCATTGTCGCCTACCGCCCAGACGTGGTCGGCATCCAGGGCGCAAATATCATTCAGAGCCTCAGTGGTACCTGAGGCCTGTGTAGACCAGGAGGACCCGTTAAAGAAAAGAACGGTTCCGTTGTCCCCCACCGCCCAGACGTGGCTCGAGTCCAGGGCGGAAACGCCTTGGAGATTTACCGTAGTGGAGCTGGTCTGCGGAGACCAGAATGACCCGTTGTAGAAGAGGATGGTGCCGTTGTCCCCCACTGCCCAGACGTGGCTCGAGTCCAGGGCGGAGACGCCTCTCAAGGTTTTATCGGTGCCGCTCGTCTGGCGAGCCCACGAGACCCCATTGTAGTAACTGATGAAGCCCTCGTTTGAGAAATTATTATAATCGTATCCCACGGCCCAGACGTGGCTCGCGTCAGCCGCCGAGACATCGTTGAGTTCATTGACGTCGGTATCGGTATTGAAATCCCAGTTGGTGCCGTTGTAGTTGCCGAACAGGGCAAAAAATGTAATAGGATCTGAGGGGGACGCCTGGTACCGGAGCTGCCCCACCGCCCAGACGTTATTCGCGTCTACGGCCGAGACGCCTTTCAGGAAGTAATCGTCATTAGTTGCTTCGGTGGACCAGGAGGAACCATCGTAGAATTGAACACTATCCGTAAAAGTATGAGGAAACCAGGAACTATCGGCTACCAACCAGACGTGGTTCGGATCGAGGGCGGAGACTTCGGAATAGCGATTATAGTTGTCGCGGTTGATGGACCATGAACTTCCATCATAATAGAGGCCCCTCCCGAGACAATCAGTTCCGGCACCGTTTAGAACCCATCCGGAAGCCCAGACATGGCCGGCATCCGCGGCCGAAACCCCCAGCAGATTGGTATTCGTCCCTGAAGCTTGGGTCGTCCATTGATAGTCACCCTCGGCCACGGTCCCCGAAAGGCCCGAAAGCGAAAGCACTCCCAGCCCCAGCAAGACAACCAGGACCAGTTTCATCAACGGGTATGCGCTTTTTGTCCCTTTCATCTACAACTCCCTTCCGTTCCGCCCCGTCCTCGATCTAACTCTTCATCCACATACTAACAACAAAGGGTTTGGCATGAAAGTCGCCCCGATTGGAAGAACCGCTGTGAAATGTGGGATTTATGTGGCCCAAGATGCTGGCACGGGTTTTGACGAAAAACCCCGCAGCCAGCTCGGCTCCGCCGACTTTAGAAAGCCGGCGTGTGGAAAATGTGTGGGGGCAAGAAGAGCAAAAAGACCTGGAGATTTGCCGCGTCTGCATATCGGGTTCCTTGGTCATGGCGCCCTCCTGTATTCTTATAAAAGTATTCTAGTTTCCGAAGCTTCGCTCCATCGAGAGCAGTAGAGAAGAGAGGGACATCGATGAAGAATGATCTGTTCGATCTGTCGGGGAAAGTCGCTCTGGTCACGGGGGGAGGGAGAGGACTTGGGAAATCCATAACGGCCGCACTGGCGGAGGCGGGCGCGACCGTCATTATCGCCTCGAGAAAGATCAAGAACCTCGAAGCGGCGGCCACCGAGATCGGTGAGAAATATGGCGCCGAGGTGGTCCCGATAGCCTGCGACCTCGCTTCTGAAGAGGATATCGCAAAGCTGTTGGACTCGATAAGGGAGCGGTTTCCGAAGATAGACATCCTGGTCAACAATGCCGGGGCTACCTGGGGTGCGCCAACGCTCGAGTTCCCGTTGGAAAAATGGGACCACATCTTTAACGTGAACGTCCGGGGCGTCTGGATTCTAACCCAGAAAATCGCCGAGATCATGAAAGAAAACGGCGGAGGAAACATCATCAACATCTCTTCAGTAATGGGCTTCAGGGGGTCGGAAGAGGAGCTCCATCCCGCGGTTGCCTACAATTCGAGCAAAGCGGCGATCAATCTTCTGACCATGAACCTCGCCGTGAAGCTTGCCCGGTACAACATCAGGGTCAATGCCATCGCCCCGGGGTACTTCCGTACGGACATGATGGCCTATATTGAGAACCCCGGGTTCGAGAAAGAGCGCGAGGCGCTGATTGCAATGTCGCCGATGCGCCGTTTCGGCGAAGAGAAGGACATCGCCGGCCCCGCCGTCTTCCTTGCCTCGGACGCGTCTTCGTACATGACGGGCCACGTGTTGATGGTCGACGGCGGCCTCCTGGCTAAGTAATTATACTAAGGGCTTTTCTTGTGAGAAAAACATCTGCTCAAGGGTGCAAGAAAGAGGAGCAAAAGACGAGCAATGCTCCAAGGCTGAGCAAGAATGTATTTTTTTGCTACCGGCTTGCCCTGTTGAGGCTGCATAGGCCCGCTTGTTTTCAGTCGCTCCTGTCCAGGTTCCTTTGAAACGCAGTCAGGTGGCTCTTTGAAGCATCCCTCAACGACGTGAACGTGCTTCTGACGTCGTCAGGCAATTCATGTCCAAGAAAATCCTCATACATCGCGATGTTGTCGATTTCAGCCTGGACGCCCGTTTCCAAGGCTTCTTTAACGCTGGCCGGGATGACTATATGACCATCAGCCACGTCGACCGGGACAATTATGTTGTATTCATCAAACAGGGTCTTTAACTCGGCGATGTGCTTCTCTTCAGCTCTAACGATATTGCTGAAGGGATTCTGTTCTCCAAAGACGTCCAGAATATACACGTATTCAGCGTGTGCCAGATATTCATCCTGGATGGCATAGATCAGCATCTCCTCCACGGTCAGGCTCTCATCCGCCCGGGCTCCTGCCGCTCCGTAGCCTGTGCCTTCATTCTCTCCGGTGGATGTTCCGGAGTTGTCTTTAGGTGTTGTCGCGGGAGTCTCGTTTTCAGTTGTATTATCAGTCGAACACCCAGCCATCAGCCCAAGACTCAAGACCACGGCTAGCGCCAGGAACAATGCTGCAACTTTCCTTTTCATCTCGTCCTCTCCTTCATTTACGGGAATTGCCCGACTTTATTACGGTGTTCTCTCATGTTATTACGCATTGAGCCGGCATTCTGTACTCTACATCGTTCGCTACGACAATGTCATTGCGTGTGGAGGAACCGCTAAGGAATGTGGCACATATGTGGATTACAACTCCACTAAATAGAATAGACAGGCCGAAACCTGTCCATTTTCGCTGGTGGGGAAGAGAGGTTTCGAACCTCTGCAGGCTGGGCGGGTGGAGAGGTGCTGCGTTCGAAATGCCACTTTCTGAAGAGCTCTTTTGACGGCACTTCCCTGGTAATCTCAATGTGCAATGCTACATCGTCTTTTTTGCTACTCAGGGCTCCCACCTACAGAGGTTGTGCCTGGGGGACTGTCAGATGATGCTCCCCTTTCAGGGTGGTGGCAAGACGAGGGTGGCTTCCCGATTGCCTGGTCAGCGGAGACCATGAAGGGAACACGGGATAGGTATCATCTGCAGGCGTTGTTATCTTACTTGGCGGTATAATGTTATCAAGAAGGGGAACATATACATAAATTTCGATACAGGTGATTTTACCCGACTAAGGGGGTAGAGATGGGGATCCTTAAAGGCAAGGGCTGTTTTATCAGGGCATCGCTGGCTGCACTCCTGTTCGTATCCGTCATCACTCTGATCCTCCCCGTGCAACAGGCGCGAGCAAGTTACATCACCTGGGTGGAGTATGCCTCCAATCCGGTCTACGACCCCGCCAGCACCTGGGCCTGGCACCCCTGTGTACTCTACGACGCCAACCAGTTCTCCGGGCACGGTACGGCCTCCTATTACAAGATGTGGTACCAGGATTTCACGGCCGAGCCGTACTTCAAGATCGTCAACTCCAGCGACGGCATCAACTGGGGGACCCCCAGCGACACGACCGGCCTTGCGACAGGCGCCTGCCAGGGCAGGGTAGTTTACTTACCCGGCGGCTACAGCGCCACCGGTGGAACCTACTATTACAAGATCTGGTACTGGAAGGGCTTTGACCAGCTCTACAACATCGACGAACTGCACACGGCCGACTCCGTCGACGGGGCGACCTGGGCCAACGACCAGTCCGTCACCCAGGACGCCACCTACCAGCTGGTCTCCGGGGTGTCGCCGGACTGGAACCGCGGCACCTACGGCCCCGTGGACGTGCTCTACAATCCCTCCGCTACCAACCCCGGCACCGATACCCCCTTCGACTACACCTTTGCCATGTACTACGACGCCACCACCGGGGGCGAGGAGGTGGTCGGCCTCGCCTACAGCAGCGACGGCAACCACTGGACCCGCTACCACACGGCACCCTACGAGAACGTGCCAGTGCTGCCCCACGGCGGCCCCGGCGACTGGGACAGCGCCTTCGCCTCCTTCGGGACGGTCATCCGCGAGTCCCCCGGGGTCTGGCACATGTGGTACTCGGGCGGGCAGACCATGGTTTACAGCGGCATCGGCTACGCCACTTCCACCGACGGCATCAACTGGACCAAGTCGACCGCCAACCCCATCTGGAGCGCCGCCACCGGCCCGGCCTGGCGCAACGGCTTCACTGCCATCCCCTCGGTCATCTACAACACAAGCTTTTTCGACGGGCACGGGAACGCCTGCCAGTGGAAGATGTGGTTCATGGGCGGGGGCACGCCATTATACAGCAACATCGCCGTCGGCTATATGTACTCCAGCGAACCCCGCCTCACCCTGACCAAGTCCGCCGACCCGCCAGGCGACATCGTGCGCGGGCAGGTCATCACCTACACCCTGCGGGCCGGCAACGACGGGGACATGGACGCCACCGGCTGCACCCTGACCGACGCGGTGCCCGCCTACGCGGACTACGTCAGCCACTCCACCACTCTGAACGGTATCTTGATCCCGGACTCAGGAGGGACCACCCCGCTGGCCGGGGGCTTCAGCGTGAACTCGCCCGGCGAGCCCACCGGCACTGTCGCCCCGGGGGAGGAAGCGGTGGTAACCTTCCGCGTCCAGGTGGCTGCCGGCCTCCCCCTGGACGGCTACGTGCGCAACACCGCACACCTGAGCTGGCACCGGGCTTCCCACGGTGCAGGCCTCGGTGCAGAACGACTCTTCGGGCGCGCTCCCGTCCACCTGGTACTTCGCGGAAGGCAGCACCCAGCCCGGCTTCGACGAGTGGATCCTGCTGACCAACATGGGCGGCGACGCCATGACCGTCACCATCACCTACCTGACCGATGACGGGGAGGAGCAGCAGTTCACCTACGAGGTGCCGGCCCACAGCCGCCGCACCGTCCTGGTCAACGCGGAGATGCCGGGCGAGACCGGGGTGGCCGCCATCGTCGAGGGCAGCGAGGGGCTTATCTGTGAGCGCTCCGTCTACTTCAACCACTCGGGCATCTCCGGGGGGCACCAGGCCATCGGGGCCAATGCGGCCTCGCTCGACCTCTTCTTCGCCGAGGGCTTCACCGGCACCGAGGCCAGCCCCTTCGATGAGTGGATGCTGGTGCTCAATCCCGGCACGATCGACGCCAACCTCCACGTGACCTACATGTTCCCGGGCGGCGCCACCGAGGAACGCGACTACCTGGTGGAGGCGCGCAGCCGGCTGACCATTAACGTGGACGACCAGGTCGGCCAGGGCCGCGAGGTCAGCGCCAGGCTCACCTCGGATGAGCCGGTGGTGGCGGAGCGCGCCATGTACTTTACCTACCAGGACGAGTGGGGAGGCGGCCACATCGGCAAGGCGGCCACCGGTACCTGCCAGCGAATGGTACCTGGCCGAGGGCTTCACCGGCTGGGAGGAGTCCCTTTTCGACGAGTACATCCTGGTCTCCAACGACAACGACTCGGACAATCCGGTCACCGTCACCTTCATGTTCCCGGACGGCACGACCCAGGACTTCGACTTCACCGCGGCGGCCCACGGCCGCCTCACCGTCAACGCCGACGCCTGTATCGGGGAGGGCCAGATGGTCAGCGCCCACGTGCACGCCAAGCCTGCCGGTGGTGGCGGAGCGGGCCATGTACTTCGACTACCGCCTGCAGTGGAAGGGAGGCCACAACTCCCTGGGGGCCACCGCACCCTCTGCCGGCCTGTACTTCGCGGAAGGCTATACCGGCAACATCGACTCGCACTTCGAGACCTGGCTACTCATCCAGAACACCGCCGACACCGCCAAGACCGCCGTGGTGGACTTCGTCCTTGCAAGCGGGGAGGTACGCCCCTACGAGGTGGCCCTGCCGCCCGAGTCCCGAACCACCGTCTACTGCAACGAGGTGCTGGGCACCGAGGCATTGGAGTTCTCCATGTTCGTCCGCTCCAAGGACGGGTCGGTCTGCCTGCTGGCGGAGCGGGCCATGTACTTCGACTACCTCGGCAGCTTCGGACACGCGGTTGGCGGCGACGACGTGATGGGATATTAGCCGATAGGAGAGAGGGTTCGAACCTCAACATTTGACTACTTGTAAATCAACAGTTCAAAGCATACCAAGCGGAAAAGTAGCGGAAAGCGGGGGCAAGCCCCCTCGCGGTTTCTTATCTATCTGATTTTTGCCTAGTCTGAATAGCCTCCGACGGTATCGGTGCCGGTGCCCCGGTTGTTCCAGTACATGGCCCGCTCACACATGATCTTTAAGCCCGGGGTCTGTGAGACCACCATGATGGCGGCCCGCCCCGAGATGCCGGAGTGGTCTGCCATGTTAAAGGTGCGCCGGGAGCCTGAGGCTATTGTCTCGGTCTTTGTTATGTTGCCGGTGCCCTCCGGGGTCAGGTAGGTGATCTGGACGGTGACTTCTTCGGAGTTGGGGTTCTGCACCAGGGTCCAGGTCTCGCGGCCGTCCGAGGTCTGGCCGTCGGCCAAGTACCAGGAGGTGTGGGGAGAGTCTAGCTCCGATGGAGTCATGGCAGACCTGGGCGCCATCGTCTCCTCCGTTCCAGTACATGGCCCGCTCGGCAATGATGGGGGCAGAGCCGTGGACGTGGGTGGAGAAGGAAGGGTCGTCTCCGGGAATGGTTGTGGTGTCATTGACGCAGATGGTCTTGCGTGAGTTGGCGGGCATGGTGAAGGAGGGGCCCTCTACCTGCCCAGCGGCAGCCTGGTAGGTCAGGGCGACATCGGTTTCTTCATTGTTGGGATTCTGGACCAGGACGTAGGTGGTGAAACCCGAAGCCGGAGCATCCCTCGGCCAGGTAGTAGTCGGCAGCGGCGCTGGGGGTTCCTCCGGAGACGTGTCCCTCTCTTCTGTCGTTTCTGTACATGGCCCGCTCGGCGGTGATGGGACTGTCCGAGGTGACCTCGATAGAGGCGTCGACGCTGCCCACATGGTCGGCCATGTTGATCGAGAGGCGCGAGCCGGCCTTGATGCCGAAGACCTCGGAGTGTGGCTCGGCTCCCTCCATCATCCAGGTGACGGTGCAGGAGGTGTTGCTCTTGCCCGGGTTCTGCAGCAGCAGCCAGGTCTCAAAGCCCCAGGCGGTGGAGCCCTCCGGCAGGTACCAGGTGCCCGCGGCCGAGGTGGCTCCGGTAGAGCAGTGGGCCTCGGGTACGGTGGAGGTGGGGCCGGTCCAGTACATGGTGCGGTCCACGCTGATGGCCTTTGCCTCGGTGCACTCTACCTTGGTGGAGAAGTCGGCAGCTCCCAGGGTCTGGCGGGGAAAGACAGTGGCCTGGCTCATGGCAGGCATGGCCACGTTGGGGCCGGCGACCGGGCCGTCTGAGGTCATGTAGGTGAGCTGGGCGTGAACCGGAGTCTCATTGGGATTGGCGATGGAGATATAGCAATCGAACCCCCAGTCGGTGGAGCCTTCGGCCAGGTACCAGGTGGAAAGCGGATCGGTGTCGGTAGTAAAAGAAAGCTCTTCCCCGTAGGAGGTGCCGACGTTGTTGGTGGCATAGGCCTGCACGTAGTAGGTAGTAGCTGGTGAAAGGCCGGTCAGGCTGCTGGCAAAGGCCCCGGTGCCGGTCCCGTCAGTGGTGTGGGCATCGGCTGTGGTGGGAGTGCCGGCGGTGTTCCAGCAGACACCGCGTGCGGTGACGGCGTCCCCGCCGTCGGAGGTGACGCTGCCCCCGGAGGTGGCGCCGTCGTGAGTTATCCCGTTTATGGCATCGGTGGTCACAGCCGCCGTGGTGTCGGTAGTAAAGGAACGCTCTTCCCCGTAGGAGGTGCCGACGTTGTTGGTGGCATAGGCCCTGACGTAGTAGGTGGTAGCCGGGGCAAGGCCGGTCAGGCTGCTCGCAAAGGCTCCGGTGCCGGTACCGTCAGTGGTGTGGGCATCAGCCGTGGTGGGAGTGCCGGCGGTGTTCCAGCAGACCCCGCGGGCCGTGACGGCGTCCCCGCCGTCGGAGGTGACATTGCCCCCGGAGGTGGCGCCTGTATCGGTTGATGTTCGCTATCCCAATGGTGGAGATTATGGGGTCCGTTGTGACCCAGGCATACTTGAGGTCTTGGTTGGAGCCGTCCCAGTAGCTTATGCGGGGGTTGCCGTAAGCATCGAGGGCTAGCGAGGTGTACCAGCCTACAGACCCCACGCTGTCCGCTGCCTCCTGGTTCCAGCCGCCCGAGTCCTTCCAGGCGTGCTTGAGATCATGGTTGTTGGCGTCAAGGTAGCTTATGTGGGGGTTGCCGTAAGCGTCGAGGGCAAGTGAGGTGTATGCAGCCTATAGATCCCCCGTTGTCCGCAGTCTCCTGATGCCAGCCGCCCGAGTCCTTCCAGGCGTACTTGGGGTCAAGGCTGGTGTAGTCAAAGTAGCTTATGTGGGGGTTGCCGTAAGCGTCGAGGGCTAGCGAGGTGTACTCGCCTACAGAACCCACGCTGTCCGCTGTCTCCTGGTGCCAGCCGCCCGAGTCCTTCCAGGCGTACTTGAGGTCATAGTCGGTGTAGTCAAATAGCTTATGTGGGGGTTGCCGTAAGCGTCGAGGGCAAGCGAGGTGAACCCGCCTACAGAACCCGCGCTGTCCGCTGTCTCCTTGTGCCAGCCGCCCGAGTCCTTCCAGGCGTACTTGAGGTCAGCGTTGGTGAGGTCATAATAGCTAATGTGGGGGTTGCCGTAAGCGTCGAGTGCGAGCGAGGTGAAGTAGCCATTAATCCCCTCGCTGTCGGGTGTCTCCAGGTGCCAGCCGCCCGAGTCCTTCCAGGCGTATTTGAGGTCATAGTTGGTGTAGTCAAAGTAGCTTATGTGGGGGTTGCCGTAAGCGTCGAGGGCAAGCGAGGTGTAGTCGCCTACATATCCCACGCTGTCCGCTGTCTCCAGGTGCCAGCCGCCCGAGTCCTTCCAGGCGTACTTGAGGTCACAGTTGGTGTAGTCAAAGTAGCTTATGTGGGGGTTGCCGTAAGCGTCGAGGGCAAGCGAGGTGTACCAGCCCACATCCCCCGTGCTGTCGTCAGCTGTCTCTTGGTGCCAAAGGCTTGCAGCGGACACCTGTTCGGGAAATGACCAGGCGCCAGCAAGCAGGGTCATAGCAAGAAGTAGAGCAATAACGCCCCGCATTGGAACTGAAATCCTGCAACGTTTCATCTAGCCCCCCTGTCTCGATAGCGGATCATATGTCTTGGTTATCATTTTATTAAAGCGACACGGATTAATAAACCTCGGGTTCTTCCCTGTTCCGATTATCCCCCTACTAGGACAGCCCCAAGGGGGTAAGCAGAACGGCAGGCCGTCTGACCTGCCGTTTCTATGTTGGTGGGGGAGAGAGGGTTCGAACCTCTGTAGGCTGCGCCAACCAGGATTCCGATCGATCTACCCCGTCACCTGGATATTCATAAGACTCGGTAAATTATATAATTGGCATACTCGGACCAACGGCCAGCCCTAGAGCGGTGGAGGTGCAGATGGAAAGCTCGACTTTTTCCTACAAGGACCAGGACGGGATCGAAATATTCGTCTACAAATGGAGCCCTGGCAGTCCCCCCAAGGCTGCCGTACAGATCGCGCACGGGCTCGCGGAGCACGCGGCCCGTTACGAAGAGTTCGCGGAGTTCCTGACGGACGCCGGGTATGCCTGCTATGCGGACGATCATCGCGGACACGGCAAGACCGCCGGGGACGAAAAGAACCTCGGGAAGCTGGGGCCGGGGGGCAGGGACAGCACCGTAAAAGCCCTGAAGGCCCTGACCGATATCATCAAGAAGGACTACCCCGGCATCCCCCTGTTCATGATCGGCCATTCATGGGGTTCGCTGCTATCCCAGGATTACATCGAGCAGTGGGGGTCCGAGATAAAGGGCGTCATCCTCAGCGGGACAAACGGAAAGCAGCCGTTCATCGTGCGTACGATGGCACCATTCATCGCCAAACGCCAGATGAAGAAGCTCGGTCCGGACGCGCCCAGCGACCTCCTCTCCAAGCTCGCTTTCAAGGGATACAACAAACCGTACGAGCCGGCACCGACCGAGTTCGAATGGCTTTGTACGGACCGTGAGGTGGTCGATAGGTACGTAAATGACCCGTACTGCGGGTGGATGTCCTCGGCGGGCACCAGTATGTTCCTGGAGTTGGCGAAGGGCGTCAAGAGGATCGCCCGGAAGCCGCTGCAGGAAAAGATCCCCAAGGACCTTCCGATCTACATCATGACGGGGTCGGAGGATCCCACGAATAACCAGGGCAAGGGCGCCAAAGTGCTCTACGAGCAGTACAGGAAGCTCAACATCAAAGATGTAAAGATAAAGACGTACCAGGGTGCGCGCCACGAGATACTGAACGAGACCAACCGTAAAGAGGTCTATAAGGACATGCTGGGCTGGATGGAGTCTCACGCGTAGCGGGTGCCGGGCACCGGCGCTAGCTTCCGGCGCACCGCAGGCAGCTTTATCTGGTCTAGTAACTACCCACTTCTACCTTGTATAACCTGAAGGGGCTCCCATCATCGTCAAAATATTCTCTTGGTATCATGAAATAGACCGATTTGTTCTTGGCCACCTGTATGTTGTATGAGTAATATCCCCAGGGTATAGAAAATTGCTCCAGCACCTCGCCCTCTTTGTCGATTCTGCATATTCAGGTCACCTTCGGAAATTGATGGCGATTTCCCTGAACCCGATTCTATTCAGAAATGGGGTCCTGGGTTATATCCCGCTTGGTCCCCTCGCTGATTCTCCTCTGTGGAGAAACCACAACAAGTAATGTGGCATATATGGCACGGCAGAATGTGCCCTCAGCTTAAACAAACCAAACTAAAACCAACAGGCCAGGAAGTTTCTATCCTGACCTGCCGTTTCTATGTTGGTGGGGGAGAGAGGGTTCGAACCTCTGTAGGCTACGAGGGTGGAGAGGTGTTCCGTTAGGAGGCTGAGCCCGTACCTATACTGATTGGTGCTGCATAACAGCCTGGAGAGGCACTCTATAAGGAGGCGGCTCGGTACCGTTGCCAACCTCCATAAGCTTCTTATCCACCCCGTATAACAACTCCATTCTTTGCTGCCAAATGCCAGGAAGCCAGAGAAAAATAATGACCCCGACGATCAGCGTTAATAAAAGAGGAACAGAGAACCAAAGGAACAAGGCTTCCTGGGTCAATAAGAACAACACCGCTATCATGATTAGGCATGCAGGCAGCATAATTACAAGTTGCTTTAGCTGCTTTCTATAGGCGTCCGAGTTCTTCTCCGCGACAACTACTTGCATCGGTAGATAAACATGATGGAAGAAGCTGGCATTCTCGTATTCGGCGTAAGGCTTTGCCTCCTGTGACCTGATACGACGCGAGCAGTAATCGTCGACGTACCTATGGAAACTCGTCCAGAATTCATCGCCGCTACTCGCCAGGGTAACGTTGCGTGCTGCTCGCTTTTCCCGCCTCATCACTACAAGAAGCAATGTCACCAGGATTATGAGCCCGATGACAAAAACTCCAGAAAAGATTAATATGAACGCCTCCATCAATTGTCTCCTTGAAGCATCTTCCCCTTGCTGCTATTGCATTTTATCATCTATCCGCCTGCTCCCCTACGATTACATAACAACGCCTCGTGTGGAGGAACCGCTGAGGAATGTGGCATATATGTGGCCCAACTCCCCTATAAACCGAATGGACAGGCCGAAACCTGTCCATTTTCGCTGGTGGGGGAGAGAGGGTTCGAACCTCTGTAGGCTGCGCCAACGGATTTACAGTCCGTCCCCTTTGGCCACTCGGGAACTCCCCCAGATATAAACCAGATTCAGTTTTCAAAACTCGCAAAAAGCATTATACCAGCCGTGGGAAATATTTCAGCTGTTTTTAAGCCCTTTCAAGAAAGTTCGTGGCTCAGCTGCCGACCTGGCACTCCTCCAGGGTCGGGTAGATGACGAACACCTTGTCCAGGCCGGTCAGGCTTGAACACCTTCAGCAGGTTGTCGCGGTCGCATATCAGCCAGAGTGAGCCACCGGCCGAACGCACCCGCTTGAGGGTCCCCACCAGAACACCCAGGCCGGACGAGTCCATGAACTCCAGCCCGGTCATGTCCAGGATGATGCTGCTCGCTCCGGAGTCGAGTATCTCGTACACGGTTTCCTTCAGGGCCGATGCGGAGTAGAGATCGACTTCACCGTTGACGATGATGACGTCGACTCCCTGATGCATACTTCTTATCCATGCCTAAATTCATTTGATTCCCCTCGCCGAAATGGCCATAACAGTTTCCTTTGTTAACATATGAAATGTTAATACAATTCAGGCTATAATTCAATTTGAAGAGTTTCAAGCCGGCGGCATCGTGGGAACATATACGATTTGTGTTCGGCTCATGCCCAATACCAAAGGACGTGCTGCTTATGGGTACGAAGGAAGAGGTCGTCAGGTTAACTGCCACCGCTCACCCCTTCTATTCTCAAGTCATCCGGGTGGCGGTTTTTCTCCTCGCCAGCCGCCTCGACTTCGACCTCGAGCAGGTCGAGGACCTGCGCATCGCGGTGGACGAAGCCTGGAACCACGCCCTCTCTCACTCACCGGCCGAGGGCGACATCGAGGTGGAGATAGAGCTGGAGCCCGAGTCCATGTGCATCACCATGACGTCCAAGGTGGTCGAGTGCTTCGAAGAGTCCAAGGGCATCCCCGCTTCCTTCAGCCGCCTGATCCTGGAAGCCGTATCCGACGACTTCAGGATCGAGCACACCGACGGTATCTGCCGGATTATCTGTGCAAGCTCAAGGGCGATGGCGGGACCAAGGATGAAAAGACAGAGTAGCCAGGATTACCAGGCCAGAAAGGAACGGGTGCGCGAGCTCTTCGTCGAGTTGCGCGGCAACCCCGATCTCCGCATACCGCGACGAGATAATCTCACTCCACATCAACCTGGTGGAATACCTGGCGCGCAAGTTCATCAACCGGGGCGAGCCCCTCGACGACCTGCTGCAGGTGGGGTTCATCGGCCTGATCAAGGCCATCGACCGCTTCGACCTCGACCGGGGCGTGGAATTCACCACCTACGCCACCCCCACCATCATCGGGGAGATCAAGCGCCACTTCCGCGACAAGGGGTGGGCCATCCGCATCCCCCGCCGCCTGCAGATGAAGGACATGGAGCTCAACCGGGTGGTGGAATACCTCAACCAGGAGTTGAAGAGAGTCCCCACCATGCAGGAGATCGCCGAGCAGATGGGGCTTTCCGAGGAAGAAGTGGTGGAGGTGCTGGAGAGCTCCCACGCCTCCGACTACATCAGCCTGGACGGCCTGAGCTCGGATAACGGCTCCGAGCGGGGCTTTTCCCTGATGGACCACATCGGCTCGGAGGACGGGGAGTTCTCGGTGACCGAGTACCGCGCCACCATCACCCGCCTCCTCGAACCACCTGGACGAGCGGGAGCAGCAGATCATCTACATGCGCTTCTTTCAGGGCATGACCCAGGTGGAAATAGCCCGTGAACTGGGGATTTCCCAGATGCACGTCTCCCGGCTGCTCAACAAGATGTTGTACCGGCTGCGCGAGATAGCCGAATACTGACGCGTTCCTCAAAACCCCGTTTATGCAGGCATTTTAGCTTCTGATGACTCCGGCCGGTTCCGGAGGAACACCACCGAGCAAAATGTCGTCAGAAATGGTAGAATGTAGATAGATAGACGATAGGTTACATATAAATGCGGTCAGGAAGTGAGAAGCGATGAAACAGACCGGAATCGAGAACACCAGCATATCCGAGATCATGGAGACCATGAAGCTGATGGTCGGGCAAGCTGGTGCGCATATCGGTCAAGGAATCCAAGCCCAAGACCCACTGGGAGGAAAAAGAAGGGGTCGTCGAGGGCGTCTACCCCACCGTGTTCCTCTTCCGGTTTAAGAACCGCCGCAACGTCGACGAACGGGTGGCCTACAGCTACGTGGATATCGCCATCGACGACGTCAAGATCCTGGAGAACTGAACGGGCAACGCGGAGACGCGGATGAGATGATCTACCTGGGGACGGCGGGTTTCTCCTACCCCGACTGGAAGGGCCATTTCTACCCGGAGCGTTACGACAACCGCCATATGCTGGAGTTTTACTCCGCGCGCTTCCCGGTAGTGGAGATAAACAGCACCTGGTACGCCATCCCGCCGCCCTCGCGTTTCAACTCCATGGCCGAACGGACGCCGCTCGATTTCCGCTTCATCGTCAAGGCGTTCCGAGGGATCACCCACTGACCGTCCCGGTCAGGAGGAGGACTTCCGTGCATTTCCTGGCCTCCGTCCGCCCCCTGGCCGACCACGGCAAGCTCTGCGCCGTACTGGCCCAGTTTCCCTGGGGCTTCAAGAATACCCCGGAAAACCGCGACTACCTGCGGGTCTTGCGCGAGAGGATGGCCGGACCAGGTGGTGATGGTGGAGTTCCGCAACCAGGATTGGATGGAAGACGACGGGGTGATCGGACCTGCTGGAAGAACTGGGGCTGGGCTTCTGCTGCGTGGACGAACCGCGCCTCAAGGGCCTGGTCAAACCCGAGGTCATCGCTCACCGGCGACACCGGCTACGTCCGTTTCCACGGCCGCAATCACGAGACCTGGTGGGACCGCGAAGCGCGAGGCCTGGGAGCGTTATAACTACCTGTATTCCGAGGAAGAACTGGGAGAATGGGTGCCCGGGGCGCTGGAGCTGGCGCGGACGCACCACCGACACCTATCTCATCTTCAACAACCATTACCGGGGCCAGGCGGTGCGCAATGCCCGCATGATGGCCCAGCTGCTACCGCCCGAGCTGGTGGTTCCGCTGGCGCCCGAGGAAACGGGGCCGGCGCTTTTTTAGGAGATCGCTAGCTAGATTTTCCAGCACCGGAGAGGGCTATGCGTCGAGGCTTCTTCACCGGGTAAGACCTGCAGGCCGGCCGGAGGGTATGCTGGTTATCTCGGCATAGTTCTCCTCCGGCACCAGGAACACCTCCGCACCCTCCTCCGCCGCGGCGGTGATCTTGAAATTGATGCCACCGATGGGGCCCACCGAGCCGTCGGCGAAGATCTCACCGGTGCCCGCGACCCGGTTAGTCCCCGGCCAGGCCTCCACCCCGCATGATGTTGATGATGCCCAGGGTGAGCATCAGCCCGGCCGAGGGGCCGGAGAGGTCCTCGGTGGAGATGGTTATCTCCAGCGGAAGGTCGTAATTGATGTAGTCGCGGGGATAGATGCCCAGTATCGGCGTGGTTTCTCCGTTTCCGGTGGTGATCAGGGTGGTCTTGAAGGTGACGCGTCTCCTCCCCCCGCTCCACCGTGACCTCGACCTCCTGCCCGGCCTCCATGCCGGCGAGGATCTCCTTGAGGCCGGCCTGGTCGGTGACCTGCCGGCCGTCCACCTCGACGATGATGTCTCCCACCACGGCTTCGGAAGCAATGGGGCATCCGCGGCCATGCCAGCACCATCACGCCGGCCGGCTTCCTCCCCCACCTCGAAGCCCTCCTGCCGCAGTGCGACGGCGAGGCGGTGTTCTTGCTCAGCTCCATGAGCACGTCCGAGCGGGCGTTGTAGTCGGAGTAGCTCCGCTCGCCACCCAGTATGTCCTTGCAGGCTGCGCACCTCGTCGTGGCTCGAGCAGCGTGGCCTGTACCAGCGTGACGGTGGAGAGGTCGTTGACCATCACCGAGGTCAGGTAGAACTGGCCTTCGTCCAGTGGCGGGTATCCCTGGACTTCTATGAGCTCCTCGACCTGTTCGGCCGAGCCCGGGGAGAAGGAGAAGAAGAAGACCGGGAGTGAGCCGAGGAAGATCAGCAGGGGCAGAATGATTATGAGCACCTGCCAGGCCGCGTTCTTTTTTTTCGGTTTCATCTGTATCCTTCCTGCTTTGTCAGAAGACGAAGTCGGCCGGGCGGCCGCAGTTGTCGCAGCTCCCGTCGCTGATCCCCGTCACCTCGGTGGAGTAGCCGTCCCGCTTCACCAGCAGGTTGCGGCAGTTGGGGCAGCGGGTGTTGCCGCCGTCCGCCGCCCTGCACGTTGCCGAGATAGACGTAGTGGAGCTCCTTCTCGGCGATCTCCCGGGCGCGCAGCAGGGTGCTCAGGGGAGTGGGCTCTATGGTCATCTTGTAGCAGGGGAAGTAGGCCGAGAGGTGCAGCGGTATCTCCCTGCCCAGCCCGGCCACGAAGCTCACCAGTTCCTCCATCTGTCCCGGGGCATCGTTCAAGGTGGGGATGATCAGGTTGGTGATCTCGAGGTGGATGCCGGCTGCCCGGGCGGCGCGGCAGGTCTCCAGGACGGGGGCCAGCTTCGACTTGCAGATCTTGCTTGTAGAAGATCGTCCTCCATGGACTTGATGTCGATGTTCATGGCGTCGATCAGCGGCGCGAGGCGCGAGAAGGGTTCGGGGTTGTAGAGGCCGTTGGTCACCAGGACGTTCGTAAAGCCCGCGGGCCCGGGCCAGTTCCGCGCATTCCAGGACGAACTCGTACCAGATGAAGGGCTCGTTGTAGGTGTAGGCGATGCCGAAGGAGCCGGCATTGAGGGCCTCCTTGCACCACCCGCTGGGCGGTGATCTCGAAGACCCTGGCGGACGGCTGGAGCATGTGCCAGTTCTGGCAGAAGTCGCAGCGCTGGTTGCAGCCGCGGGTGCCCGATGGAGTAGATGAGCCTGGCCGGGATGAAAGTGGTAGAGGGGCTTCTTCTCCACCGGATCGAGCGCCGGTGGCCATGACGCGGTTGTAGATCTCCGAGTAGAGCAGTGCCGTCGCGGTTGATCCGCACCTGGCAGAACCCCCGCTTGCCTCGACGATGACGCAGACACTGCGGACAGAGGGTACGCAATGGACCTTCTTTTCCTCCAGTCCGCTCGTAAAAAAGGGCTTCCCGCATGCTCATCCTCCAGGTCCGTCCGTCTTTCGGATAACTCTATTATGCCCCATGGGCCTTCGCCGCGAAACCGCGCCCGGGAGGAAAACCGCTCCCGACGTTGAAGAACCTATTGAGAAATGGCTAGTTAATGAGGGCTGCCTAAGACCGATAATAAATGCGAGTACAAGAGGGGGTATTGAATTGGCCCACAGGTCAGGTAGTCATGCGTGACGAACGAGGTATGACTCTGATCGAATTGATGGTCGTGGTCATCATCATCGGCATCCTGACGGCGATCGCCGTGATGTCCTATCGGCTTCACCACCGACAGGACCAGGGAGACCAGCTGCAAGGCGAACCTGCGGACCATCAGAGTCGGCCCTGGAATCGTACAAATTCCAGCACGACGATTACCCGAACAGCCTGAACCAGCTCGTCCCGGACTACATCAAGGACCACAACGCCTCACCTGCCCGGCTACCGGCCAGAGCTATAACAGTTCCTACGACAAGGACACCGGCGAGGTCTCGTGCCCCGAGTGTGAACAATAGCGACAGAGAGAAGGAGAGGTAGGCATTGAAATACTCGAAGTTCGAACAGATCATCTTGCCTCTGATCGTCGTGATAATCCTGGTCATGTCGGTGACCATGATGGTCCAGGAGATCGGACTGGGTCGAAGTGGTAGGACACGCCCTGATGCTGGTGGTGATCAGCCGCCAGCTTGAACTGGGGCTACAAGGGCGGGCTTCCGGCCTTCGGGCCTGCTTCGTGCTCTATGCCGGCCTGCGCCTGGGCTTCAAGGGAGACGATATGACCACGCAGGTCGGCCTGGGAGCTCATCGCCGCCAAATTCGTCACCTACGGGGTACTGACCCTGCTCTGCTCGCTACATGCGCAACCAGCCTGCGTTATTTCTTCGTCAAGATGGAGCACCACGACTACATCGACGACGAGACCCAGATCGGGAACAAGCGCTTCCTGCTCAAGGAACTCACCTCGCGCATCGACGAGAACGAGCGCTACGAGGTCCCCTTCTCCCTGGTGGCCTTCACCATCGACCAGGACTTCCTGGAGCAGGATCAAGGGGGTCCAAGCGGGGCCAGCATCCTGCGGGACATCAGTACCTCCATCCTCAAGAACGACACCCGCTCGGTGGACGAACTGGCCCGCCTGGACAACCAGCTCGTGGTGATACTGCCCTGCGTTCGCCGGGACGGGGCCAACGTCTGCTGCAAGCGGCTGGAGAGCAAGATGCAGAAGATACCTCGACTCGCACTCCACCAACGGCGAGTCGGAGACGGCCCTGAATGCCAGGGTCTTCGAGTTTCCGGAGGACCGCGAGGACATCGAGTCCATCGTCAGCACCATCCGCGGCGCCATGGAAGAAGACGCCAGAAGCAGCATGGGGCCGGCTGACCGCCGCGTTTGAGAAACGGGGAACGGGGCAGCTTAGGAAAAAACCTTCTGTAGTTCGGCCGCGCAGGTGCGGTAGGTTTCTTCGCTGTGCACCACGAGCTCTATCAGCTTGAAGGGGATCTCTTTCTTCTCGCAGTAGTCGTGCACTTCCCGCAGGATGGTCCCCGCCGCGATGCTCACCGGCAAACCGCCCATGCCCGTCCCGAACACCGGCATGGCCAGAGTCCCGATATCTTTCTCTGCGCACCGTCGCAGGACGTTAAGGACGGCCATGCGCACTTTGTCTTCATTGGTGACCTTGTCGGCACCCATGATGGCCGCATGGACGATGTAGCGGGCTTTGAGTTTTCCGGCTCCGGTGATGACCGCGGCACCCACCGAGATGGGGGCGGACTCGAGCGCTTCGGCTTCGATCTCTCCCCCTCCCGCCTCCTTGATTTCGGCGGCCAGCCCCGTCTCCATGGTCAGGAAGCTGTTGGCGGAGTTGACGATGGCATCCACCTCCCTTGTCAGAAGGTCTGCCAGTATCACCCGGATTACCAGGTCGTCGATGTTTTTTTCCCAAACGCGCTCCATGTTTCCCCCATTCAGAAAAAGCCCGCTTCGTACTTATTATTATAGGGGCTGGCTACCCCTCAGCCAATGCACTGTTCCCGCCAGGTAAGGCCTCTCCTCCACCACCCGTTCTATGAGGGTGTTGCGGAGCGCCTCCCTGTCCCGCCAGGCCGGCAGACGGGGGTCGTGAACGAAATCGACGGGTAAGCCGCCTTCGACCACGGCCCCATGACCGACCATCTCCTCTTCCAGCAGGGCGAAGGCGCGCTCGAACACCTTTTCTTGTTCCTCCAGAGAGGTATCGTCCAGTAGCGTGGGCAGGTAGAGGCTCAGGAAGTGCGGGGCGCGGTATACGGCGATGAACGGGCGGTAGATGAGGGCGAACAGCCGCTGGCGATAACGAAGGAAGTGGTGGCCGGTCTGGTGGTCGATGTCCTGCCCTGCTTTCCGGTCACCCCGGTCCACCGCGGGGAAAAGCTCTTCCGCCACGTTGGCCAGGGATTCCTCTAGAACGGCCTCCGCCTTGGAGTGGGGCAGCGGCTTGATGCGCGTTTCCACGAATAGGGAACCGCACGGCACGAGGTACGGCTCCTGGCCGGAGTCCTCAAGGGATTCAACCCCCTGCTCATCCCCGAGCCGGGGTCAGGAAGAGGTTGAGGCCCCTGACCGCGTAGGCTTGCGCCTCCCTGGGGTCCAGGTGGACGTAGTCCTCCAGTTGCTCCTGCCTCATTTCCAACAGCCGCGCCCGGAACCGCACCATCCCGCCGGGATGACCGCCGGGGGGGAGCAGAACGGGTATGCGGAGGTAATCCCGGGTGAGCACGTCCATGAGGCGGTGGGGGTGCTCGTAATACTGGAACAGTCCATTGGAGCCGGGATAGAGGAAGCGGATCTCCCACCCGTCCGGCAGTTCGGGCAGCCTGACCACCGGCAGGACATGGGGAAGGCAGGACGCCCCTTCCGCCTTTCCATTCTTCGGAGTAGTAGCGCGCAGGTCTCCCAGGAACATCTCCGGATAGTAGGCCCGCGGGTGGTGCATGGAGATGTAGGGGGTGAGAAAGCCCTCTACGTCGACGGTCTTCTCCTGGCCGCAGACGGTTCGACTTGACCGCGCCCTTCAGGCTCTCGAGTGTAGGGTAGGGGCGGGACAGGGCGATGCCTCCTTCGGAGCCGCGGGCCCGGGCGTGTTCTTTCAGGGAATAGAAGAAAGCGTATTTGCTCAGCTCGTGAGCCGTTTTTTCGACAATCCTCTCATTGATCATCACTATCAGCCAACACCCTCCATCCCCTGCTTCTCTTCCGGCAGGGGCGGGCAGGCGTGCAGGACGCGCGGCCGGTATTCGTATTCGCGCACGGCCCGCTTGTAGACGTCGCTGGTATGCTGGCTGATGCGGTTCCAGTTGTAGCGCTCGCCGACGAAAGCCCGGGCATCCGAGGTGAGTCGGCCAGCCAGTTGGCGGTCGGAGAGGATGCGGGTCATGGCGCCGGCCAGGGATATCGGGTCGCCTGGGGTGAATTTCAGCCCGGTCTCCTCGTGGACCACGATCTCCTTCAAGCCCCCGGTGTCCCCCACGATAACCGGCGACCCGGCGACCATGGCTTCCAGCACCACCATTCCGAAGGGCTCATAGATGCTGGGGACGACGGTCAGGTCGGCGCAGCCGTAGAGACGGATCAGGGTCGCGGCGTCGACGAAGCCCAGGAACCTCACCCTGTCCTCCAGGCCGCTCTCCTCCACCTGCGCCTTGAGGCTGCGGGCATGCGGCCCGGTGCCGGCAACCAGGAAGGTGACGTCCGGGATCTGCTTGAGCACCTCGGGCATGGCTTCGATCACCGTCTGCACACCCTTTTCGTAGACCAGGCGGCCGACAAAGAGGACCATGCGTTCGTCCGGGTCGAGGTACTTCATGCGCAAGCGGCCCGGCTTCTCGTCCGGGCAATAATCGTCGAACTCGATGCCGTTGGGGATGACGTCCACCTTGTCCTCCGGCAGCTCGAAGATGTTGACCACTTCGTCCCGCATGTAGTTGCTGCAGCAGATGGTACGCACGCTCTCGAAGGTCAGCCACCATTCGGCCTGGTGGATGATCTTCTGCATGGTGCCGGGCAGGTGCCCCTGGTGCCGCCCGTATTCCGTGGCATGAATGGTGGCTACCAGGGGAATGCGGTAGGCATGTTTGAGGGCGATGCTGGCGTGGGCCACCAGCCAGTCGTGGGCATGGATGACGTGGACCTTGCCGATACGCTCGTTGATGATGGGGATGGCCCTTTCCAGCAGGGCGACGTTGAACTGGAGGGTCCAGGATACCCAGTCGTCCTGGGGTATCTCCGGTGGGTAAAGGGGTACGCGATGGATATGCACTCCTTCGGTGAACTCGTAATCGGGCTCCCCGGAGACGTCCTTGGTTATCACGTGAATGTTGATGTCGCGCTTGGCAAGGTTGGTGGCCAGCTTGTGGACGTGCGTCCCGAGACCCCCTACTATGCGGGGAGGGTATTCCCAGGAAAGCAGCAGCACATTCATGCGATTCCCCTCTCTGGCCGTCGATGGATCCAAGCATGAAACATTCTATTAAAATAGCGTCGGCGTGACAAGGCCGCACGTTGACTCCGGGGGTCGGCGGGCATAAAGATAGCAGAGGCACATTTCGGTGCGCCTCTGCCGTTTCTGCCCCTCTTTCAGCCCGGTAGCGGTTACTACCGTAGCCTAGCCACCACCCAGAGGAGTAAGCGCCCTGTTCAACCTGCCGATGAGATCGTCCAAGCTGGTTTTGGGTACGTCTATAGACTCTTCCTTGATGAAGCGCATCAGAAGCCACTGCAGAAACTCGAGTTCGGGATTCTCCAACCTATGCCTCCTTTCAACTAGTGCCTCTAAAGCCGATTTATATCCACCCGCTATTACGGTTAAACCTGTCCCGTGGGAATTATTTCCCGCCCCGGGCGATGTCGAAGATACGGTCGGCCAGTTCGAGGATCTCCTGGGCGGCCTCCACTCCGCTTGCCCACCTTTCGGGGATGGCCTCGAGGCCGTTAATGGCGCCGCTGACCGCTCCGGCGATGGCGCCGGTGGTATCCGCGTCCAGCCCGGCGCCCACCGCGGCGATGACCGTTCCCTCGAAATCCTCGGGGATGGCGAAGAACGCAGTAGAGGGCACTGGCCACCGTCTCCACGACGTAGCCACTGGTCCCCAGGCGGATCAGTGCTTCTTCTTCATCCATCCCCTGCTCGAGGAACTTCCTGGCCATGGCCAGGCGCTCGGAGACACCGGAAGGGCCGGCGAACTCCATCATCCCGGCCAGGAGCTCGTCCGGCTCGACGGTATCGATGGCGGCCCGGGCGATGGCGTAGGAGACAGCCCGGCTGCCGGCCACGGCTTCGGGGTTGTTGTGGGTGATGATGGAGGCCGTTTCCGTCTCCACCCTGAGGGTCTCCAGATCCCGGCAGTAAAGCAGGGCGATCGGAGCGATGCGCATGGCCGTGCCATTGCCGGCCGCCCGCTCCCCAGTCTCGCCGCTTTCCAGGGGTGAAACCCCTTCCTGCAGGCGTTTTATCGAGCAATAGGTGGCATTGCCCATGCCCCGCCAGTCGTTGCCCTCCATCCATGCCAGGAACCTGGCAGCGATGTCTTCGGGGTCGACCCGCCCGGTGTCCGCGATACTGTGGGCATGGCAGAGCATCATCCTGGTGTCGTCCGTCCACTGGCCGGCCTGGAGGTTTCTCCAAGGCGCGGGAAGGAAGTCCGTCACCTTGCCGAGGCGGGAACGTATGGAGCTGGCCCTGGCCCCTTCCACCGGCATGCCCAGGGCATCGCCGACAGCCAGGCCAAGCAGGCAGCCCTTGTACTTTGAGCGTATATCCTGCTGCATAACCCCATAATTATCGCATATTTTTTGATAATGCGTTATATTTAGCATGACCGAAAAGGTGGTGGCATGAACGGAAGAGTCCCCTTGCAGCCCCCGGATGGCAGTGCCTGGGATCTCGGGGTAACCCTTGGTACCGGGCCAAGCATGGGCCGTCGGGAAGTAAAGATGTTCGAATTCACCGGCGACCATTATGAGATGGGTTACCAGCAAGGCTTGCAGCTGCGCGAGGCGATATCGTTTTTCGCCGGGCGGTTACCTGATTTTGAACTAGTCAGGGCGGCCAGGCCTCCCATGGTTCCGGCCCGCGCTTATATCTACTTCCTGGCCAGCCGCGCCCTGAAGGAATTCCTGCCAGACGTTATCAACCACTATCCCAACCAGCGCAAGCGGCTGGAGGGCCTGACCAAGGGCTCCCAGCTGGAGGAATCCCTCTTCCTGCTGACCATGTCGGCTGAAGTCCTCCTCACGCAGGTCAACTACCGCATGGGAGCCTGCACGGCGGCCGGCATCTCGGCAGACAGGTTCGCTCAGAACGAGCCGGTCATCATCAAGAACTTCGACTATCCCGCCGAGTTCCAGCCTTTCTACGTAACCCGTCATTCCCAGCCCCTGGAGGGCTACCACAGTGTCGACATCTCCATGGCCACCATGCTTGGCTGTCACGACGGCATCAACGACCAGGGCCTGGCCGTGAGCTACAACTACGGCTTCGGTACCGACCTTCCCAAGTCGATGGCCAGTGTCTCGCTGATAGTACAGGAGATCCTGGAACGCTGCGCCACGGTGGAAGAAGCGGTAGCTTACGCCACCGGGGCAAAACGGGCGGGAGGGGCGCTGCTGATGTTCGTGGACGCGCAAGGCGAGATGGCCTCGGTGGAACTCTCGCCCAACTTCTGCGGGGTGAGAGAAGCCGAGGAAGGCCTGCTCATCAACACCAATCACTTTCTGAGCAGTGAGATGACCCCTTACGGCATCCCGGCCACTGCCTACTACACCGCCCGCAACCCGCGCAGCCTGCGGGGTGTGCGGGTACAGGAGTCCAGCGAGATCCGTTATTCCCGCGCCCAGCTTCTTCTCGATGTTGAGGAGGCGCTCTCCCTCAAGGACCTGGTAGCCGCCTTCAGCGACCACGGCGAGGGCGGCAGGGGTAACGACAACAGCATCTGCCGGCACGGGGAATACTTCGCCACGTCCTGTTCGGTGATAATGTTGCCGGCGTCCCGCCGCATCCTGGTGACCTACGGCAATCCCTGCGACTCCATCTACACCGACTTCCCCGATGTCTTCGCGACGGTTGAAGAATAGGGGTCAGGTCTATCGTTTATTATTTTCAACCATAATTTACCATTTTGCTGAAATCTGTCATTCCCATTTTCTGGGAGAAAATAATAAACGATAGACCTGACCCCTATAAAAATGCGAGGATGAGTTTTTCCACCAGCCTGGGGTTGTCAAGCTGGGGGCTGTGGGCCGCTTCGGGGACGAGGACCACGTTAGCCCGGGGAAGCAGTTCCTTCAGGCGGCGGGCCTCTTTCAGGCTGACCGTCTTATCCCTGTCGCCCCACATGAGCAGCACCGGCAGGTCCATGGCGGCGACGGCGACGGGGTCGATGGATACCCGCCGCACCGCCAAGGTGGTGGCCTTGAAGACCTCCCGGGAGATGCCGGCCGACAGGCGAAGGTTTTCTTCCAGGACCTCGTCGGGGAGCTTCTCCGGGCAGGCCAGGGCCCGTCTGAACATGTAGGTCCTGAAGCGCCGTCCGTGCATGTGGTTATAGAGCCAGGTGCCGGGCCCGGGTGAGGTCAGGCGGGCGATGAGGTGGATAGCCTTGCGGTCGGCGGGTGTATCCATCAGTACCAGCCTGGAGACGCGGTCGGGGTGGTCGAGGGCATAGAGAAGGGAGATGGAGCCGCCCATGGAGTGCCCCACCAGGTCCAGGCTCGGGAGGAAGAGGGCGCGGCGGAGGTCTTCTATGAAGCCGGCGTAACCGGCCAGGTCAGGCACGAAATCCTCCGGCAGGCCTGAGCCGCCGTGTCCGGGCAGGTCGACGGCGATGACCCTGCGCTCCGAGGAGAGTCCTCGCAGATTAAGCATCCACATGGCGCTGGAAGCGTTCCAGCCGTGGATCAGCAGGAGCGGTTCCCCTTTTCCCCGCTGACGGTAGTTGATGCTCGCTCCTCTGACCTTAATCTCGGGCATAGGACCTCCGTTCCCTTACGTGCCGCCGTTCCTTTCTTCTTCCGAGAAGATTATATGCCTGTCACAAAATCAGCTCGCGTTATAGAATCACCATTATGAACGAGAACCGGGATTCCTGCCGCCCGAAGCTCTTCGGACTGGAGCGCAACGTCTTCGTGCTGGGGATGGTGAGCTTTTTCAACGACCTCTCCAGTGAGACCGTCTATCCGCTACTGCCCCTCTTTCTCACCGAGACCCTGGGCGCGGGCGCCCTCTTCCTGGGGCTGGTCGAGGGGCTGGCCGATTTCATCGCCAGCCTGCTGCAGGTTTTTTCCGGCTGGATATCGGATCATACCAGAAAGCGGAAAGGGCTGGCGGTGGCCGGCTATTCCGTCTCCGGCGTTGCTCGCGGCACCCTGGCCGTGGCCACCGGGCCCTGGCAGGTGCTGATGGCCTGGTTCTTCAACCGCGTGGGCAAGGGGCTCCGCTCCGCCCCGCGCGACGCCCTTATCGCCGACAGCTGCTCGCCGGAGGAGAGGGGGCGCTCCTTCGGGTTCCACCGGGCCATGGACCACATGGGAGCGCTTTTCGGCGCCGCCCTGGCCTCCATTCTCCTGGCCGCGGTGACCTCCAGCTACCGGGTCATCTTCGCCATAGCCTTCATCCCGGCGGTGGTGGGGGTGTTCCTGCTGGTGGCATTCGTCAAGGAGAGGCAGCCGGCGGCACTTCCGGCGAACTCCGCGCAAGGCGCCGCGGAAGCCGCCGCGGAAGCCGCCGTCAGGACCGGCGCCGGCGCCCCGAAGCTCAGCCTCAGCCTCAAGCCCTTCGACCGCCGGTTCAAGCTTTTCCTCCTGGCCATCCTGGTTTTCACCCTGGGCAACTCCTCGGACGCCTTCCTCCTCCTGCGGGCGCGCCAGAGCGGGGGGATGTCCGTCGCCCTCATCCCTGCCCTCTGGGGTGTTTTACACGTTGTAAAAGTTGTCGCCAACCTGAGAGGTGGGGAGCGGTCGGACCGCCTGGGGAGAAGGAGGGTCATCCTGGCCGGGTGGGTCATCTACGCCTTCGCCTACCTGGGGTTCGCGGTTGCCTCGAGCGCCACCTGGTTCTGGGCGCCTCTTCGTCTTCTACGGCCTCTACTTCATGTACGAAGGGGCCGGCAAGGCCTTCGTGACCGACCTGGTCCCGGAGGAGCTGCGGGGGACGGCCTTCGGCATCTACAACTTCATCATCAGCATAACCCTGCTGCCCGCCAGCCTGATAATGGGGCTGCTCTGGAAGGAACAGGGCACCAATTACGCCTTCGTCTTCGGAGCGGCCATGTCGCTGATTGCCGCGGTCATACTAATCACCATTCCCGGCCGGGAGGAGTAGGGGCGGGCAGGGTCACCGGCCGCCGTTCGCCGATCGTCCACACAACAGGCTCGCTTACGCCGGTTGCCGCCTGGTGCGGGCTGTCTTATCATTGAAAATACGACGTGTCCACGCGTAACGAGGTAGAGGTAGGCAGGATGGCAGCAACGGAAGTTCTGGGAAGGATACCCGGGCATCGCCGTCCCTCCTGATGCTGTTCCGTCCCCGGCGATATGGGGCCTGAAACTGCTTCCCGCCAGCCGTTCCCTTCTTTCCCCAAAATCCCTTCTAAACGACAAGGCGGTAGTCTGGGCGCTGGTTACCGGGTTGATCATTGCCCTGAGTTTTCTGCGTCCCTGGTACGTCAAACTGCCGGGCGGTACCTCGAGCTTATGCCTCTTTCACAGCATAACCGGTATTCCTTGCCTGCTGTGCGGCATGACCCGCAGCCTCGCCGCCGCCGCGCGCCTGCATATCGGGGAGTCCTTCTACCTCCACCTTCTGGGCCCCTTCCTCTTCCTCTTCCTGTTGCTGTGCGTTCTGGGATCACTGACCCTGCTGGCCACCGGACAGCGTCTGGAGCTCAACATACCCGTCAACGTCCGGAACAACCTCTCCTGGTTCGTCCTGGCGCTGCTGGTGGCCGCCTGGGTGTTGAAACTGGTCGCTTTCGGGGCCAACGTGTGAGATTGTGAAGCTGCTGCGCAGCGCGGTGCAACGCGGAGCAGCACGTCCGGAGGAGAAAGGAGCAGACGTGATGGAAGGTTACCCTCAGCCTCTTCCCCAGCCCAGCGCCCTGGACTACTGGGTCGGCCAGCGCGGCATGACCGATTTCGTCACCGACGCCGGCACGGCCATTCTTCTCTCCATACTCACCTGCGGCATCTACGGTTACTTCATCATCTACAAGCTGGTGCAGCGGCGGGACGACCACTTCAAGCGTATGGCCGCGGTGGTGGACGCCTCCATCCAGCAACTGCGGGCCAAGGCGGCGGGGCGGGAGCAGGAGATCCAGGGGGAACTGGCCCAGCTGGAGGGGATCAAGAACCAGATGCTGATGATGGCCAGCGAGCGGGGGTCGGTCATCTGGCTGCTGATCTGCCTGTTCACCGGCATCGGCGTGTTCATCGTCTACTACCTGCTGATGGAGGACTACGCGCAGCACGACACGGTGGAAGCGCAGTACTTCACGGTGATGAGCAGCGCCCTGGCCAGGCTGGGGCTGGCCGGGCAGGCGGCCCAGGCAGCGCGCACCATCCCGGACCGCGAGTTCGTCACCTTCCTCCTGCTGAGCCTGGTGACCTGCGGCATCTACGGCTTCTACTGGATGTACGTGATGATCAAGGACTTCAACGACCACTTCATGGCCCAGGCCGCCTGGGAGGATTTCATCGCGGCCGCCCTGCGTTGAAGAAATGGGGTCAGACCCCTTCTCACTTCAAGGCCGGCCACGGTCAGAAGCGGGAGAAAGTGGAGAAGGGGTCTGACCCCAACTTTCTTTCAGGCTAGGCCGCGCTGGCGGAAGACGTGCATGGCCTTGGCGGCTTCTTTGCGCACGACCGGGTCTTCGTCGTCCACCAGTGCCTTGACCACGGCGACGCTCTCCAACCCGCCCAGCTGCGAAAGCCCGTAGCAGCAGGAGGCCTTGACCACCGGGTGGACGGGGCGGCGCTTCATCTGTGATGATCTTCTTCTTCAGCAGGTCCAGCATGGCGGCGGCGCCCTTCTCGGAACCCAGGCGGGTCAGCGCCAGGGCAGCGGCTTCCTCGACCCGGAAGTCCTCCTTGCCGTGCATGGTCTTGCCATCGAGGATGTTGATGAGCGCGTCGATGGAGCGGTCGTCGTAGATGCCGCCAAGCCCGCGTACCGCGGCCTTGCGCACGTCGACCACGTCGTCGCTCAAAGCGTCGAGGTAGAGCTGAAGCAGGGTGTGATCGCCCTCGCCTATCTTGGCCAGGGTGCGAAAGGCGCGGGCCCGCACCGTCGGGATGGGATTCTAGGTGAGATGCTTCACCGCGTTGATGGCTTCGTTGCCTCCCACCATCTCCAGCAGGACCAGGATGCGTATGTAGATGTCCTCCAGGTTGTCCTTGTCCAGTTCTTCGGAGAGCGCCTTCAACGGCTTCCCGGCCCATGCCGCTGACGATCCGGGCCAGCTGAGGGTGGATGGTCCTCGGCTTGTCCTCCTTGAGCATGGAGATGAGGTTGTGGAGAAAGTTGCTCCGGTCCATGAGGATCAGGATGCGCGCGGCGAAGTCGCGGTTCTCCTCCTTCTCGTCGAAGAGAAGCTCCATCAGGGGGCGGCCCACGTCACGGATGTTCAGCATGCTCGAAGGCCCGCTGGACGTATGGGGCGCGCCAGTCCCCGGCGTCCAGGACGCGCAGCAGGGCGTTGCGAGACCTGGTAGAACTGGTCCAGTTGCCGCTCGAGGAAGAGGTCGTTGGCGATCTGGCCCGCGAAGCGGCAGCAGGCCTCGAGGTCGGCCGGGTCCTCTCCTCCTTCGAGGCCAGGAGTGATAGCGGGATCTTGTCGGACGATGGCCGCCTGCAGCCCGGCCTCGCGCAGGCGGTCGTAGATCTCCTCCATCATCCGGATGGCCCGCAGCCGCTTTTCCGGCTGGTCGCTGGCCAGGTTGCGCGAGGCAACGTTGAGGATCTGGTAGGCCCGTTCATGCTCCCGCAGCTGCAGGAGCTTGCGGACGATGAGGGCGATCTGGGTGTCGCTGCGCCCTTCCAGCACCCGCAGGTTGCCGGAGGAGCGGATGTCGGTGATGGCCCCGTAGACGTCTATCTCCGCCCCGGCCCGGGTGGTTGCCCATCATGTAGTCGAGGATGCCGGATTCGCGGAGCTTCGCGGTGATGACCGGGTGGCAGGAGATGTCGCTCTCGCTGTAGAGCTCGTCGATGAGCTCGTTGAGCACGGCGGAGATGTCCGCGAAGTCCTCCGGGGGCATGGAGTCGCGCCCGTCGATCAGCGCCTGGTACTTCTCGATGACCCTGTCGGTGAGGTCGGGGATGTTCTCTTCCTCCACGCCGTGCACCACCTCGCGGCGGAACTCCGGGTCCTTCAGGGCTTCCGGTTTGTCCTCGGTGAGCACGTCCACCAGCACGCCGGGATCGAGGGTGGAGAGGATCCTGACCATCTCCTCGTCCAGGGTGGCCCGCAGACGCCTCGTCCTCGATGCCGGTGAGCAGGGGTACATGCGGTCGACGGTGTCCCGGATGACCCCCGCCTTGCGCACGTCCACCCCCGGCTCGGCCGCGCTCTCGGCGTAATCGAGCACGGCCTGGAAGGCCCGGTTGATCTGCGCGGGGTCCTTCAGGATCTGGGTGGCGTCCTCCCCGGACACCTCCGGCAGGTGGATGCGCCCGGTGAGGTAGCGCACGAAGACCTCGTCCTTGAACATGTCCACCGGCTCGTCGGCGGCCCTCCCGCCAGGCGCCTCCGGCCTTGAGGCTCTCGAGGTCCTGGTCCTTGCAGAGGGAGACGTAGATCTTCTCGTCGACCTTGATGCCCCGCACCCCGGCCTCGGTCCAGCAGTTCCTGCAGCCGTTCCTGGATGGTCTGGTCCGACCGCTTGCGGCTGAAGATCTCCATGAAGGCGTGGAAGTCGTCCTCCCGTCAGTGTCGGCGGTGAAGGTGATGCTGCGGATGTCCCAGAGGGAGATGTCCTTGAGGAAGGAGATCACGTTGGCCTTGGCCTGTTCGCGGTCCTCGGGTTTGAAGTCGTTGACGAGCAGCTTGCCCTCGACCTCGCTGAAGGTGATGGAGCCCCAGCTCTCGATGGCCTTCTGTATCTCCTCCAGGGCCTTGTTGACCGAAGTGACCACGATGTCGAGGAGGGCGGGTAGAGGTGGTAGTTGACCAGCGAGGCGTGGAGGGCGGTCAGGATGTTGACGGCGTCCTTGCTCAGCCCGTCGACGCCTCCTGTCCGGACACCCCTTCCAGTTCTTCGTCCGCCATGCCAGGGTCCTTTCGATCCTCACCCGTTTCCCAACGACCATTATAGAGTATCACGCCCGTCCCGCGCTTGTATCCATCAAGACAAGCTCAACCCGCAAAGGGCTGTCAGGCCAGCTGGAAGAGGAGGTTGGCGGCCCCCCCGACAGCCAGGGCCAGCAGGATGGTGAAGGCGGACACGGACAGGGTGACCCTCCACCCCATCTCCTTCCAGAGCACCGCGAAGGTGGCCAGGCAGGGGATGTAGATGGCGGTCACCAGGGCGAAGACGAATATCTGCTGCGGGGTCATGAAATCGCTGAGCGAGGCGGTCGCGGCGCCCGTGGCGAAGAGCAGCAGCATCTCCAGGGCCATCTCCTTGCGCACGAAGCCGAAGACCAGGGCCAGCCCGGCCACGGCGGGCAGCCCCAGCCATCTCTCCATGACCGGCTGGAGCGGCCCCTCCAGCTTGCCGATCCAGCCCATGGCGAAGAGGAAGCCCGATGATGAAGCTGCCGGCGATCATCAGGGGGGTGGCGATGTAGAGGAACTCCTTGAACCTCGCCCAGGTCTTGGAGAGGACCACGCGGGCCGAGGGGCGGCGGTAAGGGAAGACCTCCATCACCAGGCCCGAGGTCTCCCCGGGCAGCAGGCGGTTGAGGACCAGCCCCGCCACCACGATGAGCACGAAGAGAATGGCGTAGATGGCCAGCGCGTAGCCCCAGCCCGCGTAGCGCGACACGCCCCCGATGATCACCGCGGTGATGGCGCTGCAGGGCACCAGCATGATCAGGGTGGACGCGATGATGCGCTCGCGGCGGGTGGTGAGCACCCGCGTGCCCATGATGGCGGGGACGTTGCATCCGGCCGCGGTGATCAGCGGGATCATCGCCCGCCCGTGCAGGCCGAAACGGTGCATGATGCGGTCGGTGAGAAAGGCCACCGAGTTGAGGTATCCGGTGTCCTCCAGGACCGCCATGATCAGGTAGAAGACCAGCACGTAAGGGATGGCTATCGCGAGGACGGCCTCTATGCCGTATACCAGCCCCCATGTCAGGACGGTCCCCAGGTGGCCCTCGACCCAGGAACTCTATCAGGTGGTCGGCCACCAGGGTGGTCCAGATGCTGCTGAAACCGCGGGCCAGCAGGTCCCCCACGAAGAAGAGAGAGAAGAAGATCAGGCCCAGGACGACCAGGAGGATGGGGATGCCGGTACGGGCTTGGTGGTGTATTCCCACAGGCGCTCGCCCCAGGTGAGCTTGCCGCGTTCCCCCCGCTCCTGCACGGCTTCGACGATGCTGCCGGCTATGCCGTAGCGCTCGCGCGCCGTCACCAGGGCCGCGTCGTTGCCGTGGCTGCGCTGTATCTCTTCGCGCGCCCGCTCCACCAGGGCCAGGGTTCCGGCGGCCTCTTCTTCTTCTTTGAGCAGCCCCAGGAACTCCCGGTCCTGCTCCAGCAGGAGCAGGGCGAGGGCGCGGGCGGGATGCCGTAGGGTATCTCCAGGCGGCTGCGGCTGATCTCCGCGGCGATCTCCCGCATGCGCCCCTCGATGTCGTTGGCGTAGTAGAAGGGGATGGGGAAGAACTCCTTTCTGCTCGTGGATGAGGTCCAGGGCAACCTCGACCAGTTCGTCGATACCGTCGCCCCGCGTGGCCACGATGGGGACGACCGGGACGCCCAGGATCTCCGAGAGCTGCCGGGGTCGGTGGGGATGCCGTGCCGCTTGGCCTCGTCCACCAGGTTGAGGGCCACCACCACCGGCACCTCCAGGTCGAGGATCTGCAGGAGCAGGTAGAGGTTGCGGATCAGGTTGCTGGCGTCGAGGATGACCGCCACCACGTCGGGGCTGGCCTCCAGGATGCCGCGGCGGGCCACCAGCTGGTCCTCGGAGACGGCGCCCAGGGCGTAGGTGCCGGGCAGGTCGATGACGGCCATCTTCTCGTCCCCCAGCGACGGTCTCGCCCAGGTTGAAGCCGACGGTCATGCCCGGGTAGTTGGCGGTGAGCACGCCCATGCCGGTGAGCCGGTTGAAGAGGGTGGACTTGCCCACGTTGGGGTTGCCGGCCAGGGCGATGAGATGCTCGTCTTTCTCCCTCAGGGAGGAGATCTCCGGAAGCTCTTTCACGCGCGCCCTACTTCTTCTTGAGCCAGATCTTGGAGGCCACCTCGCGTCCCAGGGCGTACTGGGCGCCGCCCGCCTTGACCAGCAGGGGGCCGTTAAAGGGGGCGATCTCCTTGACCTCCACCTCGACGTCGGGCAGCAGGCCCAGGCTGGCCAGGTACTGGAGCATCTGCGGCTCTTCCTCCTCCACCCTGTCGATGGTGCCGCGCTCGTCGATGACGCAGTCGCACAGCTGCTTGCCGGACTGCTTGCCGATGCGCCCCTTGTGGTCGGGGATGGGGTGGCCGTGGGGGCAGGTGGAGGGGTTGCCGAGGATCTCGGCCAGTTTTTCCTCCACCTCGGGGGAGATGACGTGTTCCAGCTTGCAGGCCTCGCGGTGAGCCGCCTCCCAGTCGATGCCCAGCATGTCGGTGAGGAAGCGCTCGGAGAGGCGGTGGCGGCGGACGATGGTGCGGGCGATGCGCTCACCCTTGGGGGTGAGGGTGATGCCGCGGCGGCGGGGTTTTTCCTGCTTCTGGTGTTCGTTCCTGCTGGATCCTGCTTGCTCCTTGCCGGGCTTGTCGTGGGGCTTGTCGTGGGGCTTGTCGTGGGGCTTGTCGTGCCCCTTGTAGTACACGAGGCCCTGCGACTCCATCCGCTTGATCATCTCGGAGACGGAGGCCGGGGTGACCTTGAGGTACTCGGCCAGGCGGGTAAGGCCCAGTTCCTGCTCCTCGCAGTTGAGCTTGAAGATGGCTTCCAGGTATTCCTCGACTATCTCCGTCGGCATCTCTATTACGGTCCTTTCTATCACCCGGTTTCAGCTGTTTTATATTTTCCTATTTACATTGTTTAGGTATGCCCTAAGATGTTGTCAATGTATTTCCACAATTATTGTCATTGCGAGGAACGCAGCGACGAAGCAATCCCCGCACGGGAGATTGCTGATGCTCGCGTTGACCTGGCCGCTCCGCTCGCGTTGACCTGGGCCGATCTAGATCTGGACCAGTTCGTAGGCGCGGGAGCCCAGGCCGAGGGATTCCGCGTGGGTGATCTGGGTCTCCCAGGCGATGGCGGGGTAGAGCTTGCGGATGAGGTCCTGCCCGCCCTGGTTGACCAGGTCGGCGGAGGCCTGTTCGATGGCGACGATGTCGGTGGAAGCCAGCACGCCGATGTCCGGGGTAAAGGGGGCGTCGCTGTAGTCCCAGCAGTCGCAGGCCGGGGTCATGTTGATAAGAAAGTTGATGAAGCCGCGCTTCCCTTCTTTTTCCTTGAGGGCGGCACAGGCGTACTCGGCGATCTTCTCCAGGGCGTCGTTCTGCTCGGTGGCCCAGCGGATGGCGATGGCCCCCTCCAGGCACATCACCGTGCACTCCCCGCAGCCGAGGCAGGCGTCCTGGTCGATGACGGCCTTCTTGTCGTCGAGGGAGATGGCGCCGGCCGGGCACCAGCGCAGGCACTTGCCGCAGCCGATGCACTGCCCGCTGTCGACGGTGGGCTTGACGCCGGAGTGCATCTGCTGCTTGCCGCCGCGGCTGCCCAGGCCCATGCCCACGTTCTTCAGGGCGGCACCGAAGCCGGAGATCTCGTGGCCGGTGAAGTGGGAGACGGCGATGACGGCGTCGGCGTGGACCACGGCCGAGGCTATCTTGGCCTTGTCGATGTGCTTGCCGCCCACCTCGATCTCCTCGAAGTCGTGGCCGATCAGCCCGTCGGCGATGATGATGGGCGCGCCGGTGGTGGCCAGGGTGAAGCCGTTCGCTTCGGCCGTGAGGATGTGCTCGTAGGCGTTGGAGCGGCTGCCCACGTAGAGGGTGCCGGCGTCGGTGAGGAAGGGGCGGCCGCCGGCCTTCTTGACGTCCTCGACCACCTGGCGGAGGTAGAAGCTGGGCACGAAGGCGCTGGAGCCGCGCTCGCCGAAGTGGGTTTTGATGGCCACCAGGTCCTTGTTGGAGATGATCGCCGGCGAGGCCTGCCGCCTCGAACAGTTCGCTCACCTTGCGGATGAGGCCGCGGTGGGCCGTGCCCCGCAGGTCCGTCATGTAGACCTTGCTCCGTTCCGTGGTTCCGCCATTTTCAACCTCCCGTTATCTTCTCACGGTTCGACCGCATCGGCCGGGAGCCAGCCGCTCCGGCCGGCGCTGTCCGTGCACCAGAGCCAGCCCCCCACTTCTTCTCCCACTTCAAGCGAATCCCCGGGTTCAACGTCGAGTTCCCCGGAGTCGTAGTCGCGCGCTGCGGTGCAGTCGTCGTCCTCGACCTGGAGGAAAGCGTTGGGAAACCAGGCTCCCTGGCCCTCGCGGTTGGTGCACCAGGTCCAGCCCTTCCAGGGGCTCTCGCGGTCACCCGGCGCGAGCGCTTCTCCCGCCACTACCACCAGCGGGTCGGGGTAAGACGCGCGATGGGTGGAGACGGCCCGGCCTTTTCTTTTCTTCATAAAGAACATGATATAGAAGCGTGACGCGATGGGAAATCGGTGACAGGCACCATGTGGAGGGTGCGTAAAGAAGAACGGGGGCTGACCCCAATTTTCACACCAAGATAGCGAGGGCCAGGGCGCCCAGGGAGATCAGCAGGGCCAGCAGGTCGGAGGCGCGCAGGTGGGCTTCGCGGTAGGGGACGCGGGAGGCGTCGCCCCGCCAGCCGCGGCAGGCCATGGCCAGGGAGAGCTCCTCGGCGTCGCGGAAGCAGGCGGTGAAGAGGGGCAGCAGCAGAGGGAAGAGCGCGCCCACCCGCCGGAAGAGGTTGCGCGACTCGAAGTCCGCGCCGCGCGAGACCTGTGCCGTGACCACGTCGTCGGCCCGGGTGAGCAGCACCGGCAGGAAGCGGAAGGCCAGCATCAGCACCATGGCCAGCCGGTGGACGGGCACGCGCAGCCGGGCCAGCGGCCCGAACAGCCGCTCGAAACCGCGCACCAGGTCGGTGGGGGCGGTGGTCAGGGTGAGCAGCGAGACCAGCAGGGTCAGCACGATGATGCGCAGGCTGAAGACGATGCCGTTCTCGATGCCGGCGTTGGTGATGTCGATGGGGCCGATGCTCACCAGCACCTTGCCGGAGGCGAAGAGGAGCTGGGTCAGGCTGGTGATGGCCAGGATGACCACGATCGGCGCGCAGGCCCCGCAGGATCTGCAGCGGAGGGAGGCCGCTCAGATAGATGATAAAGAAGACGAAGACGGTCAAGTCCCAGCACCACGTAGGGCGAGCCGGCCAGGAAGACGGCGAGGATGAGCAGGATGGCGCAGGCTATCTTGGCGGCGGCGTCGAGGGCATGCACTGGTGAGTCCACCGGGTAGTGACGGCCGATCTGGATGCGGCTGGCGAACTTCATCGGGCCTCACCCCCGGGATCCTGCCAGCGCCCCCCGGCAGGACGATCTCGCAGACCCGGCCGGCCAGCACCTCGGGGTCGCGGTGAAAGAAGCCAGGGGGAAGCCGCGCTCCACCAGGTCGCGCTGGAGGGCGAGCAGGGGCGGCAGGCCGTAGCCGGCTTCCTCCAGCAGCTCCGGGCTGGGACAGGATCTCGTCCCGGGTCCCCATCGCGAGGATGCCGGCCGCCGGCCAGGACGGCCACCCGGTCGGCCAGGCGCTCCAGCTCCTCGAGTTCGTGGGTGACCAGCACCACGGCCTTGCCCTCTTCTTTCCAGCCACCGACGATCTCCCGCAGGCGGCCGCGGCCTTCGCCGTCCAGGCCGGAGGTGATCTCGTCCAGCAGCAGGTAGTCGGGGCGCATGGCCAGGATGCCGGCCAGGGCCACCTTGCGCTGCTCTCCCACCGAGAGAGCCAGGGGGTTGCGGCTCCTGCATTTCTTCAAAAGAAAGGCCCAGCTCGGCCAGGGCCCGGTCCGCCTCCCGCTCCGCCTCTTCCCGGCTCCGGCCCAGGTTGCGCGGGCCGAAGCAGACGTCTTTGGCCACCGTCTCCGCGAAGAGGTGGAGCTCGGGGTTCTGCATTACCAGGCCGCAGGCTGCGCGCAGGCGGTGCCAACCCTCAGGCGATTCCAGAGCCTCGCCGTCCAGCTCGACGGCACCGCCCCCCGGCGGCAGGATGCCCTTGAGTATCCGCAGCAGGGTGGACTTGCCGCTGCCGGTGGAACCCAGCACGCCCAGCACCTCGCCCCTGCTTGATCTCCAGGTCTATGCCGGCCAGCGCCTGGTACTCCAGGGGCGTGCCCGGCAGGTAGGTAAATTCTACATCGCGTAATATCAGGGACAGAGCAGCCTCACCACCTCTCCTGAGTCGCGCACCACTTCGGGCAGGGCGATGCCGCGCTCGCGCAGCAGCCCCACCAGGCGGGCCAGGGCCGGCAGCTCCATCCCCAGCTCGCGCAGCAGATCGTGCTCGCGCAGCAGCACCGCCGGTGGCGCGTCGAAAACCAGTGCGCCCCTCGCGGAGCACCAGCACACGATCGGCCGCCAGGGCTTCTTCCAGGCGGTGGGTTATGTGAAGAAGGGTGGTCCCTCGCTCCCGGCTGAGGGCGCGCAGGCGCTCGAGCACCTCGGCGCGGCTGGCCGGGTCCAGCAGGGCGGTGGACTCGTCCGAGACTATGGCCCGCGGCGACATGGCCAGCACCCCGGCCAGAGCCAGCTTCTGCTTCTGCCCGGACGAGAGGAAGTGGGGCTCGCGCTCCCGTAGCGGCTCGAGCTCCAGCTCCTCCATCACCCTCTCCACCGTCTCGTGCATAACCTGCCTCTCCAGGCCCAGGTTCTCCAGGCCGAAGGCGATGTCGTCCTCCACCGTGGGGCCGATGATCTGGTGGTCGGGGTTCTGCAGGACCATACCCACCAGGCGGCGGACCTCCCAGAGGTTGTCCTCTGCAGGCCGTGTCCAGGCCGAAGGATGCCACCCGGCCGCGAGTGGGCAGCACCAGGGCGTTGAGGAGGTGGGCCAGGGTGGTCTTGCCCGAGCCGTTGGAACCCAGCAGGGCGACGAACTCGCCCTCCTCGAATGGTGAGATCTATTTCTTTTAAGACGGGGGTGTTCGGGCGCTGGGGATAGGCAGAACTCCACGCCCTCGAGGATGAAAGCCGCTTCGCTCATTCCCTTGCCCATATCCTCACCCTATCTCCGCGTATCCCTCGTCGGTGTAGCGCACCAGGGCCTGCCCCAGCCGCCGGGCGGTCACACCGATGAAGAAGCCGGTGGGCACGGACACCAGCAACAGGTAGGGCAGGTAGTAGCCAGAGGCCGGTGAAGTTCACCAGCAGGATGGCCATGCCCAGCTGGGCGGCGTTGTGGGCGGCCGCGCCGGCGATGGAAAGGCCGGTGATGCTGAAGGGCGTCGGGTAGAAGAGGTAGAGCGCGGTCATCACGCCCCAGGCGGCCAGCCCGCCGCTCATGCCCAGGGCCAGGCCGACCAGGCTGCCGCGCAGCAGGCCGCCCAGGAGGACGCGCACCACCGTCACCTCCAGGGCTTCAGCCGGGCCCAGGAAGAAGAGGGCGATCACCGTAGCCAGGTTGGCCAGCCCCAGCCTGGCGCCGGGGATAGGCAACAGGGGCGGCAGGGAAGTCTCCACCAGCTGCAGCACCAGGCCCATGGCCACCAGCAGGCCGATGTAGCCGACCTGGCGGGAGGGCTCGTGATGTCGTGTTATCTTCTGTTGTCATTTACTTGTGTAGCCATGGCTGCGTCACCTCTGCACCGTGTCCATGCCGCCCTGGCCTTCCAGGCGCAGCACCACGCGGTTGGGCAGGCAGACGACGGCGTTGCCGCTCTCCGAGACGAAGCCCTGGTGGACGCAGATCTTGTCGCGGCAGGCGGAGTCCACCATCCTCACTTCGTATCCTTCCAGCTGGAAGTAACTGGTGCCCTCGTAGCCTTCGACTTCGTAGTCGTGCACATCCTCGGTCAGGGGAAGGCGCATGACCTCTTCGCCATTGACCTCGACGATTACCTCCGAAGCCCGGCCGCTCGGCTTGGTGCCCCAGGGTTGGATGATAAGGACCGCCGCCAGGGCCACCACGCCCAGCGCCAGCAGGCCGTCGGCGGCAGTGAACGACTTGCGCAGAAGGCGGTCCCGGCGCTTGTTTTTAGCTGCTTCTTTCATGATGTCATGTTAGCGCGAACCGCTGGAGAAAGAAAACGACTGATAAGGGGTGAGGGGCGGGCGGTCAGGGCGCGACGCTTTCCGGGTAGCCGGCCAGCCACTCCTCCATGAAGCGGTTGACCTCGCCGGGGCGCTCCTGCTGCACCCAGTGGCTGCAATCGGGGATGTAGCGGATGTCCAGCGGCACGCCTTCTTCCATCACCTTGTGGAAGTCGAGGGTCATCTCCTTGCCCAGGGCCGCGTCGCCCTCGGCCCAGATGGCCAGGGTGGGGCACTTGACCTTGTGGCCGACTACGCCGGTGCGGACCTGCTTGATCATCCCCAGGGCCATCGGGAGGTTGCGCAGGGAAGCCCGGTAGTAGTTGATGCCGGAGGTGAGGGCGCCCGGTTTGGCCGCGGCTTCTTTCAGCATCCGGATGTCGTAGCCGGTGAAGGCGCTCTTGTCGAAGGCCCAGCCGCGGAAGGCCTTCTCGATCATCATGTAGTCGTTGAAGCGGAGGACGGCCTCGGGCAGCCACGGGAGCTGGAAGAGGAACATGTAGTAGGACCGGCGGACCTGCCGGGGATTCTTCAAGAAGTGCTCGAAGAGGACGTCCGAGGGCGGGCAGTTCAGGTAATCAGGCGGTCCACCATCCCCGGGTAGGCCCGGGCGAAGGTCCAGGCGACCGCGCCGCCCCAGTCGTGCGCCACCACCACGGCCTTCTCGTAGCCCAGGCCGCGGATGAGGCCGGCGACGTCCGCGGTGAGGGTGTCCAGGCGGTAGCGGCCGACACCCACCGGCTTCTCGCTCTGGTTGTAGCCGCGCATGTCCGGGGCCACCACCTTGAAGCGCCCGGCCATGGCCGGGATCTGGTGGCGCCAGGAGTACCAGAACTCGGGGAAGCCGTGGAGCATCACCATCAGCGGCCCCTGCCCCTGGGTCACGTAGTGCAGCCGGACGTTGTTGACGTGGATGTATTCGTGCTTCCACGTTTCTTCTTTCATGATTCCCCGCCTTTCCTGCTTTCGTGCCTTTTGCTGGTTTGATTATTCCACGGTTGGCGGAATATTATTCACGCGGTGGTATGATGACCTTGGAGGTGCAGTCATGGGAAACGGGCCCCTGGTGTTCAAATCCATCACCCGGCTCATCAAGTACCGCGAGGGCGTGGGCCGGCTGGCCGGCTTGCCCGGGGCGCGCCGGTTGACAGGCTGGGCCCTTGGGCCACGTTTCGCGAACTTCTCCTACGTGCCGGTGTGCGAGAACATCGAACTGCCGCCGGGGACGGCCGCGCCCCTCGCCATCATGGAACATTTCATCGAGCAGGCCTGCCACCACGTCATACTGCCGCGATGCATCTGCCGTGACATCAACGGGTGCCGCGACTACGACCACTCCGTCGGTTGCATCTTCATGGGAGAGGCGTCCAGGGGCATCGATCCGCGGGTGGGGCGGCACGTCAGCAAGGACGAAGCCCTGGCGCACCTGCGGCGCGGTTTTGGCACCGGCCTCACCCCCATGCTGGGAAAGCTCAAGCTTGACGCCGTGGCCCTGGGCATCGGGCCGCTCAACCGCATGATGAGCATCTGCCAGTGCTGCCCCTGCTGCTGCATGTTCGGCTTCGGGCGCTACGCCGGCCGTGAGGCACGTGACTTCTTCGTGCGTTTGCCGGGGGTCCGCGTCGAGGTGGACGAGGCGGCCTGCGACGGCTGCGGGGCATGCGTCCCGAGCTGCCTGTGGGGGCAGGTGTCACTGGATGGCGGGCGGGCGGTCTTGGGGGAAGAGTGCAAGGCCTGCGGGCGTTGCGCTTACGTCTGCCCGCGCGGGGCGGTGAAGGTGGTCGTCGAAGACCCGCGCTTCATCGAGAACTGCATCGAGAGCATCGCCGCCTGGACCGACGTGGGCCCGGATACCGGTTGATCACAGGAACACGGCCATGCGGGTGTCGCAGACGTACTCGAAGCCGAGACCGTAGTAGAGGCGTCGGGCCGGCTCGTTGCCGGCGGCCACGTTGAGGACGCAGGCCTCGTAGTCGCGCAGCAGGCGGCCGCAGAGCAGCGACATGCACGCTCCGGCCAGGCCGCGGCCACGGTGCCCGGGGCGGGTGTAGACGCCGCCGATCTGGGCCATGCGAGAGGTTCGCACCATGGTCTCCACCTTGGCCACGGGCTCGCCGTCGACCTCGGCTACCGTGATGCCCTCGCCGGCCATGCGCTCTGATAGCCAGGCAGCCGAACTCCTCGTCCAGGTCAGAAGTCGTCCGGTAATATTCCACCTGGAAGGCGCCGTGCAGGCGCATGACAGCTTCGAGGTCGGATGGGCGGGCGAAGCGGGCGCGGGCCGCATCATGAGTCGCGTCGCGAGCCGCATCGCCGTCGCGGGGGTGGGGCCGGAAACCCTCGCGCCGCAACACCAGGCACTCCTGCGCCTCGGACTTGGAGGGAGTGATGCCCTTCTTCTCCATCTCTTTCATGAAGAAACCGGCCTGCCCGGCTCGGGCGAAGAAATAGCGCGGGTGCTTTTCCAACCCCGCGACGTGCCGGGCCAGGGCGGCGGCCGCCTCGTCGTCGTGCGCGTTCAGGAACAGTGGGCCGAAGTTGAAGAGAGCGGCGATACCCTGGAGTTCTTCTCCCCCATCTTCTTCTTTGAAGAAGCCGTAGTAGTCCCCCTGGAAGATATGGCCGTGGTTGTCCAGGCCGTACTTCACGATGTCGTTGATGAGGATGAGGTTAAAGGCGTGCTCACGGTCCAGCAGGGCCAGTGCTGCGGACTTGTTTTCTCTCTTTAGTAACCGGACCATCGGTTTCTACGTTTCCTTTCGGAGAAATTCAAGAAGGGGTCTGACCCCAACTTTCTTTAGAGGTTGTCGCGGAGGAAGCGGGCGGCCGCCTCCGGCAGGACCGTCGTGATGATCACCCCGCTGGCCAGCTCGAAGCCACCCCAGGTGGCCAGTCGCGGCAGGATCTCGGCGTGCCAGTGGTAGTAACCGGTACCGCGGGCGCAGGGGGAAGTGTGGAGGTAAAGGTTGTAGGGCGGGTCGTTCAATCCGCGGAACATGGCCCCCAGCACGTTGTAGAAGGCCTCCCCCAGGTAGCCCAGTTCTTCGTCGTCGATATCCTCGAAGTAGGGGGAATGGCGGCGCGGCACCACCCAGGTCTCGAAGGGGAAGCGCGGCGCGTAGGCGGCGAATGCGGCGAAACGGGAGTTGCTGTAGACCATGCGTTCGCGCTTCATCTCCGAGGCGATCAGGTCGCAGAAGATGCAGGAGCCCTGCCGGCGCCGCCAGTCGCGGGCCTTCTTCAGCTCCTTTTCGATGGAAGAAGGGACGAAGGGGATGGCGAAGACCTGGGTGTGGGAATGGGCCAGGGAGGCGCCCGAACCGCCGCCGTAGTTGAGGATTATCTGGACGTACTCTATGCCCTGCCCGGCATGGTGGGCCAGGTAGCGGTCGCGGTAGGCGTCCATCACGCGCAGCACCGCTTCCGGCTCCATTTCAGCCAGGCCGGCGTAGTGATCGGGGCCGTGGATGATCACTTCGTGGAAGCCGCGTACCGGCCCGCGCTCGTATATGCCGTGGGAGACGGGGGCGTGGGCCTCCATGGTGAAGGCCGGGAACTTGTTGGGGACCACCCGCAGCAGCCAGCCTTCCCGGTTGGGCACGCGCTCGGGGTGGGCTCGCACCATGGTCTCCATGGGGGTCTCGGCCTCGTTGCCGGGGCAGAAAGGGCAGTCCGACGGGGTGGACCGGTCCGCGCCCGCCGCACGAGTGAAGTCCTCCGGGCGGCGGGCCCGCTCGGTGGCGATGATCACTTTGTCCCCGGTGACGGGGTTCACGCGCAGCTCGGACATCTGCTCCTCCTGGGGTCAGGTCTATCGTTTATTATTTTCAACCATATTTTACCAACCGGCCAGGCTTTATCGATTACCATTTTCTGGTAGAAAGTAATAAACGATAGACCTGACCCCATCTACGCCGGCCTTGGTCGATAATGCAACACTTTGGCGGGAATGCCGCCCACCACCGCGTAGGGTGGGACGTCGCGGTTGACCAGGCTCATGGCCCCGATCACCGAGCCGTAACCCACAGTGACCCCGCGGATGATGGTGACCTTGGTGCCCACCCAGGTGTTGCCCTCCAGCCGCACCGGGTCCTTGGCGATACCCTGGGAGCGCACCGGTATCTCCGGGTCCCAGTAGTTGTGGTCGAAGTCCACGATGTAGACGGAGTCGGCGAAGAGGCATTCCTCACCGATGTGGATGCCCACGAAGCAGTTGACGGTGTTATCGGTGCCGAATACCGTTTTGGCCCCCACGTAGAGCTCTCCCTCGTGGCAGCGCAGGGCATTGTTGTGGCCGATCCACACGAAGCGTCCCAGGTGCATGCGGGCCCCCTTGCCCACCACGACCTGGTACTTGCGTGGAAGGAAGACGAAGCCGTCCGTCTCCACCCGCCGGTGGCGGATCTTGAACTTGACGAAACGGTAGAGGTGCTTCCAGTAGAAGAGGGTGTACATGCGCTTGGCGACGGCGAAGTCGACGGCCGCCTTGAGCTTCGCTTTGCCGGTAGCCCCGGCATCGTAACGGTCCCGCAGCTGGCTGCCCCGCTCTATTTCTTTAAAGATTCGCGCCCGGTTCGCGGCCATTCCTTCTACACCGCCTACTTCTCCAGGTAGAGAACCAGGTTGTAGAACCAGTCGTGGGGCAGAAAGCGGTAGAGTAGGTTGTCCAGCTTGAGCGCCCGCTTGTAGTTGTTGTAGGCGCCCCAGCACCAGCGCTCGGTGATGTTACTCTCGTCGACGCTGCTCTCGATGGTGCGTATGGCCCACCCCAGGATGCTCGCCGCCAGCTCCTCCGTCTCGTAGCGGGCCGTCCGGAAACCGGCGGCGCGCGCCATCTCGCAGAGCTCGGCCGGGCGGAAGACGTGGATGTCCACGATGTGCTCAAGCTCCTGCAGCTCATGGTCGTCGTCGCCCGAAACGATGGCGGGGTACTTGCGCAGCACCACTTTCTTCTTTCCCAGCCTCCCCCCCAGGCGGGCGTAAGCCTTGATGCCCAGGTTGGCGGCGCGCTTGACCACCCGGGCGATCTGGTGGCCGCGCTGGGTAGGCTCACCGGCGATGACGCAGATGCCGCCCGGCTCAGTCACCCGGTAGAGCTCCTTGAAAGAAGCCTCCAGGTCCGGCAGGTGGTGGAGGACGGCATGACCGATAACCATCTCGAACTCGTCGTCGCCGTAGGGCAACACCTCGGCGTCGGCGCAATCCAGGTGGACCTCGATGCCCAGGTCGTCGGCGTTCTTCTGGCAGGTGTCCAGCATGCCCTGGCTGATGTCGCATCCCCAGGCACGGTCCAGCTTGCCGGCCAGGCCCAGGTTGAGCATGGCGTAGCCGGTGCCGCAGCCGACCTCCATCAGCTTGCGCCCGACCGGGAAAGGCCCGCCCAGACCCAGCTCGAACTTGTTCAGAACAAAGCCGGCCATGTCCTGGTCGAAGCGGATAGCCCACTTGTGGTCGTAGCTGTCACTGGCCCCGTCGTGGAACTTGATGTTGGCTTCTTTGATATCCATAGGTGAGATTATAGCATCCATGCATTTCGTGTTAAAATTGGAAGGCGTACGAGTTAAGTACAGGGAGGGGAGCCCTGAAGGGAGGATAAGTATGAAGAAGGAGACGGTAAACATCTACGGGGCCGGTATGAGCGGCCTCATCGCCGCCATCAACCTGGCGCGCGAGGACTACGAAGTGGTGGTGCACGACCGGGAGAAGGGTTACGGCGGGGACCCGCAGTACAACCCCTCCACCCACACCACGCCCATGGACGTCAAAGCCTGCTCGGATTACATCGGCATCGACATATCGCCGGCCTTTCACGAGCTCCAGCGCTGCCCGTTCTATTTCCACGACACTAAAATCGAGACACCGCAGACCCTCTTCTACGACGCCATGTACACGGTGGAAAGAGGCCCCCGCGAGACCAGCCTGGACACCCTTCTTTACAAAGAAGCCGAGGAGCTGGGCGTGCAGTTCTCCTGGGAAGACGGCCTGAAGAAGGACATGATCGCCGGCCTGCCCAAGAACACCATCATCGCCGGTGGGCTCACCCCCTCCATCTACGAGACGCTGGACATCCCCTACCTCCGCTGGTACGGGTGGATCAGCCGCGGCGAGATCGGCTTCTCCGGCCTCTCCTGGATCTGGCTGGACGAGGGCATCACCGAGTACGGCTACCTCTCCAGCGTCAACAACTACTACTTCAACCTGCTCTTCTCCAACAAGCACGTCAGCAAGGAAACCTTAAAGAAATATCAGAGCTTCATGCGGCGCAACGAGGGCGTCGAGCATCCCAGTGACAGTTGGATCTACTCCGGAGGAGCGGTGCCCATCGCCAGCCCCGATAACCCACGCCTCTTCTCGGGGGACAACATCCTCTGCGGCACCCTGAGCGGCATGATGGACCCGATTATGTGGTTCGGCATCCTCGGCGCCACCGTCAGCGGCAAGGTGGCGGCTCTGGCCATCACCGACCGCGACCGCGCCATCCGAGACTTCCAGCGATTCAACCGCATGTACAAGACGTCCTTCTACTTCAAGAACTACGTCTTCTACAAGGTCAGGCCCCACGTCGCCTTTCTGGAGAAAGGGGTCAACCTCATCGGCACCAAAAATCTCGAGGCCGTATTCAAGCTGCAGTCAGGCATGAGGATGCCGGGTTCCGCGCCCGGCTACGCCAAGATCCTGGGCTGCTACTGAGACAGCCGGACCTGAAACGAATCAGACCAACCCGGGCGGGCCTCCAGGCCCGCCCTTTTCATTGACGTAAACCAGGGGAGGGTGCATGTTCGAGAACCGGAAACCGCTCGAGCTGATCAGGACACCACTGGTCCTCTTCGTCCTGACAGTCATGGCCCTGACCGGGGCCTCGGCCCTGATGGTGCCGGCCACCTTCCCGGACGTCAGCATACACCGGGCATCTTTCGCCAACACCTTCTCGGGGCTTCTAACCGCCCTGCTCTGCGCGAGGTGAGAGATGGAAGCGATCATCAGGAAGGGCCGGGAAGGAGGACGTGCCGGCGCTGGCGGTCATCTGCTACATGGCCGGCAGGAGCCACAGCCACCGCTCCATCTACGACCTCCTCTATCCCGGCCCCTGGGGTGACACCCCCGAGCGGCTGGCCCAGCTCGAGAGGACCCTGGACACCGCGCACGTGTCCTGGCTCCATCACGCCAGGTTCATCGTGGCGGAGACGGAACGGCCGGGTGGCGGCGGGCCTGAGCGGTTTCTCCAAAGAAGAGGCGGGCAACGCCGATTTCGGGCTGGCCTTTGCCGAGATGGGCTGGACGGGTGAGGACTTCGGGGCCATGGCCGAACGCATGGCGCCCTATTTCAAGGTGGACCCGCCCAAGCCGGACGGGGTGTGGGTTGTGGAGAACGTGGCTGCCTTCCCTGACTTCCGCCGGCTCGGCCTGGTCGACCGCCTGCTGGAAGAAGTCCTGTCCGAAGGCAGGGCGCGCGGTTTCAATCTCGCCCAGATCAATATCCTCACCGGCAACACCGCCGCCCGGCGCGCCTACGAGAAAGTGGGGTTCCGGGTGGACATGGAGCTGGCCGACGCTTCTTTTGAAGAATTCTTCGGCAGCCCGGGGATGACCCGCATGCTCTTGGAGATGTAGCCATAGTATAATCAGCAGGGGAAGCTTTATTTTCAGTGCCGGGAGTAAGGGTCACGGGGAGAACGGGTTTTGAAGGCTGAGGACCACGGGTAACCGAAGACGCGCAAGACGTCCATGTTCGGGGACGAGAAGAGGCTGCGCCTGCTCACCGACAGCTTGAAAGAAGGCGTCCTGGTGGTCAACCGGGACGGGGACATCGTCTTCTGGAGCAAGGGCGCCGAAGCCCTGCTGGGCTTCGCGGAAGAAGAAGTGCTCGGCCGGAACCCCGTGTCCATGATGGCCGCCGGACCCCTACAAGAACACCTACGCCGGGCTCCTGTCGGAATACATGCAGACCGGGGTTTCCACCGTAAACCAGGAGGTCCACGAGTTCCTGGGCACCTCTAAGGACGGCAGGGACGTACCCCTGGAGTTGACCACCTCGCTCATGGAGTTCGAATCCGATGATTACGTCATCGTGGTGCTGCGGGACATCTCGGCCAGGAGGGATTCCGAGCGGGCCCTGCAGGAGTCGGAGGCGAGAACCCGGTTGATCGAGAGCAACATCACCGACGTCATCTTCATCACCGACCTGGAGTTCAAGCTGCTCTACGTCAGCCCCACTATCTTTTTCCAGACCGGCTTCACCAGTGAGGAGGTAGTGGGAAAGTCCCTGGCCGAGATGATCACGCCCGAGTCATTCGCGGCGACTATGGAGAGGCGGGCGGAGGAACTGCTGAAAGCCGCCGAGACTCACGTCACCCCGCCTATACCGGTGGAGCTGAACGTCGACCAGGTCCGCAAGGACGGCAGCACCTTCCCCTCGGAAGTCCGGGCGGGATTCCTTCGACGGCCGGACGGCACCCCATACGGAGCCCTGGGAATCACCCGTGACATCACCGAGCGGGTGAGGCTGGAGGAGGTGGAGAGGGCCAACGCCGCCATCACCGCCTCGGCCGAGGTCTCGGAGAAATATGCCGCCGAGTTGAAGGACATCATCACCGTCGCCGCCCACGAGCTGCGCATGCCCGCCACCGTTTTCAAGGGCTATTCCCGGATACTGCTGGACTACCGGGACAAGCTCGAAGACGGCATCGTCGAGAAGGCCCTGAAGGAGATAAACGCCGCCTCCACCCGTCTCAACGACCTGGTCGGCAACCTGCTGGATACTTCCCTCATCGATCAGAGCAAAGTAAGCCTGGATCTCAAGCCCATCCTGCCGTCAGCCCTTGTCTCCCTGTCCCTGGACGGGGTGGGGCCGTGGGTCTACAACGGCCGGCTTTCCATCAGGGCCCCGGAGGAGGAGGACCACATTGTGGTGGACAACGAGAAAATGGCGAGGGTGATCCTGATCCTCATCGACAACGCCCTCAAGTACTCTCCGGCCGAGGCCGAGGTGGACATCTGGTTCGATCAGGATGACAGGGAGACGGTCTTCTCCGTCCGGGACCGTGGGCCGGGCATCCCGGAGAAAGACCGGGAAAAGGTGTTCGATCGCTTCTACCAGGTGGAGGAGGTCAAACACCACTCCCTGCCCGGCCTGGGGCTGGGCCTCTACATCGCCAGGTCCACTGTCGAACTCCACGAAGGGTGGATAAATGTAGAGCAGGCCGAAGGTGGAGGATCGCTCTTCCGCTTCGGCCTGCCGCGCTGATGGGATCAGCCGTGTATCAATCGTGGCAGGCACCGCGTGCATACCCACTTGCTCTCACCCTGGTGCCTGACCGGGATCAGGGGTGCGGCCCGTTCGTCGGTACCACAGAGGTAACAACTCTGGGCGATGAAGCGCGCGCCCCCTTCCTTGGCATGCTTCTCCGCGGCGGCTTCGTCAAAATCAGGCGCTTCCCTGGTCTCGATGGAGAGTGCCCCTTCCGGGCAGACCCCCAGGCAGAACCCGGCACCGTCGCAGAGTGACTCCTGCACCACTTTCGCTTTGCCGTCGATGATCCGGATAGCGCCCTCGGCGCAGGGAAGGACACACTCGCCACACCCGGTGCAGAGGTCCTCGTCTATTCTTACAATCTGCCTGTTTGCCATGTTCCTTTCAGCACCTTCCTGAGTCTAACTGCCGGCCATCATGGCCGCGACGTCTTCCGCCACTTCGCCGATGGGCTTGATGTCGAACTTCTCCACCAATACCTTGGCCACCGCCGGTGACAGGAAAGCCGGCAGGGTGGGCCCAAGGCGGATGCCCTGGACGTTGAGGGAGAGCAGGGCCAGCAGTACCGCCACCGCCTTCTGCTCGTACCATGCGATGTCGAAGGAGATGGGCAGCTGGTTGATGTCCTCCAGCTCGAAGACTTCCTTGAGCTTGAGGGCGATTACCGCCAGGGAGTAGGAGTCGTTGCACTGGCCGGCGTCGAGCACGCGGGGGATGCCGCCGATATCACCCAGGTCCAGTTTGTTGTAGCGGTACTTGGCGCACCCGGCCGTGAGGATCACCGCGTCGGCGGGCAGGTTCTCGGCCACTTCGGTGAAGTAACTCCGGGCTTTCTGGCGGCCGTCGCACCCAGCCATGACCACGAAACGCTTGATGGCGCCGGACTTGACCGCGTCCACCACCTTGTCGGCCAGGGCCAGCACCTGGTTGCGGGCAAAGCCGCCGGTGATGCTGCCGGTCTCCAGTTCGGTTGGCGGCGCGCACTTCTTCGCCCTCTCGATGATGGGACTGAAGTCTTTGGCACCGCCTTCGGGGCGGTCGGCAATGTGCACGGCCCCGGGGTAACCCACGATGCCGGTGGTGAAGAGACGGTCCAGGTAGGTGTTCTTTTCTTTTAAGGGGACCAGGCAGTTGGTGGTGAGGAGGATGGGGCCGTTGAAAGCCTCGAAGTCCTCGAGCTGGTGCCACCAGGAACTGCCGTAGTTGCCGGCCAGGTGACCGTACTTCTTGAAGGCGGGGTAGTAGTTGGCCGGAAGCATCTCCGAGTGGGTGTAGACGTCCACGCCGGTGCCCTCGGTCTGCTTCAGAAGCTCCTCCAGGTCCTTGAGATCGTGTCCGCTGATGAGGATGCCGGGGTTGGAGCGCACGCCGATGTTGACCTCGGTCAGCTCGGGATGGCCGTAAGTAGTGGTGTTGGCCTCGTCCAGCAGGGCCATGGTGGTGACGGCCGTATCGCCGGCCTTTAGCACCAGGGCGATCATCTCGTCTACGGAGAGCTCTTTCGTGGTGGAAGCCAGCCCCTTCATGATGAAGTCGGCGATCTCGTCGTCGGTGTAGCCCAGTACGGCGGCATGCTCGGCGTAGGCCGCGATACCCTTCAGGCCGAAGATGAGCAGGTACTGCAGGGAGCGGACGTCTTCGTTCTCGGTGGACAGGATGCCCACCGCCTGAGCCTTTTCAGCGAAGGTGGAAGCGTCGCCGCTCCAGCTGGCGGCGTCGTGGAGAGACCCGTCGAAGTCGCGGCCATTCTTCTCCTTATAGGCGGCAAGGAACTCTACCTTGAGTTGGTCGCGCCGCTGGAGGCCTTCCTCGATGGAGATGATAAAGCGTTCGTCGTCCCAGTCGGCATTGGTGATGGTCATGAACAGCCTCTGGATAATGAAGAGGTCGTTGGCCCGGTCCGGGGCGCCCAGTTCCTTGAGCATCTCGCGCGTAGATGGATATCCCCTTGAGGGTGTAGACAAGCAGGTCCTGGAGGTTGGCGGTCTCCTCCAGCTTGCCGCAGACGCCTCTAGTGGTGCATCCGGTGTTCCTGGCCGTTTCCTGGCATTGATAACAGAACATTCTCTTCTCCTCTCTTCCTAACCTTGTTTCTGTAATATCTCCGTGCTATGAACGATGTTCCCTCTTGACTGGGCCCTAAACTATATGTATTCTTACATGTAGATGTTATTTTGCATATAGTTCAGGAGATTGTCAAGTGAGTAAAACAGGAAAGGAACCAACCCCCACTCCTCTGGACCACGAATGCTTCGTTAGGCAGGGCCCGCAGAAACGCTTCATCGAGCCACGCCTCCTCTACCTTATCCGGAAGAAGCCCTGCTACGGATACGAGATGATCGAACAGATCGGGGACCTCCCCTTCCCGGGCCTTCCCCCCGACTCCGCCGCCGTCTATCGCATGCTACGCGACCTGGAGCGGCAGGGGCTGGTGCGGTCGGAATGGCAGCCGGGGGAAGCCGGGCCGTCCAAACGTATTTATTACATCACCGAGTCGGGGGAGACGCGGCTGGAAGCATGGCTGGCGGCGCTGAAGGAGCGGGTCCGCGTCCTCAATAGTTTCATAACCCTGTGCGAGAAAGGTGTTTGAGATGTCCTGGACCGCTATCGGCATCGACATCTTCGCGCTGCTCTGTCTCGCCGCCTCCCTGGTGAAGAGCCGGGAGAAGACGGGGTGGGCCTTGAAGATCGCCTTCAATGCCCTCAAGCGCATCGGGCCCAGCGTCATGGCCATCATCGTGTTGATCGGCCTGATCGTGGGCTTCGTCCCCACGCGCTGGATCGCCTCGGCCATCGGCGGGGACAAGGGGGTACTGGGGGTGCTGATCGCGGCGCTGCTGGGAGCGGTGCTGTTCATCCCCGGTCTCATCGCCTTCCCTCTGGCCAAGTCGATCCTGGATATGGGGGCCGGCCTCACCGCCATAGCGGCTTTCATCACCACCCTGACCATGATCGGTTTCGTCTTCCTCCCGGTGGAGATCAAGGAACTGGGTAAGAAGTTCGCTTTCATACGGAACGGCCTGAGTTTCGCGACGGCCCTGGCTGTCGCCTTCCTTATAGGGTTGATACTGGAGTAGGTGGATAAGATGACGGATGCGGTCAACGGCACGGCACAGCCCCAGGAGCAGCCCCGGGTCCCGTGGAGGAAACGGATCAAATGGGACTGGACCTTCCTGGTTCTGGCGGTGGCAGCCGGCGTCGCCCTCTCGCTGGCCTTCCCGGACAAGGGCGCGGTGGCGCGCCATGTCTGGTGGGAATACTTCAAGGAGATGGCCTTCATCCTGCCGGCGGTGCTTGTGATCATGGGGCTGTTCATGGTCTGGGTGAACCGCGGCATCGTCGTTAAGTACCTGGGAGAGGAGTCGGGGATCAAGGGCATCCTCATCTCCATAGCGCTGGGGACCCTGCCCACCGGCCCGCTCTACGTGGGGTTCCCCATGGCCGCGGCCCTGCTTTCGAAGGGCGCGCGAGTGGCAAACGTGCTGGTGTTCCTCTGCTCCTGGGCGGCCCTGAGCATCCCCGCGGAGCTGATGGAACTGCGCTTCATGGGCTGGAAGTTCATGCTTCTGCGCCTGGGGCTGACGGTGGTGCTGATCGTTCCCATGTCCCTGTTGGGAGAGTTCTTATATCTGAGAGGAGGAGAAGGTAATGGAGATCATCAGGATGGATGAGGTGGAGGAGTTCAAGACACCGCGTAAAATAGAGGCGCGAAAGATCCTCAAGAAAGACGACGTGCAGGTGGTGTACCTTAAGTTCAAGCCGGGAGAGGAGATGCCCCTTCACACCACCAAGGTGGACGTCTTCTTCTACGTGGTCGAGGGCAAGGGCCGGATCACGGTGGGAGAAGAAGCGGAAGTGGTCGGGGAGAAGGAGATCGTCTTCAGCCCCAGGGATATCCCCCACGCCCTGGAGAACGCCGGCGACGGTATCTTCAAGGTGCTGGTGGTGAAGACCCCCAACCCGGAAGCATAGGCAGAAAAGAAAGTTGAAAGAAAGTTGGGGTCAGACCCCTTCTTTCGTTTCTCTCCGGCCACCAGGCAAAATGGCCCTGAACGAAAGAAGGGGTCTGACCCCAACTTTCTTTCAACCCAGCCAGGAGCGCAGGCGGCAGAGGGCGCACTCGGGCTGCGACGATGGCTCCCCGCATATGTTGCAGGAGAGCATGGCCCCCTCGCCCTCTCTCCCCCCGCCTGGGGGGAAGGCCTCCTGCAGGGAGAGAAGCAATTGCAGCTTTCCGGAAGGTGAGATTTCCTCCAGGAGCTCAAAGACCTCTTTGAGCCGGTGGGGCCCCGGGATCCAGAATGGGCACTTGTCGGAGTAGTATTCGGCCCCCCGCAGCCGGCAGTATATTGCGTTGAGGCGCTCGGGAGTAAACATCAGCGGCTTGACCTTGCGCAGCAGGCCTTGCTGTTCGGGAAGGACCGGACGGGGGAAATCATAACGTCGGGAGAGCAGGTTCTTGAAAGTGAAGAGGAGGATATCCTCCAGGGTGTGGGCCGTAGCCACCACCTCAGCCCCGGCGGCGCGGGCTTCCCGGTTGAAGAGGGCGCGCTTGATGCCGCCGCACACCGCGCAGGGGTTCCAGCCCTTGACTTTCTTGACCTCCAGCCCCAGATCGGCGATGCGCACCAGGTGCAGCGGCAGGCCCAGGTCCCCGGTCAGGCCCTCCACCATGCGCAGGTTGGCATCGGAGTATTCCCCCATGCCCAGGTGAAAGTGGAGTGGTACCACCTCGAAATCCATGAACCAGCCCAGGCGCTGCATGGCCAGGAGCATAGCCACGGAATCCTTGCCCCCGGACAGCGCTACGGCTACTTTCTTCGCCCCCTTGAGCATGTCGTACTCTTCCAGCTTGCGGCGGAGGCGCCGGTCGTACCAGCGCAGGAAGCAGCCGGGACAGACCTTGAGATGGAACTCGGGGATACGCACCACTTCGGTGAGTTCGCGGCATGAGGCGCAGCGGCCTTCTACGGTTTCCACTCCATTGGCGTCGATGGTCATGCGACCCTACTGGTGGTCGCGCGATACAGAGTGGAGGATCTGAAGCAAGGCTTCGCCGAAGAGCTGAAGTTGCCAGCGCTTGAGCAGCCCGGACCCGATCAGTTCCGCCAGGTCGCGGGGATTTGTTATGGCCACCGATTCCATCACCGAGTTGGGGATCATCACCCCCGGGTCGAGCGACAGGTCGTGCGCGAAGTGGCTCCGCCATTCCTTGAGGCGGTTCAGGCGCTTCTCCGCGGAACGGTTGAGACGCCGGCTTTCCCCTCCCCCGATCTTGCTGGGCAGTTCCAGGGGAGAAGAGTTCCTTCCCTTGTTGAAGGCCTTCTGTATCTCCGGGCCATAGAGGCTCCGCAGACGCGGCGTGAGGATATCCGCCTTTATTACGTCTTCTTCCCCCGGAGGAAGCATGGCCAACTTGATGAGCATCTCGTTGGGGATGATCTTGAAGGGTGGAATGTCCTTGCGTTTGGCCACGCCCTCTCGCCAGCGCAGAAGCGATTGCAGCAACGCCGCTTGCCGGGGGTCCAGGTCGCGGTCACCCTTGGTGCGGTATATCTCCTGAGAACGGCCGGGCAGCGTCTCCAGCCCCCCCTCCAGGATCTCGAACTCCTCCAGGGCCCAGGAAAGCCGACCAGCTTCTTCGAGCTCTTTCGCCAACGCATCCCTCAGGTTGAGGAGGTGCTCCGCGTCCAATCCCGCGTATTCCAACATGCTGGGGGCAAGAGGCCGTCGGGACCAGTCGGCCCGCTGGTGCCTCTTGTCCATAGTCACCTGAAAATAGTCGGAGAGCAGGGATGCCAGTCCTACCTGGGGTTTTCCCAGGATCTGCGCCGCCAGCATGGTGTCGAAGACACTGCGCAGGCGCACGCCCAAGTGGCTCATTATCAGCCTCCCGTCGTAGTCGGCGCCATGCAGCACCTTTTCGACGCGGGAATCGGTGAGGATGCGAGCCAGGGGGCCCAGGTTGATCTCAGCCAGGGGGTCGATGATATATACCTTGCCGGGAAAACCTATCTGTATGAGGCAGATCTTTTCCTGGTAATGATGGAGGCTGTCTGCTTCGAGATCGATGCCGAAGCGCTTCTGCCGGCGTAGATCGGAGATGAAATGGTCGAAGTCACCCTGCCTGTCGACGTAGGTCGTCCTGGTTTCGCCCCCGGTCTCGGCTTCGGGCTCATGCTCGTGCTCGGGAGCGGGTTCCACTTCGGGGCGAGGGGGGCGCCGGGGCTCCTGCCTTTGCTGGGGCCTGGGCTCACGCCTTTGTTGAGGCCTGTCCTCCTGCCGGGGCTCCTGCTTTTGCTGGGGCTCCTGTCTTTGCTGAGGCCTGGGCTCACGCCTTTGTTGAGGCCTGTCCTCCTGCCGAGGCTCCTGCCTTTGTTGAGGCTTGTCCTCCTGCCGGGGCTCCTGCTTTTGCTGGGGCCTGGGCTCACGCCTTTGTTGAGGCTTGTCCTCCTGCCTGGGCTGCCCTCCACCGGTTGGGGATTTCTTTCCCGATCTAGCCGGGGCCTTAACCGGCGGTTTGGCCTCTTCCGGCCCGGCCGCGGGCTTAACCGCTGGCTTCGCGGGCTTACCCGCGGGCTTCGCGGCACGCCCCTGCCCGGTTCTTGCTTCACGGGCCATGTCGGAGGCGGCCTCGGGTTTCCCCGATCTTTCCGCCTTCCTCGGAGCCCTGGCTGAGGGCCTGCCCGCTGCTGCCGGGGTGGGATGGTCGGGGTGAGTAGGCGGCCTGTTGTCCATTGAGGGTACGTGCTTTTTTGCCGGTGCAGTCTCGATCTCCGGCTCCGCGACGCTCTTTGCCGCGGCCTCGATACCCTTACCTTCTTTTTTATCGGTTCTCGCCCTGAACCTTGCTCCAAACCTTCCGGCGATCTTCGATTCTTTTTTCTTCTCCGGTTCTTCCATTCTTGCTTCCATTTCCCTCGCAAAGTCCGTGTCCCGGATCCCGGGGCGGAGTTCGCCAACTTGTTCTTACTCTTCTTTCTATTCTTCCTGACGTGGGGGCAGTCCTCCGAGCATTCTTTTTACCGCCCAGATCAACTTGTCCTCGTATTCTTTCCTGGGCTTGTCGCGATGCCTCAGCCAGTAGATGGACGTGGTCTCCACCATTCCCACGATGATCACGGCGAGGGTGTCGACTTCCCGCCGGCTGAGCTTCTCGGGGTCTGTTCCCTGACGCACATTCTTGGCCACGTTCCTGACGATGGACTGGCGGATGGCCTGGATGCGCGAGATCACTTCCGGCTCCTGGGCGATCTCCCCCTCGAAGGTCAACCGGTAGCCCATCTCATACTTCTCCACGAACTCCAGGAGCGCATGAATATCCTTCTCGACTTCCTCCTGCCAGCTAGAGTATTCATCCAGCGGGCGGGTGATGACGCCCGTCAGGACGCTGGCATGGTCTTCCAGGATGGCCAGGAGCAGATCCAGCTTGCTGGGAAAATGCCGGTAGATGATGGGCTTGGTCACCCCGGAACGCTTGGCGATGGTGTCCATCAGGGCTTTCTGGTAACCCAACTCGACGAAAGTCCGGCTTGCCGCTTCCAGAATAATCTTCTTGCGTTCCGCGGCGGGAAGGCGTTTCCTCACTTTGACCTGCTCTTCTTTTGCCAAGCTCTTACCTCCTCCATAAAAAATCTTTACTCATGGTAACATATTTGTTACCAGCTAGCCAAATAAGAAACAACTGCCCGGGAATGCTTCACCCCTGGCATCATTGTAAGAACGCCTCAAGGAAAAGAGTCGTGCGGACGAATAAGAAGTATGGAATGCCGGGCGCCGGCCTATATTCTGTATCCATGGACCGGTGCCGTTATTCCGCAGGCTGCCTTGCCTCTCATTCTTGCGCGGGGCCCGGGAAACCGGGCCTTACGCATTTGCGAGATGGGCACATGCCGTGGCCGCGGGCGCATGCGGGCAGTGATAGAATTGAGTGTGGGGGCAAAACGTAAGATGGCACACTGCCCGGCCGCCGGATTTGACAGGAGGGGATAGCATGTATGAATACCTGATGAGCGAGGAGCAGCTGAAGCTCCGCGACGAAGTGCGGGATTTCGTGAAATGGGTACCCCGCCAGCTTATCCTGGACATGGACGCGGACCAGGTGCGCTATCCCAAGGAATACCTGGTGGAAGCGGCCCGCCGCAACCTGCTGGGCCTGCGCTTTCCGCCGGAGTACGGCGGTCGGGGGCTCGGCTGGGCGGAGGAGGTCATCGCCATCGGCGAGATCGGGGTGCTTTCCGTCTCCCTGGGCTGCCTCTATTCACTGGTTTCCATCGTGGGTGAGGCCATCAACGAGTTCGGCACGCCCGAGCAGAAAGAAAAATACCTGGCGCCTACGCTCAAGGCCGCGTTGTGCACGGCCGAGGGGCTGACCGAACCGCGCGGGGGGTCGGACTTCTTCGGGGCGACTACACGGGCGGAGCGGAAGGGCGACCACTACATCCTCAACGGACAGAAACGCTTCATAGTGGGAGCGGAAGGTGCCGACTACTTCTTCGTCTACGCCAACACCAACCCCGGCGGCGCACCGCGCGACTCCATCAGCGCCTTCCTGGTGGAGAGGGGCGAGGGCGTGGAGGTAAAGCACGTCTACGGCCTGATGGGAACGCGTGGCGGCGGCACCGGGCGGGTTCTTTTTAAAGACGTGAAGGTACCGGTGGAGAACCTGGTGGGAACGGCGAACGAAGGGAGCAGGATCTTCTACCGCATGATGATACCGGAGCGCATGACCTCTTCGGCTGGCTGCATCGGTGGTTCGCGCGAGCTGATCAAGCTGGCAGCCCGCTATTCCACCCGGCGCAAGGCCTTCGGGACTCCTATAAAGAACTTCGAGGCGGTCAGCTTCAAGCTGGCGGAGTCGCTGACCATACTCGACGCCATGACCTCCATGGTCTACACTACCGCCCAGGCAGTCGACCGCGGCGTACCCGCCGCCTATGCCCGGCGGCTGGTATCGGAGACCAAGAAGTTCTCCACCGAGACCGCCTGGAACATCGTCAACCACGTCATGCAGGCCATGGGTGGCATCGGGTACACCAACGTCTATCCGGTAGAGCGGGCTCTGCGGGACACCCGGCTGATAATGATCTGGACAGGCACCAACGAGATCATGAACCTCATCATCCAGCACGAGTTCTACAAGGAACTCGGCATGCCCGACAACGTGCGCGACACCGAGCAGGACGCCGAGAACGCTTTCGCGGAAGACGAGAAGATCTACGAGTGATCCGCATGGTCACCGCGAGCGCAGCGCGGCGGTCTTGGAGGCCTCAGGGGCCCATGCAATAAAGGGTGCCGTCGGCGCCGCAGATGAAGATACGGCCGCCATAAGGCGCGGGGGGGGCGTAGGTGCTTCCCGAGACCTGCTGGGAAGTAACGCTCGAGCCGGCATCCTTGGACAGCACCAGGCCTCCATAGACGAAGACGTACGCGTCACTGGCGCTCAAAGGGAGAGGGCTGCGGTAGTCAGTCTCGTACCTCCAGCGCTCTTTACCGCTCACCGCGTCCAGACACCACACCACCCCCGGCGCCTGGTTCACGTTGTCGCCTGCTCCGAAGATGAGGTCAAAACCGGATATGGCAGGTGTAGAGGACACCTTCTGCTGCACGCGAACCGACCATAACGGTTGACCGGTCTGACGGTCCAGGCACTGCATCATGTTGTCGGCGGTCCCGAAAAAGGCGCGCATCTCCGTAAGAACCGGTGAACAGGTTATCTCCACGCCCAGGTCGTAACTCCAGACCAGGCTGCCGTCCGCGGCATTGAGACAGAGCATGACCCCTTTATCGGAACCGGCATAGACCATGCCCTTGATGAGGGCGGGAGCGGTGAGGGTCACTCCGTCGCCGCCGGAATAGGCGAAGGACTGCCTTCCGTCACGGGCACCAAAGCAGTAGAGCTTCGATCCTATGGAGAAATATACGGAACCGCCGTCCCCCAGGGGGGAAGAAGGCTTGCCTTCTTCCAGTTGCTTGTCCCAGAGCTTTCGCCCACTCAGGGAATCGAGGCAGTAGAAGATGCCGTTGTCGCCGGTTACATAGACACGGTTTTCGTAGATCAGCGGCACCTGGTCATGGAAGGGGCCGTCGCCTTTAAAGTTCCATTTTTCTTTCCCGGTGGCCGCGTCCATGCACCAGACCCGCCCCTCGGTGTCCGCCACGCAGACCACGCCACCCGCTACGGCCGCTCCTCCTTCCAGGCCGCCGGTGACAGCCGACCACTTGATGTCAAAGGGGGGCGCGAAGTTCTCAGGGGTGTAGTTGATACGGGAGGGGGTGCCGCCGTACATGGGCCAGTCGACCCCCGTCAGCTTCTGGTCCGGTTGCTGGTTCCCCCCACCGCAGCCAGCCAGGAGCACAAGGGATGTCAGGATGGCGAGAGCCAGGGTAAATGGTGACCTTTTCATAGCCTTCATTATAACTTCTTCACCTGACAGTCACCGTGAAGTGGAATTGGGGTCAGACCCCTTCTCCACTTCAAGGCCGGCCACAGTCGGAGGCGGGAGAAAGTGGAGAAGGGGTCTGACCCCAATTCCACTACGGGTAGATGCGGTCTCCGGCCAGGGGTGGCGAGGAGTTCCAGACCTCGGCCACTTCCAGGCGGAGGTAGCTGCCGCCCTCCCGCACCAGGTCGCCTTTGACCTGGAAGGAGACGGCCTTCATGGTCAGCACGCACATGGCCGCGCGAGCCGGCAGTTCCACCTCACGGAGCTCCCGGTTGTAGGGGCTGATCCTGATGAGTAATTCCCGGCCAGCCCGGCCGGCCACCGCCAGCGTGGGAAAGATGCGTGGGTATCCGTCCTTGCCCACCAGGGCCAGCGCCTTGACGGAGTTGACCGCGGTGAACTGCTGCTCCACCAGGCGGGGGGTGACGCGTTCCTTTCCTCCCCCACCCCTCTCCGCCAGGCGATGGAGGTGCAGGGCGGCCAGGTCGGCCGCGACGCGCGGGTAACCGGCGCGCCGCATCTCCCCCACCTCACGCGCGTCGAGGATGCCGGCGCTGCGTACCCCGGTGTAGGCGTTGTAGCGCATGATGCCGGAGGAGTTGATGGCGTCGACGTATTCCCCGGTGAACTCGAAACCCTGGAAGTCCGCGGTCAGTCCGGCCATCCTCAGCTTGAGGTCGACGGCGGCAGCCGCGATGCGGCCGCGGGACTTGAGGTTCTCGCGGCTCTTCCACATCAGCCACTCCCCGAAGACCAGCCGGTCGCGGCGCTCGTCCGGGGAAGGCTGCAGGGTGACGACGACGGCCACGTTTACCCCGCCGTCCGCGTCCAGGGTGGCCAGGAACTTGGCGATCATCCCCTGCGCGAAAAGGTCCCTCACCGGGGTGGGTATTTCCACGGGATCAAGCCTCCTTTTCTTTCTTCTCTTCCAGTCTGACAGCCCCCGACCAGCGCGCGCCGGTGACCCCTTCTTCCAGGGCGGCGGCGTGCAGCCTTTCCATCTCCTCCCGCCTGACCATCTCCACGCCGGCCAGGTGGAAGGGCATGTCCAGCCGCTCGTACTTGCCTTCACAGGTGTTGTTGAAAGCCAGCAGGTCGTACCTTTCCGTGCCGGGCAGCCGGTCCCGGATGAAACGGGCGATGGCCCGGATGTTACCCTCGGAATCAGTATAGCCGGGAATGACCGGCGTGCGCACCCACAGGGGCTTGCCGGAAGCAGCCAGCCGTTCCGCGTTGTCCAGCACCCGGTCCAGTTCCACCCCGGTGCACTCCCGGTGCCGGGACGGGTCCATGGTCTTGAGGTCGAGCAGCACCAGGTCGGCCAGGCGCACCAGTTGCTCCAGCCGCTCGGGGGCAACACCGGCACAGGTGTCCAGGGCCACGTGTATCCCCTCTTCCTTGAGCCGCCGGGCCAGGGTCAGGCTGAACTCGAGCTGCAGGGCCGGCTCTCCCCCGGAAAGAGTGACTCCCCCACCCGACTTCTCAAAGAAGACCCGGTCGCGCAGGGCTTCTTTCAGCACATCCTCCAGGCCACGTTTCTTGCCGATGACTTCCAGGGCGGCGGTGGGGCAGACGTCTTCACACTCTCCGCAGGCATCGCAGGCGGAGCGGTCGACGGCCATCCCCCGCGGGGTGAGTTCCAGGGCGCCATGTGGGCAGGCCGCCAGGCAGTCCCGCGCCGCGATGCAGCGCACCGCGTACCAGACCAGCTCGGGGCGGGACGAGATACCCTCGGGGTTGTGGCACCACGGACAGCGCATGGGACAGCCCTTGAGAAAGATGGTAGTGCGGATGCCCGGGCCATCCTCGGTGGAATAACGCTGTACGTTGAAGACGACCCCGGTCGGGGCCCCATCCCGGGAGGCGTCAGAGCCGGTGTGATTCCCGGGCAATGATCTCATCCTGCATGGCTTTGCCGATCATTACGAAGTAGGCGTTGTACCCGGTGACCCGCACCATGAGGTTGCGGTAGGCTTCCGGGTCGGCCTGGGCGGCGACGAGGGTCTCGGGGTTGAGCACGTTGATCTGCAGGGCCGTCCCTCCCTTCTCCCCGTAGGCCCGCAAGAAGGCCATGAGTTTCTCGAGGTGCTCCTCGTCTCGCAGGAGGGAGGGGGATAGCGAGATGGTGTGGGAGTCGCCGTTGGGGGCGGTCTCCAGGCCGAGTTTGCTCACCGAAAGGGCCACGGCGGTGGGGCCCTTGCGGTCGCTCCCGTCCACCGGCCCGATGCCGTTGGAGAGGTGAGTGCCCCGCTTCCGCCCGTCCGGGGTGGCCGCGGTGGACGGGGCATAGGCTATCCAGTAGTTCCAGGAGAGATACCCCGCCCGGTACTTGCGGCGGGTATCCGGGGTGACCCGGCCCCAGAACGTCGTGGTCCAGGTGTTAGAGAGCCAGCGCGCCACCTCGTCGGCATAGTCGTCGTCGTTACCGTACTTGGGTGCGCGGTTGAGCATGGTCTGACGCAGGGTCTCGTACCCTTCGTAGTCCGCGGCGAGGGCGCCGGCCAGGTCGGCCATCTTCACCCGTTCTTCTTCGTAGACCAGGCGCTTGACCGCCGCCAGCGAATCGGCCGCGGTGCCCAGGGCGATACCTTCCACGGTAATGAAGTTGTAACGCGCGCCGCCATCGGTGACGTCGCGGCCGCTCTCGGCACACCCGCCCACCAGCGTGGAGAGGTACGGCGTGGGCTGGTAGCGGGAACGCAGGGTGTCGGAGAAGTCCGACACCTCCAGCATGCGATCGAGCAGGGCCTTGAGCTGGTGCTCGAAAGCGCCGCGGAACTGTTCCCAGGTGGCGAAGGCTCGGGGGTCGCCGGTGTCGGGGCCGATGCGCTTGCCCGAGGCCAGGTCCCGGCCGCGGGAGAAGGTCATCTCCACCGCCTTGGCCAGGTTGACGTTGACGTCCACCGTGCCGGAGCGGTCATCCCCCTGCAGGGTATTCTCCAGGCAGCCTACCGGCGCGTAGTCCCACAGACGCTCGGCCGGCAGTCCCTGCCATGCCAGGCCGGCCATGGAGGCTTCGTCGAAGTTGAGCAGGAATGGCGAACCCTGGGCCCCGGCCAACATTCCAGCCACGTGGCGTAGCAGGTCGTCTGGGGTTTTGCGGTGCAGGCGCACGTTAGGCTTGGGCTCGAGCAGGTTCATCTCCTCGATGACATCCAGGAAGAGCCAGGTCAGGTCGTTGGATGCGTCCTCACCCTCCGAATCGATGCCACCCAGGGTGATCAACTGGCCGAAGCCGGCGGTGATGCCCTGGTTCTTTCCAACGCGCCCCTGGTAGTCGTAGGCATAGTTGTGCTTTATAAAGAAGCAGTCGAGGATTTCCCTGGCGTTTTCACGGGTGAGCCGGCCTTCCTCCAGGTCTATCTGGTAGTAAGGGTAGAGGTACTGGTCGATGCGGCCGGGGGAGAGGCCGGGGCCGGGATAGCCCTCGCAGGTCATCACGAGCATGTGGGTGAACCACTGGGACTGTACGGCTTCGTAGAACGTCTCCGCTGGCCCCCATGGGACCTTGCGGCAGATGCGGGCGATCTCGGAGAGCTCCTCCGCTCTCAGGCGATCGGGCTCCTTCGCCGCCAGGCGCTCCGCCTCGTCGGCATAGCGGGCGGCCAGCTCGCGCGCGGCTCCGCAGCACATGATGAGCGCGTCGAGAAAGTCCCGGTGTTCACATGTCGAGGCCGTCTTCTTCAACGCCTCGAACTCCGCAGTCAGCCCCTTGAATCCCTTGCGCAGGACACTGGGGTAGTCGGGTACCAGGTGTCCAGGGACCGCTCCGGCGTTGCCCATGCCGGTGGAATTGACCTGATCGGCCTTTTTCCTCCAGCGCTTGAGGTCCTTCTTCAATTCCCGGGCTTCCTTCGAGTCCAGGCAGTAGGAGAGGGCCGAGTTGAACTGCCCGCCCACCACCAGCTCGCCCTCGAGTATCTGGACCGGCAGGTATTTACGGCAGACTTCGCGAAAGAAGAGGGCACGCCGCATCACCAGCGACTCGTCCCAGAACCCCTCGGGCAGGTCCACCGGGCGCGCCATCGCCTTGAGGCCGGTGGCGAAAGTGTCCATGAAGGCGTAGATCTCCGGCACCACGCCCCAGAGGGCGGGCAGCCAGACCTCGTCCCACGGGGTGCCGGTGGTGAAAGGCATGACCTCGTTGCGGAAATAATCGCGCTCGTCGAAGGAGAAATATTCCTGGCGCAGGCGTTTGACTCGAGGCGAGAGGGTTTCGGAAGGGTTCCATATACCTCGGGGGGAGACGACTTCAGGTTTGTCCACGAGCCTACCTCCTTTACTCTTCTTATCTTATATCATCGCCTGGCCCTATGCATCCATGACGGTGGTCAAAGTGGAAAGAAATTTGGGGTCAGACCCCTTCTCCACTTCAAGGCCGGCCAAGGAGAGCGGCGGAAGAAAGTGGAGAAGGGGTCTGACCCCAAATTTCCTGAAAGTTATACAAGTTGGGCGTTGTGGATAAAGGTGTTGATTGTGTGGATAATGATCACTAACAAAGATAATGGGCGCTAACGTAAATGTGGTCTCACTTCCATGACTGGCCTTGCATCATCGCCGTGACCACGCGTTCCGCAGCCGCCAGCTGGAGGTCTTCCTCCCCCATCTCGGGATTGCTGACGATGACGTCCGGCACGATCCCCTCGTCGTTAATGCTGGTGCCGTCGGGGGTGTAATAGAGAGCGATGGTGATACGCAGGGCGCTGCCGTCCGCCTGGCGCTTGAGGGTCTGTATCTCCCCTTTGCCGAAGGTGGTCTGCCCCACCAGCACCGCGCGGGAATTATCGTGCAGGGCTGCCGAGAAGATCTCGGAAGAGCTGGCCGTCCCCCGGCTGGTCAGGATGACTATGGGGTAGTCCCAGACCACGCCCTCCGTGGCGTCGTAGGTGCTGGTGGATCCGGCTATCCTGCCCTTGGAAGAAACGATGTTCCCTTCGGAGAGGAACAGATCGGCCGATTTGATGGCCGGGTCCATCAGGCCCCCGGGGTTGACCCGCAGGTCGAGGATGAGGCCCTTCGCCCCCTGGCCCTGCAGTTCCTGCATGGCCGACGTCAGCAGTTCGGCGGAGTCCCTGGTCCAGTCGGTGAAGATGATGTAGCCGATATCCCCCTCGCGCATGGACGTCTCTATCACCGGCAGCTCTATCTTCACGCGCACCAGGTCGTACTCGATAACCCCGGAGACGCCGCTCCGCTTGACCCCCACCTTGACGTGGGTGTTTTCCTCGCCACGTATCATCGCCACCACGTCGTTGATATCCATCTCGGTGACGTCGGTGCCGTCCACGGAGACGACGATGTCTCCCACCTGGATCCCCGCCGCTTCGGCCGGGGTGCCTTCGATGACCCTCTCCACCTTGATATCGTTGCGCGCCTGGGTCATGGAGACCCCTATGCCGAAGAAGCTGCCGGCCAGCTGGGCATCGAGCATGTCCACCGACTCCTTATCCATGTAGCCGGAGAAGGGGTCGTCCAGGGAGTCGAGCATGGTGGTGATGGCGCGCTCGGTGAGCACCTCATCGTCCGCACTTTCCGACATCAAACGGCTGATGCCCCGCGCGGCGGCGTCATCCAGGGAATCCTCGTCGAGCTCTTCGTAGAAGTTGGCCATGGTCACGTCGACGGCACTCTGGAAGGACTGGTTTTTCGAAAGCCAGGCCTCCTCCTCCGTGTAGCTGCCGGTGGCGACGGTCGTACCGTTGTCTGCCTTGTCGTTCCCGTCGTCGTTGTTGAAGACGTAGGGGATGGTAAAGCATGAGGCCACCAGTATCAGGGAAACCACCAACACGACCGCGATAATGACTTTCTCCCGGCGGGACATGGGCTTCTGACCCACCGGCGGCGCGGGCGGCGCGGGCGGAGCCGGGGGCATGGGCGGCCGCGGTGGCGTAGGGGGTGCGCCCTGAGCCATGGTCTCCCCTTCCGTCATGGCGCCACCGCCTCAGACTTCCAGGAAGCGGCGCAGGGCCACGAAGCTGCCGATACCGCCGATGAGCATACCCAGGATGACGATCAACGGCAACAGCAGGACCACCAGGGAGTTGTCCATGGTCATACGGAGGAAGGCCAGGTTCTCCTGGAGGGGGTTCCATAGCCAGGTCTTGACGATGAGGACGACGACGATGGCGATTAGCGAGCCGACCAGTGCCCTCCAGTATCCCCTCGGTCAGGAAGGGCCAGCGAATGAACCAGTTGGTGGCGCCGACCAGCTTCATCACCCCGATCTCGCGCCGCCGGGCGAAGATAGCCACCTGGATGGTCACCGAGACCAACAGGATGGCGATGATGCCCAGCACTCCTACGGCTATGAAGCCCACGTAACGGAACTTCTCGTAGACGCTCTCGAGCTTGGCGATGACCGAGGAGGCCGTCTTGACCTGATCGATGCGCTCCTTGAAGGGGGACTCGTTGCGGATGCGCTCGGCCACTACCGGCACGTCCTTGGGGTCGCGGGTTATCACCACGAAGGAGGCGGGCAGCGGGTTGGTCTCCAGGTATGACCACAGCTCCGGGTTGTCCGGGTGCTGGGCTTTGAACTCCTCCAGGGCATCGGCTTTTGACTTGTACTCGACCTTCTCGGCGTCCACCTCGGGCAAACCACGGATCCAGGCGTCCATGGTCACGCGCTCCTGCTCGGCTGTGAGGTCGGAGAGGTAGACGTCCACCTCACCCACCTTGCGCTCGGTGTTCTTGATGGTGTTGGAGAAGATGTTCATCCCCAGCACCACTATCCCCAGCATGCCCAGGGATACGGCGACCACGGCGATGGCTGCCACCGCCAGGACGAGGTTTTTACGCAGGGAGCCGAAGGTCTCCTCGAAGATGTATCTTAAATTAATCATATCCGTACACACCCCTGTCCTGATCCCGGATCACCCTGCCGTTTTCCAGCGCGATCACCCGCTTGCGGAATGTATTCACGATCTCTTTGTCGTGGGTAGTCATGATCACGGTGGTCCCGGCACTGTTGATTTTCTCCAGCAGCTTGACCACACCGGCCGAGATCGAAGGATCCAGGTTCCCGGTGGGCTCGTCCGCCAACAGGATGGGCGGACGGTTGATGAAGGCCCGGGCGATGGAGACCCTCTGCTGCTCGCCGCCGGAAAGCTCGTCCGGGAAAGCGTCGAGCTTGTGCCCCAGCCCGACCAGCTTGAGCATCTCCGGCACCTGCTGGTCGATGATGTGGCGAGACTTCCCGGTCACCTCCAGCGCGAAGGCCACGTTCTGGAAGATAGTCTTGTGGGGGAGGAGCTTGAAGTCCTGGAAGACACAGCCCATCTTGCGGCGCAGGAAGGGCACCTTCCACTTGCGCAGCTCGTTGATGTTGGTGTCGGCGATGTAGATCTGCCCGCTGGTGGGCTCCTCTTCCTTGATAAGAAGCTTGGTGAAGGTGGACTTGCCGGAGCCGGAAGGCCCGACCAGGAAGACGAACTCTCCCTTTTCGATGTCCACGGTGACGTCTTCCAGGGCGTAGATGTTGCCCTTGTAGATCTTAGTCACCCTGCGTAAACGGATCAAAGCTGATCAACTCCTTGCTTTTCTGGTCTCGTCCATCGCCGCCTGTGCGATATGACGGGGGGTCAAACCGAAATGTTCCAGCAGCTGTTCGGAGTCGCCGGAGGTACCGAAGACGTCCTGAACGCCCAGGCGGCGCAGGGTCGTCGGCATCTCGGCGCAGAGCAGTTCGGCCAGGGCCCCTCCCAGCCCGCCGATGACCGAGTGCTCTTCCACGCTCATGGCCAGGCCGGTCTTCTTCACCGAAGTGAGCACCGCGGCAGCGTCCAGCGGCTTGATGGTGGATAGGTGCACCACTTCGGCCTCCACCCCTTCGGCCTCGAGTATCTCCGCGGCCTGCAGGGAGAAGTGGGTCATCAGCCCGCAGCTGAAGATGGAGATGTCCGAGCCGGTACGGAGCACCCTGGCCCGCCCGAACTCGAAGGTGAAGTCGTCGTCGAAGATCACCGGGGCCTTGATGCGGCCCAACCTGACATAGACCGGGCCGGGAAGCTCCGCCGCCGTCTTTACGGCTTCGCGGGCCTCGTAGTAGTCGGCCGGTACGATCACCTTCATGTTGGGAATGACCCGCATCAGCGTGATGTCCTCGATGGCTTCGTGGGAAGCGCCGTCCTCCCCCACCGTGATGCCACCGTGAGTGGCGACGATGTTGACGTTGAGATTGGAGTAGGCGATGGTGTTGCGGACCTGGTCGTAGGCGCGCCCGGAGGCGAAGATGGCGAAGGTGGACGCGAAAACTACCTTGCCGGTGGTGGCCAGGCCGGCCGCCGTGCCCATGAGGTTCTGCTCGGCCACGCCGCAGTCGAAGAAGCGCGCCGGGAACTTCTCCTGGAATTTGTAGGTCTGAGTGGATTTCGCCAGGTCGGCGTCGAGTACCACCACCCGCTCGTCCTTCTCTCCCAGTTCCAGCAGGGCGGCGGAGTAGCCGTCCCTGGTGTGTTTGGTGCCCCGGTCCTCCATCAGCTCTCCTCGATCTCTTTCAGGGCCTGCTCCACCTGCTCGGGTGTGGGCGGCTTGCCGTGGAAATCGGCGACGTGTTCCATGAAGGAGACGCCCTTCCCTTTGACGGTGTGGGCCAGGATCAGGGCGGGGCCGGTGGCGCCGTCGGCGGCGTCCAGTGCCCGGCACATGGCTTCGACGTCGTTGCCGTCAATCTCCCGGACCTCCCAGCCGAAGGCCCGCCACTTGGCCGCGATGTCGCCCAGGCTCATGACGTCGCAGCAGGCCCCGTCGATCTGCAATTCGTTGTTGTCGAGGATGACGGTGATGTTGTCCAGGCAGTTGTGGGCAGCGAGCATGGCCGCCTCCCAGATCTGGCCTTCCTGGCTCTCCCCGTCCCCGACTACGCAGTAGACGTGAGCGTCGCTTCGGTCCAGGCGCAGCCCCAGGGCCATGCCGTTGGCCGCGGCTAGCCCCTGCCCCAGGGACCCGGTGGAGATCTCCACCCCCGGGGTTTTCTTGGAGTCGGGATGTCCCTGCAATATGGAGCCCAGCTGGCGCAGGCTGAGCAGTTCCTCGGATGGAAAGTAGCCGCTGCGCGCCAGCACGGAGTAGAGCGTGGGCGCGGCATGTCCCTTGGATAGGACGAAGCGGTCGCGCTCCGGCCAATCCGGCTGATCCGGGCGGTGGTTCATTTTATAGAAGAAGAGGGAGACCAGGGCTTCCACGCAGGATAGCGAGCCGCCGGGATGGCCACTCGCCGCCGCGCCGATCATGCGGACGATGTCCGAGCGGACCATTTTACAGATCCTCTCGAGCTCCTCGACCGGTATCCCGTCCGCCTGCCCATTCAGCAAGACGGCACCTTCCCTCTCATCCACGCTTGCTTGCATTCTGGTTTCCTCTTTCCCATTTTCTTTGGCTATCCTTCCAGGTCGAGAACCTTGCCGCGGCCCTTGAGGAATTCACGCAGCCCGTCCAGGTCGCGGTTGACGACCCGGCCGAGAGGCAGCTCAACGCCTGCTAATATTTCGACCGCATGCGAAAATTCTCCTGCAAAACCGGCGATGTGGGCATCGCTCCCCACCGCTATCCAGGCCCCCCGGCGCTTAGCTTCCTCCACGATGAGCTGGTCGTTCTCGCGGCTGCCCATGCGGGTGTAGACGTAGGAGGCGTTGTTTATCTCCAGGGCTTTGCCCAGCCTGGCGGCCTCTTCCACCACGACCGGGATGTCGACCTGGAATGCGGGGTTGCCTGGGTGGACGATGATGTCGACCAGGGGGTGGCGCATGGCTCCCAGCATGGCCAGGGTATTGGCCTCCACCGACCGCTGGTCGTAGCCGCAGCCGGGGTGGAAGCCGGCCTGCACCACGTCCAGCCGCTCCAGGAATCCGTCGGCCAGGTCCAGGCCGCCCTCGGAATCTACGATATTGGCCTCTATCGAGCGGAGGATAACCACGCCCTCCATGCGGCGCGGGACCACCCGCAGGTTCCAGAAGTGGAAGGGGTGGGCGCCGCCGCCCAGGGCTGGTCCGTGGTCGGCCATAGCCACAGCTTCCAGGCCTTTTTCCGCCGCGGCGCGCGCGATCTCTGCCACGGTGGAATAGGCGTGCCCGCTGGCTATGGTGTGGACGTGCAGGTCCACCCTGATGTTATAATCCGCGGCGCTGCTCATACCGTTTTCTCCCGTATCGTCGGTATCGTCGGCCCGAACACAGTTGTCTATATTAACAGCCGGGGGTGTCAGTATCCAAGCGAAGCGGGCTGTGCCGGTTGTTTGCCGTCAACTCACTGGCTGGTGGCCTTCAAATGGAGGTAGCGGTCGACGAAAGCGTCCAGGTCACCGTCGAGCACCGCGTCGACGTTGCCCTCTTCCCAGTTGGTACGGTGGTCCTTGGCCATGCGGTAGGGATGAAGGACGTAGGAACGGATCTGGCTGCCGAAACCGATGTCGCGGCGTGCGCCCCTCAACTCCTTGATGTCGTCCACGCGCTTCTCCCGCTCCCGCTCGAAGAGGCGGGCCTTGAGAATGCGCATGGCCGTCTCCCGGTTGGAGATCTGGGAACGCTCGTTCTGGCAGGTGGCGATGATGCCGGTGGGGATGTGGGTTATGCGCACGGCCGAGTCGGTAACGTTGACGTGCTGCCCGCCCGCCCCGCTGGAACGGTAGGTGTCGATGCGCAGGTCCTTGGGGTCGATCTCGATCTCGATGTCGTCCTCGATCAGGGGTATGACGTCCAGGGAGGCGAAAGAAGTGTGGCGCCGGCGGGCCTGGTCGTAGGGGGAGATGCGCACCAGTCGGTGCACTCCCTTCTCCGCGCTGAAGAGGCCGTAGGCGTGGCGCCCGTGCACCGTGAAGGTGGCGCTCTTGATGCCCCCGCCGTCGCCCGGCTGCAGTTCGTTCAGGTCGACCTTGAAACCACGGCGCTCCGCCCAGCGCAGGAACATGCGCAGCAGCATCTCCGTCCAGTCCTGCGACTCCAGGCCGCCGGCGCCGGAGTGGAGGCTGACCACGGCGTCGCGGGCGTCGAACTCGTCGGAGAGCAGGCTCTCTTCCTCCAGGCGGTCGAGGCGCTTGCGCAGGTTGCGGATGTTTTCCGGAATAAGCTGCTCGAGCTCGGGGTCTCCTTCTTCCTGGAGCAGTTCCAGGTATTCCTGCAGGTCGCGGTAGTCGGACTCCATGGCCGCGTAGGCCTCGAGGGAGTCCTGCAGGCCGGACTGCTCGGCTAGCAGTCCGCGGGCGCGCTCCTGGTTGTCCCAGAGTTCGGGCCTCGAGGTCTCCTTCTCCAGCTCGGCCAGGCGCGCGTTTTTTTCCTCTATGTCAAAGATACTCCTTAATATTGTCCACACTCTCGCCCAGCTCGGCGATATCGTTCTTCCAGTCGTCCAACATGATTTCTCCTCCGTTTCTGTCCAAGTTAAGAGTTTAACACAAGGCGGGGACGGCGTGCCGGGCGTCGCGGGGTGGGCGGTTATAAGGACGGCGTTGCGAGGTGGGCGGCATGCGTTGTAAGATGTTTTCGGCTGCAAACTACTTTTTGGGGAATTTATTCACATTGAGGGAGAGGAGTGGTTATGCGTTTCCTTCCGGACAAGATCCAGCTTGCTTTGGACCGTGACATTACCCTGGCCACCCTGCACAGCCGCGTGGCGGAGCTGCGAGGGGACCGGCGTTTCGTCAGGCTGCACGAACCGCTCGACTACACCGGCTTTCCGGCTGACGTCTTCACATACAACGACGCGTCGGCCTTCATCGAACGCATGGCTTCGGCCCTGGTGGACCTGGGGATAAAGCCAGGTGAGCGGGTGGGCATATGCACCCACAACAACATCGACCTGCCCCTGGGTATTTTCGCCATCATCCGTGCCGGCGCCATCGCCGTGCCCATGAACTTCATGCTCAAGGGCAAGGAGATAGCCTATATCCTGGAGAACTCCGGGGCCGATACGCTCATCGTCGACAAGGATGTGTTCGCCCTGAACATCCGCGATCGCGAGCGCATGCCCGGCGTCAAACGCTGGATAATGGCCAGCGGAGCCTCGGACGTGCCGGAAGGTTTCGTCTCCCTGGACCAGGCCATGCAGGCGGCCTCGCCCGAAGGGCCTTCTTTCAAACAGAAGAGGGATGACGTCTGTGCCATCTTCTATACTTCCGGCACCACCGGCTTCCCCAAGGGGGCCTTCATGACCTCGGACAACCTGCTCACCGCCCAGAAGAACATGTCGGCCCTGATCCCCGGCGGGAGGAAGAACACCGGGCTGTTCTGCCTGCCGGCTTCCCACGTGATGGGCTTCGGTACCTATATCATCGGCGTCTGCCTGGGGATATATTGCACCTACATGAAGCATTTCTCCCCGAAAGAAGTCCTGGAGGTGATCGAGCGCGAAGGGACGCAGCTTTTCGTGGGGGTGCCGGCCATGTACGCCATGATGATCGACCAGGGCCTGGACAAGTACGACCTCTCTTCCCTCAAGGTCCTGGGCAGCGCCGCCGACGCCATGCCTAAGCACCACATCGAGGATTTCCGTAAGCGGGGCAGCCTCTTCCGCCTGGGGCCCCTGCGCGCCAAGTGCTTCTTTGCCGAAGTGTACGGCATGGTGGAGCTGGCGGGCGTCGCCACCGTAAAACTGGCCTTCATGGGAGTGGACTACCCGCAGGGCTGCGTGGGCTGGCCGCTCTGGCCGGTGAAGATGCGCATCGTTGACGAGTACGGCAAGAAGCTCCCGCGCAGCGAAGTGGGCGAGGTCGCTGTAAACGGGCCTGGCGTCTGCCAGGGCTACTGGAACAACGTGGAGGCTACCGACGAGCTGATCATGGACGGCGGCTGGCTGCGCACCGGGGACATGGGCTACCGCGACAAGTGGGGCCGGCTCAACTTCGTCGACCGCAAGAAGGACGTCATCAAGAGCGGCGGGTACAGCATATTCTCGGTGGAGGTGGAGCGCGAGGTGCAGGAGCACCCCGCCATCGATGCCGTCGCCGTGGTGGGGGTGCCCCATCCCCTGAAGAAGCAGATGCCCATCGCGGTGGTCAGCCTGGCGCCGGGGGCGGAAGCCACCGAAGAGGAGTTGCTGGCCTGGTGCAAGGAGAATATCGGCGCCTACAAGTGCCCGCGGGCCATCCGTATCGTGCAGCCGGAGGAGATGCCCTACGGCATGACCCTGAAGGTCCGCAAGCTGGAACTGCGCGACCGTTTCTCGGACATCTTCACCGGCGAAAACGTCGACGCCTGACACCGCGAACGAAAGTTGGGGTCAGACCCCTTCTCCACTTCAACCTCGGCCACCTGGGAAAACGGCGGAGAAAGTGGAGAAGGGGTCTGACCCCAACTTTCGTTATTTGCCGCAGCAGAACTTGTACTTCTTGCCGGAGCCGCAGGGACAGGGGGCGTTGCGCGGCGTCTTGTCGGCGGCTGAAGCCTGGGCAGGCTTGGGTTTCTTTCTGGCGGGCGTGTCCTGTCCTCCCCCGCTCTCCTCGGTCACCCGCATGCGGGGGCGCTGGTCCTCCAGCTTGACCACCTGGATGTGATACATGTAGCGGAGCAGCTCCTCTTTGAAGCTGAAGGTCATATCACTGAACATCTCGAAGGCCTCGCCCTTGTATTCTACCAGGGGGTCGCGGCCGGCCATGGTGCGCAGGCCCACGCTCTCCCGCAGGTAGTCCATGGCGTAGAGATGTTCACGCCAGCGGTTGTCGATGACCCGGAGCATCACCAGGCGCTCGAGCTCGCGGATGTCCCGGCCGCTGGAGGCGAACTCGGCCTCGCGGCGGTCGTAAGCCTCGTTGGCGTCTTCGATGAGGGCATCCTTGAGCATCTCCGGAGTTGAGTTCGTCGGTGTCCAGCTGGTCGGGGGTGAAGCTTACCGGAAATAGGCTGTTCAACTGCTTGAACAGTTCATCCAGTTCCCAGTCGTCCGGGTGGAGTTTCGGGTCGATGCTGCTGTCGACGATGCCCTCGATCACCTCGGCTATCATCTCACGCACCTGGTCGTGGATGTCCTGGCCCTCCAGGATCTTCTGCCGCTCACCGTAGATCAGCTCGCGCTGCAGGTTCATCACGTCGTCGTACTTGATGAGGTTCTTGCGGGCCTCGAAGTTGTTGGCCTCCACGTTCTTCTGGGCGTTCTCGATGGAACGGGTGACCATGCGGTTCTCGATGGGCAGGTCCTCCGGCAGGTGGAAGCGGTCCATGATGGAGGCGATGGCGTTGGAGGCGAATACCCGCATCAGGTCGTCCTCCAGCGAGAGATAGAAGCGGGAGAGCCCCGAGTCCCCCTGGCGCCCGGAGCGCCCGCGCAACTGGTTATCGATACGCCGCGACTCGTGCCGTTCCGTGCCCAGCACGTAGAGGCCGCCCGCCTCGATCACCTTGGCCTTCTCTTCCTCGCAGCAGCGCGTGACTTCTCCCAGCTTGCTCTGCCAGTCTTCCCAGGTCAGTTCCTTCTCGGCCAGGATCTTCTTCCATTCGTCCTCGTCCAGCTCGTTCCGCCCCGCCAGTTCGTGCTGGGCCATCATCCTGGGGTTGCCCCCCAGCATGATGTCGGTGCCGCGGCCGGCCATGTTGGTGGCGATGGTCACGGCCCCGAAGCGCCCCGCCTGGGCGACGATCTCCGCTTCCCGCTCGTGCTGCTTGGCATTGAGCACCTCGTGAGTGACCCCGTGCTTCTTCAGAAGAGAAGACAGGCGCTCGCTCTTTTCGATGGAGATGGTGCCCACCAGGACCGGCTGCCCTTTTTCGTGAGCTTCGATGATGTCTTCCACCACCGCGTTGAACTTGGCCGCCTCGGTTTTATAGATGAGGTCGTTGGCGTCATCGCGGACCATGGGCAGGTTGGTGGGCACATCGATCACTTCCAGTTTGTAGATCTCGAAGAACTCGTCGGCTTCGGTGGAAGCGGTACCGGTCATCCCCGCCAGCTTGTCGTACTTGCGGAAGTAGTTCTGCAGGGTGACGGTGGCCAGGGTCTGGTTCTCGTTGCGCACCCGCAGGTTCTCCTTGGCTTCCACCGCCTGGTGGAGGCCGTCGCTCCAGCGGCGCCCGGGCATCAGGCGCCCGGTGAACTCGTCCACGATGAGAACCTCGCCATCCTTGACCACGTAGGCCACGTCCTTCTGGTAGAGCTCCTTGGCCTTGAGGGCGTTGGTAAGATGGTGGACCAGGGGGGTGTTGATGTGGTCGTAGAGGTTGTCCACCCCGATGATCTTCTCCACCTTGTGGATGCCCTCCTCGTTGATGGCCACGCTGTAGGACTTCTCCTCCACCTCGTAGTCTTCGTCACGCTTGAGGCGTGGGACCACCTGGGCGAACTGGCGGTACAGCTTGGCCGACTCCTCGGCGGCGCCGGAGATGATCAGCGGGGTGCGGGCCTCGTCGATTAGGATGGAGTCCACTTCGTCCACGATGGCGTAGTTGTAGCCACGCTGCACCAGGCCCCGGGGGTCGATCTCGAGGTTGTCGCGCAGGTAGTCGAAGCCGAACTCGTTGTTGGTGCCGTAGGTAACGTCTGCCGCGTAGGCCCGGACGCGCCTGTCCTTGGGCATCTGCGCCTGGACGATGCCGACTTCCAGGCCCAGCCACTTGTAGATGCTCCCCATCCACTCGCTGTCGCGCTTGGCCAGGTAGTCGTTGACCGTTACCACGTGCACTCCCTTGCCGGTAAGCGCGTTGAGGTAGACGGGCAGAGTGGCGACGAGGGTCTTGCCTTCGCCCGTTTTCATCTCGGCGATCTTGCCCTCGTGCATGACTATCCCGCCCATCAGCTGAACGTCGAAGTGGCGCTGGCCGAGAGTGCGCATTGCCGCTTCCCTCACCGTGGCGAAGGCCTCGGGGAGCAGGTCGTCCAGCTCTTCGCCACGGTCCAGCCGCTGCCTGAAGTCGCCGGTGCGGGCTTTCAGCTGGTCGTCGGTGAGCTTATGGACCTCGGGTTCGAGGTCGTTGACGATTAGCGGCTATCTCCGCCAGGCGCTCGATGCGCCGGCGCTCGCCCGCGCGGAGGGCTTTACCCAGTAACTTGAACATCTATCTGACCGATCTGTTTCTTTTAGTTATTACTTCAGCGTTTATTCTTCCCGCTCTTCGTCGCGGAACAGGTCCTCAAAGCTGGTCTCCAGGTCCTCCAGCACCTTGGCCCGCTCGCGCCGCTCACGCTTCGGCTCATGGTATTCGTCGCCCCGGCGCTTCTCCAGCACCTGGCCGAGGGTGCGCAGGACCACCGAGTCATATCGACGTCCCCGCTCCGGAGAAAGTTCCTGCAGGGCTTCCGCCTGGCTCAGCCTCTTCTCGCCCTGGGTTACCAGGATGTCGTAGGCGCTGACCACGTTGATCACCTTGGAACCTGGCGGTACTTTCCGCACGCCGCCTTCCTCGTCGGAGAGCGGTTCGTGGTGGTGGAAGCGGACTATCTCCGCCACTTCGCGGAAGTGCGGGATGCCGGCCAGGACGTCCGCGCCCTCCTTGGCATGCTTCGGCGATTCCTCGCTGGCGCTGGAGATGCGGCCGACGTCGTGCAGCACCGCGGCATAGCGCAGGTCACGAACGGCGTCCTCCGGCTGGCCCATACTTCGGGCCACCTCCACCGACAGGTTGGAGACGCGGCTGGCATGCCCCGGCACGCCGCGGGCCTGGTCCACCGCATCACCGATGATGCGCATGGTGTCGAAGAAGCGCTGGTCCAGTTCCTTGTCCCGGTTGCACTCCCCTCGCACCAGCAACAGGGGGAAGAAGAAGACCAGGAAGGTCCAGAAGCCGATACGCGGGAAGTAGAACGCCATCAGCCCGGCGGAAGTGAACAGGGCCAGGTAGACCGGGTAGGTCTGGCGGACCTGGTGGGGCAGGATGACCCTCCAGGAACCGGACTTGACCATCCCCGTCTCGATGGAGGAAGTGACCATCTCACCGATGTAATAGACCGCGACCATGGCCAGGAAGGCCAGGGGGAAGACCAGGGCCCGGAACATCACCACCGGGTTGTAATAGGTGTAAGGGACCTGGCCATAGGTCTGCGACGCCTCGAGGTAGGGCTCCCAGAAGGGGTTCCATATCTTGTTGTTGACGTTGATCTCGCTGATCAGGGCGTAGACCAGCCCGGCCACGGCCAGGATGGCCACCCGCTGGAAGATGTAGTAGAAGTCGCCGGACTTGATCCTGCCGGTGCGGGATACCAGCCGTCCGGCCACACACCCGATGAAGAAGATGAGCAGGGCTTCGGGAACCGGCCGGATGGCGACCACGCAGAGGCCGACGGCGATGCCCAGTCTCACCGGCCGCCCCCAGGGATAGCGGATGTGCCACGACTCGTAGACGGCGACGATGATTATCAGCAGCAGGGTGTACAAGGGGTTCAGCCGGGAAAGGGTCACCTGGGTCAGGGAATAGATGAGGATGCCGGCGCATACCAGTGCGGTGGTGATTCTGGATACCTTGAGCTTGTTATCCTCCATTACAGCCATCCCCTCCCTTCAGGCGGCCTGGTCCCCGGGTCGTTTCCCGAAGAAGACGGCGGGGCTGGCGGCTTCGGCTGCGGGGCTGGCGGCTTCGGCTGCGCGGATGGTGCGGTTGGAGGGGCTGCAGGCGGCTTCGGCTGCGGGTCCGGCGGCTTCGGCTGCGCGGGTGGTGCGGTTGGAGGGGGTGGCGCTGAAGGGGGCGCGGGCGTGGACGGAGTTTCCTCTTCTTCCACCCACTTCCCGGCGAGGTCCGCCTCGCTGCGCTCCATGCTCTCCCTCCGCTTCTGCCTCTCTTCCAGCATCTCCCGGCGGCGTTTGTTCATGCGGCTCTTTCCGCCGGGGAGGTGTTCCTGATGGTGCGCCTCGGCCCTGGCGGCTCTGGCGGCGGCGGCGGCGTTCTCCATCGCCGCTTCGGCCTCGATGGCCTCGTCGTGGGCCTCGACGACCTGCTCGGCGGTACCGGCCGCATGATACTCCGCCAGGGAAGCTAGAAATACCTTGACCAGTTCCGGGTCGAACTGTATGCCCGAATTCTCCATGAGCTCCGCCGCCGCTGCTTCAGGGGGCTTCGGGCCGCGCCACGGGCGGGGGCTGAGCATGGAGTCGTAAGCGTCGGCCACGGCCAGGATGCGGGCATTGAGAGGGATGGTGTCTCCAGAGATGCCATCCAGGTAACCGCCGCCGTCGTAGTATTCGTGATGATGGAGGATGGCGCCGGCCGTCTCGGCCAGGTAGGGCACTTCCTCCAGCCAGTTGCCCCCCACCAGGGCATGTTGCTGCACGCTCTGGTACTCGTCTTCGGTAAGGGGGCCTTTCTGCAGGAGGATGTCGCGCGGTACTATCACCTTGCCCATGTCGTGCAGGAGGGCGGCGTATCGTAGCTTATTCTGGTCGTAATATGACATCTTCAGCCTCTGGGCGATCATCTGGGCATAGTAGGCGACCCTCTCGCCGTGTCCGGGCAGATAGGGCTCCCGTCCTTCCAGGTACTTGACCAACCGCACCGTGGCCTGGTCGTAAGTGCGCAGCAGCTCCAGGTTACGGCCGCTGAAGAACCAGGCTACGCCCAGGACCGTGAGGAAGAAAAGTGACGCCACGAAGCCCAGGAAAGCCTGAGCCGCCGTCCCGACGATAATGGGATCGGTATAGGCCTCCGGGGTTGCGGCCACGACGCTCTCCGCCGCCACGGCACCCGTCTCGAGGTTCAGGTATATGGTGTGGAAGGCGTTCTGGGCGTAGATGATCTCCCAGGGCCATGCCCAGGAGGGTATAGAAGATGTAGTTCGGCAGAAGCTTGATGGCGTCCTTCTTGTAGAACTCGCGCGGCTCCAGGCCGTATTCCCAGTAGCTGGCCAGAGAAGTCATGGCCGAATTGATCACCCAGAAGACCAGCATGGCCAGGAGAAGGATGGGGATCGACTTCAGGGTCTCGCCCAGTTCGAAAGCACGGGAGGAACCGCCCAGCGCATGGTAGACGAAGGCCGCGGCGGCCAGCCCGATGGCGTACTGTAAGCCGTTGAAGACCATCACCCACGGGTTCTTCTTGGTCTTCAGGTCCTGTAGAGAGAAGGCGCCACAGAGGGCGACCAGCATGGCCGAGGGGGTGTTCAGAGCCAGCAGGGCGGCTGTCAGCACGGTGATCCCGTAAGTGGAAGTACCCCTGGTGCGAAGGTTCTCGCCCAGGGACTCGCAGACGAACATCAGAAGGCCGAGGAAGAGGACGGACAACCAGTAGACCTGCTGGTGGGCCGAGAGGAACTGGTATAACAATATACCGGCTACACCCAGGCAGGCCGCGCCGGTGAAGATTTTGTTGCGACTGTCCACTCTTCTCCTTCCTCTCGCCTGTGGGCGGGACGGTGCGGACTAGAACCGGAAGGTCGCTCCCCGCCGGATGACGCTGTCAAAGATGCTCCTGGCCACGTCCAGCAGCTTGCGCATGATGTTCCTGCCCCCCGCCTATCGCCCCGGCTCGATCAGGCCGTAGTTGCCGTCCTTGCGCCGGTAGACCACGTTGGTCTGGTCGGTTTCGGCGTTGATGAAGACGAAGAAGTCGTGGTTGACCAGATCCATCTGCAAAGCGGCTTCCTCCGGGATCATCGGCTTCAAAGGAAAGCTCTTGGTTTTGACTATCTTCGCCTCGATGGTATCTTCTTCCTCCACCTCTTCTTCCGGGAGCGGAGCGATCTTGGCGCTGTGGTTGTGGTTGTGCTTGCTGTTGTGGCTGCGGTCAATGCGCTTGGCATTGAGGCGCTTGACCTGGCGTTCCAGCTTTTCGTAGACTAAGTCGATGGACTGGTACATGTCGGTTGAGGACTCCTTGGCCCGGATGACCGGCCCGTTGGTGAAGATGGTGACCTCAACGACCTGGGGATTATTGATCTTGGGGTTTTTTTCGACCGAGAGTTCGATCTCGGTCTTGAGGATCTTGTCCAGATAACGTCCGAGTTTCCCGATCTTCTCCTCCGCGTAACCGCGCAGGGAATCGGTGATCTCGATATTCTTCCCCTTGACGATTATATTCATATCCTCCGCTCCTTTTCTCCTTATTGAAAAAGCCCACCGAAGTCCGTGCGGACGACCTGGGCTGCCTCATCCGGCATCTTCTCTTGGCCGCGTGCACAACCGCGACATATTAACACAGCAACAGGCAAACATAAAACTCAATCTAGCCTATCACAATCTCTATAAAGCGCCAACCAATGAGAGACTCCATGCCGGCTGACCTGGTCTTTGACCCCACACTCGCCTGCTGAACGGTCCGCAACGAGCTCTCAAAATTTTTGGTGAGAAACCCATCACTACTACGCTTCTCCGGCTTTTGGCCGGGCAGGACTTACCCCTAAGCCGCACCATGCTCACCAACCAAAAGTTGGCTTACGTGGGTCGTTTCGCCTGCGACTGGCATCGACTTTCAACCACAGACCCGGAATGAAGCCTCACCTTGATTCTACCGGACTTGCGGGAGTGTTAACAAGAAAGGCGGGCATGCGGTTCTTTTCAGAGGCGGGGGCCGGGGCGGGAGAGAGCAGGGGCAGGTCCCGGGCCAGCACGCATGCGACTACGCAGCCGGCCCCCGCCTGCTTGAGAGCGCGGGCGCATTCGGAGAGAGTGGTGCCGGTGGTGAAGACGTCGTCCACCAGCAGGATGGAGCAGGGCACATCCGCGCCGGGGTTTGTCTCCAGGCAGCCCCGCAGGTTGGCACGGCGCTGCTCCATGGAGAGGCCAGCCTGGGGCGGTGAAGAACGGGGCCTGGCCAGGAGCGGCAGGCAGTCCAGGCCCAGGTGGCGAGCGAGTTCCTCCGCCAGTAGCCGGGACTGGTTGTAGCCCCGCTCGCGCTCCCGGCGCGGGTGCATGGGGACGAAGGTCACGGCCTGGGGAAAGGGGCCGGGGAGCGGGGTTGCCTTCAGGCGAGCGGAGAGCAGGGCGGCCAGGAGGGGCGCCAGGCGGCGGCCGTTGCGGTACTTGAAGCGGTGGATGACGGAGCGCATGGGGTCTCGGTAGAAGGACAGGGCGACGGTGGCATCAAGGTCCAGCCGGTAACGGCGGCATTCCCTGCAGCCGTCCACCTGGTGAAGGGTGGGGTTGGCGCAACGGCTGCAGACGGGGTCCGGGATGAGGGGAAGGGCGCGAAGGCACTCCCTGGCAGATGAGCTCACCTTCATATTTTCCACAGCCGGCACAGGCGGTGGGGAAGACCAGCTCCCTGATGTAGTGGGCGATATAATTCATGTTATATATGTTATATATTATTATAGCTAATTGCAACCCCATGTGGAGGGTGTGGAGGCTGGTGACAGGCACCTTGTGGAGGGGGCTACTCCCTGATGGTTTCGTTGTCGTCGATGATGGAGCCGGGGATGAGGCGGACGCCGGGGTGAATGATGGTGCCCTGCCCGATGACGGTGCGGTGGCCGATGACCGTCCCGGCCAGCAGGGCCGACTTCTCGCCGATGCGGGCCTCGAAGCCCACGATGGAGTCGACCAGGTTGGCGTCCTTGCCGATGTAGCCGTTGCCCCACTTGATGCCCCGGTAGAGCAGGGCGCCCTCGTCGATGACGGTGTTATCGCCGATGATCAGCGGGCCGTAGAGCCGAGCCCGGGCGTGCACCCGGCAGTGGGCGCCGATGCAGACCGGCCCTACGATGATGACGTCGTCCTCGATCTCGGTGTCTTCGCCAACCCAGATATCCTCGCCCAGGTGGACGCCGGGGATGTCCACGCGGACCTTGCCCTCCAGGGCGTCGAAGTTGCCGCGGCGGTACTCCTCGATGGAGCCGACGTCGTTCCAGTAGTCGTGGTGGCGGTATCCGTAGAAGGGCCTCCCCTCCTCCATCCAGCGGGGAAACAGCTGGGAGCCGAAGTCGTAGAAGCCGGCGGGGATCATCTCCAGCACCTCCGGCGAGAAAGCGTAGATGCCCGAGTTGGCCAGGTGGCTGCGGGCCGCCTCGCGGGAGGGCTTCTCCTGGAAACCGGTGATGAGCCCGTCGTCGCCGGTGATGACCACACCGTAGATGGAGGGGTCGTCCACCGGGGTGAGCACCAGGGTGGCGATGCTCCTTTTGGATTTGTGGTAAGCCATCAGGGAGGTGAGGTCGAGGTCGGTCAGGGCGTCGCCGCTGATCACCAGGAAGTCGTCGCCGGCGAACTCGCGCTCCAGCTTCTTGACGCCCCCGGCCGTTCCCAGCAGTTCTTCTTCATAAGAAAAAGTGAGGTTGACACCCCAGCGGGAGCCGTCCCCGAAGTGCTCGCGCATGGCCTCGGGATAGTAGTGGATGTTGACGAAGAGGTCGCGGATGCCGTGCCTGGCCAGCAGGGCCAGGGTGTGCTCCATCACCGGCTTGTTGACGATGGGCACCATGGGCTTGGCGATCTCCTCGGTCAGGGGCTTGAGGCGGGTGCCCAGCCCGGCCGCCAGTATCATCGCCTTCATCGCGCCGCACCCTCTTTCAAGAGCAAAGCCAGGGAATCGCGGTAGGGAGGCCGGGCCACGCCCGCCTCGGTGACGATGGCTGCGATAAGGGCTGCCGGCGTCACGTCGAAAGCGGGGTTGAAGACCGGGGCTTCCCGCGGGGTGAGCTGACGCTCGCCGCAGTAGCGGATCTCCTCCGCCTCCCGCTCCTCGATGGGGATGAGCTCTCCCGAAGCCATGGCCGGGTCAAGGGTGGAGAGGGGCGCGGCCACGTAGAAGGGAATGCCGTGATGGGCGGCCAGCACGGCCAGGGGGTAGGTGCCTATCTTGTTGGCGGTGTCGCCGTTGGCGGCGATGCGGTCGGCCCCGGTGATCACCGCGTCGGCCTCGCCCCGCGCCATCACCGTCCCGGCCATGTTGTCGCAGATGACCTTGAAGGGGATGCCCTCCCGCTCCATCTCCCAGGCGGTCAGGCGGGCCCCCTGCAAGAGGGGGCGGGTCTCGTCCACCCAGACCTGTTTGATCTTTCCGGCGGCATGGGCGGTTTTGATCACTCCCAGGGCGGTGCCGTAGGAGAGGGTGGCCAGGCCACCGGCGTTACAATGTGTAATAATTCTACAGCCGGCCGGGAGGAGGGCGGCGCCCGCCTCCCCCATGCGCCGGTCCGCCTGGTCCTGCTCCGCCGCGATGGCTTCCGCCTCTTCGAGCAAGGCCCGCCAGAGATCGCGGGGACGGCCTTCGAAGGCCGTGACCACGGCGCGCACGCGCTCCAGGGCCCAGAAGAGGTTGACCGCGGTGGGGCGGGTAGAAGCAAAAAGATCGCAGGCCTCGAGTACTTTATCCCGGTTGCCGCCGTAGCGCCGGGCAGCCAGGACCGCGCCGTAAGCGGCGGCTATGCCGATGGCCGGGGCGCCCCGCACCTGCAGGGTACGGATGGCATGAGCCATCTGCTCTTCCGTCTCTATGGAAAGCAGGTATTCCGCGGCCGGCAGGCGGGTCTGGTCGAGGATGACGACCTTCTCGTCCTTCCAGACTACGGTGGCGAATCCGTCGCGGCTCATTTATTTAGCCAGCGCGGCCTTCTAGGTGCCCATCTCCCAGGAATGCAGGTACTTCTCCTGCTCCTTGGTGAGGGTCTCTATCTCCACGCCCATGCTCGCGAGTTTGAGGCGGGCGATCTCCCGGTCGATGTCTTCCGGCACGTCGTAGACGTTCTTCTGCAGGTCGGTGTGGTACTTACTGACGAACTCCACGCAGAGGGCCTGGTTGGCGAAGCTCATGTCCATGACCGAGGCGGGATGGCCTTCCGCCGCCGCCAGGTTGACCAGGCGCCCATCGGCCAGCAGGTAGATGCGCCGCCCGTCCTTCATGGTGTATTCCTCCACGTTGGTGCGGATCTCACGGCGCTTGACCGCCAGCTTCTGCAGGGCGGGGATGTCGATCTCCACGTTGAAGTGGCCGGAGTTGGCCAGGATAGACCCATCCTTCATCTGCTTGAAGTGCTCGGCCCGCATGACGTGGATGTCGCCAGTGACGCTGATGAAAAGATCCCCGAAGGCCGTTGCGGCGGCCATGCTGGAGACGTTGAAGCCGTCCATGACCGCTTCCAGGGCACGCAGGGGATCGATCTCGATCACCGTGACGATGGCGCCCATGCCCCGGGCCCGGCTGGCCACGCCTCGGCCGCACCAGCCGTAGCCGCTCACTACCACCTGGCGGCCGGCCAGCAGCAGGTTGGTGGCGCGCAGGATGCCGTCCAGGGTGCTCTGGCCGGTGCCGTAGCGGTTGTCGAAAAAGTGCTTGGTCATGGCGTTGTTCACCGCGACGATGGGAAAGAGGAGCACGCCTTTTTCTTCCATGCTCTTGAGGCGGATGACCCCGGTGGTGGTCTCCTCGGTGCCGGCCAGTATCTCGGACGCCTGGCTCTTGCGCTTGGAGTGGAGGACGCTGATGAGGTCGGCCCCGTCGTCCATGGTGACGCGGGGGTGGTGGTCCATGGCCGCTTCGATGTGCCGGTAGTAGGTTTTGTTGTCCTCGCCCTTGATGGCGAAGGTGCCTATTTTGTCGTGCTTGACCAGTGAGGCGGCCACGTCGTCCTGGGTGCTCAGGGGGTTGGAGGCGCACAGCACCACGCTGGCGCCGCCGGCCTTGAGGGTCTGCATGAGGTTGGCGGTCTCCGTGGTCACGTGCAGGCAGGCCGAGATGCGCAGGCCCTTCAGGGGCTTCTCGATCGCGAAGCGCTCGCGGATGGTCCGCAGTACCGGCATGTCCCTCTCGGCCCATTCGATGCGGCGCTTGCCTTCCGCGGCCAGGGCCAGGTCTTTGACGTCGTAATCCATGGTCTACTCCTTGTTCTTCGGGTTGATTATCTAAGAAAGTATACCACTGCGCGGGCCGAGGCCAAAGAATGAGCCGGAGAGATGATAGAATACCTGGAGCCGCCCGCGGAGCGGACGGCATGTCGAGAGTTCCAAAATCGAGGTTACCTTATGAGCCATGTGAGGTCGTCGTGGCGCGAGGCTGCCGGAAGGGCGGCCGCCCGCCTGCAGGTCCCCGGGGTATCGGTTGCTTCCGGGCGCGATCTGGACATGGACGCGCTCAAAGGCCTGGCCATCCTGCTGGTGGTGCTGGGCCACGCCATCCTCACCTATTCCTTTCCCCACTCCTTCGCCTCCTTCTGGGGAGACCTCCACGACTCCCGGAGCTACGCGGCCGCCTTCATCTATCTCTTTCACATGCCGCTCTTCGCCCTGGTCAGCGGATTCGTCATCTTCGGAAAGAAGATCAGCGCCTGGGACAAGTTCCTGAGGTTGATCGTGCCCCTGTTGGCCTGGATAGCCGTCCACTTCTTTATTGACCGCTTCTACCTGCACGAGGCGGTGACGTTCCTGGGATCGTACCGGGAAGTGCTGGTCCACCCCGAACAGAGACTGTGGTACCTCTCTTTCCTTTTCCTCTCCTACCTCTGCCTCATCCCGGTCATCCGCCTGGAGCGCTGGCGGGGGTACATGGGAGAGGTGTCCCTGGTGCTGACGTTCATCGCCTTCAACCTCATCCCCCTCAACGTGCTGGGCTTCAAGCAGCTGCGCAACTATTTCTTCTTCTTCGCCCTGGGATACCTGGCCGCCAAGCACAAGGGGCTGTTGGCGCGGATCAAACCATGGGCGGCCGACACCATGCTGGCCGCCGCGGCGGCGCTGTTCGTCCTCTTCTTCTTCCTCTTCTACGACGGCCTGCCCCACTTCTATCAGTTCACCAGCCCGGGCGACATCGCCTCGCACCCCGTCGACTTCCTGCAGCGCTACGGCATGGCGCTGCTGGGAATACTGGCGTCATACGGCCTGGTCAGATTGCTGGCGCGGTTCAGGCTGGAAAGGCCGCTCTGCTGGTTCGGCTTGATGACCATGGATATCTACGTGGCCCACGGCATTATGATGAGGGCTTCCGTGGGGACGGGCTGGGTGAGAATCGCGACCGCTTTCGCCTCGGGGGTCATCCTGTCGCTGGCCCTCTCCCTGCTGGTGCTGCGCCGCTCAAGGGTGCTTTCCGCCGTCTTCCTGGGCATGAAATGGAAGAGGCGCGCGACGGACGGGGCCGAATTGACTGCCTGAAGCTGATTCGATCACTTTCCTGCCATGGCCTCATTCAATATGCCCATTATCAAGAAAGCGACCTCCCTGTAGTCATATCTTTCCTCAACCATTCTCCTGGCGTTCCGGCCAAGCGCCGTCGAAGCCTCACCATCTTCGACGAGCTGCCTGATACTCTCCCCGAATTCTCCGGTCTCAGCAATCATCACTTGATTCCCGTTCTGCAGCTCCAGGCCCCTTGCCCCTTTTGCCGTCGTGACCACAGGAAGACCCAGCGACATATATTCAAGCATTTTATAATTCGTTCCGGACCCGGAGAACATCGGGTTTATCGCCAGGTCGCAAGCTCTCGCATACGCGTTCTTCTTCCCCTCGTCAAGCAGCCCCAGGTTCCTGACATTGGCTGGAAGCTTCCTCCTGTCCAGTTGCCCCCCCGCGATCCCGATGATGATGAACGTGTACTCCTTTAAGTCCGGGGCCAGCTCCCCGGCTATGTATCTGACGGCTTCGGCGTTGGGGGGTGGGCGCTCCCGACAAACAGCACCAGGGGGCCTTCGAGGCCCAGCTCTTTCTTTGCCTGGTCCCTCTCGGGCCGCGAAACGCAGGATATCCGTCGCGTGTCGACGCCATGCGGGACGACGAAGATCTTTTCTCCGGGGACTCCATAGGCGGCGGCCATTCGATCCTTGTCCTCCTGGCAGGTCGTGAAGATCAGGTCGCTCCTCGAACAGGCCCGCCGCTCCATCTTCATCGTCTTGGAAAGAAAGGTATTCCTGAGAACGGAAGAAAGGAGTATCTCCTCTTTCAGGTCAATGCAGACGTCATGGGCATCATATATGACCAGTGGGGCCACGCCACGCAGGTCACCCAGCAGCGGGAACAAGCAGGGCCTTTCCAGCATTACGATATCCGCGCCGGCCAGCTCGGACTTGACTAGTCTCCGCAACCGCAGGTCCAGTCTCCAGGTATAGCCATAGCCGATATCCGAGACCGGATCCCGGTCGAAACGGGACATCAGGAGCCAGGAAGCGACCTGCAGGGGGTTCTGCGGCACGTGAATCTCGTCGAATGTTCCGTCTGTGGGGCTGGTGAAAGTCCTTCTCCAGAAGAACTTGGAGGAAGAAAGCAGCTCGATATCCAGGTAGTCCGACAGGCCCTTCAGGATATTGAAGACCCTGATTTCTCCGCCTCTGCGGGGAGGATATATCGGATGATCGGACAAGACCGCCAGCTTCTTCCGCTTCATCTCCCAGCCCACACTCTCATTTCCCGCCGGTCAAGAGTTATGACCGAGCAGTCTCTCTCCGAATATTTCCAGGGTTTTCTTTAAACCGAATTCCTTTACATAACTCGCGCTTAGCCCCAAGCTGTACCAGGTACTCTTTGCCAATCCCTTTATCATTATCGAGCGGTTCCATTCGATAGCGACACTGAAATCGTCAAATTCATGCGTGCTACGAACGGCATTGAGCATATTCAGGCTGATCCTATTGGCCAGATTTGTGGGGTGGATCATTTCGATCCACATCGGTGAGGGAGTCTCGATGATGGACATTTTTATTTCTTTGGGAAGAAAATCATGGGAATAGCTCAGAACTGTTTTCTGACCATCTTCGCCGGGGGACAACAATGATATGAAATGGTTGTCGATGTAATGCAGGCGACATGCCGTCTTACTGACGACTGAATACTGAAGCCCGCTTGGGTATGAAATAAATCCGGAATCGGCTCGGGCTTCTGCAAACTCCTGTAGCGACCTTATGTAATCCTTATGCAGTACATCATCGTTATCTGTTCTCGACGTGAGGAACCAGTCGGCATCGTACCGCCGCAGATAATCACTGATGTATTCTTTTACACGCAATGATTCCTCGTCATCCAGGTACAGCGGAACGAAGTCTGGCATCTGCGAATGTAAGGCGGAAATCCTGTCTTTGAACTGTTGGGGAGTGTCTTCGTGAAACAGCACCAGCCAGGTAAAATCCTTGATGGTCTGAGTAGAAACGGAAGGAAAAGTGAACCTCTCGAAAATATCGAATCTTCTTTCCAGGTAATCAATGTCCGCTCGTACGTCAACATTTTTCACAATGGGATTATTACACTGCCATTCTGGCCCGAGAGTAATGTTAAATCGGGTCAAAAGGAGATGTTTGCAGCCTGTTTTCATGACCAGCCCTCCGGGTGTTAAAAGAGGGATGAACTAACACGCAAACATCCCTCACGGCTCTCCTCTTGTCGACATTATATCGTCAAGCGGGACCTGAAATGACAGCAAGAACCACCAATCACTATAATTACCCCTATGAAAGTAGTGATAGTTGTTCTGACCATCAACAATTATTCTGACACAAGAGAATGCCTTGAGTCATTACGGGAATCTGATTACGAGGATTACGGCATCGTCCTGGTCGACAACGGCTCCACGGACGACTCCGTCGATCTACTGATCCGGGATTTTCCGGAGATCGTCCTGCTGCGAAGCGATAAAAACCTGGGTTATGCGGGCGGAAACAACCTCGGCATCGAGTACGCCGTGGAACAGGGGGCCGACTTCGTATGGATACTGAACAACGACATCATCGTCCACCCGGAATCCTTGAGGATCCTGCTTGAAGCCGCATCAACCAATCCGGATGCCGGGATACTGGGGCCTTTGATACTCTCTCCCGTCTCCAACCAAGTCCATTTCGCGGGAGGAAAGATATCCAGGCTGTCCGGGAGAAGCTCACACGTCGGCATAGGAAGAGAAGACCGGGACTCTTTCGACTCGCGGACGGAGACGGATTTCCTGACCGGAGCCAGCATCCTCGTGAACGCGAGGATGATCGAAAAGGTCGGCATGCTGGACGAAAAGTACTTCCTGTACTGGGAAGATGCCGACTGGGCTTTGAGGGCACGAAAGGCGGGTTGGAAGGTTCTTTTCGTACCCGAAGCGACTGTGTGGCACAAAGTGTCAACAACCTCGGGCTCTGAGAACCCGATAATCACATATTACCGATGCCGAAATTCGCTCCTGTGCTCAAGCAAGAATTACCCGGCTTATCTGCCCCTGGTCATGATCGGAGGCTTGAGGCATTATGTATTCAACAACCTGGTCCTCTACTTTATCCACGGTCTCGACTCCAACCACCTCATGCATCTCAAAATGGCGTTGAGGGGCTACAGGGATTATTTACGAAGAAGGCTCGGGCCTTTCGGCGGTTGGAGCGGACTATGAAACCTGAAGTCAGCGTCATCTTGCCCACCTACAATCGCGCAGGCATCCTTGAAGAATCGATAGCGAGCGTTCTCGGCCAGACGTACGGCGACCTTGAGCTGATAGTTGTCGATGACGGGTCGACCGACGGCACGGCGGAACTAATCGGCGGGATCCGCGATCCCCGGCTGCGCTATATCCGCCTGGACGAGAATGGCGGGGGCGCTGCCGCAAGGAACATTGGCCTGGAGAATGCCTCGGGAAGATATATCGCCTTTCAGGATAGTGACGACAAGTGGCACCGGGAGAAGCTGGAGCGGCAAGTCCAGGCCATCAATGATTGCAGCCCCGAAACGGGAGTGGTGTATTCCTCCTATGTCAGGATAGCCGGCTCTCGAAGGACCAGGATACCTTATGAGTGGGTGCGGAAAAAGGACGGCGAACTGCTGAGAGAGCTCCTGAAGATCAATTTCATCGGCTTGCCTGCCGCCCTCGTCAGAAAGGAATGCTTTGACCGGGTGGGTTATTTCGATGAGGAGCTGCCCAGACTGGTCGATTGGGATATGTGGATAAGAATCGCCAAGCACTACCGTTTCGCGTTCATAGACGAGGTGCTCCTTACTTCATACCACCTTGAGGACAGCGTGACGGCGGTATCCGACAAATACAAGGAAGCGTTGAAGATCATCCTGGAAAGGCACAGGTACGATTTCATGCAGGAGGGAAGATCTTATGCTTACCACTTGTACTCGCTCGGAAGAGCATCGTGCGCAAGTGGAGCTTACGATGAAGGGCGGGATTACGTCCTGAGAGCGTTCAGGGTTTACCCGTTCGCCTTCCCCCGTCTCTTTCTTACGCTTCTTGTCGTATCCGGCAGGAGACCGTGCTGCATCGTCATGCAAACCGGAGTCGGGGTTAAACGAAGGGTCGAACGCCTTAATCGGGTGGTGCGCTGGATCTCAGGTCATGATAGATCCGTATGAAACTCGTTGCGAGCTCCCGGTCCAGCAGCAGTATCAGCGCCAGGTAACTCAAAGCCCCCGCTATCCCCACTATGACCAGTACCGGCAAGTCGCCGAGGTTCATCGCTTTCCCCAACAGGAGCCGCGTTCCCACCATTATCGCCACCATGCCCAGCATGGACAGGGTAATCGTGACGAATTGACGTACGTAGTAAGAAAATCTCATGCCAATAAGCCTGAAAGGGATGGCAAACGTGGGGTATACCATCAGAGTGAAAGCCACCGCATATGCCACCGCGACTCCTTCGACGTTCCAATGCAGGCCGATGATGAAACTCGAAGAAAAAACCACTGCAGTCATGATGCCGACTCTGAGCATGACCCCCGTCCGGCCCTGCGATAGATAAATCCAGCCCTGGGTGGTGTATATCGACTGAAGGCCTCCGATCGCGGCCAGCACCTGGACCAGAAATATCGCCCTTTCCCATTTGGCGCCCAGAAACACGTTGACGAGCTCCGGCGCCAGCACCACCAGTCCGGCCGTCAGAGGGAAAGTTACCACGGCGATGTGGCGTGTTGCTTTGATGTAAGCCTCCCGCACCCTGGCCTTGTCGTCTTCCAGGTGGGAAAGGGCCGGAAACATCACCCGTCCGATAACGGTTGAGAAATTCGTAAGAGGAAACAGCAGGCTCTTGTAGGCGATGTCATAATAGCCAAGTTGAGAGGGTCCGAGGTACTTCCCGATCAGTAGGTTGTCGAGGTTACGGCTGAAGTAGTTGACGAAGTTGAATCCCATCAGGGGCAGGCTGAATCCGAGCAGCTTCTTGAGCGGGTGCCACTTCATTATCAGCTTCGGTTTCCAGCTCGAGAGCAAGAAGAGAAGCAGGGCTACCACGAGACTGTTCACCAGCACCTGAAATACCAGGCTCCACACGCCGCAACCCGTTGCCGCCAGCACCACGGCGACAATCCCCGCCACCACCGATCCGCTGATCTCGATTATCGCCAGGGACTTGAAGTCCATCTGCCTGGAAAATGCTGCTGACTGGATCACGCCGACGGAAGATATGGTAAACGTCATCGACAAGGCCATGATTACGGTCTTCAATTCGCTGCTGGAGTAGAAACCGGCGATCACCGGGGCGAGAACGAAAAAGACCGTGGTAACCACCACGCTCTCGATGAGATTCACCCAGAAGGCCGAACTGAGTTCCACTTCGTTCGTCTCCTTTTTCTGGATGAGGGCCGAAGACAACCCCAGCTCATTGAACAACCCGAAAAAGTTTATGAAGACGGCGGCCATCGCTATGAGTCCGAAGTCTTCCGGTGTCAGCAGCCGCGCGAGGATCACCGTGACAAGCAGGTTGAATGAAATGCGGATGAGCTGCGAAGCGATGGCCCAGCTTATGCCTTTTACGGTTTTCTTCCTAAGCTCCATGATCACCCGTGCCTCGTAAACTGAAGGGTTATGGCCCATTTATCTCAAAGGTCGTGATCCCGTAATAATTCGTAGTCTTGGATAGCTCGGTCAGCCCCAGGTTTTCGTCAAGTAGATCGAATATCTCCCTGGTCGCCTTATCGGAGTTGTATTGCCAGGAGCAATTAGCGATGAAATAGACGTGTCGGCCATCCTCGAGGGCCTGTTCCGCTATTCTCAGGATCTCGCCCTGCCTGATCTCCTTCGGTAATCTGCTGAGGTAGATGATGTTTTCCCTCTCCGGGAGCAGGATCTTCTGCCCATAGATATCCGATATGAATATGCCATCAGCGTCGGTCGACTCTTCCATCTTCATCTTTGCGGCCAGGTTGTTCTCCCTTCGCTTGTTGTACGAATCGATCCCCCAGTTCTTATATTCAAGGGAACCCTGCAACATGAACAAGGCGAAGACGACGATTATCGAAAGGGCAAGACGTTCATACTTTACGAGGGAAGAAAGGTGGATCATTTCCCTGAAAAAGTATGCCAGCATGATCGCGAGTAAAGCATAGGCCGGAAGCATGTACCTCAGCAAGGAAGCATGCAGTGTCTCCTGGAAGAAACCGTGCGTATTCGTGGTCTTGCCATAGAACAGTATCAGCACCAGGATCAGAGTGATCGTCATCATCGTTACGGCCCGGTTCTTCCTGTAGAAGATGATCAATCCCACGAATGAAAGTGGCAGCAGCGTAAAGGCATAATCGCTCCCGATGAATTTGGCGAAGCTCTTGGATAAGGCCTCTCCGGATCCGACCCATGAGAACACCTGGCCGATAGGCGCGGAGACGGAGGCCGGAGCGCTGTAGTATCTATACCCGCCGACCTGGTAAAAGAAGGGGTCATGGCAGACCAGGTAGTTCAACAACGGGTAGACAAGCAGGACGCTTATCACCATCGGCAACACGAACAGCGCCATATTCTTCACCTTTGCCCTGGAAACCACCAGGTAGATGAATAGTGGTATCGCGAGCAGGATCTCGGTCGATCGAAGCAGGAAGGCCAGAGACACCAGTGTCCCTGAGGCCGCATAACCAAGGGGTCTTCCCGGCTTTATCAGCAGCAGGAAGGAGAAAAGGAAGAGGGAGAGTGTCGCCATGTTGATGAAATAACTCACCGCCCATTTTCCGAAGATCGGCATGGAGAAAAGCAATACCGAGGAAAGCAAGGCGTACTTTCTGCTCTTAAGAAGCTTCAGCGCTATGAAGTAGATGGCGACGAGAGACAGGCCGCAAAAAAACGGTGGAGCGAAAAAGAAAGATTTCTCTCCCGCGATCCCCATGAGGGCCGCGTAGAAAAGGACGCGCCCCACGTTAATGCCGGGATACATAGTATCGGCATCCTGATAATTCGCCCAACCAGGTCCGAACGCGAAGGTGGAATACTCTTCGTTCAAGGGGTTGAATATGTTTATTTCGCCCTTTTCCAGCAACTTTTTTGCCGCATAGAAATCCTGTACTTCATCCTCGGTCTCGAAAGCCTGCACACAGAAGTGGGCGAAGAAAAGGAACCCGGCCAGAAAGAGGACGATGCATATCCATACATCGATCCTCCGCGCACTTGTCCCGGACATGCTATTTCCCAACGGGCCTGATATCGGACAGCATCTCCACAATGCGGTCCGCATAACGGTTCCAGGTGTATTCCAGCGCCCGCTCCCTGGCTTTCTTTCCCAGAGAGTTTCTGGCTTCGAAATCCATCTCCAGGATGTGCTCGATCTTCATACGCAGATCATCCAGATTTCCCTGCTCGTAATGATAGCCGCTCTGGCCATCTACGACGATCTCCGACGGCCCTCCCTCTCCAGGCACGATGACGGGGAGTCCGCAGCACATGGCCTCCAGCACCACCAGCCCAAAAGGCTCCCTCAAGGCCGTAAATAGGAACAGGTCGGCGTTCAGGTAGTAGGCCGGCAGTTCGACTTCTTCGACAAAGCCGGCGAAGTGCACGTATCTCGATATCGACAGGGCTCCGGCCAGTTCCTCCAGTTCGCCTCTCTGGGGCCCTTGTCCAACGATCACGAGTCGAACGTCGTCGTTGTCCCCGGTTATCTCCCGCAACACCCTCAGTTGTATTTCGAAGTTCTTTCTCGGGTGCAGTTTACCCACCGACAGGATCGACTTGCCGCCGCCCTCCCTGCTGGCAGAAAACCGATCGGTGAAGCTGCCGACATCGACTCCGCCCGGTATGACCTCTGCGTCTATTCCATATATCTTCTTGACGGCCTCTTCCATAAACCCACTCAGAACCACGACTCTGTCGGCCTTTCCGACCAGCCAGCGATCAAATCTCTTCATCGCCGCGGAGGCCACGCGCAGCAACCTCCCCTGCTTTCCCAATCTCTTTTCGTGCAACTCGTATAGATCGTAGGCAAACCTGGGGGGCTCGTGGCATAGATAGATATTGGGCACCCCGGTGATCCTTGCATAAGCCACGCTGGCCGGAAGAGATGCATAAGCATGGCTGATGATGACGTCAGGCTTTTCCGCCCTGACCAGTAATAACGGCAGCATGACGTACTGGAGCAGCGATGCGAGGTATCCGTCTTTTCGCAGAGGTATCCCGGATTCAGTGACTCTCACAGACTGACCGATCTGTCTCCTGCACTCTTCCGCGATCCTCAGGGAAAGTATTTGAGTCTCGTATCCCCGGTTCGCCAGCTCCCGGGTCAATTCCAGCACGACTCTCTCCGAGCCGTTCAGAGTCTTCATGATCGGGTGGATCTGCAGTATCCTGATGACGTTCTTCCCTATGCTTGCGATGGCTTACTCTCCCCTTCCTCGTCAGGAGAAAAGTTGAAAAACAAGATCGCGAACTCGAAAAACCCGAGCAAGAGCCAGGCCGTGAACCCAAGGTCCCGAAAATAGATGATGACGACCAGGAACGCGATGGCTCCCGTGATCGCCGTATGCAGCGCTGAAAGCCTCCGGTTATGTGGAAGAACCCCAGCCTGGCTGTACTTTTCGCCCAGAAAAAGGGAAACAAGGCTACTGGCAAAAGCGGTAACCAGCAATGCATCCAGATTGATGTGATTGCTGACCGAGCCTTTCCTGACAACTTCCAGTATGAAAAGAGCCGAGTACGCCATAAAGGAAGCGTAGGCAAGGCCTCGGACGATCACAAAGAACTCTTCCCTCTCCGAGGTCCTGACAATGTAATGAAAGTCCTTGGGATTAAACATCTTTAGAAGAAGCAGCTCCTAGCGCCACCTGGGTCCGTCCTCGAGCGTGAGTCGCTCCAGTAGCTCCCTCAGGGTGTTTCCTGTTTCCAGCAAATTGCACTCCTTGAGAAATCCCTCGTAAGCATTCCTCGATATCTTGCCCCTCAAAGCCTTATCGTTTTTCAGGCTGATTATCGACTCCGCCAACGCTTTCTCGTCCGCCACCCTGGTAAAATAGGCGTTTTCGCCGTGCCGGAAGAACTCCTTGTTGGCCTCATAGTCCCCAAGGATCAAGGGTTTCTGAACCGCTGCCATCTGGAACGACTTTCCCGCAATGACCCTGTCGGCCTTTTCCGTTCCGGAGAAATGGCCCCCCAGGCAAATATCGGCTTCCGAGATCTCACCGGGGAGGTCTCTGTAAGGAACCCAATCAACGAACTCGATGTTTCTGGTCTTCATCTCTTCGGCTTCCATCCTGATCTTGTCTTTCATCATGCCGCTTCCGATGACCTTGAACCTGATCTCTTTATGATCCTCCAGCAGCTTCGCAGCCCGGATTACGTATTCGAAGCCGTGGAGGGGCAGGTACGTACCGTAGTAAAGGACGGAGAAGTGGTCCTTGCCGTTCTTCCTTTCCCGAGGATAGAAGATGTCGTCCTCGGCCCCGACGAAAACGCGGGCGAACTTGCTCCTGTCGATAGAGAACCGGTCGCAGAAGTAATCGATATGGGCATTGGTGTCACAAATGACCAGGTCGGCCAGCTCACAGGCTTTCCTGTCCAGCCAGTAAAGAGCCTTTCCGGCTGATGAATATGGCTTGCACTTCTTCCTGTCGAAACACATGGTGTCAAAGCCCGATATGAATGCGTCCAGAATCACCGGCTTTCTGGTCAAGGAAGCGATGACCGGCATCAGGGGCTGCCCGAAGAAACCCACGAAGACGATGTCGTATTCTTTTTCCTTTAAGAACTGGAATACCGTGCTCAAGTATCTCAGCGGATAATTGGGTGCTCCGGATGTACACTCGATCAGGTCCACGCCGGCCATCTTCAGCGATTTGATGAATATGCTGTTTCTGGGATAACCCGGCTCTCTTCCGGAAATATATAGCAATCTCACAAAATCCGCCGCTTTCTACGTGACTGTAAGGGCCAAAGGCATTGCTGGATTAAAGCCCGAAACGGAAGACCTCGGGTTTAGATGTGGTCGCGCCAGTAACCCAGGGTGTCCGACAGAGTCTTCTCCAGGGGGATCTCCGCCTTCCAGCCCGTCCGGGCGTTAAACTTGCTCACGTCGGCCAGGAGCAGCTCCACGTCGGAGGGGCGCATGCGCTCAGGGACCGGCCGGACCTCGATCTTGACGTCGGTGAGGGAGAGCAGCATGTCCAGCATGGCCTGGATGGTCACCGCCTTGCCCGAGCCGATATTGTAGACCTCGCCAGGCTCGCCCTTCTCCAGGGATAGCCAGTAAGCCTGAACCACGTCGCGCACGTCGGTGAAGTCGCGGCGGGCGCTGAGGTTGCCCACCTCGATGACCGGCTCTTTCTTCCCCGCCTCGATCCAGGCGATCTGGCGGGCGAAGTTGGAGGTGACGAAGACGTGGCCACGGCGAGGGCCTTCGTGGTTGAAGGCGCGGGTGCGAATGGTGAAGAGGCCGTAGCTGCGGTGATACTGGTAGGCCAGCATGTCCTGGGCCACCTTGCTGACCGCGTAGGGAGAGAGGGGGCGCAGAGGGTTGGTCTCCTTGATGGGTGCCTCTTCCTCGAACACCAGACCGTATTCCTCGCTGGAACCGGCCACCTGGATGCGGACCTCCTTGTCCATATCCCGCATGGCCTCGAGCAGGTTGAGCTCGGAGATGATGTTGGTGGTGAGGGTCTCCTCCGGCGCCTGCCAGGAAGCTGGGACGAAGCTCTGAGCGGCCAGGTGGAAAATGTAGTCGGGCCGGACTTCCCTCATGCAGTTGCGCACGGCGACGGAGTCACGCAGGTCGCAGTCGACCAGGGTGATCTGGTCGAGAATGCCTTCGACGTTCTCCATGCGGGAGCGCCAGCGATACGTCCCGAATACCTCCACGTCACCCTTGGCCAGGGCGTACTCGGCCAGGTGACTGCCGACGAAACCGGTGATTCCCGTGATAAGTATGCGCAACTTGATTACCTCCATCCGTAATTTAAACTCTCAACATATTAAACGCGAGCCCGGAAAAAATCAAAAGTGAATGGAGTCGGCGGGGATCTCCCGGCCCGGCCAGATGCGTATACCCAGCTTGAGCTCGTTGGAGTCGCCCACCGTGACCCCTTCGCCCAGCACCGAGAGGTCCCTGACCTCGACGTCGCGGCCCAGGCAGTACCCGGCGGCCCAGTATGCTCCCATCCACCACACTCTCCTCACCCACGCGCACCCCTTCAAGAAGAACCGACCGCTCGATCACTGCTTCCGGCGCAATGCAGCAGCCGTCCCCCAGGACGCTATGGCCCCGGATGATGGCGCCGGCCCGGATGTGGCAGTCGCGCCCAATGACGGTGGGAGCGGAAACCAGGGCTCCGTCCTCGATGACCGTGCCTTCTTCCACCCACACCCCGCGCTCTATCTCTGTGCCGGAGAAACCGAAGGGGATGAGGTGGTCGAGGATGTCCATGTGGGCCTGGAGGTACTTGGCAGGCGTACCGATGTCCAGCCAGTAGGCGTCCGAGGGGAAACCATAGACTGGCTGGCCTTCGGAGAGCAGGCCCGGGAAGAACTGCCGCTCGAAGGAGTGGCGCTCACATTCCGGCACGCGGGCCAGGAGCCCCGGCTCGATGACGTAGGTACCGGCGTTGATGAGGTTGGTGACGATCTCGTCGTCCGGGCCAGGCTTCTCCAGGAAATCCAGCACGCGCCCTTCCCCGTCCAGGGGCACCAGGCCGTAAGCGGAAGGATCCTCCACCGGGGTGAGCGAGATGGTAGTTACCGAGCCCTTATCCCGGTGGTGTTCGATCATGCGGGTGAGGTCGAGGTCGGTGAGGACGTCGCCGTTGAAAACCATGAAGGGACCGTTAATGTACTGTTCCACGTTCTTGACCGCGCCGCAGGTGTCCAGGGGGCTCTCCTCGGTCACGTAGGTGAGTTTGACCCCCAGTCCCTCGCCCTCGCCGAAGGCTTCTTCAAAGATAGACGACAGGTAGCTGGTGGAGAGGATGATGTCGGTGATGCCGTGCTGCCTGCACAACTCGAATTGGACAGTGAGGAAGGGGCGGTTCATCAGGGGTATGAGGGGCTTTGGAATGGTATAGGTTATGGGACGCAGCCGCGTACCTTCGCCTCCGACCAGTATGACTGCCTGCATGTAAACCTCCTGAGTCGTCAGATGTTAGCGCGCCAGTAATCGAGGACGTCCGCCAGGGTCTGCTCCATGGTGATGGCCGGCTCCCAGCCGGTGACGGCGCGCATGCGCGAGTTGTCGCCCATAAGCACCGGTAGATCGAGGGGGCGCATCTTCGCTGGGTCCTGTACCACCTCTATCGGGCGCCTGGACATGGACAGGAGCTGGTCGAGGATCTCCCGCACCGAGAGGGCGCGGCCCGAACAGACGTTGTAGACCTCTCCCGGCTCACCCCGTTCCAGCAGGCGCCAGTAGGCCGCCACCAGGTCGCGTACGTCGGAAAAGTCCCGCCGGGCCTCAAGATTGCCCACGCGCATCACCGGCTCGCCCCGCCCCGCCTCGATCAGGGCTATCTGCCGGGCGAAGTCGGAGACGACGAAATCGGGAGACTGGCCGGGGCCGGTCTGGTTGAAGGCGCGGGTACGCACCGTCTCCATCCCGTGGGCCTGGAAATAGAGAACTGCCAGGTAATCCTGGATGACCTTGGAAAAAGCGTAGGGCGTGGCGGGCCGGAGAGGGTGGTCCTCCCGCAGAGGGAGGTCCTCCTCACCCACTTTGCCATATTCCTCGGAGGAGCAGGCTACGTGCACCCGCGCTTCCCCGCCAGCTTCGCGCACCGCCTCCAGCAGGTTGCGCTGTCCCCGCAGGGCGATGTCGTAGGTGAGCTCCCATTGCTCCCAGGCCAGCTTGACCGAGCTCTGGGCCGCCAGGTGAAAGACGTACTCCGGCCGGAAACCCAGCACCAGGCGGCGCAGGGCATCCTCGTCCCGCACGTCGCAGACGCTGTAGTCTCCCTGCATCCAGGGCGCGCCGGGCTCGCCGGGGCGCAGCCCCAGGCCGAGCACTTCAGCCTTTACATCTTGTAATAAATATTGAACGAGATGGCAGCCAACGAAGCCGTCCGCCCCGGTGACCAGGATGCGCACTGTCAGCGATTTCCTTTCTTGGACATAAGGTCCGCCAGCAGCCCGATTGCCAACACCTGCAATGCGGATAGAAACACAACCACCGTAGAGGTGGTGATATGCCAGTCATAACGGATGATGTCGCTGATAATCTTCCCCGAGCCCGTCAGCAGGAGCAGGACAGCCAGGGGGAGGAAGAGGCGCAGGGGGTTGAACCAGGTCACGGTGCGGAAGATGAGCATGATGTAGTTGGCGGTGTCCTTGATGGGGTGGAAAGTGGACTTGCCCTTGCGCGGGAAGTAGTCGATGGGGACGTACTTTACCGGGTGGCTGTTGGCCAGCATTGAGAGGGTGATGGTGCTCACCCAGGAATGTCCGGGCGGCAGCATCGACTCGAATTTGAAGAAAACTTCCTTGCGGATGGCCCGCAGCCCCGAGTTGAGGTCGGGGATTTTGTTGCCGGTCATGAATTCAGCCAGTTTGCGAACGAACAGCTTGGCGGGGACCCTCAGGATCTTCATGGTCCCTGCTTCCTTGGTGCGCGCCCCCACCGCCATGTCATAGTCGTCCATGTACTCAAGCAGCCTGGGGATGTCCTCCACCGGGTAGGTGCCGTCGCCGTCCGTCACCACCACGATCTCCCCTTCGGCATGGTGGATGCCGGTGGTGCGGGCCGTGCCGCCCCCCAGGCTGTAGGGGTGGTTGACCAGTTTAACCCCTTTCTCCGCGTAACCCTCGACTATCTCGCGGGTGCGGTCCTTGGAACCGTCGTTGACCACGATGAGTTCCCACTGGTAGTCAGTCGCCTTCATGGTCTCGATTATCTGGTCCATGACCTCGGCGATGGCTTCTTCTTCGTTGTAGGCAGGTATGATGATACTGATCATTAATGCTTTCTCCTGTCCCGGTTCTAGCTCCACGAAAATTCGTAAGTATTTTAACACAACAGCCCCGGACTTACGCCGAACAAGGCCAGTAACTATAATATCTTGCATGAAAGCCAGTATCATCGTGCTGTCCTATAACAATTATCAGGACACGGCGGAATGCCTGCGCTCCCTGGCGGAGCTGGACTACCCGGATTACGCCGTGACCGTAGTGGACAACCGCTCCTCCGACGGTTCGGCGGACCGCCTGAGCGAGGAATTCCCGCATGCCTTCTTCATCCGCAACGACGCCAACATGGGCTTCGCGGAGGGGAACAACCGGGGCATCAGGCATGCGCTGGAGGAGGGGGCCGACCTTATCTGGCTGCTCAACAACGACACCGTAGTGGAGCCGGCTACCCTGCGTAGCTTGGTCGAGGCGGCGGAAGCGGACCCACGGGCGGGCATCCTGGGCTCGATGATCTACCACTACGATAAACCCGGATGCGTCGACTTCGCCGGTGGTCGGGTCGCCCGCCACTTGGGCAAGGGCATCCATCTCACCAGTGACACGGAAGGGACGGCGCCTTTCGAGACGGGCTTCGCCACCGGGGCCAGCCTGATGGCCAAGGCCGGAGCGGTGCGAGAGGTGGGGATGCTGGACGGCCGTTTCTTCCTCTACCTGGAGGACCTGGACTGGTGCCTCCGAGTGAAGAAAGCCGGCTGGAACGTAGTCATGGTCCCGTCCTCGCGCGTTTGGCACAAGATCAACGAGACCACCGGGCGGGATCGGCCCCGCATCATCTATTACGTCTGCCGCAATTCCCTGCTATGCTGCCGGAAGAACTTTCCGGCCTGGCTCCCGGTGGTGATGGTAACGGCGTTCCAGCGTTATGTACTAAACTATCTCGGGCGCTTCCTCCTCTCCGGCCTGGACCGTTCCGAGCTGAGGTACGCGCATATGGGGTTGAAGGGCATGGCCGATTTCCTACGCGGCTACGGCGGTGCATATGAGGTTGATGGAGGTGCATAGATGGCGATCGATCTGAAGGGTAAGAGGATAATGGTCACGGGCGGGGCGGGGTTCCTGGGCAAGAACGTCGTGAGAAATCTCGAGGAGCGGGGCTGCCGGGACGTGTCCGTCCCCCTGGTCGAGGATTACGACCTGGTGACCATAGAGGGCGTTGAGCGAGCCTATCACGAACTCGACCCGGAGATCGTCATCCACCTGGCCGCCGTGGTGGGCGGCATCGGGGCCAACCGCGCCAACCCCGGCCTCTTCTTCTACAACAACCTGATGATGGGCGTGCAGATGATCGAGGCTGGGCGTGTCCGGGGTATCGAGAAGTTCGTCGCGCTGGGGACGATCTGCTGCTATCCCAAGTTCACCCCGGTGCCCTTCCGGGAAGAAGACCTCTGGAACGGCTATCCCGAGGAGACCAATGCCCCCTACGGCCTGGCCAAGAAGATGCTGCTGGTGCAGTCGCAGGCCTACCGCCAGCAGTACGGTTTCAACTCGATCTTCCTGCATGCCGGTCAATCTCTACGGCCCCGGCGACAATTTCAACCCCGAGACCTCCCACGTCATACCGGCCCTCATCAAGCGGTGCATCGACGCCAGGGAGGAAGGCCGGGACGAACTGGTGGTGTGGGGGACCGGAACGGCCTCGAGGGAGTTCTTCTACGTGGAAGACTGCGCCGAGGCTATCGTGCTGGCGACCGAGAGCTACGACGGGAGCGAGCCGGTCAACATCGGGGCAGGCTTCGAGATACCATCAGGGATCTGGCCGAGTTGATCGCCAGGCTCATCGGCTTCGAAGGGAAGCTGGTCTGGGACACTTCCAAGCCAGACGGCCAGCCCCGCCGGATGCTGGACGTCTCCCGGGCCGAGCAGGAGTTCGGCTTCAAGGCGAAGACCGGTTTTGAAGAAGGCCTCGCCAGGACGGTGGAGTGGTACGGGGCGACGCAGGGGGCTTTCATGCTGACCATCTTCGCCATCCCCAAGCCCTTCGAAGGGCCACATCGCCACCATCCAGAAGAACGCCATGCGCAGCTGGACACGCCTGGAACCGCAGCCGGAGGTCATTCTCTTCGGCAACGAGGCGGGGACCGCCGAGGAAGCGCGAGAGCTGTCCTTCCGCCACGTCGGGGAAGTCGAAGTCAACGAGTTCGGCACTCCCCTGATGGACGACATCTACCGCAAAGCGCATGCCATGTCGAGAGACGGGCTCTTCTGCTTCATCAACTCCGACATCGTGCTGATGCAGGACTTCATGGACGCGGTGGAAAGAGTCAGGCCGGCAGGGCGGTTCCTGATGGTGGGCCGGCGCTGGGACTTGGACCTCGACTCTGACATCGATTTCGACGACCCGGGCTGGCAGAGAGGCCTCCGGCGTACGGTGGAGGCAGGGGGCCTTCTACGGGACGTACGGTCCATCGATTACTTCGTTTTTCCCCGCGGCGTCTTCGAGAAAATACCGCCTTTCGCCGTCGGCAGGTGCGTCTCCGACAACTGGTCCATCTACCATGCCAGAGCCATGAAGATACCGAGTGATTGACGCCACCCCCGTGGTGATGGCGATCCACCTCAACCACGACTACTCCCACCACCCTGACGGCTTTCAGGGGACCAGAACCGGCATAGAATCGGAGCGCAACCGGGAGCTTGGCGGGAGGGCAGAAGCATGTCTTCAACCTGATGGATGCCGACCGGCGGCTGACGCCCGGGGGAATACGGCGCCGCGAACTGACCTGGGACTCGTTCAAGAAGGAATTCATCCGGGCCGAAGCGCTACATCCTCGCCTGGCGCCGTTTATCCGTTTCGTCCGTCGTATGCGGCACCCTTTGTCACGATGATATGATTTTATTGGTCTGGTTGATGACAGGAGGCATATGAGAGAGGAATTCCTGGTGTTCGGCAGCCCGCGCATCGAGCGGGAAGAGATGGATGAAGTGCTGGACTCCATGCGCTCGGGCTGGGTGGGCACCGGCCCCAAGGTGGCCCGCTTAGAAGAGATGTTCAAGGAGTACAAGGGCTGCGCGAATGCCGTGGCCGTAAGCTCGTGCACCGCGGCGCTCCACCTGTCCATGCTGGCCATCGGCATTGCCCCCGGGGACGAGGTCATCGTCCCTGCCATGACCTTCGCCGCCACCGCCAATGCCGTCATCCACGCCGGTGGCCGGCCGGTTCTGGCCGACTGCGGGCGCGAGAACATGAACATCGACCCGGCCGACGTGGAGCGGAGGATAACCCCGCGCACCCGGGCCATCATCCCCGTCCATTTCGCCGGGCGCCCCTGCGACATGGATGCCATCCTGGCCATCGCCTCGAGATCACGGCCTCAAGGTGATCGAGGACGCCGCCCATGCCGTGGAGACGGAATACCACGGGCGCAAGGCCGGCACCCTGGGCGACCTGGGCTGCCTGAGCTTCTACGTCACCAAGAACGTCATCACCGGCGAAGGCGGCATGGTGCTTGACCGGGAACCGCGAATACGCCGACATGATCAAGGTGCTGGCCCTGCACGGCATGACCAAGGACGCCTGGAGGCGTTTCGGGGACTCCGGGTACAAGCACTACGAGGTGGTCTACGCCGGCTTCAAGTACAACATGACCGATATGCAGGCCGCCCTGGGCATCCACCAGTTGCCGCGGGTGGATACGTGGTGGGAGAGGCGGCGCGAGATATGGGAGCGATACGACACGGCCTTCGCCGACCTGCCCGTCTTCACCCCCGCCCCGCCGGAACCGGACACCCGCCACGCCTGCCACTTGTACACCCTGATGCTGGACCTGGAGTCGCTGAACATAACCCGGGACCGCTTCCTCGAGGAGATGACCGCGCGCAACATCGGAGTAGGGGTGCATTACGTCGCCCTCCATCTGCAACCCTATTACATGGAGACCTTCGGCTACGGGCGCGGTGATTTCCCCGCCGCGGAATGGATCTCCGACCGCACCGTCAGTCTGCCCCTCTCGGCCCGGCTCACCGACGCCGACGTGGAGGACGTCATCTCCGCGGTGCGGGATATCCTGGAACATGAAAGAAGGGCGGCGCGATGAAGAACCCCATCAAGCGGCTGGCGGAGAGGTGCGTCAACTATACGAAGAACCCGGTCCTGGAAGTCGAAGGCGAACTGAGGCTGGGTAAAGGTGTGAAGCTCGGGCAGGACTGCCACATCACCGCGCGCAACCTCTACATCGGCGACTTTGCCGCCATCGAGGCGGGAGTAGTCATCGAGGCAACGGACCTTTATCATCGGGGACTTTACCCGGATCAAGCGGGGATGTTTCATATCAGGCAGCGGCTGGTGCTTCCTGGGGTCGAACTGCTGGATCGGCAACTACTCCGTCATCGACTCCATCGGTACCCTCTACCTCGGGAACAACGTCGGGCTGCGGAGTACAGAGCCAGCTCACCAGCCATGTGGCCTTCGGGGACACCCTCAAGGGATGCACGCTACCATTCCGCGATGCCCCTGGAGGTGATGGACGACGCCTGGTTCGTCGGCCATTGCATCGTCGCCCCCGTCAAGGCGGGCGAGATGAGCGTGGCCCTGCCGGGATCGGTGATCACGCGGGACATGGAAGCCAACCGCGTCTATGCCGGGATCCCGGCAACGGACATGACCGACAAGCTGGGGCCTCCCTTCAAGGAAACGACGCCGGAAGAGAGAGCCGAAAAAATGCGGGCCTATCTGGAGGAGTTCTATGCGACAAACCCGGAACACCGGGGCAAGGTCGAACTGGGGGATCCCGGGCGGGGGAATGGATATCCGCTTCGACCCCGGGAGCATGCTTCTATTCCAAGACCCTTCTCCCCCCGAGGCGGCGTTCATGCGTTATCTGCTCCCCTGGCGAGCCAAGTTCCTGCCGCTCCCCGAAAAGGACTGGGTTCGCCGTGAGTTCGAAAAGAGACACGGGGGTCAAGCGGATTGATGGCAGCGGCGCGGGATATGAACGTGCGGGCAAGGGACCTGCTGAGGCAGAACCTGGCCTCGGAGATGAAGGAGATGTACGGCGTAGAAGACCAGCGCTACATCGAGGAGTTGTGCGACGCCTGGATGGACGACGAGCAACAACTCCGCCCCGCGTTTCCACGACCTCGAGAGATTCATGCCGGAGGCTGCGAGGGTCCTGGACATGGCCTCGGGTTGCGGCACCTGCGTATACTACGGTCTCTTGAGAGGTTTCGATATGTACGGTATCGAGCCGTCATCCTGGAAGAACCGGTTCAACGCCACCAAGGCGATGGAATACGGTTACCCGGAAGACTGGCCCCGGCGTTTCATCGAAGCCGTGGGAGAAGACCTTCCTTTCCCCGACGATGACTTCGACGCCGTCACCAGTTACCAGACCCTGGAACACGTACGGGATGCCCGCAAGTGCCTGGAAGAGATGGTCCGGGTCACCAGGCTGGGCGGGGTGGTCCACCTGCGGTGCCCCGACTACCGGGGGACTTACGAGGGCCATTATCGCCTTCCCTGGCTACCTCTGCTCCCGGGTCCGCTGGCCCGGGTTTACCTGCGGCTGACGGGCCGGCCCGCCGCCGGGCTCGAAACGCTCCGGTACATCACCGGCAAGAAGGTCATCGCTTGGTTGCAGGGTATCGAGTCTACTCGCGGCTGGAACCTGGAAGTGACCGACGTCGACGACTTATGACCGGTGCGCCCGGATGGAGAAGAAAGGAATCGTGCCTACCGGGGCACGTCTGTTGCGCAAGAAGGCGACCGTCTACTTGAGGAGCCTCTTCAGGGCGGAGACCAGGGTCAACTTGCTGGTCAAGAGTATCCTCTAAGATGGGAGCGCCTGTATGCCCGGACTGATCGGCTTCACCGCGTATCCATCCCACGCGAAAGAGGGTGAGGCTACACTCCGCGAGATGCAGGACCTGCTGACCCACGAGAGCTTTCAGGTCAAAGAGGAACTGTTCGGGGACGATGCGATATGGGCGACCCGGACCCACAACGGCGTCAAGGCCGGCGAAAACAATCCGGCCTCAGCGGCGGGTGTACACGTCTGGCTGGACGGGGAGATCTACAACGACGGCCAGGCGGGCCGGGGAACCCGGACATCCCGTTCCGATGCGGAAAACCTGCTCAGGCTGTACTCCGAAGACCGTGATTTCGGCTTCCTCGAGAAACTGGATGGTGTTTTCTCGGCGGTGGTCTACGACTCCGGCCAGAAGCGGGTGCACCTGGTCACCGACCGCTACGGCCTTCGCCATCTCTACTTCACCCGGCATCGGGGCTACCTGGCCTGGGGCTCCGAGACAAAGGCTTTTCTGGCCCTTCCTTCTTTCCAACCGGTCATCGACCGGCAGGCGGTCCGGGAGTTCCTCGGCATCGGTTACCTGCTCGAGAACCGCAGCTACCTGGAGGGAGTGGAGCTGGTGCCTTCCGGCACCGTGCTAACCTGGGATATTCCCGGGAAGAACCTCGATTCCCGACGCTACTGGTGGTGGGACCATATCCAGCCCCTGGCCGGAAACCCCAGCCGGAGCCGGGTGGTGGAAGAAATCGAAGACCGTTTCGAAGAGGGGGTCAGGAGCCGCTGCGCGGGCGGAAAAAAACCTTTCGTGCTGCTGAGTGGAGGCATAGATTCGCGGGCGGTGCTCGCGGCAGTACCGGAACTACGAAGAACGGTTACATGCGGTAACCTTCGGCATCCCTTCCAGCCGCGACGCGGCCTACGCCCGCATGGCCTGCGATGTCCGGGGTGCCGACCATCATCTCCTGGAGATAGACAGCCACAACTGGCTGACGCCACGTATCTCCGGGGTCTGGCGGACCGACGGCCAGATGAACCTCATGCACATGCACGGCGTGGAACACCTGGCAGCGATGAGGGAGGTCTCCCTTTACCTCATCAACGGCTTCGCCGGCGACCTCATCCTCGGCGGCAGCTACCTGAAGGACGAACGTTTCCTTGACACCATGAGCCAGGAACTCCTGGCCGAGAGGATGGAGTGCCCGCCTGGGCTCCTGACCAACTATGACGGGTATCGCAGTCTGGGCAAGCTGGACTACTATTTCCTGCAGAACCGCGTTCGCCGGTTTACGGCCGAAGGCGATCTCTTGGTGCAGAACTTCATGGAGCCGAGCAAGGCATTCCATCCCAACCAGCTGGTCGAACTGGCCTATTCCCTCCCCGACAGCCTGAGGTACCGCAAACGGATCTACCAGAAGATGCTGCTCCGCTCCTACCCCGAATACTTCCGGGACATACCGATCCCCGTCAACGGTATTACCATGGGATGGCACCATCCCGGCCAGCGGTTGTCAAGGTATGCCAGATCGAGGGCCGGCAGGATACACCCATCCCTGGGCAGGAGCCGGGACCGGTCGAGTCTCGTCCGGCAATATACCGATTATGCGGACTGGATCAGGCGGGAGCCGGCCCGCTCCTTCTTTGCCGGACTGCTGACCTCACCCTCCACGAAGCTGGTTGAGTTTATTCCACGCGCCAGCCTGGCCGAGGCGTGGGAAAGCCACTTACGCGGCAACGACGTCTCCGACACTGCTCTGCCGCTACCTCACGTTGGAGCTATGGCTGCGCCAGCTCTACGAAGGCACTTATCGAAACGAGCCGGGGGGTGAATTGGCGTGAAAGACGGCGGAGGCGGAGACCTCACCACCCGTACCGTCAAGGGGCTGATGTGGTCCGGTACCAACCAACTGGCTTCCCAGGTCTTCCAGATGGCCACCAAAATCATCCTGGCCAGACTGCTGGCACCCGAATACTTCGGCCTGGTGGGCATGGCCCTCATCTTCACCAACTTCATTCAGCTGGTCAACGAGCTGGGGCTGGGAGCGGCTATCGTGCAGAAAAAGGAGATCGAGGAGCGCCACCTCTCCACCGCGTTCTACGCCAGTATAGGGATCAGCCTGGTGATGTTCATCCTCGGGGTGGCCCTGTCTCCCCTCATCGCTTCTTTCTTCAAGCAGGACCAGGTCCAGCCCATCGTGGCCTGGCTCTCCTTCGGTTTCTTCCTGGGCTCCTTCAGCACCATCCACCGGACCATTCTCCAGCGGCGCCTGGATTTCCGGCACATCGCCATGGTCGACATAGCGGGAGTGCTGGTCACCGGGGTGCTCTCCGTCAGCCTGGCCCTGGCCGGGGCGGGAGTGTGGAGCCTGGTGGTCGGCAGCCTGGCAGGAACCGTCGTCAGGTCGATAGCCATGTGGGTTGTGAACGACTGGAGGCCGAAGTGGTTGTTCGACCGGAAAGCCTTCCGCGAACTCTTCGACTTCGGCAAACACGTCCTGGGCTCACGCCTGCTGAACTATGCCGACACCAATACCGATTATCTCGTCGTGGGACGGCTGCTCAACCCCACCGACCTCGGCATATATACCATGGCTTACAACCTGGCGGTCTTTCCCCTGACCCAGGTTTCCCAGACCATCAGCAAGGTGACCTTTCCGGCTTTCTCGGCTATCCAGGACGAGACCGCCAAGCTGAGAAGAAGCTACCTCCAGGCGGTGCGTTACACCAGCCTGGTCACCTTTCCCGCACTGGTGGGGATGGCGTTGGTCGCGCCGTACTTCGTGACGGTGATCCTGGGCGAGAAGTGGCTGGGCATGATCGCGCCGCTGCAGTGGCTATGCGGCTACGGGATACTGGCCAGCGTGAGTCATCATACCGGTTCGGTTTTGCTGAGCCGAGGAAGAGCGGACATCCAGTTCCGTTTCAACCTGGTCACCGTCATCGCCTATCCCGCGGCTATCATCGTCGGGGTCAACTTCGGCATCACCGGGGTGGCGGCGGCCACGACCCTGATGGGATTCTTCGTGTTCCTGATGGTCCAGATCGTCACCTCCCGCCAGATAGACCTGAAAGCCAGGGACTTCATGGCTGCCCTGGCCCCCGCTATCCTCTGCACGACGGTGATGGCTTGCGCCGTGATCATCTTCCGGGGGATATGCGAGATCGCCTCTCTGTCGGATCTAGTAGCCCTGGTGGGGTCGGTCACCGTCGGGCTGATCACCTACCCACTGGCCATACGCCTCAGGGATAGAATAGTGATATCCGAGTTGAAGGAGATCCTGAAGAAAGGTTTCCGCCGTGACAAGTCAAAGTAAGACGGTAGCCCATTACAAGGCCGGAAGTTACCTGCCCCTGACCGAGGGGTGGATACACAGCCAGGTCAGCCGGCTCGAACGATACAGCCCGGTGGTCTGGTGCCACTGGCGGGAAAACCCCGACGCCTATCCGGTAGCCCGGGCGAGGAGCATGGAGTTGGGGCCGGAGGCGGGGCGGGCCTGGCACGCGTTCAACTGGCACAGCTACCTGCGGCTCAAGTTTTACCCGCCGATGGCCTGGTACTTCTGGCGAGACCGCCCCAGCCTCGTCCATGCCCACTTCGGGCCCGCCGGGTACGACGCCCTGCGCCTGGCCAGGCTGGCCCGCGTTCCCCTGGTGACCTCCTTCTACGGTTTCGACCTGGACTCGCTGCCATCCCGCTGGCCGAAATGGAACAAGCGCTACCGGGACCTCTTCACCCACGGCGACCTCTTTCTGGCGGAAGGCGAGCACATGCGCGGACGCCTCATCGAGATGGGCTGCCCGGAATCCAGGGTGATGGTGCAGCACCTCGGAGCGGACCTGGAGAGGCTGCCCTTCCGCCCCAGGCACCTGGAGGCCGACGGAGAAACCAGGGTGTTGCTGGCGGCAAGCTTCCGGGAAAAGAAAGGCATACCCCTGGCGGCGGAAGCGCTGGGCCTGGCGGTCAGGTCCGACCCGGGTTTGAAGATCAGGCTGACCATCATCGGCGACGCGCGCCCCGGCAACCCGGCCGAACAGGCCGAGAAGTCGCGGTTGACGGAACTCATTCGGGAATACCGCCTCCAGAACCGGGTCGATCTACTTGGCTACCAGCCCTACGGCACTTTCCTGGAGCAACTCTATCTCAACCACATCTTCATGGCGCCCAGCCGCACCGCCGCGGATGGGGACTGCGAGGGGGGCGCCCCGGTCTCCCTCATTGAAGCCTCGGCCTCCGGCATGCCCATCCTGTCCACCCTCCACTGCGACATCCCCGAGGTCGTGCCGGCCGGAAGCAGCGGTTTTCTGGTAAAAGAAGGAGACACCGAGGCCCTGGCGGAACGCCTGACCTTTCTGGCCGGCAATCCCGAAACCTGGGAGAAGATGGGGGCCGCGGGACGCAGACACGTAGAGGAGCAGTTCGACCAGGAGCGGCAGGCCCACCGTCTCGAGGACGTCTACGACCGGCTGCTTTTCGGCAATAAGGAGAGATCCCGTTGAAAAAAAAGGTCACATTGACGATGAATTTGCCTGCCTGGGCTTATCTCCCGCTGAAGCGGGCACAGCGACTGCTTTCCCGAACCGGGCCACATGAAAAGGACGGAAAGGCCCTGAACCTGTCGGGCGACCGGGACATCGAGAACTCCTGGATAGTCTCGCATATGCCGCCCGGCCCGGGTGCAGCCCTTGATTTCGGCTGCGGGAAAAACCCCCTGGGGCTCTCCGCCGCCATGTGTGGTTTTGACGTCACCGCGGTGGACCTGCTCGTGCCTCCCTGGTCCTTCTCACACCCCCGCCTCTCTTTCGTCCGGGGCGACCTGCTCTGCCTGGACCTGCCGGTAAACCACTTCGACCTGGTGATAAACTGCTCCGTGGTCGAACATGTGGGGTTGACCGACCGCTACGACATCACCGACGGCAAGCCCGAGGGAGATCTTGAATCCATGGCCAGGCTAAGAGAGCTCATGAAGCCGGGAGGGACCATGCTACTGACGATCCCCGTTGGCATTGACGAAGTCGTGCTCCCGCTGCACCGCGTCTATGGTCCCGTCAGACTGCCCAGGCTCATCGAGGGTTTCGAGATAGAGAACGAGTCATTCTGGGTCAAGAACGAGATCAACCACTGGGTCGAATGCGCTCGCCGGGTAGCCCTGGCCTTTAAAGCAGAAGGAGGACCGGCCAGTTCAAAACCACCGGTTTACGCATTGGGATGCTTTGTGCTGAAGGTCCCGGGGAAGACCGGCTGAGATGGAAATATCCCCGGATGTCAGCGTTATACTGCCCACCTACAACCGGGCGCACACTCTGACCGCCTCTATCGAGAGCGTGCTGGCCCAGACCCACGAAAGCCTCGAACTCATCGTGGTCGACGACGGTTCGACTGACAACACGCCCGATCTGATCGGAGCCTTCAGCGACCCCCGGCTGGTCTATATCCGCTATCAGCCCAACCGGGGAGCGGCCCACGCCCGCAATGTGGGCCTGGAAGCCGCCCGCGGGGAATTCTTCGCCTTTCAGGACTCCGACGACCTCTGGCGGGCCGACAAACTCTCCCGCCAGGTGGAGGCCCTTGGTTCGGCCGGGCCTGACACCGGGGTGGTCTACACCGACATGCTCTTCCTCAGCACGTCGGGCGAGAAGGTGCGTCGTCCCATTCCCGAGGTGCGCCGGGGCATCCTGGTCAACCCCGATACCCACGACTACCAGGTGCTCTTCCTGGGCATACAGACGGTAATGGCGCGGCGTTCCTGTTTCGAGGAGGCCGGGCGGTTCGACGAAAGCCTGCCCCGCTTCATCGACCTCGAACTCCTGCTGCGCTTCTCGCGGGCCTACCACTTCATCCACCTGAAAGAAGAGCTGGTGGAACACCGCTCCGAGCCGGGTATCAGCTCGAACCCCTACACGGAATACCTGGCGCGCCGCCGCCTGCTCGAAACGTACGCGGCGGAGATCCCGAACGACCCTGCTTTCCTGGCCTGGCAATACTCCTCCATGGCGCGGGCGCTGATCCGCAGCGGCCGCTTCCGGGAAGGCCGGTACTACATGTTCAAGGCCGCCCGGAAGAAGCCCTCTGTCGAGTACGTGGGCCCCGCCCTCTTCTCGCTGGCGGGGCCACGGGTCTACCAGTGGTCGCAGTCAGCCTTCCGCCGGTTGTCGGGAAAAGGCTAGGACAGCGGCGTGGGTGTGATCTCGTTCGGTAGACGCCAACTGCTGAGGGGAGCGGGAAGGGTCACCGCCCCTCTGGCAAAGCCCCGCCATGGAGGGTGGTGCTGGATCCAGGACCCCCGGGCGGTTCATTTCCACGGAGACCGTGACCGCACCTATTTCGGCTGGTGCGACAATAACGCCAGCGGCAGGATCATGGCAGGGTGGCTTGACCATGAGAGCGGGGAGACCGCGCAGGCGATGGTCTCCCCCCACGGCCAGCACGACGACCACTCCGCCCCAGCCATGCTGGTGGTGGAAGGCCGCCTCTGGGTCTTCTGGTCGGGGCACAACTCCGGCGGCCTCCGCTTAAGAAAGGCCAGGGAACCCGAGTCCATCTCCGGCTGGGAAAGGGAAAGCAGGATCACGGCGGAAAGAGCCGTCACCTACGCCAACCCGGTGATGGTGAACGGCGGCAGGCACCACCGCAGGGTGTATGTTTTCTTTCGTGATTCCCTCCATGCGTCAGGGCACGGCCGCCCTATCCGCATGACCTGGTGCGACTATCCTTACGAAGAGCGGGCATGGGCTCCAGTGGTTACTCTTATCCACCCCAACGCCCGCGGCGAAACCTTGAGCGAGACCTACGTCAAGGTCAAAGCGTCAGGGGAGAGCATCCATGTCGCCTGCTCCTCCGACAACCACAACGATTGGCCTTCCTACCGGGACATCTACTGGTTCTGCTCGGAGGACGGGGGCGAGACCTGGAAGACCCATTCATCCAACCTCGAGCTCCCCATCAGCCTGAACGACATGGAGCCGGCATTCAGAAGTGGGGAGACAAACTCCTGGATATGGGACCTGGCCCTGGATGGCAGGGGCTTTCCGCGCGTCGCCTTCGCCCACCACCTCGACCGGCCGGACAACCACCAATACCAGTCGGTGAGCTGGGACGGCTCCGAGTGGGCGGACGCGAAGATATGCGGCAGCGGGCGGGGAGGTCTCTGCGACGGCCAGCCCTTCTATTCCGGCGGGGTCTGCCTCGACCACGACGACCCCGACACATGCTTCTGCTCGGTGGCGCCCCGGGCGGGCGGACACCTGGAGATACGGGAATTCCGCTACAGTACCGCGGAGTGTAGATGGGACCCGGTTCGATACCTCACGGAAGACAGTGGCACCGACAACATCCGCCCGGTGGCCCCCCGCGATTCCCGACCGCCCTGCCGGGTGATGTGGATGAAAGGGGAGTACCCCGCCTACACCGACTACCCCACCACCATCGAATGGGGAACATGACCGGTCAGACAATGGTCTCGATTATGCCGTTCATCTTCCCGCCCCAGGTCTCCCAGTTGAAATGCTCTTCGTAGGCGTCGCGGCAGGACACCCGCAGGGCCTGGTACGACGCCTGGTCGCTCCAGAGCTTCTCGATCCTTTCCGCGTACTCCGCTCCCCCCGCCTGCAGCGGCAGGATCGTTCCGTTTCTCCCCTCGATGACGATGTCCGGGACGCCGCCCGTGTCCGCGGCCGCCACCGGCAGGGCGAAAGCGGCGGACTCGCTGAGGACGAAACCGCTGTTCTCGGCCCGGCTGGGAAAGAGCAAGAAGTCCGCTCGCAGGAACAGGTCGTCCAGGGCCTTCGCCTGGGCCTCATTGTTCTTGTCCAGGAAAGGGATGACCCGCATGCGGGGGTGCTTGAAAGCTTCCGGGGGCCGGCAGCCGCACACCGTCAGAGAGGCCTCGATGCCGCCTTTCCCCAATTCGACCAGTGTGTCAAAAGCGATCGGGCCGCCTTTCCTCTCCCAGTTCACGCCGACGAAGAGGAGTTCGCAGCGGGAAGAGGCGGGATGGTCGAGGACTCGCTCGCGCCCCGGCACTTCCATCAGGTTGGGACCGTGGAAGAGGATGTTGACCTTGTCCGGCGGGGCCCCGTAGTGCTCGACGGCGGAGCGGGCCGCCCAGGCGGAAGGAAAGACGAGGGCGCGGGCCTTGCCGATGGCCGCGGCCTCTATGGCTTCACCCTGACGGGAGGAACGTGCCGCCAGGTTGGAGTAGAGCGGGTAGTAGTCCCGGGCCAGGTCGAAAGTGGTGTCCGAAAAATAGATGATGGGGATGTCGGTCTCCAGGAAAGCGATCTCGGTTGCGGCCTCCGGGGCGAAGAGCAGGTCGTACCGCTTTTCCTTCAGGGCCCGCCCGAACTTCCGGGCGTAGTCCCGGGAGAGTGAGAAGGTGTGGAGGAAATCGTAGCCCTTGCCGGTGAGCGCCCGGTAGGCGAGACGAATGAGTTTTCCACGCCCGAGGGCCCGGGAACGCACCGGGCCGAGGAGGTCGACCTCGCCGCAGTGATCGCTCAAGGCCCTGGCCGAATTGTAGTAGACGCCGGAGGAATCGACGCGGTCGCGGGGGTCTCCCGCGGTGACCACGGCTATGCGCGGTCGCTCGTTTCTTGCGGCCATGCCCCGATCAACCCCCCCCTCCGTCCGTCCTGATACTGACGACCAGGATGCGGAATTCCTGGTTCACCACCTGCGTGGGCACGCTGACCTGGGTTAGCGCGACGCGATAATCCATGGAGAGCCAGGTGTTTTCGTAACCCCCACGGTGCAGCTCGCTGGTGGGCTGCAGGTATCGTATGTCCACGTCGGTCTCGTAGACTATGGTGACGTCCTTGACGGCAACCGAGTCGTCGAAGATGCTACCGCCCTGCCCGTAGTACCTGAAGAAATTGTCCTGGTTGGTGACCAGGTAGACCTCGCCCGCCCCGTTGAGGCTCTCCCGGCTCAGCCGCCTCCAGGGGGTCACTTCGCGGTTGTCCGTCCCGTCAATGCTGCGAAGGGTGCTGCTGATGCTGTAGTCGCCCAGGATGAATCTGTCCACCAGTACCGTCGCCCCATCCGGCAGCTGCCGGGAGACCTCGTCACTAAGGGCCACGGTGCCGCCATGGTCCCGCAACGGCAACACCGGCCAGGCGATGACCACGGTAAGCGCCAGGAAAGCGGCGGCGACGGCCAGCGCCTGGCCTCGCTTCAGGCGGAACACCACCACGCTGAAAGAGACGAAGGACAGGGGGATGACCACGGCCACGAACCTCCTCAGGAGCCAGGGCAGATCAAAGAAGATACTGGGCTTGAGGAAGAAGTAGAAGAACGGGAGCGTGGCCAGAAGCAGGAATACGGCAAAGGCCCGGTTCTTCTTCTCCAGGATGAGGAGTATGAAGAAGGGGGGTATCAGAAGCAGGGCCGGCAGTATGCCGAACTTCAGCATGACCCAGAAGGAATAATTGGCCTGGTTTCCGCGAAGGGTGTTCTGCGTGGGAGCGCTGTCGGCCCCGCCCCCGGAACCGCTGCCGGAGATGGTCTCCCCGTACTTCTTTTCCAGGTGATAGTACCCGCCTGCGGCGCTGGCCAACATCACCACCAGCAGCACGACGAAGAGGATGGTGGGAAAGGCGGCGCGGGGGCTGCGCTTTATGAACGCGTAGAGTGCAGCCGCGAGGCACACCCCCAGGACGAGCAGACCCTCCATCCTCACGAAGCCGGGCATAGGGGCGATGAGCATGAGCAAGGCCAGGTCGATTTTGAAGCTTGGCCTGGGCGTGAGGCAACGGTAGAGCAGGTAGAAACAGATCCAACAGAGCGAGAAGAAGAATATCTCGTTGACGGTCCGGCGCATGAACCAGGCAAAGGGAAAGGAGAGGGTGATGAGGAGCAGGGAGAGCAGGGCCGGCCGGAAGTCGCCGCTCAACTCCCTGACCAGCATGTAGACGCAAACGAGCGCCAGGCAGGCGGTGATCACGTTGGTCAGCCGGAAGCCCGCCACTCCCAGCAGGCCATAGAGCTCGGCGTCCCACACCGTGTTGAGAAAGAGCCGGCTGTCACCGCCGTTGAGAGAGGGGTAAGGGAGGTTGCCGTGGTCGGCCAGGTAGATGGCGTTGTTGGAATATAGCGCCTCGTCCCGGTACCCGAAACTGTCGTGGAACAGCCAGAAACCGGTTATGAATATCACCACTATCAGCGCCAGGGCCAGCCAGAAGGCCAGCCGGTCCCTGCCGGCTCCGATGTCGAGGTAAGGGGTGACCGGCACCTTGACCAGCCACCAGGCGGCAAAGGTCGCCGCTACGGAGACCGCCAGAATGGCCGGTGGGTTGAACGCCTTGAGAAGGGCGGCCAGCCAGGCCACCCATAGGTTCACCGCCAGGAAAAGCAAGGCGAGGGGAAACGTCCCCATCCTCTTCCTGTCACGAGCCTCGAAGCCCTCTCGCGCGAGCTCCATCTTCACTCCAGCCGCAGGCGCAGGCGGGTCAGGGCCGCCTCCGTCCCGATCTTCTCGATGACGATATTCAGGGTCGAACCGCCGATACCCAGTGCCCGCAGGTCGAGATCCCTGCCGCACGTTATGCGGGTATCTTCCCTCTCCGGGACGATGTAGCCGCGGGTGAGGATGAGGGAATAACTGTCGACCGTGCTCGACCACAGGGGTTGGAGATAGTTGAGGCCCGGCTCGAAAACGGTGTCGGGCTTGAAGGAGAAACCGGTGTCCGGCATCTCCAGTATGATGCTTCCCGGGTTCCTGATCTCCATCTCGTAATCGCCCCGCTCCACTTCCGCATGGGCCGAGACTATGCCTGAGGCTTCCACCTGCTCCAACCCGATGAGGGCCTCTCCCCCCACCGACACCGAGCGTTCGATCTGGGGCTGCCAGGTGGTGGCGGAAAGGGTGCCCCCGTTCGTGGCGACGTACAGGTCCAGCCGGTCGATGTTCCGCTTCTGGCTGAGGCCCGTCTCTACGGGGTCGAAGAGAAAGACCTGGTCGACGAAGGCGGACCTGACCGCGTTGGTGGAGAGGCTGGTGACGATGTAATCCTTACCGGAAGCCTCGTTGCCGATCTCCAGCCGGTAGGAACCGTTGTCCACGCCTTCCAGGACGATGCTCTTCCGCTGCTCCTCTCCTTCGTATCCCATCTCGTTACCGATGTTTCCGTCATCGTCCATCATTTCGGAGTAGATGGCCTTGTTCTCTTTGTAGACCTTCAGGCTCACGTCGTCGGCTCCTTCCGACGCGGTTCAGGTCCGACTTGGAGATATCGACCTGCAGCCGGTTGTCGTTGACGACCATCTCGAACTTGTGCGGGCCCCGCAGCGGCATCACCAGCTGCTCCGAAACGGGGCCCCCCTCCGCTTCTCCCCTCGCCAGCACTTCGCCCCCGGAGCATCCCGCCAGCCCGATGGACTCGTCCGTGTCGGCGGCATAGTTGAAGAAATCCTCCATGCTGGCGAAACGGCCGCCTTTCTGGTACAGGGTGTAATCACCGGAACTGAGAGTGCTCCAGTCCCCGTCTTCCAGCCCCTTGATGTACAGGGGGGTCTCGACGGTGACCCTGGTGGCATCCGACACCCGCAGCCAGAGTTGCTCGGGCATGCTGTACAGCTCCTCTTCGAAGATCAGCCTCGAGGTCTCCGTCCCCCGTGTGTCAAGATACATCTGGGTAAACCGCTTCTCCAGAAAAAGCCCGCTGACCTCGTAGGCATTCTCGCTGTCCAGGTTGACCACCGTGACCTCGCTCTCCACGTCGCTCTTCTCAGAGGTGTCATCGTACTGCTTGAGGGAGAGGGTGTATTCGACGGTTATGTCCTTGAGCAGGTAGGTAGAGAGGGGGATGTAGCCCAGGATGAGCATGATGATGATGGCCGGGGCGACCATCCCGGCAACTCTCGACTTGACGCTCTTCTTTCCGTTCCCGGAGCCTTCCATGTATCACCGTTCCCGTTCGGTTCCGACGCTCGAGACACGCAAATTATACCACCCCGGTGGTGACCGTTCCCGGGCCTTGTTCTACCTCCGGCTCCCGGCCCGGCACCCGTGCCAGGGGATGACCCACCGTGATAAGATGCGCCGTAAGCCTGTATAATGTTTCAGAAAACACCCGGTCAGAGCATGGCGAGGAGATGCCGTCATTGGGATTTAAGGAAAACGAACTGCCCGAGTTGTACAGGGTCTTTCTCGAACTGGGCGGCCTGGAAGCGGTCCCCGAGGAGGTCTATCGGCCCTACCGCTTGAAGTACTTCAGCCGGATCGAGGCCGTGGTCTCACTTATCGGGAAGGAGTTCCCGGACCCCGCCGGGGTCAGGATCGGGGATTTCGGCAGCGGCCGGGGTATGATCACGCGGGTGCTCGCCGGGCGTGGTTACGACATGCTGGCCATCGATACGGACCAGGGCCGCATGGAGTCCCTGCGGTCGTCCGCGGCCGGGACGGGTATCGAATGCATCAAGGCGAACATCGAAGACCTGGACTATCCGGAAGGCTCCCTCGACGCGGCACTCTCGGTCGAACTGGTGGAGCACTGCGCCTACCCCGAAGAGATCATCCGCAAGGTGTTGCGCTACGTCAAACCGGGGGGCATCCTGGTGATAACCACCCCCAACGGCTCCCGCCTGGGCGCCCGCCTGCTTCTCCGTCTTCCCTCCCTGAACAGGGTACGCGGGATGAAGAGCCGTCAATCGCTGGAGGCGCGGCAGTTCGACACCGACGACCACGTGCTCCGGATCAAGCTACGCGAACTCGAATGGCTGGTCCCGGCCGACGGAGAGATGGCCGATCGCGGTTATTTCGGGGTGTCGGGCGTACTCTTCAACCGGTTGACCTACTACCCCCTGAGGCTGCTGCCCATCAGGTGGGTCATCTCCCTGACCCGGGCCCTGCCCCGCATCCCCCTGCTCAACACCAAGACGGCGAGCAAGGTGTATCTGGTGATCAGGAAACGCCGTCAGGCCTGAGAAGAAGAAAGACCAGGCCCGCCTCTCTCAGAATCCCCGCCCCCCGCTCCCCGGGAAAGCCGAAGCGAAGCCCGCCCCGAAGAACAATGCCCCCAGGGCCAGGATGGGCAGCATGGCCAGCATGCGGGGGACGGGCAGCTCGCGATGGGCCAGGGCCCGCCCCGCCACCCGCACCAGGCGCACCGGACCCGCTCCCGCCACCAGCAGGGCGGTCTTGCAGCGGTTCCCGCGCCACGACGAATAAGGCTGGTTGCCCGAGAGGAAATTGACGGCCATGCCGCGCCCCAGCCGGTACTGGTTGCGGAGGAAATCCCGCGCCCCGGTGCGGTTGTGATGAAAGACGAAGGCGCCGGGGATGAAGGCGATCTCTTTTCCCGCGTCCAGGAGGCGCCGTCCCAGGGCCACGTCGGAACCCTTTTCCATGCCCGGCTCGAACCCGCCAGCCGTGAGATAATCCTCCCGCCACAGGGCCATGTTACAGGTGGGAACGAAACGCTCCCGCCTGGACGGGTTGCGGGGGGTGAACACGTTGAACTCGCTCAGGTATTCCGCCGTCCCGAAAGGGCTGGCGGGCGTACCGTTCTCCACGCCCCCGCCGCAGGCGGCACATCCACTCTTCTCCAGGCCGTCCAGCAGCCGGTCCAGCCATCCCGGGCCGGCGGTACAGTCACAGTCGGTGAAGACGACGACCTCTCCTCGCGGAAGAACGGACCCCCAGGTCGCGCGCCGCGCCTGGATAGAGCCGCTGTTCGTGGTGGAGGAGGTGGAGCCGGGGGTCGGCGAGAAGGCTCCCGAGCGCCGGCGATATGTCCCCGGGAGAGCTGTCCACCACCCACAGGTCGAAATCCCGGGCGGCGGCCGGCCGCAGGATGGATTCCAGACAACGGAACAGTTCGTCCCCGGGCAGGTAGGATGGGATGATAACGCTTACCGCGGGAGAGCTGTCAGGCATAGCAGGCAAGTTGATCCACGATGCCCCGCGCCAGGCAGTCGTGGTCGCCGCCCCGTACCAGGGTCACCTCGTCGCACTCCGGCATCTCCACGCAGTCGGTGGCGATTACCTGGCAGCCCAGGGAAAGGGCCAGGGAGGCTGAGCCGGAAGCGGCGTGCATTTCTTTAAAGGGAAAGACCACCAGGTCCGAAGCGCGCAGGCAGGTGACCAGTTCCTCGAAGGGAAGGAAGGTCGTCTTGAGAATAAGGTTGGGGGCCAGCTGCCGCTCACGGATGATGCTGTCGTATTTTTCCCATGACTCCCAGTTCTGGCCGGCGACGATCAGGCAGGTATCGGGCATCTCCCTGCGCACCTGGTCAAAGGCGAGCAGCAGGTCGTCCAGCCCCTTGTATTCCCTGATGTTGCCGAAAAAGCAGAGGACCCTCTGGTCGTCGGAGAAGCCCATGATGGAACGGGCCGTCTCCCGGTCGATGTGATCACTACTGTCATAGCTTCCGTTGCCGTTAAGGTCGGGGTGGCTGGATGACCTCGATACGCGAAGGGTCCCACCCCTGTTCGGCCAGTTCGTCCCGGTTGCGCTGGGTGTGCACCAGCAGGGTCTGGCCCAGATGCAGCACCAGAGAGTTGAGGAACTCTTTTACGCGTCCACTGCTCGTGCGGCCGGACGTTGTGCACCGTCACGAACACCTGCTTGCCCCGCAGGCGCGCCAGTGTCAGTACCACCAGGTAGATGGGCGCCAGCGGGTAGGACCACCACTGGGCATACACGGTATCTCCCCGCATGGTCATGCCGGCACGGAGCCAGGTAAAGGGGTTGAACCAGCTGAGCTCGTTACGTATGCGCAAGCGGGGGTGGTCCAGGTTGACCGGGTAGAGGTCTTCACAGCGAGTGCCCCCGGGATAGAGGCGCTCCGGGTAGAGGTTGCGGAACCCCATGAACTCGACTTCCGACTTCTCCGCCAATTCCAGGGCAAACTCCGCGCAGTAAGGGCTGATGCCTTTCAGGGGGGGCAAAGTCCCTATGACCGTCACGACATCCTTCTGCGCAGCACGCGCCATGATTCCTCCACTTGCTCACACGCCTCCGAGGGCGGCTTGGTTGGATTCCCTCGGAAAATTGTACCATATCAAGGGATATCTACCTTATATGGCTGGAGTTTAAACCTCTGGGTGATACTTATCGAAGTTTATTTCAGCCTCATGCATTCCTTGAAGAATGGCAGAGCGGCATGGTTCATGTGGACGGCATCGCCCCGGTAGGCCTCGGCTATCTGGCCGTTTTCGTCCACGACCCTGGAATAGATGTCGATGTAGCGGTACCCGTGATCCTCACAGTAATCTTTCAGCCTCTGGTTGAAGATCCGGCTGATCTCGCTCCTGATATCACGCGGGGCATAGTAGGCTATGCTGGAACTCGCGTCGACGGCGATCTCCTGCCTGGAGGAGGGCGGGATGCCGTGGACGTAGAAGTCGACACCCATCCCGGACAGACGTTCGAGCACCGCTCCGTACTTCTCTATGGTCTTGTCGATGAAGTACGAGTACGGCAGGCTGGCTTGATGCTTCATGTACTGGTTATAGACATGCATCCGCGCGTCTATCTCCCCGAAGACCATCAGCACCGAATCTCTCTCTCGGTTGACCACCTTCAATACATTGAACAGCTTGTCGTGAGATCCGGTGGTACTCCGGCTGTTCCCCAGGTTGTAAGCCGTGGCGGGGCCCAGGGCGAAGACGACGAAGGGTCTCTCCCATCGGAATATCTGCGTGTGGCTGTCACCGATGACGAAGATGACCCGCCGGCGCAACACCCGGGAGACGAAGAACGCCTGGGCGTAGTTTACCCACCAGGCGCAGCGGCGCACGGTCTTCTTGGGAAGGGTCTCGGCCAGGGAGAAGCCGATGAATCTCTTGACGTCCGCGGATTTACGGGCCAGTCGCCCTGCCATGTTCACCTCTCCGTCTCGTTCACGCTGCATGCTTCGATATTCTACCACTATCCAGCATCCGGTCTTAATCCGTCCGGGCGCCGTTATAATAAGATATGTTCGAGCCAAAGATCGACAAATGCCCGGGAGCCGCCATATGAACGGGATCGACGTGAACTGGATAAACGGGGTGCGCCGCCTGCGCCAGACCAGCATGGAAAAGTACTTCCAGGAGCTGGACCGAGCCGTGCGCGGGTTGGCGCCTGACGACGTGCGCATCCGGGTGGACGAGATGGAAGGAGTCCCCCTTCCCGCCCTGCAGGGCCTGGTTAACCGCTATCTTGTTTACAGCTTGAAACATTTGCGGGTAAAACCGGGCTTCTACCACGCTCTGGACCACGCCAACGCCCCTATCATCTCCCTGCTTCCCGCCGGCAGCATCCGGCTGCTGACCGTCCACGACATCGAGCAGTTGAAGACCCCACGCCGCCAGGTACGCGACTTGCCCTTCAAGCTCTTCGGCCGGCGGGGCATCATGGCCACCGACCGGCTGGTGACGGTCTCCTGTTCCACCCGCGACGAGGTGGTGGAGTGGACCGGCTATCCCCGGGAGCGCATCCGGGTCATCCATAACGGCATAGACCACTCCATCTACCGGCCGGCAGCCGGCCCCTCAACGACGCCCCCTGAAAGCGGCGGAGGCAGCTCTTACATCCTCTACGTGGGCTCGGAGAAGCCGCGCAAGAACATCGGCGGCCTGCTCGAAGTACTGGGCCATCTCGCGGGTGAAGACATCAGGCTGATAAAGGCCGGGAGGCCCGGGGGCGACAACAACCGGCTCCGCACCCTGGAGCAGGCACGGCGCCTGGGGGTGGAGGGCTCCCTGGAGTTCACCGGGCACGTGAGCGAGGAAAAACTGGCGGACCTCTACCGGGGCGCCCTGGCCATGATCATGCCCAGCTCCTATGAAGGCTTCGGAATCCCGCTGATAGAGGCGATGGCCTGCGGCTGCCCGGTGATCTGTTCGGACATACCCCCCTTCCGCGAAGTCGGTGGAGAGGCCGTGCTGCGCTTCGCGCCCTCGGACGCCGCCGGCATGGCCGGGGCGGTGCGCCGCCTGGCCGGCGACGGAGAATACCGCGCTCGCCGGGTGAAAGCCGGGATCGAACGGGCTTCTTTTTTCAGCTGGGAGAGATGCGCCCGGGAGCACCTGGAGCTCTACCGGGAGATGGCCGAAGGATGGCGCCCGCGCCCACCTAGAAAGAAGGCTGCAGCTGGTTCATGAGGTCGAAGGTCCGCATCCAGCCGCGGAACTGGTACCAGGCCGGCATGGGATTGCCCTGGTAGTCGAAGAGCCCGTAATAGAGCCCCTCGTAGTCGTTGCCGGGCGGGTCGTCCAGGTCCTGGTATACCCAGATCTTCCGGCAACCGGCCGACACCAGCGAGCCGATGCCCTTGCAGCCGATGGCGTCGCACTGGATTTCGGGGGTAGAAGGTAGCGGGGTCGTTGTCGGAGGCGTGCGGCCAGCCGATCTCGGTGACGCAGATCCCCTTGTCGATCCCCTTGGACTCCAGTAGGTCCTCCATCAGGTCGTAGGCGTAACCCCACTGGTCGGGCTGGTAGTAGGGGTGCAGGTTGAAGGCGTCGCAATAGTCCTGCATGCGATGCTCGTCGTCGGTCATCAGGTCCATCAGCCACAATCCATTGTCCGGCACCCCGCTCACGTCGCAGTTCATGGCCCCGGAGATTACCATGGCTGAGGGATCGAGGCTCTTGATCTCGCTGTAGGCCATCTCGAGCATCGGGATATAGTCCGTCTCCACCTGACCCCCGAAATGGTAAGAGCCGTACTTTTCAAAAGCAGCCGAGTCACGGTCCCATCCGGGCTCGTTGAGGATCTCGTAATAACCGGCAACTTCACCGTAACGTTGTACGACCGCATCGACCAGCCGGCGCCAGTCCTCCGAATCCACTGGAGGGGCGCGATGGGCCTGCCTGCCATAAAAAGAATCGCGGGCCCAGATAGGGATGGGGACGTTGATCAGGAGGAGCAGGTCGTCGATGCCGTTGGCCTGCAAGGCTTTCACCTGGGCATCGATGCCACTCCAGTCGTAGGCCCCCTTTGTTGCCTCCACCCTGTCCCAGCGCAGTTCGATCTTGGGGTGGCGGAGATACTCCCACTCGGATTGAGGGACCCGGCCGAAGAAGTCCCCCGCGTAATCGTGGCTGAAGAGTCCCAGCACGGAACGCTCGCTCTCGGGTGGCAGCTGTGCGGGTGTCCACCTGCGCCGCCGTCGCGGGCTTGACGGGTCAGCCGCTGCCGCACGCAGGTGAGAGGGTCCCGGACAAGCAGCAGCGCCTCGAGTAACGGATCGTCTTCTTTTTCATATCCGATCATTCTACTCGACCCCCTCACCCAGTCACTCCGCGGGGGCGTGGTCATCCGGGACGATGCGGTAGAGGATGAAGGTCTCGTCATTGACCGCGGTGATCGGGACGATGCTCGTAGCTCGCCTCCAGGCCTTCCTCGTGCCAGACTACCTCGGCCACCTTCTCCAGCCGCAGGCCTTCCGCCAGGTCGAACCTGGCTTCTCCCGAAAGGGCGGGCGCCATAAAGGTAGACCGGCCTTCTCGGGAAAGCCCAGGTCTGCTAGAAGGCCCGTCCGAAGCGTCCGTCCGCCTGAGGACCGTCTTGCGTGGAAAGCCAGGCGTTGGGCTGATCGTAAAAGGTGAAGAGAGGCGGGCCGAGGAGGTCGCCGGCGTTGAAGTCGAGGAGTATCGTCCCGTGGATGCAGCCGTCGCCCCACTCAATTCAGCTACCACCTCACGCTGGTTGCCCCCCTCGCTCAGTCCGAAAATGGGCCAGGAAGCCGACATGTTAAAGATTGCCAGGTAGATGAAGAGGAGGATGGAGAACGATCATACCCAAGGGACGTAAGAGCTGCTTCCACGCAGGCCCGTCACCCGATTCCGGCCAATGCCAGAGGCGCTTGAGCGCATAAGCCATCATCAACACGGCCAGGGGGAATATAACCGGGATGGTGCGCCTCATCACCAGGATATGAAGGGGTATGCAGCGCATGCTCCAGAGATAGAAGAAGGTGGTGAAGATGCCTGCCACCAGCAGAGGCGTCCACGACTTCCTTCTTTCCGAGGTGATGGCCGCCCCATAGCCGGCAAAGATCAGCAACAAGCCCGGAAAGGTAAAATACCATCCCCAACGCACCAGGTTCTGGTTGTCATAAGAGGGACCCTCACGGTGTTGACCACTCCGTAGGGAGGTTGCGGCGGCCATCTCGGGACGGATGAAATAGAAGAAGATGAAGGCTGCGACCAGGGCCAGCCAGACCAGGATCTGCCATTGCCGCTTCCACTTCCGAAGCCCCGTCACCAATCCCCGCAAGCGTTCCGGCACGAAGAAGAGAACGGCCATTACGACCGCCAGGGCAATCAGGGCAAGGGCCACGGACTCCCTCGTGCCGTTCAATCCGTAATTGAAAGAGTGGAAAGTAGGGGCGGAAGTGAAACGCCCGACCACCATCGCCAGGAAAAACCCCAGGAGCAGCATGATGGGAAAACGGAGTCCGGCTTGCCCCAGTCGCCCTTGATCCGTCTCCAGAACATGACCAGGAAGAGTGGAGGAAGCAGAAGGCCGGAATCGATGCGGACAAGGAAGAACGGCAGGAAGAACAGGGCCGCCATGACCGCTAGCCCCATTGCTGCCCCGTCGTCTTCTTCCTCCTGGTATTCCAGCAAGGTCAAGCCCGCAGCCAGAAATATGGCGAGGGTGAACATCTCCGAAGTAGAGTACTTGGAGAAGTAGACCATCAGGGGCGAGAGTGCAGCCAGGGCCGGGGCAACGACACCCAGCGCCACCTCAGCAAGCGCCGGGCCAGCAGGAAGATGCCGGCCAGTGACAGCAGGGCAACGATGGTCATGGCGTAGAACATGTTGTCGGTCCCCAGGAAGAGGGCGGTCACCGCCATCAGGGAGGGCCAAACGAAGTAGAACTGCGGCACCACCCGTCCCGCTTCGTAATCGGTTATGTAGTACTGCTTGTAGAGGTAGCCTGGAACTTGTTGCTGGGAGTTCTGGTTGGGAAAGAACAGCAAATCCCTGCGCTCTGGTGCCACCTCGGGCCACCACTTCTGCCCGGGTGTGGATATCCCCCTCCTCCGACATCCGGCCCGTGATATCGGGGTAGCTTCCTTCATCGCTCCAGCCGAAGACCACACGGCTGGGTGGCAGAAAGATGGCCAAGCCGACCAGGACCAGCAGCACCACGGCCGCCCAGCTGCTCCAGCTTATCCGGGCAAACCGGGACAGGCGCCAGGCCGCGACGGCCAGGGCTGCCGAAAGGGCGGCCTGGGCGACGAGCATCGCCGTCAGGCTGAAGATCCCGGCCAATCCGAGCGTCATGCCCAGCAGGGCGGTCAACCCGCAGCCGAGCACCGCCGAGAGGAATAACGTCTCGGCTCCATCGATGCGGCTTCCCTCCCGGACGAACAGCGACGTGGCCAGATAGCCCGGGATGAACAGAAACGCCAAAAGCGCTATGAGCCTGAGTATCAGCATCTTCCGCTCCGCCGACGCACACGGCCCAGGACCAGGACGAAGCCGAAGCGCGCCGCGATGGCTGCGGCGATGAAGGGTGAGAGCAGCAGCCCGGCCGGCCCGGCATGCCGGCGCCGGTAGAAACGGAACATGCTGCGGTGGTGCTGGTAGAGCATGCGCGTGCTCTGCTGGGAGGAGGAGCGCGCGATGTGGTGGAGTATCTCCACCCCGGGGTAGTAACGGATCTCCCAGCCGGCTCGGCGCAGGCGCCAGCAGAGGTCGACGTCCTCCACGTACATGAAGTAGCCCTCGTCGAAGCCGCCCACTTCCTTCGCCGGCGGTGCGCCGCAGCATCATGGCCGCGCCGGAGACCCACTCCACCGCCATGTCGCGGTCGTGCCCGCAGTCCTTCATGTGATAGGAGCGGGTGAAGGGGTTGTCGGGGAAGAGCTCACCCAGGAAGGCGTGGCCCAGGCTCACCGGCAGGGAGGGGAAATCACGGCAGGAATACTGGACACTGCCGTCGGTGTTGAGCACGCGCGGCCCGGCCGCCCCCACTCCGGGGTTGGCCTCCATCCACGCGGCCATCTCCCGCGGCCCCCCGCGGTTGAACTCGATGTCCGAGTTGAGCACCATCACGTAGGGGGTGTCCGAATCCAGAATGCCCAGGTTGCAGGCCTGGGAATATCCGCCGTTGGCGGCGTTGACTATGAGCCTTGCTTCCGGGTACTCGTCCCGCACCATCTCGATAGAGCCGTCGGTAGAGCCGTTGTCCACCACTATGACCCGGAGTTCGCCCGCTTCCGGCAGGCGTCGGACGGAGTCGAGGGCCGCGGCCAGGTCGGCCCGGGTGTTGTAGCTGATGAAGACCAGCGCAATGTCCGGTCCAGTGCCTGCCTCCCCGTTCACGGCTTCTTCCACCCCGCCCGGAGGCGGTCCAGGATACCTTTCGGGTATCCGGTCATTTTGGCTGCGTCCATGTAGAGGATTAGGGCGGGCACGGCGGGCACGGCCGCGGCCTTCTCCGCCATGGGGCGCCCCGCGAAGAAGGCGGGGATGCGCAGCCAGCTGCGGCCGGCATAAGCCGCCGCGCCCGGCAGGGTCACCGCCCAGAACCACCACTTCTTCGAAAGAAGCGCCGCTCCCCCCAGGAACCAGGCGTAGACGCCGTAGCGGATGAGGTGGCGCTTGAGGTACATGCCGGAGCGCCCATCACCCCAGGCGTACTTGTAGTACTGGCGGAAGAAAGGCTTCAGGCCGGGACGCATGCGCCAGTCCACCACGGCTTCTTTATTCACGGTGTAATTTATTCCCTGGCTCTTCCAGGTGTGATTGAAGAACATGTCTTCCCCGATGGCCAGCCACTCCGGATAGCCCCCCGCCGCCTCCCACACCCCGCGCCGGTAGGCGGTGGAGCGGGCCGAGGGCAGGAAGCGCTCCGGCTTGAGCTCCTCGGGGCGAGGCAGGGTGACGCAGGCGCTGACCCGCTGGAAGAAGCCCACCGGCAACGGCTGGTAGAAGCCGGCCACCAGCTGGAGGGAGTCGTCAGCTTCGAAGGGTGCGATCAGCTCGGCCAGCCAGTCAGGCCGGAGCATGCACCCACCGTCGGTCACCGCGATAATGTCGTGCGCCGCCAATTCCACGGCCCGGTTTCGCCCGGCCGAGATGTTGCTGCCGGGATAGCTCTCCAGGCGCAGGGTGAAGGGCGGTTTTACATTCTGTAGATATTCCCAGGTGCCGTCGTCGGAGCCGCCGTCCACGATGACCACTTCGTCGGGGAGGCGGGTCTGTCCCACCAGGCTCTCCCACCACTGTTCCAGATGGACCATCTCGTTGCGGAAAGTGACTATGAGCGATACTTTCATGCCACCGCCTCACGGTAAGCCTCGCGGGTAAGGCGGGCCGTTTCGGCCCAACGGTAGCGGCCGGCCCGCTCCAGGCCCAGCCGCGCCAGCTCGGTGCGGCGGACGGCGTCATCGGCGACCTCCTGCAGGGCCTCGGCCAGGCCGCGGGTGTCGTAGGGGTCGACCAGCAGGGCGGCACCCGAGGCGATTTCTTTCAAAGAAGGGGTGTCGCTGGTGACCACCGGCACACCCCTCACCATGGCTTCCAGCGCCGGCAGGCCGAAGCCCTCCTCGATGGAGGGGTAGGCCAGGGCCAGGGCCCCCTTGTAGAGCAGGTCCAGGTCGGCTGAGGGTACGAAACCCGCCAGTTTGACCAGCGGCAGCGAGGCGGCCCGGGCATCAAGGCCCTCCGTCCCCCAGCCGGGCGGCCCCGCCAAAACCAGGCCGGTACCGGCATTGTCTCCTCCCATGGAGGCGAATATCTGGTAGGCGTCGAGCAGGCGTTCGAGGTTTTTGCGCGGCTCGCGCGTCCCCACGTATAGGAAGTATCGCTCAGGCAGGCCGTACTTCTTTCTCACGCCCTCCACCTCCTCCGGGGCAGTTTCAGGCGGCGGGTCGACTCCCAGGGGGATGGCCCGCACCCGGCCGTCGCCGGGACGCAGGATGGCGGCCAGGTCGTCGGCGGTGCTCTGAGAGATGGCCAGCAGCAGGCTGGCCCGGCTCAATATTATCTCCAGCCCCCGGCCGAGCAAGCGGCGCCAGCGGGGCGGGAAGTACTCGGGGTACTTGACCACGAAGAGGTCGTAGACGGTGGCCACCATGGGGGCGCGGGAAGCGGGGACCACCAGCTGGGTGGCGTGGAGCAGGTCGAAGGAATCGAGATGCCGTTCCACCCGCGGCCGGCCCAGGTAGTTCCAGGCCAGGCCCAGGGCGGCACGCCCCCCCGGGATGCGGACCTGAGGCACTCCCCCCGCCAGGCCCGGCAGGCTTTCGCCCGCCCCGCCGCAGTGAAACAGCTGATAGGAATCGGCGGTGTCCCCGTCCAGCCGCGCCAGCTCGGGCACGAGATGGGAGACGTATGTAGCGATGCCGCCGGGCATCTTGTAAAGGAGTTGGTCGGCGAAAATGGCCGTCCTCATCCCTCGGCCGCCTCCCGGTAGGCCTCCAGGGCGCGGCGGGCGGCTTCCTCCCAGGTAAAGAGGGATACGCGCTCCCTTCCCTGCTCCACCAGCCGGGCTCGCAAGGCCGGGTCGGTGAGGAGGTTCTCGGTTTTATCGGCGATCTCCGTGGGGTCGCGAGGCTCGTCCAGGTAGACAGCCGCCTCTCCTACCACCTCGGGGATGGAGGAACGCCGTGAGGTCACCACGGGCACGCCGCAAGCCATGGCCTCCAGGGGCGACAGGCCGAAACCCTCGTAGAGCGAGGGGAATATGAATGCCTCGGCCCCCGCGAAGAGGGCCGGCAGGTTCTCGTCGGAGACGTAGCCGGTGAAGGTGACGGCCTCTTCCAGGCCCAGCTCGGCCACTCGCCGCTCCAGTTTGCGGTACTCCTGGTTGCCCTGCTGGCCCAGGCCGCCGCCGCCGATGATGGCCAGGCGATGGGGCAGCCCGCGGCGGCGCAATATGCCGAAGGCCTCGATCAGGGTGGCCAGGTTCTTGCGGGGGTGGAGATTCCCTACGTAGGCCAGGTAGGGGGCCTCCAGGCCGAAGAGGTCACGGATGTCCTGGGCCTTTTCGGGGTCCAGGGTCTGGTAAAAGACGGGGTGGAGGCCGGGATATATCACCCGCAGCTTCCCGGGTTGGGCCAGTTCCAGTTCCTCCAGTTCCCGGGAGGTGAACTCCGAATCGGTTAGCACCACGGCGGAACGCCGGATGAGGTCGGCCAGGGTAAGGGAGAAACGGCTGATGCCCTTGCTCTGCATCTCCGGGAAGCGCAGGAAGTTGACGTCGTGGATAGTGGAGACCAGGCGGGCCTTTTTCAGGGGCGGGGCCTGGTAGTTGACGGCGTGGAAGACGTCGAAATCCCCCGCCAGGCGCTCGGCCGACGGGGAAGAAAAATGCCTCCACCAGGTGTAGTAGAGAAAGTTGGCCGGGAGGTTGAAGCCCCGCACGTCCATCCCCGGAACCGCGGGCACCAGCCGGGCCAGGCGGTGGCCGCGCCGTAGCGAGATGGTGAAAAGCCCGAGTTGGAGACCGGGATCCACCCGGCCCAGGGCCAGCAGGAGGTTCTCCGTGTAGTGGCCTATGCCCGTCTTTTCGATCAGGAACGGGGTCCCGTCAATGAAGACCTTCATTGGGTTAAGTCGATAACCTCCGGTTGCTTGGTCCGCCCTACCGAGATCATCATGACCCCGGCCACGATGGCCGCCACCCCCAACCAGTTCCAGGCGTTGATGTCGTAGCTCTTGTCGATCTTCCAGTCGTAGATCAGGACCACTATGTAGGTCAGGCTGACGAAGGGATAAGCTACGCCCAAGGGCACGTCGGCCAGGACGATAAGCCAGGACGCGGCCGAGGCCACGAAGAGTAAGAGGCCCAGCAGGACCTGCCAGTTGGTGGCGACTTCCGTGATGAGCTTCCAGGGGTCCTCCTTGAGCATGGTGGTGAGTTTCTTGTCGCTGTCGCCGCCGAAACTCTCTTTGACATCGACCATTCCCCGGCGCAGGCAGACCTGGCCGGTGATGGCCAGGGCCACGCTGATAATTATAAGCACATAGGTCATGATGGTGATGTTTGTCGATGATGTACTCGACCCTGACATTGCTCCTCCTTTAGCCTGCTCGGCGAGCCCGTCTCCAGGCTTCCGCGTATTATAGCAAACACCGGCGATACGGTACCAGCCGTCCCGGTACTGGTCCGGCCGCTACATGCGCCCCACCGAGATCATCATGACCCCGGCCACGATGCACCCCACTCCAACCCAGTTCCAGGCGTTGATGGAGTAGCTCTTGTCGATCTTCCAGTCGTAGAGCAGGACCACGATGTAGGTGATGCTGACGAAGGGGTAGGCCACCCCCAGTGGCACATCGGCCAGAACGACCAGCCAGGACGCGGCCGAGGCCACGTAGAGGGTGAGGCCCAGCAGGACCTGCCAGTTGGTGACGACGCTCTTCAGCACCTTCATGGGGGCTCCCTTGACCATCGCGGCAAGCTTCTGGTCGCCTCCATCAAAGCCTTCTTTTACCTTGAGCATGCCCCGGCGCAAGCAGATCTGGCCGCAGATGCCCAGGCCCACGCTGACAAGAATCAGGGCGTAGGTCAAGAGCGTAATATCAGTAGATGAATCACTCGCCGCCAGCATTGCTCCTCCTTCTCCGCGACAAAGGCCCGTTCTCGGGCTCCCGCGTATTATAGCAAACGGCGGCGACCCTTAACCAGTTGACGGCGCGGCGCGCTCAAGCAGACGAGCGATGACGAACTCCATGCGCAGGTAATAGTAACTCAGATGAGCCAGGCCGAGGAGGTAGAACAGCAAGGCCAGCGGCAGATTGGCCGAGATGAAAAAGTAGACCAGCCCCAGGACGCAGGGGGTTATGGCGCCCATGACGGCGATGGAGTAGTAGTTGGCGAAAGCGGCTTCACCGGCGGCCTTATCCGCCCCTTCCAGGCTCTTCTGCGCCATCTTGAGAAAGAAGATCGGCATGACCAGGACTTCCGCCAGCGAGACGGCCAGAAAACTTATCAGGTATATGGTGGTAGGGCCTTCGACGTAAGCCTCCCAGTCGCTTCCGAAACTGAAACTGGCCAGCGCTACCAGGAGCGCGGCGCAAGAGCCCAGGGCCGCCCAGAAGATAGGATTGCGCCTGACGGCAAAAAGCAGTCGCTGCGCCCTGTCTTCACCCTCATGGGCAAACAATTTCTACACCCATCCTTTCGGTGGTATGTAAGGCTTCTTCTCGGGCGGGGCGCCAGTGCCACTGCCGGGGTCCACGAAGGGGTCCGTCATGGGCGGCTGGGGAGCCTTCATACCCGCCTGGTCCGGCGCCGCGGGATAGCCCTGCTGCATGGGGGGCGCATAGGCACCCTGCGGAGGGTAGCCGCCCTGGGGGTAGCCCTGCTGCATTTCCCAGGCGGCAGCCTGCTGGTATGCGGCGTTCTGGCGGTAGCCGTCCGGCAGGTTCCTCAACATCGTATTGCCCCCCCCGCCGCGCACCACGGGTTCACCGGACGCCAGGATGAAAATGGGGACGAGGTTGATCAGGGGTATTATGGTGAGCCAGCCGTACCAGGTATCCTTTCCCAGCAGCACGGCGATGTCCGCCCACGCCGATGCCACCATGATGACTCCCACGATCCCACAGACGAAGGTGAAAACGATGGCCATGACGGTGAATGACGTCTCTTTCCTGGCCATGTCACAGATGAGATATATGTTCAGGAAGGGGACAAAAGCCATCCAGGCGTCTTCCCGGCCGAAACGCCTGGCGACCATGAACGCGCCGATGGCGTAAGCCAGGTAATATGAAAGCTGAAAAGCGGCGATAAGCCTGTAGTCGTATGCATAACTGACCATGAGCCCCCCCTTCTTCGCCACAATGTATTAGCCGAACAGACCCGTGTTTATTATACCATGTGTAAAAAACTGTCAGGGGGTGAAGCCGATGACGTCGTGGCCTCCCGGCCACTTGCCCCCGTAGTTGAAATACATGGGGCGCTCCGCCACCACGCCGACGCCGTTGGTGCTCTCGACTATGGCGGATACCTCCCTGTCCGCTCCCACGACGGTGTTAACGCTGATGGTCACGCGGGAACTGGGATTGATGTCTAGGTTGACTTCCTGGTTGCCGCCGCCGGCGATCATAAAGGTTACCTTGACCTTGGCCCCCTTGTCGGTGGAAGGGTTGAATATGCACAGCCATTCTTCGAAACCGGCCCCGGTGTAACCTTCCGCGAAGTAGAACTTCTCCGCCGGCGCGGTGGCGCCCATCACGTCGTGGCCGCCCGCCCACTTGTTGCCGTAGTTGAAATACATGGGGCGCTCCGCCACGATGGGCCCGGCCGCCTTGACCACCGCGGCCACGTCCTGTCCGACCCCGGCCACCGCGTAAACACTGACGGTGACGCGCGACAGTGCCGGTATCTGCAGCCCCGATGTGGTCTTGACCTCGCCGGTGCCCAGTACGAAATCGATATCCGCGGAGACCGCTTCTTTTCCGGGGTTGGCCAGGCAGAGCCACTCGGAGAAGCCGGGTCGGGTACACCCCTCCGCGAAGTACCAGGTCTCGGCGGGGGTGGTGGCGCCCATCACGTCGTGGCCGCCGGGCCAGATGCCGCCGGCCAGGAAGTACATGGGGCGCTCGGCCACCACCGGACCGGTGGCGTCGAGGTTGACCGAGACGTCTTTCTCCGCCCCCACTTCCTGGTTGACGAAGACGGTGTAGCGCGAATTGGCGGGGATGCTGTAGGTGCGGCTCTGCGGGGCCTCGCCGTTGATCAGGTAGGTCGCCTGCACCTGCACCGCGGAAGAGTTGGGGTTCTGAATACAGAGCCATTCCTCGTAACCGGAACGGGTGCATCCTTCCGCGAAGTACCAGGTTTTGGAAGGGGCAGTGGCGCCGATGACGTTGTCCCCGCCAGCCCACGTGCTCCGGTAGTTGAAATACATCGGGCGCTCGGCCACGACGAAGGCGTCCGAGATCACCTTGATGGAGACGTCCTGCTCGGCCCCGGCTTCCAGGTTGACGTTGAGAGTGAAGCGCGTACGGGCGGAGATGGTGTAACTCTTCTCGGTAAGGCCGGAAGAGCCCAGCATGTACTGGACGCGTACGTGCGCGGTGGTCCCGCCCGGGTTCAGCAGGCAGAGCCACTCCTCGAAGCCGGCGCGGGTCGTGCCTTCCGCGAAGTACCATATGGTGGAAACGGTCAGGCTGAGGGTGTTGCTTTTGCCGGCGGCGGTGGTCACGGTGACGTTTCCGGAGGCGACGTCGGAGGGGAGGTAGGCCTCGATCTTCATGTCGCTCCAGGACTTCACCGATGCCGGCGGCTTGCCGTTGAAGGAGATGGTGTTGGAACCCTGGGAGGAACCAAAGGACGTACCCGTAAGGATAATCAGGTCACCCGGTGCCGCCGTGGACGGGCTGATGCTCTTGAGGCGGGGCAGCAGCGTAAAATAGACTCCGTTGCTGGTGCCGGCGGTGGTGGTCACGGTCACCGGCCCCGAACCGGAGAAGTAGGGTACGGTGACGTCGATGCGGGCACCGCTCCAGTAGACGACGCCGGCCGGGCGGCCGTTGAAGAAGACGTATGAATCCCCCTGCTGGCTGCCAAAATTGCTGCCCGAGACGGTGATGCGCTCGTCCACGCAGCCGGAGACGGCGGAGAGGCTGGTGATGACGGGAGTCGCGGTACCGCCCGATACCGTGGCCATGCCCGACACCGGCATCAACAGGGCCGCTGCCAGCAGCCCCGCCAACCAGTATTTCCAGGTCGCGCGCATCTCCATCACACCTTCGTATATATCGCCGGTGCGTCCACGGGGTACTCCGGCTCCTCGCCATACTCGCCGAAATCAGCCTGCATCTTCAAAGTGATGGTCTCGCCCGCTTCCACGTCCTCTAAAACCATCATATTATATATACGCATCGGCAAAAAACCTTCTTTACTTATCCACATCTCCGCCGCGGCCTCTCTCACGTGCTCTGCCAGGCCGGCATCCTGGTATTTCTCCCGGAATGCCTGGTTGGTGTCGAACTGCTCCTGCAGTATCGCGCTGACGGAGGGCTTGACCAGCAAGTGCCAGCAGGCCACCCCGTTCACCTCTTCCTCCCCGGCCAGCGTCACTTCTTCGGCATAGCCGGCGACGGACTCAACGGTCTCGAGGTAGTCGAAGTAGGGGTCCTGCTCTTCGGGGGGAGTAAGATAGACCCAACCCGCCATCCCCAGCCGTGTTTCCAGCTGGCTGCCCTTGATATAAGCGGTCTTTCCTCCGTCAACGGTGACGTAGGACAGCTCGACCAGCGGGGGGATATCCAGGGTCATTAAGCTGCCCGTCCAGTATTCCAGTGATTCGTATCCTTCCTTATACGGCATCTCGATGGTGCCGGCCATCTCCGCCGTCTGCTCGAAGTCCCCTTGTTCGCTCACGAGGTGCATGGAAAGCGCTTCCTTCAACACCAGCGCCTGGGAAGAAGTGGATATCTCCGCCGCCTTGTCCAGGGAACTGTCGAGGATCGCGCGCGGGTCCGGCGAACCGTTGGAGCACCCGGCCAGGGCCAGGGCTGTCATAACGGCGGCTAACAGCAGGCGGAGCCGTATCATTGCGGTATCTGTCCCCTGCCGCCGCAAGCAGAGCAGGTCACCTTACCAGTCCCTCCACACCTGGAACAGGTGCCGGAAGAAGAGATCCGTCCGCTCCCGCCACAGGTCGAGCAGGTGAAGCCGGTACTGGTCACCCCGCTGCCGCCGCAGGTGGAACAGGCCGTCGAGCTGCTGACCGTCCCGCGCCCCCCGCAGGTGGGGCAGCTCGTTTTGCCCGCCCCGCCGCAGGTGGGGCAGGTGACGTATTGCGGCGCGGCCGGTCCGACGGATATCACCAGCGCCACCTCGGTGCCTTCGGGGTAGGAGGCGTCCGGGGCGGGGTCCTGGATGCAGATGTATCCGGCGGCCACGTCATCACTGTTGGTTTCGGTAAGGCTGGTGACGTTGAACCCCGCGTTCTGGAGTGCGGCCAGGGCTTCGTCCTGCGACATCCCCATAACGTTGGGAAGCACCCTGGTCTGGGTGGGTTTCAGCGGCCCCAGGCTAACCAGCAGGATCACGGTGCCATCCCCTCCGCAGACCTCTCCGGCCGCTGGTTCAGTCGAGATCACTTTGCCTTTTTCAATGTCGGTGTTTATCTCTTCTCTGACCTCACCGCACTCAAGACCGGTGTTTTCCAGCACCGAACGGGCTTCGCTCAGGTTCATGCCGGCCAGGGAGGGCACGGCCATTCCCGTCTTCGCCGCACTGCCTTCCCCGCCGCCCTTGACGACGAAGAGGAAGGCCAGCGCCCCGGCAACCACCAGCAGTGCGATCACCCCGGCGGCTATGGCCATGGCTTTACGGCCCCTGCCGTCGCCTTTCCTGACACTCTCCGCCGTCGCATCCTCGAATTCCCGGACCACCGGCGTAGGGAGCTTCCCGGCATATGCCTGGGCCGCTGGCGGCGGTGCGGGTGATGCCTCTGTCCGTGTCTCTGCCAGTGTCTCTGTTCCGGTATAGGAAAGCTCCGTCCAAGTGCCCGAAAGGTCCTCCGCCGGCTCGAAAGGTGCCTCGACGGGCCCGATAGGAGTCACCGGCTCGAAAGGTGCCTCGACGGGCTCGATAGGAGTCACCGGCTCGAAAGGTGCCTCGACGCCGTAGGAAAGAGGCTGGCCGGTTGTAGCCGGCTCCGGCGCGGGCTTGATAATGGTGAAAGGTGCCGGCGTGGCAGTTTGCGTTTCCACCCTTTCCTCTTCCTCCGTGACAGGTTCTTCCTCCGGCTCTTCTTCGTCTTCTACGACAGGCTCCTCCTCTCCGGCGAGCTCCTCTTCCTCCGGCGCCTCTCCGGTAATCCCTTCAAACGTTTCCGGGATGAACTCTTCCGGCTGCTCCGGGATGAACTCTTCCGGCATACCGTCCACTTCCCGCTGGGTCTCCTGCAGTTCGTAGTCGAGGGCTACATCCAACAGCCTCTCCAGGTCATCGATGCTGGAGGAAGCTCCGGCAGAGCTGAAAGGTGAGGCGTAGGATACGGCGAATCGCCCTTTGTGAATGTCCGCGGCTGCCGGGGCCTCGGCCGCCGGGGCTACCGCGGCGGTGTCTTTTTCTCTTTCTCTCCCCTTCTCTTCCGCTTCCTCAAGCACTTCGGCCTTGACGGGTTCCGCGACTGGTTCTTCCAGGCCTTCGGCCTCCCATATCACCGCGGTTACGTTGTCGGTCGCGCCGTTTTCCAGGGCCACCCTGGACATCTCCTCCGCCGCTTCTTCCAGGCCCTCATGGGAATCGATGATGTCGAACATCACCTTTTCCTCGACGTAGCCGTAGATACCGTCGCTCAGAAGGATGAAGGTGTCCCCTTCCTCGATGTCGAGACGATAGATGTCCACCTCCACATCTGGCTCGACCCCCAGCACCCGTCCGATCATCACCGGCTCCTCCTCGAAGAGCGCGAACCGCTCGTCGACCTCTTCGGCGGCGGAGTCCTCCATCAGGTGGTCCCGGGTTATCTGGAAGATGCGTTTACCTCGCTTGATATATGCGCGGGTGTCCCCCACATGGGCGATGGTGACGTTGGTGGGGGAGGCCAGCATGCAGGTCAGGGTGGTCCCCATGCCGGCGTATTTCTCGCTGGAAGCTCCCTTGCGGTAGATATTGGTGTTGATGCGATAGAAGATCTGCCTCATCAGCTCCGGGAGGTTCTTGGTGGTCAGCTGGTTGGAACGGCGCAGGAAGAACTCCTGCAGCACCTTGACGGCGTAGGAAGACGCGGCTCGGCCGGCCACCTGTCCACCCACTCCGTCAGCCACGCCGCCCAGGAAGACCAGGCCGGAAGGGCGGTCCGGCAGGAGGATCGCCAGGTAGGCGTCCTCATTGAAGGGCCGGCCGCCTTTGTCGGTGTAGATGCCCAGGTGGGTATCGGTCTCCATTTAGCGCTCCGTTGTTCGTGTACCTTAATGTTATTCTAAACCACGGTATCAGGCTTAAAAAAGATAATCGTCAACTGTAACCGCTATATTTAGACGCAAACAACTCCCGCGGCGGTGCCGCGGACAAATAAAGGCAGGAAACACCCGGAGGCCTGCCGGCTCAGGGAACACTGCCGGTGACGTTGGGGTAGTCCGGCATCGTCGTCTGCCATCTCTTGTACTCCGCCCAGGCCGGGTGAGGGTTCCCCTGGTAATCGAAGAGCCCGTAGTAGTTGTAGTCCCAGCAGGTGCCGGGGTCCTCGTCCACGTCTTTGAAGACCCAGACCTTGCGGCAGCCGTTGGCCCAGAGGGAACCGATTCCCTGCTCGCCGATGGCGGCTGTCTGCCCGCTGCTCGGTCTGGCCGGGCGGGTTCTCGGAGTGGTTGGGCCAGCCGATCTCGGTGCAGATCACCTCGAGGCCGCATCCCTCCGCCACCAGGGCATTGACCACCGCGGCATAGAACGTGCCCCAGTCCTGGGGGTTCTTGTAGGGATGAGCGGCCACCCCGTCGCAGTTGCCGGAGAAGCCCAGGAGGGTGTTGATGTTGTAGGTGGCGCGCGACTTGGCCGGTACATAGGTGCGCCTGGTAAGGGTGTGGCCCGACTTCATCATGAAGGTGATGTCCACGGCTGCCGTAGCGGACCCGGGGTTCTGCAGGCAGAGCCACTCCTCGATACCGTAGCCGGTGCACCCTTCGGCGAAATACCAGTCCTGGCCGGGAGCGGCGGCTCCGATGACGTCGTGTCCCCCGGTTATGGAGCCGCGGAAGTTAAAATACATGGGGCGCTCGGCCACGATGTTGCCCCCGATGGAAGCGACGGAGATAGAGACGTTTCTGCCCGGGCCGGCTTCATCGTTGACGTTGATGGTGAAGCGGCTGTTGGCCGCGATGTTGTGCGATACCGTCATGGGGGCAGCGTCATCGTAGATGTAGGTCACCTGCGCCTGCACCGCCGAGGCATTGGGGTTCATCAGGCAGAGCCACTCCTCGAAGCCGGCGCCGGTGTAGCCCTCCGCGAAATAGAAGCTACTGCCGGGTGCGGGTATCCCCATCACGTTGTGCCCCCCGGTCCAGCCCCACGCCGCCGTCCCCTGGTACTCGAAGTACATGGGGCGCTCGGCCACGATATCTCCCCCGACACTCTCCACCTTGACGGAGAGCTCCCGGTTCGGTCCGACTTCGTTGTTGACGTTAACGGTATAGCGGCTGTTGGCGGCCATTGGATACTCCCTGGTCAGTGGGGCGGCGCCGTCGCCGAAGATGTAGGTTATCCTGGCGGTGACGCCGGTGGAGTTGGGGTTCATCAGGCAGAGCCATTCGTCAAAGCCGTAGCCGGTGTAGCCCTCCGCGAAGTTCCACTGGGACTGGGCGGCATTGGCTCCCAGCACGTCGTGCCCTCCCGTCCACACTCCCTTGTAATTGAAGTACATGGGACGCTCGGCCACGATGGCCTGGCCGGTGGGAGTGGTCACCTTGATGGAGACGTTGCGCCCCGCGCCCACCACGTCGTTGACCTTGATGGTGAAGCGGCTGGAGGCGCCCAGAGCATATGTCCTGACCATAGGCGCCGCCCCGTCATCAAAGAAGAAGGTGACGGTGGCGGTTACCGGTGCCGTGTTGGGGTTCTGCAGACAGAGCCATTCCTCGAAACCGTCTCCGGTGTAGCCCTCGGCGAAGAGCCACTGCGTCTGAGGGGTGGTGGCCCCCACCACGTCGTGGCCGCCGGTCCAGGCGCCGGAGTAGGTGAAGTACATGGGGCGCTCGGCGATGATGCCCGTGTCGGAGTGGATGCTCATGGAGACGTCCTGGCCGGGCCGGTTGACGTCATCGAAGAGCATTGAGTACATCTCGGTCCCGGCGGTTGGTTCCGCGTCCAGGGTGTAGGGCATCGCTCCGCAGATGACGTAGGCGGTGCCGTCCGCTTTCTTGATGGCATCGTAGGCGGACTGCAGCATGGGCAGGTAGTCGGTCTCCACCTGGCCGCCGAAATGGCGCACGTCCCAGTCGGCGGCGGCCTCGGAGTCGACGTCCCAGCCCGGCTCGTTCAGCATCTCGTAGAAATCCACTGCCGAACCGTACCGGCCGGCCAGCAGGAAGCAGAACTCGTTCCAGTCGGCCATGTTTCTGGGCACGGCCTTGGCGGCATAGGGGCTGTAAGAAGCATCCTGCGCCCATCCCGGGATGTTGGCGCCGATCAGGAAGCAGATGCTGTCGCTCCCTTCGGCGATGATGTTGTTGACGATGCCGTCGAGCTTGGTCCAGTTGTAGGCGTCACGGCTGGGCTCTATCTCGTTCCAGCGCACCTGCAGCTTGTGGTTTCCCACCCATTCGTGCTCGCTGGCGGCGGTTTTACCGTACATCTGGGTGGTGAAGTTGTCGCTGAAGAGGCCCAGCAGGGAACGGCTCTTGAGCTCGCTTAAGTCCTGTTCGAAATAGCTCGCGGCCTCCGGTTCCGCACCGGCCCCCGCTATGGCTGCCGGCAGAAAAAGTGAAGTCGCCAGCAAGGCGATGATGCCCAGGGCCGGGGCCCGGCGGATACGTCTCTTTTTCAGGCTCTTTAAAAAACTCATGCTTCCCTCCGGTCATCACTTTCAGTGGTCTGCGTCCAAACTATATGTATGCCATATCGTAACGATGGTTTCAAGCAAAGGCGCCAGGTGCCGCAAGGCTCCTACCGGCCGCCGTCGCTCTTTCGCATTTTGACGATTTCCATCTCGTATTGTTCCGCGACCTTCTCCCACGAAAATTTCTCCAGGACCATCTCCCGGCCTTTTGCTCCCATGCGTGCGGCCAGCTCCGGGTCATCAAGTAATTTCTGCGCCGCATCCGCCAGTTCCTCCACGCCGGCGCAGAGATAACCGTTCTCTCCGTTCACCACCAGGTCGCGGGTGGCGGAGCACCTCTCCCAGCCCAGCACCGGCTTGCCGGCCATCCAGGCCTCGCAGAGAGAGACCCCGAAACTCTCGTCGCGGGAAGGGAGGATGAGGGCGTCCGAACAGCCGTAAGCCTCGATCAGCTCGCTCCGCTCCAGGGGCCCCAGGTATACCGCGTCCCGGCCGGATACCGGCCGGCCGTCGTCGTCCACGCCCACCATCACCAGGAGGACTTCACGGCCGCGATCGCGCATCAGCTTGACCGCCTCGACGGCTTCGATATAACCCTTCCTGGTGTTCTTCCGCCCCACCCAGAGGAACAGGTGGGCATCGCCCAGGCCGTACCTGGCGCGGAAGGTGCCGGGGTCTCCATGGCCTTCGAATTCCCTCGAATCCAGGCCGGCCCCAGCCGCGAAGGTGACCGTCCCCAGGTCCGACAGGATGCGGGCCAGGGTGGGCGAGCTGGCATCGACACGGGAAGCCTCCCTCAGGTTGCGCAACAGCCCCGGCCAGTACTGGTAGCGGTCCCGGGGATGGAAAAGGGGCAGGGCTATGTAGGGTACTCCGGCGTTGTGCGCCGCACCGCAGGCGATACCCATGGTGGTATGAGGGGAGTGGGTGGCGATGACCGCGTCGAAACCGGCAATCTCTTCCTTGACGGCTTTCTCCAGCCCCGGGGAAGACGGCCCGATGGCCTTGGCCTGGTCCCGCTGGTAGCGGAGCGGCCTGGCGTCGGCGATTTTCGCCAGAAAGGAGAAGACCGCTTCTTCCCGGCCCGTCTCAAGAAAGTGGACCAGGTCTTCTCCCAGGTCCACCTTTATTTCGTCCCCGCCGCGCAGGTAGCTCAGCCCGCGCAGGGCCGTACCCAGTTCGCGAAGGTCCATCTCCGGCCGGAAAGCCTTATCCACCTCCAGGCGGAGCACCAGCGAATCTCTTGCCGGGAACTTCAGCTCAATATCCTGTTCCTCGCCGGCCCGGCAGGCGACGACTCGCCTCAGGCCCGTCCCGTCTTCGAGGGTGAGGTCCTGGTCCTGAGGGGAAAAGACCCGCATCCGCAGGCCCTCCAACCCTTCACCTCTGAAGGCCATCCGCGCCTCCCGGGAAGTCCATCGCGCCGGCCCGTCATCCCACGACTCAGGCTCGTACCACCCCGAAACCAGGCAGGCCGATCCCGGCTCCAGCAGGCTGGTGAGATGGCGCGCGAAGGGGGCGGCTTCCTCCTCCCTGGCCAGCTGACGGTCCATGCGATGGCGGGAGCGTCGGGCGGCGGCGGGCAGGTAGTTGCGGACGGGGAAGCGGTGAACGACCACGCCTTCCGCCTTCTCGCTCCCCGCTTCGAAATGGTTGTTCCATATCAGGTAGCCGGCGCGGGTGGGGATGGAATGGCTGGCACAGGTGGTGTATACCTCCACCCGGTGCCCGCGTTCCGCCAGGGCCCGGCTGAGACCCCAGACCAGGTATTCCGCCCCGCCCAGGCTGCCGTTGGCCACCTTGGGGGTCACCACCATGATCCGCAGGCTCTCGTCGGTGTTCAAGTCTCTCTTCATGGCCACCTACTTCACGGCTATCCGGGTGACGGCGACGCCCAGGAGGCGGCGGTCCTCCACCCCTATCAGCTCCGAGGGATTGAAAGGGTTTTGTACCCGCAAGCGCACCTCCAGGTGCCCGTTCATGGCCTCGGGGGAAAGCTTCAACTCGTGCCTGGCCGGCCCGGTGGCCACCGTCAACGTCCCGGCCAGCTTGCCGTTGACCTCCACGTCCACCCGGGTGTCCTCGTGGGGATTGGCCAGGATGGTCTCGATGATCAACCGCTTGGGGCCGCTGGGGTCAGCCAGCATGGCCACGGCTTCCCTCTCCGTCCAGCGGAACCGCACCCCTTTCGGGGTGTGCTCCTGGTTGTACCACCCATCCCCCAGGTAGGCGGCATCCCGGTCCACCATGCGCAGGTCCTTCTTTTTACCATGTACGCTTGAAGTCTTGCAGGGCTCGTAGTCCAACAGCGGCGGGTCGACGGTGATGGGGGGGGTGTCCACGGTGTTGTAGATCAGCCCGGCATTGACCAGCTCCTGGTCGCTGACGATACGCATGGCGGCCGTCTTGCGGCGCTCCCGCAGGGTTGAGCGGAGGTGGAGCAGGTTCCAGGCCAGCGCCTGCAGTTTCCGCGACACGAAGCGGACCCTGGCCGTAAAACTCGAGTCGGGCTTGGTCATCTCCACCCCGATGCGGTGGAAGAAGAGGGATGCCACGTCGGGCAGAACGTCGCGCAGGATAGAACCTTCCAGGTTCTTCAGCAGGGCCCGGATGCGGTTGCGTTCGTAAAGATAGAGCTTGCGGGGGTTATACCTCCCCACCGTGTAAGAGAAGCGGTGGCGGGCTCTCGCCCCCGGCACGTAGATGACCTTGTAGCCTCGCATCAGCGCGCGCCACCCCAGTTCGACGTCGTCGTAACCGTAGTTGTAGGTTTTGTCGAACTCCCCCACTTCGTCCAGGAACTCGCGGGTCATGAACATCGCCGCTCCGCAGGGAAAGAATATGTAGGGTGAATCCTGCACCTCTTCCTCGGCCCGGTAGATGCTGCGGGCCCAGGCATAGCCGGCCAGGTTCATGTACCCGCCGGTGCCGTTGATGGTGTCGGGGTTGTCGTAGAAAACCAGGTGGGACGCGAAAAGACGCGCATCCGGCCACTCCCGTACCGCTTCGAGCATCCTGTCCAGCCAGTCCGGCGCCAGAACGGCGTCGTTGTCGATGAAGGCCACGTAATGGCCGGCGGCGACGGCCAGGCCCTGGTTGCGGCAGACGGCCAGGCCCTGGTTGCCCTCGTTGGTCAGCAGTTTCACGTCCGGGTAGCTTTTGACCACCTCCACCGAACCGTCGCGGGAAGCGTCATCCACCACGATCACTTCGATGGGGGCTGCCTTCTGGGCCAGGATGGCGTCCAGGCACTCCGCGAGGATGCTCTCCCCGTTGTAGTTCCCGACGATGAAGCTTACCAGGAGTTCTTTCACTACATCCGGCTCCCGCCCTTATAAGATCAGTCCACGAAGCGGAACTTCAGCAAGGCCCACAGCGCGGGAAGGCCGTCTCGCCAGGTGATCTTTTTACCTTCTTCTATCTCGCGGCCGGCGTAGGAGATGGGTACCTCGTAGATGCGGATCTTCTTCTTCAGCATCTTGGCGGTGACCTCGGGCTCGACGTCGAAACGCTTGGACTTTATCTCTATGCCCTGGATGAGTTCCCTCTTAAAGAGCTTGTAGCAGGTCTCCATGTCCGAGAGGGTGGTGTTGTAGAGCAGGTTGGTGAGGAAGGAAAGGAAGCCGGTTGCCCAGAAAATGCCAGAAGAGCATGTTGCGGCGCTCGCCGGTGAAGCGTGAGCCGTAGACCACTTCGGCCTTGCCCTTGAGGACCGGTTCGATGAGGCGCTTGTAGTCCTCGGGGTCGTACTCCAGGTCGGCGTCCTGGAAGATGACCAGGTCGCCGGTGACCTGCTTGATCCCGGTGGAGAGGGCCGCGCCTTTCCCCTGGTTACGGTCGTGATAGACGACGCGTGTGGTGGAGTCCCCCTCCATGGAGAGGATGTCCCGGGTCCCGTCGGTGGAACCGTCGTCCACGACGATGATCTCCTTGTCGACCTCGCCCAGGTCCACCCGGCGGACCCGCCGCAGGACCTCCTGTATGGTGTTACGCTCGTTGTAGACAGGAATAATAACAGAAAGCTTCATTCAGACTCCTCAGATATTGATTTACCGCCTATATCCCGATTAAACGGATAGCGTTGATAGTATAACAGCGATGACCGACATCCACCAAACGGCCCAAAATTGAACTTTTCCGGGCCGAACCGCTATAATTGCTAAAAATCGGAGAAGGAGAGGCATCTTGAAAGTAGCGGTAATCGGAACGGGATACGTGGGCCTGGTCACCGGGACCTGCCTGGCCGACCTCAACCACGAGGTCACATGCGTGGACATGGAGAAGGAAAAGATAGCCCGCCTCAACCGGGGCGACATCCCCATATTCGAAATGGGGCTGGAGGAGCTCATCAAAAAAAACACCGCCGCCGGGCGCCTCACTTTCACCACCGACCTGGCCGCCGCGGTCGGTGCCGCGCAAGTGGTCTTCATCACCGTAGGCACCCCTTCCACCGACCAGGGCCAGGCCGACCTTTCTTTTCTGAAAGAAGCGGCAGCGCAGATCGCCGTGGCCATCAACGGCTACACGGTCATCATCAACAAGAGCACCGTGCCGGTGGGCTCCACCCGCCTGGTCCAGAAGATCATCGAGGACAAGATAGACCACGCCCAGGAGTTCGAGGTAGTCTCCAACCCGGAGTTCCTGCGCGAAGGCAGCGCCGTCAACGATTTCTCCAATCCCGACCGCATCGTCATCGGGGCGGAGGGGCAGCGGGCCATCGGGGTACTCACCGAGCTCTACCGTTCCTTGAACGCCCCCCTGGTCATAACCGACCCGGCTTCGGCCGAGATGATCAAGTACGCCTCCAACGCCTTCCTGGCCACCAAGGTCTCCTACATCAACGCTATCGCCAACATCTGCGAGGCGGTGGGGGCGGACGTGCGCGAGGTGGTCCTGGGCATGGGCTATGACAAGCGCATCGGTTTCGAATTCTTAAGGCCCGGACCGGGGTTCGGCGGATCCTGCTTCCCCAAGGACTGCCGCGCCCTGATAGACATCTCTTCCAGGGCAGGCTACAACTTCGATCTACTGAAGGGAGTGCTCGAGGTTAACCACGAGCAGAAGAAGCTCATGGTGGAGAAGGTCCGGCACCGCCTGGGCGGCCTGGAAGGAGCCCACGTCGGGGTCTGGGGGCTGACCTTCAAAGCCAACACCGACGACCTCAGGGAATCACCGGCCATGACCATCTGCGAGCTCCTGCTGGAAGCGGGGGCCTCCATCACCGCGTACGACCCCATCGGCATGGAAGGGGCAAGAGGGGTCCTTTCTTCCGTCACCTACGCTTCCGACCCCTACGAAGCGGCGGCCGGAGCCGACCTGCTGATGCTGTTGACCGACTGGGACGAGTTCAAATGGGTGGACTTCCGCCGCCTCAAAGAGATAATGGCGAAACCGGTGATCATCGACACCCGCAACTGCCTCGACCCCCTCACGCTGCGCCGCCTCGGTTTCGAATACGAGGGCGTCGGGCGCTGACGGCCGGAGCTGACAGCTGAAGCATTACGACCGTCCGGGGTTGATGTCCGACAATCAAGAAAAAGACTTCCAAAGCCGATTTCTAATAGTGCATTGAGTTTGTGCTCTTTACCGATAGCGGAGGTCTCGATGAAGAAGTCTGGCGGGTCGCTTGCAGTTCGCTTTCCAATAATGTTGCTGGCCGTCCTGTTACTGGCGGCCCCCCTGCCCCTGGCTGGCCTGCGCCTGCCTCAGGCCAGCGCCAAGAACTGGATAGACGTCACCCCGGCCGGCTGGGCCGAGCAGTGGACCTTCAGCCCGGGCAGCCGTTTCAAACACGCCTCCCCCACCCTGGCCGACATCGACGCCGACGGATACCAGGAGACGCTGGTGGGCAACTGGAACGGCGTGATCTACTGCTTCGACGCCTGGGGGAACGGCAAGTGGGCCTACCAGACTTCGGGCGTCATCCACGGGGCGCCCCTGGCCGTGGACTGCGACGGCGACGGCACCCTGGAGGTTTTCATCGGCAGCGAGGACGGCTACGTCTACGGCCTGGACTGCCGGGGCAATCCCCTTAGCGCCTGGGGATGGCCCCATTTCAGCGAGACCGCTTTCGGCTATACCGGGGTCTTCTCCACCCCTTCATCCGGCGATCTGGACGGTGACGGTGACTTGGAGATCGTTGTAGGCGGATGGGGCCATTACGTCTGCGCCTGGCATTACGAGGGCGGCTACGTGGCTGGCTGGCCCTACTACAATGCCGACACCATCTGGTCCTCCCCCGCCTGCGGCGACGTGGACCTGGACGGCCAGGATGAAGTGATCATCGGGGGGGATTGCTGGGGCGGGTCCAACTGGCCCTGGCCCCGCGGCGGCCTGGTCTACTGCTTCGAGGGCAACGCGCAGATAAAGGGCGGGTGGCCCAAGTGCATACCCCAGGTGGTGTGGTCCTCACCCGCCATCGCCGACCTCGACCTCGACGGCTTCCCCGACATAACCGTAGGCACCGGGATGTACTGGCAGAACACCAACCCCGGCAGCTCCGGCACCTACCTTTCCTATGCCGACGGCACCCACGTCTACGCCTGGAATTACCGGGGCGAGGACCTTCCCGGCTGGCCGGTGAAGACGGGGGATAACGTCTTCTCCTCCCCCGCCGTGGCCGACCTCGACCGGGATGGCTTCTTCGAAGTGGCCTGCGGGTCGGAGGACGGCTGGATCTACGTGTGGGAACATGACGGCGGATTAAAGTGGGCCCAGCAGAAGACCGGGGCGGCCAAGACCGCCTCCCCTTCCATCGCCGACATCGACTCAGACGGCATACTTGACGTCGTCACGGCGGACGGCTGGGACCTGGTCGCCTGGAACGCCATGGGCAACCTCATCCTCGACTACCACACCACGGGCATGATCTTCGGCAGCCCCGCGGTGGGCGACATAGACCGGGACCAGAAGGTGGAGATCGTCATCGGCAACGGTTGCGCGGAAGATGGACAGGGGGAAGGGGAAAGGCTGCTCTACTGCTTCGAGAGCGGCCGGGTCACCACCGACGGCCTGGCCTGGCCCATGTTCCGGCGCCTCCCCAACCACCGCGCCTCCATCCCCCACCAGGAAGTGCCCGACTACTGGACGGAATCTGAGATCCGCAGCCGCTTCTACTTCGCCGAAGGCTACACCGGCGCCGGTTTCGACGAGTACGTGCTGGCCATGAACCCCCTGGACCACGAGATCATGATCCAACTGCGCTACATCATGAAGAGCGGCATGTCGGTGGTGAAGCTGTTCACCATCCCTGCCAACAGCCGCTTTACCACCAAGGTCAACGACGTGGTGGCGGGACAGGATGTCAGCGTGACAGTGATCTCCAACCAGCCCGACGTAGTCTGTGAGCGCACCATGTATTTCAACTATAACGGCCAATGGACGGGCGGACACGACGTCATCGGGGCAACCGCCACCGCCAATACCTGGTATTTCGCCGAGGGTTACACCGGGGCCGGCTTCGACGAATGGGTCTGCGTGCAGAACCCCGGGAGCGAAGGGGCTGACCTGACCTTCTTCTTCCAGACCCAGGAGGCGGGCCAGATAGTACGCCCCGGTTACTACGTGGGACCACATTCCCGCGCCACCTTCAAGGTCAACGACGTGCTCGGCCCGAACTACCAGTGTTCCCTCAAGCTCGAGGCGAGCAGCCCGGTGGTGGCGGAACGCTCCTGTTACTTCTGGTACGGGGGAATGGGCAGCTACGGCTGGACCGGCGGCCACTGCGTGATGGGGGCCACCTCTCTGGCCAGCCAGTTCTACTTCGCGGAAGGGACCACCCGCACCGGCTTCGAAGAGTGGGTGACCATCCAGAACCCGGGGGCCGCGGAGTTGGAGGTTAAGGCCACCTACCAGCTTGGAGCGGGCCAGGGGGCTCCGGTCACCAAGACATACACCGTGGACCCGGGAGGGCGGGAGACCGTCTTCGTGCCGGGGGTGATCGGTTATGAGAAAGACGTCTCCATAACCCTGGTCTCCACCGAAGGATCCGACTTTCTGGCCGAGCGCCCCATGTACTTCCGCTATAACGGCTACGGGGCTGACGACACCGGCGGCCACTGCGTGATCGGGGCGAGCGCCCCTTCCTCCGAGTGGCTCTTCGCCGAGGGCTACACCGGTCCCGGATTCGACGAATGGCTCTGCCTGCAGAACCCCGGCGCCGAAGAAGCCGTGGTGGAGATAACCTATCTCACCCAGGAGATGGGGGCCCTCGCCCCCAAGACCATCAAGATCCCCGCCGGTACCCGATACACCCTGCGGGTGAACGACCATGCCGGGCCCAACCTGCAACTATCGACCCGGGTGCGCTTTGTCTCGGGAGACTTGGGCATAGTGGCCGAGCGCCCCATGTACTTCAACTACAACGGGGTCTGGGACGGCGGGCACGACACCCTGGGATTCATCCCCGGCGAGTAACGTCGAAGGAAAGTTGGGGTCAGACCCCTTCTCCACTTCAACCTCGGCCACCTGGGAAAACGGCGGAGAAAGTGGAGAAGGGGTCTGACCCCAACTTTCACAGGTGGAGGCGGCAGAGGATGCCGGGCGAGGGAGCCAGGGACAGGCCGGGCAAGGCCTGCAGCTGAACAACCACTTCGCACGGCTCCGGGCAGGCACAGGACATGGAGACCGTGGCCTTCTTTCTCGCGCTCACGGCGCGGAGCGCGCGCCGGCTGAGCAGCCGGGTACCGTAAAGGGTGTCCCCGTCGGTGGAGATGGCCCTGGTGTGCAGAGCGCGCTTTCGCCCCTCCCAGGCGGGGGGCAGCGCCTCCATGTGACATTCCACGCACAGCACGTGCCGTCCCGCCGGGAGGGCCAGGGGCTTGCTGCTCCAGACGCCGCCGCTCTCCCGCCACCCTGCGTCGCGCAGGGTCACTTGGGTCCTCGCCCCTTTTTCTTCCGCAGCTTTTTCGAAGACGTAGGGGATCCACACCCCCCGGCGGACCGAGTCCACCTCCGCGGCCACCCGCCGCTCCGGCCCGCCCCGGCGGGCGAAACCGTGGCGGGTGAACATCTCCGTCCACCAGTCCTGGGTGGCGATGGAGATGTGGCCATGCAGGGGAAAGCCGTTGCGGTCCTTCTCCAGTGAGCGGAAAGGCCTGAAGTCGCCAATGGGATCGAAGAAGGAGGGGGTAGAGCCCCCTTCCTTTAAAGCGTGGTCCGGGCCGAAGCGGCTGTCCTCATCGGAGGGGATGGTGGCCAGGACCCAGCGGGAAGAGACCCGCCAGACCTCGTCCAGGACGGCGTCGAGGCCGGTGGGGGGGACGTGCTCCAGCGTCTCCATCACCAGCAGCAGATCGAAGGAGGAGCCGTCGTACTCCATGCGCCGGCAGTCTCCCACCTTGAGCCAGGGCCGGACGTCGTCGGGGGCGTTCTCGACGGCATAGGCACTCAGGTCGAAGCCCCACGCCTCCACCCCGGCCGACCGCAGGGCGCGCACCTGGAACCCCTTGGCGCAACCGGCGTCCAGCGCCCGCTCCGCGTGAAACAGGTCCCTGGCCAGCCCGGCCACTTCCGCGAAGTCGCGGATGTCCTCGTAGACGTCGCCGTAGCCGCTCTCCTGCTCGGGATCCTTATGCGCGTCGAAGTAGAATCCGTCGTAGAAAAAATCGCTCTGCATCCGGCGGTAAGACCACCAGGGCACGCTGGAGCGGGCCCAGTGGGCGAAACGGTTGTTGTGGTAGAAATAAAGGGCCACGTTGGCGGCGTGCCATACCCTGGTGCCGCCGAGGATGTCTTTGACGCGGGCCTTGATGGTGATCATACGCCGTACTCTCCAGCCCGGTCCCGCCGGAAGCGGGCATATCTAAGGTATGCATCCAGCACCTGCACGCAGGTGTTCAAGTCGGGGTAGATGGGAATGCCCGCGCCGCCCATCAGGGTTGAGAACTCGTCGAAGAAGCGCGTGTCCCCGCAGGACCAGCAGACCACTGCTTTCCCCGTCTCCTCGATCAGTTCTTTCACTTCGGTGTAAGGGAAGGTCCTCATCCCCTTCGAAGCATAAGGCATCAGGATCATGCCGTCCACGCCCGGGTCGCGGATGACCAGCTTGATGGCATTGAAGAAGGCGTCTCTGCCGTGCTCCATCAGCGCCGGCCAGAGGTCCACCGGGTTCTCGGGGGGCATCCATGACGGGAAGACCTCTTTCTGCAGGCGCTCCAGGGTCTCCGGGGCCATCTGCGCTATCTCCATCCCGTAATTTGCAGCCAGGTCGATGGTGACCACCCCGCCCCCGCCGCTGATGGTCAGCACCGCGAAACGATTACCTTCGGGCGTGGCCAGCTTTACCGGCTCGGGCCGGAGAGAGAAGGCCTTGCCCACGGCCATCAACGCCAGGAACTCGTCCACCCTGATCACCCCGGCCTGCTTGAGGGCGGCGTCCGCCACCTTGTCCGAGCCTGCCAGGCTGCGGGTGTGGGAGAAGGCGGCGCGGGCCGCGACCTCGGTGCGGCCGGACTTGATCATCACCAGGGGCTTACGTGCCGATACCCGGCGGGCGGTTTCGATGAACTCCCTGCCTCTTACGATAGACTCCACGTAGAGCACCACCACGTCGGTGGTGTCGTCGTCGCCGAGATACCCGATGACGTCGGTCTCGTCGATGTCCATCTTGTTGCCTATGGAGCATGCCTTGCTCACCTTGCAATATCCCGAGAGCATGTACTGGAGCATGAAGCCCGCCGCCATCAGGCCGCTCTGGGCGACGATGGCCAGGTTGCCGGGGGGCATGGTCAGCGCTTCCGGGGGGATAAGCATGAAGGGCGTAAAAAGCATCGGGTCGGTGTTGACCAGGCCGGTGCAGTTGGGGCCCCAGAGACGGATGCCGTTCTCCTTGCAGATACGGTTCATCTCGTCCTGGATCTCCAGGCCCACCCCGCCGACTTCGGCAAAGCCCCCCGTCTCCACCAGCACCGACTTAACGCCCCCTTCGGCGCAGTCGCGCAGGACCGCCGGCACCCTGGCCGCCGGCACGAAGACGATCACCAGGTCGGGGACCTCCGGCAGGTCCTTGACGCTGGGATAGCAGGGCACACCGAGGATCTCGTCGTAGGCCGGGTTGACCGGGAACACCTTGCCGTCATAAGTGTTGAGGAGGTTGTCGACGATGGTGTATCCGCCCTTGCTGGTGTTGGCCGTGGCCCCGACGAAAGCGACGCTGCGGGGCCTGAAGAATTTATCTACGAATTCCGTTTTGCTCTGCAATGCCGCCTCCCTTTGTTCGTACCGGCTGCGTATGGGAGGAAAGCCGCCTCGGCGATGGCGACCTTCCGATTGTCCCGGCCGGTCCGCGGCCGATTACAATTACCCGGTACATCCCGGCTCATCAGGCTGTGAAAATGATATGCGGAAAGGCGGCAAATTTCAAATGAACAACGGGGTCGCCGAGGACTCGGCGGGACGGAAGACGGTCTGGCGGCTGGACCGGCGAAGCGTTCTCGTCGCCTCGCTGGCCGTGGCCGGCACTATCATCAACATCCTGGTGGTGGTGTGGATCACCGGCCTGCACGGCGTGGAGGGTCTGGCACGCTGGTTCATCCCCTTCCGGGTCTTCCTGGCCACCCTCCTGGTGCTCGGGGCCGCCCTTCCCTTCATCGCCGCCGCCTGGATCCTGCTGCGCCGGACGGGACCGTCCACCAGCCGGACGGCCCTGCGCCGGGTTCTTCTTATAATATTGGCAGGCCTGCTGGCCCTGGGGATCATCCTGCCCACCGGGCTGTATGCCGGCATCCGCCTCTGCGGGGCCTGGGACGCGGGGGACAAGCCCCCGGTTCTTCTATTGAGCGATTCCATCGGCCGCTACGGGGTGCCGGACCTCTGCCTTTCTTTCTGGACGAAGGCCGAAACCGTCAACACCCTGGCCTGGGGCGGGGAAGGCCTCGAGAACACCGTGGAGGAAGCGGCCGGCGTTAAGCAGCACTCCTTCATGTTGCGCGACCTGGAGCCGGGCCGCGAGTATCGTTACCGCCTCAACGGCGGTGAGGAAGTGCGCTTCGACACCCCGCCGGCCGAGCCGGATACCCTGGATTTCGCGGTGGGCTCCGACCTCCATTTCGGCGGCAACGGCGACCGTGCCGCTATCACCCGTAGTATTCTGACTCAGATGGGCGACCCTTCCCACGGCTACGACTACCTCTTCCTCCTGGGGGACCTGGTGCACCTGGGATACTGGGACCCCTCCTGGAAAGAATTCCTCGAGGCCTACCCTTCAGCCTCCCCGGTCATACCGTTACGCACGGTCATGGGCAACCACGACGGCATCTTCACCGGTTACGAGAAGTACTTCGACTACCTCTATCCCGACGGGATGGACAACCGCAGCGGCTCGCGCTTGTGGCAGCGTATCGACGTCAACGGCATCCACCTCATCTTCCTTGACCTGGAGTGGGGCACCGAGAGCTACAACGAGGAGGAGAAGGCCTGGTTCGAGGAGCAACTGGCCTCCATCCCGCCCGAAGACTGGACGGTGGTAATGCAGCACACCTTCTACTACGTCTCCGATCACTTCGACGACGGCACCCCCTATTACGTCAACGTGGACACCCGTGACGCCCTGGTGCCACTGTTCGAGCGCTACGACGTCGACCTGGTGCTCAGCGGGCACAACCACCACCTCGAGCTGTTGTCACGCAACGGGGTCACCTACGCCGTCACCGGTGGGATGGGGGGCCAGATGACCGACGTGGACGACTACCGGGCGGGCGAAAGTGTCTGGGTCAACGACACCGACTTCGGCTACCTCGAGGTCTCCCTCCGGGGCAGCGAGGCGGAACTGACCTTCCGCGACCCCGGCGGCGAGGCGCTGCATTCGGCCGTCATCGACAAATAGGGTCAGGTCTATCGTTTATTATTATCTTCCATAATTTACCAGCAGGTTGAATTCAGGGATTACCAGTATCTGGGAGAAAATAATAAACGATAGACCTGACCCTATATTCAGCTTCAGCAGGTAGGCGTAGGCGACACGCTCGAAGGGGTAGGGCGACACCCTCTTATCCTTCTTGACCAGCACGAAATCGGCGGCGGCCCCGGGGGGCATGCCCGCCAGGCTGAAGGCTTCGTCCAGGTCGTCGTGGTAGGCGATGATCAACAGATAGTCCGCCCCCCTGTCGCGCATCTGCTCCGCGGCGTTGGCCGGGTCGATGTCCGACGGGTCGAAGCCCTGCCACTCTCCCAGGAAAAGGGCGTCCCTGCCCAGGTAGAAGGAGACCATGGGGCCGGCATCCGATACCACCACGGCATCCTCCGGCAGCTCCTCCTTCGCCCATTTCGCCACCTCCCTCACGGCCAGGCCGGCATTGTCGTTCTCGAGGGCCTTGACGTAATGCTCATGCAGGTCCCGGGCCATGGCGAAGGAGTTGAGTCCGACCGTCGCCGCAGCCGCCAGGGTCACCAGCACCAGCCCCAGCTTGACCACCGCTTTGGCGTCGATGCGTGAAGCCAGGACCAGCGGCAGGCAGATGGTCAGTGCCGCTCCCAGGCAGAGGGCGGGCACCGCCCCCACCAGGAAGCGCGAAGAGACGAAGTACCACAGGCAGTGGAACGATCCCAGCAGGAAGATCCACGGGATGAACAGCACCAGCCAGCGCCGCCAGCGCCGGTTCGCCGCCATCACCACGAACCCCGTGTACCCCACCACCAGCAGGGCGTAGTTATAGAGCTGGCTGGCGTAGTGGATGGGGGCGAAGTCGGAGAACATCAGGTAGCGCTTGAAGCGCATGGCCATGGTGAGGCCCTCCCACTCCGGGGGATGGCCCGAGACCTCCTTGCTGTAGGCGGTCTGCAAGGGGTTGCCCAGTACTATCCAGTTGCGCAGGCACCACAGGGCGAAGGGAAGGATAAAGATGGCCGCGGCGATGAAAAGCTTCCTCCATTCGAATCCTCGCTGGTGCATGCGCCATAGCACCGGCAGCCCCAGGACGGCTATCATCACCAGGCCCTCCCAGCGGGTCACCGCGCTCAGGCCACCCGCCGCCGCGCACCCGTACAGCCAGCCGTCGTTACCGTCGCGCCACCACCTCACCAGCATGTAGACGCTCAGGCAGATGAGCAAGGTGTAGAGGCCCTCGGACATTGGTAAGGACGCCCAGGTGATGGTCAGGGGTTCCAGCGCGAAAAGGAAAGCCGCCACCAGCCCCACCGAGCGAAGGCCGAAACAGCGCCGGCCGATGCCGTAGATGGGGAAGACGCAAGCGGAGAAAGCGGCCGCGTTCACCAGCCGGCCGGCCAGCTCCACGTCTCGCGTGAAAAAAGAAGTGAAGGCGATGGTCAGAGGATAAAGGGGGAGAAACTTGAAGTGGGCCACCCCCCGGATCGAGTAGGTGAAGTGGCCGGCCAGGTTGCGCCCCAGTGTCAGGTAATAGTAGCTGTCATAGGTGTAGATGTCGGTACGCATGGAGTAACGCCAACGCGCCCAGAAGGCGATAACCAGCACCAGCAGCAGTGCCAGGCCGGCCGGGCTTGAAATGAAGCGCCACGGGGCGCTCTTCTCACGGCTGCTTCTCCGCGCCAACCTTCACCTCCCCTACGTACATGTCCGTCTCCACAATCTGGCCGAACCAGTCGTAACCCTCGTCAGTCATGCCTATGTAGAGATGGTAGCTGCCAGCCTCGCGAGGCACCCGCAGCAGCACCGGCATGGTCACCGTCTGGCCGGGGGAGACGTCGCAGGGCAGGGTGAAGCGCTGCTCTTCCCAGACGATCTCGTACCCCTGCTGGAAGCGCATGGCCAGCCTGACCACCCCGATCTTCTGTGGATCCTCGGAGTCGGCCGGCCACTGGGTCTGGCCGGTGTTGGTCACGTTTATTTCCGTGGCGTAAAGACCGTCCTGCCCCACCAGGAACAGATTCTCCAGGTTGGCCAGGTCGAGCCGGGCATCCATGGCCGCCTCGGGCGGGTTGGTGCCGGGGATGTCTTCCTCTACGGAGACGTGGGCGGCGAACTCCCGTCCGTCCATCGCTCCCCCCTCCACGCGGGCGGTTAGCTCCCATTCGCCGGGCGGCGGCGTCTCCGGTATGTCCATGGCCACCGTCCAGGTCTCGCCCTTGTCTATAAAGAAGGGGTCGTGGAAATCGATCCGTTGTTCAAGGGACTGGCCGGCGTCACCGGTCCAGTCCAGCACGAGCTGGTGAAACTCCTCGTCGGTGGAGGCGAAGGGCAGCTCCGTGGGGTTGGTGACCATCAGGCCCAGGTGCCATGCCTGGCCTGCCGGCAGGGCGCTAGGGGTGGCCAGGGTGGTCTCGAGGTCAGCGGCTTGCGCCGCCCGCCCGGCGTTGACCACGCGGAAGACCTCCTGGTCCCCGAAGGTCTCTACGGACACCAGGCGGTCCGACAGGGCGGCGAACTGCTCTTCGCAGTACCCGACCCTGTCCTCAGGCACCCACTCCCAGTGCCAGACCACGTAATCTATGTTGAGCGCCTCGAGCAGGTCGACCGAACGCGGCGAGGGGAAGCCCTGCATCTCGGTCATGGAGCGGCGGTAGCTGAAGGGGAAGTAGCCGCTGTAGCCGTTCATGGTGTCCTTCCAGTGGACCGTACTCAGATAAATGAGGTAACCTTCTCGTCCGCTGTAGGTGGCGGGGTCCTCGAAGCCGATGGCCACGTCGCGGTCGTAGACATGCACCGCCAGCAATTCGTCGGTGGGCAGGGATATCATGCGCACGTCGCCCTGTTCGGCCATCCAACGGTAGGCCTGGGGGATGGCGTCTCCCGAGGCCACGCCCACGAACGGGAGCTTCCAGACGGCCACTTCCAGGAGCAGGAAGGCGCAGAAAGCCGCCGCCACCAGTTGCCGGGTATCCAGGCGCCAGGCCCGCGTCTTCTTCACCCTCCGTATCAGGCGGTCCAGCCCGACCCCGCCGAACACCGCCAGCCCCACCGAGAAGGGGATGAAGAAGCGGGCCGGTACGCGCGTGAATTTGAGCAGGCCCAGGTTGTAGGGGATGGTATACAGGTAGTTCTCGTGGCCGTGGATCACCGGGCCGAAGGTGAGCAGAAAGGAGATCACCGCCAGCGCCAGGTAGGCGGCCAGCACCGGCCAGCCGTCCCGGGGCCTCACTGTCGCGCTCTCCACATCAAGCCCCTCCACATCGGGCCTGTCCTCAACCTCCACAACCTCCACAACCTCCGCTCCTTCTTCTTCAACCGTCCACCCCTCGTAGTCCCGGCGCCGCAGCACCAGCCCCATGGCCGCCAGGAAGAGGATGGACAGGCCGGGGAAGAGTATCCTCTCCACCCCGCTGTCGGGCAGGTGGATGAAGCGGTTGCCGTTGCCATAGAGCACACTCTGGGGAATGACCGTGAAGTAATCGTGGAGGCGGGCGTTGTAGAGCAACGTCTCCTCCAGGGGGCGCTGGAAGTCGTCGAAGCGCTTGTGGGTACGAGAGTAAGGCATGGCGAAGGGGAGCACCAACATCACGCAGACCAGCCCCACCGCCGCCAGTTTCACCAACTTGCCCCAGCCGGTGTGCCGCCAGTCGAGCAGGGTTTTTCCGGCGACCACCAGCACCACGGCCATGGCGGCATAGATGGCGTAGTGCCAGCTGGCCAAGGCCTGGGCCAGCAGAAAAACCCCGAAGATGACCAGGTGCCTGGTCCTGCCTTTTTCTAAAAACTTGTGCAGGTACAGCAGTACGAAGGGGAGGAAGGCGGAAAAACAGATCTGGGCGTGGCCGATCTGGCTGAACTTGTAGGGCACGAAGGCGAAGAAGAGCCCCGCCGCCAGGCCCGCCCAGCGGTTGCCGGTGAGATAGCGCAGCAACAGGTACATGCCGAAGGCGCTGAAGACGAAGCCGAAGAAGAAGAGGAGGTTGTAGGCGACGAGGGGGTTGCCGGTGATCCAGTAGGCCGGTGCCGCCAGAATCGCGGTGGAAAACTGGTGTTCCGAGTAGGTTATTACATCGCGCGCCGGGTAGATTATGTTGCCCTGGAAAAAGCCGCTCGCGGAGGTGACGGAGTGGGCGTCGTGGGCCAGGATCCAGGTGTTGAGCAGGGGGTCGCCGTAATCCGACATCACCCCGTTCCCGGGGTGGATGGCCAGGGGCCATGTGAAGACGGCCGTCAGGACGATGAAGAACAGCAGCACCAGCGCATATTCCCTGCTCTTCTTCACCTCGTGTGACCTCCGGCCTTCAACAATATTTCCATGAATTTATTAGACGCAAGTTTACCATATCCTGTTGCGGACGCTGCCGGCCCCTCTTTTTAGAGGAAGGGGCGGAGATGCTCGAAGAGCCTCTCTTCGGCGCGGGCGGGGGAGAGCTCCGCCCAGCGCCGCCGCTGGCCGGCTACGATAGCCTCGCGTAAACGGCTGTTGCACCGTACTTCTTCCAGGGCCGCCGCCACCACCGGCCAGCGCTTGCGCGTGAACATCACCCCGCTGCCCCCCAGGGTATCGGGGATGGCCGCGGTGGCATAGGCAAAAGCCGGCACACCGTGGTGCATGGCCTCCACCAGGGGGACGCAGAAACCCTCGTGTTCGCTCATGGTGAAGAAGGCGTCCGCCGCCATGAGGTAGGAGGCGAGGTCGGCGTCGGTCACGCCGCCGGCGCCGCCCGGGAAGCCAACCCGGCCGGCCAGGCCGAGGGAGCGCGCCCTGTCGTAGAGCAGGCGGTTGTACTCCCGCGACCAGGAAGAGCCCACCACCCAGAGGTGTGAGCCGAGGTTAAAATCCCGGCAATAGACGGCGAAGAAGTCGAGGAGGTCCTCCACCCTCTTATTGGGGACCATCCGCCCGATGAAAAGCAGGCGCATGCCGGGCAGGTTGCGGAGCCGCTCGGTCAGGGGGGGGTTGTCACTGGCCATCTTCTCTTCGGAAAGAATTATAGGAAGCACCCCCGTCTTCTCTTCGGCGAAGCCGGCTGCCACCAGTTCCCGGCGATTGAAGTCGGAATCGCCCAGGGCCAGGTCGCAACCCTTCAGCTCCGGCAGCAGCTCCCGCCCTTTTCTACATACTGTAGCTATTTCCGGGCTGTAGGGCTCGAAGAACTCAGGCGGGGTGATGTTGTGGTAGACGAAGACCTTGCGGTTGCGGCTCTTCTTGTACAGCTCGTAGTTGTCGTTGTAGACCGAGTAGTGGTAGATAAGCACATCTTCGCGCTTGCGCCGGTAGGACCCGGCGTAGAGTTTTTCACCCTCGTTGTCCGCGGCATGATGATCGTCATTGGCGTTGGCGTAGACGTGGCTCTCGATTCCCCGCGCCAGCAGCAGCTGGTGGATGCGGAGGACGTGGTTGGTGATGGCGTCTCCGAACTGGAGGCGGGCGCATATCTGATGGACGCGGGTCATTCCCCGTTCTCCTCGATTTCTTCCTCCACCATTGCCGTCTCTTCGATCTCTTCAACCGCTTCTTCTTCAATTTCTTCGATAACTTCTGCGGCCTCGAGCTCTTCCGCTGTCTCCCCCGCACTTTCTTCTTCTTTCACAGGCCGGGCCCCTCGCAGGAACCGCACCCCCGAACACTCCAGCGGCTGCACTTCGTAACCGTGCCGCTCCAGCAGCCAGGCCAGGAATTCCGCCGTCCACTTGGGTTCTTCCGGGGACGAAGCCGCCCGTGCGAATCCTCCCGGACTGAGCCAGCCATCCCTGCTTACCCGGAGCAACACCTCCGCCCGCGGCCCGGTGGCGGCGGCCGCCTCCCCGACGACCTGGTCGAGGGCATCGTAGGTGAAGGTCTCGGGCTGGTTGACGATCACCGCACCGCACTCGTCCAGGTCCCTGGTGCGCAGGAGATCGAGAGCATGCTGCCAGCGGGCCGGCAGGAAGAGCGCCTGGTATTGCGCCACGATCTGGTCGTCTGAGTCGACGCCGGCCAGGAGCCTCCCCCGCTCCAGCAGCTTCTCGTAAGCGGTCGCTCCGGGCAGGCCGATGAAGGCGAGCTTGCCCCCGACCGCCTCCAGGACTCCCGCCACGGCTTCCTCGCTCCAGTCCTCCGGGCGGCGCACGTCCACGGTTGCGCCGGTCACTTCCCCTCCCGCGAATCCCGTTTCCTGGCGAATGGAGTGGAAGAGGCGGGCGGACGCGTCAAGGCACTTTACCGTGTAGGTGTTGAACTGCTCCTGCTGCTGCAGGTAACCTTCGCTGGGGCCGGTGATGGCCTTGCGCCTGATCTTGCGGCGCAGGCGCCCCAATTTACCGAAGAAGCCGCCCTTGCCGCCGCCTTTGCCGTAGTCCAGGGGTGGTTCCAGCCGGGCTCCGTGCATGGCCAGCGACCTGTGCATGCGGTATTCCAGGCCGAAGTAGGTCTGGGCCTCCACCGACGATCCGCGATCCAGGCCGGCCCGGCCTACCGTAGCCTCCTCCCCTTCGTACAGCAGGCCGCGAGCCCGGCGGCGCTCCACCTTGACCCTGAAGCTGTCCAGGTTGATGTCCCGGCCGTTTATCTTGATCAATTCAGGTACCTCCCCAGGAACTCGTCAAACCTCTCCACGAAGCTCTCTTCGCTGAAATCGTCCAGCCGCCTGAGCTGGGCGTCGACGATTCGCTGCCGCAGCAGGCGGTCGCCCCGGACGCTTTCCAGGGTCTCGCACAGCAGCGGGAACGACTTTTCTTCAAAGAGCACTCCCGCCGGCCCCATGGTCTCGGGCACCGCCCCCGCCGCGTAGGCGAAGACGGGGAGCTCGCAGGCGAAGGCCTCCAGCAGGGGCACGCAGAACCCTTCGTGCTCGCTCATGCAGATGTAGAAATCGCAGTAGCGGTAGCAGGTGCGCAGACCGCGGTCGTCGATGCGGCCCAGGAAGAGCACCCGGTCCTCCAGCTCCAGCTCCTCCACCAGCCGCCACAGACGCATGGCGTAGTTGGGCAGGACCCGCCCCGCCAGCACCAGGCGGGAATGGGCGTTCACTCCCCGGTGATAGTGATGGAACAGCCGGATGACGTCTTCGATGCACTTGTTGGGGACGATGCGCCCTACGTAGAGGAGGTTGGTGGTGCTGTCCGAAAGCCGGCTGCTGCAGTTCCGGGTCCATGCCCCCCTCGCGTACGCGGTCGAGGATGGGCTTGATGGGCAGGACCCCCGTCTTTTCTTCTTCGAAACCCACCTGGACCAGTTCCCGGCGGTTGAAGTCGGAGTCGCCCAGGGCCAGGTCGCAACCCGCGAGCTCCGGCAGCAGTTCCCGTCCCCTGCCGGCAGAGGGTGGTCGCGCCCTCGTCGTAAGGGCTCGAACGATTCAGCCGGGGTGATGTTGTGGTAGATGAGCACCTTGCGGTTGGCGCTCTTGACGTATTCGGTGTAGTGATCGGCGTAGATGGAGTAGTGGAATATTAGCAGGTCCTCCCGCGAGTCGCGGTAAGGCCGGTACTCCGTGTCCAGGAGGGCGTACCTCGACCCGAACTCGTCCATGCCGCCGGCGAAGATGTGCGACTCGACGCCGCGCTCCAGGAGCAGGCGGTGGATGGCCAGGGCCTGGTTGCTGACGGCGTCCCCGGAGTCCAGCCGCACCAGTAATTGATGCACCCTCAATTCGAGCCTCCTTCCAGGAAGGGACCGAGGGTCCGGTCGAACTTGGCCAGGAAGCTGGTCTGGCCGAAGTCCTCCAGCCGCCGGTATTGCGCCTCCACGATCAGCTGCCGCTGCCGCGGGTCGCGCCGCAGGTTTTCCAGCGTCTCCGCCAGGAGGTTGAAATCCTTCTCATCAAAGAGGACCCCGGAATCGCCCATGGTCTCCGGCACCGCGCCGGCCGCGAAGGCCAGCACCGGCAGGCCGAAGCTGAAAGCCTCCAGCAGGGGCACGCAGAAGCCCTCGTGCTCACTCATGCTGACGTAGAAATGGCAGGTGTCGTAGCAGGCCTTGAGGGCGGCGTCGGAGACCTTGCCCAGGAAGAACACCTTCTCCGCAAGCCCCAGCCGGCGGGTCAGTTCGATCAGGTGGTCGGCGTAAGCGCTGGCCAGGGAGCCCACCATCACCAGGCGGCTCGAGGCGTTGACGGTGTTGTGATAGAACCAGAACAGCTTGACCAGGTCCTCCAGGCGTTTGTTGGGAACCAGACGCCCCACGAAGAGCAGGTTGAGCTTGCCGTCGCCCAGCCGGCGGCGCAGGGAACGGTCCGCGGCGCACCCGGTAAGGCGGTCGGGCGGCGGATTGATGGGCAGCACCCCGGTCCTGGCCTCTTCGAAACCCGCCTCGACCAGGTCCCGGCGGTTGAACTCCGAGACCCCCAGGGCCAGGTCGCACCGGGTGAGCTGCAGCAGCAGCTCCTTGCCCCGCCGGCAGAAATCGGCCGTGTCCGGGTCGAAGTCGTCGTAGAACTCCGGCGGGGTGATGTTGTGATATATGAGGACCTTGCGGTTGCGCGTCTCCAGGTACATCCGGTAGTTGCTGCAGAAGAGAAGGTAGTGGTAGATGAGCAGGTCCTCCGAGCTGTCCATGTAGGCCCGGTATTCCTCCTCCTGCCGCCCGTACAGCTGCCCGAATTCGTCCATGCCCTGAGCGAAGATATCGCTCTCCAGCCCACGGCCCGCAGTACCTCCTGGATGGCCAGGGCATGGCCGCTCACGGCGTCCCCCGCGTCGAACCTCGGCAGCATCTGGTGGACTCTCATCTAAAGCCCGGTCTCCCTCGACGGCCTGCTCGAACAGTTCTATCACCCGGTCCCAGGAGTAGTTGTCCAGCACGTACTGGCGGCCGGTGCGCCCCATGGCGCGCGTTCATGGCCTTGTCCTCCAGCATCAGGTTCAGCCCCTCGTGGAACTGGGGGTAGTCCTTAAACCACAGGCCGCCTCGGGATTTCTCGGCGTGGTAGCGGGTGACCGCGCAGTCGGCGTGCACCAGGCAGGGCGTGCCGGCCAGCCAGGCTTCCAGGATCATGATGGAGAAGCTCTCGTTGACGGAAGGGTGGCAGAGTACCGAAGCCGCCGCGTAGGCGTCCAGCTTGTCCCGGTCGCTGACGAATCCCAGGTCGACGATGTTCTCCCGGAAGCCGTGGGGTATGCCCACGTTGCCCGCCCCGGTCAGCACCAGCTTGAGGTCCCGCCCGGTGTGGCTGAGGTAATTGCAGAAGAAGCGGAGGAGCATGGGGATGTTTTTGCCGATCTCCCTCCGCCCGCAGTAGAGCACCATGTCGCCCTTGATGCCGTACTTGGCCCGGAAACGCTCGCCGTCGCAGGCGAAATCGTCGAAGCCCATGCCCACCACCCGGCCGGGGATGTCCTCGCCGTAGAGGCGCTGGGCCAGCTCCATCTCGGGCACCGAGTTGAAGAGGATGCCCTGACCGAGCGCATCATGTCGCGGAATATCTCCAGGCTGGCGTAGGGCTCGTCATGCAGGCAGGGGGTGATGAAAGCGCGGTCGCGCACGATACGCGACCCCGTCCAGGTGGTGCCGAAGAGGTAGGGGGTGAAGATGAAGGCGCGGTAGTCGTCCTTCTTTTTCTCCAGGAAATCGAAGAGCCCCTCGCTGTAGGGAAAGTTGCTGATCCAGTATTCCTGCTGGTTTAGCGGGACCTTGCCCCCGTCAAATATTTTCTGTTCCAGCTTGAAGACCTTGCGCTTGGTCTGGAAGCGGCTGCGGGCCGGAAAGCGTGTCACCTTGATGCCGCGGATGTATTCCTCCCCGGGCGGAAAGTGGTCGGCCCAGGTGTAGGGGTCGAGGGCACAGGTGGTGAGTATCTCCACCGGCCAGCCGCGGCGGTGGAGCTCCTCCGCGATGCTGCGGGCCAGTGTCTCCGCCCCTCCTACAACCTCGTCGCCGTAGCGCAGGGGTACGAATGCTATGGTATCCGCCGCCACGGCCTACCTCCGCGCCTCGACGATGTAATGGGCGGCGCCACGAACTCTCCCCAGGCGTCGGTGATGCCGGGGCTCTCCTTCTCCAGCTTCTTCAAGGTCTTGAGGACCGCCTCGCTCTGCTTGGACCGGTCCTGGGGATCCAGCTCGAAAGGACGGCTCTCGATGCCGGAAAGCCCGCCTTCTCCAACAAGAAGACCAGCGTCTCGGGGTGGACCAGGCGGGTCACGGTGGGGTCGCGGAAGGCCGTATCGCCGCCGTAGAATGAAACGGGGCGATGGTTGATGAAGACGCGCGCGGGCGCCCTTGGCCATGTGGTCGGCCAGCTGGTTGAGGAGGTAGTGGAGTTCGTTGGTGGTGCTCCGCTCCCCCAGGCCCCAGGCGAAGACGGCGGGTATGGAGGCCAGGGGCACCTGCTCCAGGTAGACCAGGGGATCGGCACAGACCACTGGCAGGCCGCGCTCCTGGCAGTCCGCCGGCCAGGGCCGCGTCTTCCTCCACCCCCAACACTTCCAGCCCGGAGTCGAGGGCGGCGCGCAGGAACATGCCGCGCCCACTGCCCAGCTCCACCACCCATTCCACCCCCTCGAACATGGCGGCCACCGGCGCCAGCTGCGCGGCCAGGGCGTCGAAGTCGGGGCCCCACTTCTCGGCGAAGGCGAGGCGGTCGACCTTGCCGGGATGGGAGCGGGCGCGGTCGCGCAGGATCAGCCCGTCCAGGTTCTCGATGATGCTCAGTATCTGCCGGTTGAACTCACGCTGCTGCTGGAAGACGGCGTCGATGTAGGTCTTCATCAGCTTGCGGACCACCTTCTTGACGAAGACGATGAGCGGCCCGATGACCTTGCGGTTGGACCCGATCTGGTAGTCGCTGGAGACCTCGGCGAAGGAGCGGGCGAACTGGATGGACAGGGTCAGCTCCTGCAGGGGGTCGGCGAAGAAGTCGCTGCGCGACGTTCCGGCGCCCCGCCGCTCCAGTTCCTCGATGGTCTCGTCCTTGAGTTCGGGAGCGTCCGGGCGAGAGGCGATCCGCTCGTCGATCGAGCGCATCACTTCCCCGACGTCGACCCCCTCGGGGTCCATCTTGATGATCTCGCTGGTATCTTCAGGCATGGCATCTCCTTTATTAGAGTATTCTGATCCTAAGTATCATATACCACGCGGGCGATAATCTTCCTTGGGGTCAGGTCTATCGTTTATTATTTCTTTCCAGTTTCTGGTATTCTTCCGTTCCGGTGAAGGAGCAGGGTGTTTGAGGAAGACCTGCAAATATTCGATAATGGAATCGCTCGCAGTCGAGGGCTGAAGAGAACGGATAACGGATGTACTGTCCAAAATGTGGTACGGACAATAAAGAAGGAAGCACCTGGTGCAACCTTTGCCAGGAGCCTCTTACGGAACTTGGCTGAAGCATGCCCCGGGAACCGCCTGGAGCCACACCCGGAAGCGATCAGGATCCTGCCGAAGAGGAAGAGCTCAGGTTTACCATGCATGCGTTTCGGCGCAAGCGAACTTAAAAGCCAGACAGGAAATGCCGTAGGCATATCGAGGAACTGGGTCGAGCGGGAGACTCCAGAGCGACAGACCTCCTGTTATCTCTGTCAGAGTACGAAAAACTGAAAGACACCGTATTCCAGGCTCTCGCGCAGATCAGAGACCCGAAAGCGGAATCATTCATGCTCGGTTTCGTGATCAGAGAACAGATGTGATCGGAATTTGCGTACTTCTCAGGGATTACGAAGAACGCTGCATATTGAAAGGTGGCAAACCGGAGTTTCACGTATCCAGGAGCCTCGAAGCGGCAGAGCATCAAAGACACGATGTCAAGTACAGGCTGTGCAGGTGCCCGGGAGAGATGACCCTGCTCGAAAGAGACGCTATGCCATGGTTCGAGATGCAGTAGGCGGGATAGCCCCCATTAGAGTTCGTGCCAGGTGATGTCGCAGTCCATCGAGAGGTAGCCGGCGTCCATGCCGGGTGACTTGACGTCGAAGTAGAAGAACTTGTCCATCCAGTGATAGTCGGTTTTGTAGTCGCGGGTGCATGAAGCCACCGAAAGATAATAGCGGCCGTCCAGCAGGGACAGGCGGGGGATGCAGAACTCCACCACCCCGGGTTTTTCCACCCGTGGTATGGGCAGGTCGCGCAGGCGGGTGTTGGTACCGTAGACCATCAGCCCCTGGTGATCGTAGAAGCCGAAGCCGAAAATGGGGTCGTCGATGGGCTCGACGGCCTCGTACTCCAGGCGCACCTTCATGCTCTCCCCCGTCTCGAAGACCGGCTTGGTCCGGCCCTCCCCGTCCATCAGCTTGACTTCGGTAAAGCGGATCTGGTGGGTGCCGAAATCCTCGCCCTGGGGGTGGACGCGCATGGCTGCGTGGTATTCGCTGACCACCTCGGCCGGGTCCCCCAGCATTTTCATCTTGCCGTACTCCAGCCAGAGGATGCGGTTGGAGACCTGGGCGGCCAGGTCGGCCGAGTGGGTCACCAGCACGATGGTCTTGCCGGAGTCCTGGAAGTCGCTGATCTTGTCCAGGCACTTGGCCTGGAAAGCCTCGTCCCCCACCGCCAGCACCTCGTCGATGAGCAGGATGTCGGGCCGCACGTTGATGGCCACCGAGAAGCCGAGGCGCACGTACATGCCGCTGGAGTAGTTCTTCACCTGGTTGTCGATGAAATCGCCCAGGCCCGAAAAGTCGACGATCTGGTCGTAGATGGCGTCCACCTCGCGCTTGCTGAAGCCGAGGATGGAGGCATTGAGGTAGATGTTCTCCCGCCCGGTAAGGTCGGGGTGGAAGCCGGCCCCCAGGTCCAGCAAGGCGGCGATCTTGCCGTTGGTCCTGATGGTCCCCTTGTCCGGGATCATGATGCGGGTCATCATGCGCAGCAGGGTGGACTTGCCCGAGCCGTTGGGGCCGATGAGGGAGATGGTCTCCCCCGCCCGGACATCCAGGTCGATGTCCTGCAGGGCCCAGAAAAGATCGTAGCCGCGCTTGCGCCAGTTGATCATCTTCTCCTTGAGGCTGGTATTTACGTCGTGATAGAGGCGGAAGCTCTTGCTCACCCCGCGGATCTCCATGGCGGTGGCGGCTTCGCTGAAATCCCTGCCGATATCGGTTACTTTCATCAGATGAACTCCGCGAACTTTCCTTCTCGCCTGGTGAAATATATGTAGCCCGTGATCACCAGGAAGATGGAGAAGACCACCACCCCGACGATGGCCCACGGGTTGAGATAAACGGCGGAAGGGGCTCCTTCCGCTCCCGGCGCGTTTTCGGCCGAGTTGTAGACGATGTACTGGTAGAGCAGGATGATGTGGACCATGGGGTTGCACAGGTATATCTTCTGGGCCCAGGTGGGCAGGGTGGAGAGCATGTTGCCGATAGGGTAGATGACCGGGGTCATCCAGAACCAGGCCATCAGGAAGATCTCCGTGAAGTGCTGAACGTCGCGGAAGAAGACATTCAAGGCCGAGAGCCACATCAGCAATCCCGACGATGAAGATGAGCTCCATCAGCACCACCAGGGGGAAGGTGAAGATCCAGGGCGTCAAGGGTACGCGGAAAGCGATCAGGAAGACCAGCAGCACCGTCTCCTGCAGCAGGAAATGGAAACCGGCCGAACCGATGTAGGAGAGGGGCAGCACCTCCCTCGGGAAGTAGACCTTCTTCACCAGCACGCCGTTGTTGACGATCGAACCTACCGACGACGCCAGGGAGTTGGAGAGGAAATTCCAGGGCAGAATGCCGGCCATCAGGAAAAAGGCATAGAACTGCATCCCTGCCGCCCGCATCTTGAAGATGACCCCGAAGGCCACGTAAAAGACCACCAGCATCACCAGGGGGTTGATGAGGGACCATAGGAATCCGAAGAAGGAGTTCTTGTACTTGACCTTGACTTCTTTGCGGGTGAGGTTGAGCAGGAGCTCCCGGTACCTGCCCAGTTCTCTTAGCCTTTCCTTCACTCTCGCTCGGCCCTTCTTTCGGATTTATAATGACGGACGCCGGCTATTCGTTGCCGCCGTACTGTTTGCGGTAAAAGTCGCGGAACTCTCCGCTCAGGATGCTCCCCCACCAGTCCTCGTTTTCCCGGTACCAGTCGACGGTGGCGGCCAGGGCTTCGGGGAAGTCACGCGACGGCTTCCAGCCCAGGGCCTCCACCTTGTCCCGGGTGATGGAGTAGCGCCGGTCGTGGCCGGGCCGGTCCGGCACGTACTCGATGCTCGACTCGTCCCGCCCCAGCAGTTCCAGCAGGCGGTGAGTAAGCTCAAGATTGGTGACCTCCTGCCCGCCGCCGATGTTGTAGACCTCGCCAGGGACGCCGCGGCGCAACACCGTGTCGATGGCCGCGCAGTTGTCCTCGACGTAGAGCCAGTCCCGCACGTTGAGCCCGTCCCCGTAGAGGGGGACTTTGCGGCCGCGGATGAGATTGGTGATGAAGAGGGGGATGACCTTCTCGGGATATTGGCGGGGGCCGAAGTTGTTGGAAGAGCGCACGATCAGGGCGGGGGTACCGTAGGTGTTGACGTAGGAGCGCACCAGCAGGTCGGCCCCGGCCTTGGAAGCGGAGTAGGGGCTTGAAGGGACGATGGGGCTCTCTTCGGTGAAAGAACCGGACTCGATGCTGCCGTAGACCTCGTCGGTGGATATCTGCAGATAACGCGGGGTGTCGTGGCGGCGCACCGCCTCCAGCAACTGGAAGGTGCCGTAAATGTCAGTCTGCAGGAAGGCTTCCGGCTCGAGGATGGACCGGTCGACATGGGTCTCGGCCGCGAAGTTGACCACCATTTCCGGCTCCCGGGAGAAGGCCTCGTCCACCTTGTGGCGGTCGCAGATGTCGCCGTGGATGAACATATAGCGCGGGTCTCCCTCCGAGTCCGCGAGGTTGGCGGGGTTGCCGGCGTAGGTCAGCTTGTCCAGGTTGATGACTTCGTCCCCGGGATAACGCGAAAGCGTCAAGCGGATAAAGTTGCTGCCGATGAAGCCGCAACCGCCCGTGACCAGTATCCTCACGTCATCACGCATCCTTTCGTTTTTACATCGTAGACATTTTACACTATTTGGGCGTGACAGTTGTTCATGATGGCGGGGAAGTGCCAGAAAAGTGGGCGGGAGGGTTCAGGACTGAAGCCGGAATTTCTCCGTGGCTTCTTTCATGCTGGCCGCGAGCGAGGCCAGCTGGGTACTGGTGGAGAAGAGCTCCTGCATGGCCGCCGTCTGCTCCTGGGCCGCAGCGGCTATCTGGGTGGAAGAAGCGGCGTTATGCTCCGCTATCTCGTCGATCTCCCTGGTAGCCTGCTGTATCTTCCGGCCCAGCTCCAGGTGGGCCTGCATGTTGCCGGCGATGGCCGACGACAGCTCCTCCGCTCTCCTTACGTATTCGAAGATCTTCCCCAGCGTCCGCCCGGTGACCTGCACGGCCTCCATGCTCGAGGAGATGTCCTCGTTGCCTTTCTCCGCCATCTCCACGGCCTGGTTAGTGCTCATCTGTATCTCCCTGACCAGCGCCGAGATGCGGCCGCTGGAACGCGCCGACTCCTCGGCCAGCTTCTTCACTTCCTCGGCTACCACCGAAAAACCGCGGCCATGCTCCTGTGCCCGGGCCGCCTCGATGGCCGCGTTCAGTGCCAGCAGGTTGGTCTGGTCGGCGATGCCCTTGATGACTTCGACGATGATCCCGATCTCGCCGGATTGCTCTCCCAGTCTGCGGATGATCTGCGCCGTGTCGGAGATGCCCTTCCCGACCATGGCCATCCTCTCTTCCGCCACCCTAGCGTCGCGCAGGCCGTCCTCGGCAAGGTGGGAGGAGTCGCGGCTGACCTCGACGCCGGAGTCCGCCTGGAGCGAACTCTGTTCCAGGGCTTCGAATATCTCCCCCGCCAGCTGGTGGATGTCCGCGGCCATGTGCGCTTCTTCCGCCGCGTTCTCTGCCAGCTGCTCGATGACGTGCGAGAATTGCTCGATGGAGGCCTGGGTCTGCTCGGTGATGGTCGAGACCCCGGACGCACCCTGGCTGGTCTCCTCCGCGGTCTTGAAGGCATGCAGGCTGATATCGTGCAGGCTGGCGACCATGGCGGCGAAGGAATTGCTCGACCCGGCCCGTCTCGTCGGACGAAGAGACGTCCAGTCTCACCGTGAGGTCCCCGCCAGCCACCCGGTCGGAGGCCTTCTTGAGCTTGCCGAGCGGCCCGGTTATGCTATCCGCCGTCAGCTTGGTCAGGGCATACATCAGCGGGATCATGAAAGAAATGGTCAGAAGAAAGATCCAGGTCAGTGAAGCCACATAACCGCCCAGGCCCGGCATCTCGAACACCTGGACGTAGTATTGCGCGTCTCCGGCCGGGGCGAGGACGGCGCCCGTTTCCACCTCTTTGTCCGTCAGGCTTTCCTTTCCTTCCTCGACCAGGCCGGACGCCAGTTCCGCGACCGTCTCCTCCTCCAGCCCCTCCCCGGGCTGCAGCACTTCGATGATCCGTCCTTCGCCGTCCACCAGCAGCAACGCGTCGCTGCCGGGTACCAGGACCCCCACCATGAAGCTCACGTCCTCAGCCGAGGCCGGACTTTCCCCGGCACCCCCGGCGACCTGCGACAGCGCGGCCAGGCTCTCGCCCTTACACTGCAGCATCTCGTCTTCGGACTGGAAGAAGGAACTGCTCGCCCCGATGGCCCACCCCAGGGTGGCCAGGACGAAGGCGAGCATCAGGGGCAGGAGGATGATCCTGGCCCGCAGGCTGGCCCCGCGCTGATATCCCGGCCGGTTGAAAGCCTTGTAGGCTATGCGCCTGGCGACGTCCAGCCCCACGTAGAGAAGGAAGAAGACCGCATAGGCGATGGCCAGGGCCATGCTAAGCCCCAGCACCAGGAAGATCAGGCAGAGCCCGGGGTTGAGGCCTCCCCAGAAACGGAAGAGGATGTCGACGCAGGCGACCGCCAGGAGTATGGCGGGAAAGACGATAATGGCCACGGTGCGAGGGTAGTCATCGACCACGACCAGCAGCCTGGCTGTCGTCTTCACCGGTCCCCGTGCCGGGTTTCGTGCTCTTCCCGGTCAAGGGCGACCTTCAGGACCCGTTTGAGCCGGCTGGTGACGGGCCAGAACACCAGCAGGGCCGGCGGCAGCACGACGATGTTGGTGAGAAGCGAAGAATACACCAGTATCTCGATCATCTCCGCGTCGAAGCGGAGAATGAAGATACCGATGAAGAAATTGAGGAAATAGAGGATGAGCACGCAGGCGGAGACGGTGACCAGGTATAACCTGCGTATGAAACCGTCCAGATCAAATACCTTCATCGTCGCCCCCGGATCTGACCGCCCCGTTCCCACCTACCATCTATCGACCGTGAATTGATTGTAAGCGCGAAGGGCAAGCAGGACAACGGGTAATCGTTGTGAGGGTCGCCTGGAACGCATCTCTTCCGCCTCCTTGTATCCCTTCCTCGTCAGCCTTAGAGTTATTATCGAGCAATGAGTCGATTATCTTTACCGGTTACGTCGCGGGACCCCCATCAGCCGCGGGCAGGATAAAGCGGAAAACGGAGCCGCCACCCGGACGGTCCTCGTGGAATATATACCCCCCGTGCCCCTCCACGATCTCGCGAGCGATGAACAACCCCATCCCCAGGCCCGGTATGGAGTGGTGTTTGGGTTCGTCCACCTGGTAGAAGCGCTGGAAGATGCACTCCCGTACGTCCACATCCACGCCGCGGCCGCGGTCCAGGACGGAGACTTCGAGGCCCTTGCCCGTTTTTTCCAGCTCCACTTCCACCGGCGAGTCGGCCGGGGAATAATTGATGGCGTTCTCCAGCAGGATCACCATCAGCTGGAGGAACCTATCGTGGTCCAGGACCCAGTTCCCGGGCTCGCCGGAGACCCTTATGCGGGTTTCGCCGCCCGCGCCGCGCATCCGCAACTCCTGCGCCGCCTCTTTAGCCAGGATTACCGGATCCCCCTCCTTGAGCTCAAAGAAAAACCGTCCCTGGTCGATACGGGAGACCTCCAGCAGCTCCTGCACCAGGCGGACCAGCCGGCCCGTGGCGTGCTTGATGCCGGAGTAGATCTCATCCAGCAGCACCGGGTCCGGAGCATCGAGAAAGTCCTGGATGGTCCCCACGTAACCCTGCACCAGGTTGATGGGGTGGCGCAGTTCGTGGGCGGCGACGGACAGAAAGCCTTTGAGCTGCTCATTGGATTCCCGTAAGGCTTCCTCGACTGATACCTTGTTGCTGATGTCCCAGCTCACCGCCAGGCCTCCGATAAGCTCGCCGTTCTCGTCCGACAGGGGCGTACCGTGTGAATCGAACCAGACGTAGTGGCCATCCTTGTGCTTTAGCCGGTGGCGGGTGGAGTCCGGCATCTTCTCGGAAAGCCCTCTCGCCAGGCCTCGTGCCGTCTCCTCCAGGTCATCCGGATGCACGATGCTGAGGATGTTCCCGCCCATGAGCTCCTCCGTCTCGTAACCCAGGACGGCTTTATAGGATGGGCTGACATAGACCCGGTTGCCTTCAGGGTCGCACATGCAGATGAGGTCCTGGGTGTTGTCGGCCAGCATGCGGTATAGACGCTCACTCTCTTTGAGCTTCTCTTCCGCGTCCGCCTGTTCTCTGACGTCCCGGCTCACAATCAGCCACCCCACGGCCTCTCCGTTTTCATCGTGAAGAATGTTGGCCTTGGTGTCTACCCATATCAGCTGGCCGTCCCTGTGGAGGATCTGCTGGCGCACGGTGTCCGTGAACCCGTCCTTGACCCTTTCCACGAACTCTTTCTCTTTCTCCTCTTTCAGCTCGGGCGGGACCTGGCTGAATATGCTGACACCCAGCAGCTCTTCCGGCTCGTACCCTACGACCACCTTGTACGACGGGCTGACGTAGCGACGGATGAAATTGATGTCGCACATGCAGATGAGATCCTGGGTGTTGTCGGCCAGCATGCGATACAGCCGCTCCCTCTCCTTCAGTCTCTCCTCCGCGGCCACGCGCTCGGTGATGTCGACCAGGGCCACCAGCACCCGGTGGTAACCCACGCCCGGAAAGAGGTTCCACTTTACCGAGATGTGCAGCCTCTCCCCCCGCAGGTTCAGGTTGACGGTCTCCCCTTCGAACACTGTCGAGCCCTCGGCGATGGCCGCCAGCTGGTCGAGAAAGAAGGCGTGCGCCTCGCCGGGGACGGTCCTCCCCAGGTTGTCGTAGAGTTCCTGTTTGCTCCCGGCCCCGTACAGTTCCAGGGTCCGGGTGTTGACGTCGACCACCTTGACCAGCCTGGCACACTTTATGAAGGCATCCGGGTTATTCTCGAGGTATGCGTGGATGTCGGCGACGCCCTCGTCGCGCAGCTGGTCAAGGTATTCCTTGACGCCGGAATAGTCCTGCTCCCACAGGGAGATGGGAGATTCCTCGAACAGCTCCCTGTATCTCTGCTCGCCTGTAAATTCCTCCAAGCCCATCATCCTCTTCATTCAGCCGTATAGCGATAACGTCGCCGTGCCGCCAACCAGCTATATTATATATTTTACAGATTTCACCCACCACGTGCAGAACGAGGCGGGGGATCGGTCAGATCAGGCCGATGCGGGAGTTGTCCCCCAGCATCAGGCGCAGGGCTTCCGGCCGCAGGGGCGAGCGGGTTATCTCGACGTCCTTGCCGATGAGGCTGTCCTCGATGCGCCGGCCGACGTCGGTGATGCGGCTCTTCTCCATCACTATGGAGTGTTCGATCTCGGAGTTCTCCAGCAGCACGTCGTAGTAGATGGAGGTGAAGGGCCCCACGAAGGAGTTGACGATGCGGGCCCTCTTGCCGATAATGGCCGGTCCCCGGATCACGCTGTTGATGACCTCCGCCCCTTCTTCTATCTCCACCCGCCCGAACAACTGGGAAGAAGAATCGACATGGCCTTCGCAGCGCGGCTCGATGCCCTCCAGCACCATGCGGTTGGCCTCCAGGAGGTCCTCCAGCTTGCCGGTATCCTTCCACCAACCGTCGATGATGTGCGACTCCACCCGGTCGCCGCGGGAGATGAGGTACTGGATAGCGTCGGTGATCTCCAGCTCGCCCCGCCAGGATGGCTGGATGGCGCGGGCCGCGTCCATGATCACCGGACGGAACATGTATACCCCCACCAGGGCCAGGTCGCTCGGCGGGTCCTTGGGCTTTTCGATCAGTTCCACTACCCGGTCGCCCTCCAGGCGGGCCACCCCGAAACGCTCGGGCTCCAGTACGTGGGCCAGGAGGATGAGGGTGTCCGCCTTGGAGCTGAGAAAGCGTTCCACCAGGGGGACGATTCCTTCCTTGATGAGGTTATCGCCCAGATACATAATGAAGGGGGATCCGTCCAGGAACGGCTCGGCCGTCAGCACCGCGTGGGCCAGTCCCAGGGGCGCATCCTGGCGGATGTAGGTGATGCGGACACCCCAGGTCGAGCCGTCTCCGCAAGCGGCGCGGATCTCCTCCTCGGTGTCGCCGACGATTATGCCGATGTCGTTGATGCCGGCCCGTTTCAGTTCTTCGATGCCGTAGAAGAGTATGGGCTTGTTGGCTACCGGCACCAGTTGCTTGGCGCTGGTGTGGGTGATGGGGCGCAGGCGGGTGCCCGCTCCGCCGCTCAGAATAAGTCCTTTTAATTCCATGCCGTAGATTTTACCACATCAGCCCAGGTCCGACTCGAGCTTGCGGCGCAGTTGCTCCAGGTTGCTTAAAAGCTCGTCCTCTCGCCGGCGGCGTTCGGTAACGTCCAAGCCGGTGAGGCTGGCCTCCGCCACGTGGCCCTTTTCGTCGTGGACGGCACGGGCGGTCCACTCGATCCACCTGGCCCCCCCCGCCGCGCAGACGCACTCCAGTTCCACTCTGGGCTTTTCTTCCGGTGAGCGGATGATCTCCAGCAGCAGTTTTTCAAGGCTGTGGCGGTTTTCCGCGCTGTCCATGATCACAGTGCCCAGTGCCGGCCCCTTTTTCGAACGGTCATCCGTTCCGTTGCTGAAAAGACGGGCGCACTCGTTGAGGTAGACGATGTTTCCTTCCAGGTCCAGCCGCATCAACAGGAAGTCGGACTCCTCCTGCTCCCGCCGCCTCTTCTCTATTCCGAGCCAGCGCAGTTCCTCCCGCTTGCGTCGGGTTATGTCCCTCACCATCACCACCATCAGCTCCCGCCCGTCGATCTCGTATACACAACCGCTGTATTCACCCCAGGCTTCGCGCCCTTTCAGGTCGGAAGCCTTGATCTCGCGGATGGAGACATTCCGGAGCCGCAGGACTTCCTCGATGTAGGGCCCGATCTCCGTCGTCTGGAGAGGGCGCAGCTGCTGCAGCTCCTTGCCCAGTATCTCTTCATAGGCCATTCCCGACATGAGCGTGGCCTGATGGTTGCAATCGATTATCTTTCTCGATTCGACATCCACGACCATGATGGTCTCGCCGGCGTTCTCCATGATCATGTGGTAGTATTCCTCGGACTTGCGTACCGCCTCCCAGGCCTCTTCCACCTCGCGCAGGTGGTTCGCGAGGTCCCGGTTGGCCTTCTCCAGCTGGGCGGTGCGCTCGACCACCCGCTCCTCCAGCTTGCGGTTGAGCACTATCAGTTCTTCTTCCACCTTTTTCCTGGCGTCGACGTTGCGGCTGACCACTATGCCCCCGACGATGTCGCCGCCTTCGTCCTCGATGGTGTTGCCGGTGGTCTCCAGCCAGATATAGTGGCCGTCGGCATGCAGGTGGCGGGTCTCGAGAATGCCGTGCATGGGGCCCTTTACCCCCCGGCTCAACACGTTCATCACCATGGGCATGTCGTCCGGGTGGATCAGGTCGAATACGGGTTTTCCCACCAGTTCGGAGGGCTCGTATCCCAACACCGGCTTGACCGACTGGCTGACGTACTGCCTGATCCCCCGGGCATCGATCTGCACGATCATGTCCTGCATGTTCTCGGTTACCAGGCGCAGCGCCACTTCGTGTTCGAGCTGCCCCTCCCCTAATTCATCCAAGCCATTTCTCCATCTCTCATCGACCCCGGTTCGGGTAATTTCCGCGACAGGTACGGATTATACTCTAGGGTATGGTCAAGCGGAAGATGGAGCCACCGCCCTCACGGCTCTCGTGGCCGATGCTCCCGCCGTGCCCTTCGACGATCTCCCGCGCGATGTAGAGGCCCAGCCCGAGGCCGGGCACGCTGTGGTGGCCGGAGTCCTCGACCTGGAAGAAGCGCTGGAATATCTTTTCCCGGTGCTCTTCGGAGACGCCGCAGCCATGGTCGCCGATGGCCAGGCTGAGGCCGTCCGCCCCATTTGACATGTCCACTTCTATGGGCGAACCCGGGGGGGAATACTTGGCCGCATTGTCGAGCAGGATCACCAGCAACTGGTGGAACTTCTCGGGATCGAGGGGCCAGGTCTTGGCCACCCCTTCCGTGTTCAGCACGACGGGGTTGGCCATGCCGCGCTTCCGCATCTCCTCCACCACTTTATTAAGTGAGAAAGAAGGGTTCACCGCGGCCCGTTCGATGACGAAACGCTCCCGTTCGATGCGGGAGACTTCTAATAACTCCTCCACCAGGCCGGTCAGGCGACGGGACGCGGCGGTGATGCTCTTATAGACCTCGTCCAGGGTCTGCTGGTCCATATCGTACCGGAAGTCCGCCAGGGTGTTGGCGTAACCCTGCACCAGGCAGATGGGGTGGCGCAACTCGTGGGCGGCTACGGCCAGGAAATCCTTCAGTTCCTCGTTGTGCTTGCGCAGCATCTCCTCGGCCCTGACCTGCTCGGTGACGTCGCGGCTGACGCTGAGGGCTCCCGCGAAGCCTGCCTCTCGCCGTCGTATAAGGGAGTACCCTGGGACTCCAGCCAGACGTAGCTGCCGTCCTTGCGGCGATTGCGTACGCGCATGATGCCCGATGTGCCGGCTTCCATGTTCTGCCGGAAGACCCTTCCGGCTTCCGCTGATCGTCCGGGTGAACCAGGGTCAAGAGAGGCTGCCCGATGAGTTCCTCCGGTTCGTACCCCAGTACCGCTCTGACGGAAGGGCTGACATATGTGTTGATGCCTTGGGAGTCACACATGCAGATGACGTCCTGGGTGTTGTCCGCCAGCATGCGGTAGAGGTGCTCGCTCTCTTTGAGTTTCTCCTCCGCCTCTACCTGGTCGGTGACGTCCCAGCTGACCTCGAGGCCCCCGATCATCTCGCCCTTTCTCGTCATGGAGCGGGGTGCCATGCGTCTCGATCCAGATGTACGTGCCGTCCTTACGGTGCAGGCGGTGTCGGGACGATCCCGGACTGCCATCTTGGCCTATACCCCGGGCGAGCTCTTCCCTTACCTCTCGAGGCTCGTCAGGGTGCACCAGGGCGAGCAGGTCGTCTCCCAGCAGCTCCTCCGACTCGTAGCCCAGGACAGCCTCGTAGGAAGGGCTGACGTAGATCCGTTTTACGAGCCAGTGTGCAATGCGGTAGGAGATCCTGGGTGTTGTCGGCCAGCATGCGGTAGAGACGCTCGCTCTCGCGCAGTTTATCTTCCGCCTCCACCTGGCTGCTGACGTCCCGGCTGGTTATCAGCCATCCCGACCATCTCTCCCTCTTCGTCTCGGATGACGGAGCTGTGAGGTATCGATCCAGATGAACTGGCCGTCCTTGTGGCGGGCGTGCGGCGCACCGTTCTGCCGGATTCCAGCCATTCGCTCATCCGTCAGGAACTCCTCTTTCACCGGCCTTGGCTCCTCTCGGGCGGACTGGCTGAAGAACGTGACTCCCAGCAGCTCCTCGGGCTCGTATCCCAGCACGGCCCGGTAGGACGGGCTGACGTAGATGCGGATCGCATTCAGGTCGCACATGCAGATGAGCTCCTGGGAGTTGTCGGCCAGCATGCGGTAGAGCCGTCTCGACTCTCCTTCCGTTTCTCCTCTGCCTCCGCCTCGCGGGAAACGTCCCTGCTCACGATGAGAACACCGATCACCTCTCCGTCTTCATCGCGGAGCACGTTTGCCCGGCTGTCAATCCAGACATCGTGGCCTTCACGGTGACGGAGCTGCTGGTGCTTCGTATCGGTGAATCCGTTTTTGATTCTTTCCATGAACTCGATCTTCTCGGTTTCCCTGTCCTCGGGAGGCACCTGGCTAAGGATGTCTTTGCCCAGCAACTCCTCGGGCTCATAGCCCAGTACCGTTTTATAGGACGGACTGACGTAGCGGCGGATGAGGTCGGTGTCGCCAAGCAGATGAGCTCCTGGGAGTTGTCGGCCAGCATGCGGTAGAGCCTCTCGCTCTCCTTGAGCTTCTCTTCGGTGCGTTTGCGTTCGGTGATGTCCTTGAAGACGTGCACGACCCTGGAAACGCCGCCGTCACGCCCCAGGATGGGGTCCACCGAGATATGCGCCCAGATGCCGTGGTTCTCCAGATAGAGTTCAGCTTCAGCGTGTTCGTTCGTATCTCTCATCGCGGCCAGGGGGCACCCCTCTACCGGCTCCTCGGAGCCGTGCATCAGCTCGTAACAGTGACGGCCGGTGAGCTCGATCTCGGGTATCTGCAGGAACCGCGCGGCCGCGGCGTTGGCACGGACCACCCGGAAGTCGCGGTCGAGGATGAACACCAGATCCTGGCTGGCGTCGAAGGTGTCCCGCCACTCCGCCGCCGCCGCTTTCAGCTGGTCCTCCATGGCCACCCGCCCGGTGACGTCGGCGGCCGAGATCAGCACACGGGAATAAGGGGCGGGGGTGCCCGTCATCACCGTCCATTTCACCAGAACTTTGAGCTTCTCGCCCTTGAAGGTACGGATGACCGTCTCCCCCTGCTTATCCTCCCGCTGGTCCGCCATGGCCAGGAGTTCCTTCATCATCAGGGGATAGGATTCCTCGCACAGCAGCTCGCCCAGCCTCTCGCCGAACTCCTGCTTGTCCGCGGCCCCGCTCAACCGCAGGGCGCAGACGTTGACGTCCAGTACCCTTACCAGGGAGAAGCACGCGATGAGGTCTTCCGGGTCCATGGCGAAGTGGTCGATGAGATCGGTTACCCCGGCGTCGCGCAGGCGGTCCAGGTACTCCTTGACCCCGGCGGAATCCACGACGCACATGGGCAGGGGGGCTTCCTCGAACAACAGCCGGTACTCCTGCCCGTCTTTTGAAAGATTCTTGCCGGTCATCTCCGCCCTCCCACGAACAAGCAACGGTAACCCGGATGGTCATTCTGAGCTGTGATGTGAGTCTGCGGCCCTAAGGTAGATTTTACGACAAATCCCCATGGCTTGCGAGGGAACGGCAAGTTTTTTTAACCCGGTTCAGTAGGCGCAGCCTGCAAGGCACGCCTTATTCGGCCCGCTTGGCTCTCCCCCACAGGAGGTCAAGCGCGATAAGATCCATCTCTTCCATGCTCAAGCCCTCCCGCTCGCAGATCTCCTCCATGACGCGGAACCGCCGCCTGAACTTGAGGGCACCGCGATGCAGCGCAACTTCGGGGTCGAGCCGGATATGACGGCAGACGTTGACTATGGAGAAGAGGAGGTCGCCCATCTCCATCTCGAGATCGCCCTCTCCTCCTTCGACGACGTGCCGGATCTCTTCCACCTCTTCCTCGATTTTTTCCATGGCCCCCCCGGCCGCGTCCCAGTCGAACCCCACCCGGGCCGCCCGGGTCTGGAGCTTGTAAGCGAACAGGAGGGCGGGCAGGTCCTCCGTTACGCCGTCGAGGAGCGAGGGATGACCCCCTTCCGCCGTCTTGATGCGCTCCCAGTTGGCGACGACGTCTTCCGGGGTCTCGGCCAGGGCTTCGCCGAAGACATGGGGATGGCGGCGGATCAGTTTTTCTTCTATGGAGCGCAGGGAGTCGCTGACGTCGAAGTACCCTTCCTGGCTGGCCATCTGGGAATGGAGGGCCACCTGGAGAAGGATGTCCCCCAGTTCCTCGGCCAGGTGTTCCCAGTCCTCGCTCCTGATGGACTCGATGGCCTCGTGGGACTCCTCAATGAGGTGGCGGGCCAGGCTGGCGTGGGTCTGCTGGCGGTCCCAGGGGCAGCCCTCCGGCCCCAGCAGCACCGCGATTATCTCCATGAGGCGCTGGAAGTCGAATATCTTCTCCTCCGGGACGGGGGGCAGGTAGAGGGTGGTGAGATGGTCGAAGTCCTCCCGGTGGTCCATCTCCGCCAGCTCCACTTCTTTCACCACCGCCTGGTCCCCTCCCAGCCTGGAGCATATGAACACCGGGTGGTCGGGTGGATAGGCATCCAGCAGGGACAGTTTTACGTCGGATGCCAGCAGGCGAGAGTCCACCTGCATCAACACCGTCCCCTGCCGGGGCTCGAGGCGGCGGGCACCCTGGTACGCGACTTCTCCCGCGTCAACCAGAAACACCCCTTGGACAGGGTCTATTCCCAGCGCCGCGAAAAGTACGTCAAGAAAACCGACCGCAGAGTAAACCTTGACTATATCTTTATGGTATTGCCAGGAGAAGGGCCACCGAACGCTCCGCCACCAGCGGGTTTCCCGGCACGGCGTAGATAAGCTCCCCCAGCCGCTCAGCCTCCTCCGCCAGCCGCCCGGCCATGGCCGAATAGACATCTTCGGATGCTTCGCTCCCTCGTAGACCGCGTCGAAGGTCGTCGAAGGGAATGCCCCTTCGCGGCCAGGTCGGCAGGCCGCGGGGTGACGGCCGGTGCGCAGAAAGAGCGGCTTTCCGCTCTCGAGCATCCCCGCCGTTTCACCGGTTATCAGACCGGCCCCCTCCGGGCCCAGCCCCACCACGTGGATGATCGGCTTATCTTTCATGCTCCCATTCTTATGAACACGGCCAGCCGCGTCAAGAAATCGCGGGTCACAAATATTAGGGTGTCCTAAATCATTGTATTAGGTATATCTAACTGTTCCAATGGATTTAGGAAGACAAGAGGTTCTTTCCACAGAATTAAAAATCGGGAGGCGATTGAAATGGTAACAAAAGAAAGGAAGAACAGGAGCCTACAAATAATCAGCATACTGTTCATCGTAGCGGTAATGGCCGTTTACGCGGTATTACCGAGCATGGTCTTGGCAGGCAACGCTAAGAGAGAGACGAAACAGGAAAACCAGGCCCTGGAGGTACAGCCCGAGGCTGTCGCGGTTCAAGCCGAGGTGAAAGCTCCGGCGCCGCAGGTCCAGGCCGAAGTGGTCCAGGCCGAATCAGTTCAGCCTCAGACCGAAGTGGTCCAGCCGAAGAGCCCGAAGCCCGGGCCTACAGTGGAAGCGAAAACGGGGGGCGCCAGGTAACCAGCCTGGACATATCCAAGGATGTGGATAGCGTCAGCGCACCGGGCTACGTGATCACCCTTGAGAAGACGGCCTCCGAATCCGAGCTGACCATGGCCGTAGGGGAAGACCGGGCCATATCCTTCACCATCCAGGTGGGGGCGGTTCAGTCCGGCACCTACTCCATTTCGGGCAACATCTTCGTGGAGAACACCGGTGAGTGGCCGGCCAACGTGACAGCGGTATCCGATACCGTCTGGTACAAGGCAGGAGGGCCCGCCTGGCTGCCGGCCGCTACCAGCGTGACGACGACCGTGCCCCTGGGCAATGCCGCCATCTCCACCGGGGCGCATGTCTATTCCTACAGCGGGACCTTCACCCTGCCGGTGGCCCTGGCCGGCGTGACCGCTATGAGCAACCTCATCGAGATCACTATCGACAACCATCCCAACGACGGGGTCCACACCTTCCACTACCGCTTGAGCTTCGACAAGCCGTCCGCCGGTGAGAGCCTGGCATGGCTGAGTGACGTGGAAACCATCACCCCGGAACCAGGCCTCACCTACACCATCGACTCCGTGACCATCAACGGGTCGGCCGTATCCCTGAGTGGCCCCTGGGAACTGGACCTGGCCGAAGCGCCGTTTGAGGTGATCATCGACAAGACCCTGCACGCTTCGGCGGCCGGGGATTACGTACTGAACAACAAGGCCGTCATCGGCGACCTGGAGGATAAGGTCGACGTTCTCATCCACGTCCCGGAGGAACCCCGCCTGAAAGGCGCCATCGAGGGCTTCAAGCTCGACGAGGCCCAGGCCGCGGTGGCCGGTGTGACCATCCACCTGATGCAGGGTGAAGAGATCATCGCCACAGCGGTGACCGATGAAGCGGGACACTACTCCTTCACCGATCTGGAACTCGGCACCTACATGGTGCACGAAGTGGTACCCGCCGGCTGGAAGGCGCTCTCCGTCGAGTCGGTCGAGGTCGAACTGATCGATGAAGAAGCGGTCCGGGTGGACTTCCAGAACGCCCGCCTGAAAGGCGCCATCGAGGGCTTCAAGCTCGACGAGGCCCAGGCCGCGGTGGCCGGTGTGACCATCCACCTGATGCAGGGTGAAGAGATCATCGCCACAGCGGTGACCGATGAAGCGGGACACTACTCCTTCACCGATCTGGAACTCGGCACCTACATGGTGCACGAAGTGGTACCCGCCGGCTGGAAGGCGCTCTCCGCCGAGTCGGTCGAGGTCGAACTGATCGATGAAGAAGCGGTCCGGGTGGACTTTCAGAACGCCCGCCTGGCTTCGATCAGCGGGACCAAATGGAACGACCTCAACGGCAACGGCCTGCACGAAACGGATGAGCCCGGCCTCGGCGGCGTGCTCATCAGCCTGAGCGGTGAAGGCATATTCAGTCAGGCGGTGACCGCCGCGGACGGCGCCTATACCTTCGCGAACCTGCCGGCCGGCAGCTACACGTTGAGCGAGACGGTTCCCGACGGCTGGGCTAACACCGTCCCCATCAGCCGCACCGTTATCGTCGAGTACGGCGACCAGTTGACCGGCATCGACTTCCTCAACGCGGTGGTCGAGGTGGCGGGAGAGGTCATCACTCCTCCCCCTGCCGGAACCCAGACTCCCGCGGCCGCGGAAAGCTTGCCTTACACCGGCTTTGATCAGAATATCTGGTTGGTCGCAGCCGGCATGCTGCTACTGATGGGACTGCTGGCGATCATGCTGGGTAAGTCCCTCGATCGGGACAGCTAGTACGCAATCGACAAAATCAGGGCCCCCGAGTGGGGGCCCTCTTTTTGTCCGTTACGCCCCCGGAACAGGTATGGGGCAGGAGCAAGTATTTTTCCTTGCACCGGTTTATCTTTACTCGATAATGGAGAACTCAATAGTAGGGCAAATAATGTAAGGGGTTCCCGCAAGTAAAGGTCGCCGACCTCCCGGCAATAACTTGAAATCATTGCTGCTGCATTGGGGGGGCTTCGATCCGGGAATTAAGGTGAAACCGACCCGATCAAGTCGCTTGGTCGGGTTTTTTATATGGGTAACAGGATTGCGCGGCTAGGAGGTGATGGTATTTGAACGGGCGACCGAGATAGAAAAGACACCGACTTTCTAGGAGGTGGGATTTTGAAAGTATTACGCAAGTTGCTGATCCTGGTTTCCATCGTGGCCGTCATTCTGATGACCCTGGTAGCGCCGTCCCTCGCTTTCCAGGTACAGAACCCCGGGAGCGGGGGAGGCGGCCCCGGCACGGCCGTTCAGACCGGCGCGGCCGACACGCCGGCAGCGCCTGAAACCGAGGAGGCGCCGGCACCATCCAAGAGGAGATTCCGGCAAATCGAAGCCGGCCCATGCAACGGCTCCGGTTGAAACAGAGCGCGTTTACGGCACCCCGCCGGAGACACCTCCCCCACCGGTCACCAGCCTGGACATAACCAAGGACGTGGATTCGGTAGCATCACAATACGAACTGAGCCTGCTCAAGACCGCTTCCACCGGTTATATCGAGATGTGGGAGGGTGAAAGCGCCCCGCTGTCGTTCACCATCGAGGTGAACGCCACCGCTATGGGCTCATTCAGCATCGCCGGTAACATCTTCGTGGACAACACCGGTGACTGGCCGGCCAACGTGACCGACGTCTCCGACACCATCTGGTACAAGGCAGGTGGACCGGCATGGTATCCGGCCCCTTGCAGCATCACCACGACGGTACCCATCGGTCCGGAGGCCATCTCCACCGGAGACCACACCTACTCCTACAGCGGGAGCTTCACGCTGCCGGTGGACCTGCAAGACGTGACCGCGATGAGCAACCTCATCCTGATCACCATCGACAACCATCCCCATGACGGGATACACGTCTTCCATTACCGCGAGGACTTCATGCTGCCGGCAGAGGGCGACACCATGGTATATCTCGAAGACCTGGAGACGGTAACGCCGCCCGCGGGCCTCAGCTACACGGTGGATTCGGTGACCGTCAACGGAGCCCCGGCGTCCCTGAGCGGGCCCTGGGACCTGGACCTGACCGACGCTCCCTTCACCGTGGTCATCAATAAGACCTTGACCGGGGATGCGGCCGGGTTGTACCTGATGAACAACCTGGCAAGCATCGGCGACCTCTCCTCCGGCGTCGACGTGGAGATCCTGGTGAAGGAGCGCACCGGCACTATCGAGGGCGCCAAGATCGACGAGAGCCAGGACCCGGTGGCCGGAGTGGCCGTCCAGCTGTGGCAGGGTGATGCCATGGTGGACGACACCGTCACCGACGAGAACGGCCACTATTCCTTCGCCGGCCTGGCCTTCGGCATCTACACGGTGATGGAGCTGGTCCCTGACGGCTGGGAGCCCATCAGCAAGACGTCGGTGGAGGTGGCCGTGGACGGTATCGAGCCGGTGATCGTCGACTTCCAGAACGGCCGCCTGGCCTCCATCAGCGGGACCAAGTGGGACGACCTTAACGGCGACGGCATCGTCGGCGCCACCGATCCGGGCCTGGCCGGGGTGACCATCCAGCTGTGGCTGGAAGACGCCATGGTGGACGAGACGGTCACCGGTGAAGGCGGCAGCTACTCCTTCGGCGATCTGATGCCCGGCGACTATACGGTCGTGGAGGTCGTGCCGGACGGCATGGAGGCAACTTCTCCGGTCAGCGTCGACGTGACACTGGAATACGGCGACGAAGTGGACGGTGTCGACTTCCTCAACGCCCGCCTGGCCTCCATCAGCGGGACCAAGTGGGACGACCTTAACGGCGACGGCATCGTCGGCGCCACCGATCCGGGCCTGGCCGGGGTGACCATACAGCTGTGGCTGGAAGAAGCCATGGTGGACGAGACGGTCACCGGTGAAGGCGGCAGCTACTCCTTCGGCGATCTGGAACCCGGCGACTACGTGGTCATGGAAATCGTGCCGGAAGGCATGTACGCCACTTCTCCGGTGAGTATCGAGGTGAAGCTGGCATACGGCGGCGACGTGACCGGGGTCGACTTCCTCAATGCCCCCCATGCGTCCATCAGCGGGACCAAGTGGGACGACACCAACGCCGACGGGATCCACCAGTCCACCGAAGCCGGCGTTCCCAACGTCACCATCACCCTGAGCCTGAACGGTGCCGTCGTGGCCTACGCGATCACCGCGGCTGGCGGGACCTACGTCTTTGACGGGCTGGAGGCAGGCACCTACACGGTGACCGAGACCCTGCCGTCCGGCACCACCAACACCACTCCCGTCAGCGTGACCGTCACCCTGGTTCCCGGGCAGAGCGTAACCGGCATCGACTTCCTCAATGTGGCCGTGGCCGGCGTGGTCATAACGCCCACTACCCCCGCGGCGACTGCGGAGACTCTGCCATATACCGGCTTCAACTTATTCCCCTGGCTGCTGGCTGCGGGCCTGCTGGCCCTGGCCGGGCTTCTGATCCTCACCCTGGGAATGGCTCTGAACCGGCGTTAGCCGCAAACACGTATTAATGACACCGAGGGGCCCCGCTCGCGGGGCCCCTCTTCAACCCCGGGGCTGGTTTACTCCCCGGAAAAATGGTAATAATTGTTAATATCTCGACGAGTGTCCCACCAAGGGCAATAGGGCAAAGGCAGGAACGGAGTTCTTTCCGGCCGGGCTATAGGAGGTGGAACGGGCAGGCGCCGGAAATTTACCGGAGAGGCCGGTTGGCCGCCGGTTGTTAAAATCGACAAGCCAGCATGGAGCAAGCGGCGTTACGTTAATATCATTAATTCATTCCCCAGGGCCTGATTCATCTGTTCATCATTCTTTTTGAAAGCCTCCTGCTCGGGAGCGGAAATGCGCCGTATCCATGCCGACCGCAAGGAGGTGTGACCATGAGGGGTCAACGCAGATGTGTTTTCTTATTCTTCGTCCTGGTCATGATGTTCGTGACCATATCGGCCCCCCTGGGGCCAACCCTGGCCTTCCAGGTACAGAACACCGGCGGCGGAAACGGCGATGCCGGTCCAGGCGCCGCTCAACCGGCTGCACCGGCGACACCGGCAGCACCGGCATCATCGCCGGGAACGAAGATCCCGGCCTCGCGGCCCGCGGAGGAAGGTGCCGCATACGGCCAGGGGAGCGAAGGGAACACCAGCCTCGGTGTGACCAAAGACGTCGTCAGCGCAACCGCGTTCAAGGCCGCGGATCATCCTGAGAAAGTGCGCTTCTACCGGCTACATCGAAATGTGGGAAGGCGAGAACGCCCGGGTCGCCTTTACCATCGACGTTGACGCGGTCTATTCCAACTTTTATAACATTTCCGGCAACGTCTACATCACCAACACCGGGGGGTTTCCGGCTTGCGTCACCGGGGTCAAGGATACCGTGCGGTACAAGACCTCCAGTTCCGGCTGGCTTTCCGCCGTGACCAGCGTAACCACGGAGGTTCCCGGCGTCATCCCCGTGGGTGGGCCGTACGCCTATCCCTACTCCGGGACCTTCTACCTGCCGCTCCCGCTGGATTCAGTGACGGCCATGAGCAACAAGATCGAGATCACCATCAGCAACTGCAGCCAACCGGAGACGCCGACCTTCTGTTGCGTCCAGGATTTCACCAAGCCCTCATACGCCGCCCCGGGGACCATGGTCCTGGAAGACGTCGAGAAGATCGTCCCAGCCTCAGGCTTGAGCTGTGTCACTGATTCCGTGACCATCAACGGGGCCCCCGCCTCATCGTCCGGCCCCTGGCAACTGGACATGTCCGGGGCTCCGTTCAAGGTTGTGGTCACCAGGACCCTGACGGGGGAAGAAGCCGGCGAGTATGCCCTGTGCAACACCGCCAATGCCGGTGAGGCTTGCTCCCAGGCCGACGTTTATATCCTGGTCAGGGAGAAGCCCGGCAAGAAGATCTCGGGCCACAAGTACGAGGACCTGGATTGCGACGGCGCACTCGACCCGGGCGAGCCGGGCGTTGCCGGCTGGGCCATCACCCTGAACGGCTTTACGACGGTCCTCACCGACGCCAACGGCTACTACGAGTTTACCTGCCTGCCATGCGGCATCTACCTCGTCAGCGAAGAGCATCGGGCTGGCTGGCACAACACCACTCCCGACCTCGCCTCGGTGGACCTGATGTGTTCGAACACCGGCACGGCCGACTTCCTTAACTACCGGGAAGGCAATATTTCGGGCCACAAGTACGAGGACCTGGACGGAGACGGTGCGCTGGATCCGGGTGAACCCGGTGTTCCCGGCTGGGAAGTCACTCTGACCACCCCCTGCGGGTTGTCGGTGACCACCCTGACCGACAATAACGGTTACTACCGGTTCTGCAACCTCGCGTGCGGCGACTACCAGGTAACGGAAGGCAAGCGGAATGGCTGGTATCCCACCAGCGACAGCGAAGCCGGTGTCCACCTGGACAGCGGCAGCTCCGCGGTGATCGACTTCCTCAACAGCCGCAAGGGCAAGATCACCGGCCATAAGTACGAGGACCTGGACGGTGACGGTACGCTGGACCCGGGTGAACCCGGTGTTCCCGGCTGGGAGATCTGGCTCAACGGCGAAGGCCCCTACCTCACCGATACCAACGGGTACTTCGAATTCACCTGCCTGAGGTGCGGCGACTACCTGCTGCGCGAGGGCAGCGTGGAAGGCTGGTACCCCACCGGTGCCACCGAGGTCAACATCCACCTGGAAAGCAACGGATCCTTCGTGGCCGACTTCCTCAACAGTCGCATGGGGAGGATCAGCGGCTGGAAGTATGAGGACCCCGACCGCGACGGCGTCCATGACGACGGCGAGCCGCCGATGCCAGGCGTGACTATCGAGCTCCGGGACAAGGACGGTGCTTTCATCGATTCCACCGTGACCGTCGCCGGCGGCTACTTCGAGTTCGCGGGGCTCGCAGCCGGTGAGTACATCGTGGCCGAGCTGGTGCCGGACGGTTACGCTCCCACCGTCCCGCCCGAAACGGCGGTCAACCTGGCCTCCGGCGGTTCTGTTGAAGTGATGTTTCTTAATGCCGAGACCCATTGCTCCATCTCCGGCACCAAGTGGGACGACCTGGACGGAGACGGCATCGCCGGGGCTTCCGAATCAGGCTTAGAAGGCATAACCATCCAGTTATGGTCCGGTGACACGCTGGTAGAGACGACGATCACCGGGATCGACGGAAAATATCTTATCGGCGGGATCGAGCCGGGGGATTACCTGGTCCGTGAAGTCGTGCCTGGGGGGATGTACGCCACCTCCCCGACTGACATCACCGTCGTCCTGGAACCGGGCGAGGACGTGACCGGCGTCGACTTCCTCAACGCCCGTCACGGGTCCATCAGCGGGACCAAGTGGGACGACCCCGATGCCGACGGTGTCCACCAGGCCACCGAAGCCGGCGTCCCCGGCGTGACCATCACCCTGAGCAGGAACGGTGCCACCCTGGCCACCGCGACTACGGCCGCCGGCGGGACCTACAACTTTGGCGGGCTGGCCGCCGGCAAGTACACGGTGACCGAGACCCTGCCGTCCGGCTTCGCCAACACCACCCCCGTCAGCGTCTTCGTGACCGTGATTACCGGGCAGGACGTGATCGGCGTCGACTTCCTCAACGTGGCGGTGGCCGGCGAGGTTATAACGCCCGCGGCCACCCCGACTACTACAACGGGAACGGAAACCATGCCCTACACCGGGTTCGACCTGATCCCCTGGTTGCTGACGGCGGGCCTGCTGGCCCTGGCCGGGCTGCTGATCCTCACTCTGGGCGTGGCGCTGAACGGGCATTAACCGCGAACTTGTTCCGATGTCGAAAGGCCCCGTTCGCGGGGCCTTTCCTCTGTTTTCTCACATCCACGGCACCAGGTAAGAACGATTCTGTATAATTGTTCCTATGGACGAGAAGAAGCATAGACATGTCGTCACCCGCATCCTGATTTTCGGAGGGCTTGCGCTCATCCTCATCGGTGCCCTCATAGCCGTGGGCGTAAGGATCTACATCTGGGGGACCAACCGGATCGCGTCAGAGTCTCAGGAAGATCTTTTCCGGCAGTGGGAAGAGGAACCCGCGGACCTCTCTACGCCGCCACTCCCGGGTGAGCCGGCCCTGCACATCGTCATCCCTTCGATCGAGGTGGATTCCATAGTGGTCGAACTCTCGGCGCTGAACGACCTCGAGAACCTCAGTCGCGGACCCGGTCACATACCCGGAACCGCATACCCGGGCGAAACCGGCAACGTGGTGCTCTCGGGTCACCGCACCACCTATGGCGCGCCTTTCAACCGCATCGACGAGCTGGCGCCAGGTGACGAGATCTATCTCTACACCTCATCGGGCAAGTACATCTACAACGTCAGCGAGCAATTTACCGTGGACCCGACCGATCTGAGCGTGCTCGACCAGGAAGGGCCGGCACGCCTGACCCTCACCAGCTGCCACCCCGAGTTCAGCGCCCGGCAACGCATTGTGGTGGTCTCCTTCCTGGCCGGCACCGAAGGGCTGGTGGCGGCTGGCCCGGAATAAAGTGAAATCGTAACAATAACGTAACCCTTGTTACACTGACATTTCCATGCTAACGTAGTACAATTTATTTAAAGCCGAGGGTTAATCCTCATGAAGCACTGACAAAAAAATACGGGATTTTGAGGATCGATGGGGTGCAAAGATCCGCAGTCCGTTTCTGGTCACCAGGGATTGCGGGGAGCCAATGGTGAAACCGACCCGATCATGTGAGATGAACATGGTCGGTTTTTTATTTGGATAATAACCAAGAACAGATCCGGAGGTGGATCGAATGCGTGGAACAAAGAGAGTCGTATCTGTTATCTCGATACTCTCGCTACTTATCGTAAATCTCGTCACGTTTGGGCTCCTGACATCGTCTGCGTACGAGATACAGTCCGGTGCGCCGTCAACGGAAACCAGCAGCGGCCAGGAAAGCACCGACACCAGGCAACCGGCGGTGGTGACGCCGGCAGCGACGAGTTCGGCCAGCAACAGCAGCACCACAAAGAGGGACGACACTATAGATGACGGCGAAAGGGACGGTTCGGCCTATAAGTATGGTTGGATCAATGGGTTCAAGTACGAAGACCTGAACGGCGATGGCGATCACGACCCTGGCGAACCGGGACTCGAGGGCGTGGAATTCAATGCCCACTTTGAATGGGCATGGAACATCACCTGGGACATAGACCCTCAACCCAGGTTCTCGGACGCAAACGGGAGCTTTGCCTGGGAAGCCTTGATGTTTAATGGAGCATGGTGCCCCTATTGGACGGTGACCGAGAGCCAGATGAGCGGTTATTACAACACGACGCCCACCGAGGTTCAGGCAATAGTCCCCTTCCATGCAGCGGCTTACGTCGAATTCGGTAACACCCGCTACGTGAAGATCTTCGGCTACAAGTGGAACGACCTCAACAAGGACGGCGTATGGCAAGACAGCGTCGAGCCTCCCCTCGAGGGTGTGACCATCGAACTGCGCGACGGCAACGGCACCCTTATAGCCACCACCACTACGGGCCCCAACGGTTACTACGAATTCACCGGCCTGAAAATCGATGACTACACCGTGTCCGAAGTAGTCCCCGCCGGTTTCCAGCCGACCACGCCGGTTGCGGTCAATGTGACGGGACTGACATCGGGCGAGGAACGCCGGGTGGATTTCGGCAACGGACGGGATTTGGGCAGGATCTTCGGCTACAAGTGGGAAGAGAACCTCAGCGGCACTAACCAGTATCCCGCTTCCAGCATCGCTCCCCTCGGGGGCGTGACCATCGAACTGAGCCAGAACGGCAGCGTCATAGCCACCACTACGACGGCCGCCAATGGTTTCTACGAATTCACCGGCCTGGCCGCCGGTGTCTATACCGTATCCGAAGTGGTCCCGGGCGGCTACAAGGCGGTATGGGCGGTTTCGGTCGACGTGACCCTGCCCGCCGGAGGGGAACAGCAGGTGGACTTCAAGAACACCAGGATCGTCGGGTCCATATCCGGGACCAAGTGGGTAGACAGCGACGCCGATGGCGATGCGGCTGGCGAGAACCCTCTCGAGGGCGTGACCATCGAGCTGTGGCTGAACGGGGCCCTGGTCGCCTCCACGGTCACTGATGCCGGCGGCCACTACGCATTCTACGGCCTGGGTGCCGGTGACTATACCGTGACCGAAGTGGTCCCCGCCGGCATGTACCCGACCTGGCCGGAAAGCCTTAGCGTGACCCTGGCGGAAGGCGAGGACCGCACCGGTGTGGATTTCCTCAACGCGCCATACGGAAAGATCTTCGGCTATAAGTGGGACGACCTCAACGGAAACGCCACCAACGACTCCGGTGACGACCCCGTGGAAGGCGTGACCATCGAACTCAGCCAGAACGGCAGCGTCATAGCCACCACGATCACGAACGCTGAAGGCTACTACGAATTCACCGGCCTGAAAGCCGGGGACTACGTCGTTTCCGAAATCGTCCCCGACGGCTGGAACGCGATCTGGCCGGTTTCAGTCGAAGTCAACGAGCTGCTGCCGGGCGAAGCCCGCGAGGTGGATTTCCTCAACGACCCCGGCCGCCTCGTCGGGTCCATATCCGGGACCAAGTGGCTTGACAGCGACGCCGATGGCGATGCGGCTGGTGAGAGCCCCCTCGCGGGTGTGACCATCCAGCTCTGGATAGGAACCGAGCTGCAAGCTACGACGACCACCGCCGCCGATGGCACTTACCTGTTCGAGAACCTTCCCGCCGGCGACTACGTGGTCATGGAAGTGGTGCCCACCAGCATGTACCCGACTTCCACCACCAGCATCCCCGTCACCCTGGCGGAAGGTGAACACCGCACCGGCGTCGATTTCCTCAACGCGCCGTACGGGACCATCAACGGCCACAAGTGGGACGACACCAGCGGCGATGGTGTACACGCCGAGGACGGCACTGAACCAGGGGTTAAGAACATCACCATAACCCTTTCGCGGGATGGCATGGTCGACCAGGTAACCACCACTGACGACAACGGCTTCTACGAATTCCTGAAACTGGAACCGGGAGATTACACCGTGACCGAAACGCTTCCTTCCGGGACCACGAACACTACACCGTTGAGCGTGACGGTTACACTTGATCCGGGTGAGACGGAGACGGTTGACTTCCTCAATACAGCCGTACTGGAGAACGTGCTCGGCAGCGTCACGGCGATCAAGTTCTACGACAAAAACGGGAATGCGGCCAAGGACAGCGGCGAAGCCCTTGAAGCCGGCGTCACCATTCAGGTGACGGGCACGAAGCTGGACGGCTCCGCTTACTCGGAGAGCCAGGTCACCGGCACCAGCGGGGAAGTAACATTCGCCAACCTCGACCTGGGGACCTACACGGTCAAACTGACCAAGAACCTCAGCGGATACTATATGACCACTAGTTCCCAGTTCAGCGTGACATTAACCGTAGCGGACCCGGATCAAACCGTATACTTCGGCAACAACAACACCAGTACACTTCCTTACACGGGAATAAATCAGTCGGGATGGTACATGATAGCCGCCGCGATCATGCTGATCGGCCTCTTCGCCATGCTGCTGGGAGTTTTCCGCAATCTGGCGATGAACGACAAATAAATATCGGCACATAGCCCATCGGGCTTTATAGCCGCAAAGCGTTTCAGGGACGGGCTCCGGCCCGTCCCTAATAATTTGACTTTTCCCGGAAAAACGCCTGGAAAAGTTTTTTACTTTTTTCCTGATTTCGCTAAAGTCCGCCATGGCCCGGTCCGATAAAAGAAGTGAAATTGAAAATCGAGCAAGGTGCAAAGGGCAAACTCTTCCGAAAGGAGAGGACGCAAAGCCAGGGGTCTAAAGCCGCGAGAGCGGTCATGATAGCCGGGCTACCACCTCACAAGGTCACAAAAGAGCCCTTTCCAGATCAGATGGAAAGGGCTTTTCCCGTAAAAGGGGACCACCCGCAGGAAGAACTGCCCGGAGCCACAGCTCGTAGAGGAGAAAGAAGAGCAAGATGGCCCGGAAAAGTGGTGGAACCAGAACAGCACTGGCGACAATCATCATCCTGGCAAGCCTGGTTATCGCAATGGTGGTCCCGCAAGGGCAGGCAGTGGCCTCCTCGGTGGGCCTGACGTCCAATGAAGCGCAGATGCTGGCCCTGGTCAACCAGGCCCGGGCGGAAGCCGGACTCGCTCCCCTCTACGCGGAACAGCGGCTGACCGACATGGCCCGCAACTACAGCTCGGAGATGATCCAGTACGACTTCTTCAGCCACACCTCCCCCGTTTCCGGCAGTTTTTCGACCCGGGTAGCGGCCCAGGGGTTCACCGGTTATACCGTAGCAGGAGAGAACATCGCCAAATCGCCGACGGTGGCATCCGCTTTCGCCGCCTTCATGAACAGCGAGGGTCACCGGGCGAACATACTCCGCGCCAACTACAACTGCGTCGGCATAGGAATCCTGGATGGCCCCAACGGCCTGGTCGTCACGCAGGAGTTCATGGCCTTCTCGCAGATCCCGGACACTGCCGACGTCTCCGGCAGCTCGAATCCGACGACGACACCGGTCACCGCCGCCTCGTCTTCTTCCTTCGACACCTACTACCTGGTGATGAACCCCAACGACACCGCCGCCAGGATCGACGTGATCTTCCAGGATGACGACGGCAGCAGGCATACCTACAGCTACACGGTGGCGGCCCACAGCCGCTACACCGTCCCGGCCCGCGAGACCCTGGGAGGAACCGGCTCTTTCAACGCCACCATCGAGAGCAGCATCCCGGTGCTGGCCGAGCGAGCCATGTACTTCTCAAGCGAAGGGCGTGCCGGAGGCCACGACTCCATCGGCGCTTCCAAGACCTCCACCACCTGGTACTTCGCGGAGGGCTACACCGGCGGAACCTTCGACACCTGGGTGCTGGTGATGAACCCCAACAGCAGCGCAGTCACCGCTACCCTCAACTTCATGAAGGACGACGGCAGCGTGGTTGCCAACCAGGTGAACATCCCGGCGGGAGGACGCCAGAGCGTTCACGTCGACACCGTTCCCGGCCTGGAGAACGCTAACGTCTCCACCCAGGTGGTCTGCGACCTGCCGGTGGTAGCGGAGCGCTCCATGTACTTCGACTACAACGGCAAGTCCGGCGGCCACAACTCCATCGGCGTGACGGATCCCTCCTCGAGCTGGTACTTCGCGGAAGGCTACACCGGCGGGGAACTTCGACACCTGGGTGCTGCTGCAGAACCCCAACTCCACCGCGGTGACCGCCACTCTCTACTTCATGATGGACAACGGCACTTCCCTTCCCTACAAGGTCAACATCCCGGCCAAGGCCCGTTACACCGTTAAGGTCGACGACGTGCCCGGGCTCGGCAACGTCAGCGTCTCCACCCAGGTGGTCTGCGACAAGCCCATCGTGGCGGAACGGGCCATGTACTTCAACTACGACGGCAACGATGACGGCCACGACTCCATCGGGGTGACCGAGCCCAGCGACAACTGGTACTTCGCGGAAGGCTACACCGGCGGGGAATTCGACACCTGGGTGCTGCTGCAGAACCCCAACGACACCGCCGTCAACGCCACCCTCAACTTCATGCTGGAAGACGGCAGCGTGGTCCCCTACACCGTCAACATCGCCGCCAGGGCCCGCTACTCGGTCAAGGTCGACGCGGTGGCCGGCCTGGACTGCTGCAACGTCTCCACCCAGGTCACTGCCGATCTGCCGGTGGTGGCGGAGCGGGCCATGTACTTCAGCTACAACGGCAAGGACGGCGGCCACGACTCCATCGGCTCGGTGGATCCCGCCTGCACCTGGTACTTCGCGGAGGGCAGCGTCCAGTAATCAAGGGAAACCGGATATCGTTGGAGGCCGCTTCCCGGGGAAGCGGCCTCTTCTTATTGTCCAGAGGCCTCCAGGAGGTCCTGCAGGCGCCGCAGGGCGTCTTCCCTGTCCCAGTACCTTTCCTCCAGGGTAAGCTCTATCTCGCGGGTTGAGGCGTTGTAGCGCGGGGCTCCCGCTTCGGGGCCCAGCACCTTTTTCAGGCCCAGGGCGCGCAGCCCTTCGTAGAACTCCTTCGACCCGCGACGGAAGCGCAGGGTCACGTGGCCGCGGGACCAGACCATCTCGCGCACCCCCGGCTCCAGGCAGGCCAGGCGCAGACGGGCGACGCCGAAGAGGTTGGCCGCGGCCACTGGGCAGAGGGCCGTAACGGTCGCGCACCTCGGCCTCGAGGTCGGCCAGCCCTCCCCCTTCCCTGGCGTCCACCATGCGCCGGTAGACCTCCACCCGGCGAGCGGAACTGGCGATGTATTCGTGCGGCAGGTGGGCCGGCAGGGGCAGGTCCACGGTTATCAGCGGCATGTGCGGACGCCTGCTCGCCCTTGAGGGCGTCCACCGCCTCCTGCAGCATGCGGCAGTAGAGCTCGAACCCCACCGCCTCCACCTGGCCGTGCTGCTCCGCCCCGAGGATGTTGCCGGCACCCCGGATCTCCAGGTCCTTCAGGGCCACTCGTAAACCTGAGCCCAGTTCTGAGAAGTCGCGGATGACCCGCAGGCGCTGAAAGGCGGCGTCGGTGATTCTCCTCCCCTCCCTGAAGAAAAAGAAGCCGTAAGCCTGGCGGTGGCTGCGCCCGATGCGGCCACGCAGGTGGTATAGCTGGGCCAGGCCCAGCCTCTCCGCCCCGTCCACGATGAGGGTGTTGGCGTTGGGGATATCCAGGCCGGACTCGACGATGGTGGTGCAGACCAGCACGTCCAGGCGCCCTTCGGAGAAGTCGTGCATCACCTTCTCCAGCTCGTGCTCGCCCATCTGGCCATGACCCATCCCTACCCGGGCGTGGGGCGCCAGCTGGCGCACCCGCTCCGCCCTGGCCTCGATCCCCTCCACCAGGTTGTAGACGTAGTAGACCTGCCCTTCCCTCTCCAGCTCACGCTCGATGCTCTCCCTCACCATCCGCTCGTCGTAGACTCCCACGGTGGTCACCACGGCGTAGCGATCTTCGATAGGGGTGTCGATGGTACTCATGTCCCGCAGGCCGGATAGGGACATCTGGAGGGTCCTGGGGATGGGCGTGGCGGTCAGGGTGAGCACGTCCACCTCGCGGCGCATCTCCTTCAGCCGCTCCTTGTGCATCACCCCGAAGCGGTGCTCCTCGTCCACCACCAGCAGGCCCAGGTCGGAAAAGACCACTTTTTTCTGGAGGATGCTGTGGGTTCCGATGACCACGTCCACCGCGCCGGAGGCCAGCCCCTCCAGGACGGCCTTGCGCTCCCGCGGGGTCTGGAAGCGGGTGAGGGTCTCCACCCTTACCGGCCAGGGGAGGAAGCGGCGGCGGAAGGTCTCGCCGTGCTGCAGGGCCAGCACGGTAGTGGGCACCAGCACCGCCACCTGCTTTCCGTCCATCACCGCTTTGAAGGCGGCGCGCAGGGCTACCTCGGTCTTGCCGTAACCCACGTCCCCGTAGACCATGCGGTCCATGGGCATCGGGCGCTCCATGTCCGCCTTGACGTCCTCGATGGCCTTGAGCTGGTCGGGGGTCTCGCGGTAGGGGAAGGAGCTCTCCAGCTCCTGCTGCCAGGGGACGTCGGGGGAGAAGGCGAAGCCTCCGGCGGCCTGCCGGGCGGCGTAGAGTACAAGGAGGTCGGCGGCCACGTCACGCGCCGCCGCCCGCGCCCGCTTGCGCGTCTTGCGCCACTGGGCGCTGGAGAGGCGGTGGAGCGGCGGGTTCTCCGCCCCGACGTAGCGGTGGATGAGGCCGATGCGGTCGGTGGGCAGGTAGAGGACGTCGCCCTCGGCGTAGCGCAGCACGGCGTACTCGCGCTTGGCTCCTCCCATCTCGCGCACCGTGAGGCCGGAGAACATCCCCACCCCATGATGGAGGTGGACCACGTGGTCTCCTTCTTCCAGGTCCGGGAGGCTGACCGCTGGGCGGCCTCCGGAGGTGGCCTCGGCCTCCCTTCTGCGCCTCTGCTCCGCCCCGAAGAGGTCCTCCTCGGTGAGCAGCGCCAGGCGGGCCGCGGGCAGCAGGAAGCCGTGGTGAAGGCGGCTGCCGGTGATGGCCGCCAGCCCGGTCCGGACGGCCAGGGAGTCTCGCGCCGCCAGGCCGGCTTCGGCCAGGACCTCGCCGGTACGCTCCCGCCGCCCTTCCGTCTCGAAAGCCAGCACCACCCGCCACTTGGAAGCGCGCCATTTCTTTATGTCGCCGATAAGCCGCTCGATGTCGCCGCGGTAAGTGCCGGCCTCGCGCGATTCCAGCTCCAGCCCGGCCTCGGTGGACCAGGGGTCCAGGATAAGGCAGCTCTTTTCCTTCATCCATCCGCTGTAGGCTTCCCAGGCACGCTCTCCTTCATCCAGCGCTTCCAGGCGCTCGCGCGCCAGGCGCGGCTCCAGAAGAACCAACCCGTCCTCCAGGCCGAAGAGGCCATCGGGTTGGCTTGCGGTTTCGTTCTCCCAATCCAGTGGGAAGGCGAGGGCTTCGGGCAGGTCCCCCTGCGAGCGCTGGCCCGCGGGGTCGAAGTAGCGGAGGCGGTCGATGGTATCGGCGTCCAGCTCAAGCCGGAAAGGATAGGGGTGGGTGGGGTCGTAGACATCGACGATTCCCCCGCGCACGCTGAACTCGCCCGGGGCCTCCACCAGGTACTGCCTCTGATACCCCGCGGCGGCCAGCCAGTCCTCCAGCTCATCCAGGTCGGCACGGGCGCCCCGCTCCAGGCGGAGGGGGGCAGGAGCACACGCCGGCGCTGACACGCTGCTCCTCAGGCACGAGGGATGGGCCAGCGCGGTGGCCGGCAGCACCAGGACGGGGGCTTCGCCTTTCCCCTTCTCCCGCCATTGACCGAGAATAAAGAGAGTGCGGGCGCGGGTGGCGCTGCCTTCCAGGTCCACAACCTCGCGGCCGGGCAGCGGCAGTTCCCGCGGCGGGTAGTAGAGGACCCGCCCGCTCCCGAGCAGGCTTTCGAGCTCGCCCGCCAGCCGCTCCGCCACCTCCACGCCGGGCGCCACCGCCGCCACCAGCCTGCCGGCCGCGGCAGGCAGGGATGCCAGTAGCGGCGCGGACAGGCTTTCGGCCATGCGCAGCACCACCGGCCCCGAGGCGCGTTTGAGCACCTCCGCCGCTTCACCGAAGGCGGGGTCCTGCTTGAGGGCCTGGTCCAGGTATTCCGTCAGTTCCATTTTTCTTTCTCCTATGTCTAAAGGGCCTCGATCTTTAATCCAGGCCTTGTAGATCCTTATTCAATTGTCTGGGCTTATTGTACCCTCATCTCTGACCCCGGATTTGGTTCAGACAAGGTCGAAGGAGCTGAAAGGCTCGCGGCAGCTGGCAAAGTCGTCCGGTATCCTCCTGACGCGCAGGGCCACGCTGCGAGCCCCGTTCTCCGTCAGCAGCCTGGCCAGCGTCTCGAGGTTGCGGGACTTGTCGGTGACGCCCGGGACGATCCAGATGCGCGGCAGTACCGGCACTCCCCCTTCCCGCGCGGCCCAGGCCAGCCTCTCGAAGTTGTCCATGATGCGGGCATTGGAGACGCCGCAGCGGCGGCGGTGCTCGCGCGGCTCGTACAGTCTCAGGTCGAAGTGTATCAGGTCCAGGTGGGGGTAGATGTCCTTCATGAAGCGGGCATGGTCGAACTCCCCACAGGTCTCCAGCACCGTGTGCAGGTCTATCTTCTTCAACCCCTGGAGCAGCTTCGAAGTGAAGTCCATGCAGAGGGTGGGTTCACCGCCCGACAGGGTCGCCCCGCCACTCGAGGCCGGGTAACGGCCCGTCTCTTCGAGGACCGCCGCCACGACCTCCTCCACCTTCATCATCCTGCCCACCCGCTTCAGCGCCCCGGAGGGACAGGCATCGGTACAGACCATGCACAGCGTGCATTTGCCGCGGTCCACCAGGCCAGGGCGGCCCCGCTTCAAGGCGCGCAAGGGGCAGACACTGATACAGCTGCCGCATCCGGTGCATTCTCTGGAGTCGTAGGCCAGTTCCAGCCCGGGCCGCATGTACTCGGGCTCATAGCACCAGGAGCAACTGAGGGGACATCCCTTGAAGAAGACGACGGTGCGGATACCCGGGCCGTATTCCTGCAGGCCGCCCTGGACATCTACGATCAGCGGAGCGCGTTCCCCGGGCATCCTGCCGCGGTTCCTTTCTAATCGAGCGACCGCAGGGCGGAGGCCAGGACGGAGTCGAGAGCCTCGTAGCCCGCCTGGTTGGGATGTGAGTCGTAGGGGTCCGAGGCGTAAGAAGGGTCCAGGTACCCGTCCGGGGTGGCCAGGGCGCCGTACAGGTCTACGACGACGATGGGTTCGGAGGACGTGCCGGCCAGGTTCTCTAGGAAATCGTTGTAGGCGCGCTGGTTCCAGACCATCCACTCGTCACTGGACGACTCCACCACCGGAAGGGCGTTGCCCAGCAGGAGCACCTGGCCCGACTGTGCCCGGGATGCCCGCACCACGTCCCGGACGATGCCCTGGTTGCGCTCCAGGTTGGCCTCGGCTGTCTCCCGGTCTCCCCCCTCGAAGTCCGCGAAACAGAGTTTGAAGAAGACCGTTCCGCCCGGGCCGGCTTCCCCGATCACCCGGCGGGCGGTGCCCACTATCTCCGGCGGTGAGTCCATCTCGCGGTAGTAGAGGCCCCTACCCTCGAAGGACACCGCTTCTTCGGGGTCACCATCCCAGTCCCAGTAGCCGAACCATCCGCCCATCACCGAACGGCCGCACATGAATACCGCGTCACCCACCGGCCCGCCCCGGGCGGCCTCACCGTGGTTGCCTTCTTCTCCGTAACCTTCTACCCCGACCGGGGTCGTGTCGTCGGAGCCTCAGGAACCTCCCCATTCGCAACCGTTGGAAAAGAGAAGCATGGCCAGAAAGGCCGCAAGCGCCATAAAGATGAGTATCGTCTTCAGCCTGTGCATGATGGACAACCTTTCCTCTCTATTAATTCTACTCCCCGACCAGGTTGGCCTGGTAGAACTCCTCGGCTTCGATCTCCATCTCGCGGATGGTTTCGCGGGACGAGAGGATGCGGCCGCCCAGTTCGTTCTGCCGGCTGGTGAAGTCGACGATCTCGTCCGTGCCGGAGGGCAGGGACGGCTGGACGAATTCCTTCACCTGCACCATGGCCTCCTTCACCAGCAGCGCCTCCGCCTTGTTGGCTTCGAGCAGGGCCAGCAGCTGGTCGGCGTATTCCGCCTGCTTTTCCCCCAGGGGCTTGAGATCCTCACAGGCCGCAGCGGCATCGTTGACACTGCGGAGAAAGGCGTCGTAAGCGCGGTTCTCCTCCTCCACCAGGCCCGTCGCCGCCTCCACGAGTCCCTCTCCCCGCTCCTGCCACAGCACCTTCTCCATCTGCTGAAAGAACTGCTCCAGGCTGGCGGCCCTGGACCTGATCTCCTGGTAAGAAGCGCGGGCGGCATCCACCTGCGCGCTCCCCGCTACTTCCGAAGAACAACCGGGCGCGGCCGCGAGAAGTAACACCAGGGGACGCACCAGGAAGGGCGACGACGGCCAGGGAGGGTCTCAAAGTTTCTTCTCCTCCAGGAAGGCATCGGCTTCCGCGGCCAGTCCGGCCGCCCGGTTGAACTGCTCGTTCAGCTGGGCGGACAACCGGTCCAGTTCATTCGCGTAGTACTGGAGCTGCTCCTCGCTCTCGGCCATGTCCACCAGTGAGAGGAGGTCGGCCAGGGTGGCGACCAGCTCCCGGTCGGTCTGGACGGCATCGAGCTGCGCCTGCACCGCGTCTCTGGCCATGGAGGCATAAGTGACGTATTCGCCGGCATCCTCCAGTGCAGTGACTTGCGTGAACATCTCCCTGGCAGCCACCAGGATACCTTCCGCCTCGTTGAGGTCGTCGGTGATCAGGCGCACCAGGGACATGCCCTCGGATACGGTGTCCTGGAGGTTGTTGAACCGCTCCCCCAGCTGGGCTATGAGGGCATTGAGTTCGCTCAGGTCCTGGAGCACCGGGGCGACTTCGCTCATGTTGGTCAGGGCTTCGTCGACCAGCTGGCGAGCCTGCCGCTGGTCCGAGGACTCGCAACCACCCAGGGACGCCAGCGCCAGTGCCGCGATCAACGCCGCCGTCAACAGCCAGGGCATCTTCTTCATGGACATAAAAACCTTCCGACATGTTATTTGACCGCATGTCCCGGTTTACGGTTCCTGACCGGCTTTCCCGTCAGCCTCTTTCGCCGGCGGCCGTCCCTGTCCCTGGTTGAACCGGTTCATGGCGGCTGCCACACCCTCCTCCAGTGCGACCTCCACCGCGTCCGCCCCACGGTCCGCGCTCTCACGCAGCGCCACCAGCCCCTCGCCCGAAAGCCCCTCCAGCACATAGCCGGCGGCTTCTTCGGGAGAGGGAGGACGCCCGACCCCGATGCGGACCCGGGCGAAGCCGTCGCTGCCCAGGTGATCGATGATGGACTGGACGCCGAGGTGCCCCCCGGAAGAACCGCCCCGCCTCATCCGCACCACTCCCGCGGCCAGGTCGATATCGTCGTAGACCACCAGTATCTCGCGGGGATCGAGGCGGAAACGGCGACGCAGCTGCTTCACCGCTTCACCGCTGCGGTTCATGAAGTCCTGGGGGCGGGCCAGCCGGATCTCCCTGCCGCGAAATTCGAAGCTCCCCGTCTCTATCCCCCGGTATTTCTTAAAAGAAGCCCCGCGGCGGGATGCCAGCTCCTCGAGGGCAATGAAGCCGGCGTTATGACGGGTCCGGGCATACCGCGAACCGGGGTTGCCCAACCCCACCACCAGTGATATCGCTTCCTTGTCCGACCCTTTCAATCTCGACTCCCCTGCTCGCTTCATCTCCGCACCAGATAGAAGTATAACCCCTGCGACTGCGCCTTTTCCAATCCGGCCATCCGCTCCTTCGCGCATAGAAAAGAGGCGGGCGTTTCCGCCCGCCTCTCGGTTTGCTCGCTCTATTCCGTGGCCGCTGCCTCGCCTTCGGCCGATTCGGAGGCGGCCGCTTCGGCGCCCTCCTCCTCGTAACCTTCTTCACCGATGAGGGGCACATGGATCCGCTTGGCTACGACGGAGACGATTGTCTCCTCCGGGCTGTTCAGGTAGGTGACTCCCGGGATTTCGGGCAGATCGGAGACCTTGAAGCTCTGGCCGATCTTCATGCCGGAGATGTCCACGTCCAGGCGCTCGGGCAGGTCCTTCGGCAGGGTCTCCACCCTGACGGCGTAGAGGAAGTGCTGGAGCAGGCCGCCCAGTTTGACGCCTTCCGGCTCGCCGTGGTACAGGATGGGGACCTCGGTCTGGAGCGTTTCCGTCTCCTTGACCCGCATGAAATCAACGTGAAGGACGATGTCCTTGATGGGGTGGCGCTGGATCTCCTTCACCACCACGGTGTGCTTGCCGCCCTTCTTGCCTTCCACTTTCAGGTCGACCAGGCCGTGTATCCCGCCTTCCCGGCGCAGCAGGGACATGAAATCGTGGCCGTCCAGCGAAAGCATCACCGGCTCGAATTCGTGCCCGTACATGATCGCCGGGATCCTGTTCTCTTTTCGGACCCGCTTGATCTCGTCCTTGCCTTTTTCTTCTCTCAGTATCGCGTCTACCGCTGTGCTCATCCTTACTCACCTCTTACCTGACCAATGTATATAATCCTCTTCGTGACGCAAGCTAATATGATAAACCAATCGCCCGGAGATTTCCACCCCCGGGCGGTTAATCCGCTATTGATGGAAAGTGGCCCTTTTCACGGCTGGTTGTCGCCGCCGAACAGCTCGCTCACCGACTCGTCCTTGAAGACGCTGGCGATGGAGTTGGCGATGATGGAGGCGATGGAGATCACCTTGACCTTGGAACTCCGGTTCTCCTCGGGGATGGGCAGGGTGTTGGTGACGATGATCTCCTTGATGGGGGAGGCGTCGATTTTCTCCCGGGCCGGGCCGGAGAAGATGCCGTGGGTGGCGCAGGCGTAGATCTCCGCCGCGCCCTCTCTCGTGCAGGGCGGCGGCGGAGCTGGCCAGGGTGCCGGCGGTGTCGATCATGTCGTCCACCAGGATGGCCTTCTTCCCTTCCACCTCGCCGATGACGTGCATCACCTCGGCCACGTTGTGGTCGGGGCGGCGCTTGTGCATGATGGCCATGGGGACGGAGAGGTAGTCGGAGTACTTCTTGGCCGTCTTCACCCGCCCGGCGTCGGGCGAGACTATCACCAGGTCGTCGAAGTAGTTGCGGGAGATGTGGGAGGCCAGCTGGGGAACGGCGGTGAGGTGGTCCACCGGACCGTCGAAGAAGCCCTGTATCTGTCCGGCGTGCAGGTCGAGGGTGAGGATGCGGTCCGCCCCAGCGGCGGTCAGCAGGTCAGCCATGAGCTTGGCGCTGATGGGCTCGCGCGCCACCGTCTTTTTGTCCTGGCGGGAATAGCCGTAATAGGGGATGACCGCGGAGATGCGCTTGGCGGAGGCGCGCTTGAGGGCGTCGATCATCAGCAGCATCTCCATGATGTTGCGGTTGATGGGCGGGGCGCTGGTCTGCACCACGAAAGCGTCGATGCCGCGGACGCTCTCCTGGAAGCGGACGTACAGCTCGCCGTTGGAGAAGGTCTTCAGTTCCACGTCGCCCAGGGAGAGCCCCAGGTGCCCGGCTATCTCCTGCCCCAGCTCCGGATAGGAGCGGCCGGAAAATATCATCAGCCTCTTACGCGTGATCTCCTTCAACTGGGCCTCCTTCGTGTCCTGAAAGAATACCTTCTCTGCCCCGGAGCCACCCCTTCAGGCCTGTTCCGGGTCGCCTTTATCGTCCTTCAAGACCGGCTTTTTAATCCTCTTGGTCGAACCGGTCTTCTTCTTTTTCTCCAGTTCTCGACGATCCTCTGCGGCGACCGCTCCACGCCCAGGGCCGAAGCGGGTACGTCCTTGGAGATGGTGGAGCCCGCCCCGGTGACCGCCCCTTTACCGATGCGCACCGGCGCCACGAACATGGTGTCGCTGCCGATGAAGGCGCCGTCATCGATGGTGGTGGGGTGTTTTTTCGCCCCGTCGTAGTTGCAGGTGATGGAGCCCGCCCCGATGTTGACCTCTTCCCCGAGGACGGCGTCGCCCATGTAGCTGAGGTGGGGGACCTTGCTCTTCCGTCCCACCACCGTGTTTTTCAACTCCACGAAGGTGCCGGCCTTGGCGTCCTGACATCAGGCGGGTGCCGGGGCGCAGGCTGGCGTACGGTCCCACGGACGCTCCGTTGTCGATGGCGCTCTCGCGCACCACCGACTCGCGCACCTCCACCCGGTCTCCCAGGGTGGAATCGGTGATGCGGGTGAAGGGCCCGATCACGCACTCCTCCCCGATGCGGGTGGCGCCGCCCAGGAAGGTGAAGGGGTGAATGACGGTGTCCCGGCCTATGGCCACCCCGATGTCGATGTAGGTCTGGGCGGGGTCGGTGATGGTGACCCCTTCTTCCATGAAGGCCTGGTTGACGCGCATCCTCATCACCCGGTCGGCCTCGGCCAGCTGGGCCCGGGTGTTGATGCCCATGGCCTCCACGGCCTCGCCCGCCTGCATGGTGGTGACCGGCAGGCCTCTTCTTGAACAGCTTCTCCACCACGTCGGTGAGGTAGTATTCCTTCTTGCGGTTTTTATTGTCCAGCTCGGCCAGGCAGTCCATGAGGTCGGCGCGCTTGAAGAGGTAGATGGAGGTGTTCACCTCTCCGATCAGCTTGATCGCCTCGGTGGCGTCCCGCTCTTCCACGATCCTGGTGATCTCGCCGTCGGCACCGCGCACCACCCGCCCGTAGCCGGCCGGGTTTTCCAGCTGCATGGTGAGGACGGCCGCGCTGGCCCCGGTGAGGACGAAGCGGTCGATAAAGCCCTTGAGGGTGGCCTCGGTGATGAGGGGCGCGTCGCCCACCAGCACCAGGATATTCTCGTCCTCCGGGAGTGAAAGCCTTGCTGGCCATGATCACGGCGTGCCCGGTGCCCAGACGCTGCTTCTGCAGCACCACCTCGGCCCCGTCACCCACGGCTTCCCGCACCTGGTCCGCTTCGAATCCGGCCACCACCAGGGTCCGCTCTACCTTCATCTTTTTCAGGGTGTCGAGGAGGATGAGCAGCATGGGGCGGCCGCAAAGGGGGTGCAGCACTTTGGGCAGGGAGGACTTCATGCGCGTCCCTTCCCCCGCCGCCAACACCACCGCGGTAACAGGTTTCTTCTTCATAACGACCCATATAATATATTACGGCACCGTCAAATTACAGCCGAACCGGCAGGGGCCCGGCTCCCGGATTATAGTAAAATAACTCCGCGGAGCGATCGAGGCTTTTTCGAGGAGGGAATATGAGTATGGATAAGAAGAAACTCCGGATCACGGCTGGCACTGGTGCTGCTGGCGCTGGTCCTGGCGAGCGCCTGGCTCTCCGGCTGCGGAGATACAGGGCACGCGGCACCTCCGGGAGAGACGGGCGGAGGAGCGGCCGCAGAGCCACCGGTTGTCCCCACCTGGACCCGCATAGGACAGGGAGGCTTCGGTAAGCCGGCCAACACCGGCGTGCCCTCGATGGCCGTCTACCGGGACGCTCTTTACGCGGGAGTGATGAACGAGGAAGCCGGGTGCGAGGTCTGGCGCTACGACGGTGGCACCTGGAGCCCGGTGAGCGAAGGCGGCTTCGGGGATGCGGGCAACGTCAGCTGCATGGGTATGGCCACCTACGACGAGTGCCCTCTTCGTCGGGACCATCAACCCCGGAGCCGGGTGCGAGGTCTGGCGCTACGACGGTGCCGGCTGGACTCAGGTCAACGTGGACGGCTTCGGCAACGTGAGCAACATCGGCGTACACGGCATGTACGTCTACCGGGACGAGCTCTACGCCGGGACCGACAACTGGCGGGACGGCTGCGAGGTCTGGCTCTATGACGGCGAAGCCTGGACCAAGATGGCCACGGGAGGCTTCGGAAACCCGGGGAACATCTGCGCCCACGGCTTCGGCGAGTTCAATGGACGCCTCTACGCCGGAGTGGTCAACGAAGAGAGCGGTTGCGAGATGTGGAGCTTCGACGGCGCCACCTGGGACCAGGATGCCGCTGGAGGCTTCGGAGACCCCAACAACCATGAGCCGCGGCGCCTGGCCGTACTGCAAGGTTCTCTATACACCGTGACCAGCAACGAAGCCAGCGGCTGCGAAGCCTGGCGCTACGACGGTGCCGGCTGGACCCAGGCAAGCCAGGACGGCTTCGGCATGGCGGGCAACAACGGATGTTTCGACCTGGCCGTCCTGGGCGGGGAGATCTACGCGGGCATCGAGAATGAAACCACCGGGTGCCAGGTGTGGTCCTGCGACACCATGGGCTGGGCCAAGCGAAACGTGGACGGCTTCGGCGACATCGCCAACGCAACCTGCTACAGCCTGGCGGTGAAGGGGGAATACCTCTATGCCGGCACCATCAACGAAGCCGGTGGCTGCGAGGTGTGGTGCTACGGCCCGGTAGGGGACTCGCGGCCGCCAGCCAGGTAGCGGTTGTAGAGGACGCGGCGGGAGACGCCGCGCAGGGCGGCGACGGTGCGGCAGGCCTCGCTGGGGGAAGAGCCCAGGGCCGTCTCCGCCGCCACCAGCCCCAGCAGCCAGTCCCAATCGGTCTCTTCTTCTTCCTCCCCCTCGGCCGGGGCCTCCACCACGATGACGAACTCGCCCCGGGGCTTGCCGTCACCGAATCTTTCCAGCAGCTCGGCGGCGGTGCCCGTCAACACTTCCTCGTGCAGCTTGGTGAGCTCGCGGGCCAGTATCACGTTCCTCTCCCCGCAGAACTCCGCCAGGTCGGCCAAGGTCGACGCCATGCGGTGGGGGGACTCGTAGAAGACCATGGCTTCCTTCCGCTCCGCCAGCGCGGCCAGGAGCTTGCGCCGGTGGGCCGGCTTGGAGGGGAGAAAGCCGCCGAAGTAGAAACCGCCGGGAGGCAGGCCGGCCAGGGCCACCGCGGAGGTCAAGGCGCTGGGGCCCGGCACCACTTCCACGGTGAGGCCGGCCTCCCGGCAGGCCCGCACCGCCATCCACCCGGGGTCTGATACGCCCGGCATGCCCGACTCCGAGACCAGGGCCACCGTCTGGCCTTCTTCGACTTTATTTACAATGTGTTGAGATTTGTCCTTCTCGCGCTCGCCGCAGTAGCTGGTGAGAGGGACGTGGATGTCGTAGCGGGAGAGTAGCTTGCGGGTGGTGCGGGTGTCCTCCGCCGCGATGAGGTCGGCCTCCCGCAGCACCCGCAGGGCGCGCAGGGTGATGTCCTCGAGGTTGCCGATGGGCGTCCCCACCACGTAGAGCCTGCCGGGGCCAGCTTTCATCTTTTCTTCTTTCATAGCTCAATCCAATCGCTAATTGGAGTTGCTTCAACTACCTCAGTTTTTCGGAAGCAAACTCATACAGTAACTCGGCTTTTTCGATGAGCATCCTGGCGCTGTTTTCGTCGAGGTCCCCTCCGTCGTACTCTAGCCTGGTCTTCTCGGAGAGTATCTTCTCAAACGCCTTGACGGCTTCGATTCCCTTCGGGGTCGTGATCCTCTTCTTTAAGAGAGTAATCGAGTAAGCGTGGTTGGTGGCTTTGCGGCTGTCCATCGAGATCATCAAGGCATCCGACGTGGATATGGCCATGTGTATCGCGTCTATGCCGGCGGCTCTGAACCTCTTATCCTGGTAGTTCATCATCATCGAATCATAGAGTTCCGTGGCCGTCCGGAAATAACTGGGCCACTCTTTTCTATCCACATGTGTCGTGACATCCCTTTCATCAAACCTCATGGCAACCGTCCCTGCTCTCGGATCTCAAGAGAAGTCAACAGGTGTTTACCCTTCGGGATCTTATTCTGCTTCAGCTCCTCTTGCCTGAAGTCATAATAGATGACCGGCTTTTCTCCAAGCACATCGGCCCACATCGCCTTCTTCTCCGCGGCCCCCTTTTTTTTAGATCATCCTCATGGATGAAGACAAGGTGGACGGGGCTTCCGGTAAGGGCCACCGATTCATTGGTGACCTCAAAGGATGAGCCGCTATGGGCGTCCAGGGAAGCATCGTTCTTAAGAACCGCCAGCATGTCGATGTCACTCGCCGCGTCCTCTTCGCCCCTGGCGACGCTGCCAAAGATGATCAGATGCTCCAGATCACCACCTATTTTCTGACGGACCATGGAGGCGACATCGTCGAGCGCCGTACCTTCTTTTGCGAAAAGGTTATGTATCTCTCTCATGAGCACGTGCTCCTGGTTCAAGGAATAGAGGTAGGACTTACCCACCGATCTCCGCAACAGGATGCCGTTATTCTCGAGGTCTTTAAGGGTGCGGTTTGTCTGTGAACTCGAGCAGCCTGACTTGAGGGCGAGATCCCTCCCGGTATATTCCCCCGGATTGTTGACAAGAAACCTGAGGATATCCAGCTTGCTCTGGCTTCCCATTATCGCGTTCAATCCTTCGTTGAATTTCATAATGTCTTTATTGTACCACATAAGGGACATATGTCCCTAATATGGCAGTTTTGTCCCAGAAAAGAACTCAAGCTTCTTGCGGGCTGACGACGGTGCCCTATGTACCTGGACCTCAGCTGGCTCAGGCTACTCCTGGCTGAACGTCACCGCCGCCAGGCCTTCCGAGAAACTGAGCGCCAGATCAAAACGAGGCTCTATTACCACCTTTCCGGTGCGGTCCAGGTAGCCGAACTTTCCGGCCGGATGCACTTGCACCGAAAAGGGCGCCAGGCCATCACCGAAATCGTAGATGATGCCAAACACCGGTTCTACCACCATCTTGCCTTCCCTGTTGATCACTCCCATCTTTCCGTCGCGCCTGACAATGGCCAGGCCTTCATGAAAGTAGCCCGCGGATTCGAGCGGTTGGGGCGCAATCACCATGGTACCGGTTGTATCGATATAGCCATACTGGCCAGGATCGACGGACACGGCAGCCAGCCCTTCGGAAAATCTACCGGTGTGGGCAGGCTCCGAGGCAAACTCTAGAGCCTTATCGGTCACCAGCTTACCCGACCTGTCGATAAATTCGGTTTCACCTTCAGGCTCGAGTAAAACAGCGGCAAGACCATCGGAAAAAGGATCGGCGTAGCAGAACGTAGGCTCAATGACCATCTTGCCCGTTTTGTCTATATAACCGTATTGGTCAAAATTGAGGGCTACGGGCGCCAGATCTTCATGAAATTCTCCCCCATCAACGTAAAGCGGCTCGATGACCAGCTCGCCCGCCTTGTTTATATAACCATACTTGCCGTTGATCTCCACCGCCGCCAGGCCTTCGGAAAAACTCCTGCAGGCGTCGAAGCGGGCATCGATAGCCATCCTGCCATTGGTGTCTATGTAGCCCATGCTGCCACTGCTTTCGTAAGGATAGGTAGTAGCCTTTAGGTTTTCGCCCCCGTCGCCACACGACATGACGGATATGCCAAGCGCCACCATCAGGCATACTGCGACAGTTATTTGTAAGCTTTTATACCTTTTCATTTCCAACTCTTTCTCCCCCAGGTATCTCATTCCGGTTTTCACAATAGCCCACCTTTTATCTTTCGCTTTTATCGCTGTTTATCTCGAGGCCCAGCAGGGCTGAGTGTCGCCCCAGGCCGGTCCGTTCTTTTCAGGGTCCGTTGCCTGGATAAGACCGGTCCCGTCCGCGTTGATGACATAAAGTGGGCTCACGAACACTTCCGATTCCGCCGCTTCTTCAGGATAAGCCAGGACCGGAAAGAGAATACGGTTTCCTTCCGGCGAGCAGGTAATCGGCTTATGATACATACGGGGAGCCCAGCCAAGCAGCATCTCCGGCGTGCTCTCGAGCACGATGGTCTTTACGCCCGTATCGATATCCAGCTTTACAAGGTTATTCCCAGGTTTCTCGATATAGGTGACTTCATGGTCGTTGAGCCAGATCGGCATGGTAATGGGAAATATCTTCCAGTCCGTCTCGGTCGGTTCGGGTATTATCTTCCGGATATTGCGCACCGAATACTCGTAGAGGTCCCCACACCTGAACTCATCGATCAAGATCCTGGTTCCCGAGGGTGAGACAGCGACACTGCCCAGATATGATTCGGCTCCTCCCTCCAGGGATAATTCCCTGCATGAACCGTCTTCCGGATAGAAACGGAACAGCCGGGCGGGAAGTGTTATATTCCCGATGGCATCCGGGGCCGGGTTTACGCAGACATAGACACTCCTGCCGTCGGGAGCCCAACTGAAACTGGTGATATCTCCCAGGCTGACGTCAAAGACTTCCTCTATGATGTCCACTACTTCAAAGACCCTCTCGGACCCGGTGTCGATGTCATACAGGGTTATCGCCCTGTGGACACCAAAGGGGGACAAATATGAAAGGGAATTACCTTCCGGAGCCTTTATGGCTTCTTCTTTCAGCTCGATATCGGTCTTGGCCGGGTTGCCGCCCGGCTTATCGATGACGAAGTATCGGCGGTTCTCGCCAGCCATCAACTCCGGGTTGTCGTTTCTCACGAATACTATGCTCTCGCTTCCTCGTTGCCCCTTGACCGGGCTTAAGGGTTTGTCTTCGTCGCCACTCGCGCCGCCGCTCGAGTTATTCGTCCCGCAACCCCCCGCCCCGAGAGCGAGCGTGGTAAGCAGCAGAGGCGAGACAAATAGTGCCGCTACTTTTCTCAGGTTCAAAACGATCTCCTTCCAGCGTGGTTGTCCATGTAACTTCAACCTATGGGCTGACGACGGTTCCCAGGAAGAGCGGTGAGCCTGTGAGCTTGTCCCGGATGATGAAGATGAAGGGGTGATCCACGGTCATACTGAAGGGCTCAGGCGTGCCGTTCAATTTCCTAATACCCACGACCGTAGCGGCAGCGGCTTCGGTGCCCTCCTCGTTCACCTCGATCCAGGTCTTCTGCAGGACTTCGCCGATATAGTCGGGGCCTGTTTCGTTCTGAAAGAAACCTCGCCGTCGAACGCTTCGTCCATCCCCAGGGCCTTCAGCGTTTTGGTCAGTTCCTTCTCGTAGTCCACCTGGAAGCTGGGCAAGGCAATGTCCCCTTCTCCCAATGACATGTTGCCGGTGATCCGTTCCCACTTGGCCGTATCCAGGCTCTCGATCACATCGGAGAGGTTCTTCCCCTCGCGCGGCAGGATTACGCACATCTCCGTGTCGAAGCCCATATAGGGCAGGGCCACCATCTGGAGATCTCCGTCCTCGTAATACTCGGACTCCATACCGGACTGGTGCATCATCGGTACCTTCACCGTTCTGCCATCGGGGAGGTGGAAGTCGGCTTCCTCTGTCAGCGCTGGATCAAAGGCCGAAAGCCACTGGCCCTTGAAATAGAGGGCGTTGAGAAGGATGAGGATGGTCATGGGATCTACTTCTTTGACCATCTCCGTGATCTTGCCGCCGGTGTTGTCGCTGACCCATGTATTGATGCGCTCGATGGTCGCGGCATCCCATCCCTCGACGCTCTCGGCCTGTGCCCCGTAGAGCTCGCTCACCCGCGCGGCGAAGGCGGGGTTAATGGGGTCGGTGGCCCACATGGAATTGGCCAGCTCCACCTGGACGGCGCTATTGCTCTCCAACTGCGCCATCAGCTCCGACATCCTCTGGTTGACCTCATCCAGGCTCAAGCCCTCGAAGCCCAGCAACCGGGCCATCTCTTCTTTGGCCTGGCCTTCCGCTCCGTTATAGGCCATGGCCAGGGCTATCTTCGCGCTCAGCGGGGAGAGGACCAGGTTGGTGGCCCCTTCTTCCTTGACCGCCTGGCGGAAGAGGTTGAAGTCGAAGGCGTAGCTGCCGGTGTCGACCTGGTAGGAGAAGTCGGCCAGTTGATAGACGGGTGCCTTCACTTCGACCGTGGAAGAATTTTTCGTGTTTCCGCATCCGGCCAGCACCGGCAGTGCCATCAGGCAGATCAGAAAAAGTACTGCACTTCTCTTCATCTCTTCACCCCCATAGCTCTAAGTCACTATTACTGGCACATATCGGTGGAGACGATCTCACCGTTTGTCGCGTCAAACTCAATGAAGTAGCCCTGATGATCGATGGCGTTGCCCCCATCGTGTTCGACTCCGGGTGGATAGACTTCGTACATGATCTCGACCACCCACACCACCGGTGGCTCCTGGCCGCTGGTCTTTACCAGCTTGCGGGCATCGATGGAGACTTCCAGTTCGGTTTCCATGCCGGCATGCCCGCCGAGCGACGTCTCCATGCCATTCCTCCGGGGAGGGGCATTCCTGCTTTGCCGCTTCGATGGCTTCCTCCTCCGAGATCACGTCGGCATTCTCGGCGATATCCTCAGCCTCGTCCTTCCTCAGGCTGGGGAAGTGACAGCTGATGACCCTGGCGTTGTAAGGATCGATGGTGACCTCACATGCGTCGTCGGCGACTTCGAAGCCGCCGGCCATCCTTCTCCAGGTCACCCGGTAATCATATGTTTTCTCTTCCGCGCCAGGCCCGTAGTTAATCGCGGGATTCAGTTCTTCGCCTTCAAGGCTGTAACCATCGTCGAGAACGTACCCCCAGCTCGCCAGGTAATCCAGGGCGATGGCTCTTAACTCCTCCAGGGAGAGCTCCGGGATTCCAGAATCTGTCACATCCTGGAAGTAACAGATCGACACGATCTCCCGTGTGGCTGCATCTATCGTGACCTTCCCCAGCGTCTCCCCGTTGGCGTCTTCAAGGAAATAGTTTTCCAGCTTTCCCCTCAAGCCCTCAAATTCTCCGATCAGCCTGATGTTCACCAGGCTTTCGAACTCTGCTTCGAGCATCTCCCGGTTCCGTTGCTCATTCTGCTCCGGCGTTCTCGCCGGCTCCGGCGCGGCCTCGGTGCCGGCGCAGCCGGCAAACGAGACGATCATCAAGGTAAAGATGAGCATAGCCGGCAACAGTCGAAAAACCGAACGTTTCATCCTGAACCCCTTTCTGCCCGTCCTGCGTGGAATACTGCTTAGACTGCTGAAACACCGTGCAGGTTCCGGGATTATCGGGATCAGGGCCAGCCCTGGCGGGAGCTCCCCCAAGAAGCCGGGCCTTCCGGACGGACCATCTTGCCGGCATAAAGCTCCCCAAGAAGCCGGGGGTCCTTCGTGCAAACCATCGAGTCGGCCGTGCCCGTTGCAGAAATCGCACTACCAGCTTTACAACGGAGTACGCCTCCCGAGCTCGGGTTTGACAGAAGGGCCCCTGGCGAATTAAGGGGGGAGCTCTATGCCTGCCCGGTCAAGCGGTACCAGTTGAGCGTGGTTACCTCGCCCAGCTCCTCAAGTGTCATCCCCCGCAGCTCTGCCACCTTCTGCGCCGTCAGCGCGACGCGGGCCGGGGTGTTGGGCTTGCCGCGGAAGGGGTGGGGGGTGAGGAAGGGGGCGTCGGTCTCGACGAGCAGGCGGTCCGCCGGCACGGCCGCCGCCACCTCGCGCAGCACCCCGGCGTTGTTGAAGGTGACCGGCCCGGCGATGGAGACGTAGCCGCCCATGGCCACGCAGTCCCGCGCCAGGGCCACGTCCCCCGAGAAGCAGTGGAGCACCAGGCCGGCATCAAACGGCGCGTACTCCGCCAGGATGCTCATGGTCTCGTCGTGGGCCTCGCGGTCGTGCACCACCACCGGCTTGCCCAACTCGCGCGCCAGTTCCAGGTGGAGGCGGAACGAGGCCTCCTGCGCGTCGCGGGGCGAGAGGTTGCGGTAGAAGTCCAGGCCGGTCTCGCCTATCCCCACCACTTCGCCGTCGCCGGCCAGGGCGCGCAACTCGCGAATCGCCTCATCGTCCACCAGGGAGGCGTCGTGGGGGTGGACGCCCACGATGGCCTTGACCATGTCGTGAGCGTGGGCCAGTTCCACCGCCAACCGGCTGGAGGCCAGGTCGATGCCGACGGCGGCGATCTGGATCAGGCCGGCTTCGCTGGCTTCTTTTAAATGAAGAAGAAGGTCGCCCTCGAGCATGTCCAGGTGGGCGTGGGTATCTACGAGCTTCATGCGTTTATTTCTCGACGCTCTCGATGCGGGGGAAGAGGGCGGTGCCGCGCTGCGTAGCGGTGCCCGGCTCGAGCAGGCCCCAGGCGGCCGAAGCCGGCAGCCCTTGCTCCTCCAGGCGGCCCGAACCACCCAGCCACTCCCAGACGCGGGCGGCCGACTCGGGGATGAAGGGTAGCATCAGCAGGGCGCTGACGCGCAGCGACTCCAGCAGGTTATAGAGGACGGTGTCGAGACGGCCGGCCTTTTCCGGATCCTTGTTGAGGTCCCAGGGGGCGTTCTCGTCCACGTAGCGGTTGGCTACGCGCAGGAACGACCAGACCGCCTGCAGCGCTTCGTTGAAGGCCAGGCGCTCCAGTTGCAGGTCCATCCCCTCGAAGGCCTCGGCGGCCGCCTGCTTCAAGGCGGCGTCGGTGCCCTCCTCCGGGCCCGGCTCCGGCACCACTCCCCCGCGGTACTTATGCCCCATGGCCAGCACCCGGCTGACCAGGTTGCCGAGGTCGTTGGCGAGCTCCGAATTGTAGCGGCCGGTCATGGTCTCGCGCGAGAAGTTGCCGTCGTATCCGAAAGAGAACTCGCGCATGAAATAGAAGCGGTAGGCGTCCACGCCGAACTCGTCGATGAGCTCGTAGGGGCTGACGGCGTTCCCTTTGGACTTGGACATCTTCTCCCCCTCCACCGTCAGCCAGCCGTGGGCGAATACATGCTTCGGCAGGGGAAGGCCGGCGGCCATGAGCATGGCCGGCCAGATCACGGCGTGAAAGCGGAGGATCTCCTTGCCGATGAGGTGAAAGTCGGCCGGCCAGGCCGCCTCGAACCTGGCGTCGTCGATGTCGTAGTCGATGGCCGAGATGTAGTTGAGCAGCGCGTCGAACCAGACGTACATCACCTGATTCTCGTCGAAGGGAAGCGGGATGCCCCAGGTGAGGGTCTTGCGGCTGATGGACTGGTCCTCCAGCCCCGAGCGGATGAAGCTCAGCACCTCGTTGCGGCGCATCTCCGGCTGGACGAAGTCGGGGTTGGACTCGAAGTACTCGAGCAGGCGGTCGGTGTAGGCGGACAGCCGGAAGAAGTAGTTCTCCTCCTGCACCATCTCCACCTCGCGCCCGCACTGCGGGCACTTGCCGTCCGCCAGTTGCGAGGGGAGCCAGAAGGACTCGTCGGGCACGCAGTACCAGCCCTCGTAGGGGCGCTTGTAGATGTCGCCCTTCTCGAAGAGGACGCCGATGAAATCGCGCGCCACTTCCATGTGCTTCGGAGAAGTGGTGCGGATGAAGAAGTCGTTGGAGATGTTCAGGGCCTTCCACACGTCGGTAAAGTGGACCACCATGCGGTCCGCCCATTCCTGCGGCGTGACGCCGTTGCGCTCCGCCGCTCTCTGCACGTGCTGGCCGTGCTCGTCGGTGCCGGTGAGGAAGAACACTTCCTCTCCCCTGAGCCGGTGATAGCGAGCCAGAACGTCGCCTGCCACGGTGGTGTAAGCCGTGCCGATGTGTGGTTTGTCGTTGACGTAATAGATAGGCGTCGTGACGTAAAAAGTGTTTCCCATAGCTTTAAAAACCGCCGTTTTCCTTTAGTTATGTACCAAGTTGACACGTTAACTATCCCAACATATAATTGCTTCTGTTCAATTGTCAAGTGAACGGCGAAAGCCTTGATTTCCTGCAATGTTGGCTACTGAAACGGGGGTAGGCCTTGAAGTCGAACGGCATCGTAAGAAAGATCGACGAACTAGGAAGAATCGTAATCCCCATGGAGATCCGCAACACACTTGACTTAAAATCCCGCGACTCAATCCAGATCAGCCTCGAGGACGAGCGCATCGTCCTCACCAAATACGGCGATCACTGCGTCTTCTGCGGCAACCAGGATAAGCTCAAAGGCTACATGGGCAAGCAGGTATGCCAGAAATGCGCGGGAGATGTGAAGAAGAAACTCTAGCAATTCTTCGACTGTTTTAAACATCAATCAACAGGCCGGCACCCGTCCGGGCGGAAGCGCGTCCTGGCAACAAAAGGTGATTCCTTCTCCATCATCCCTTCCAGGGCAGCCGCGTCTCTCTCCTCTGTGTATAGGACAAAAAGAGTTGGGCCGCTTCCGCTTATCCTCGGCTCGCCGTGAAGCCCGGTCACGCCTGCCCAGTTCATCGCCAGTTCAATACGCTGCTTCAAGCGTGACGCTTCCCGAGAAAGTCCAAGGCAGGATTCCTCCAGGTCGTTGCGGAGCGAGCGCAGGATTACAAGTTCGTCCCCATGACCAAGCACCTCGAGAAAAGCTTCGAGCTCCTGCCGTTCGAAGGTGTCGGTTACTGTCTCGTCGAAACGGCGATAGACCGAAGCGGTGGAGAGGGGGATGCCAGGGTTGGCCAGGACCACGTGAAGGAGGGGCGCCGGCGCCAGGGGGGTGATCCTCTCTCCCCTCCCCTCCGCCAGGGCCGTTCCCCCGGTGAGGAAGAAGGGGACGTCGCTGCCGAGGCCGGCGGCCACCGACGAACAGCCGCTCGTGCCCCAGGGCCCCGCCGGTCATGAACTCGAGGCCCGCCAGGACGGCGGCGGCGTCCGCACTGCCGCCTCCGAGACCGGCCGCCACGGGGATATGCTTGTGCAGCTTAAGCCGCAAACCGCCCCCGGTGAGGCCTGCCGCGGCCGCGAAGCGCTTCCCAGGCCTGCCAGGCCAGGTTGCCGGCGGGGTCCCCCAGCTGCCTCCGCCAGGCGCGCGGGGCTCAGCTCGAACCAACCTTCGCCCCTGGCCAGCTCCATCTCCAGGCGGTCGCAAGCCTCCAGGGCCTGCATCACCGTGCGGACGGGATGGTAGCCGTCCTCTCCGGCCGGGCCCACCTGTAGAAAGAGGTTGATCTTGGCGGGAGCTTCCATGACGATCTTCATATCCTAATTATAGCGTCACGAACGGAAAGGGCGTCGGCGCGTCTGGTAGCATGGTAGTGGAGCGAGTGACTAATGGTGACGAAGGTGGAGGAGAGACTTGGGAGAACTGGCAAAACCTTCGGTCCTGAAGGGCCTGCTGCGAGGAGAGGGGCATCGGCCTCTCCCGCCGTTACGGCCAGCATTTCCTCGTGGATGGCAACATCCTCGGCAGAATCGTGGACGCCGCCGATCTCGGCCCGGCCGACACCGTGCTCGAGGTGGGCGCCGGCGCGGGGACCCTCACCGAGGAGCTCTGCGCGCAGGGCCGGCCGGGTATGGGCGGTCGAACAGGACCCCCGCTTCCTCACTCACCTTCGGGAATATTTCAGGGACGCGGACAATCTCACCCTGAGACAGGCCGACGTCCTCGACCTGGACCTCGCGGCCGAACTGCCGGGTACGGACCCGCTCAAGATGGTCTCCAACCTGCCTTACAACGTCGCCACCGCGGTGATGCTCAAGGCCCTGCACGAGCTGCCCCGGCTCGAGACCATGGTGGTGCTGGTCCAGCGTGAGCTGGCGGAGAGGTACATGGCCGGGCCCGGCAGCCGCAGCTACGGCATCCCCTCCCTCAAGCTCGGCTACTACTGCCGCATCAGCCGGGTCATGCACGTACGCCCCACCGTCTTCCTGCCCCCGCCCAGGGTGGAGTCCACCCTGCTCCGCCTGGAGAGGCACGAGGGTGTTTCCGGCCGGGAGCGGGAGCAGGAGAAGCTCTTCCATCTCATCGACGCGGCTTTTTCCCAGCGGCGCAAGACCCTGGTGAACGCCCTGACCCCGCACTTCGAGGCTGAAGGCGGCAAGGCCCACCTGGAAGAACTGGTGGCGGGGCTGGGCTGGGAGCCCACCGTCCGTCCCGAGGAACTGGCCCTGGAAGACTACGCCGCGCTATTGACCGCCCTCCGATAGAAGGTATGATTATTCGGGTGGGTATGAAACTTTATTATATGGGTATATTTCAGTATAATTGACACAACAAAAACCGATATTACGGAGGGAACGGTACGGTGGAAATAACCAAGGTTACGGTACGAGAGATTGACATGAACATGGTCAAAGGTCTGGCCAGCATCGTAGTCGACGATTGCTTCGTAGTGCACGAACTCAGGGTCGTCGACGGTGACCGCGGTTACTTCGTCGCCATGCCCTCGCGAAAGCTGCCCAACGGCGACTTCAAGGACATCGCACACCCCTTGAACTCGGAGACCAGGGAGATAATTCAGGAAGCGGTGCTCCGCGCCTTCTTTAAAATGAAAGAAGAAGGCACGGAGGAGGAAGAGACCGTCTCCCCTCGAAGCACTATTTGATGGGGTGTCGCCAAGCGGTAAGGCAGCGGCCTTTGGAGCCGCTATTCGCAGGTTCGAATCCTGCCACCCCAGCCACATAAAAAAAGCCCCGCGGGGCTTTTTTTATTCCGCCTTTATCCCGCTCAGCCGCGTTCGCGCGCAAAGAAGATATTGAGCAGCTCCATGCGGGAATTGTAACAGAGGTCCGGCGCGACCTCGTTTATTTTGCGCAGGAACTCCGTGGATGGCCGGTAGGAGTAGACGGGAGAGGTGATGTCCTGCGACACCTTGAGGCAGATGTCCCTGTTGGCCAGACTCGTCCAGGGCCTGCTCCACTTCGACGGGGCTCCGCCCCAGGCGAGCTGAGATCATGTCCGCGCTGTCTATGACGCCGGGGTTCTCCTTGAAAAATATTATCAGTTCGAACTTCAGCCTGGACACGTCCGGATAATCACCCTGGTGGCCCTGGATATCGACCAATTCCATCATGCCTTTCATTCTTGCCTCAGCGCCCTCCGTCCCTTCTTTCAGACACCTTTAAAATCGGCAATTATCAACCCGTCCTTAACATGCTTTCGGGAGCCCTTTGCCCGACAAGGTACGTCATATGACCTTGTGGTAATATATTCGTGCGCCAGTGCCGATACGCTTTGAGAATGGAGGTTGCCAGGGAGATGCCCAGGAAACGCAGTAAAACGGATCATCCAGGCCGTCATGACGGCGGCCATCTTCTGTATCCTCTTGATCACTTCCGCTTTCGCCGCTTTCGGGGGCGGCAGCACCGTGATCCCGCCGGCCGGAGTGAGCGCCGGCGACCGGGCGAACGACGCCGGAGGCATGGTCGAAGCTGGCCTGGGAGCCCTCCCCCTCCGAAGACATACTCTACTACCGCGTCTGGCGCTCCGGAAGCTGCTGACGGCCCGTTCTCCTTCGTCGGCCAGCACTGCACCGACAGCTTCGTCGACTACCTCTCCTGGGTCGATACCGGGCTTGCCGACGGGGTCACCTACTATTACCGCGTGACCGCCGTGGACGGCCGGGGCGAGGAGAGCCCGCCTTCATCAACGGTTCAGGCCACACCTTCGGCCCAGCTTTTCCAGTCGGCCTTTAAGACTTCCAAGAGCATCACCATCTCCATCGCCGATCAGAGGCTCTACTGCGTGGAGAACGGCCGGGTGGCCATGGTCTTCCAGTGCTCCACCGGGCGGGCCGGCGACGCCACTCCTCCCGGCACCTACAAAGTGCTCTACCATGCCGACGCCATGCCCATCGCCAAGTATCCCGGCTGTGTCTGCTATTACTGGCTGGGCTTCGCGCCGGACTACGGCATCCACGGCTGGCCCACCTACAACGGGGTGACCAGCGACACCAGCGCCATCGGCCAGCCGGCCTCCCACGGCTGCGTCCGCCTTCTTCCCGACGAGGCGCCCATCGTCTACCACTGGGCCCCGGACGGTATCCCCGTCAACATCATCTCCGAGGCCTTCAGCTGGCCTCCCGCCCCCATCGCGGGAGGAAGCGACGCCCTGGGAGTGAGCGAGCCCTCGACCAGCTGGTACTTCGCCGAGGGCTACACGGCGGATAACTTCGACGAGTACATCCTGATCATGAACCCCGCCGAGGCCGCGGCCGACATAAACATCGACTACATGCTGCCCGACGGCAGCGTGGTCAGCCGGAGCTACACCGTGAACCCCATATCCCGCTACACCGTGCACGTCGACGAAGAACCAGGCCTGGGCGCGACCGACGTCTCCGCCCACATCACCTCGGACGTGGGGGTGATCGCGGAGCGCGCTATGTACTTCGACTACAAGGAGAAACAGGGCGGCCACGTGACTTCCGGCGCCACGGAGCCCTCGACCACCTGGTACTTCGCCGAGGGTTACACCGGCGGCAATTTCGACGAATACCTCTGCCTGCTCAATCCAGGAGACATAGACACCGTGGTGACCCTCTCCTTTCTCTTAGACGACGGGACCACCAGCAACATCCTGCGCGAACTGCCCGCCCACTCCCGCCAAACGGTGCTGGTGAACGAGGTAGCCGGGCTGGACGACTGCAACAACTCCGTCCGCCTGACGGCGGCCGAGGGCTTCATCGCCGAACGTTCCATGTACTTCGAGCGCGACGGTGCCCTGGGAGGGCATTGCACCGTGGGCTCCACCGAACTGGCCACCAGGTGGGAACTGGCCGAAGGTTACACCGGGGGCGGCTTCGACGAATACGTGCTGATCGAGAATCCGGGTGACACCGCCACCACCGCGGCGGTCTCTTTCTTCAAGGACAACGGTGAGGTCATCAAGGAAAGCTACGACATCCTCGCCCATTCACGCTACACCATCGCCGTTGACCAGGTCCCCGGCTGCGAGAGCACCTCGGTGTCGGTACAGGTGGACGGGGGCGGCACCCCCCTCATGGTGGAACGGGCCATGTACTTCAACCAGGACGGCCGGGACGGCGGGCACTGCAGCATCGGGGCGCGGGAAGCCTCCACCAACTGGTACTTCGCCGAAGGTTACACCGCCGACAGCTTCGACACCTACATCCTGCTGGAGAACCCCGACCCCATCCTGGTGGCCCACGTCGACCTCTACCTGCTGTCACCGGGCGGCGGCCCCGTCAAGTTCTCTTATATGGTATCGCCCTCGAGCCGGGTCACCGTACACGTGGACGAGCTGGATGCTTTCGGGTCGGCCGAGTTCTCCGCCCTGGTCTCCTCGGACACCCCGGTCATCTCCGAGCGAGCCATCTATTTCTGCGTCCTGCGCTGATAAGCCTCCACCGCGCGTCTAATATACTGCCTACAAGGTTTGCGCCGGGAACTGGCAGAATAATTGTATGGAGAGTGATATATCTTGATATGCCCTGATTGTGGAAGTTATCAACCGGACAGTATTAAGTTCTGCGGGATCTGCGGGGTTCCCCTGTCCACCGACGGCCACATCTCCCAGTTCCTCCTCAACGCGGAAACCGAAGGGGGCGACGAGATAGAGCTGCCGCGGCGGCGCGGCTTTCTTTTTTATCTGACGGTCGTCCTGAGCACCCTGGTCATCGTGACCCTCACCGCTGGTGTGGCCTTTCTCATCTACTACGTCACCCGCACCGAAAGCGGCCCCAAGACTATTACCGTGGTGACCACCGGTGAAAACGTCGTCGAATACTCCACCCCCGACGGCACGGTCTCCTTCACCTATCCGCGCCTGTGGGACCTGGCAGAAGGCGGTACGGTCTTCGACCAGCTCGAGCTGGGATTAAAACTCACGGAGGAGAAGCGGATCGACATATCCTCGGAGATGATGGACCCGGACCTGATGCTCGGAGGGATGGAAGACATCCGATCGTTTGTGGCCGACGAGATCACCCGTGACCTTGCCGCCACCCACACCTCCTCTTCCACGCTGCCGCCCGACCTTGAGCAGGTGTCCAGCGGCATTCTCTCCGTGGTGCTCAACGGCCAGACCGCTTACAGCTACAAAGCCGAGATAGACGTTAACCAGCGAAAGACAACGGTGTATTATTACTTTATCGTCTCCAACGAGCTGCTGTACGAACTGCGGGGCACTTCGCCTACGGACATATGGGATGAGACTTTACCGGATTACATGATAGTGGTCGGCACCTTCCGGACCGTGCAGGCCGATTAAACGAGGGGGTGGGCGTATTGAAGATAGTGGTTACCGGGGGCGCCGGGTTTATAGGCTCCAACCTGGTCGACGGACTGCTGGCAGACGGGCACACCGTCCTGGTGGTGGACAACCTCAGTACCGGAAAATTCGAGAACCTTTACCGGGTCAAGGACGCGGCGAGAGAGAACCGCTTCGCTTTTCACCAGGTGGACATCAGGGACAACGCGGCCGTAGTGGCCTTCAAGGGACAGAACCCGGACGTGGTGATGCACCTGGCCGCCCAGGCCGACGTCCGTTTCTCGGTGAAGTACCCGGTTCAAGACGCCGAGGTTAACATCCTCGGGACCATCAACCTCCTTCAAATGGCTGCCGACGCCGGGGTGAAGAAGTTCATCTTCACGAGCTCGGGAGGGTGTATCTACGGTGAGCCCAAGAAGCTCCCGGTGGACGAGAAGGCACCCCATCATCCCGAATGTCCTTACGGCGTCAGCAAAGACGCGGTCGACGGTTACCTCCGTTATTACTGCGAAGCGTTCGGCATCGCCTACACCAGCCTGGCTCTGGGCAACGTCTTCGGCCCGCGCCAGAACCCTTTCGGGGAGGCCGGGGTGATCGCGATGTTTCTGGGGAAGATACTCAACGGCGAGACCCCGGTTATCTACGGCAACGGGGAACAGACCCGCGACTTCGTTTACGTGAACGACGTGGTCAACGCCTTCCGCCTGGCCATGTCGGCCGGGGACAGCGAACTCTTCAACATCGGCACCGGGGTGGAGACCAGCGTCAACCAGCTCTACCGGGAGTTGGCGGACATCTGCTTCTTCGAAAAGGAACCCGTCTACGCTCCCCCTCGGCCGGGCGAGCTTGAACGGATCTCCCTCAATGCCGCCAAGGCCGAGCGCATGCTGAAATGGTCCCCGGCCACGTCTTTCCGGGAGGGGCTGGAAAAGACGGCCAAGTGGTGCGAGGAGACCTTGAAGAAATAGTCCCGTTCTGGAGGGCATATGGGCTTCATCGACCTGCATTCTCACATCCTGCCCGGCTTCGACGATGGAGCCAGAAACAAGGAAGAGTGCCTGGCCATGGCCGGAGCAGCCGTACGGGGCGGCATCTCCCGCATGGTCGCAACCCCCCATTTCGACCTGGAAGGCTCCCCTCCGTCCCCGGAAGCCATCGCGGAAGAAGTGCAGTTGGTGAACGGCTGGCTGGTGCATGAAGGCCTGGGGCTGGAGCTCCTGGCCGGAGCGGAAGTGCGCATGAGCGCATCCCTGGTCAAGCCCCTGGAACTACCCATGCCCCTGGGTGACCTGACGTTGGGGAGGGTCGGCAGGTACCTTCTGCTGGACCTGCCGATGGTGGAGTTCCCTCTCCCTTCGGAAGAGGTCTTCTTCCAGCTGCAACTGGCCGGCGTCACCCCGGTGCTCGCCCACCCCGAGCGCAACCGCTTCATCCACGATCATTTCGATTACCTGCCCAGTCTGGTGGGACGCGGCGTGATGCTGCAGGTCAACGCCGGCAGCCTCACCGGCCACTACGGAAAGAGGGTCGAGAGGTGCGGATGGAAGATACTGGACGGCGGGCTCGCTCATCTCATCGCCTCGGATGCCCACACTCCCTCCAACGGCTCCCTCGATCTTAAAAGCATCTACGGGCTGATCGAGGGACGGCTGGGCGGGGAGGCTGCGAGATGCCTGCTGGAAGTGAACCCCGGCCTCGTCCTGGCAGGCGAGCCGCTCCTCTCCATGCCGCCTCCCCTGCCAGCCCGCGGCCGGGGAAGGTGGTTCGGCTCAAGATGAGGGAAAAAAGCCCCGCCGCCTTCCTCGAGCTGTTCCGGACACATCCGGAGGCCTCCGCCCTCTTCCTCGATTTCGACGGGACCTTGAGCGAGATCGCCCCTACGCCGGAAGGCGCCCGCCTTCATCCGCGAGCCGCCGAAGAGGTGGCACGGCTGGCGGGAGTCTACCATCTCTGCATAATCTCGGGACGGCCAGCGGGCGAACTCTCCATGCTGGTGCCCCTGGACGGGATCTCCCTGGTCGGACTGCACGGGCTGGAGTGGTGGGAAGGAGGCGAAGGCGGGACCCTGCCGGGCGCCGGGCCCTACCTCGAGATCATGGGGCATGCCCGCGGTTTTCTTCTCGAAAGAGGGCTCGAGTCCATGCCCGGGGTCATCCTGGAAGACAAGGGGCTCATCCTGGCCCTCCACTTCCGCCTGGCTCCGGAAAGGCGGCAGGAGGTGGAGGCCCTGGCCCGGGAAGCAGCCGGCCTCTTCGACCTGGGCATGCACCGGGGGAGGCAGGTGGTCGAGCTCCGTCCCCCCTTCGCCTTCGACAAGGGAAAGGCGGTGGAGATGATGGTCGAGCGCCAAGGAGCCGAAAGGGCCGTCTACGTGGGTGACGACTACACCGACGTCTCAGCCTTCCGCGCCCTGCGGGGCCTGGAAAGCGGCGGTTTCTCGGGCCTGGCGGTGGCGGTGCTTTCAGCTGAATCGCCTCCGGAACTGCGCGGGGAGTGCGATACGGCAGTAGACGGAGTGGAGGGTGTTGTCGCGTTTCTGGCGACCCTTTGAGGGCCGCCGCCGGCAAGGAGGTAAGAGATGGTGGACAAGGAACACAAGGGATTGACCCCGGAGCAGAAGCAGCAGCTGCTGGGCCTGCTCAACGCCTCTCCTTTCTACTGCCACATGGGGATGGAAGCCCTGGACTCCGAGGACGGCCGGTCCCATCTCCGCCTGAGCATCTGCGATGACCACAAGAACCTCTACGGCATCCTGCACGGGGGAGTGATCGCCACCATCCTCGACTCGACCTGCACCATCGCCGTGGCCAGCCTGCTGGAGCCGGGCGAGTATTCCTACACCCTTGACCAGCGGATCAACTACATCGGCAACACCAGCAGCGGAGTCCTGGTCGGGCGGGGCAGGACCATCCACAAGGGGCGCACCACCGCGGTCTCCGAGGGGGAGATCCGTGACGGGGACGGTAACCTCATCGCCGCCGGCATGAGCACCCTCTACATCTTCCGCGGGGACGCGCTGCCGTAAACGGGCTACTCCGCTCCGTTCGCCGGCTGGCGCTAAAGGAACCTCTTCTTTGTCCGAAGAAGACATTAGACGGGAATGCAACGGGTGTAAAAAGAGACCCTTGGAGTCGTTATGACGGGAGGAGCGCCATGTTCAAAGGAACGGAGATAAAGAAACTGGTGCTGGTGAGCACTCTCTGCTGCGTGCTGCTGATCGTGTCCGTCTCCCTTTTCCTCATCTTCAGCTCGCGCAGCAACTTGCGCAAGCAGACCGACGAGATGAAGACCACCATGGCCGAGCAGATCGCCGGCCACCTCCAGGGCTGTTATGCCACCATGGCCGAATTCCTCAGAAGCGCGGAGGGTGTCGAACTGGGAGCCAGCATCAAGGATCTCCTCGGGAACAGCGAAGCTCTCTACCACTTCTTCGCCGCGTCCATATTGAGATGTTACGATGCCGACTTTCTTTATTACTATTCCGGGGGAGAGCTCAAGGCCTCCACCAGTAAGCCGGGGGTGGAGGCGACGGTCCTCGAGCCTGGCATCGCCGGCGGCGACGAGTACGCGGTCTTAAGCGAGTTGGGCGGCAGGCAGGGATCCTTCCTGGTGTTCGACAAAAAGGGCGCCCTGCCTGGAGACAGCGCGGTCTACGCCATCGACAACACCGAGCAGAACGCCGCCATCAAGCAGGCTTACGAGGACGAGAAGTCCCGCGCCATCAGGCAGCAGGTGCTGGGGGTTATCATCGTCTTTCTTGTCCTGCTGGCCTTCTCGCTGGTAGTCATCTACCTCTCCATCGCCCACTGGCTGGGGCGCCCCATGGCCCGCCTCAGCCGGGAAGCCCGGGACATAATGCAGGGCAAGCAGATCGGGGAGGAAGAGGTGCGGGAGAAGAGCATCTTCGCCAACCTGCAACGCCTGCTCAACAGCGGCCGGGCCATCCTGGGCCGGGGCGCCGAGGTGGGCACGGTAGAGGTCGCAACCGGGAAGACCGTCAGGCAGCGGGAGATCAGCAAGGTCATGGGGGTGTGGACGGCCGTCACCGTCCTGGTCTTCCTGGCCAGTACGATCATCCTGCTGGTGGTCTCCATAGCCCTGACCAACAGCAAGACCGAAGAGATATTGACCAGCATCGACCAGGAGATGGCCTCTTATTACAGCGGCTGTTACGACTCCATCGTCGGTTATGCCTTATCCGGCACCGACATCTACGTCGGCGGCGAACTATGGGACCCCGACTCCACCATCGACCGCGAAGCCTCCCGGGAGCGCCTGGCCGAATTCGTCAGGTACACCTTCGACGCCGACTCTTCCGTGGCTTATATCGAAGTGAACGGGGCCGGCAAGTACTTCACTTCCGTGAAGAAGGGCGTAGAACTGAAGGAGCCGCTGCTGGCCGAGATGGGCGACCCCATCAATATCTATGAAGGCTACTACAAGCCGGGTGACCTGGTGATCCTGAATATGAACCGGTCCGACTACCCGGGTTTCGGAGACGACCAGTTCGCTTACTACGTCGTTAACGTCACTACCCAGGCGGACGCACTGGAAGGCCTCTACGAGGAAGGTACCAGCAGCCTGCTCAAGGGCCAGTTGATCCTCAGCCTGATCTTCCTCCTGCTCTGCCTGGTGCTATCACCCCTGGCCATGGCCTGGGCTACCATGCGCTACGTGACCCGGCCCATCCTGGAACTCGATGCTCTCTCCGGCAATCTGATGGAAGGCGAACTGGAAGTGGAGATAACCGTGGATGAGAAGAGCGCCTTTGCCGACATCCAGCGGTTGCTCTTGTGGGCCCAGGAACTTCTACGGTCCATGGCCTGAAAGACAGGATGTATAATTAAGGTCGAAACGGGTAGTGCATCTCTTTAAGAAGGAGACGTGTTGTTCAAAGGTAAAGAAGTCAGAAAACTGGTGCTGGTCAGCACCCTCTGCTGCGTGCTTCTGATCGTCTCGATGTCACTTTTCCTCATCCTCAGTTCCCGCAACAACCTACGCGAGCAGACCGACAGGATGAAGACGGCCATGGCTGAACAGATAGCCGATCGTCTCCAGAGTTGCTACGCCAGCATGAGCGAATATCTCATGACCAACCAGGGAATGGAGTTCACGGCGGACAACATGCAGGCGGCTCTGGGCAACATCGACATGCTCCTGGGCTTCTTCAACGATTCCATCCTCGGGACTTACGACGCCGATTTCGTCATCTACCGGACGGGGACGGGAAAGGTGGTCGCGGCCTCGAAGCCCGGGCTGGAAGTCCCCGACGTCCCCTCCGACATAGCCGGCGGAGAACAGGGTTACGTCATCCTCAACCAACTGGGAGACAGGGAGGGGACCTTCTTTGTCCTGGACAAACCAGGCATATTCCCCGGTGACGAGGTGATCCTGGGTATCGACAACACTTCACAGGTCGATACGATCAAGCAAGTCTACGAGGACGAGAAGTCCCGCATGGTCAAACAGCAGGTGATCGGAATGGGCATACTCTTCCTGCTGATACTGGCCTTCTCGGTGGCGGTGATCTACATCTTCATCAACCGCCTGCTGAGGCGCCCCATGGAAAGATTGAACGAAGAAGCCAGCGACCTCATAAGGGGAAAACCGGCCATAGAGGAAGAGGTGCGGGAGGGGAGCATCTTCGCCAACCTGCAGCGGCTGCTCAACAGCGGCCGGGTGATCCTGGGCCGGGGTGCGGAGGTGAGCACGGCGGACGACTACACCAGGGAGTCCCTGGGAAACCGTGAGGTGAACAAGGTCATAGCGGTATGGACGCTGGTAACCACGGTTATCTTCCTGGCGAGCACGGTCATCCTCCTCCTCTCCTCCATCGCCATGATGAACGCACGCACCGACGACATCGTGGAGAGCGTGGGCCAGGAGATGGCCAGCTACTACAGTGGCGCATATGACTCCATCGTCGGTTACGCCAAGGCCAACACCGGGGCATACGTCGGGAACGACATCTGGGACCCCGATTTCACCGGGGACCGCCTGGATTCCATTGAACGCCTGACCATCATACTGAGGTATGCCTTCAACTGTGACGCAGCCGTGACTTACGTGGAAACCCCCTCGGGAGACCAGTACCTGGTCTCGTTCGGGGAAGGTGTGGAGCTCAAGGAGAAACCGGCCCGGATCAGTGACTCCGTCACCATTTACGAGGGCTACTACGAGCCCGGGGACCTGGTGATGGTGATGATGAACCCCGTCGACTACCCGGGGTTCGGAGAAAACCAGTTCGAGTACTACGTCGTCAACGTCACTCCCCAGGCCAGAGTGCTGGAGGACCTCTACCAGAGCGGCTCGAGCAGCTTGCTCAACTACCAGCTGCTGCTCAGCCTGATCTTCCTCCTGCTCTGCCTGGCTCTCTCCCCACTGACCATGGCCTGGGCTACCATGCGCTACGTGACCCGGCCCATCCTGGAGTTGGACGACATCTCCGGCAAGCTGATGGAGGGTGACCTGGACATGGAGATAACCGTGGACGAAAAAAGTGCCTTCGCCGGCATCCAACGGCTGCTCAAGCGGGCCCAGGAACTGCTCAGATCGATGTAGAATGTGCCGCCGCGGGCACTGCGGCCGGCCTGAATAATACAGGGGCACGTCACACGGCGTACCCCTGTATCTATCCCTGCGGACCCCTTGCGGGCCTGTCTCTGCGGAGCTTCGTCAGCTGTAGTCGCAGAGAGCGCTTACCTGGTTTACGTAATCCCTGATGTAATCAGGGTTATCGATGGTTATGCGGACGGCGTCATCCTCGCAGACCATGGCACAGCGGCCGCAGCCCTTGCACTTGTCGAGGTCAACCACTGTCTTTTTACCGTCCAAGGTCATGGCCTTGAAGATGCAGATGTCCACGCACTTGCCACACCCGATGCAGTCGTCGGTCACCTCCACCGTCAGGCCTTCCAGCCTGGACAAAGTCTCGCGCAACTCCTTGGGTGCAAGGTGGAAACCGTTGCTGATGCAGTGACATGGGCAGCAGTGGCAGACGGTCATCAGCTTCTTATGGTTCTTACCCACCCCCAGGAGCAGGGCGTCTCCCTTGAATTTCCCCGCGCAGGTTATCAGCCCGAGCTCATTGGCTTTGTGGTATTTCTCGAGAGCTTCTTCCCTGGTTATCAATTTGCCCAGTTCGGGGTTGATGTCCAGTACCGCTTCACCCAGGAAGGTGCAGCCGAAATCGCGGGGAAAGTTGTCGCACTCGCGGCCGGTGCGGCAGGGGCAGAAGTCGAGGGAGAAATGGTGGCTGGCCTTGTCTATGAACTCCTCGACGATGGTGGTGGGCAGCGGGGTCCCGGACGGCACCTCGATGTCTGCCACGATGGGGATATAGGAGATCTTGGTGTGTTTGACGTCGATCACGGCGGCCCCCAGCTGCTTTAAACCGGGCCAGTTGGACATCTTCATGGCCTGGTCGTTGTATTTCATCAACTTGGTCCCGCGATCAAAGAACTTCTTGCTGGGGAACATCGAAATACCTCCTCGCATCGCCCTTTTTTCGACTGAGTGACTAGACGCTCAGTCATGTGTCATGTTTATAGTCTAACCCCGCTTTTCCCGGGAAGCAATACCCAATCTTTTGTGTCGGGAAATATTCATTACGCGAAGCTTATCTTGCTAGAAGAGACCCCGGAAAAGCTCGAGCAGGGTGCCCGGCTCAGCGATCCAGTAGTCGGGGTTCTCCGCCACCAGGACCTCACGGTCGAACGGGCTCCACCCCACGGCGCCAGCCGGCACGCCCGCGGCATGGGCACACTTGAGGTCGTGGGGGCTGTCACCGATGTAGGTGGCATCCAACGCAGCTGCTCCCAGGCGCCGCATGGCCTCGTAGAGCGGCTCGGGGTCAGGCTTGTGCTTCTCGGTGTCACTGGCCGTGATGACGACTTCAAAGTACTCCGTCATCCCGAAAAACTCCAGGGCCCGCGCGGTGGTGTAGTCCCGCTTGGAGGTGGCGATGCCCAGCCTGTATCCCCGCCCGGCCAGCTCTTCCAATGTTTCCCCCACCCCGGGGAAAGAGCGCGCCAGGCGGTCGTGGGAATCCTCGTAGCACTGCTGGTACAGGGCGACCAGCCGGTCCGCGCCCGCGGGGTCGAGGTCGGCCATCTGGCGGACCAACGGCCGGCCTATCTGGGCCAGCAGTTCGGCGTCGGAAGGAGCGGAGATTCCGGCGAGCCGGAACGATTCGCGAAAGGAGTGGAGGATCAGCTCGGTGGTGTCCACCAGTGTCCCGTCCAGGTCGAATATGATGCAGCGTATCTTCGATAGATCCATGCTCACTAATATAGCACGTGTCAGACGCGGGTGAAGGTGAAGCCGCCGCCGGGGTCGACATCGACCGAGACGGTGTCGCCCTCGCCGAACTCGCCCTCCAGCAGCCGGCGGGCCAGCCGGTCCTGAACCTCGCGCTGGATCACCCGCTTGAGGGGCCTGGCCCCATAGTCGGGGTCGAAGCCCTCTGAAGCAATGACCTCTTTGGCCCGCTCGCTCAGCCGGATGTCCAGCTTGCGGTCGGCCAGGCGCGCCCGCAGGTATTCCACCTGGATGTCCACGATGCGCTTGATCTCCTCCAGCCCAAGCTGGTTGAAGATGATCACCTCGTCCAGGCGGTTGAGGAATTCCGGGCGGAAACTTGAGCGTAGCGCCTCCATGACCATGCCGCGGACCTGCTCCGGGTCCTTGCCCGCCAGGTCCTGCAGGTACTGGCTGCCCACGTTGGAGGTCATGATGATCACCGCGTTCTTGAAATCCACGGTGCGGCCGTGCCCGTCGGTGAGGCGGCCGTCGTCCAGGATCTGCAGCAGCACGTTGAAGACGTCGGAGTGGGCCTTCTCTATCTCGTCCAGCAGGACAACCGCATAGGGGTGCCGGCGCACCGCCTCGGTGAGCTGCCCCCCCTCGTCGTAGCCGACGTAGCCCGGGGGCGCGCCTACCAGGCGGCTGACGGTATGGCGCTCCATGTACTCGCTCATATCCAGGCGGACCATGGCCCGCTCGTCGTCGAAGAGGAACTCGGCCAGGGCGCGCGCCAGCTCGGTCTTGCCCACCCCGGTGGGGCCCAGGAACATGAACGAACCGATGGGGCGGTTGGGGTCCTGCAAGCCGGCCCGGGCGCGGCGTATGGCGTTGGAAACGACCTCCAGCGCATCCTCCTGCCCCACCACCCGCAGGCGCAGGCGCTCCTCCATGTGGATCAGCTTCTCCACTTCGCCTTCGAGCAGTTTCGACACGGGGATACCGGTCCAGGCGGATATCACCTCGGCTACGTCCTCGTCGTCAACCTCCTCCTTGAGCATGGCGCGGTCCTTCTGCAGGATGGCGAGCTTGGCGTTCTCCTCCTCCAGGCGGCCTTCCATCCCGACGATCTCCGAGTAGCGCAGGCGGGCGGCCTTTTCCAGGTCGCCCAGGCGTTCCGCCTTGCCCTCCTCGTAGCGCGCCTGCTCCAACTGCTCCTTCAGCTCCCGGATGCGGTCGATGGCCTCTTTCTCGGACTGCCAGTGAGCCTTCATCTCCGAGCCGCGCTCGTTCAGGTCGGCCAGTTCCGCGTCCAGTTTCTCCAGGCGCTCCAGCGAGGCCTGGTCCTTCTCCTTCTTCAAAGCCTGCCGCTCGATCTCCAGCTGCTTGATCCGCCGTTGGACTTCATCTATCTCGGTGGGCATGGAGTCGATCTCGATGCGCAGGCGCGAAGCCGCCTCGTCCACCAGGTCGATGGCCTTATCGGGCAGGAAGCGGTCGCTTATGTAGCGGTCCGAGAGGACAGCCGCGGCCACCAGGGCGGCGTCCTGGATGCGCACCCCGTGGTGGACCTCGTAACGCTCCTTCAAGCCCCGCAGGATGGCGATGGTGTCCTCGACGTCCGGCTCGCCCACCAGCACCGGCTGGAAGCGCCTCTCCAGGGCGGCGTCCTTCTCGATATGCTTGCGATATTCATCCAGGGTGGTGGCGCCGATGGCGTGCAGCTCGCCCCGGGCCAGGGCCGGCTTGAGCATGTTGGATGCGTCCATGGACCCTTCGGCCGCGCCCGCCCCCACCAGGGTATGCATCTCGTCGATGAACAGGATGATCTCCCCTTCCGAACCGGTGATCTCCTTCAGTACCGCCTTCAGGCGGTCCTCGAATTCGCCGCGGTACTTGGCCCCGGCCACCAGGGCACCGATGTCCAGAGACACCACCCTCTTATTCTTCAACCCTTCGGGGATGTCGCCTTCAACGATACGGTTGGCAAGGCCCTCCACGATGGCGGTCTTGCCCACGCCAGGCTCGCCGATGAGCACCGGGTTGTTCTTGGTCCGCCGCGACAGCACCTGGATCACCCGGCGGATCTCGGAGTCACGGCCGATGACCGGGTCCAGCTTGCCTCGCCGGGCCAGGTCGGTGAGGTCCCGCCCGAAGCGCTCCAGTGACTGGTAGCGTTCCTCCGCGTCGGGATCGGTGACCCTCGCCGAACCCCGCACCTCGGCCAGGGCCTTGAGTACGCGCTCGCGGGTGATTCCATGAGCGCGCAGCACTTCCGCCGCGTCACCCTGTTTCAACCCGGTCAGGGCGAGGAAGAGGTGTTCGGTGGAGACGTAGGAGTCCTTCATGGCGTCGGCTTCGGCCAGGGCCTCGTCCATCAGCCTGCTCAGGTCGTTGGAGATATAGACCTGGCCACCGGCGCCGTGCACCTGGGGCAGCCTCTCCAGGGCCTTCTCGGCTTCGCCGATGATTATCTCCAGGTCCGCTCCCAGCTTGTTCATGAGGGAAGGCACCGTCCCGCCTTCCTGGCGCAGTAATGCCAGGAAGAGGTGCCCGGGCTCCACCTGTTGCTGGTTGAGCTCTCCCGCGATGCCCTGGGCGTCGACTAAGGCCTCCTGTGCTTTAACGGTCAGTTTATCCGGTTTGATCATGGTGCCATCACCATCCTGTTGGATTTATTTATTTGCGCCGCAGCCGGAAGGGGTCGGTCTGCGACAGCGGCATGAGCCCGCCGCGCTTCACCGGCACCAGCTCGTTGCGGAAACTCTTACGAAGCTCTTCCATCTCCCGCGCCGCCTGCTGCCGCAGTGATTCCATGTGGTCCCGGACCTCGCGCATCTCCTCGTTCAGGGCATCGAAACTGTCCCGCATCTCCAGGATCATCTTCACCCCGGCCAGGTTCACCCCCATGTCCCGGGTGAGTTCCTGGATGAGACGGCAGCGGTCGATGTCCGCTTCGGAATAGCGCCGGCGGTTCTTCACACGGTCCGGCTTGAGCAGGCCCTTGCGCTCATAGATGCGCAGGGTCTGGGGATGGACCTCCGCCAACTGCGCGGCCACGCTGATGACGTAAACCGCCCCGCTCCTGTCGTCGTTCCTGCCTCCGCTGTTCGAGTCCATTTTCGCTCACCTACTCCTCAAAGCGCTGCCGGGGATTTTCTTTCTCCAGCCCCTGCAGCTTCTCCAGCAGTTCCTTCTCCTCCGAAGACAACTTCTTCGGAACCGCCAGGTGGGCCACCGCATAGAGGTTGCCGCTCCCTTTGCCGCGCGTCAGGGGCGCGCCCTTTCCCTTGAACCTGAACTTCCGCCCTTCCTGCGTCCCGGCCGGGATCTTCAGCTTGACCTTGCCGTCAAGCGGGGTCGGTATCTCCACCGTGGTCCCCAGGGTTGCTTCCGCGAAGGTGAGGGGCAGGTCCAGGTAGATGTCGTTGTCCACCCGGCGGAAGAAGCGGTGGGGAGACACCCTCACCTTGACGAAGAGGTCTCCGGGGACGCCTCCCGGCGATCCCGCCTCGCCGCGGCCGGCGAAGCGGATGCTCTGCCCTTCTTTCACCCCCGGCGGGATCTTCACCGTTATCTTTTTAGCCTCCTGCACCGACCCCTCGCCACGGCAGGTGGGGCAGGGTGCGTCAATGACCGTGCCGCGCCCCCCGCACTCCGGGCAGGCCCGGGAGAAGGCGAAGGGGCCCTGGTCCTGGGATACCGTGCCCCGGCCCTTGCAGGTGTTGCAGGTGCGGGGCAAGGTTCCGGGCTTGGCGCCGCTGCCGCTGCACGTCGAGCAGGATACGCGCCCAGTCAGGTTGAGGGGCAGGCTCACGCCCCGCAGGGAATCCTCGAAAGATATCTGGGTGCCGGCCTGGGTGTCGGGGCCTTTGCGCGGAGCCCTTCTCCTCCCGGTACCCGTTCCGGCTCCGCCCATGCCGCCGAAGAGGTTGAAGATGTCGCCCAGGTCACCCAGGTCGTCGGAGCGGAAGTTGTAGGACTTTCCGCCGCCGCCCGGGAACCCGCCGGGAAAGCCGCCGTACCCCTGTCCTGCGCCCGGTCCGCCCATGCCGCCTCCGAACATCTCCCCCGAGTCGTAACGCTTGCGCTTCTCAGGGTCGGAAAGCACCTCGTAAGCCTCGGCCGCGGCCTTGAACTTCTCCTCCGCCGCCTTGTCTCCAGGTTTGGCGTCGGGATGGTTCTCGCGAGCCAGCTTGCGGTAGGCGTTCTTTATCTCTTTATCGTTGGCCCCTTTGGACACGCCCAGGACCTTGTAGTAATCCTTACCGTTCACGGTATCGCCCTCAATCTCTGGTTATTCCACGCCCCCACCACTGCACTTGCTCACCGTGGCCATGGCCGGCCGCAGTAACCGGTCCTTCCACTTGTAGCCCTTCTGGTGCACCTCGACCACCGTCTCGTCCGCATGGTCGTCGGACAGCACCGTCCTTACCGCCTCGCAGACGTGGGGATCGAAGGGGTGGCCGTGGGGGTTTATCTCCTCCAGGCCTTCCGCCTTGAGCACGTCAAGTAGCTGGGAATGGACCATCCTGACTCCGTCGGCCAACCCTTCGGTCGGCTCGCCGCCGGCCGCGGCTATGGCCCTTTCCAGGTTATCCAGGACCGGAAGGAGCTTCGAGGCCATTCCCTGGTTCGCCGTCTCGACGATGCCGGTCTGCTCCCTGAGCATGCGCTTCCGGTAATTCTCAAATTCGGCTTTGAGGCGCTTCAGGTCGTCCAGGTACTCCCCCGACTTCTCCTCCGACGCCTGCAGTTTTTCGTTCAACACCTTGACTTCGCCTTCCAGTTCCTTGACCTCTTCCTCAAGCTCTTTCTTCAGGGGGCGATGGTGAGTCTGCTCTTGCTTCTTAACTTCCTTTTCTTTGTCTTCCATTTTCCCGCCTTCTTCCACGCAGTCCCCGAAGCGGGCCTGCCGTTCTTTTTCCTGTTGGACCGGGCACGGGGCCCGGTCCAACAAGTTTCGTTTTCGCCCTCTATTGGGCCACGAGCTTTCCCACCTACCGGCAGGACCCCGCCCTTGCTCCTCAACTCATCTCTTCATAGTCGGCGTCGATTACCTCACCTGACGCTTCCTCGGTGGCACCGTAGCTGCCGTCGCCTTCCGGCGGCGGAGGGGTGCCGGCATCCCCAGTGTTGGCGTACATGTGCTCGGCCAGCTTGTAGGAGGCCTGCACCAGGATCTCGGTCTTGCGCCGGATGTCGTCGGTGTCGTTGCCCTTCAGGGCTTCCTTCACGTCCTCCAGGGCGGTTTCGATGGCCCGGTGGTCTTCTGGGTTCACCTTGTCACCCAGTTCCTTCAGGGACTTCTCCGTCGAGTAGACCAGGCTGTCAGCGTTGTTGCGCACCTCCGCCTCTTCCCGCTTGGCGCGGTCCTCGGAAGCGTGGGCTTCTCCGTCCTTGACCATCTGGTCGATCTCGTCGGAAGAAAGCCCCCCGGTGGCGGTGATGGTGATCTTCTGCTCGTTGCCGGTGGCCAGGTCCTTGGCGGTCACGTGCAGTATTCCGTCGGCGTCGATGTCAAAAGCCACCTCTATCTGGGGCACGCCACGCGGCGCAGGCGGGAGGCCGATCAGCTGGAAGTTGCCGATCATCTTGTTGTAGGCGGCTATCTCGCGCTCACCCTGGAACACCTTGATGTCCACGCTGCTCTGCCCGTCCGCCGCGGTGGTGAATATCTCCGAACGGCGGGTGGGGATGGTGGTGTTGCGTTCGATGAGCTTGGTGAAGACGCCGCCCAGGGTCTCGATCCCCAGGGAAAGCGGGGTCACGTCGAGGAGCAGGATGTCCTTGACCTCACCCTTGAGCACGCCGCCCTGGATGGACGCTCCCACCGCCACTACCTCGTCCGGGTTGACACCCTTGTGTGGTTCCTTGCCGGCGGTGAGCTTCTTGACCATGTCCACAACCATGGGCATGCGGGTGGATCCGCCTACCAGGATTACGTGTTCGATGTCCTTGGGGTCCAGCTTGGCGTCGCCCAGGGCGCGCTTGAAGGGCCCCACGCACTTCTCCAGCAGGTCCGCGGTCATCTTCTCGAACTCGGAGCGAGAGAGGTTCATGTCCAGGTGGAGCGGGCCGTCAGCCGTGGCGGTGATAAAAGGCAGGTTGATGTTGGCGGTGGTGGTAGTGGACAGTTCCACCTTGGCCTTCTCCGCCGCTTCCTTCAGCCGCTGCAGGGCCATCTTGTCATCGCGCAGGTCCACGCCGTTTGAGGCCTTGAAATCGTCGGCCATCCAGTCGATAACGCGTTGATCCCAGTCGTCGCCTCCCAGGTGGGTGTTGCCGGCCGTGGACTTGACTTCGAAGACGCCCTCGCCGATGTCCAGGATGGAGACGTCGAAGGTTCCTCCACCCAGGTCGAAGACGAGGATGGTGTGATCGTGGCTCTTATCCATGCCGTAGGCCAGGGCGGCCGCGGTGGGCTCGTTGATGATGCGCAGCACGTTGAGGCCGGCGATCTTGCCGGCGTCCTTGGTAGCCTGCCGCTGGGAGTCGTCGAAGTAGGCCGGGACGGTGATGACGGCGTCCGCCACCTTCTCGCCCAGGTATTCTTCCGCGTCCCTCTTCAGCTTCTGCAGGATCATGGCGGAGATCTCCTGGGGGGTATATTCCTTGTCCCCCATTTTTACGGTGTCCTTGGTCCCCATTATCCGCTTGACGGATGCGATGGTGTTCTCCGGGTTGGTGATGGCCTGCCGTTTGGCTACCTGTCCAACCAGCCGCTCGCCCGTCTTGGACATGGCCACAACCGAGGGAGTGGTCCTTCCCCCCTCACTGTTGGGGATGACTGTCGGCTCGCCCCCCTCCAGTACAGCGACGCACGAATTGGTTGTCCCCAGGTCTATTCCGATCGTCTTTGCCATTTTACTTCCTCCTTATCCTTATTATCTTTACACTTAACTCCTTCATTAATATAATACTTGACAATACCGTTGTCAAGACATCTGACATGACTAGAGGCATACCGTCGTGACAAGGTAAACCCGCTCCCAACAGGCATTTTATGACTTGCCCAATAAATTTGTCTTTTAAACCTTCGGGACTATATAATTAAGAAACCGTGACACGCCATGATACCGAGTGGAACGATCGGGGGGACGGCATGGAGATCAAGGTCGCCCGGCACATAGGTTTCTGCCCCGGGGTAAGACGGGCCATCGAGATCTCCGAGCGCACCCTGGAGAACTCCGACGGTTCCATCTACACCTTCGGGCCCATCATCCACAACCCCCAGGTGGTCGATTTCCTTGCGCGCAAGGGGATTGAAGCGCTATCTGACAGTCTCAAGACACTGAAGTCCCTCGATCTCTCCGGCAAGCCCGTGGTCATCAGGTCACACGGCGTGCCCCCCAGGACGCTGGAATCTCTGCAACGGCTGGGGGCGGTCGTTGTCGACGCCACCTGCCCCATCGTCAAGAAAGCCCAGAAGGCCGCGCGCAGCATAGTGGAGGAAGGCTACCGGTTGATCATCATAGGCTCTGGCGACCACCCCGAGGTGCGGGCCATCCTGGGCCAGGTGGAAAAACGGGCAGTGGTTTTAAGCGCCCAGAAGGAGCTGAACGATTGGTGGAAGGAAGAAGGTCGCCGCACCCGCCGGGTGGGCATCATCGGCCAGACCACCCTGGACGTCATGACATACCGCAGCCTCATCGCCCAACTGGTCGGGAGGGTACCGGACCTGAGGGTGATGGACACCCTCTGTCATTCCACCATGGCCCGCCAGCATGAAGCGCGGCGCCTGGCCCAGAACTCGGATCTCGTACTGGTGCTGGGCGGCCGCAACAGCTCCAATACCGCCTCACTGACCCGCATCTGTCTCTCCTCGGGCACGCCCAGCCAGCAGATAGAGGCGCCGGAAGAACTGGACCTCGCCTCACTTGCCGGTGTGCGGAAGCTGGCCATCCTGGGGGGCGCCTCAACCCCCGAATGGATCGTGGAAGGGGTGCGCGAGAAGATACGCCGCGCCGGCCTGGCACAAGGCTGATAACCACCGTTTGCTTTCGTTGAATATTTCACTTCATGATGAACATGTTCAATCTGTTATGCCCAAATTTTCTTAAGAATTTTTCAAGGACACACAATATATAGTAATTATTAAATTTTTCTTTCCCCAACATATTGACAACCACTATATATATGTTATATTTGGACTGAAATAATACTAAATGTGGGTACAATACTTGTCACGAAGAAGGGGGTCTTCTTTGCCGGGAAGAAATGGCTTTCAGTCGGTTACCTTGGTCAATTACGAATCGCTCTGCGATGACGACCTGGTCGAGCTGTCCCACCAGGGCGACCTGAAATCCGAAGCCTACCTCATCAACAAGTACCAGTACCTCGTCCACGTCAAAGCCAAATCCTACTTCCTGGAGGGAGCCGAACACGACGACACCATCCAGGAAGGCATGATCGGCCTGTACAAAGCCATCCGGGACTTCAAGATCAATAACGAGTGTTCTTTCCGCTCCTTCGCGGTACTCTGCATCACCCGCCAGATCATCACCGCCGTTAAAACCCACACGCGCAAGAAGCACAACCCCCTTTCCTGCTACCGCCCCCTGGAATCCCAGGTGTTCGAGGAGGGAAGCGATACCGGTTCCTACACCTTCAACGAGATCCACGCCAAGGAGAAGGATCCCCTGGAACTGTTCATCTTCGAGGACGAGCTCTCCCGCATCGTCTCCGTCCTCAAGGAGAAACTCTCGGGGCTGGAATGGGAAGTACTCCTCTCCTACCTGGAGGGCAAGAGCTACAAGGAGATCGCCGACGAGATCGACCGCGACACCAAGGTGGTTGACAACGCTCTCTGCCGCATCAAGATCAAGGTCAAGAACTACGTCGAGCCGCTGCTCAACTAGAAACCCCTCTGCCCCTGTCCCGCTCCACGCTGATCCTCTAGCAAGCCCGCGACCCGCTCCGCGCTGCCCCTGTGGCAGACGGCGGCGGCCTTATGGTATCTTTAGATATCAATCGTTTACAGGGTGTCAGGAGGTGCGGCATGTCCGACTACGAGGAGGGGAAGTCACGCTGGTTCGGGTGGGGCAACCTTGAGAAGGCCTTCAACATGGAGGAGCACGCCGGCCTCCCTCCCTACCTGAAAGAGAAGCTCGATTTCGATCCGGAAAAGAAACGCTTCACCGATCCTACCCTGGAAGAGATGAACCTCCCCGAACCCCGCATTCCCGCCGAAGCCCTTGACGAGCTGGAGAAGGTGGTGGGAAAGGAGAACCTCTCTACCGGTTTGTTCCACCGTGTCAGCCACTCCCAGGGTAAAAGCTACCGCGACGTCCTGCGTCTGCGCCTGCGGCGGCCCGGGCATGCCGTCGACGCGGTGGTCTGGCCGCGGGAGGAACGCGAAGTGGCCGAGGTGCTCAAGCTGGCCGTGCGCCACCGTCTCATTGTCATCCCCATCGGTGGAGGCTCCAGCGTCACCGGTGGGCTGGAACCCCTCCAGGCCGAGCAGTATGCCGGAGTGGTCAGTCTGGACCTGGCGCGCATGAACCGCTTACTCAAAGTCGACCCCACCTCATTGGTGGCGGTGGCCCAGGCGGGCATGCAGGGCCCCGAACTCGAAGAGGCCTTGAACGCCCAGGGATACACCCTGGGGCATTTCCCGGAGAGCTTCTATTTCTCCGCCCTCGGCGGCTGGATCGCCACCCGCTCGGCCGGGCGTCAATCCACCGGGTACGGTAAGATCGAGGACATGGTCCTGTCCCTGAAGATGGTTACTCCCGGCGGGACCATCGCCACGCGCCGCACCCCCCATACCGCGGCCGGCCCCTCCCTGCTGGAGATGTGCGTAGGTTCGGAGGGAACCATGGGTGTCATCACCGAAGCCACCTTGCGCATCCGGCCTTACCCCGACATCTTCGACTACCACGGCCTGCTATTCCGCACCTTCCCGTCAGGCGTATCCGCCATCCGGGAAATGCTGCAGCAGGACATCATCGTACCGGCCTGCGTCCGGCTCTCCGACCGGGCCGAGACCGCGCTGGCCCAGGCCATCCGCTCGACCGGCGGGAACAAGTGGAAGAAGAGGGCCGAGGACATGGCCCTGAAGGCACTGGGCACGCGAGGCTACTCGTTCGACGACGGCGCCTTCATGGTGCTGGGGTTCGAGGGCGAGTCCGCCCGGGTGGACGAAGCCCGGGCCGAAGCCCTGTCCATCTGCCGTAAGCTGGGAGGGTTCCATCTGGGCACCGGCCCGGGGAAGCAGTGGTTCCGGGGGCGCTACGACACCGCCTATCTGCGCGACCCCCTCATCAACGCGGGCATCCTGGTGGATACCCTGGAAACCGCCACCACCTGGGACAACCTCCTTCATCTCTACGGCGAGGTGCGCCGCTCAATCAAGGAAGCCATCAAGGAAGGCGGGGGCAGGGGCGTGGTCGCCTGCCACGTCTCGCACTCCTACAAACATGGCGCGTCCCTCTACTACTTCTTTCTCACCCCCATGGAAGAAGGGCGGGAGATCGAGCAGTGGGAGCGGATCAAGCGCGCGGCCACCGGGGCTATCTGCGAATACGGCGGCACCATTACCCATCACCACGGTGTCGGCTACGAGCACGCCCCGTGGATGGAAAACGAGGTAGGCGAGGAAGGGCTACGGGTTCTGAGGGCTCTCAAGGACAGCCTCGACCCCGGCGGGATTATGAACCCGGGCAAGGTACTCCCGCCCAAGAAGTAAGATGAAAAAGCCCGATCTCAAGCGCCTGTTGGACACCAACCCGGTCACCGTCTGCCTGCTCACGCTAGACGAGCCTTCCCGCTCGATGGCGGAGAAGGCCGTGCCTGCCGTAGCCGGCTTCTTCCGCGACAATCTCTCCGGGTTCTCATGGGAGTTCGTCCAGTCCTTCGCCCCGGAAGACCTCCCGGAACCCGTGAACGCCCTCACCCTGCTGGACAAGGCCTACCTGGCCATGCTGGACAAGCACTGGGACTTCTGTTTCGTGGTCACCGGGAAAAAGCTGGAGTCACGGCAGAGCCGCACCGGGCTGTTGAAGATCTCGCCCGCCCACGCGGCAGGAGTCATCTCCCTCGAGCCGCTGGAACCGCTGGCAAGGGACGAAGCTTCGGCCTTATCGGCCTTCGCGGGCGTGCTCATAGAGGGGATGCTGCGTCTGAACGGGGTGAAGAAGGAGGCGTTTGAGACCGTCCTCACGGCGGGAGCCAGCCGGGTGCTGGCCCCGGAGGAGACGGCCCGCCTGCGGGAACGCCTGTGCGAGGTAGCGCGTATCCTGCCACAGGAGAAGCTGAAGGAGACCTCGCGCATCCTCACCTATCTCCGGGCTTTTTTCCGGCACCCCCTGCGCGTCTTTCAAACCGTCTTATCCAACCATCCCTGGACCATGGTCACCCGGTCCACCAGGATCATCTTCGCCGCGCTGGCCACCATGCTGCTCTCCATAGTCACCATGGAGTTCTGGGACCTGGCGCTGGGACAGAGGCCTTACCGCACCGTGCTGATGGGGGTAGCGGTGATCGTCATGACATCTTTCTACGTGACCTGGAAGCACCACCTGCTAATCCACCGCAGCCGGAGTGCCTTCAACGAGCAGGTGGCCATCTTCAACCTGGCAACCATATTCACCGTCATCATCGGGTTCAGCCTGCTCTTCGCCACCATCTTCTCGGTGGACCTGCTGATCACCATGGCCCTCTTCCCCCGCAAGGTCCTCAACAAGTGGCTGATGCTGGAGCACGTGGGTTTCTCCAACTACGTGCGGGCCTCCCTGCTGGTCTCAAACGTCGCCCTGCTGGTGGGAGCCCTGGGAGCCGGCCTGGAGGAAAGCAGCTACTTCCGTTTTCTGCTCTACGGGGGAGAGGAAGAATGATGGTTGATTTCGAAGAGACGGAGAATTTCGGGCGGCTGCCGGTATTCGTCTACGGCACCCTCAAACCCGAGGGCAGGCTCTTCCACCACATATCCCACGCCGTGCGCGAGATGATACCCGCCTCCATCCGCGGCGAACTGTACGACACCCCCTTCGGCTATCCCCTGCTGCTCAACGCGGGCATCGAGACCTTCCCGCTGGTCTGCGGGGTGCTCCTGGTGGCGGCGGAAGAACTATACGACAATATGATCCGCACCATCGACGTCATCGAGGAAGAGGCCGGCTTCGAGAAGGGCGCCTTCGACGTCACCCTCGAGGACGGCAAGCGCACCCGAGCCGTGGTCTATTTTTTCCGCGAGCCTCCCCGCTACGCCCACCCCTACGGCGGCACCTCCTGGGCTTGAGCCGCTCCCGGCGCGCTAGTCCTTCGGGGCGAGGTGGAACTCCAGGGTGGAGGGGTTCAGTTCCTGCCAGGACACCTTGGCCGGCCGGCCTTCTCCCAGCATGTACATGGCCGAGAGCATCCCGGCCAGGCAGTGCTCCTCGAAGGGGTTCTCGATCACCACGTTGAGGATGCCGCCATCGGCGATGTAGTCGACCGGGTTGCCCTGCCCCCGCAGGGCCAGGGTGTCCAGCACCGAGATGTAGAAGGTGTCCTTGTCCACGATCTCGCCCACGTCTCCCCCACCCAGGAACTCCTCCCTCAGGTGGCGCAGGGAAAAAGCCCGCTGCGCGTCGATGATGATGGGGTAGACGGCGTCTCCCAGTTCGTGCGCCAGTTCCCGGAAGACCACCCCGGGGGTGTAGGCGTCGAGGAAAGCCATGCGGATGTTGCGGCGGGTGTCGATGATCTTTCCTTCGCCCGCCTTCCACTCCAGGTTGAGCATCTTGGGGGCACCACACACCGGGCAGCGGGGATAGGAGCGGTTGCCCTTCTTGAGGGGGCGGCAGACAAGGTTCATCCGTTCGGCGATCTCGGGCAGGGCGGCCTCGGGCTGGATGCAGATGACGTCGTCTGAGTCCACGATCTTCCAGGTGTGGCCAAAAGGCTTTCGTTCCAGCGACTCGAAAGCGCCCACGATGATAGCCGCCATCAGGTCGCGGTTGAAGGGGTTACGCACGACGGCCTCCCCCCTCTTTCCGGGCTTGTAGACCAGGGTCCTGGCGTAACTCTGCCCCGACCAGCCGGCCAGGCGGCAGAAGAAATTGACGGCCAGCCGTTTGGTAAAGGGAAAAACGGTGGCCAGTCTCAAGGGCCCTCGCAGGCCGTTGTTGATGGTGTCGACGGAGGCATTGCGCTGGGCTTCGAATACGATATGGCCGATGGGCAGGCCCAGCTCCTCCTCGATGCGCCGGAATATCTCGGTGAGGAAGTTGGCTTCTATGAGCACGAGGCGGAAGCCGCTGGTCAGCACCTGTATGATGGTACCGTTGTCCTTGAAGCGGGCCAGGCTGGCCAGCACCAGGGAAAATCCGCACTTGTAGCACTTGGCGATGCGCATCAGCCTACCTCCGCGTCCATGTCCTCCCCCTTTTGGTGAACAGGAATATTATAGGCATGCATCGCGACAGAATAAAGCAGGCTTTTTTAAAGTAACTGTTCTGGAGGTGGCGTAATGGCGCCCGGAAAGGGCTCAGCCCTGGGGCTGGAGCGTGAACTCGAGGGTCGACGGACCCGGCTCTCTCCAGTTGACCTCGGCCTGCTTGCCCTCCCCCAGCTCGTACATGGCGGCCAGCTGGCCGGCCAGCAGGTGGACCTCGTAGGGATTTTCGATGACTACCTTGAGGGTTGCTCCGGTGGTATCGAAATCGACGGGGTTGCCCAGGCCGCGCAGGGCCAGGGTGTCCAGGACGGAGATGTAGAAGGTGTCTCTGTCCACTTCGCCCAGGCTGCCGCCGTCCAGGAACTCATCGCGCAGGCGGCGCAGGGAGTAGCCCCGCTGGGATTCGACGATGATAGGGTAGACCTCGTCCCCCAACTCCTTGGCCAGCTCCCGGAAGACCACCACCGGGGTATAGGCGTCCAGGAAGACCATGCGCACGTTCCGCCGCTTATCCATTACGATACCCTGGTCACCGTCCCAGCTGAGGTTGAGACCCAGGGGCGCCCGGCAGAAGGAGCAACGCGGGAAGCTGCGCTTGCCCTTCTTGAGCTTGGGGGTGGTTATGGTCATGCGCTCGGCGATGTCGGGGCGGGAAGGTTCGGTGCGGATGGAGATGACGTCGTCGTCGCCCTTCTTCAGCCAGGTGTGGCTGTAGGGTCTCAGTTCCACGGCTTCGAAAGCGCCGACGATGATGGCCGCGAAGAGCTCACGGTCGAAGGGGTTGCGCACGATGGCCTCCCCCAGTTTGCGCGGCCGGTACGCTATGGCCTTGGCGTAGCCCTGACCGGTCCAGGCGGCGATGCGGCAGAGTATCTCGACGGCTACGCGCTTGCCCCACCCGGTAAGGCGCCCGAACTTGAGCGGCCCCCAGAGGTTCCGGTCGATGGACTCGAAGGAAGCGTTGCGCTGTGCCTCGAAGGCGATGTGCATGATGGGGACGCCCAATTCCCTCTCGACGCCGCGGATGATCTCTCCGAGGAAATCCGCCTCGATAAGGGCGACGCGGAAGTCCCGGGCGAAGAACAGGGTGATGGTGCCGTTTTTGTTGAAGCGGATCACCCTTGACAAGATCAGGGAAAAACCGCATTTCTTGCAGCCTATTACCTTCATGTCGTCCCTCCCACCGTAAACGTCCCTTTCGCGTCCTCCGCGCAACTCCTCAACATTATAGACAGGCGCAGTGTCAGAATAAAGAATTTGTTTGACTTGGCTCGAAGCCCGCCGCGGGTTCAGGCCGGGGTGAGGATGAACTCGAGGGTGGAGGGGTCCATGTCCTCCCAGGTGGCGGTGGCCCGCCGCCCTTCCCCCAGCTCGTACATGGCGCAGAGGCACCCGGCCAGCAGGTGGGGGTTGAAGGGGTTTTCGATGATCACTCGCAGGGAGTCCTCGCGGAAGGAGTGCTCCACCGGGTTGCCCTGTCCGCGCAGGGCCAGCTCGTCCAGGACGGCCAGGTAGAACTCTTCTTTCCCCATGGCCTCTCCCACCTTGCCGCCGGCCAGGAACTCGTCGCTCAAGTGCCGTAGGGAGAACTCGCGCTGGGAATCGACGATGATGGGGTAGATGGCGTCCCCCAGTTCCCTGGCCAGCTCCCGGAAGACCACGTTGGGAGTGTAGGAGTCGATGAAGACCATGCGCACGTTGAGCTCGGTATCCATGACGATGCCCTGGTTCTCGTCCCACTCATACTTGAGGGCCAGGGGCATTTTGCACTTGGGGCAACGCTCGTAGGTCCGCCAGCCCGGCTTCATGGGGTATTTTTCGAAAGTCATGCGCTCGGCCAGCTCGGAGCGCTCCGGTTCGGGCCGGACGGAGATGATATCCTCGCCACCCTCCTTGCTCCAGGTGTACCCGTAAGGCTCACGCTCCAGGGACTCGAATGCGCCGACGATGATCGCCGCGAAGAGTTCGTGGTTGAAAGGGTTGCGCACGATGGCCTCCCCCAACTTGCCCGGTTTGATGTAGACCGCTTCCGCGTAACCCATGCCCGACCAAATGGCCAGGCGGCACATCATCTTCACCACGAACTTTTTGGTGGGGCCGGTCCAGCGAACGAATCCCCTCGCACCCTTCATGAAGACGTCGATTATCTCGAGGGAGGCGTTGCGTTGCGCCTCGAAGACGAGATGGCCGATGGGCAGTCCCACCTCGTTCTCGATGTTGCGGAAGATATCGGTGAGGAAATCCGCCTCGATGAGGGAGAGGCGCATGTTCTCATCGTAGCTACCCACAATGGTACCGTTGTCTATTATCTTCACTACTTTGGACAGGCCGAGTGAAAAACCGCACTTCCCGCACCTCTTGATCTTCACGGCTTTCCTTTCCTCCCGTCCATCCGAACCTTCAGCAATGCGACAATCATTTTATCGACATTGCCGGCACTTTTCTTTTACCCTATTCGTAACGGTTGAAACAAATAATCTCTGCCCGCGGGGATCCCGCTTATCCTGCTTCAGTCCTGTTCCTCCACTAAAATGGCCAGGACGGTGCGCGCGGCGTGCGCGCATATGTCGGAACAGCGACGTTTATGCTCGTCGCTGGAGAAATCCTCCGTGCCGTTGATGGTGGCGCAATCCAGGGCGCCCACCTTCTCTCGAAACCGGCCGGCGAACTCTTCCACCAGGCGGTAAGCCTCCGCGCGAGGCTGGTCGGGGCGGACGGTGCCGCGCGCCATGCCCAGCCAGAGAGCTCCGGACACCAGCGCCCCGCAGGCCTCCCCCTGCCGGGCGATACCCCCGCCCAGGCCGGTGACCATGCGTACCAGCGGCTCGACGTCAAGCCCTTCCGCGTCTCCCAACGCCTCCAACACCGACTGCGCACAATTAAACCCGCTCAGGTAGTTGTCGGCTGCCCGCTGTCCAGCGATGTCTTTGTCCTTCATTACCGCTCTCCTTTCGTTGCCGCCCGGCCGCATGTCTACGGCTCAGAAGAGGCCGAGTTGCTCCTGCTCCGGTTCGGCCTCCGGTTCCTGCTCCTGCTCCGGTTCGGCCTCCGTCGCCGGTTCTTCCTTCCCTGCCGGGAAAAGGTCTTCTTCCAGATAGGCCTGCAACCGCTTGAAATCCTCGATGAGGGTGGCCTTGAGGGGTGGCTTGTGCAGGGCGGCGGCCGGGTGGAAGAGGGGCACGAATATCAGCCCGTCGATCTCGAACCGCCTGCCGTGCAGGGAGGTTATGCCGCTGGTGGTCTTGAGCAGGGTCTTGGTGGCGAAGTTTCCCAGCGTGCAGACGAGGCGCGGCTTTATCAGCTCGATCTGGCGGAAGAGGTAGGGGGTGCAGGTGGCGAGTTCCTCCGGCAGGGGGTCGCGGTTTCCCGGGGGCCGGCACTTGACGCAATTCGCTATGTATATGTCGGGGCGGGAAAGCCCGATGGAGCCCAGCAGCTGGTCCAGGAGCTGACCCGCCTGCCCCACGAAAGGTATCCCCTGCCGGTCTTCGTTGGCGCCGGGGCCTTCCCCCACGAACATGATGTCGGCCTGCTCGTTGCCGACCCCGAAGACGAAGCGGTTGCGGGAAGAGGCGAGCTGGCAGCGGGTACACTCGTGGACGGCCTCGTAGAGCTCGTTGAGGGAAGTTGCTCCTTCCCAGTCGCCCACGTTTACCTCACGCATCCGCACTGTCCACCCAACTCAGTGCATGCAACTCGAGCAGCTGGACGAAGTGCAGCTGCCGCAGCCCGACCCACCCGCGGAAGAATGGAAATCTCCGCCGGAAGCGGAGCCACTCTTAAAACCGAAGACCGAGAAGAGCTTCTTTATATCCTCACAGCCGCACCCGGGACAGGACGTCGCGCCGTCATCGGTGTTGCGGGCGAAATACTCGAAGACCTCTCCGCAGCCTCCGCATTTATATTCGTAAAATGGCATTCCGGCCGCCTCCTTTTAGTTCTATCAACCTCATATTCTATGATAGACACCTGCAAGGCGCCAGCACAATCACCTGTGTCATACCGCCGGGCGGCGGCGGCTGAACATCTTGAAGAGCTCGAACCAGACGATGCTCAGCCCTCCCACCCCCAGGCAGATGAGCAGGTCCTCGGCGTGGAGCAGGGCGAAACCGAAGAGTTCGCGCATAAAGGGAACGTAGAGGGACAGCCCCAGGAAGACGAGGGTGCCACCGGTTATCCACCACAGGGCGGCATTGTGGACCCGCATGGTCTGGCGGATGGTATTGTGCCACGAACGGTTGGTGAAGATGAGAGCGAGGTTGGAGATGACCAGCGCGGTGAAGGTGAGGGCCCTGGTCTCTTCCTCGGACTGGCCGCGCCAGTGGGAGATGGCGAAGACCAGGCAGACCACCGCCAGCACGCTCAAGCCCTGCAGCACGCTGAGGACCAGGGTCCGACGGGAGAAAAGCGGTTCCCCCGGCTCGCGGGGCGGACGGAGCATCACGTCGTCCTCTTCCGGCTCCGCTTCAAAGACCACCGAGCAGGCCGGGTCGATGATCAGCTCCAGGAAGGCGATGTGCACCGGCAGCAGCACCAGAGGCAGCTTGAAGAGGACGGGGATGAAGGACATGCCCGCTATGGGCACGTGTACGGCGACGATGTAGGCCATGGCCTTCTTGAGGTTGTCGAAGATTCGGCGCCCCATCCTCACCGCCCCTTCGATGGAGGAGAAGTCGTCGTCTAAGAGGACCAGGGCGGCCGCCTCGCGGGCCACGTCGGTTCCCCGCTCCCCCATGGCGATGCCGATGTCCGCCGCTTTCAGGGCCGGGGCGTCGTTAACGCCGTCCCCGGTCATGGCAGTGACCTCCCCGTTGGCTTTCAACGCCTTCACCAGGCGCAGCTTCTGCTCCGGCACCACCCGCGCGAAGATGTTCACCGTCTTGATGCGCTCTTGCAATTCTTCGTCGCTCATGGCGTCCAGCTCCGGCCCGGTTATATACTCGTCCCGGGGCTTAAGGCCTATCTGTTCCGCGACGTTCTGGGCGGTTCCGGGATAGTCACCGGTGATCATCACCACCCGGATGCCCGCGGCGTAGCATTCTTTGACCGCGGCAGGCACGGTTGGGCGCACCGGGTCGGCCAGCCCGACCATGCCCATGAACTCGAAGCGGAAATCATGCTGGTCCGGCGGCAGGTCTGAGCGGCTGAAAACGGCTCTGGCCACCCCCAGCACCCGCAGGCCCATCTCGGCCATGGTGCTGATGTGGGCCGAGAGCACCTGCCTTTCCACCCCGCTGAAGTGGCAGAGGTCGGCGATGGCCTCCGGCGCGCCCTTTGCGGCAATGACGTAGTCGCGGCTGTCGGGTGACTTCCACACGTGGGAAAGGGCCAGCAGCACCTGGGAAAGCGGGTATTCCCGCTCCAGGGACCAATCCCCGTGAAGGTGCTCGGTCCGGGCCAGGGCCAGGTCCCCCAACTGCTGAAAAGCAAGATCCACGGGGTCGAAGGCTTCCCTCTGGCTGGCCAGGATGCTGAACTCCACCAGCTCGTGGAACCTCTCCGGCAATTCCACTTCCTCCCGGCTGTCCAGCTCGAAATACTCACCACCGGCGAAGAGGGTGCTCACGGTCATGCGGTTGAGGGTCAGGGTGCCGGTCTTGTCGACGCAGAGCACGTCAGCCGAGCCCAGGGTCTCCACCGCCGGAGTCTGGCGGGTTAGCACGTTTCGCTTGGACATGCGCCAGGCGCCCAGGGTCAGGAAGATGGTCAGCACCACCGGGAATTCCTCCGGCAGCATGGCCATGGAAAGGGCCACCCCCACCAGTAACCCCTCCAACCAGGCGTCCGTCGAATCGATGCCGTTGATGGCGGCATAGATCACCACTACTACTACGCAGAAGGCCAGGGCAAAGACGGCGATAAGGCGGACCAGGCGCCCCGTCTCCTTCTGCAGCGGGGTCTTCTCGGGCTCGATCTTGGTCAGCGCCGTCCCGATCTTTCCCATCTCCGTCCGCTCGCCGGTGGCCATGACCTCGGCGATGCCGTGGCCCTTCACTACCAGGGTCCCGGAGAAGATGAAGGGGAGGTCGTCGCCTCCCGGGTTGCCCGGTTCTGATGGCACGGCCTCGCAGGGGAACTTGCGTACCGGAACCGATTCCCCGGTAAGCAGGGACTCATCCACGCTCATGTGGGCACAGTCCAGCAGCACGGCATCCGCCGGCACGCGGTCCCCCTCCTGCAGGACCAGGGTGTCCCCACGCGCCACCTCCCGCCCGGCGATGCGTTCCTGGACGCCATCCCGGATCACCAGGGCGCGCGGGCTGGAAAGGTCGCGCAAGGCCTCCAGGGCCCGCTCCGTCTTGCGCTCCTGGTAGAAAGTAATGCCGATGATGACGAAGACGAAGCTCAGCAGGATGGCCGCCTCCTGGCGCTCACCCAGCAGCAGGTAGACGATCCCGCCCCCGATGAGCAGCAGGAACATGGGCTCGCGGAATATGTCCAGGAACATGCGGAGGACATGACGCCTGCTCCCTGCTCCAAGCTCGTTATGTCCTTCTGCCTCGAGGCGGCGGGCCGCCTCTTCCTTCGTAAGGCCCGTCAGGGCGGTTATGTCGAATGCCATCCCTGTCTCTCTTTTCCACTCTCCGGCCGAACGTAATCCAATACACGTGTGAACTGGGGATTCATCAAGGAAAGCGTTTCAATAAGTTTATCATCACAAGCATGGGTTTGGAAACTCGGCGGGTTGGGAAGATCTTCTTTTCAGACCCTTGATTTTTGCATAGACAGCCGCTAACATTAATTTTTGTTGGCACTCTCTCAATGTGAGTGCTAACACTCCAAGGAAGTGACTGCTATCAGCTCAATCCGTGGAGTGCTACCGGAGAATAATCAGGACGTGGAAGAAGGAGGGATGTGTAATGAATCTGAAGCCTTTAGGCGATCGCGTGATCGTGAAGGCCAACGAGGGAGACGAGATGACCGCCAGTGGTCTGGTCATCCCCGACACCGCCAAGGAAAAGCCCCAGGAGGGCGAGATCCTGGCCGTGGGACCCGGGAAGTATGAAGACGGCAAGCATGTGCCCATGGAGGTCAAGGTGGGCGACAAGGTCATCTATTCCAAGTACGGCGGAACCGAAGTGAAGGTCGCCGGCGAAGATTACCTCATCCTCAGCGAGAGGGACATCCTCGCCATCGTCGAGAAATAACATACGCAACCCGGGAATTTTACCTTAGAGGAGGTTAGAGAATGGCTAAAGAGATCAAGTTCGATGAAGACGCGCGGCGTCTGCTCGAACAGGGTGTGAACAAGCTGGCCGACGCGGTCAAGGTCACCCTGGGCCCCAAGGGCCGCAACGTAGTGCTCGAGAAGAAGTTCGGCGCGCCGACCATCACCAACGACGGTGTGACCATCGCCCGCGAGATCGAGGTCGAGGACGTCTACGAGAACTGCGGCGTGCAGCTGGCCAAGGAAGTCGCCACCAAGACCAACGACGTAGCCGGCGACGGCACCACCACCGCCACCGTACTGGCCCAGGCCATGGTGCATGAAGGCATGCGCAACGTGGCCGCCGGCGCCAACCCCATGCTGCTCAAGCGCGGCATCGAGAAGGCCGTGGCCATGGTGGTCGAATCCATCAAGAGCGCTTCCAAAGATATCGAGGGCAAGGACGAGATCGCCCGCGTGGCCGCCATTTCCGCCGACAACGACGAGGTCGGCGAGATCATCGCCGACGCCATGGAGAAGGTCGGCAAGGACGGCGTCATCACCGTCGAGGAGTCCCAGACCTTCGGCATGGACCTCGAGATCGTCGAGGGCCTGCAGTTCGACAAGGGCTACCTCTCCCCCTACATGGTCACCGACGCCGAGAGGATGGAGGCCGTCATGGACGAGCCCCTGATCCTCATCGCCAACCAGAAAGTCAGCTCCGTCGCCGACATGCTGCCGGTGCTGGAGAAGGTCATGCAGGCGGGACGCCCGCTGCTGATCATCGCCGAGGACGTCGAGGGCGAAGCCCTGGCCACCCTGGTGGTCAACAAGATCCGCGGCACCTTCCAGTCCGTGGCCGTCAAGGCCCCCGGCTTCGGCGACCGCCGCAAGGCCATGCTGGCCGACATCGCCGTGGTCACCGGCGGCCAGGTCATCAGCGAGGAGCTCGGCATCAAGCTGGAGAACACCACCCTGGACATGCTGGGCCGCGCCCGCCAGATCAAGGTCACCAAGGAAGACACCGTCGTCGTAGAGGGCGCCGGAACTCCCGAGGACATCAAGGGCCGCATCAACCAGATCAAGGCCGAGATCGACCGCTCCGACTCCGACTTCGACCGCGAGAAGCTGCAGGAGCGCCTGGCCAAGCTCTCCGGCGGCGTAGCCGTCATCAAGGTCGGCGCCGCCACCGAGGTGGAGCTGAAGGAGAAGAAGCACCGCATCGAGGACGCCTTGTCCGCCACCAAGGCCGCCGTGGAAGAGGGCATCGTGGCCGGCGGCGGCGTGGTCCTGGTCAACGCCATCCCCTCCATCAACACCGACGAACTGGACGGCGACATCAAGACCGGCGCCGAGCTCGTCCGCCGCGCCCTGGAGGAGCCCATCCGCCAGATAGCCGCCAATGCCGGTGCCGAGGGCTCCGTCGTGGTGGAGAAGGTCAAGAACCTCGACAAGGGCATGGGCTTCAACGCCGTCAACGGCGAATACATCGACATGGTCAAAGAGGGCATCATCGACCCGGCCAAGGTCACCCGGTCGGCCCTGCAGAACGCCGCTTCCATCGCCAGCCTTATTCTCACCACCGAGGCCGTAGTGGCCGAGATCCCCGATAAGGGCGACATGATGGGCGGAGGAATGCCCCCGGGAATGGGCGGCATGCCCGGCATGATGTAAGCTGAAAAGCTGACACCGCCGCAACAGCGAGACGGCCCCCGACGGGGGCCGTCTCTTTCTTTATTGTTTCTTTTCTTCTCAGTAGCCGAGCAGCCTGAAGCCGTCCAGAACCAGCTTCTGATTTAGGGTGGCGCCCATGTTGGAGTTGTCATGGGTGTCGATGTAGTGATGCCCGCTCAGCTTGAAGACGAACTTGTACCGGTGATCCTTGATCATGTGATAGGTGTACTGGCCTGTCTGGTTATCGTAACTGAAGTCGTCCGAGGTGTTGTAATCGGCCGTCTCGTCCGAGGCGCTCTCCGTGTCGGAGAAGAGCTGCTGGTAGGCGCTGTTGTTGGAGAGGTCGTAGACACCGAGCTCGTAGACGGCCTTTGCCTGGTAGCTCGCCGGCTTTATGGTGACATAGCCCGAGACGAAGCCGCGCGTGTCGGTGTAGTGGTTTCCGTTCATGTCCGACAGGTAGAGTTTCGGCTGGAAATTGTAATGGACGGTTATGTCCATATCCTGCCCGGCAGTCACGGTCCGCTCCAGGGTGTTGGTCTGGTTGTACGTGTACGATGTGTAATGATCGCCCCCGGTGCCGTACATCCAGAGTGCCAGGCTTCCGGTCGCAGTGTCCTGCAGTGATTGCAGATGGTTGCTGTCGGATTCCCTCAGGGCACCGCTCTTGGTGGGCGCCGGCGCGGTCCACTGGCTCGCGTTGAACAGGATGGACGGGCCTCCCCTGGTGTTGAGGATGGTGTTGAACTCCCCGAAAGTCAGGCTGTAGGTCTCCGCCGGGTTGTCGGGGTTGGTGCCCGAAGAAGTGGTAACGGTTCCCGTGGAGACCACGTTGTTGCTGCTGTCCAGGATGTCGTAGGAGCCGGGTGGCAGGTTGTCGAAGCGGTACCTGATGATGTTCCAGGTGTTGTCCAGGGAAACGGTGCTGTAAGGCGCCGCCGTGCCGGTCCACTCGTCGTAGTGCATCAACTCGTGGGTCTGCGAGAGCCAGGGGATGGGGATGAGCTCGGTAACGCTGGCACTGACTGGCGTGTCAGAGGTGCCGTGCAGCCTGGCTTTTACGACAGGTGGAGACGTGGTGCCGGCCGGGACGATGTCGCGGCTTGCTATCATGCGCCCGTTGAGGCCGAGATTGAGGTCGGTCACCACGCCGTCGGCGTTCAACACCGGCACACCCTCTCCCAGGGCCATCTGCGCCAGCTCGTCGGCCCTGGTCAGCACCGCCTGTGCGTCCGCCGGCAGGTTAAAGACGCCGACTTGGGACCTCGTGAGGTTGCTCGTGTCCACTTGGCTCATAACCAGCTGCTCGGTGCAGGCGAGGAACATCTCCGTCTCCGCTTTCATGTAACGGTTGTAGTAATTCGTGATGTAATCCTCGGTCGTGCCGTAGGTGACCGGGTCGTAGTCGCGGGCGAACTTGACGCATTCCGCCGCCATGAGCTGGTAGAGCCACGAGTTTTTGAAGAGCGTCTCCATGTTTTCCTCGTAGGCCGAGAGCAACGTGGTCCCCGTCGCCGTGGCCGAACAGTCGACTGTTTTCCTGCTCCTGGCCGGAACCGCTATCTTCTGGACCTGAGAGGTCCCGTCCCCCTTCAGGTAAGTGATGCGCACGTCGGCATCGGTCTGTTCGGGGTTCTGGATGCAGAGATAGGTGGTGAAGCCCGGCCTGCGGGTCCCTTCGGCGAAATACTGCTTCGTCGAGGGGGAGGTTACGCCGGACTGGACATGGCCGCCGTTCCACCTGTCCATGTAATTGAAGTATATGGACCTTTCGGCGATGAGGCCGGCGCCGTCAGTGGATTCAACGCTGGCTGAGAAGTCGCAGTTTTCCGTCCCGTTACTTCCAATGACATCATTGACCATCACCGTCCTGCGGGAGCGAGCCGGTATGTCCACACTCTGCTGCTGGTTGGACCCGTCCCCCTTCATGTAGGTGATCAGGGCGCTGGTGTCAGCGTCACCGGGGTTCTGGATGCAGAGGTAGGAGTCGAAGCCGGGGCGGGTGGTGCCTTCGGCGAAATAGAGCTTCGGTGCAGGTTCCGGCACCGCGCCCTGACAGCTCCCACCGCTCCATTTGCCTTGGTAGTCGAAGTACATGGGGCGCTCGACCACGAGGCCGACTCCGTTGGTGGATTCTATAACAGCGGAAAAGTCGGATGCTTCACTGTCGTCCTGGCCGATAACGTCGTTTACCTTGACGGTCGTACGGGATTTTCCAATCAGCTGCAGCAGCTGCTGCTGGTTGGACCCGTCACCCTTCATGTAAGTCACGGAGATGTCGGCCTGGCTCTCCCCGGGGTTCTGGATGCAGAGGTAGGTGTCGAAACCGGGGCGGGTGGTGCCTTCGGCCAGGTACTGTTTGACCAGCGGGACAGCTGATCCCAGGTTTATGTGACCGCCCGTCCACGTGCCGTTGTAACTGAAATACATGGGGCGCTCAGCTACAATGGCCTGACCGTTGACCGACTCCACCCTGGCCGAAAAGTCTGCTGCCTCGCCGTCCAGTTCGCCGAAGAAGGTGTTGACGTTGACGGTGGCCCTGGAAAGGGCAGGTACCGTCATCAGCTGCTCGACATTGCTGCCGTCAGTCTTCATATAGGTGATCTTGACATCCGAACCCTTCACCCCGGGGTTCTGGATGCAGATGAAGGAGTGGAAGCCGGGCCTCACCGATCCTTCCGCGAAATAATGCTCCATCATCGGCTCCAGGGCGCCCGACTGACACGAACCGTCTTCCAGCATGCCGTTGTAGTTGAAATACATGGGGCGCTCGGCCACTATGTTCACCCCGTTGGTCGCCTCTACCTGCATGGAGAAGTCGCTGGTGGCGCTGAGCCCGTTCAACTCGTCCAGGGCTATGTCTCGAGCCTGTTGCAGGGCGCAGTTGGGTGACCCGGGCGGGTGGATGACCAGTGACTGATAGAAGGCGTCAACTGCCGTCTCCATCGAGTTCATGGGCAGGATGACGTTCTTCGCGTATTGGGTAAGCGGGGTCTTGTCGTCCTTATAGTAGTCGTAGCCGTTTTCCATGAAGTCCTGCAGCTGGTTATAGGCAACGGTTATGGCTGCAATCTGCTTATTGGCCTCCTGCGTCAGGTTGTTGAACTGCAGCTTGTTGGTTATGGCCCCGATCTCCTCGGATATCTGGTCTTCCTCGTCGATCATCGCCTCGAGCTGCTCCATCTGCTGCTCGACCTCCTCCATTGCCTCTTCCGTCGGGTCTGACCCCAGAAAATGCTTGGCGATGGAGAAGAGGTCCTTGGTCAGCGAGATGGCCCCGAATGCAATCTGGATGCCTATCCATATCTCCCCGAACTGGGCCTGAGCCGGCTGGATGGAGACCGGTGAGAGCACCGGAAGGCCAAAGGTCGCCAGCATGCATGTGAGTACGGCCACGCAGACCGCTCTGCCTGCCGTCGTCCTTGCCCTTTTCATTATGTTTACCTCTTTCCGCCTCATGGGGCCATCACCCCCATCGTGGACAACCGGATCAACTGGTTGACCTCAGCCTCGCCTCCGTCACTGACCCCCCCGTCGTCACAGTCGATATAGCCGTAGAAGGTCACGACGAACTTGTACTCGTGGCCCTTGGTCAGCGTGATGGTGTTGTAGTTGGTCAGGGTGGATTTTCCGAAGTCGTCCTGGCAGGTGTAGTGTCCGGAATCGCTGTGGGCGTTGGCGTCATCGCTGGTCAGGGCGATGGTGCTGTTGGCGGTTTTGTCATACAGGTGTATGTCGTACTTCATGTAGCCATGGGCAGTGTTCTTGTACCAGTCGAAATCGGACCAGACGTATCCGTAAGCGTATTTCTGATGGCCGCTGGAGGACTGGAGGTTGAAGTTGAGCCCTTCCTGGAACTTCACCTGGAGATCGGCCGCAACGCTGAACGAATTACTGGTGAAGGTATAGGTCCGCTTGAAATAGGTGTCCTTTACCGTTCCCGTAAAGAGCCAGATCCCCATCTTGCCGGCGTTCAGGTCCTCGGCGAAGGAACTGCTTATCTTGCTGGTGAGAGACCCGTCATCGGCCGAAGTGGCCGCCCATTGCGCGGCATCGCAGGAGAGCCTGCTGTTCCTCAGGGTCGAAGTGAAGTGGCCGTAGGAGAGGTACAGGGTGTTGCTACCATCTGTCGGGTCGGTAAACGCGGTCTGCTCGACCTTGGCCGTCCCGATGGCGCTGCCGGACGGCCCGATTATGGAGTACGTGCCATCCGGCCAGTGGCCCCCGGTCGTGTCGGGATCAAACTGGAACTTGGGCGTGGACCAGTTGGTGGAGAGCCCGAGGGTGCGTATGGCCGTTCCCGACCCCGACCAGGTGTCGTACTTCTGCTGGGCGCCGGCCTTCGACAGCCATTGAATGCTGCCGGCCTGGCTGGTCGTGGCGGAGTATTGCGTCCCTCCGCCGGATGCCTGGACCTTTACGGTGGGGATGGTGTTCTTTGCCACCGCGTCCTCCGAAGAGACCACTCTCCCGCAGATCCCGGCGTTGACGACGTTGCCCGAGTCCGGTAATTCGGTCTCGCCCAACGCTATCCTCCGCAAAAGGTCGGCACTGGCGAATATCTCGTCGGCTTCCGCCGGCAGGGAGAGGTAGTGCTGGTCGGCGTTCCAGTTGTAGGAGCCGTTGTTGGCCGCTGCCATCACCAGCTGCTCGACGCAGGACATGAAGAGGTCGGTCTCTTCCTTCATGTATTTGCCCTTGTAGGTGTTTTGCAGCCAGTAGGAGCTGGTCTTGGGAACCTCGTAGTCGAGGGCATTGCACTGGGAAGCAGCCCCGATTACCTGGTAGTAGAGGCACTCCTCGAAGAATGAAGCGAGGTACCTTTCGTAAGCGTCGGTAAGGGTAGAACCCTCATAGGTGTCGCCCACGTTCATGGTGTAACGGCTCATGGCCGGCACCTTCACCAAAGCCTGCTGGGTTGAGCCGTCGCCCTTCATGAAGGTTATCTTCACGTCGGCGTCGCGGCCTTCGGGGTTCTGGATGCAGATGTAGGAGTCGAAGTTGGGGCGGACCGTGCCTTCGGCGAAGTAGAACTTGCCCTCGGGGTAGCTCACGCCCGCCTCGTCGTGCCCGCCGGTCCACTTGGAGCGGTAGTTGAAATAGCTGGGCCGCTCGGCCAGGATGCCCTGCCCGTTGGTGCATTCGACCTTGGCGGAGAAGTCGTGCGCGTCGTCCTCGGCCTCGCCCAGCACCTCTTTGACGTTTATGGTGCCGCGGGAGTAAGGGGCTACCGAGATGCTCTGAGCCTGGTTGGAGCCGTCGCCCTTCATGTAGGTGACAGTAACGTCGGCGGTTTCACCGCCGGGGTTCTGGATGCAGATGTAGGAGTCGAAGCTGGGGCGGACGGTGCCCTCGGCGAAATATTGGGTGGTTGAAAGCCCGGTGCTGCCGTTCTGGCAGTGGCCGCCGGTCCAGCCGTCCCGGTAAGAGAAATACATGGGGCGCTCGCCGACTATCCCCACACCGTTGACGCATTCCACCTTGGCGGAAAAGTCGCAGGCTTCGCTGTCTTCCTGCCCGATGACGTCGTTGACCTTCACGGTATAACGCGAGTGAGGGGGGACGACGAGGGACTGTGCCTGGTTGGAGCCGTCGCCCTTCATGTAGGTTATGGCCACCTCGGCGTCGGTGGTTTCGGGATTCTGCAGGCAGAGGAAGGAATCGAAGCCGGGCCGGGTGGTGCCCTCCGCGAAGAACATCGAGGTCGAGGGCTGGCGTACGCCCGCATTGACGTGACCGCCGTCCCAGCCGTCGCCGTAGTTGAAGTACATGGCGCGCTCCGCCACGATATCGGTGCCTCCCGTCGACTCCACCTTGGCCGAGAAATCCGCACCAGAGCCGTCGACTGCGCCGAAGAAGGCGTTGACGCTGACGGTCGACCTGCAAAGCGGCGGGATGATGATGTGCTGCTCGGTAGTGGAGCCGTCGCCCTTCATATAATCTATGCGCACCGTGGCGATCTCGTCCCTCGGGTTCTGGATGCAGAAGTAAGACGAGAAGCCAGGGCGGACGGTCCCTTCCGAGAAGAAGAAGGTCGTGCCGGGATCGTCGATCCCGCTCTGGGTGGAGCCGCCGTTCCACACGTCGTTGTAATTGAAGTACATGGGGCGCTCGGTGACTATACCCACCCCGTTGGTGCTCTCGACGGTAGTGGAAAAGTCGCTCTGCACCGAATTGCCGTTCAGTTCGTCCAGGGCGAAATCCCGCATCTGCAGCAGGACGGGGCGCTGGTCGGCGCCGATGCCGCCCTGGACCAGGGCCGTGTACCACTGGGCGATGGAGACGTCGATGTTGTTGCTGTCGAGGACGGCGTCCGACCACTGCTCGATCTGCGCGGGATCTACTTCACCGCGTTCCTTGTCCCCGATGTCGTAATTGAGCCGGTTGTACCAGTTGACGAGATTGGGTATGGTGTTCCAGGCGTTCTGCATGCAATCATAGAGATTCAGCTCCTGGAACATATCGGCCAGATCAGCCTGAATCTCATCCAGGCCCTCCTGCACTTCGTCTATAAGCTCACCCTGCATCTCGATTTCCTCGAGCAGCTCGTCACTTGGATCCGACGCGATGTGCTCGTAAGCCGTCTCGGCGCCAAAGTCGGCGACCTCGGCGATGAAGATGCCTGCATGTATGAGTTCCAGGACCAGCTTGACGCTGCCCTCGCCCTCCTGTGCGAGCGCCATCTCCGTACCGGACGAACCCGGCCAGAAAGAGATCGTAGACGACAGCAGCATCACGATCAGAGCGGTTGACAACAGCTTGAGGGTCGCGGGTCTCGAGCGTGGGGAACGGAAAGGCTTAAACGACGGGAAGGGGATTTTCTTCTTCATCCTGGCTCCTTTGCTGGTCACAATCTCCGGATGATCCCTTTTCTCAGACCATGGTAGCACAAGAAACGATACTCGAAATATACCTCGCAGGACTTATAAGTTAAGGCTTTTGCCGCCCCCGAACGGCACTCAGGGAACCGGCTTCAACAACAGCAGAAGGTCGCCGTCGGGGGTGGTCTCCCAGGCTACCTCGGAAGTCCGGCCCGTGGCTACCTCGTATCCGGCCTGCACCAGGCCGATGAGGAAGGGTTCGAGACAGGGGTTCTCGACGCGCAGTTCGACCTCGTCGCGGTCGGTGACGTAGCTGACCAGGTTGCCCAGGCCCCGCACGGCCATCAGGTCGCGGAAGGAATGATATCCGTATATGCTCTCCCTTTTATCAAGAAAGGTGTGGGCAAAGAGGCGCTGGGCTTCGACGGCCAATGCGTCCACCGGCCTCTCCAGTTCCCGCTCGAGTTCCTGGAAGACCAGATCCACCCCCGACGGCCCGTAGATGGCCATGCGCCGGCCGGACGAGGTATTGGTGATCACGCCATCGGTGAGATTCCAGAGGAACTGGCCGACTACGAGGGGAACGCCGCAACCCGGGCACCTCTTCCACTCGATGTCGCCCGGTTTATCGGAGTAAGCGATGAGGTCTTCCTCCCGGGGAGGGAGCTCTTCGCCCTCATTGTAGACGGTCATGATATAGTTGCCCCGGTCCTCCAGCACGTAATCGACGGCGGACTTCTTTCCCTCGACCATCTCCGCCGCCCCCTTGAAATCACCGCAAAGCAGGGGGAGGCTGTAGATGTTGCTGGCCCGCATGGTCATGCGCGTCGCCCGCCTGAAGCGCGGCGAGACGTCATGCAGGTCGATCCGGCCGTAACCCATCACCCGGCAGAGGTCCGAAACGAACTTGCGGACCGGCAGGTAAGACATCAGGTAGACCGCCCATCCGGTCCGCCGGTTGAGCGCGAAGCGCAGGAAGTCCCGGGTGGCCCTGGCCTTCGAGTCGACGATGACCTCTTCGAGTGGCCTCTCAACCATCTTTTCGAGGTTGGCGAAGAGGCCGTCCAGGTTGTCGCTCTCCAGCAGGACTATGCGGTGGGACCGTTTCAGCTTGAAGGCGATGGTGCCGTTGGACAGCCACTCGAGATTCCTGGATATGCCCACGGGGACGCCGCATTTCCTGCACCTGGTGGTCAGGCCCATCTCCACCCTTTCTCTTGCATTCCTTACTCAATTGAAGAAGGGTTGCCATTTCATGTCAAGAAGAGCAAGCCGGGGCCGCTTCTAGTACTTGGTGGTCATGTACCATTCCCAGGGGGTCTTGAAGAGGAGCTTCTTCCCCAGGGCCTGTTTGCGCTCCAGGGAGAGGTGGGAGGTGTCCAGCAGCCGGTCCAGGGCCTTTTCGGCCCCGCGACGCAAGGGTTTCGGCAGCTCGAAGATGCGGTGGTAGGCGTAGGTGAGCGGGATGAAGTATTCGCTTACCACCTCCAGGTGGTCGGGGCGGATATCCTTCAGGGCGAGGGAGGAGCGCCGGGTGAAGAGGGAGTCCAGCTCCTCTTCCGGCAGGATGCCCTCCTCCCGGCAGATGTCGAAGAGGATGGTGCCGGGGAAAGGGAAGAAAATGGTTATCTGGGAGAGCCCGGGCATGGCCCTGGCGTTCAGCTTGACCGTATCCAGCACCATGGAGAAATCCTCGCGCGGGAACCCCATCATGTTGAGGGAGACGGTGCCGATGCCGTGTTTGCGGCAGAGGTGGAAGGCATTGACGATCTGCTCGTCGGTCATCTTGCGTCCCAGTACCTCCCGGCGGATGTAGGGGTTGCCGCTCTCCACCCCCATGCAGACGGTCTTGCAGCCGGCCTGCTTGAGTTTGGCGATCTTGTCCTCGTTTAACAGGTCAACCCGGGAATTGCAGATGAAGGGGAGGCCGATGCGGCGGGGGTATTTTTCGATGAACTCCTCGAACCACTCCTTGCGCAGGGTGAGGATGTCGTCGTCGAAGCGGACGTGGTCGATGCCGGTGAGCTTGGCGGCAAGCCGCTCCACCTCGGTGAGGACGTTGTCCACGCTGCGGAAGCGGACGTACTTGCCGTAGTTGGGATAGCGGCTGCGCTGGACGTGATTGGAGCAGTAGTGGCAGCGGAAGGGGCACCCGCGCGAAGCCAGGATGGTGATGCGCTCGTGCTGGTCGGGGGCCATCAGGCCGAAGTCGAAGATGGAACGGTCCGGGAAGGGCAGGGTATCCAGGTCCTCCACCAGGGGCCGCACCGGGTTGCGGAATTCGCGCCCGCCCCAGCGCCCCCACAGGCTGGCGATGCTTTCCACCCCCGAGCCTCCTCGCTCCAGGGCTTCGGCCAGCTCCACGATCACTTGCTCGCCTTCACCGATGCACACGAAATCGAAGACCGGCTCGTCCAGGCAGCCCTGGGGGTCCAGGGTGGCGTGGGCGCCGCCGATGACCACCGGCAGGCCGGTTTCCTCCTTGACCCATCCGGCGACCTCCCTGACCTTGCTGAACATGGGGGTGGTGCAGGTGAAACCCACCAGCCCGGGGTCCGCCTGGCGCAGACGGGCCATGAGTTCCTCGCGGCTCGGCGGCTCCACCAGGTGGATGAGCTCCATGTCATGCCCGGCTTGCTTGAGGGAGGCGGACAGGTAGGCCGCCCCGAGATAGATACGGCCCTGGTACTCTCCCTTGACTGACCCGGTCAGGAAATAATCAACGTATATCAGCGCTGTTTTCATCTGCTGCCTTTGTTTATTCCAACCTCGAAACCGGGAATAGGATATCATATAAGTGACCCCGGAACATGGGTCATGGCGCTGCCTTGCCATAGAGCGCTAAAATATTTGAGCGGAGGAGACGATAGATATCCGGGAACGGTTTCCTTAATAGACCCGGAAGGCTGCTTATGGGGAAAGTCATGGTCAGGAAAGAGATGACAGGACCGGGAAGGAAGCTCAAGGCTTGCGCGGCTTGCCTGACGGCTCTCCTTGCGGCATGCCTTTTTCTCGTGACCTCTACTGTTGCCGCCCAAGAAGAACCGGACGCTTCCCTCGAGGTCGCGCCGGCTTATACCGGGGCGGCGTTCGGCACCGTCTCCGGCATCTTCTACGACCGCGTGAGCGGCTTCGTCTACACCGCCGACTCCCGGGAGAACCGCATCGCCTGCTCCCTGATGGACGGGACCGGCTGGGTGACCCTGGGGAGCGAGGGCTCCCGCGCCGGCTGCTTCCGCCAGCCGGGCGGCTTGTATTACGACGTCACCACCGGGTACGTCTACGTGGCCGACACCGGCAACCACCGGGTGGTCAAGACCAGGATGGACGGCAGCGGCTGGGAGGTCCTGGGGAGCGAGGGCCACGGAGATAGCCAGTTCTATTACCCCGGCGACATCTGGTTCGACCCCATCGGGGAGTATCTTTTCATCGCGGACACCGGAAACGACCGCGTGGTCAAGACCAGGATGGACGGCAGCGGCTGGGAGGTCCTGGGCACTACCGGGTCCGACAAGTTCCAGTTCGTCCAGCCGAGCGGCATCTCTTACCACAACGGGTATCTCTACGTAGCCGACACCGGCAACGACCGGGTGGTCCGCTGCGCCATCAACGGCATGGGGTGGACGACCCTGGACGACCTGGACTCCGGCGCCAGCGGCTTGAAGTCCCCGCGCGACGTCTACTACGACGACATCTCCAGGCTTGTCTACGTGGCCGACACCGGCAACCACCGGGTGGTCGAAACGCGTATCTATGGCGGAAGCTGGGCCGCGTGGGGTGGATACGGCACGGGCATAGGTGAAATGGCCGAACCGTCCGGCATCTCCTTCGACTATTCTACCGGCCAGGTCTATGTGGCCGACACCGGCAACCACCGCGTGGTGGCCGGCTGCATGGACGGGAACGAGTGGCGCGGCCTGGGGATCGCGGCCGACCCCCTCACCTGGTACTTCACCGGCGGCACTACCCGCGACGGCCGCCAGACCGTTCTCAGCCTCTCTAATACCGGCGAGAGCAGCGCCACGGCCGCCGTCACCTTCGTGACGGCGACAGGGTCCGAGATTGCCGAGGAGTTCAGCCTGATCGGAAAGTCACTCACATCCATCGACGTAAACCCGGTGGTGGGAGACGGGGAAGACTTCTCCATCCATGTACAATCCGATCAACTGGTGGTGGCGGAATGTTCGACCTATTACAAGTCACCGGATGGGACGTCGGGCGGATACGCCCTCCCGGGGCGGACCTCCCTCGATACCGTCCACTTTTTCCCTGAAGGCTCGACCCGGGACGGGTTCCGGACCAGCTTCACCCTGTGGAACCCGGGCAGGACAGTCGCTTCGGTGGAGATAGCCTGTTTCTTCCCGGACATCGATCCGTTCCGCCAGGAGCTTGAGTTGGCGCCCGGCTCTCAGCGCGCACTGGACCTGAAAAGCCTGGTGGGCGGAGAGCGGGACGTCTCCGTGACCATAAAGAGCGACATGCCAGTGATGGCCGCGAGGACGGTCTCCTTCGACTACCGCGGGTGGGTCTCGGGCGAGAACGTCACGGCCGGCACCGGCGAGCCCGCCACCCGGCTCTATCTCACCTCGGGGACCACGCGAGCGGGGTCCGATGAGTATATCCGCGTCTTCAACCCCGGCGGATGGGAGACAGCTGTCCGGTTCCGCTTCTACTTCCCGGATGGCACCACCAGCGAACGTGAGGCCACCGTGGGCGCGGGACGCAACTACACCCTCGACCTGAGGGACGCGGTGGGCGAGGAGAGGGACATGGCGGTGGAGATCGTCTCAGGCCAGCCGGTGACGGCGGAACGGACGGCCTACTTCGACCACCTGGGTTTCTTCAAGGGTGGGCATATCGTCCCGGCTGTAGCGGGCCCGGCGACGTTCACCTGTTTCGCCGAGGGGACCACCGGGCTCGGCTCTGAGCAGTGGATAGACCTGTTCAACCCGGGAGACGAGGCAGCCGAGGTCTTCCTCACCTACATCCTGCCCGAAGGTGATCCCGGTCACCACCTGGTCACCATAGAGCCGCACTCGCGGCTTAGCATACCCATCAACGACAGCGCCCCGTTCGGCACCGGCCTCTCCACACTGGTCGAGTCCTCCCGGCCCATCGTGGCGGAACGGAGCATCTTCTTCCTCCACAACCTGGAGACATCCGGCGGCAGCGCCGCCACGGGCTTCAGCCGCTAGAATCCTCGAGAACGCCATATAAAAGAATGCTCCCGCCAGGTTCAGGTCCCGGCGGGAGCATTTCTTATTACTGCACGGTTGCTTTTACAGCGGGCCGGGGACGCCTACTGAATCGGTGCCTTCCACCATGGTGTCCCAGTAGACGGCGCGCTCCGCGATGACCTCGCCATCCGTACACTCCACGTAAGTGGAGACTTCGTAGGATTGGACGAAGAAGTGGATGGGGAAGGACTGGCGGCTCTGGGCGGCCAGGCTGACGTTCTGCAGGCCATCGGGGCTGATCTCGCCCTCTCCCGTCTGCAGCCTGATGTTGATGGTCACGGCTTCGCTGCCGGGGTTCTGCACAAGCACCCAGGTCTGGAAACCGCCCTGGGTACAGCCCTCGGCCAGGTACCAGGCGGGGGCGGTACCGGTCACCCCGATGGAGTTGTGACCGCCGTTGCGTTCGTTCCAGTACATAGCCCGTTCGCAGATGACCGATCCCGACGAACACTGCACGTGGGTGGATACATCGTAGGACGTGGCGTAATCGTTGATGAGGAAGGAGCGGCGCCCCAGAGCCGGGATCTCCTGTCCCTGCAAGCCGGTGGGAGCGCTCAGGCCGAGATCGGTCTGGAGCTGCAGGTCCACGGTGGCAGCGGTCAGGCCGGGGTTCTGCACCAGCACCCAGGTCTCGAAGCCGCCCGCGGTGGCACCTTCAGCCAGGTACCAGTCGGCGCTGGCAGAAGTGACACCCACCGAATCGTGGCCACCCTTGCGATCGTTCCAGTACATGGCCCGTTCGCACACCACTTCGCCCCCCGCCGTCAGGGTAGTGACGGTGGTGGAGACGTCGTAGGTCTCGACATAGTCGTTGAGCTTGAAGGAGCGGCGGCCGCGCGCCGGTATCGCCGCGTTCTGCAGCTCCAGCGGCACCTGCAGGCCCTCGCCGGTCTGGAGGGTCAGGCTGACGTTGACCGGGTCTGTACCCGGGTTCTCCACCAGCACCCAGGTCTCAAACCCGCCCAGGGTGCATCCTTCGGCCAGATACCAGGTAGAAGCGGTCCCGGTCACGCCGATGGAGTCGTGGCCGCCCTGCCGGTCGTTCCAGTAGACGGAGCGTTCGCAGATGACCTGCCCGTCGCTGCACTCCACTACGGTGGAGACGTCATAGGCCTGGACGTAATTCTGGACGGGGAAGGTCTTGCGGCTCCTGGCCGGCACTTCCACGTTCTGCAGTTCGGGGAAGGACATCTCGCCCTGGTCGGTGAGGAAGGCCAGGCTGACGTGGACCGCGGTGGAACCCGGGTTCTGTACCAGCGCCCAGGTCTCGAAGCCACCCTGGGTACACCCTTCCGCCAGGTACCACTTGCCGGTAGAGGTGGGGTTGGCGGAGATATCAGTGGGGTCGGCGGACCCGGGCAGTGCGGGATCGTCGGTCAACTGGGTGGTGTCGTTGGTGCCGTTGTTGTCGGAGTCGTAGGAGTGCGTGCCCTGGTTGGATATTACCGTGTCGTCGGCCGTTCCCGCGTCCACCATCACCTGGAAACTGACGGTCACCTGGCCGCCGGTGGTGATGACCCCGTTCCACTCGATGCGGTTGAGGGTGCCGTTGTACTCTACCGTGCCTGATGTGGCGGAGACGGAGCCTTCAACATAGGTGGTGTCGGCGGGGATGGAGTCGGTCAGCTCGATCCCGGCGTTATCGGGCAGGTCGAAGGTCTCTCCGTCGTGCAGGACGATATCGTACTGCAGGGTCTCCTCGCTCAGGAGGATGCCCCCGTTGAGGTCGGTCACGGTTTTATTGGCCGTCACTTCGAGGACGGTGATGACGATGTTGGTGGGGTCGGCGGACCCGGAAACCGTGGGATCGTCGGTCAACTGGGAAGCGTCGTTGGTATTGGTGCCGCCCGAGTCGAAGTTGTGGGTCCCCTGGTTGGTGATGATGGTGTTGTCCGGGGTATAGGGGTCGACGGTCACCTGGAAGCTGATGTTGACGACTCCCAGGGAGGGGACAACGCCGTCCCAGACAACATCGTCGCTGGACGAGTTGTAAGCGATGGTGCCGGCGCCGGCACTTGCCGAATCCGCGACGTAAGTGGTGTGGGCCGGGATGTAGTCCTGGAACTCGTGGCCGGCATTGTCGGCCAGGGCGCCGGCGCCGGCATTGCCGAGGACCACGTTGTACTGCAGGATGTCACCGGCCAGCAGTTCACCGCCGTTGGTGTCGGTCACCGTCTTCAAAGCCGTGATGGTCTGGCTCTCGCCCACCGTGAGGACGGTGGGGTCGTTGGTTATCAGCAGGGTGCCGGGGTTATCGCTGGGCTCGACCGCGTCGTTGGTACCGTTGCCGTCGGAGTCCCAGTTCACGTTGGCCTGGTTGGAGATCTCGGTGCCGTCAGTAACAGGCCCCAATATAACGGAGAAAGAAACGACCACCGAGTTGAGAACGCCGGTGTTCACCGGCCCATTCCAGGTGATCCGGTTGTTCAAGAGTTCATACGCGGCGGTGCCGGAAGTGGCGGTGGCGGAGGCAGGCACATAGAGGGCGTTGGCGGGGATCGCATCCTCCAGTTCGTTGCCGGCATTGTCAGCCTGAGCCACATCGCCGGTGTTGGTGATGGTGACGGTATAGGTGATGGTGTCGCCGGGTTCGAGGGCCCCACCGTTGATATCCACGGCTGCCTTGAAAACCTCGATGGAGGGCTGGGCCATCACCGCGGCGGGGAAGGCCGCCAGCAGCAGAGCCAGGATGAAGACCGTGCAAGCTACGCAGGCGAGCCTTTTCTTCCAATTGAGTTTACACATCGATTCCACCCTTTCATTGCTTCGCATGGCAAAACTTTTTCATATCAAGAGTACCATTATAATATGGTGATGGTTAAGCGAATATTGGCACTGCTGTTGACGGTCCTTGCGGCTACTGCCGGCGCGGGATGCGAAACGGCCCCCTCCGGGGCCGGCGGCTCCCCCACCCCGGGCTGGAGCGAGGGACGCTGGGAGACGTCCATCACCGGGGCCCGCGTCCCCGTTTACGGTTACCGTACCGTCAGGGAATTCCCTCACTCCCCCGACTCCTTCACCCAGGGCCTGGCTCTGCGGGACGGCTTCTTCTACGAAGGGACCGGCCGGTACGGCCATTCCAGCCTGATGAAGATCGAGCCGGCCACGGGTCAGGTGCTCATGCGCCGGGACCTCGATCCCCGCTTCTTCGGCGAGGGCATCGCCATCATGGGAGATGAAGTGTTCCAGCTCACCTGGGAGAACAACACCGGCTTCATCTACGGTCTGGAGGACTTCCGTCCGGAGGGAACGTTTACTTACGACACGGAGGGATGGGGCTTGACCAGTGACGGCTCGAGCCTGATCATGAGCGACGGCTCCGCCGTACTGTGGTTCCTGGACCCGGAGACGCTGGAGCCGGAAAGGTCGGTGACTGTGAGTGACTTCGCGGGCCCGGTGGACCTCTTGAACGAGCTGGAATACGTCGACGGTGAGATCTACGCCAACATATGGAAGCAGGACTGCATAGCCCGCATATCGCCGGAAGACGGGCAGGTGACGGGTTGGATCGATCTGACCGGCCTCGGCCCCGCGCAGTCCGGGTCAAGGGGCGAATACGTCCTCAACGGCATCGCGTCAGACCCCGGAAGCGACCACCTGGTGGTGACGGGAAAGTGCTGGCCGGCCTTGTACGAGATCGAGGTCATGGAGCGATGAGTGCGCTGTTGCTATACTTTTGAGAAGAAAACCGTCCGGTAGGAAATGTGGAGGTGAAACATGGCGAGAGTTTTCAGGTGCAAGATCTGCGGCGATCCCTACATCGGCGAGTCCGCCCCCGCCAACTGCCCGTTCTGCGGGGCTCACCAGCAGTATATCGTGCTGGTCAGTGACTGGGTGGACAACCCCATCGGCGAGCTCTCCGACGTGGAGCGTACCGAACTGGAAGACACCCTGCAGTTGGAGATCGATAACGCCACCTTCTATAAATCGGCCATGTCCGCCGCGGACAGCCTGGACGGGGAGATGCTCTTCAAGGCCCTTTCGAAAATCGAGGCCGAGCATGCTTCCACCGTCGCCAAGATGCTGGGCGTGGCCAAGCCCGACTTCACCACGCTGTCCCAGGAGGCCTTTCCCACCCATGCCGAGAACGTCAAGGACTCCCTGCGGCGGGAGGAAAGGGCCGTCAAGCATTACCGGGATGCCCTGGGAAAAGCGGTCGACCCCAGGGTGCGCGAGGTGTTCACGGCCCTTATAGAGATCGAGAGCGACCACATCGCGCTGGCCACCGAGCGCCTTTGATTTTACAGCCTGTAACAACACAAGGCCCCGTAGAAATGCAAGAAGGGGTCTGACCCCAATTTTCCTTACGGGAAAAGGAAAAACGGGTCTGACCCCAATTTTCCTTTCCTGGCCCTATCAAATTTGTTATCCTAGATGGGTTACGTCGGGGTGTAGCGCAGCTTGGTTAGCGCGCGGCGTTCGGGACGCCGAGGTCGGAGGTTCAAATCCTCTCACCCCGACCATCTTTTTCAGCAAAAAGAAGAAGGGCCCGCAAAGCGGGCCCTTCCCTGTTTCAGCAGCCTATTCAGCAAGCTTCTTTTCCGACTTGAAGTTCTTGTTCTCTTTCTCCAGCTTGGCGATCTCGTCGCTGATCGCGGTGATGTTGGTCATCTCGGGGCTCTGCATCAGGGCCATGACGTCGAGGGTCCCCCCGGACATGATGGTGGTCTGGATGCTGGCCAGCAGCTTGGCCGCGGCATCGAGAAGGTCGTTGTACATGCCGATGATGTCGATCTGGACATTGGCGTAGGTGACGTAGTCCTCCACTCCATCCAGGGGAAGGATCTTTTCGTATTCGACCTTGGCGGCGGCCATGTCGGCCTTCATGGTGTTCGCGATCTGGGTCATCTGGGCGATTACGGCATCCATGCCGCTGGTGTCCCCGCCCATAGCACCGGTCACCGCGCTGGTCTGGGCGGCCTGGAGCTCTTCGTAAGCTTTGACGCCTTCGGCATACTTGGCGTCCCCGGCCAGCATGTACGCTTTAGCGTCTTCCTTGTTCTGGCTGCTGCCACACCCCGCCATCGACGCGACCACCGAAATCGCCATAGCCGCAACCAACAGTAATACTCCGAACTTCTTCATCTCCCGGCACCTCCTTGCCTTTCAAAACACCGTACTTTCATTCTAACTGATAGATTCGCTCTTGAGTGATTTTATCCTTGCTCCCGGTTTGCTAAACATCGACCCAGGGTTTGCTCTCAACTTTCTTCCATCCGGGCTACCAGCGAACCGGCGTGACGGACGAAACCGAGCCCGGAATAGAGGGCCAGCGCCGCATGGTTGTCCTCCTGCGTCTCCAGGCAGACTTCCCTGCCCTCGCCCAGCGCCTGCGAGCAGAGCAGGCTGCAGACGGCCCGGCCAGCCCCGTGGCGGCGCATCCCGGTACGCGTGAACACCCCGGAGAGTTGGGACAGGCCGTCGATCTCGACTTCCAGCTCAGCCTTGGCGGCCAGGCCGCCTCCGTCCGGATAGACCGCCGCGCGGCCCTTATCGACCACTTCGAGGATGCGCTGCCGTAAGAATGAGCTGTCCGCGGACCGCCCCAGCAGGTGGACCTGCAGCCCCTTCTCCAGCTCGACCATCTCTTCCAGGTCGCCGGCCGAAGCGAGCCGGGCCTTCCCTTCGCTGTCCGGCTTGAAACTCTCGCGCCGCAGGACGTAGATGACCTCCCGCTCGGACTCCTCAACGAGGCCGGACCACGAGTTGCCCTCCAGGACCTCCCGCAGCACCTCCGGGTCACCGGTAATGGATACCGGCTTGCGGCCGTCCTCCACCGCGGCGTCAAGCAGGGCGGACAGATCCTCCCCGCTCCCGGCATGGAACCGCCAGAAACCCAGGTTGTTGCAGTACAGCAGCCCTTGCAGGCGGCCGGACGCCTCAAAGCTGCCGTAGAAACTCCCCTGCTCGGGCAGCCCCAGGTTGAACGCGCCGTAGCGCTTCAGGGAGGCGATGGTCCAGATGTTGCGGTAGGGGTCTTGCTAACAGGAACTCGATGGCCATGCGCTCTTCGCCCATGTAGACCAGTTCGATGTAGCCGGTTTCTTCTTTCATGCTTACATTCTTACACAGCGGGCCCGGCGTTGAAACAGCGGCCTCGCGGGCTTGATATAATGATCACGGACTAAAAGTGAGCGAAACGGAGGTGCGAGCGTCTTGGAAGAAGGATTCTTTAACCCGGGGGTGGAGGCCCTCTCCAGCGAGGAGATCGAGAAGCTGCAGGTGCAGCGGCTGCGCCTCACCATGGAGAACTGCGCGCCGGACGGCTTATTACTCGGAGATATTCCGGAAAGAAGGAATCGACCCGGGGAAGATAACCAGCCTCGACGACCTGCGCCGCGTCCCCTTCCTGGTGAAGCAGACCCTGCGGGACACGCCCGCCGCCGACTTTCTCACCGTGCCCCTGGACGACATCGTCCGCATCCACTCCACCTCCGGGACCACCGGGCAGGCAGTGGTCATCTACCACACCCGGGAAGACATCGCCGCCTGGGCGGAACTGGTGGCACGGTGCATGTACATGTCCGGGGTCCGGCGTTCGGACATCTTCCAGAACATGATGGGCTACGGGCTTTTCACCGGCGGGCTGGGTTTCCACTACGGGTCCGAGCTGATCGGCTCGCTGACCATCCCCGCCGGAGCCGGCAACAGCCGCCGCCATATCCAGCTGATGCAGGATTTCCGCACCACCGTGGTGCACATCATCCCATCCTACGCCCTCTACCTGCTGAGCGTCTTCGAGGAGATGGGCCTGGACCCGCGCATCGACACCAGCCTGCGCATCGCCTTTATCGGGGCGGAGCCGCATTCCGAGGACATGCGCCGGCGCATCGAAGACGCTTACGGTTTGAGCGCCTTCAATTCCTACGGGCTGACCGAGATGAGCGGCCCCGGCGTGGCCTTCGAGTGCCCCGAAAAGGACGGCATGCACGTCTGGGAAGACAGCTTCATCATGGAGATTGTGGACCCGCGAACCATGGAGCCGCTGCCCGACGGCGAAGAAGGGGAGCTGGTGCTCACGGCGTTGCACCGCACCGGGCATGCCCCTGCTGCGCTACCGCACCCGCGACCTTACCCGGGTGCTGCCCGGGCCCTGCCCCTGCGGCCGCGCCCACCGGCGTATCGCCCGCCTCAAGGGGCGCACCGACGACATGTTCATCATCAAGGGCGTCAACATCTTCCCCATCCAGGTGGAGCAGGTGCTGCTGCGCCTGCTGGGGGTGGGGTCGAACTTCCGCATCGAGCTGGACCGGGAGGGAGACCGGGACGACATGAAGGTGCTGGTCGAAGTGACCGGCGACATCTGGCACGGCGACGTCAAGGAATTGAGGGGCCTGCAGCGCCACGTCCGTGAGGAACTGCGCTCCGAGATACTGGTCTCGCCGCTGGTGGAACTGGTGGAGCCCGGCGCCCTGCCCCAGAGTGAGGGCAAGGCGGTACGGGTGGTGGTACACGGGACGATGTGGGTAATATCGGTGAGGGGGTTGAACATGGCGCAGCAGATAAACGTCTTCGCGCAGGACAAGCCGGGCAGGCTGGAGCACCTCACCCGGATACTCAAGGACTTCGGGAGTGAACATCCGGGCCATCACCCTGGCGGACCAGGAAGGTTTCGGGGTGATCAAGCTGCTGGTGGACGATCCCGACAAGGCCTACCGGGAACTTGACCCGGGAAGGCCTCACCGTCTACCGCAAGAACGTCATCGCGGTGATCATGAACGACCGGCCGGGCGGCCTGCACGAGATCTGCCAGGTGCTGGACGCCCGCGGCATCAACATCGACGACGCCTACGGCTTCGTGGTGCAGGACCTCAACACCGCCCTGCTGGTGGTGGAGGTGGAGAAGATCCCCGAGGCGGAGGAGGTGCTCAGCTCCGCCGGCTTACGCACCCTCTCGGACGAGGAGCTCTACCAGATCTAGTTTCTACACTCTGTAGCTTTTAAGCAGTCCATACGACAAGCGTTCTTTTTATAAAGAAGGAGGATCGGCATGGATTACGCGGCACAGGCATCGGAACTCAAGGGCATGCTGGGGCTTTCAAGCGAGCCGGTGGCGGTGACCTTCACCAACGACGAAGTGGCCGACCCCGGCAACGGAAGATCCAGATGTGCCGGGCGCTGAAGAAGGCGGCCGGGGGACGAAGTCCTACGTCATTGACGCGGAGCGCTCCGCCTGTCCCGGCGGAAGCCGGCGGTGCGGCCTCATCGAACCGCTGTCCGGCCAGCCCAGCGGAGGCTGCAATGGTTCCTCACGCGGGGCGAGAAGCTCACCGCCTACATCGTCTCGTTCGAGCGGATGCAGACAGCTGGGCACGCCTCCGCCCACCGGCCTTGCCGACCGCGTGGTCATCGGCCCGCTGGCCGAAAGCGCGCATCCGCCCGGACCTGGTGGTGTTCGTGTGCAATGCCGAACAGGCCTGCCGCCTCATCGCCCTGGATACCTACTGGGACGGGATCCAGCCGCGGCAGGAGCTGATCGGCTCCCTCTGCCACATCGATCATCTCCTATCCCCTGATCAGCGGCAGCACCAATCTCAAGCTGGGCGACTGGACCGCCCGGCACATGCAGAAGTTCGCGGCCGACGTGGCCTTCCTCACCGTGCCCTACGAACGTCTGCACAACCTCATCCTGGCCATTCCGGAATGCACCGCGGGCACGGCCGAGGCGGAGATCCCGGGGCGACTTCCGTACGAACTCGAAGACGAGGTCTGATGGCGCAATACCGGGACCTTAATGGAGAGGGGAGGCTTCGATGAAAGTCGACGTGGTGACGGGCGCGTGCGGTTTTTCCGGCAGTTACGTGATCAAGGAGTTGCTGAAGCAGGGGCGCAAAGTGCGCGCCACCGATCTGGCTGGGGCCTACGACAGCCCCAAGGCGGTCGGAGTTGCGCAGGATACTCGACATCGACTACCAGCGGGACGGGGTGGAATGGGTCCCCACCGACGTCACCCGGCGCGAGACGCTGGAGGCGCTCTTCGAGGGAGAGGTGGGGTGCCTCTTCCACACGGCGTCGCTGTACGACTACTCGGCCCCCTGGGAAGCCCTGGAGAAGGTGAACATCCGGGGCATCGAGAACCTGCTGGACGCGGCCCTGGCCGGCGGCATCGAGAGGATGATCCACTGGTCCACCTGCGGCGTCTTCGGGCACAGCTACTTCAACGGCTCCTACCAGGAGATGCGTCCATGGCGGCCGGCCAAAGAGATGCTCTGGAACGTGCTCGTCCGCCCCTGGCAGGCGGACGGCTCCTTCAAGCGGCCGCGGCGCCACCCCAACAACCAGCCCATGACCGAGGAGCGCTCCAACCCCAGGAACACCGCGGGCGACACCCCCGACGGCACCTACTTTTCCAACGAGTACTCCCGTTCCAAGTGGATACAGGAACAGCTGGTCTGGCGCTGCCACCGCGAGCGGGGCCTGCCGGTGACGGTGGTGCGCCCCGCCCCCATCTACGGCCCGGGCTCGGAGTACGGGGTCACCGGCTTGTTGATCGAACTCTCCGAAGGCCTGCTGCCCGTCTACCCGGCCGGCTCCAAGTGGCTGCTGTTCGGGGGGAACGTCCACGCCCTGGACCTGGCACGGGCGGTGGTCTTCCTGTCGGAGCGGCCGGAGACCATCGGCGAGGACTACAACGTAGGCGACAGCTACCTCTTCACCCACCGCGAAGCCATCGAGTTGGCCTGCCGCCTGCTGGGCCGGCGCTGCCACTTTATCCCGGGCATGCCCATGTCCCTCTGGCAGTTCCTGGTGCAGCGGATAGGCCTGTTCAACCTGTGGCTGGAGAAGAGGTTCCCCAACTATACCCGCAGCCGGGTGATGGACATGGGGCAGCTTAACTACCTGACCATGGGCATCTGGGTCAGCAACCGCAAGCTGCGCGCCCTGGGATTCGACTTCAAGTATGCCGACGCGCGGGAGGGCCTGGCGGACACCATCGCCTGGCTCAGCGAGAACGGGCGCATCCAGTAGGACTCGCGGTTCACAATAGAAGGGCTGCCCGCCGGCGGGCAGCCCTTCTATCTTTCAAGGCAGAAGCCGGGTTGACGTCACTTGACGGTAAAACAGCTGTTCTTGGTCCCGCTCCTGCCGTCGTTGTTGGTGACCACCACGTTCCAGTAGGCCGTTGTGGCGGGCAGGGCGAACTTGCAGGTTATCTTGGTAGAGGAAACCACCACGACATTGGTCGCGGTCACGCTGGCATACCCCGTTCTGGTCAGCTTGACGGTGGCCCCGGCGCGGAAGCCGGTGCCGGCCAGGTTGGTGATGGACACGGTGGTGTTCCTGGTGCCGTTGCTGGGGGTGATGCTGGTCACCGTGGGCGCGGTGGGGTACTGGATGGCGAACGCGCCGCCCTTGGTGTAGCTCTTGCCATCGTTGTTGGTGACCATGACGTTCCAGGCCCCTACGGTGGCGTTGGAGAGGCCGAGAGTGCACGTTATCTTGGTGGGCGAGACCACCACGACATTAGTGGCGCTGATGCTGGTGTACCCCGTCCTGGTCAGCTTGACGGTGGCCCCGGCGCGGAAGCCTGTCCCTGCCAGGTTGGTGACGCTTACCGAGCCGTTGTTGTATCCGCTGCTGGGAGTGATGCCCGTCACCGTGGGGGCGGGGTAGGCGATGGTGAAGCCGCCGGTGAGGGTCCCGCTCTGGGCGTCGTCGTTGGTGGCCACCACGTTCCAGGCACCCACGGCCGCGTTACCGGTGAGATCGACGGCGCAGATGATCTTGGTGGAAGAGACCACGGAGACGCTGGTGGCGGTGATGTCAGGCTGGCCGGCCATGGTCAGCTTGACCGTGGCCCCGGTGCGGAAGTTGGTCCCGGCCAGGTTGGTGATGGCCATCGAGCCGTTGTTGGTCCCCATTGAAGGGGTGATGCCGGTCACCGTGGGTGCGGGGTAGGCGATGGTGAAGCCGTTGGCCAGGGTCCCGCTCAAGGCGTCGTCGTTGGTGGCCACCACGTTCCAGGCACCCACGGCCGCGTTGGTGAGATCGACGGCGCAGATGATCTTGGTGGAAGAGACCACGGCAGACGCTGGTGGCGTTGATGTCAGGCTGGCCGGCCATGGTCAGCTTGACCGTGGCCCCGGTGCGGAAATTGGTCCCGGCCAGGTTGGTGATGGCCAGGGCGCCGTTGTTGGCCCCATAGAAGGTGTTATGCCGGTCACCGTGGGGGCGGGGGAAGCTACTTTCGTGAACTTCATCACCAGCGGGGTCTGGCCGATGGTCAGGTTGCTGACCGTTATGATGCCGGCGCCATCCCTGGTTACATTCTGCACCGCTGTGTGGACCCATCCAGCAGATCGACCAACACGGGATCCAGGTACGTGTTGCCGTCCAGGGTGAAGGTGACGCTTGCGTCCGGATCGTTATTGGCAGTGTCCGAGTTCCACAGGCTGAGCAAGAGGCTCCCATCCTCCATCTGGAAGAGGTGCTTTTCCAGGGTGGCCGGAGGGTGGCAAAGGTGAGTTTGACGTCCACGGATATCGCCGACGCATTCCGAAGAGGTTCGCGTCACCCAGCCGATGCAGGTAGTTGAAGGCGGTCTTCCGTCGGTCAGGAGTTCAGCAACCCGAAGTTGTTTATATCGATGGGGAGTGATGCTGTGGATCGTCGTCGGCCACCGGTTCCCTGTAGCCCGCCACGAACACTGTATTCGCGTCGACTACGGAGAGGGACGTCAGGTGGTCGGCGGCAGTTGGAAGGCCGGCCTGCCGTCCAGTTCGAACCCCCATCGGCGGTTTTCAGCAGGGTGGCTCGTCACCCACCGCCCAGGCGGTGCTGCCGTTAAGGGCATTCACTTCGTTGAGATCGAAGGCAACGGTCGATGAGCCTGGGCGCTCCAGGTGCTGACCCGCCGTTATGGTCTTGAGGATGATCCCGCCGTCCCCCACCACCCAGGCCGTGTTCTGGTCAACGGCGCAGACGTCGTTGACACGGGAGGCGATACCTGGATGCCTGGACCGTCCAGGTGGACCCGCCATTGGTGGTCTTGAGGATGGTGCCGCCGTCCCCCACCACCCAGGCCGTGTTCTGCGTCAAGGGCGAGACGCCGTTTAGGTTCACGGTACAGTCGGCGACCCAACTGCGGACCACGTCGTCCCCCGTTGGTGGTCTTCAGTACGGTCCCGCCGTCGCCCACCGCCCAGACATGGTCAGGTTCACGGCGTGGACGTCGTTGAGAAGATGGGTAGCTGGCCCGGAGGCGTTACTGAGACGACCAGCCGAAACCCAAGCCGCCGTTCACTCCGTGGCAGATGGTACCGTTGCCGCCCACCGCCCAGACATGCTGGTATCGATGGTGGATATCGCGTTGAGGAAGTCGGCGTCGGGCATGGCCCTCGCACCAGACCGCCCCCGCCGAACTGGATATGGACATGGGCTGGTGGTCGAAGGACCGACGGCGACGACCGTGTCGCAGCTCGGGTCTCCCGCGACCCTCCTCTCCGCGGCTATCCCCTCCAGGCCGTTGGTGTAGTTGATATAGCCGGCCGGGGTCCAGGTGCGCATGTCCACGCGGGTCCAGGTGCTCCCGCCATTGTTGGTCCTGAAGATGGTGTTGTCCTTGTCGCACTGGTCCCAGAAGTTGAAGTAGAAGACCTTCTCCAGCGGCACGTCCCCGGCCTGGTTCGCCGAGTCGTCCAGGTAGTTCAGGAACATGCGCGTGACATAGGCGGCCTGTGTGGCTTCGTCCACGGCCGGAACGAGCGCGTTGGGGGCATTGCTCCAGCCGACCTCGGTTATCCACAGCCCCAGGGAGCCTGCGGCATACTCCGCTATCAGCGCGCGCAGCTCCTGCAGCTTGAAGAGCATGAAATCCTCGTAGGGATGCGTCTTCTTGTAATCCGCCTTGGTCACGTTGGCGGTGGTGGAGCCGTCTTCGTTTATCTCGTAGTTGTAGTAGTTCTGGACATAGGGGTGGTAGGCGATCTTGTCGACGAACCGGCCACACCCGCGGTCAGGCGAGGTGCTGTCGGTGAAGGTCGTGGAGGAGTTGCCGGGATTAATCCGACATGGCCACCCCGCCCAGCACTTTTACCGCATCCAGCCGGGACCAAGCGTCGAGTTCCTGCGAAGCCGCTTCTCACCAGTTCCATGTACTGCTCCACCTTGGTGCCCTTACTGGTGTCAACCTGGAAGAAATCGAGATTCTGCTCGTTCCATATCTCCCAGGCCGCCACCCCGTTATTCCCCGTTTCCGTTCGGAGAAGGCGAACCTTGAACCCGTCTCGTGCACGTAGGTGTTCCACCAGTCCAGGTTGCTCGGTGGATAGGTACACCGAGACCCGCCGCCAGCCCACGTAGGCGTATGCTCAGGATGCCCAGGATGTTTATCCCTCTTTCGTTGGCCTTGTCCACCACCATCTGGTGGCCGCTGAAGTCCCAGGTTCCCTGGACCGGCTCGAGGTCGGACCAGCCGAAGTCCATGCGCAGCCACTTGACGCCCGCGGCGACATCTGGTCCAGGACCTCGTCGACCCTGGCCTCGCTGTCCCGCCAGAGCCAGAGCTGGTGCACCCCGATCTTGTCCGCTGGCTTCAAGCCTGTCTCGACGCTGGCTGAAGCCCTTGAAACCAGGGACAGGTTCGGGGCGAACCAGGACCGCCAGGAAGAGAATTACTCCCAGTACAAGCAGGCACTCTGAAAGCACCCGCGCCAGCCGTGTGAACCCGGTGGCGCCGCCTGCTTGCCGACTCGTTCTTTTTCAGCACAATCCTACCTCCTTGCCTATAGAACACGACGGTTGACGGACTCGAATATGCCCAATGACCACGCGCTGATGATTTTGTGGGGATCTATTGACTGAGAGCCAGATTTTATTATGGGGTAGCCGGCGATGTAAAGCAACAGAAGAAGAACCGCCGGGCATGTGCTAAAATTCAGGTGAATGCAGGTTCCAGGCGATGGGAGGATACGCATGCCCGATAATAAGATGACTTCCGCGGAAGACGCCGCCGTCCTCGAGAGGCGGCGCAAGCTGGCGGAGTGGTACGACCAGTACGAGATAATGGCGGAGATACTTCTGGACGCCGAGCTTTCCGGGACCTTGAAGAAGGGCCGGGACTGGATGGAGGGCTTCCGCTCCGAGATGGTCTCGGGGCTGGCCGGCGGCGTGGCCGGGAAAAAGGCGCTGGACATCGGATGCCAGTACGGGGTGTTTTCCTTCCGGCTGGCCGAGGACGGGGCGAAGGTCACCGGCATGGACATCTCCGAGAAGTGGGTCAACCGCTGTATCAAAGACGCCCGCTTCAAACACCCGGATAAGGAGTTCACCTTCATGGTGGGCGACGCGCAAGCCCTCCCCTTCGAGGACGGGTCCTTCGACGTGGTGGTCTGCACCGAAGTGGTGGAGCACGTCGATTTCGCCGGCAACGTACTGAGCGAGATCCACCGGGTGCTCACCCCGGGGGGAGTGCTGGTGCTGGGGACCCCCAACACCAGGTCCTACTACGTCTGGCTGTGGAGCGTGCTGAAGGGCATCCTGCCCATGGACCTGGTCCGGTCCGTTTTGAAAAAGATCGTCAGCAGGACCGTGGGGGACATCACCAACAAGCTGCGCGAGCAGCTCCCCGAGGACCGGCGGGAGGAGTTCGACCGGGAGAGTGCCAGGCTCAAGGAGCTCGGCGAGGAGCTGGGCCTGGACGATCCCGGCGGAGAGGAGTTCTCGGAGCACATCCGGGAGTTCAGCAACCGGGAGATGGTCAGGCTGCTCGAGCTGATGGGCTTCGAGGTGGAGAAGAAGACGGGCTTCCCGGTCTTCCCCACCTATTACTTCCTGGGCCTGCGCCTGCGTTTCCGCGACTACTTCGTCCAGGTTAAAGATGACAGCTGGTGGCGTTTCCACAGCGCCCCGCAGATGTACCTGCGAGCCGTGAAACAGGGCCCCGCCCTCTTCCGCGCCTGAGGAAGCCTCCGGCTACTTGCGGCGCCTTCTCCTCCTGGAGTGTTGACCCAGTGAGAGCAGCCCCACCATCCCACCAACCAGCAGCAGGGTGCCGGATGCGCCCGAACCGCACGAGATAAGAGGGTTCACGGTGAATGCCCCGGCCAGGACGGTGCTCTGCCCGTCCGGGTTGGTGACCACCACGTCCCAGGCGCCGGTCTGGACGCCGAACAGGTTGACGATGCAGGTGATCTTCCCGCCGGATTCCACCACCACGCCGAAGGCGGTGATGTCCGCCGTGCCGGCCTTCCGCAGTGTCACCGTGGCCCCATCGAGGAAGCCGGTGCCTTCCAGGGTCACCCCTACCATCCCGAGATTCACACCGGAAGAAGGGGTGACGGAGGTGACGGCGAGGACGGGATTCATAGCGAAATTGGCCACCAGGCTGCGGTCGGCGGTGGCGGTGAAGGAGTAAGTCGCCGCAGTGGAGACCTCCTTTCCCCCTTCGGCCCAGTTGACGAAGTGATAGCCGGGATTGGGGGTGGCCGTCAAGCTCACCATCTCCCCGTCGGCGTATTTATGATAGCGCCATGCCCCCAGTCCGCCGTAGCCCGCATATATGGAAGAACCGCCCGAGGCCACGGCACAGACCGTCCCGTCGCCCAGATCACTGCCTACGGGGGTCCAGGTGGAAGAGAGCGACTGGTAGCGAAAAACGCGCCCGCTGCCGGTTCCCGCGAGAAGGCACGTGCCGCCATCCCAAGTCAGTGACGATAGGGCCTCTCCCACAAAACCCTCCCAGTTGTTGCTGGACCAGGCCGAGGTTTCCGGGTCGTAGCGGAGGAAGCCGTCGGGAACCCCGGCGTGAATCCCGGCGCCGTCCCAAGCCAGGATCACTCGGATGGGCGGACCCGCAGCGGCGTACATCTCCGTCCATGTGCCCGATGAAGGGTCATAGCGCTTAACCAGATGACCGCATTGCTGGGGATTATACTTGTCCAGAAAGAAGATCCCCGCATAGAGGCCGGTGCCGTCATAAGCCAGGGAGGTTACGTCGCCTCCACTTCCGGCTCCGCCGATGCTCGTCCATGCCGATGTGCCCGGATCATAACGCCAGACGCCTTCCCAGGACGTGCCCGCGTAGAGGCCGGTGCCGTCGCAGGCAATGGACAGGGCGATATGGCCGAAACCGGTATCGGTCCAGACGGAAGCGGATGGATCAAAATAGACCACCTTGTCGTTGGCCAGCGCGTACAGGCCGGCGCCGTCCCAAGCCATGGCGGCGACCATGCAACCACTCGCCAGGCCACCTGTGTCCGTCCAGGCGGAGGTAGCCGGGTTGAAATACCAGATGCCATGTCCCTCGGTACCGGCGTAGAGCCCGGCGCCGTCCCAAGCCATGGACCTTATGGTATAGCCGTTGACCGTGCTCCCGGTATCGTTCCAATCGGTAGTCCCGGTGATGCTGCCTCCGGCTTGCGGTTCCGCGGTGGCCGAGATATCGTGCCGGTCCGAGATGAAATTTGCCACCAGTTATAAACTTCACCGGAGGAAAAAAGAAGGGGGCCGGAGCCCCCTCTCTTCTTTTATCTCGGACTTATTCCGTGATGAGGTGCTTCTTCGGCGGGCCGTGGAAATCGGCCGGGTCGTAGACGTAGTTCTTGTAGTCGGCGGGGTTGACCCGCTCGCCGTCGATCTTGACCACCAGGCCGTTGCCCACCACCGTGGCGTAGGGAGGGATGTCCCGGTCCAGCACCACCGCGTTGAGGCCGATCTCGGCGTACTCCCCGATGATGCAGTCGCCCCCCACCATGGCCCCGTGGTATATCTGCACGTAGTCGCGGACGTCCATGAAGGGATTGGAGCCGGGCAGGCCCAGGGCGCCCACCGCGACGTGGGAATAGATGCGCACTCCTTTGCCCAGGCGGGTCCACCGGCCGACCAGCACGGCCAGGGGATGGTCGAGGTGGAAGTCCGGCCCGATGTCGGCGTCCGGGTTGAGCTCCACGCCGCACAGCAGGTAGTTGAGCCGGTATCCGAGATAGGCCAGGTTGATGTGGCCCTTGACGTAGAGCCAGCGGTACAGCCGGTAGAAGGCGATGGCCTGGTTGCCGGGGTGCAGGAGGATGTCCCGCACCAGCCCGCCGGTGCCCTTGCGCTTCATCGCCAGCTTGAGGTCGGTAAGGATGTGATTCTGCGCGGTCGTTCCCGTTTCGGTCGCTTCCATCTATCTCTTCCTCCGTTTTTCCAGCCACTGTTTAACCGTGTCTATCGAACCATATTTTAGCAGGGATGTCTCGTAAGGCTTGCTCTCCAGTTTCTTCACCGTCTCCGCCGAGACCACCCGCCGCCCCCGCAGCACCTCGGGCAGGCCCAGCAGGGTGTCGAAGATCCCCTTGAAGAAGTCCTTCCAGGTGTGGTGCTTGATGGAGAGGAGGACGAACACCAGCATGTACTGGGAGGCCTTCTTTACGGCCTTGCCGGCCGGGTAGAAGCGGGCCAGGTACCACCAGCCCCCGGTCATGGTCAGCCAGAGGCGGTGGCCGCGGTTGCGCACCTCCGGCGATATCTTGTGACGGATGGAGACGGTGGGGTAGTAGACGATGCGGTAGCCCCGGTCCAGGGCCTTGGCGCTGATGTTGCGCTCGAACTGGTAGAGGAGGATCTCCGGCTCGATGTAGTCGATCTCCTCCAGCACGTCGCGGCGGATCATGGCCCCGTTGCCGTGGAAGCTGGGCACGTCGAACACCCCGTCGGACGCGTGCTCGGCCGCGGTGAACCAGCGGAAGGGGTCGAACACCTCGCCAGAGTCGTAGTAGAGGTTCTTGCAGTGGACCACGGCGATGGTGGGGTCGGAGGCGAAGACCCTGATCATCTTCTCCACCCCTTCCGGCTCCAGCACCCCGTCGTTGTCCTGGTGGAGGATGATGTCGCCGTGCGCCGTCTTGGCCCCGATGTTCAGCGCCTGGATGACGATGTTGTGGGCGGACTGGATGAAGAGGACGTCGGGGAAGTAGTGCTCCATCATCTCCCGCGTCCCGTCCGAGGAATTGTTGTCCACCACGATGATCTCCAGGATGGGATAGGTCTGGGCCTGGATGGCCTCGATGGCCTCCTTCAGGTCGGCCTTGCGGTTCCAGTTGGGGATGACCGCGCTCACCACTGGGGCGGTACTCGTCCGCGCATCTCTTCTCTTCCATCTTCATCACCTCGCGAATCGGTTGAATATCTCCAGCGTCTCCGGGCCGCGCGCTCCCACGAGAACGTCGCGGCGCGCTTCGGCCCCGCCTCCGCCAGGCGCTGCCGCTCCCCTTCGTCGGCCAGCAGCCTGCCTATCACCCGGGCCATGTCCCCGGTATCCTCGGGGTCGAAGAGGGCGGCCGCTTCCCCCGCTACCTCCGGCACGGAAGAAGCCGAGGTGCAGGCCACCGGGGCGCCGCAGGCCATCGCCTCCAGCACCGGCAGGCCGAACCCCTCGTAGAGGGAGGGGTAGACGAAGAGGCCGCAGGCGTTGTAGAGGGCCACCAGGTCCTCTTCAGAAATGAAGTCCAGGTGCTTGACCCGGCTCTCCATGCCCGCGCTTCGGGCGGCGCCCGCGATGTCCACCGGCGGGCTGAAGGTGGCTGGGGCCCCCACGATCAGAAGCTCCGGCATGGCCCCCAGTTCCCGCCCGGCTTTGCCCAGCGCCGCGATGAGCCTCTCCAGGTTGCGCCGGGTGTGCACCGCCCCCACCGTGAAGACGAAGCCCTCGGACAGGCCGAGGCGCGCGCGGACTTCTTCCAGGGCTCCGGCGTCTTCCAGGGGGCGGAAGCCAGCGTCCGCCGCCTCGGGGATCACCGCGATGCCGGCGGGATCGAGCTTGAGTATGCGCGCGATCTCGTCGCGGGAGAATTCGCTCACGGTGATGATCCTCTCCGCCTTGCGCACCTCGCGCCAGAAGACGGCGTCGAAGCGGAAGCGGAGCTCCTTTGCAAACCACTCCGGGTGGGTGCGGAAGGAGATGTCGTGCACCACCACCACCGAGTCGCACACCTTGTACAGGGGCAGGAAGTAGGAGGGTGAGAAGTGCAGGTCCACGCGATCGGCGCGCATGGCCAGGGGCAGGCGAAGGTGGCGCCAGGCCAGGCCGGGCCGCATGTGCAGCTCGGAAAAAGCCAGGTTGGGGGCGTAAATCCCAGGGGCTCGAGGGGCTCCGAGTGGTAGACCAGATAGTCGTTGCCGTGGTCTATGAGTAGCAGCTCGCGTAGGAGGTTGGTGAGGTAGCGGGCCACCCCGTGGCGCATCCCCTGCAGCGTGCGGCCTTCCACTCCTATCTTCATGCGCGGCCTTCTTTCATCATCTTCAACAGTTCCTGCTCCAGACGGCGGGTGTTGGCTTCCAGCCCGAAGAGGGCGGCCGCTCGCTCTTTCCCGGCTTCGCCCATCCGCTCCGGCCATGCCGCGGTCGCGCAGGACGGCGGTGACGGCGGCGGCCATGGCCTCGACGTCGCGGGGGGTGATCATCATCCCCGTCTCCCCCTCCACTACCATCTCCGGCACGCCCCCGTCCCGGGCCGCCACCACCGGGCGGCCCAGGGCCATGGCTTCGATGATCACCGTGGCCAGCGGCTCCGCCAGTATCGAGGAGTGGACGACGACGTCCATGGACCGGACCAGGGCGGGGATGTCCTCCCGCCACCCGGTGAAGATAATCCTGCCGTCCAGCCCCAGTTCGCTCGCCAGGGGTTTGAGGGAATCGGCGTATTCCTGTTCGCCGAACATCACGTCTCCCACCACCAGGAAGCGGGCTTCCGGCAGCTCCCTCGCCACCAGCGCCGCCGCCCGGATAAAATAATCCACGCCCTTCCAGTCCACCAGGCGGCCCACGAAGCCGGCCACGGGGGCCGAGGCGCTCGATGCCCAGGCCGCTCCGTACGTCTTCGTCTCCCGCCGCTTTCTCCGTCGCTTCCAGGTCTATGCCGTTGTATACCGTCACCACCTTGCCCGCGGGGACTCCCAGCCCCACCAGGGCCTGGCGCACCGCCTCGGAAACGGCCAGCACCCGGGTGGCGAAGAGGGTGGCGCCGGCCCGGAAGAGGAAGCGGTTGAGGCGGTTGAAGGTCTCGGAGTCGACGATGTCGTGCAGCCGCCAGGCCACCGGGCGGCGGGCCAGCCATCCGGCCATGCCACCGTAGATGTCCGCCTTGGCGCTGTTGGTCAAGCACCAGGTCGAAACCCTCCCGCCGGATGAAGCGGGCCAGGCGCACCACCGAGGCGGCCATGTCCCAGGCGTAGAGCGGCAGCACCGCCAGGCTTCCCCCCAGGGAGCGGCGGCGGATGTTCAGCAGGCGCGGGGCGGGATGACCGAGATATACCGGCAGGCCCCGGCTCCTCGCTTCCTCCGGAAAGGGCCCGTCGGAGGGGCAGGCCAGGGCGGGCGTAGAAGAGCTCGCGGTCGAGGCCGTCCAGGTTGCGCAGCAGCACCCTCTCGGCCCCTCCCAGCTCCACGGCGTGGTTGACGATGAGCATCTTGTAAGGCATGGGTTGATTGTACCCCTTCACCAGCAGAGTGCGGCCGCGTTCGCGGAACCAGGGCAGGCGGTAAAAGAGCCGCCAGGCCGGTACTCCCAGCTTGACGCTGACACGGTCGCGCAGCAGGTGGGGAAAGATGGTCAGGGATTCCTCCACCCGGAAACCGGCCTCCTCCACCATTCTCACCAGTTCCCGGCGGTCGTAGATGTGCAGGTGGGAGGGATCCTCGAAGATACGCGGGCTGCCATAGAGGCGGTTGGGGGTGCAGATGACCAACACCCCGCCCGGAGCCAGCACCCTCTTCCACTCCGCCAGTGCCGCCGGCAGGTCGGGCAGGTGCTCCACCAGATGGTGGCTGACCAGACGGTCGAAGGAAGCATCCGGAAAGGGCAGCCGGCCGGCGTCCGCCTCCAGCACCTCGCATCCGGGCGCCGCCTCGCAGGCCAGGCGGACCGCCTCGGGCAGAAGGTCGGAGCCGGTGGGCTTGAGCCCCTTGCCCCGCATGAAGGAGAGGAGGGCGCCGCCGCCGCAGCCTACCTCGAGGACGCGGGCGCCGGGGGACGTCTCCAGCATGCGCAGGATCTGTCCCGCCTCGATGGAAAAGTCCGGGGTGGATTCCCGGTAGCGGTAGTATCCCTCGTCGTACAAACCCGGCGCCTAGCCCTTCTTTTTCTTCTCTTCCTTGGCGGCCTTGGCGTCCAGGATGTAGTCGAAGAGGGTGCCGGTGCGCAGCTTGCGGTAGTCGTTCAAGGGCAAGTCCTCCGTCGCGCCAGGTGATGAGGTGGTCGACGGGGGTGGACGGCGCCCGGTAGGGAGTGGGGTGGTCGTAGTAGAGGTGGGGGCGCTGGCGCATGTCCTCCTGCCAGGAGAGGCCCAGCTGCTCGGACGTGCATGATCTTGCGGGCGGGGTGGCCCGCCACGATGGTCAGGTCCGGCACTTCGCCGGCGACCACCGAGCCGGGCAGCATCCCGCTGTGCTTGCCGATCTGGGTGCCGGGCATGACGAAGGCGCGCGACCCCACGGCCGAGTTGTAGCCGATGCGCGTCTCCAGTACCCGCATGGGCAGGTCGGCCACCATCGCCACCGCCGCGTCGTGGGCGTAGATGGTGGCGCCGTAGCCTATTTTCACGTAGTCCTCGATGAACACCGCCTGGGGGTGGTGGTCTCGATGAACACCCCCATGTCGATCAAGCAGTGTTCGCCGACGTTCACGCCCCGCTTGCGCAGGAGCTTGATGCGGGTGTCCATGTCCGGGTGCCATTAGGAGAGCAGGATGAGCATGCGGTAGTCCATCCAGGCGACCAGCTCCAGCAGCTTGTTGAAGATCTTGCCGAAGACCAGGCTGCGGGCGAGCATGAAGTATGCCCTCGCAAGCATCAGGCGATTCTTTTCTTTCAATGGTTTACTCCTCCCCGTGAAGCGGGTCCCGCTCTACCCAGGCGGCCCGTAGGCTCAATAAGCGCCGTCGCGGCGCAGCACCGCGGAAATGGTACGCAGCATGGATTTTGCAGATCCTGCCAGAGCGACCAGTTCTCAATGTAGTATAGGTCGAGCTTGATCATCTCGTCAAAGGGGAGGTCGCTGCGGCCGCTGACCTGCCAGATGCCCGGTGATGCCCGGTTTGACGTTGAGGCGCGGGGTGTGCCATTCCTGGTAGCAGGCCACTTCCTCGGGCATGTGGGGACGCGGCCCCACCAGGCTCATCTGCCCCAGCAGGACGTTGAATACCTGGGGAAGCTCGTCGATGGAGAAAGTGCGGATGAACTTGCCCACGCGGGTGATGCGCGGGTCGTCTTTCTGCTTCCAGCACCTGAACTCGCCGCTGGTCTCCTCCACCATCTTAGCGAACATCTCGTCGGCATTGTCCACCATGGAGCGGAATTTCCATGCCCTGAAGGGCTTGCCCCCGCGGCCGATGCGCGGCGACCCGTAGAAGACCGGCCCCGGGGAGTCCAGCTTGATGGCGATGGCGGTGGCCAGCAGGACGGGCCAGATCAGCAGCAGGATGAAGAATGCCTAGGATGTAATCCTCCATCGCCTTAATGAGACGCTGAATCCCGGTGATGCTCTTGGGGCGCAGCCTGATCATCGGGATCCCGCCGACCTCGGTTATCTTGACCTCGTTGGTGATCACCTCGAAGAGGCGGGGGACGATGGAGATCTCGACGCCCAGGCGCGCGCAGGTGGTGGAGAAATCAAGCAGCTGCTCGTGGGAGACGCCGGAAAAGGCCACGATGGCCTTACCGACGTTGTGGCTGCCCACGATCCTCTCGAAGTCGTTCATGCCCCCCAGCACCCGCAGGTCGCAGAGCTCGTTCTCTTCGAACCGCTCATAGAGGGGATTGTCGTCGATGAAACCGACGGGGTCGAGGCCGAACTGGTGGTGCTTCCTCAGCTTAAGGGCCAGGTTCTTGCCCACCTCGCCGGAACCGATGATGACGGTCTTGCGCATGACCACGTTCTGCACGCCGATAAGGTGCATCACCATCTGGAGCATGGTCCGGCCCAGCAGGACGAAGACTACGCAGGCCAGCCAGAACATGATCAGGTAGCCGCGGGTGATCTCGGTACCCTGCAGGATGAAGGTTATCACCAGCATGGTGATGAGAAAGGCGTTGACCGCCCCGATTATCCGCGGTATCTGGTCGAGCAGGCGTGTGTTGCGGTAGACGTTGTAGAGCTCGAAGGTGTTGAGGTAGAAGAGAAGAAGAGGGATGCCCAGCGCGAAGGTGATGAGGAGTTCGCTCATGGTGGGTATGACTTCGGGCTTGAAAGCCCCGGTCATGGTGGCGTTCTCGAAGCGCAGCCAGTAGGCCGCCAGCACCGCCAGGGTCATGGCCATCGAGTCGACGATCAGGCGTGAAGAGACCAGCGCGGTCTTCTTCAACACCGCCCGGTCGCGCTCGGTGACGGTGATGACACCGGTTCTGGTGACCCCCTCGAGGGTTACCAGTCCAGGTGTTCCCTTTATGCTTTCCTCAACGTACATTGCGCCCATGACGTAACCTCACTACTCACTCGTAAGAAATATCGGCAGCGAAGTACCCGACAGTATAGCTTATTATCAGGCGCTCGATTATACATGGCGCCCCGGCTTTCCTGGTACATCTTCCAGGATTCCCGGACCAGCTCATCCATCCTCGACTTGAACACGGAGACATCGAAACTCTCCGCATGCTTCCTGGCCTTCCGGGGTCGAAGCTCTCCGCCTCGAAGCTCCGCACCGCTTCTATGAGAGAAGCCTCGTCCTGGCGGTCGAAGAAGATTCCCGTCTCCCCCTCCACCACCGTCTCCATGGCCCCGCCGGCGCGATAAGCGATGACCGGCCGGCCCGAAGCCATGGCTTCCAGGGGAGTTATGCCGAAATCTTCTTCCTGGGGGAAGATGAAGGCTTTGCAGCGGGAGTAGAGCTCCGGCAGCTCGCTGTCGGGCACCCGGCCCAGGAACTCGATGTTGGGGCGGGCCCGGCTTTTCAGGCTCTCCAGCTCCGTGCCTTCGCCCGCTATCTTCAACTTGAGCCCCAGGCGGTTGAAGGCTTCCACCACCAGGTCGGCGCGCTTGTAGGGTATCAGCCTTCCCACCATGAGAAAATAGTCGTCCGGGCTGGGGGAGACGTGGAAGGCCGAGGTGTTGACCGGAGGGTAGATGACCCCTGCTTCACGCCGGTAATACTTCCTGATCCTCAAGGCCACGTACTCGCTGATGGCCACGAAGAGGTCCACGCGGTCCGCGGCACAGCGGTCCCACAACCGCAGGTAGTTCATCATGTAGGGCATCACCAGCTTGACCACGGGATTGAGCACGCCGTAGCGCGGATTGGCCAGGTAGTGGGTGTAGCCGCTCCAGTAGTACCGGATAGGCGTGTAGCAGTAGCAGAGGTGCATGGTCTCGGGGCGGGTGATTACCCCCTTTGACTCCGCGTGGCAACTGGATATGACCACGTCGTACTCGGAGAGATCGAAACGCTCGAAGGCGACGGTGCGCAGCCACGGGAAGGCCTGGTGCTTCTTGACCGCGCCGGGTACCTTCTGGAGAAAAGACGGCCTGACATCCGCTCCCGCCAGCATGGGAAACTTCTCGGGAGCATAAACCGAGGTGTAGATGGGGGCTTGTGGATAGAGGTCATGGAGTGCCAGTAAGACCCTTTCCGATCCCGCTACACTGGTGAGCCATTCGTGAACCAGCGCTATTCTAATGTCCATACATTCGCTCCCCTGCGCTGCTTTTCTTCTTGTCGCCTGTGTCCACAGTGTTTTTCACGCGCTGACAGGTCGCCTAAACTGGTCGCCTAAAAAATATAGGCCCAACTCCTCAATGGGATTCGGGCCGGTTTCACCATTAGCTTCCCGCAGTCCAGGTGACCAGTTAAGAACTGCGGATCTACGCTTTCCCCTTTGCCGGGTGACCCCCGGGGGCCTCCCTGATATTCTTGTTTCCAATCGTCCCGAGAGGGTTATGACCAACCCCGTCGAATCTTTATATTTCAAAGTTATCATCGGGCTAAACACATGGTCAACAAGGCACGGGAGTTGTTACAGAAAAGACACATATAATAAGGAACCGCATCGGGCGGGATTCTTTCTAATATAAGCGACACGGTGTTATAATTGATGGGTTCGCGAGAGTAGCGGAATAGAGGAAGAAGCAATGAAGGCACAAGAACTTGCGGTAGCCATAAAAAAGCGGGCATGGGTCATAGTGCTTGTGGTGGTGCTGGCGGCCATGGCCGCGGCCATCATCAGCGAGGTGCAGACCCCGGTCTACAAGGTAGAGATCGTCATGTCCGCCACTCCCCCGGTCAACCCCACCACCAGAATACCCGACGCCACCATCAACGCCAGCTATATCATGTCCATGCACTCCATCGCCAGCGCTGCCGAGAGCCTGGACGTGGCCGAAGTGGCCGCGGTACGGCTGGCCGAGAACGGCATCGAGATGACGCCGGAGGAGATTCTGTCCAAGTTGGGCTCCGACCCGGAGCCCAACTCCAGCAACTTCAAGATCACCGTTTCCAACTCCAGCCCGACGCGGGCGGCGGAGATCGCCAACATCTACGGGGAGACCGTGGTACAGGAACTGAGCGGGTCACAGGTGGCCATGCAGGGCGAGATCAACTTCACCAACCGCGCCGTCCCGCCCGAGAAACCGACCATGCCCAAGCCCGATGTCTACATGGGGCTGGCCGTTTTCGTCGGGCTGGTCCTGGGCTTCAGCCTGGCCATCGCCATGGAATATTTCAACCCCCACTTCCGCTCGGTGGAAGAAACGGCCATTATCCTGGGGCTGCCGGTACTGGGGGCCATACCACGTGAAAGGGGCGTCGAGGAAGACGCCTTGCTCTCCCACATCCAGGCCACCTCCCTCACCTACCAGGCTTACTCTGAACTGCGCACCAACCTCATCTTCTCCCACGAGGAGAAGGAAGAGACGGCGGACCGCAAGGGCAACTCCATGGTGGTCACCCCGGTGATGCCCATGCCGCGCGGCCCTTACGTCGCCGTCAACCTGGCTGCCTCTATCGCGTCCACCGGCCGCCGGGTGCTGCTGGTGGACTGCTGCCTGCGCGAGCCCAGGGCATCCCGGCTCCTGGGAGCCGTGGACAAGCCCGGCGTGGCCGAGATCCTCGAAAAAGACCAGGACGCCCTGGGCGCCGTCCTGCCCACCCGCTACCAGAACCTCTCCATCCTCCCGGCCGGAAAGCCGCAGGGCGACTCCACCGACCTGCTCTCCCTCCCCGCCTTCGCGGTGTTGCTGCGGGGGCTGGAATGGAAGTACGACCAGGTGGTGCTGGACGCACCGGTCCTCGGGACCTCGGTGGACGCTGCCCTGATCGCGTCGGTGGTGGCATCGCCCCTGGTGGTCATAGATTTCCGCTCCTGCACGCGCGCTCTGGCCACCCAGGCCCTGGACAGCCTGAACCTGCTCAATATACAGCCGTCGGGAACGGTCCTGGTCAACATGAAGCTGAGGGAGCGCGAGCGCCTCCTCCGCTCCATGCCGTCCTCCTGGTCCAAACGCAACAAGGGCGGGGAGGAAGCCGGGATCGAGGTCCAGGAGATTCCCCGGGCCCTGACGGGGAAGCAGGCCGAAGCCAGGCCGGAGCCGAAGGCACCGGCTGAGAAGGCGGAACCGGAAATCGAGGAGGGCGGCCTGCTGGCCGAGGCGGTGCGGCTGGGCCGGGCGGGGTTGCCCCTGCCGGTCAACTGGCTGAAATCACTCATCTCCGAACAAACGGAGGAGAGAGACAAGGTAGTAGCGGCCTTTTATGCTTATTACGAAGCTGCGCTGAGCCGTTACGGCATCGAGCCCGACAAGGCCCGGAAGATGGCGGATGAGATCCTCCGCATGACCCGCCGCGAGGATGAATACGCCGGCATGACCAAGACGGATATCAACGACCGCTTCAAACAGATGCTGGTCAAGGCCGGCGCCAAGAGCCCCCATACCGGCTCCCTATCCCAGTTCTAGCGCGCCTACCCCCCACAATAAGGAGCGGCTTTGGATGAAGTAGGCAGGTTATCAAAGAACACGGCCCTCCTGGTAGTCTCCAAGGTGATCTCCTCTGGGCTGGTCTTCATCCTGGCCATCCTGATCAACCGCGAGCTGGGGCCGGAGAGAGCGGGCATCTACACCTACGCCTTCGTCCTTTACACCATCTTCCAGGTCATCCCGGACTTCGGCATCGGCCAGATCAGCATCCGTGACATGTCGCGCAGCCTGGGGCGGATGCAGTTCTACTTCACCAACATCGTGTCCCTGCGCTACCTGCTCTCCCTGGCGGCCATCGTCCTGCTGATGCTGACCAGCGTCGTCACCTGGCTGCTGCAGCAGGGTGACCCTCTGGCCGCGGAGAAGTTCTGGGCGGTCTTCACCTTGAGCTTCTGCCTCCTGCTCGAGCAGCCCCTCTCCAACACCCTGGCGGACAACTTCATCGCCATGCAGCGCCTCGGGGTGATCGCCTTGGTCTACCTGGGCATGGGAGCCATCCGCGCGTTCTTCTCGTCCTGGGTCGTAGTGAATTTTAACGACCCGGACGACCCCACCCTGGTACTGCTGATGCTGGTCTACCTGTTCTCGGTGATCTACACCATTGTTCATTTCTGGTGGCTCTACCGCCGCTGGTGGAAGCGCCGGGGGGTCGCGCTGGAGGAGACCCTCGAGGAAGCCCCCGACCCCGCCCTGGAGGCGGCCGAGGCCGTGCTGGCCGAGATGCCGGACAACATGGGGGTGGCCGCCCTGCCCAAGCTGGAAAGCGCCGGGGACCCCGGGGTGCGGGCGGAGGACATCACCGACGGCCCGGAGTTGAAGCGATACCTTATGCGCAGCGCCTGGCCGCTGGCCCTGGCCGGGGTGGGTATCGCGGTCTACGCCGGGCTGGACGTGCCCCTCCTCTCCTGGATCAAGGGGGACTGGGACGTGGGCATGTACAGCGCCGCCGGCATGTATGCCAAAGCCTTCGTCTTCCTGACCCTGGCGGTGAACATGGCCCTGCTGCCGGCGCTGTCCAAGGTCAGCGCGCTGGACCGCGGGAGGCTGGGGGACATCTGGGAGCGCCTGATACGTTATACGCTGGTCCTGATGACCCCCCTGGCCGTGCTCATCCCGGTGCTGGCGCGCCCCATGCTCGTCCTGCAACAGCACGATTACCTGCAGGCCTGGCCGGCGGTGTGGCTGACCATGGCCGCCATGGGCATCACTTTCATGGGTGCCGCGAGCTTCTCTTTCTTCGTAGTGATAGACCGGCAAAAGGTCATCACCCGCATCATCTTCATCGGGTTGCTGCTGCGGGTGGCCATCAACCTGGTGTTCATTGCCCTGTGGGGCTACATGGGCGCGGCCGCCGGCGTGGTAGTAAGCGAGTGCCTGGTGTTCGGCCTGTATTATCACAACCTGCGCCGGGAACTGGACCACCCCATCAGGCTCCTCCGCCTCTTCGCCTATCCGCTGCTGTCCCTGGGCGTGCTCTACGCCGTCGCCCTGGGGTTGCAGAAATGGCTGGTTTCAGGGAAGGTCTTCACCCATCAGTTCCTCGGTTCACTGGGCTACGCCATGGTGATAGCGGTGGCGGTCATAGCCGTGTATGCCATCCTGGTGCTGCTGACGAGGATGATAGACCGGCAGGGCCTGCAACAGCTAAACTCGTTATTACAGGTGGAAACGGATGAACAAGACGAAGAGAAGCCTCATGAATAGGGCCTCCGGGCGCAGGAGGTGGCCGGTGCTGGCACTGGTCTCGATCCTGTTCATAGCCCTGCCCTTGAGCTCCTGCCAATGCTTCGTCAAGCAGCTCATCGACAAAGGCCTGACCACCACCCGCGGAGTGGAAGCCATCAGCGCCGTCAACGAGAAGGCGGCGGAAGGCTACGACGTGCGGCTTGCCCGGGCCAAGTGGCTGGAAGCCCTGCAGGCTTACAACGAGGGAGACTACGCCCGCGCCAACCAGCTGATCGACGAGACCTACGACCTCCTCACCGACCTCGAACTGGTGGCCGAACGCATCTACTACGAAAGCCTGGATTCCACCCTCGTCTCCGGCCTGCTGTTCCGCCCCACGGAAGGGGCCGGGCCGTGGCCCCTGATAGTTGTCAACCACGCCGGTTTCGGTTCCGCGGCGGACTTCTCCGACGTTGCCCTGATCATCCGCGACCACGGCTACCTGGTGTTCAACCCCGACTACCGGGGCAGCGGCGAGTCCGAAGGCAAACACGAACTGGCCAAGGGAGAAGTGGACGACGCCATCGCCGGCATCGACTACGTCAAGTCGCTGGGCATCGTCGACGGCGACCGGGTAGGTCTCTACGGGCAGAGCCACGGCGCGGCAGTGGCCATGCTCACGGCCTCCCGCTATCCTATCAAGGCGGTGGTGGAGGAAGCGGGGTTCACGGACGCCGCCGGCCTCTACTACAACGTCGTCAACAACGCCGACCCCGGCATCCGCGCCCTCATCGACGAAGTCGATTTCATGAAGATAGAGACGCCCGGGGAGGCCCCCGAGGAATACGCGGCGCGTTCGGCCATCAGGCACGTCGACACCATCCAGGCTCCCATGCTGATAATCCACGGCGCGCTCGACCAGCTAATCCCGGTGAGGCAGGCGGAGCAGATGTACGACGCCATGCTCAAGGCCGGCAAGACGGTGGAAAAAAAGATCTATCCCAACGAGGCTCACTGCGTCGTCGACCCCGCCGGACGGAACGAGGTGTGGGAGATGATGTTCGCCTGGTTCGCGAAATACGTCTAGGAGGAAGAGGCTTATGAACGGTGGAACCGAACAGGGGAAAGGCAGCGAGGCCGGGCATCCCGAGCCGGTTCCTTCCGAGTTGTTCACCCGTGAGTATTTCACCACCGATTGCGAGGGGTACGATCTCTGGGACAAAGAAGGACTGGGGGTGCCCGCGCGCATCTCCGAGACCCTGGACGAAGCGGGTGACCTCGAGGGCAAGTGGCTGCTGGACATCGGCTGCGGACGGGGTGAGCTGGTCTGTGAAGCGGCATCACGGGGCGCCGTGGCCGTGGGCCTAGACTACGCCGCTGCCGCCATCGAGATGGCCGAGGAACGCCGGGCGGCGCTGCCGCCGGGAGCGCGAGAACGAGTCAAGCTGGTCCGTTCCGACGCCAAGGAACTTCCCTTCCCCGACGCCAGCTTCGACGTAGTCAGCCTGGTGGACGTCTACGAGCACCTCCACGATTACGAACTGGAGTTCACGCTGGCCGAGGTCCGGAGGTTGCTGCGGCCGGGCGGATACCTGCTGGTCCACACCGGCCCCAACACCTGGTTCTACAAGTACGGGTACCCGCCGGTTCGCTGGCTGGGACGCAAGATCCTGAAGCGGGATTTTCCCGACGACATGCGCGGGGAATACGACCACGTCATGCACGTCAACGAACAGAACCCTCGCTCTCTCCGCCTCGGCCTGGAAAAAGCCGGTTTCACCGCACGGGTGGAGCCGCGCAGTTTCTTCCTGGACATCGACCCCAATGCCTGGGAGCGGCTGGCCATGCGCGTCCTCTTCGCTCCGCCCCAGGGGAAGATATTCTGCACCAGCCTGCTGGCGATAGCCAGGCCGGCCGAAGGCGGGCGCGAGCCGGTACTGCGCACCGGGCGCATGGCCCGGCTGCTGGCCCCGCCTCGCGGCTCCAGGGTGCTCCTGGCAGGAGAAGCCGAGGGCATGCTCGCCGCCATCTTCGCTTCCCTGCCGGACACCGAGGTTGCCAGGTGGGAACCGGCCGAAGGGCCCGGCACGGGCGTGCCGGTGCGCATTCCCTGGCCCGATGCTTCCTTTGACCGGGTCGGCTCGCAGTTCACCCTGGAGTACGTGGAGGACTGCAGCAGCCTGATGCGGGAGTGGTCCCGCGTGCTGCGCGAAGGCGGACGGCTGGCTCTCTGCGTGCGCAATCCCCTTTTCCACACCGACGACCGCTGGCCGCGGTCCCGCCCCCTCCACTTCCACTACGCACGGGACCTCAAGAGGATGGCGGCCGAAGCCGGCCTGGAGGTGAAAAGCGTCTCGACCCTGGTGCCCGACCTCCGGCTGCCCCTCTTCTACCGCGGCGACCTCACTTTCAGCCTGCGCTTCGAGCGCCTTCCCTGGTTCCGCTCCCACGGCCGCCTTCTCTTCCTGTTGGCCGTCAAGCCGGCCCGGAGCGGAGGCGTGGGGTGAGCGCGCCGCGCATCGGCCTGGACGGGCGGGGCCTGGGCAACTTCAACCGCACCCGGGGCATCGGCCAGTACACCACCCAGCTGCTCCGGGCACTGCTGGAGGTCAATGACCGCTACCAGCTGGTCCTGCTGGGGTACGGCCGGGCCGAAGACAGCCTGGGGCCGGAGCTGGCCGGGGAACTGGAGTGGCGCGAGATAGCCCTCCCGCCCCGCCCTTCCACCCTGACCCTCCCCCTGGAGCACCTCCTGCTGGCTCGGGCGGTGGGAGGAGCGGAGCTCTCGCTCTTTCACGCCATCGACCACAACCTCTCTCCCTGGCTTCCCGTCCCCACCCTGGTCACAGTGCACGACCTCATCCTCGAAGTGCTGCGCGGCCCCTATCTTGGGCCGACCGCCTGGTTGTGGATGCGCGCCCACCGCACGGCTGCGAGGCGGGCGAGGCGGGTCATCGCGGTTTCCGAGAGTACCCGGCGAGACGTCGAGCGGGTCTGGTCCATCCCCCGGGAACGCATCACCGTGATCCACGAAGGGGTCGAGCTCCGCTTCCGGCCTCCGGGAGAAGAGGGCAAAGCCGTCTCGGCCCGCCTGGGCATAGACGGCCCTTACTTTCTCTACGTCGGTGGCTTCGACCCGCGCAAGAACCTCCACAACCTGCTGGCCGGATTCAAGCGGGCCCTGCGGCAGGAGGGAGGCCTGCGGCTGGTGCTGGCCGGAGACACCAGCGGGTTCAACGAATATTTACAAGATGAAATTATTGAGCTGGGGCTGGATGGCCGGGTCATCATGCCGGGATTCGTGGCGGCGGAGGACCTGCCCGCGCTCTACGGCAATGCCCTGGCCTTCACCTTCCTCTCCCTCTACGAGGGCTTCGGGCTGCCGCTGCTGGAAGCCATGGCCTGCGGTACGCCGGTACTGGCCGCCGGCAACTCCTCCATTCCCGAAGTCGCGGGCGATGCCGCCCTGTTGACCGACCCCCTGGACCCCTCGGCCATAGGCCGCGACCTGCTCCGGCTGGCTACCGACGAAGGCCTGCGGCGTCAGTCGAGGGAAAAAGGGCTGGAACAGGCGGCCCGCTTCAGCTGGAAGGTTACCGCCAGCGGCGCCATGAGCCTCTACGACCGGGAGCTGGGCAAAGGGGGTGGCCCGGATTAATGCCATAGCCGTCAGCGCCCGTGGTTCGCGTTGGGACTCCCGCACCTGGCAGTTCATCTTCCTGCTGGTGCTGGTAGCCATGGCCGCCGTGGTGGGACTGGCCTCCAGCGCCCTGCCGGTGAAGATCATTTTCGGCCTGCTGGCCGGGGCCATCACCTTCACCCTCATCTACCGCAACCTCTACTTCGGCATCTGCCTCTTCCTGGTGTTCAACCTGACCCTGCCACAAGCCGGCCCCGGTCTGGACCTGGGCTACCAGGTGGCAGTGACGGGAGAGACGCGCGGCCTCCACTTCAACATCCACGAGATCGTCATGACCATGGTGCTGATCGCCTGGCTCATCCAGGTCGCCATGGGCAAGAAAGAGATCCGCCAGCGCAACCCCATCATCGTTCCCGTCATCGCCTACGTGCTCGCCAACATCCTGTCCTGCTTCGTCGGCGCCATCAACGGCGGCTCCTTCCTGGTGATGTCCTTCCGTTTCGTGCGCGTGGTCTTCTTCGTCTACATCGTCTTCATCATGATCAACAACATCCTCACCAAGGAGCAGCTGAAACAGATCGTCCTGATCATCCTGATCTGTTCCACCCTGGTGGCCGGTTTCGGCATCGCCCAGAAATTCATCGGCCAGGCCAATGCCGAGAAGATCGCCAAACAGGTCTTCAGTAAGATGGGAGTGCCGGACAGCGTCAACTACGTGGCCGGGGAGGGGGAAGGGCAGGCCTACCGGATCAACTCCACTTTTCTCCACCCCAACGTGCTGGGGGCCTACAACGTGCTGGTCCTGCCGCTCTTCGTCAGCCTGCTCTGGGCTTTCCGGAAGAAGTGGCAGCGCCTGCTCCTGCTGTGCGGGCTGGGGATAAACCTGGGGTCACTCTACCTGACCGGGTCGCGCGCGGCCTGGATCGCCCTGGGGCTGATCATCTTCATCTACGCCATCTTCTCCATCTTCGACGGAAGGATGGTGCTGCTGGCCGTAGCCGTGCTGATGGTTATATTGATCCTGTTCGTGTTGATCAGCCCACCCGAGTTCATCAAGACCAGGACCCAGTCGTTCTCCGCCCAGGAAGCGGCTAAGGCGCGCATGTCCCAATACCGCTTCGCCCTCGATTTCTTCATGGAAAACCCCATCTTCGGGGTGGGCATGGGCATGGAGGGGGAGAGGATCGAGACCAACAACATCCGGGAACAGTGGGCGGCGGTGGAGAACGCCTTCCTGACCCTGGCCGTCTCCCACGGCCTGGTGGGGCTGACCTGTTTTCTCCTGGTGTTCGTCGTCTTCTGGGGTATGCTCTTCTTCGTCCGGGCGGGGTCGAAAAAAGATCCCTTCCTCCGGTTCACCGGCGAGGCGCTGATCCTGGGGATGGTGGGGGTCTTTATTTCCAGCATGTTCGGGGCCTGGCTCCTCTTCGCCATCCCCATGGTCACCTTGTTCTGGTTTTTCATCGGTTTCGGAGCCAGCGTCTACAACGTCTTCCAGCGCGACGTGGAGGGGATCGATACGGCTTCCCATAAAGCGGGAGAAGAAGCCCCGGGCGAATCCGGGGTAGGGGAACCGGTACCGGTCTGATAACGTATAATCTTTGTAGAGAGTTATTTTGAGGTAAAAGGACGCGACGGAAAGGGATGCGAGTGGCGATGCGGGTAGTGATCTGCGGGGCGAAGGGACAGCTGGGTTCGGAACTGGTCGATCTCTACCGGGCACGCGGAGACGAGGTGCTCGGTTTCGACCTGGACCTGGACATCACCCTCTACGACGTGGTGATGGAGCGCATCCCCGTCTTAAAGCCGGATCTGCTCATCAACTCCGCCGCCCACGTGGACGCGGACGCGGCCGAGAGCAACCCCGAGCTGTCCTACCGGGTCAACTTCACCGGCACCCAGAACCTGGCCCTGGCGGCGCGGCGGGCCGGCTGCCCCCTGGTCTTCCTCAGTTCCGACTACGTCTTCGACGGCTTCAAGGGCGAGGCTTACAACGAGTTCGACGAACCCCATCCGCGGGGCGTCTACGCACGGGCCAAGGTGGCGGCGGAATGCTACATCCCCGGCATAGTGCCGGAGCACTACATCTTCCGCACCCAGTGGCTGTTCGGGAAATACGGACGCCGCAACTTCGTCAAGAGCATCATCAAGGGGGCGAAGACGCGGGGCAGCCTGCGCGTAGTCACCGATGAGGTGGGGACCCCCACCGGCGCCGGCGACCTGGCGGAGATAATCGCGCGCACCGCCGACTCCGGCAAGTTCGGCCTTTACCACGCCACCAACAGCGGCGCCTGTTCGCGCTACCAGTTCACCCGGGAGATACTGGAGATGGCCGGCCTGGGCGGCGTTCCGGTGGAACCCACCACCCACGCCGAGTTCGGGCTGCCCTGCCCCCGGCCGGAGTACTCCCCCCTGGACAACATGCGCCTGCGGCTGCAGGGCTTCCCTCCCTCCCGCCACTACCGTGAGCCTCTGCGCGAATACGTCGACTGGCTGACGGCCGACGAGAGCCGGCTGGAGACCGGGGAGGTGAAGGAGGGGTGAACAGGTTATCCCTCTGGTGGCGCGGCTTGAGCCGCAAAACACGGCTGGCCCTGACCGTGGGCGCGGGCGCGCTGGCCGCACTGATAGCGGCCGTGATCGTATATTTCACTTTCCTGGCCCCGAACATGGTGGAAGTGCGCACCGGCACCATCGTCTACGACCCCGTGGACGGCCACGTCTGGGAAGACGACACCGAAACCCTGATGGTGAGCGAGGACGAGGCGGGCAACTACACCGTGGTGCGCATTCAGAAGCTCAGCGAGGAACACGCGGCCATCAAGGCGGCGGAGGAGGAAGCCGCCCGCAAACAGGCGGAGGAACTGGCGAACGCCACAGGATACCAGGCCATCTCGGGAGGATTGACCGAAGAGGACATGGCCAACATGGCGCGGCTGCAGAGAGATCTCACGGCTATGGGCGAAGGCTTGATCACCGGCCTGGAGATGGTCAACCAGCTCTACGAGACCCGCAACGTCATGGCAAGCTACCGCGACCAGGCCGCGGCCACCACCGTACCGCCGGAACTGCAGGATTTGAAGAACCAGATGATCCACGTCTTCGACCTCTACATCGCGGGTATAGACAGCTTCATCGACTACGCCGCCAGCATGGACCCGGCATCCCTGGCACAGGGGCAGGCTTACCTCGACGAAGCCACGTCCATCATCCAGAACAGCATTCCCCAGCAGTAGGATGGCGCCCATGACCAGCGAAAGAAAAGCCGGCGAGCGCTCTCCTCTCTTCTTCAAGACCCTCGACCTGATCATGGTCGGCGCCTTCCACGCCAGCCGCAAGATGGTCCAGTTGATGCCGCCCCGCCTGGTCTACGACCTTGCCTCCGCCATCGGCCTGGCCGGCCTGCTGGCGCGGCCGCGCGCCCGGCGGAAGCTGCTGGCCACCATCGGCGAAGTTTTCCCGGGCATAAGCAGGCAGAAGGCGGCCCGCATCGCCCTGGGCTCGGCCTCGATGTTCTTCAAGCCCATGCCGGCCTTCTTCCTCTTCGGGAGATACAAGGAACGCTGCATGGCGGAGCTGGAGGTGGAGGGCCTGCATCACCTGGAAGAAGCGGACGCCCGGGGCAAGGGCGTGCTGATACTCTGCACCCATGTCGGACCCTTCGTTTTGACGGAACCGACCATGTGCAGCCTCGGGTATGCCTACACCCCCGTCACCTACAAGGCTGACTCCACCCCCTTGCCGCGCTACCTGTCGGCCTTGCACAACTACGCGGCCGGCCTGGGAGTGGACCCGGAGTTGCCGGTGATCTTCCCGGGCGACGACGCCTCGCGGCAGATAACCGGTCATCTGGCCAAAGGCAGACGGGTGGGCATCACCATCGACGCCCCCGGCACCAGCGTGCTGGACTTCTTCGACCGCCCAGCCAGCCTGGGCACGGGCATGGCCCACTTCGCCCGCGTAACCGGAGCGGCCATCTTGCCCGTGGTCCTGCTAGACCGGGGCGGGGGGATCAAGCGGCGCCTGATCGTCTACCCGCCCCTCGTCTACGAGCTGACTGGGGACAAGCAGGCCGACACCGCGGCGATAATGCGAGAGGTGGTGGCAGCCGGGGAGCGGCAGATACGCGAAGCGCCCGGCCAGTGGCTGAGCTGGTTCGGCCTGCGCGGCATGTGGGAGAGGGGCGAGCAGTTGGTAAGCGAGCGCGAGAATAAGGAAGCAGAAACGCGGTGAAAGAAGGCGAACGTTCTCCCCTGTTCTTCAAGTTTTTAGACCTCTTCATGGTCGGCGCCTTCCATGCCAGCCGCGGGGTGGTTCAGCTGATGCCGCCCGGGATGGCTTACGCCCTGGCCGAATCGACCGCCCTGGCGGCCCTGGCGGCGCGGCCGGGCGCGCGGCGGCGCCTGATCGCCGTCATCCGGGAAGCCCTGCCGGAAGTCTGCGACGGCCGGGAAGCCTGGCGCATAGCGCTGGGGGCGACTTCCATGTTCTTCAAGCCCATCCCCATGTTCTTCCTCTACGGCAAACACAAGCAACGTTACCTGGAAAACCTGGTGGTGGAAGGTAAGCATAACCTGGAAGAAGCGGAAACCCGGGGCAAAGGGGTGCTCATACTCTACACCCACCTCGGCGCGTTCTCGCTGCTGGTCCAGGTGATGGCCAACATCGGCCTGAAATTCACCCCCATCACCTACACGGCCGAATCCACTCCTATGCCGCGTTACCTGCGGGCCATGCAGTGGTACGGGGCAAGCCTGGGATGCGACCCCGAAGCGCCCGCCATCTTCGCGGGGAATGACGCTTCCCGCCAGGTGCGGGAGCACCTGGCCAAAGCAGGGCGGGTGGGCATCACCGTCGACGCGCCGGGCTCCAGCGTGGTGGGTTTCTTCGGGCATCCGGCCGGCCTGGGCAGCGGCATCGCTCATTTCTCCCGGGACACCGGGGCGCCCATCGTGCCTGTTGCCCTGTTCGACACCGCCGGCGGCTTCTCCCGCCGCCTGGTGTTCTATCCCCCCATCTACGGCGAGGCCACCGGGGACAAGGACGGCGACATCGCCGCCATCATGCAGAAAGCAGCGGCGGCGGGTGAGAGGCAGATCCGCGAGGAGCCCAGGCAGTGGTTGAGCTGGTACGGCTTGCGCGGCATGTGGGAACGGGGAGAGAAGAAGAAAGGTGGGAGCGCGGAAGCATGACGGCTCGGAAAGATCTGATCATACTGTGCCCGGCCTGCCGGGAGCCTCTCACCGGCGGGCTTCTCTTCACGAGCGGCGTGGAGGACGGTGGCTTGCGCTGCAGCGCCTGCGGGCGGGAGGTGCCCTTGATCGACGGACTGCCCGACCTCACCCCACCCGGCACCGGCGACCTGAAGATGCAGGAGCGGGAGCACTACACCGAGCAGATCGACTATTACCTGGACATGCACGCCACCTGGAATCGCAGCCCTTTCTACCGCCACTACCACGACGCCTTCCTCGGCCGCCTGAAGGGCCTGGGCCGCGGTTCCCGCGTACTGGAACTGGGGTGCGGGTTGGGCAACGACGGCCTGGAGCTACTGCGGGCCGGCCTGGAAGTAGTGGCCACGGACATCGCCCCGGGCCACCTGGCTGAGGCCCGGCGCCTGCACCGTGAGGCCGGTTGCGAGGACGGCTGCGCCCACCTGCTGGTGGACGCGGAGAACCTCCCCTTCGCAGACGGCTCCTTCGACGGGGTGCTGCTGGTGGCGGCCCTGCACCACCTCCCCGACCCGGGGCGGGCCCTGCGCGAAGCCCACCGGGTGCTCAAGCCGGGTGGCCTGCTGGCCCTGGGGACCGAGCCCAACACCTGGCAGAGCCACACCATCTACCCCGCCGGCAAGTTCGTGCTCCATGGCGCCCTGCGCCTGCTGGGCAGGTACGAAGGACGGCCCGACCACGTCTCCGAAGCCGACAAACTGACCGAGGGTTTCTCAGGGCGGGAGCTGGAGGACCTGCTGGCCGACGCGGGCTTTTCCCGGCGGGAGCTGGAGCCGGCCGGCTACCTCTCGGCCGCCGTCTTCTTCGCCTCCACCGAGCTCTCCGAGCTTCTCCCCCGCCCTGTCCGCCTCTTCCCCCTTGAGGGTCTCTTCCTGCCGGTGGACGGGGTGCTGGGCCGCCTGCCCCTGCTGCGGCACTACCCCTGGCACTGGAACGCCTACGCCTTCGCGTGACTAGACGAAGTATTTCGATAATACGCGGCTCTGCTTGGCCTTCATCTTTTCCCCTCGGTTGCCGATAGCAGCAAAAGAAGCTCTCAGGCCGCCGGACGCGGGAAATAGCGGCCGTGAATGGTAGAATACCCGTAAGGAAAACGTCCGCGAAGGGGGGTCAGGCGCGCGATGATCAAGAAGCGGTGTAAGGATTGCGGAGTCCCGCTGGCTTACGGCCGGCGCATCATCTGGACCTCCGGCGGCACCATCGCGGTCGAAAAAGCTCCCGAACTGAGACTCTTCTTTATCGAGATCGATGAGTTGTTGAACCTTCTATCCAACTTGAGCGAGATGGTACTCGTGCCCTTCGACGACATACTCATAGACTCGGAACGTCCCATCGGCAGCAAGCTGGTGGAGTCGATCTTCTCGCCGGCCCTGTTCCGCCTGACCCGCTCCACCCCCACCTGGATGCACAGGGGACCGCTGGTCAACTCGGTCTTCTCACGCATCGCCAACTACGCCCGGGTGATGGGCTACGGCAGCACCACCCTCCTCGAGTACGAAGGCGCGCGCAGGATACTGATACGGGTGCGCAACACCCATTCACTGCCGCTGATCGTCGGCGACGTCGCCGGTATTCTCAACGTGCTGCTGGGAGTGAACATGGGCATCGTCTGGAAGAAGGAGAACGGCACCACCCTCCTCGAGTTCCGGCAGGCCGACGAGGAGCCCGGCGGGGTCACGCTGACCGGTTCGGAGTTCAAGCCCGGGCAGGTCCAGCAGAAACCCTGCCGTTACTGCGGCGCGCCGCTGGCCATCTCGGAGATGTTCGAGTTCGACACGCTCAACGGCATCATCTCCAACCGCCGGACTTCTTACCGGGAGGCGTTCATGTCGGTGCAGGGCATCAACACCGTCCTGGAGCAGTTGAAGAGAGAGCTGGGGGAGGAACTGCCCGTCAAACTGGCCCGGCGGCAGGCGGAACTGATGCGGGAACGCATGTCCATGCGCAACCTGGCCGAGGAGGGCGGCATCGACGCCTTCCTCGAGGAACTGCGGGTGCGGGGCATGGGCAATCCGGTGGGGATGAAAGAAGGGCCCGGCGGACGCCTCGAGTTGAAGGTGGAGAACCCCTTCAACGACGCCCTGATGGCGGGGCGCATCGCCGGCTATTACGAAGCGGCCAACAACGTCGAGAGCGTTGTCGCCTGGTCCTCCGGTGAAGAGGGTTGCGTCGAGATCACCGTAGAGCCCGGGTAGCCTTTTTGCGCTACAATAAACCTTACCGGCTTATCTTCGGATTGCGATGATGTCTGAATACTGTATCGGGACGACTACGGGAAAGGAGAGGGAGGATGGCAACCTACATCCTTATCAGCAGGCTTACCGATGAGGGGTGCGCCACTCTGACCAAGAACCCCGACCGCATCAAGGAAGTCAACCAGGACGTGGAGGCTATGGGCGGAAAAGTCATCGCCCAGTGGGTGGTGCTGGGGCCTTACGATTTCATCAACGTGGTAGAGGCGCCCGATAATGCCACCATCGGCAAGATCTCGGTACAGCTGGCGTCGAGGGGGACAGTGCGCATCGAGACCCTGCCCGCCGTCGACGTCGACGATTTCATCGCCAGCCTGAAATAACCCTGGGCTTCAGTCCCTGGACCGCTTGTGGCGGGGGTTCATCAGGCAGACGTCGTTGGGGCATTTCTTGCATCCCAGCTCGTGGATGCCCAGCCCGCTTGCCACTATCGCCAGGAGGTAAGCAGCCAGGTAAGGCTTGCCCATCTTCACCACCTGGGGCAGCGGGTAGAGCATGCTCGCCCCTATCAACCCGAAATCAAGCTGGAAGGCCTCGGCCGTCAGGGGGTTCTCCTCGTCGCGCTCAAACCGGCTGGCGGTCCATTTGCCCGCCAGGGTCGAGCACTCCTGGCCGTAAAATTCGCAGCGGCAGCAGACCACCTGGCGCACCACGGTGGCCAGGGCCACCCAGATGGAGACCAGTATGGGCAGGCGGCGCGGCGCCTTCTTCAGCAGGGCGTATGTTCCCAGGGCCGCGGGGATGCCGGCCAGGGCCGTGGTGATGTAAGCAGTGCCGGCTGGCCAGGGATTGACGGCGGCTTCCGCGCAGTCTACGCTGTCCGCGCAGCTCGCGCAAGCGCACCCTTCTTTACTTTCATTCTGTAGAATTTCTCTGTTCTCCATGCTCTCCTCCTTTAAGAAGGGCCCGCCTGGGCGATGACCCGTACGGCCAGGGCCGGTTCGTCCGTGGGCATTTTCTTTCTTGAATAGACCTGGCCCAGTGAGTTGAACTCCCCGTACTGGACCTGTCCGTCCTTGAGCCGCTCGGAGCGGCGGAAATCGATGAACATGTTGTTGTCGCTCCGGCCTTCCATGTAGGCGGTGCATCTCATGTATTCCACCGCTCGCGCCTCCACCTCGAAGGCCTGCTCGCCGGCACACCGGAAACCACTGACGTCGTAGGCCTTCAGCAGGGTATACCCCACGTAGGCCTGGGAGCCCTCCGAGATCCCGGGAGAGAGGTCGATGAGGATACCCGAGTCAGTCGGCCAGCAATGCCTGACAAAGAAACCGCCCTCCCCCGTCTCCGTCGTTACTCTCTCTCCGAAGAAGAGCAGTTGCACGGCACCGCCCTTGAGAGCGTCGAAAGCCTCCATGAGGCCGTCCCGTCCCGGCAGATTCACCTTCGGCATGTTCACGCTTTCTGCTCGCGGATGAGCGCTTCGATGTCTAAGGGGGCCGGGCGGCTGGGGTCCACTTCCAGCTTGATGGCTTCGGCGTCGCAGCGCGTCTCGCACACACCGCAGCCCATGCAGAGGGCGGCATCCACCTCCGCCACCTGGCCGCCTGCGACCGCCACCGCCTTGAAGGGGCATATCTCCTCGCAGGCGCCACAGCCGTTGCATTCGTCCGTGTCCACCCTGGCCGTGTAGCCCGAGGATGCCAGCAGGGGCACGTGGTAAGCGTTGTGCGCCTTCATGCCCACGCAGCAGCAGGAGCAGCAGTTGCAGATGTGGTAGAAACGGCCGCCCACGGCGTCCTTGAAGAAGGCTGCCTGCACGTGGCCGCGCTCGTGCTCCTCCGCGAGGATGCGCTTCGCTTCTTCGGCGTCGATACGGCGGAAGCCGCCGGTGCCGAACTGCTCCAGCAGGCCCACGAAGGGCTCGCCCACCGCGATGCAGACGTCCAGGGGCCGGCAGGGGTTCTTCATGGTCTGGCGGCAGGGACAGGCCACCACCCCGATGTGGTCGGGGTTCTCCAGCACTATCTCGTTGGCGACCTTGTAAGGGATGATGTGCTCCAGCCCGCGCAGGGCGACGTCTTCTTTTACACTGACCAGCGCCTGGGCTTCCTCCAGCTTGACCACCTTGCCGTGGTAGGTGCTGGTGTCGAAAGAAAGGCTCTCTCGCGCCGTCTTGCCCACGAAGACGTCGACGATGTCGTCGAGTTCGGGCGGGGCCTTCACCTCAGGCGTGGGCTCCACCTCCACCAGGTTGAGCATCTTGCCCATGCGGTAGACGTAGTCGTTGAAGTACCTGCCGTAGAGGTAACCGTGGATGAACAGGTCGATGTTGTCGTTGCCATGCAGTTTGAAGAACCGTTTGGTAGCTTCCTCCATCTCTTTATCCCTTCACTCTCGATTACACCCGTTACAGGCTGGAGCCGATGGAACCGGAGGCGGACTGCCGGTAGGAAGAAGCCGAGTTCCAGTAGACGGCTCTCTCCACCACCACCGGCTGGTCCGAGTGGACCATGGTGCTGACGCTCCATTCGCCCGGGACTGTCTCGCCCACGTTCACGGTAATGCGCGACAGGGGCGGCACCACCTTGGCCGGTCCGGCTATCTCTCCCAGGGGGGTCATGTAGATTATCTCCACGGCCGCCTGGACGGGCAGCGGGTTCTGAATGAGAACCCACGTCTCGAAAGAACCCTGCTCGTTGGCTCCAGTCGAGCCCTCAGCCAGGTCCCAGACGTCGCCCGGCATGGTCGCGCCGATGGAGCCCGTCGCCGACCACCTTGAGTTGTCCGCGTTGTTCCAGTAGGTCGATCGCTCGCAGACCACGGGGTTGTCCGACTTCACCAGGGTCGAGACGGAGAATTCGCCGGGAACCGTCTCGGCAACGTTTACCGTTTTACGGGTCAGGGGCGGAAGCACCACCGACGGCCCTTCCACCTCCCCCAGCGGCGTCTGGAAATAGAGGCCGGCGGTGGCGGTGTAGTCACCGGGGTTCTCCACCAGGATCCAGGTCTCGAAGCTGCCCTGGTCGTTGGAACCGGTGGAACCCTCGGCCAGGTACCACTCCATGGCCGGGGCGATGGCCCCGATGGACGAGGTCGACGAGAGGCGGGTGCGGGCGGCATCGGGTGCGTCCCAGTAAAGGGTCCGTTCCGCCATGATGGATACGTCGCTCTCCACCAGGGTGGAGACGCTCCATTCGTTGGGCACGGTGTCCGCCACGTTCACCGACTGGCGCGTTCCCGGGGCCAGTTCGATGACCGGGCCCTCCATCACGCCGCTCGAGGTCAGGAAGGTAGATGTCCACCTTCGCGGCTTGCGTTCCCGGGTTGCCCAGCAGCACCCAGGTCTCGAAGCTCCCCGCCTCGCTGGAGCCGGTGGATCCCTCCGGTAGGTACCAGCGGGAGGCCAGGGCCGGCAGCCCCAGGGACTCGCCGCAAGCCTGGCGGTAATTGCCGCCAGCCTGGTTCCAGTAGAGGGATGACTCCGCGACGATCGCCTGTTCCGACTCGGCCACGGTGGCCACGCTCCAGTCGCCGGGCACCGTCTCCGCGACGTTGACCGTAGCCCGGCCGTGGGCGGGCACCGGCACGGTGGGGCCAGCCACCTCGCCGCCGGACGTCAGATAGGTAAGCTTCACGGCGGCCTCGGTGTCCCCCGGGTTCTGCAGGAGCACCCAGGTCTCGAAGCTGCCTGTCTCACTTACGCCGGTGGATCCCTCCGGCAGGTACCAGCGGGTGGCGGAAACCACCTGGAAAAAGCCGTCGAGGGTGAAGAGGAGGCCGTTGGGGTTGGTCACTACCACGTCCCAGGCGCCTTCGGCCGCTCCGGAGAGGTCGAACTCGCAGACGGCTTCCCGGGAGGACACCACGTTGACCGCGCTGCCCACGATGGCGGGCTGCCCGCTCCGCACCAGCTCGACGGTCATGCCCTCCGCAAAGCCCAGGCCCTCCACCTTGAAGGGGAGGGTGGTGTCGGTGTCGAGGCCCTGGGAGGGCGTGGCGGCATAGGCCACCGGGTCGGTGGTACGAAGGATGTTGCCACCCCGCGCCACCAGCCAGGCCGTGTGGCTGCCGTTGCTGACCATGGCGTTGACGATGTTATCGGTGAGGGACTGCTGCCTTACCCAGGTGTTGCCCCCGTCCTCGGTCTTGACCACCGTTCCGTAGAGGCCCCCCGCCCAGGCGGTGTCGGCGTCCGCCACCGTCACCGCGAAGAGGTCGAGTTCTCCACCTCCGGCCGGGTAGGTGTTGCTCCAGGTGGCTCCGCCGTCGACGGTGCGGAAAACCACGCTGAAGTCTCCCAGGGCATCCGTCTTCTGTATGACGGCCGTCGCATAAGCGACGTTGGAGCTCAAGGCCGACAGGCAGGTCACATCGAGGACGTCGTAACCGGTCATGCCCAGGGTCTGCTCCTGCCAGGTGACTCCGCCGTCGACGGTTTTTTCCACCGTGCCCCCGCCGCCGTAGGCCCAGGCGGTCAGGGGGTCAACGGCCTCAGCTGAAATATCTCCGTATAAGCCCAGGTTGGAGACGGGCTTCCACGCCGCTCCACCGTCTTCCGTCTTTAAAAGAACTTCCGAGCCGCCGGCCCACACGATGCTGTCACTTGCCGCTTCCACCCCGTAGAGGTTGGCGGTCACACCAGACACTTGGGATTCCCAGCTGTCACCGCCGTCGGTGGTGTGGACGATGGTCCCGTTGCCGCCTACCGCCCAGGCCTGGTTGAGGCTCGAGGCGCTGACGCCGAAGTAATCGACCGCCTGGGGCGGGACCTGTGTGGCCCAGTTGTTGCCGCCGTCGCAACTCTTGAGGATAGTTGAGTCGAAGCCCACCGCCCAGAGGGTGCGGTCGCCCACCAGGCTGAGGCCGAAGAGGCCGTCATGTTTCCCCGAGTCCAGCTTCCACCAGGAGGAACCGCCATTCTCCGTCAGCAGCAGGGAGCCCCAGAAGCCGCAGGCCCAGACGTGGTCGGCGTCCCGCGCCGCGACCCCCAGCAGTGAGTCGGGCCGGCCGGAGTCCTGGACGTCCCAGCTGTCCCCGCCGTCGGTGGTCCGGGCCACGTACCCGTTGTCGCCGACGATCCATCCCGTCTGGTCATCCAGGAAAGATAGGGAGTAGAGCTCGAAGTCCACGCCCGTGTCCTTGAGCTCCCAATCGGCCCCGCCGTTGTCGGTGCGCATGAACGCGCCGCTGTTGCCCACCGCCACGGCCGTGTCGGTGTCGAACATGCGGACCCGGTTTATGTACCCCGCTATGGGAGCCGCTCCGCTGTCCCAGGTGGCGCCCCCGTCGGCCGTTTTCGCCACCGTACCCGGGCCGCATATCCAGGCATCTTCCGCACCGATGGCGTTGACCCCCGTAAGCAGGGAGAAGGTTTCGGCCGGGTCGAGCTTCATCTCCCAGGTGTCCCCGCCGTCCGTAGTGAGCAGGGGAATACCCCCGGTGCTCATGTCTCCGTCGGCAACGGCCCAGGCCACGTTCGAGCTCACTGCACATACGTCGTTGATGTCGGTGCCGGTGGGAGATGCCTGCTGGACCCAGGTGGCGCCCCCGTCGGTGGTCTTGAGGATGGTGCCTCCGCCTCCCGTTACCCAGATGGTGCCGGAGTCGGCGGAGGAGACGCCATAGAGGTCGGCTTCGACGCCCGAAGCCAGCGCCGCCCAGCCGCCGCTGGCGTCCACCGTCTTCAGGATGACCCCGTTGTCCCCCACCGCTATGGCGGCGTCGTCCGCCAGAGCCTCGATGTCGTTGAGGTTGTTGCCCTGGGGCAGCGGATTCTGCCAGTAGAAATCGGGGCAGGCGGCGGCGGGCGCCGCCAGGCTCATGGGCCCCGGAACGGAAAAGGCCGCCATGGACAAAGCGGCCAGCAGCAAACAGGACGATACGGTGATCACGAGACGTGTAAGGTTTCTTTTCATGCGCCCCCTCCTGTTGAAAAAGTAACCAGCCCGACAGGTTTTCGCTTGCTTGCATGATAACATACGCCACCGATGGGGTCAGGTCTCGAATATCGAGACCTGACCCCGATTTGATATACTTGCGGGCAGGCATATGGCAGTAATGACATAATCACCGGGAGGAAAGATGAAACGCGTAAACAAGCTCCTTCTGCTGGTCAACGGAGCATTGCTGGGCATTCTGGCCTTTCTTTTGAAGAAAGTGAAGCTCCCGGCCGCCCCCTTGAGCGCGCCGGCGGCGCGCCACCCCGAGGACCTGAACGGGGGCTTTCCCCCCGCCGCCGACGGTGCCCACCCCTCTAAGTATAAGAACGCTTTCGAGTGGTGGTACTTCGACGCCAGCTTCTCGGACGGGCACACCTGCGTCCCCCTCATCCTCAGCCCGGACATCTTCGGTAACCACCCCAGGGAGGCCCAGGTGAGCATCCACATCAACACCCCCGAGGGCGAGAGCCACGACATCAAGGTCAACCACCCCCGCAAACAGCTCCGCGCTTCCACCGAGGGCTGCGACATCGAGCTGTGCGGCAGCACCATCAGGGGAGGCTACCCGGAGTGGCGGGTGGACCTGATCAACGAGCCCACCGCGGACCAGATCGGGGCGGAGGCCCACCTCACCTTCACCAGCCTCACCCCGGGCTGGATACGCGGCGACGGGCAGCTGGTGTTCGCGGGGGTGACCCGGCCCTGGCTCAAGTTCGGCTGGTTCGTGGCCCAGCCGCGCGCCGCCGTCAAGGGGACCATCTCCTACGGCGGCAAGACCTTCGAGGTGGAGGGCGAGGGCTACCACGACCACAACTGGGCCGACTTCAGCATGCTGGCGCGCGTCAACCGCTGGCACTGGGGCCGCATCATCACCGACGACATCACCCTGGTCTTCGCGGACATGGTCACCAATGCCGTCTGCGGCAAGACGCGCATGCCCATACTGATGATCGCCCGCGGCGACCGCATCGCCTTCGAGACCTACGAGATGGAGTTCAAGTACGACCGTTACGAGCTCGACTCGACGGGGACACAGGCCTACGCCCGCGACATCTCCTTCACCTTCGCCGAGCGGGACGTCTCCGGCCGGTTCGAGATCCACCCCAAAGAAGTGCTGGAGCTGAACGACCTCTACGCTCTGTCCGGCGTGCCCGAAGGCTGGCGCGGCCCGCTGGGCAAGTACGTCGCCCAGCCCACCTACTTCCGTCTGCTGAGCGACTATGAGGGCGAAATCAACTTCGGCAGGGATAAAGTGCGGATGGGGGGCGAGACCATCATCGAGTACATGGTCTTCGGCCTCAGGCGCGGCCAGGTTCCCAAGGAGTGGCCGTACAAAAACTACGTCCACGCGTAAGCCGGCGATGGACAAGACGCTTCTTCCTCAGCCGCAAACGAAGGGTTTTCTGATCAAGGAAGAGTCGGACAACCGGATGGTCCTGGCCGGCATCGGGAGAGGGCTCTAAAGCAGCGTTGCCCTCGCTGGCATCTTGATCGTCGCCTCGGTAATCTGTGTTCTCGATTGGTGGCCATCGATCTTTGTGATTATCGCTTTTTCGCGATATACGCCAACATAAGAAAGCCTGATTACGAACAGGCTCGTACCATAATCCTCGACAGAGTTGCCGACATTATAACCATACGGCCACCGCTGAGAATGGGGCGCATCCACGAATTTCGTCTCAGCGACATCGAAGAAGTCCGGCTCTGCTACTTCGGCCTCAACATGAGGGCAAAGCTTATCTTTCTGATGAAAGAAAAGAGGGAGGTCCTCGTCTTCAGGGACGCATCCTTTTTCCTGCCCTACTTGAGCACCTTTGAGATGTTGTTCTCCCAACCTACCCTTGCCGATTCGGCAGTGGCCACGAAGAATGAAGAACCTTTGCGCATCGCACGTTTCCTGGGAGTGCCCATGCGCAAGGTCCTGTTCAGCGACATGCCCGAGGGCGAACTGGAGCGAAACCAGGAAGTGACCCTGCCGTCTCAGGAATAGGCCTACTCGCCGTTGAGCAGTTTCCAGTAATCGCCGGCGTTGAGGAGGCCGTCCGTCCCGTCCGTCTCGCCGGGGCCCGCCGGCTCCACCCTGGCGATCCACCCGTCCCCGTAGGGGTCCCGGTTGATGATCTCCGGCGCATTCACCGCCTCGGCGTTGACCTCCGTGACCGTGCCGCTCACCGGGGCGTAGAGATCGGACACCGCCTTGCACGATTCGACGGAGCCGCAGGGCTTGCCTGCCCTGACCACGCTGCCGGCTTCGGGGGGCTCGAGGAAGACGATGTCACCTAGCTGGTTCTGGGCGTAGAAGGTTATCCCGATGGCCCCGTCCTGGCGGGCCCACATGTGTTCGGGGTGGTAGAGCAGGCCGTCCGGAAAATCGTCGAGCCGCGCCTGCCGCTCGGGGGCCGTCGCCCCGGCCAGCCTATCCATTACCCTGCTCCCCAGCTTCCCCTGCATGGCCGTGCTGACCAGCAGGTTGACGCAGTACATCGACTTCATGGAGGCCTTGACCCAGGCTTGCTCCTTCGGCATGAAGGTGGTGATGAAGTCTTCCTCGACCCCGGCCGGCACGCCGCCGGGGCAGGTCAGCAGATGGTGGACCCAGTTCAAAGCGACGAACTCCCGGGGTCCGAACTTCTCCAGTTCCAGCCGGCGCAGGTGTCCGATCTGCTCCCTGGTGAGGCCCGCGTTCCGACCGAACGCGCTGTGCGCCCCGATTCATATGGGACATTTGTTGGAGACGGCCGTGGTGATCATGATCTGCTCGCGGAAGGCTGGGGAGATCGCCTGGCGCAGGTAAACCTCGGCCGTCGGCACGGTCAGACACGCCGCTTCCCTCAAGTGATGGAAGGCCTGCCCCAGGCTGCCGTACCTGCGGTGGACGTTCCCGCCCTCCAGTACCCGCCAGTCGTCGGGATGCATGGTCGCGGAGTAGTCATGGTCGCGGCGGAGCAGGGCGGCCGCGGCGGCTGCTCCCGTTCCTGCTACCCCCAGAATAACCAGCGGTCGCACTTTCATGGCATACCTCCTCGGTCGCGTCGACGATCTTCTCCTCAGCATTATACCCTCTGGCTGAAGATTGCCGCGTCGCTCGCGCTCCTCGCAATGACCCAAAGTCGCATATCCCTTTTTACCAGAGCAGCGACCTGGCGAAGCCTTCGTACATCCCTTCCGCCACCATCTTGCCGGTCAGGGCGGAGAAGACGATGCCGCCCGGCCAGATGGAGTAGTGGCCAGCCAGGTAGAGGTTCTTCACCGGCGTCGTGAACTGAACGAAGCGCCCGAACAGCGGCGTCTTGTACATGTCGTAGGACCAACCCATGATCGAGCCCTCGGGGTTCATGGTGTAGCGGGATAGCGTGCGCGGCGTGGCCAGTTCCTTGTACTCCATCTTGTCGCGGATGCCGGGGACCATGTATTCCATGTCCTCGATGATGTCGTCGAGCACCTTGGCCTTCAACTGCTTGTAGGCGTCGTTGCGGGCCAGGGGGTCGGCGGACCCGGTGCCCCAGCCGTTCATCCAGTCGTAGGGCACCGGTATCTGGACGATCATGGAGTTCTTGCCCTGCGGCGCCAGGCTCTTGTCGTGCATGGAGACCCAGCTGGTCAAGGCCCAGCTCTTGCGGTGCAACTCCGGGTCGTAGATGTCGGTGTTGGTCCCGTAGGTCCTCCAGTAGAGGGTGTGGTGCGTCTTGTGCTTCTCGGCAAGCTCGGCGTCGTCCATGTCCAGGCCCAGGAAGGCGGTGACCACCGAGACGCTCACTTCGCCGCCCTTGTTCCTGCGCCACGAATTTCTTGGGGAACAGCGCGGGGTCGCACATCTCCGTGACCAGCCGCTTAGTGTTGCCGGTATTGACTATTTTATCGGCGAAGAACTTCTCCCCTTTCGAGGTCTCCACTCCGTTGGCCGTCTGCCCGGTGGTGAGGATCTTGTCGACGGTGCAGGAGGTCTTGATCTCCCCGCCGTGTTCCTCGAACGACTTCGCGAGCATCTCCGCCAGGGCCACCAGGCCGCCGCGGGGATAGGTGTAGTCGTAGAGGAAGCTGTACCAGAAGGCGTAGTACATGAAAAGCAGCATGTTCTCGTTGCCGAACTCCCCGAAGAGAAAGGCCAGCCGCGGGTCCTCAAAGATCTGCCGGGCCTTCTCGCTGCCCGATTTGCGCAGGGTCTCGTGGGCGTTCTTTAACATGGGCAGCCCCGTTTTCCCCATCTTCAAGTTGAGCTTGTGCTTCTCGGCTCCCCGCTTCAGCAAAGGGAAGGGCTCCTTCATCAGCTCCTTGAGCAGCATGGTCCCGGGCTCGATGAAGTCGAACCAGGCGTCGATGTCGGCGGCCGACTCCGGGAAGAAGCCCTTGAAGTCCGCCCTGATCTGGGGGAAGTCGCGCAGCACCACGTCGCAGTCGGGGGTTATCCAGCGCCAGTCCGCCTGGTCCCACTCGGCGGTGTTCAGCAGCCCGAGGTCCTCCAGGATGGTGAAGAGTATCCCCACGTTCTCGGTGGACTGAGAGCCGGCGTCGAAGAAGTATCCCTTGCGGCGGATGCCCGAGATGTTCCCGCCGATCTGTTTGCCGTGCTCGGCGATGAGGACTTTTTTACCGGCGCGGGCGAGGTAGTTGCCGCAGACCAGTCCGCCGACACCGGCGCCGATGATGATCGCGTCGTACTTGTTGTCCGCCATCATTCCCCTCCTTTTCCGGCCGGCGCTTTTCCCGGCGCGTATATCGAACACTTGCATACGGGGTCCCCGTCCGGGACGCTTGCGTCGATGACCAGCGTCGCGCCGCAGTACCCGTACATCTTCTCGTCCATGTACATGGCGGCCCGGCATACCCCCCGGTGTTCCGGCCTGTCGAACCCGTAGGGACAGGGGTCCACCACCAGCTGCAGCCGGTTCTCGTCGTGCCCGGTTATGGCGACGGGAAGGTCGGCCATATCCGCAAGCCCCTGGAACTGCCGGCGGAATTCGTCCATGGAGGTGAACTCCTTGATGCCGTAGGGGGAACGGAAGTTGGCGAACGCCACCGCCGCGCCCATGCCGCGCACCATGCGGTCGCCCAGCACCGGGATGAGATAGAGCAGACTGTAGAGATAGCCCAGCCCTAGGAAGAAACGGTTGCGCACGCTCATCAGGAGAACTCCTTGAGGATGATGTCTCCCGCCACCATGCCCGAACCGATGGTGGGAGCCACGCCCCCGCCGAGGTGGGTGGAGGCTCCGGTGAGGTACAGCCCCTTCACCGCGCGGGAACGGGCACCCGGGCGGAAGGCGGCGGAACAGGTGATGTCGCTCTGCAGCCCGTACACCGCGCCGCGGGGATGGCGCAGCATCCTCTCGAAGTCCTTGGGGGTGTTGACCCTGGCCGTGACCACGTGGTCGCGGAGCTTGAGGCCGAACTGCTTCTCCAGCACGTCGAACTGCCGCTCCAGGTAGGCCTCCTTGATGGTGTCCCAGTCGCCCTCCGCCAGGTCGTAGGGGGCGAAGGCGATCATGTTGAGGATGTGGTGCCCCTCGGGCGCCAGGGAGGGGTCGGCGTGGGTGGGCCAGGAGATGAGCCCGGCGCCGAAGGCCGGTATGCGGCCCTTGAGGTACTCGTCGAACCAGATGCTGTTCATGTTGTCCAGGGTGGAGTAAGGGATGGTATGGTGTGCGTCCAGGTCCGGCCGGGTGTCCAGGCCGAGCATGATCATGGGGGAGGGCATGGAGACCTGGTAGCTCTTGATGGCCCGCTTGGCCCAGGCCGGGAGGTTCTCCTCGCCCACCAGTTCCAGGTAGAGGGTCTTGGCGTTGATGTTGGAGACGACGATGCGGGAGCGGATCTGGGTGCCGTCCGCGAGCTCGACGCCGCAGGCGCGGTTGCCGTCCAGGAGTACCTTCTTCACGGTGGAGTTGAACCTGATCTCCCCTCCGCATTCCTCGAAGACCCTGGCGAAGCCCTGGGGTATGGAGATCATCCCGCCACGCGGGTAGGCTACGCCCTCGTGCTCCGAGTAGGCCAGGAAGGCCACGTAGCCCGGGCAGAGGGCGGGCGGCAGGCCGATGAAGTAGGACTGCAGGCACATGGAGGCCCGGACGATGTCGCTCTTAAAGAAACTCTTCAGGGTGGACTCGAAGTTGAGCACGAAGTACTTCGCGTACTTCATCATGGCGGGATTCCGCAGGCTCAGCTTCATCAGGTCCGGTCATGGTCCCCATGGGCGTGGCCATGACCCTGCCGAAGGCGTCCCGGATGGCGTTGGAGCCCACCCTGGCGAAGCGGTCCCACGACTGCGCGTCTTCGGCGGCCAGCTCCGCGATGACCTCCCGGGTGCCCGCGACGTCAACCGGATAGTTGAAGCGCTTGCCGTCGGCGGTGATGAAGCCGTAGATGGGGTCGATGGGGATGAGGTCCAGGTAGTCGGAGGTCTTCCTGCCCAGCCTCGCGTAGAGCTCGTCGATGACCCCCGCCAGTTCCACTACGCTGGCGCCGATGTCGAAGCGGTATCCTTCGTTGTCGTAGGTGGAACAACAGCCGCCTACCTGCGAGGTGTTTTCGCACACCAGGGTCTTGAAGCCGTTCTTTGCCAGCATGGAGGCGCAGGAGATGCCCCCGAGCCCCGCCCCGATCACTATAGCATCGTAGTCCATAGCTTCAGGTCCTCCTTCACTCCATCGTGAACAGCGGTTTCTTTAGCATTGAGAGTACAACGGAACGGTAATATATGGCAAGCATTACTGACCGGTCAATATGATTACACATACCATTATTGGAACCGGGTGGATCGTCCCTTCTTTTACATTGAGTAGCGAATGTTGATACAATAGCCTTCATGAGTATCACGAGCCCGGACGAATTTTACGCCAAGTACGATTTCCCCCTCGATGACTTCCAGAAAGAGGCCATCGAATGCCTGTACGGCGACAAGTCCACCCTGGTGGTGGCCCCCACCGGCGCGGGCAAGACGGTTATCGCCGAGTACGCCATCCTGCGGGGCATGGAAGAAGGGATGAAGACCTTCTACACCACCCCCATCAAGGCCCTTTCCAATCAGAAGTTCCGAGACCTCTCCGCCTGGTTCGGCATGGACAAAGTGGGCCTGCTCACCGGGGACAACAGCATCAACTCCGAAGCCCCCATCGTGGTGATGACCACCGAGGTGCTGCGCAACATGATCTACGAGCGTTCCAACACCCTGAACGGCCTGCGCTACGCCATCCTGGACGAGTGCCACTACCTCATGGACCCCTTCCGCGGGCCGGTGTGGGAGGAGATCATCATCCACCTCCCGGCTTCGGTCAAGATAGTCGGCCTCTCCGCCACCGTCTCCAACTTCCGCGACTTCGGCGGCTGGCTCAACGCCCTCCGCGGCGACGTGGGTATCGTCAGCACCAGCGAACGGCCGGTGCCCCTGCGGCACTACTACTTCATCGGCCGCACCATGACCAACCTCTTCTCGGACAAGGCCTCGCGGGTGGTCACCGACTACCAGAAGATGCTCTCCCGCGACAAGGATAGCGGCAAACCGGTTCGCGCCCGCAACCTCATCCCCCGCCGCTCGCGGGTGGTGATGCAGCTGCACAAGTCGGGCATGCTCCCGGCCATCTACTTCATCTTCAGCCGTGCCGGTTGCAGCGCCGCGGTGGGCCATTGCGTCGAAGACGGCCTGGACCTCACCTCCGAGGAAGAAAAGATCGAGATCGAGGAGAAGGCCCTGATCGAACTGGCGCGCCTGCCCGAGGAGGACCTCAAGGTGTTCGGATACGAGCAATGGCTGGAAGCCCTGAAGAAGGGTGTCTCCTCCCACCACGCCGGGATGCTCCCCCTCTTCAAGGAGATCGTGGAAGACCTCTTCGCCCAGGGGCTGATCAAGGTCTGCTTCGCCACCGAGACGCTTTCCCTGGGGATCAACATGCCGGCCAAGACGGTGGTGATCGAGAGCCTGTTTAAGTTCAACGGGGAGAGCCACGAACTGCTCACCTCCACCCAGTACACCCAGCTGACGGGGAGGGCAGGGCGGCGCGGCATCGACCCGGTGGGCAACGGCGTGGTGCTTCACCATCCCATGGTCACCCTGGCCCAGGTGCAGCGCCTGGCCAAAAAGGAGAGCCTGCCCCTGGTCTCCAGCTTCTCTATTTCTTACAACATGGCCTTAAACCTTTTACAGAACTACAGCCTCGACGAGTCCACCAAGATAATCAACTCCTCCTTCGCCCAGTACACAGCCGACCGTGACGTGGTCAAACTGGAGAAGGCGCAGCAGAAGCACCAGCGGATCATCGACCAGCTGCGTACCGAGATGACCTGCGAAAAGGGTGACGCCGAGGAGTACCTCAAGCTGCGCGGGGAGATCTCCCGCCTGGAGAAGGAATCGGCGCAGGAACGGCGGCGCAACCGCACCCAGCTCATCAACCACGAGCTGGTGGAGCTGGCCACCGGCGACGTGGTGACCATCCAGCGCAAGGGGGAGAAGCACCGCGCCATGGTGCTGTCGGTGGACGAGGACCCCCGCGGCAATCCCCGCCTGCACGTCTCGGACGAGCGGGGGCGCCACTACCACGCCGACTACCACAACTTCAACGCCCTGCCGCAGGTGCTGGGCCACTACGATGGTGACCTCTCGCAGGGTATAAGCAAGAAGCGAGGCCGCGAGATACGCGAGTGGCTGTCCCGCTTCGACGTGCCGCCGCCGGAGCCGTGGGAAGACGTGGAGCACCCGGCCCGGGTGAGGGAAGAAGTCAAGGCGCTCAAGGTCGAGCTGGAAAAGAGCTACTGCCACCGCTGCGCCAAGAAGGATACCTGCATCGGCGTGGCCCGTAAGGCCGTGCAGCTGGGAACGGAGATCGACAGCCTGCGCATCCAGATGGACGCGCGGTCCGACATCGTCTCACGCAAGCTCCTCTATATCTGTAATACGCTTGAACGCCTGGGCTACCTGGAAGGCGAGAAGCTCACCGAGAAAGGCTTCGTGCTGAGCCGCATCTACAACGAGTGCGACCTGCTCCTGGCCGAGTTGATGGACGAGAACATCTTCGCCTGGATGGAGCCGAACGAGATCGCTGCTTTCGCTTCCTGCTTCGTCTACGAGTCGAGGGAGGCGCCGGTGGGCGGCGACCGGGGCGGACGTGGTTCCCGCCCGGCCCCACCGCCGATACAGATACCCACCGAGAACCTCAGGCAGATAGTGAATCAAGCCCTGGACCGCCAGGACATCGTCAAGCAAGTCGAGCGCGAAGAGCGCATGGAACTGGTACGCGGCATCGACCCCGGCTTCATGCAAGTGGTGTTCGACTGGGCGGACGGCTGCGATCTGGAACACATCATCGACACTCATCCCCAGTTCTCGGCCGGCGATTTCGTCCGTTCCATGAAGCAGGTCCTGGACATACTGCGCCAGCTGGTCGCGGTGGCCGAGGACCCCATGGTCCGTGACCGGCTCTCATCGGCCCGCTCCCTGGTCAACCGGAGCATCGTCGCCTACACCAGCGCGGTCGACTTCATCGAGGAGGAACTGCAAGAAATCCCCCACGAAGCCGGCTATGGCGAAGTACCGGTAATTCCGCGTGAAGAAGAGGAGCCTCCGGCCGAAGAAGACCCTGAACCCAGTAAAACTAAGGGTAAAGTAAAAGGTAAGGGTAGAGGCTGGGTCAAAGGCCGGAGCAAGGACAAGGATTAAGCCGCAGGCCAGGTCCAAGGGTATGAAAGAAGATAACTGGAGCACCGGAGCCACCTGGACCTGTTCCGGTCTGCTGCTGGCCGCGGGGCTCACGCCCTGCATACTGTTCGCCGTCGCCACCCATCACCTTCTCTGGGCCACCCTGCTTCTAGTGACTCTACCGGTGGCCCTGATGCCGTCCCTCTACCTGACCCTCTTCTCGGGACGGAAGGACCTCCAACTCTACCTGGGTTCGCTGTACATCCCGGCCGGGTTGTGGGTGCTGCTCTGGAGTTTCATACCCGAGACACACGGCTGGGTCCGTGACAGCCTGGTAGCTTCAGGTTGTTTTCTCATAGCCCTGGGCCTGATCTTCCTCTTTCTTTTCCTCTCGGAATACCGGGATAAAAAGAAGAGACAAGAGGCCGCCGCCGGATGAGCGGCTGGGACAGTTTCCTCGACTGGTTGGGATATGCCGTCTGCCACCAGCTGCCGGAGCGCACCATTCACTTCGGGGACCACGCCCTGTTTATCTGCGCCCGTGACACCGGACTCTACGCGGGTTTCTTGCTGACCGTGGCGCTGGCGGCGATGGCCTGGCGGCGGCGGCAGGGTGGCCTTCCCGCGCGCCCCTGGCAGGCGGCCATGCTGCTGGCCCTGTTGTATTTCGCCTTCGACGCCGTGACCTCCACCCTGGAGTGGCGGGCCAGCAACGACGTCTTCCGCTTCACCAGCGGGCTGGCGATGGGGTCGGCGGCAGCCCTGCTGGTCTGCCCCCTGGTCCACCGCCTGGCCTGGAACGCGCCGCGGGAGTCACGCTTGATGAGCAGCCGGCCGCAGCCGTGGCTGCTGGCGGCGGGGCTGGGCGGGGCCTGCATGATGTTCCTGCTTCACCCCGCCTGGCTCTTCCGCCCGGCCCAGGTGGTGTTGCTGCTGTGTTTCGCCGGTACCCTCTGCTACCTCAATTTCGGGCTGGCCGCCTCGCTGTGGGCGGCAGCGGTCTCGGAACAGGAGGGTGGCCTCTCCCGCCGGGCGCTGGCCTGCTGCGCGGCCGCCTCGCCCCTGCTGGCGGCGGCGGAGGTCGCCTTCGCCCACTGGCTCCACACCACCCTGGCCTGATTGCCGCTATAATTCTTCTTATGAAAGAAAGGGGTGATCAGTATGGACGAAGTGATCCGTATCGCGGGCCCGATCGAGAACTGCTACCTGGTCAAGGGCGAGCACTGTTACCTGGTGGACACGGGCATCAGGCCGACGCGTAAAAAGATCTACAAGGCCCTGGCGCAGGCGGGGGTCAAGCCCGCCGACCTGGAGTACATCTTCATCACCCATTACCACGCCGACCACACCGGCAGCCTGGCCGTCCTGGCGCGCGAGAGCGGCGCCAAGGTGGTGGCGGGTGTCGAGGAAGTGCCTTACATCCAGGGCGACAAGGAACAGATGCGCCCTTCGTCACTCAGCCCCCTGGGGCGTTTAATGGGCAAGCTGCCCCCGTCCCTTCTCAAGAGTTACCAGAAGTTCGAGTTCGTCACGGTGGACTTGCCCCTGTCGGAAGGCGAGACCTTAGGCGACCTCGGGCTGGAAGTGATCGACCTGCCCGGCCACACCTACGGGGGCATCGGCCTGGTGGACCGCGCCAACCGCCGGGCCTTCGTGGGAGACCTCGCCTCCAACTACCTCGGCCGCACCGGCGGGCCCACCCTGAGCGCCAGCTACTCCCTCGAGGCCATCGGCGAGTCCCTGCGCAAGCTGGCCGCCCTGGACGTCGACTACATGTACCCCGGCCACGGCAAGATCATCGGGCCGCGCGCCTCGGAACTGGTCGGGGATTACGCGAAGAAGAAGTACTGACCCTTGATCAGAAGCCGTTTGGGCATACGTCACGACTAAATAAATAGCAGCCCCTGCGAGAAGAGTTTGAAGAACATAGCTAGTAGATATCAGAGGGGTTAAGCGTTTACACCATCGTCGATGATGAGGTATCAACAGATCAGTGCCCAGGAAACCTGGGGCGATTCAATATATCCTTATCTCTACGCTGGTTAGAGGGATTCGAACAGGGCAACCAGACCCGACCCGGGGAGGGAGGCATCGAACTCCTCCAGCCACCCGCGGACATAGTCCCGGTCCAGGCTGGGGTTCTTGAGGATGATGCCCCTGGCATCCTCGAGGTCGCGGGGACGGCGGGCAAAGAGTTTATGGATGACCAGGTCCTCCGCGGATGCGAAGCGCACGGGAGTGCCCTTTATGTCTACGACGGAAGCCCGCTCGATAGCCTGCCGCTCGTACGGGGTAAAGGAGAAGATGAAGTCCACACGCATGCCTGAGGGCGCGTGGCGCGCCGGCAACACCATGGTGCGCCTCACGAAGGCCCTTACGTCCTCCGGGAGGGCTTCCAGTCCCAGTTCTTCGACGGCTTCCAGGACCAGGTCCATGCCCTCCGGCCCGATGCCCAGAGTGACGTCGATATCGCGGGTAAGGCGCGGCTCTCCGTGGATGAGCACCGCCTGCCCACCTATGACCATGTAGGGGATGCCTTTCCCGTCCAGAGAATGGGCTATCGCGGAGATAAGCTCTTTGTACATGCGTTCAGGGTTTTCGCTATGCGGATATCTACTTCAACGCCCTCCATCGGGTCCTTCGGGGGCCAGACGCCCAGGTCGACCGCTTCCTCCAGCAGACCTTCGATAATGGCGACGGCCTGGTCGTAGGTAAACCGTTCCTCGGCAACCAGTTTCCTCTCGAATTCCGCGAAGTACTCCGGGTCTTTTATCATTATTACATTATATAAAATATTACGGCCGGGTTAAAGGCTATCCCCCAGGAAGCAAACGAAAGCAGATCTACCTTTCGGGTGAGCAGGACCGCGAATTGCGTCAGCTCTCCTTCCTCAATGGTGCTTCACAGGCTGATGTAATCAGGAAGGCGCTGGACCATTACCTGGCAGAGAGCCGGTCACCAACGCCGGAGGCAGCCCCGAAGGCCGGCAAGAAGCGTGGCGGGAAGGCGGAGAAGGCCCCCGCGCCGCTTTCCGGTATCGTCGGCCTGGCCGGTGACCTTGATGCCCCGGAGGACCTCTCGTCCCGTCACGACTTCTACCTCTACGGTGGTGATCAGTATTGAGGCTGGTCTGCATGGACACTTCTGCCTGGGTAGCCCTGGTGTTCCCCCGTGATTCCAATCACCGCAAAGCTGTCGCCCTCTATCGCCAACTCTCGCAAGAGCACGTCACCCTGGTCACCACCGACTACGTAATGGATGAGACCCTCACTCTCCTCCGCAGCCGCGGCTTCACCGGCAAACACATGACAGCCTTCCGGCTGGAGATAGAAGCCGCGTGCGAGCAGAAGTCCCTGCGCCTGATGATAACGGACGAGTCCGCATTCCATCGTACCTGGGATACTTTTCTGAAGCATGAATCGCAGGGTGCCTCTTTTACCGATTGCCACCTGGCTCTGGCGGCGCGCCGAATCGAGGCGGACGGCATCTTTTCCTTCGATTCGCACTTCGAAGCCATGGGCTTCAGGGTGCTACCGGGAGCCTGAAGAAACTCATTCCTTATCCGGGCCAGGGCCGTACCGGTATCCCCCGGAGCCGGGCCGGGTGTCGATGTCGTCCTCGTAACGCAGCGCTTTCCAGTCGCGATCGCCGGTGCGCACGTTGATGACTTCTTCCACCGGGTAGACGAAGATGATGCCGTCCCCTTCCTCACCGGTGCGGCAGACCTCGCAGATGGCCTTGACGGTCTTGTCCACGTTGTGGCCGCTGAGCACGATGTTGACCTGGGTGCGGGGCAGCAGATCGACGTGGTAGGTCCCGGCCCGGCCGGTCAGCTCGATGCCCCCCTGCCGTCCGTGCCCTCGTACCTCCGTCACGTTCATACCCACGATACCGATGCGGCGCAGGGCTTCCTTTACGTCGTCCAGCTTCTCTTCGCGGATGATGGCTTCTATCTTCTTGATCATCTTTATAACCTCCCGATTCTCTCCACGCCCTCAGACGAAAGAACGTTCGCCGTGCGAACTGATGTCCAGGCCTACTTCTTCTTCCTGCGGGCTCACTCGCAGGCCCATGGTCCAGTTGAGCACCTTGGCCAGCGCGAAGGTCACCGCGAAGGAAAAGACGATGACGATGCCCGCCGCCGCGGCTTGCTTCCCCAGTAAAGAAGCGTTGCCGTAGAAGAGGCCATCGGCCCCCGCCGCGTTAACGGTGGTGGTGGCGAACAGCCCCGTCAACAGCGCCCCGGTAGTGCCGCCCATGCCATGGCAGGCCCAGACGTCCAGCGACTCGTCCAACCCCCAGCGCTGTCGCAGGCGGATGCAGAAGTAACTGATCGCCGCGGCGATGCCCCCGATGGGGATGGCCGCCACCGGCTTGACGAACCCCGAAGCCGGGGTGATGGCCACCAGGCCCACCACCGCGCCGGTGACGATGCCCAGCACACTGGGCTTCTCGTCCAGCCACCAGCTCAAACACATCCACACCAGGCAGGCCGCCGCCGCCGCTGTATTCGTAGCCACCAGGGCGTTAACGGCCACGCCGTTGGCCCCCAACGCGCTGCCGCCGTTGAAACCGAACCAGCCCATCCACAACAGGCCCGCGCCCAGCACCGTGTAGGGGATGTGCGAAGGCTCCATGGATATCTTACCGTATCCCTTGCGCGCCCCGATAACCATGGCGAAGGCCAGCGCGGCGAAGCCCGCGGTGATGTGCACCACGGTGCCTCCGGCGAAGTCCAGGGCGCCCAGCTTGCGCAGGATGCCGCCTTCCGCCCAGACCCAGTGGCAGACCGGGTCGTAGACCAGGGTGGCCCAGAGCAGGGTGAAAACCAGGTAGGTCCTGAAGCTGATGCGCTCCACGAAGGCGCCGGTGATGAGGGCCGGCGTGATCACCGCGAACATCATCTGGTAGGCGCTGAAGGAGAGATGCGGGATGGTGGCGGCGTAGGTGGCGTTGGGGAGGGCGCCCACTCCGGAGAGGCCAAGGTATTTCAGGCCGCCCAGCCACCCTCCCAGGGTGGGCCCGAAGGAGAGGGTATACCCGAACAGCACCCACTGGATGCTGATGAGGGCGATGGTGATGAAGCTCAGGTTCAAGGTGGAGAGGAGGTTCTTCTTGCGCACCATCCCCCCGTAAAAAAAGGCCAGGGCCGGCGTCATCATCAGCACCAGGGCCGTGGCGATCAGTATCCAGGCGGTGTCTCCCGCGTTGATGCTCGGGTCCATACGGCTTCTCCTCCCTCTCTTCCGCGCTTTTCAGCCTATGAGAGGAGTATATGAGGCCCGCGTTTCCGACCGGTTTCTCCCCTGTTAACGGTATGTTTCGTACAGGTTAAATCGACGTGAACCTCCACCCGGAGACAAGCCCCGAGCGAAGGCCGACACGTCGTTGTGCCATGACACGCCGTTGGGTCAGATGGCGTTGAAACCGTTCTCGCCGGTGCGCACCCGCACCGCGTCCTCGATACCGGAGACGAAGATCTTGCCGTCGCCCTCCTTGCCGGTTCGCGCCGCCGTCATCATGGCCCGCACCACCCGGGAGACGTCTTCTTCCAGGACCACCACTTCGCACTTGATCTTGGGCAGGAAGGACCGTCTGTAGGCGGCGCCGCGCCAGACCTGCCGCATCCCCTTCTGCTTGCCGTGGCCCCTGACCTCGTAGGCGGTGATGCCGGGGTAGCCGATCTTCTCCAGTTCTTCTATGACCTTGCCGAAGATCTCGGGGCGGAATATGCCTTCCACTTTCCGGATACCAGGCTGTATTTTCTGCATGGGCAACATCGCTCACGCCCCCTTTCTCTCTCCGGCGGCCGCCGTCTCGAGTTCCGGCCTGAAGCCGATGTTCTCGAAGAAGCCGCCCTCGCCGTAAGCCGAGACACCCATCTCGTGCACGTCCAGGCCTTCGATCTCCTGCTCCAGGGGTACCCGGATGCCCTGAATGCGGTCCTGCACTTTAAAGAAGATGTAGGCCACGCTGAACACGAACACGATACATACGGCCGCCCCGATGAGCTGGGCCAGGAACTGCCCGCCCCCACCGTAGAACAAGCCACGCACCGCGCCGTCCACGCCGTTGAGGCCGGCGCCGTAGCTGCCGTCCGCGAAGAGGCCGACGGCCAGTACGCCGAAGATGCCGTTGCAGCCGTGCACCGCTACCGCTCCCACCGGATCGTCCACATGAAAGCGGTCGACCAGTGGCACCGCCACGCAGACTATGATGCCGGCGATGCCCCCGATTACCAGGGCCGCCCAGATGGGCACGAAAGCGCAGGGGGCGGTGATGGCCACCAGGCCCGCCAGCATGCCGTTGGCGCTCATGGAGGGGTCGGGTTTGCCGTACTTCTTCCAGACGTAGAACATGGCGGTCATGCTTCCCATGCAGGCAGCCAGCAAGGTGTTGACGGCCACCACCGACAGACGCAGGTCTCCTCCATTCAGGGTGCTGGCCGCGTTGAACCCGAACCAACCGAACACCAGGATCATGGTACCCAGAACGGCCATGGGGATGTTGTGGCCGGGCATGGGCTGCGGCTTGCCCTCCGAGTCGAACTTGCCGAAGCGGGGGCCGAGGACCATGGCGCCGGCCAGGGCAGTGATGCCGCCCACCGCGTGCACCACCGAAGAGCCGGCGAAGTCCACGAAGCCGTTACCCAGGTTGAGGTTTTTCCCGAGCTGCGAGAGCCAGCCGCCGCCCCACACCCAGTGCCCGAAGACGGGGTAGAGGAAGGCGCACATGAAAAACCCGTAGATCACGAAGGATTTGAATTTCCAGCGCTCGGCCATGGCCCCGGTGGGGATGGTGGCCGCCGCGTCCATGAACACCACCTGGAAGAGGAAGAAGAGGAGGATGCCCACGTCGTAGAGGCTCATGCCGCCCAGCGCGAAGCCCTTGAACCCGAAGAGCGACCACCCCTCCGCCAGCTGCACCTTGGTGGTCAACACCTCGCCGCCGCCCAGCGTGGCCAGCGGTCCAACTCCCCCGAACATCAGGGCGAACCCGACCAGGAAAAAGGCGAGCACCCCGATGGGGAAGATCATCAGGTTGGTCATCATCACGTGGTTGGCGTGCTGCTTGCGGCAGAACCCCGTTTCCAGCAGGGCGAAACCGGCCTGCATGAAGAAGATAAGGACGGCCCCCAGGAAGACCCAGATGTAGGTGGCGGATATCTTGATGTGCCCCACTTCTTCAGCCAGGCTCTCCGGGCTGGTCGCGTCGGTGCCCGGCGAAAGGTCGCTGGCCGTGCCCGTCTCCGCCCCGGTGGAGTCTGCCCGGGCCGGTTGCTTACCCCCGGCAAAAAGAAAGAGAGCCGCCAGTACCAGGATGGCCGCCAGCATCGCCAGCATCGTCAAGGTTCTTCGGTTCATCCGCACCACCTCCATTGATTGATGAATTCCGTGTATCTTACAGATTCAATGGTAGTGGGGCGGTGTTTCGCCCTAATTTCTCACTTGTTAAATCGGTGTGAAACGTAATTGTTTGTTTGCTTACTGGATTGGACATAGTAATTAGAGGGAAGCGTTGTTAGGATTGTCAGTAGACGGTAAACAGGTGGCAGATCTCTAATCGCCAGGCCGGGAACTGGAGGAGTTAATGATCGAGCGAAACAACCCTCAAAATACCCGCATGCGAGTGAGCCTGGCCGGCAAACGCGATCTGGACCGTCTGGACATGCGGATACACGTCATCGGATTCGTCATCTCACTGCCATCCTTCATCCTCCTGATGGTCGTCAGCGTCCTGGTCTTCTTCCGTTTCGATGCTCACATGTTCGGCTGGTTCTGGATAACCATCGGACTGGCCCTGGCGGTACTGATAGTGCCGTACGTCGTGATCATGAGGATGAGGTTCCGCACCGTCCGGCGGTTGCTGGAACGGTCGCTGGAAGAGGGCGCCGGCACGCATGCCCCGCCCAGCCCCCGCGATCTGCTGCGCCTGGAGCACTACCCCCTGTTCATGGGCACACTGGCCTGCGCCTGCCTCATCGTGGGAGTGACCATGGGAGCGTTTCTCTTCTACTTCGCGGCCGGATACAACGCCTGGCTCACACTTTATTACTTCATCATTGCCGTAGCCATAGCCCTGGCCTGCAGCTACATGCTGATATACATCGTCTATCAACTCATGGACCCGGCCCGCCGCCTGGTCTACGGCCGCTACGGCTTGAGCAGGGATGCCAGGGGGTTCAATCTGAGGACGCGCATCGCGGCAATGGGGGCGCTCTTCTGCCTGGTGCCCCTCCTCGCCGCCCTGATAGTCTCGGTGACCTTCTATACCTTCGAGACCCACGACAGCCTGAAGAAACAAGGTGCGCACAACGCCGAATCCATAAGCAGATGGGTGGAGGAGTCCGCTTTGCCTGAACAGCGGGCCGGGGACCTTGCTCTCACCACGGACGAGACCTGGCTGCTGCTGGACGGGAACGGGAACGTCGTCGACGAATTGCGCCTGGGGGAGGGCGTGGACCCGGAGGAGATACCCGCATTGCTGGAAAAGCTGGGGGAACTGGAAGAAGGGGAAGAGCCGGCGGTGCTCAACCAGCGGATGGATCTGGTGGCCGCGGCCGCCCCGGTAGCAGACTCGCGTTACAACGTGGTGGAGGTCCTGCCGCTGGGCCCGTTCCAGGGCGCGACCAACCTGCTCTTCGCCCTGTTCGCTCTGCTCTTCGTCGTCGTCATCGTCATCGCCGTGGTGCTGACGCGTCTCACTTCCAACAGCGTGATCGTTCCCCTGCATGACCTGGAGCAGGCGGCCGAGGGCGTCTCCCGTGGAGACCTCACCGTCGAAGTCTCCATCGCCGCGGCGGACGAGGTGGGCCGGCTGACCAGCTCCTTCGGAGGCATGGTGGACAACCTTCACGTCATGAGCATCAACTCCCTGCAGGCGGCGGAGGAGACCTCTGACGGAGCGTCTAACGTCTCCTCCACCACCGAGGAGTTCCAGGCCACCCTGCAGCAGCTGACCGGGGTGATCGAGGGACTGGCTGAGAACACCACCTCCGAGGCGCAGATGGCCGACCGTGTCTACGGACTGATCAGCGAGATCCACCAGGCCCTGGAAACCGCTTCGGGCCAGGCGGATGAAGGCGCGGACGTCAGCCGCACCTCTTCGGAGCTGGCGGAGGAGGGGAGAAGGGACGCCATGACCGCGGTGGCCAAGATGGGCTCGGTCCGGGCGAGCATCGGCGAGACGGCGAGCATCATCGGTACCCTGGAAGAACAGATATCGGAGATCGGGGTGATCGTAGAGGTGATCGACAACATCGCCGACCAGACCAACCTGCTCTCCCTCAATGCCGCCATCGAGGCGGCCCGGGCCCAGGAGCACGGCCGCGGTTTTTCCGTGGTGGCGGAAGAAGTGAAGAAACTGGCCGAGGAGTCGGCCCGCTCCACTTCCCGCATCGCCTTGCTGGTACGGGAGATCCAGCGCAACACCTCCGCGGCCGTCTCGGCCACCCGGAAGGGGACCGAGGAGATGGACTCCGGGGTTCAGGCGGTGCAGGTGGCCGGCGACTCCCTGGAGAAGATCTACGATTTCGTCAAGCGGGCCGAGGAGCTCTCCCGCACCGTGGCCGAGACCACCCGCCAGCACCTGGGCCTGATCGACAAGGGCATCGGGGCTATGGAAGACATCCGCAACATCGCCGAGCAGAACGCTTCTTCTTCACAAGGAAATTGCCGCGGCGGCGGAGGAACAGTCCGCCTCCATGCAGGAACTGGCTTCCACCAGCCAGCAGCTGGCCTCCCTGGCCGAACATCTCAAGGAGATCGCCTCGACCTACCGGTTGTAGCCGGTTCAGTCCATGAGGTACTTGATGAAGGGGTTGGAGATGGGCATGCGCCAGTCCTTGCCGAAGGCGCGCGAGGTGAGTTTGATGCCCACCGGCCCCTGGCGGCGCTTGTACTCGCTGGCCTCGATCTTGCGGATGACCGAGAGCACCAGCTCGCGGTCGTACCCCGCGCGCGCGATCTCCTCTACCCGGCTGCCCTGCTCGATGTACATCTCCAGGATGGTGTCGAGCACCTCGTAGGGGGGCAGGGAATCGGTGTCCAGCTGGTTGGGTCGGAGCTCGGCCGAGGGCGGCCGCTCGATTATCTCCGCCGGGATGAGCTCGCGGCCATACAGTTCGTTGACGTAGCGCGACAAGCCGTAGACGTCCCGCTTGAGAAGATCCTTGATGAGAGCGAAACCCCCCACCATGTCGCCGTAGAGGGTGCAGTAGCCCATGGAGAGCTCGCTTTTGTTGCCGGTGGCCAGCACCAGCCAGCCGTACTGGTTGGAGTAGGCCATCAGCAGGTTGCCGCGGATGCGTGCCTGCAGGTTCTCCGATGACAGCCCGCCCTCGGCCAGGAAGGGGGCGTCCTCCTGGTAGGGGCGCACCAGTTCGTCGATATGGTGGACACGCATGTCGATGCCGAGGTTGGTGGCCAGTTTCTCCGCGCACTCGAAGGAGAGGCGTGAGGTGTATTGCGAGGGCATGAAGATGGTATGGACCTTCTCGTGGCCCAGGGCCTCCACCGCCAGCGCCGCCACCAGGGCGGAGTCGATGCCGCCGGATAGCCCCAGCAGCGCGTCGGAGAAGCCGTTCTTGCGAAAGTAGTCCTTAAGGCCCAGGACAAGTGCCTGGTAGATCTCCCGGCGCGGGTCCTCTTCTTTCTCTCCGGCGGCACGGGAAGTCCGCCTGGACGGGTTGGTATGAAGGCCTCTCTCCGGCCCCGTCCTTGGCGGATATCCTCAACAGCTCGGTGGGGCGGGTGGGCGCTCCTTGCCGCATATAGCGGTGGGTGGGCCGCAGGAACCGCCGGGACTTCAGGAAGGTCGGTGTCCACCTCCGTCACCAGGAGGGCTTCCTCGAAGGCCGGCCCCCGCAACACCAGGCCCTGGTCTGGGTGATAGACGAAGGAGCGGCCGTCGAAGACCAGCTCGTCCTGGCCCCCCACGGCGTTGGCGTATACCAGGATCACCTGCCCGTCCTGGGCGCGGGACTGCACCATCCTCTCCCGCCCCTCTTGCTTGCCCCGGTTGAAGGGCGAGGCCGAGGCATTGACGATGACCTCCGCTCCGCCGTAGGCTATCTCTTCCTCCAGGGGGCCGCCGGGGCTCCAGATGTCTTCGCAGACGGTCACGCCCACCCGCACCCCGTTGAGCAGCAGGACCAGGTTGCCTTGGCCCGGGGAGAAATAGCGGTTCTCATCGAAGACGCCGTAGTTGGGAAGGAAGGACTTGTGGTAGACCCCGGCCACCTTGCCACGGTGGAGCACCGCCGCCGCGTTGAAGCAGTCCTCGTCACGGTCGATGAAGCCCACCAGTGAGACCATCTCGCCGGAGCGCCGGCCGAGCTGCTCGATGTACTCCAGGTTGTGGGCGACGAAGTCCATGTTCAGGGCGAGGTCCTCGGGCGGGTAGCCGGTCAGGGCGAGCTCGGGGAAGCAGAGGAGCTGCACTCCTTCTTTCTCAGCCTGCTCCATCACCTCGGCGATTTTCTCGAAGTTGCCTTCCAGGTCACCGACGGTGCAGTTCTGTTGAGCTATCCCGATGCGCAGCCTTCCCATTTTTCTCCTTAAAAAAAGCAAGTGACACGGCGCATAACTTACGCCGTGTCACTATTATATTACTTTAGAGGATGGGAAGGTAGTTATCGAGCTCCCAGGGGGTCACTATGTTGCGGTAGCGGTCCCACTCCACCTTCTTGTTCTGGATGAACTTCTCAAAGGTGGCTTCACCCAGGCAGTTCTTGAGCAGTTCGCTCTCTTCCGCGATCTGGACCGCTTCCCAGAGGTCCTCCGGCAGCATGCCGATGCCCTGCTCCTTGCGCTCGGCCTCGGTCATCTTGTAGACGTTGCTGGTGGTGGCCGGCCGTAGCTCGTACTGCTTCTCGATCCCCTCGAGGCCCGCGGCCAGCAGCGCAGAGAAGGCCAGGTAGGGGTTGCAGGCGGGGTCGGGGGAACGGAACTCGATGCGGGTGGCTTTCTCCTTGCCCGGCTTGTAGCCCGGCACCCGGATGAGGTCGGAGCGGTTGCGCACCGCCCAGGTCAGGTAGACCGGGGCCTCGTAGCCCGGCACCAGGCGCTTGTAGGAGTTGACCCACTGGCTGCAGACGATGCAGATCTCGGGGGCGTGCTTGAGCAGGCCGGCGATGAACATCTTGGCCGTGTCGGAGAGGTGGCTGGGGTCGCTGGGGTCGAAGAAGGCGTTGCGGTCGCCCTTGAAGAGGGACATGTGCACGTGCATGCCGCTGCCGTTCTCGCCCTGCAGCGGCTTGGGCATGAAGGTGGCGTGGTAGCCGTAGCTCATGGCCACCTCCTTGACCACCAGGCGGTAGGTCATGGCGTTGTCGGCCATGGTCAGGGCGTCGGTGTAGCGCATGTCGATCTCGTGCTGGCTGGGGGCCACCTCGTGGTGGCTGTACTCGACGCCGATGCCCATGGACTCCAGGGCCAGGACGGTGTCGCGGCGCAGGTCGAAAGCGACGTCCAGGGGGGTGAGGTCGAAGTAGCCGCCGTGGTCCAGCACCTCGGTGGAGTTGCGAGTCCTTGAAGTAGAAGTACTCCAGTTCGGGGCCGACGTAGAAGGTGTAACCCAGCTTCGCCGCGCGGTCCAGGTTCTTCTTGAGGACGTAGCGGGGGTCGCTCTCGTAGGGCTCACCCTCCGGGCGGATGATGTCGCAGAACATCCGGCCCACGGCGTTGTGCTCCTTGGGGCGCCAGGGAAGCAGGCAGAAGGTGGAGGGGTCGGGCAGGGCCATCATGTCGCTCTCATCGATGCGGGCAAATCCCTCGATGGACGAGCCGTCGAAGCCCATCCCGTCCTCCAGGGCCAGCTCCAGCTCGTCCACGGTGATGGCGAAGCTCTTGAGCATGCCCAGGATGTCGGTGAACCACAGGCGGATGAACTTGACGTCGTTCTCCTTGGCCTGCTGCAGGACGTATGCCTTGTCCTTTTCCATCTTACTACCTCCTTAGTTTACGTTGCGATTCTTCTCTGAACACCATTATGAACAGGGTGTATTTCCCGATGTTTTCGCTTGTGTTAAATGCGTGTTAACAAAAGTCACAATGGGGTCAGGTCTGACCCCATCACGGTTCGAAGATGTAGCCGGCGCCACGCACGGTGTTGATGTAGTTGTGCTCGGGCAGGTCGATCTTGGAGCGGATGCGGCGGATGTGCACGTCCACGGTGCGCGAGCCCCCGTAGTAGCCGTATCCCCAGACCTGTTCCAGCAGCATCTCTCGCGTGAAGACCTTGCCTGGGTGGGTTGCCAGGAAGCGCAGCAGCTCGTATTCCTTGAAGGTGAGCTCGATGGGATAACCCTTGAACCTCACCTCGTAGCGGTCGAAGTCGAAGAGGAGGTCCCTCACCTGGAGGGTGTTCTCGGAGGAAACCAGCTGGTGGCGGAAGAGCAGGAGCTTGACTCGCGCCCTCAGTTCTTCGGGAAGAAAACCCGGCAGAACGAAGTCGTCGAAAAGGGGCGGGGCCGAGAAGTCCCATTCGTGTCCCTCGGGGAGCACGGCCAGTACCGGGGTGTTCTCACGCAGCCGGCGCATCACCTTCTTTATCTCCAGCGCCACCTCTGTTTCCCCCGCTCCCAGCGCTATCACGGCCAGGTCGCCGGTGAGCCGCTCCTCCTCGTAGACGTTTTCCTCGTCCACCAGACGCAACTGCCAGGCATCGCCCAGTGCGGAAGCGATGCGCTCCTTCTCTTCATTTCCAGCGATCACCAGAATAACCATAATGTTAGATTACCATCTTTCAAGGAAATCTGGGGTCGGACCCCAACTACAGATCGCTTCGCTGAGCTCGCGATGACATGCTGAGCTCGCGATGACACTCAACTGTGCGTCAATAGGCGTAGAGGTTGCCGTAGGGGCGGTGGGAGGCTGCTTCCAGCTTGGTGAAGCCGGGCTTGAGGATGGCCTTGCTGTTCTCGCCGAAGTATTCGCAGAAATGCCCGACATGTTCCTCGACCACGGCCTTATCCTGATCGTCCATCTCCGCCAGGCTCACGCCCTCGCCCAGCTGTTCCGGTCCGACCTCGCCGCGCACGTAGATGACGCCGCCATGCATGCCGGTGCCCATATGGCGGGGGCGGTCGCCGTTAACCTGCTTCTCACCCAGGCCCAGCACCACCACCACGCCGCCGGCCATGTATTCGCCGAGGAAGTCCTGGCAGGCCCCCCCGATCACCAGTACCGGCTTCTGCTTCATGTACTCCTTCATGTGGATGGCGGCGCGGTAGCCCACGCTACCCTTGATGTAGATGGCGCCGCCGCGCATTCCCATGGCCACGATGTCGCCGGCCCGGCCGTGCACCACGATGGCCCCGCTGTTCATGGTATTGCCCACGCCGTCCTGGGCGTTGCGGCGCACCACGATCTCCGGGCCGTCCATGAATGCCCCCAGGTCGTTGCCGGGCACGCCGTTCACTTCGATGTGGACGGGCTTGCGCACTCCCGAACCGATGTAGCGCTGGCCGTAGACGTTGTCGATCTCCAGCTCGGTGACGCCGTCTTCCGCGGCCTGCTTGACCATGGCGTTGAGCTCGCGATAGTGGAGTTCCTGGGCATCGATGTGGACGTGCCCGTCATCTCTGTTGAAAACCCTGGCGTCCCCGCCTTTTCTGACGTCTACTATCACCGCTTCAGCTCCCCCCGGCTCGTTTGATCCTACTGTCCCATTATTCCGGTGAAGCATCATAATATCCTTCCGTTATACCTACCCTTAACTTTAAAAAACCAATCATTCCCCGGCGTGCTTGATCCCCAGGATGTCCAGCACGTGCTGGTCCAGCCCTATCCCACGAAGGCGCACCCGGTTGCCCCGCAGGCTCTCGATGGCGTTGATACCCATGCCGCCGAGCATCTCCTTGATCTCGTGGGACCAGGCGTTGACCAGGTTGACCAGCCGTCGGGTGGCCACGTCGGGGTTGAGCCGCTTGGTCAGGTAGGGGTCCTGGGTGCAGATGCCCCAGTTGCAGTTGCCGGTGTAACACTTGCGGCAGACGTGGCAGCCCATGGCCACCAGGGCCGCCGTGCCCAGGTAGACCGCGTCCGCCCCCAGGGCGATGGCCTTGACCACGTCGGCCGAGTTGCGTACGCCGCCCGCCACCACGATGGAGGCGCGGTTGCGGATACCCTCTTCGCGCAGGCGGCTGTCCACCGCGGCCAGGGCCAGCTCGATGGGGATGCCCACGTTGTCGCGGATGCGGGTGGGGGCTGCCCCGGTGCCGCCACGGATGCCGTCGATGGCCACGATGTCCGCGCCGGCCCGCACTACGCCCGAGGCGATGGCGGCGGCGTTGTGGACAGCGGCTATCTTCACCGAGACCGGTTTGACCCAGTCGGTGGCTTCTTTTAAAGCATGGATGAGCTGGGCCAGGTCCTCGATGGAGTAGATGTCGTGGTGGGGCGCCGGCGAGATGGCGTCGCTTCCTTGCGGGATCATGCGGGTGCGCGAGATCGCCCGGCTCACTTTTTCCCCGGGAAGATGGCCGCCGATGCCCGGCTTGGCCCCCTGCCCTATCTTTATCTCCAGTGCCGCCGCCGCCTCCAGGTAGTCGGCGTGCACCCCGAAGCGGCCCGAGGCCACCTGGCAGATGGTGTTGGCGTTGTAGCGGTAGAGGTCCTTCGGCAGGCCGCCCTCACCGGTGTTGCAGTAGATGCCCAGCTCGGCTGCGGCGCGGGCCAGGGCCTCGCTGACGTTGTGGCTGATGGCGCCGTAAGAAATGGCCGAGAACATCAGGGGGGTGTCCAGCACCAGCTGCGGCCCCACACCCTCCGGCCGCCCGGTGGCCGGGTCGATCTTACCGCTGTAGGCGTCGGGCCTGGAACCCAGGTAAGTGCGCAGCTCCATGGGCTCACGCAGGGGGTCTATGGGCGGGTTGGTGACCTGGCTGGCGTCGAGGGTAATGTTGTCCCAGTAAATGGGGAACTCGCGCCCGCAGCCCATGCCGCTGAGCAATACGCCGCCCGTCTCCGCCTGCTTGTAGGTGTCCATCAGCTGCCCCATGGTCCAGTTGAAGTTCTCCGGGATGCGAGTGGGGTTGGGCCTCACGGTGAGGGCCCGGGTGGGGCAGAGGGTCACGCAGCGCAGGCAGCCGCAGCACTCGGTCTCGTCCGCGCGTACCTGGTCATCTTCTTCATCGTAGGTGTGGCAGCCGAAGGCGCACTGGCGGGCGCAGACCTCGCAGCGGATGCAGCGATAGTCATCCCGCTCGATGACGAACTCCGGCAGGGTGTAAGTCTTCATGCCGGCACCAGCTCCCTGTTTCTTTCACGCTCCTCGACCGCGGACTCCAGCTCGAAGACGATGGGCCGGCCGCCCATGGGGGTCCAGGTGCGCTCCAGGCCGCCGTCGATGAGGTGGATGGGGGCTTCTTCCGAAGATATGTACATCATGTCGCCCGAGCACCCGGCCACCAGCGGCCGCAGGCGGATACGGTCGGTCAGCCCGATCATCCGGGTGCTGCTGGAAATAATGATGCTGAAAGGGCCGTTCATCAGCAGGCTGGGATAGATCATGCGCAGGGCCGTGGCCCGCTCCCGTTCCGCCGGCGGCATCAGGTCGATGCGGTCCCACATGAGCGGCGCGAACACCGCGGCCAGGTCGTCGATGTCCAGGCCGTGGCGGCGCATCAGCAGGTCCACGCCGTAGGCCAGCACCTCGGTATCGGTGTGGAGGGCGCAGTCGTAGCCGTACATCTCCAGGAAGCGGCGGTTGGTGCCGTAAGAAGAGATCTCGCCGTTGTGCACCACCGACTTGTCCAGGATGTTGAAGGGGTGCGCCCCGCCCCACCAGCCCTGGGTGTTGGTGGGAAAGCGGCCGTGTGACACCCAGGTGTAGCCCTCGTACTCGTCCAGGCGGAAGAAGCGCCCGATGTCCTCGGGAAAGCCCACGCCCTTGAAAACGCCCATGTCCTTGCCGCTGGAGAAGACGAAGGCGCCGTCGATGCGGGAGTTGATGTGCATCACCGCGCGGACCATGAAATCGTCGTCTTCTTCATTTTCGAGAACACAACCCGGCCGGGGCAGGATGAAGTACCTCCACAGCAGGGGCGCGTCGGTGATCTCCGGCACGCGGCGGGTGGGGATGGGCTCGGCCCGCTCCAGGTCGAAGTTGGCCAGGAGGTAATGCTCGGTGTCCTCGCGGGCCTGCTCGTCGTCGAACATCATGTGCAGGGCGTAGAGCTCGGCCAGGGCGGGGTAGATGCCGTGTACGGCGAAGCCGCCGCCCAGCCCGTTGGAGCGGTCTTTCATGTTGGCGATGGCCCGGATGATGGGAGCCCCGTCGGTCTTGTCTCCCTTGAGGTTGATCATCCCGAAGATCGAACAACCCGAGAAATCCTTGTCGTCACGGAAAACCACGTTTCTCATCATTGGCCTCATGCCTCCCTTCTCGCCGCGAGACCGGCTCTGCCCTGGAGCACGCGCGATTCGCGCACCGCCTTGGGCAGGTATATCTGTCCAAAAGAATCCGAAAGAAGCTGCCCCTTGACCCGCTTGAGGGGGGAGCGCTCCTGTATCAATGAGGTGAGGATGCCGGCCCGCTCGATGTCGCCGGCGAAGATCATCCCCATCAGGACGTCGTCCCTTATCACGACCTTCTTGTAGCCCCCACCCGGCAGGCGGGCCGATACAACCTCGTAAGTGTCGTCGGGCGGGTTGACCACGCCGGCCGAAAGCACCGGCAGCCCGAAAAACTCCACCGAGTTGAGGCCCTGGGAGCCGGGGTATTCGCGCTCCTCCCCGGCCATGTTCCACCCGGCGTACTTGCCCTGCAGGACGGCGTTGGGCCAGAGGGCGTTGACCCGCGGCTCTTCCCAGACCAGGTCCCAGGCCTCGGCCACGTCGCCGGCGGCGTAGATGCCGGGGTGATCAGTTTCGAGGTGCTCGTCCACCAGGACGCCCCGGTTGACCTTAATGCCGGCCTCGCGGGCCAGGTTGGCGCGGGGTACCACGCCCACCGCCACCACCAGGGTGTCGAACTCGACCTCGGCGCCGCTCTCCAGCACCGCCGCGCCGCCGCCCTTGCCGGAGCCGCCCGGTCCGGCCCCCGGCTTCCCAGCGGGAACGATCTCCGCTACGCCCTGGCCGGTGATGACTTCCATCCCACTTGCCTGGCAGCGCTCGCTGACCATGCCGGAGACGGCGGTGTCGAGAGCGGCCGGCAGGATGCGGTCCATCTTCTCCACTACGGTGACCCGGGCGCCGCGGGCGTGGGCCGCCTCGGCCGCCTTGACGCCGATCAGCCCCGCGCCTATCACCAGCACCCGCCGCCCTTCCTTGCGGGTGGCCCGCATCAGGGCCTGGGCGTCGTCGTAGCTGATGAAGGTCTGGTAGGGCACATGGTCCAGCCCGGGCACCGGAGGGATGAAGGGTGCCGAGCCCGTGGCCAGGAGAAGCCTTCCAAAAGAAAGGGTGCGCCGGTCGCTGGTCTTTATCTTGCGGCTCGCCGCCTCGACGGCGGTGACCTTGATGCCCCGCTGGAAATCTATGTTGTTGGCTTCGTAAAAGTTGCGAGGCCGGTAGAGCATCCGGCGCAGGTCCGTCTGGCCCGCCACCAGGTAGGAGATCATGGGGCGCGAGTAGACGTGCATGCCGTCCTCGGAGAAGATGGCGATGCTGCCCCGGGGGTCGGCGGAGCGGATGGCCTGGGCGGCGTTGACCCCGGCGGCGGAGTTGCCCACTATCACGTAGTCGTATTTCCTCGGCGGCATCGCTCTACACCTCCTCCATTACCAGGGCTTCGTTGGGGCAGTGGGCCACGCAGGCCGGCGTCTCCAGGTGGGGGCAGAGGTCGCACTTGGCCACCACGTGGTGCTCGTCTGAATCGCGACGGACCGCCCCGAAGGGGCAGACCAGGATGCAGGTCCAGCAGCCTATGCACTTGTCGGTGTCGTTGATGACCGCCCCGGTGACCTCATCGCGGCGCATGGCGCCGGAGAGGCAGGCGTCGATGCAGGGGGCGTCGTCGCAGTGGCGGCATTGCAGGGCGAATGAGACGGAGCCGGATTCTTCGACTTCCACCCGCTTGACCGGGCGTGCTTCGCGCTTGAAGGTCTTGATGATGTCGCGCGATTTCGAGTGCTCCACCATGCAGTGGATCTCACACAGGCGGCACCCGGTGCAGTACTCCTCTCGCGGAACTATCCTGACCATGTCATTCCTCGTTTCTCGTCTCAAGCGTCGCAATTGACGGCTGGCTTACGTTTACTCCCGCTGCCCCTCCAGCTGTCGGTCCGTCGCCCTTGACAGAAACCGGCACGGCCACCTTCCGCGATCACCCCGGGCGCCTTGCGGGTCTTCCTTGACCCTTGTGTACCAGTAAGTAATCAGTAACCTATTGCTTAGTATAACCCCTGTTATTCGTGTTTTCAACACTTTATTAGCAATATTTTACTTACTTCGGCTCGGATGTTATGATATTGATCAGGAGGAAGATGGATATGAGCAGGGCATTGCAGACCAAGGAACTGGAGATCCTCGACATACTGCGCGAAGCGGGGCGGCCGCTGGGAGCGCGGCTGCTCGCCCAGAAACTGGCGGGGCGCGGAGTCGAACTGAACGAACGTACCGTGGGCTACCACCTTCTTTTAATGGACGAACGCGGGCTCACCCGCATGGAGGGAGAGCGGGGCCGGGTCCCCACCGGGCAGGGCCTGCAAGAGCTGGAGCGGGCGCGCGCCACCGAGCGGATCGGCTTCGTCAGTTCGCGCATCGACTCCCTCGCCTACAAGACCACCTTCGACATGTCTACGGGTAAGGGCGAGCTGGTGGTCAACTTCTCCCTAGTCCCCCGCCGGGACTTGGCGGAAGCGCTGCGCATCATCCGCCGGGTAGTCGCAGCTGGCTACTGCCTCTCGGACCTGATGGTGGTGCGGGAGGAAGGCGAGCGCGTGGGCGACGTGATGGTGCCCGAAGGGCAAGCCGGCATCGGCACGGTCTGCAGCGTCAGCCTCAACGCCGTCCTGCTGAAGCAGGCCATCCCGGTGGTCTCCCGCTTCGGCGGACTGCTGGAGATAACCGGGGGCAAGCCCTCCCGCTTCCTGGAGATAATCAGCTACGAGGGGAGCACTCTCGACCCCATCGAGATATTCATCAAGGGCGGCATGACCCGGGTCAGGGACGCCACCGAAGAAGGGGAGGGCATCGTCTGCGCCTCCTTCCGAGAAGTGCCCGCCGACTCCCTGGACCTCGTCCGCGAAACGGTGGAATCCATGAAGGCCTTTCACCTGGGGGATTTCATCATCTGGGGTAAACCCAGCCAGGCTTTCCTGCAGGTGCCGGTAGGCCGGGGTCGCCTGGGGCTGGTGGTGGCCGGCGGCCTCAACCCGGTGGCGGCGGTGGAGGAGGCGGGCATCCCCACCGAGAGCAAGGCCATGGGGTCCATGGTCGATTATGCCGAGCTGACCCCGGTGGCCAAGCTGAAGATATAGGGCTTCTTAACTCTCCTGTTTCTTTCCCGCTTCGCGGAAGCGCGACCGGTGCACCGGGCAGGCCGCTACGCAGAGGCCGCAGCGCAGCCCGCTCATCCCCGGCAGGCCCAGCTTGATGTAGTACTTCAGACAGGCGGCCTTGTCCGTGCCGCGCCCGTCCTTTTCCAGCGCGTGGGCCGGGCAGGCCTTGACGCAGGCATACCCGCACTTTTCGGGCCGGCAGAGAGACGGCGGGAGCGGCCGGCCGGCGGGGAGCTCGGCGTCGGTGAGCAGGGCGACGAAGCGCAGCCTGGTGCCATGCTCCGGTGAAAGCAGCAGGTTGTTGACCCCGATCTCGCCCAGCCCCGCTTCCACCGCCATGTGGCGGTAGGAGAGGTTCTCCCAGATAACCTTGGCGTTGACCACCTCATGAATCCTGGGCAGGGTGACCAGATGGCGTACGAGCTTGAGCATGCCGGGCGAGCGTTTCTCCAGATTCCACCCCGGCATCTCCAGGTACGGGATGGGGAAGACCGCGTGGCCCTGCGACTGCAGATATCCGGCCACCTCGAAGAGGGATTCGTTCAGCCTGGCGTTGGCCATGTGAAAGTTGGCGGTGTACTCCCGACGCGTGCCCGGGATGCCGTCCAGGGGGACATCCAGCATGCGCCTGCCCACCAGCACAATGGAGCGGGCTCCCTGCAGATAGTCGGAGGGGCGGTGGCCAGCCGGCGCCTTCTCGCCGTAGGCCTTCGCGTCCGCCACCCCGAAAACGTCGAGGCCGGCCATATCCTCCAGCTTCTTATAAAGATCCGTCATACTCACCTCCCGATCACCTACATTATAACGTCCCAGGTCGATGTGGAGGGTGTGGAGGCTGGTGACAGGCACCCTGTGGAGGGGAGGCGAGCGCATGATTACTCTCATAGCCGACCGAATCCTCAAGAAATAACATGGAGCGTACGATAGATAGAGCAGCGACACGAGGTGGGACGGGTTTTATGAAGTACATGTTCAAGTACAGTCTGATAGCTTCGGTGGCATTACTGGCGGCTTCCCTGGCCATGTTCGTCGCCAGCGCCTGGACGGGAGACTCTCTCGCGTCCGCCATCAACACTATCCAGTTCGTCCTGGTGCTCCTGGCCGTGGCCCAGGCTTACATCCTCTTCTCACGCCTGGATAAAGGGACCATCGTGCATCGCCTGTGGGGACTGGTCAGCGTGGCTATGTCGGTGGTCCTGGTTGGCGTGGTCTGCGAACTGATCAACGGCTACGCGGGCGAGTGGAAGATACCGCAGGACGTCGTCCTCCTCGTCTACCTGGTGGTCTGGCTCATCCTGCTCGCTTACCCCTTCTTTCTCTACTCCGCCTTCCGGAGCACCGGCCTGCCCCTCGACTGGCGGGCCATCTCCAGGGTGGTCCCATCCCTGGCCATCCTGGGCATAGCCTCCATGGTGGTGGTGCTGATACCGCTGGCCACCAGCGACCTGGACGCAGGGACCAAGGTATCCAACTTCGTGGCGATAATCGTCGGCCTGGTGGGGGTGGGTACTTCGGCCGTCTTCACCATGACCATGGGACGCGGGCGCGCCGGCAAGCCCTGGCTCTTTATCGGCCTGACCTTCCTGAGCATCGTCATCCAGACCATCATCACCACCCAGGTGACCATGGTAGCCGGCTCCATGCGGGTGCTGGAGCCGGCCAACTTCTTCCTCCAGTTGGGGTACGTCTTCCTGATCGCCGGGGAGTATTACCAGTACCAGCTGATCGCCGAATGACCCCATTGATGTAGAGGGTGTGGAGGTTCATGCCTGTCCTCAACCTCCACACCTGGCAGAGTGGTAAAATTCAGGCCAGGGAAACAACTCGAGAAGAAGAATCGTGCGTAAAGGGGGTCTTAATGAAGAGGCTGGGGACCGCACTGATAACCATGCTCATAGTGACGGGGCTTGCCGTATCTCCCGCTTCTTCGCAGGTGAGCGCTGCCCCCGTCCCACATGCCGCCGCGAGTGAGGCCCGGTACGCCGGGTGGAGCGTGGGCAACTCCCTGGGCGGCTACGGCACCATCCTCCACACCACCGACGGCGAGCACTGGGCCAGGCAGGGGTCGGCGGGCACAATCCCCGACGTGGCCCTCGCCGGAGTCGCCGCGTTGGACGCCGGCAACTGCTGGGTGGTGGGCAGCAACGTCGACGGTTACGGCACCATCCTGCGGACCATCGACGGAGGCGCCACCTGGGTCAGGCAAGGGTCGGCCGCCACAGTTCCCGACGAAGGCCTGCTGAAGATAAGCGCCGTAGACGCGGAAACCGCCTGGGCGACAGGCAGTAACGGGACCGTTATTTTCACCGCCGACGGCGGCGCCACCTGGACCTCCAAACACACCGGCGACATCCCGCTGGTCAACCTGCAGGGTGTCTTCGCCATCGACGCCGACAACGTCTGGGTCACCGGCGGGCCCGACGGCGGCTACGGCACCATCTGCCGGACCAACGACGGCGGCGCGTCCTGGGAAAGAAAGGGCGGGCCGGGGATTTTCCCCGTCTCCCAGATACAGGACGTCCACGCCGTGGACCTGGACAACGCCTGGTTCGTCAACCAGACCACGGGAGGCAGCGAGCCGGTGATGTCGGCGCTACAGACCACCGACGGCGGCGAAACCTGGACGGGTTTCAGGCTGGGCACGGCGGGCGACACCAACGCAGTGACCACGGTGAGCGACGATGTCGTCTGGGCGGTATGCGACTACAGCGGCATCTTTCGCACCGACGACAACGGCGCGGACGGCTTCCCGCCGCAGACGGCGGCGCCGGGCTCCCTCTACCTGATGTGCATCGACGCCGAGAACAGCAGCACGGCCTGGGCATGCGGGGGCATCCACGACGGCACGGGCGAGCACGGCATCATCGAGCATACCTCGGACGGTGGCGCCACCTGGGTCAGCCAGGCCGAGCCCCTAACCGGGCTGTCGGGCATCTCCGTCGTCAGCCTCCCGGCCGGCGACTTCTATTTCGCCGAGGGTTACACCGGCCCCGGCTTCCAGGAATACCTCTGCCTGGGCAACCCCTGCAGCGTCCCGGTGACGGTGGACGTGACCTACCTCTTCACCGACGGCACCTCCAGCGAGCGGGCTTACAACATCCCCGCCCTCTCCCGCTTCACCGCCAACGTCAACGCCGAGGTGGGGCCGGACCGGGAAGTGTCCATAGTATGCTCCTCCGATGCTTCTTTCGTGGCCGAGCGCCCCATGTACTTCGACTACACCGGGGCGGGCGCTTCGTGGACCGGGGGGTCGGACGTGATAGGGGCGGCCCGTGCTTCGTACGCCTGGTACTTCGCCGAGGGCTACACCGGCTCCGGTTTCGACGAATGGGTCTGCATCCTCAACCCCGGCAACGTCACCGCTTCCCTGACCCTGGAATTCCAGACCCAGGAAGCAGGGTTGATGGTGCCCAACGGCACATACAACGTCCCAGCCCACTCCCGCGCCACCTTCAAGGCCAACGACCTCCTCGGCGGAGGGAGTTACCAGGCTTCTTTAAAGATCACCTCCGACGCCCCGGTGGTGGCCGAGCGCGCCACCTACTTCGACTACCAGGGGCTGGGGGCATGGGGCTGGACGGGCGGGCACTGCGTCATGGGCGCGCCCATCCTGGGCCGTGACTACTACTTCGCCGAAGGCTACACCGGCGCCGGTTTCGAGGAATGGCTGACCCTTCAGAACCCGGGTGAAGAAGCCGTCTCCGTGCACGCTTCTTACCAGCTGGCTTCGGGCGGACCGGTGGAGAAGGACTACGCCGTCCCCGCCGCCAGCCGCGCTACCGTTTACGTGCCCAACGAGGTAGGCATAGACCAGGACGTCAGCGTCCACCTCTCCTCGGACGACTGGTTCCTGGCCGAGCGGCCCATGTACTTCGACTACCGGGGCGCCGGTCCCACCCCCCGGGACTGGACGGGCGGGCACTGCGTCATCGGGGCCGACTCCCCGGGCACGGACTGGTTCTTCGCCGAGGGCTACACCGGATTCGATTTCGACCAGTGGTTCTGCATCCAGAACCCCGGCGGGTCCGACGCACACGTCCAGATAGCCTATTACGCCGAGGGCAGCGCCTCCCCCAACCCCACCGAGCACACCGTACCCGCCAACTCCCGCCGGACCATCTACGTCAAAGCCGACGCCGGCCAGGGTTTCACCATCAGCGCCAGGATCGCCTCCGACCAGCCGGTGATCGTGGAGCGGCCCATGTATTTCAACTACGGCGAGGCCTGGACCGGCGGCCACGACGTTATAGGGCGCAGAATGCCGGGCATCCTGTCGGGCTGGAGTTTCATGATCGACCCCGGCCACGGCGGCACCGACTCCGGGGCGGTGGGCCCCACCGGCTTGCGCGAGTGTGACGTCAACCTGTCGGTGGCCTTGAAGCTCGAGTCCATGCTGAAAGCAGACGGGGCCATCGTCCACCTGACCCGCACAGGCGACAGCTACGTCAGCATCGCCGACCGCTGGCAGCAAGCCAACGAACTCGGGGTGGACCGTTTCATCTCCATCCACCACAACTCGGTGGCCGACTCGAGCGTCAACTACACCGTGGTCCTCATCTCCACCACCGCCGGCACGGAAGCCGAGGACCTGGCTGCCCGGGCCGCGGATGAGATCTCCCTCGCCCTGGGGATACCCGCCCATGCCGACCCGGTCTGGCGCGTGGACTACGTGGGCGTGCTCAACAACACCACCATGCCCTCCGTCCTCACCGAAGCTTCTTTTGTCTCCAACCCGGACGAGGAGCAGCGCCTGCGCGACCCCGCCTACAACCAGCGCGAAGCCGAGGCCATCCGCCTGGCCGTCGTGCGCCACTGCGGTGGCCCCAAGCCCAGTTAAGGAACCGAGGACCGGCAGGCGCCAGCCGTCGGTATGCTAGAATCAGCTTATCGTGCATAAAGGGGTATTGCTTGTTGTGAGGAGGTCATTCCATGAAGATACCGGAGTACCGCAAGACCGAGAGCGGCAAGAAGATGGGCGGGAAAAGCGTCAAGCTGCTTCTGGCGATAGTTATGGTGGCGATAACGGCCGCGGCGGGCATCCTGACGCTCGCGCCGGCCGCCTATGCCGGAGCCGGCTGGTCGCTGCCCGTAAACGTGTCCCTGGGGACCACTGCCGGGAATTTCGAACCCCAGATAGCGCTGGACGCGGATGGCCAGCCCCACACGGTCTGGACCGAGTATGACGAAGTAGCCAACACCAGTCAGGTCCGCTACTCCACCGACCCCGGCAGTGGCTGGACCGCTCCGGCCGTTCTTTCCCCCGCCGGCAACAACGGCGCAGGACCCTGGATGGCGCTGGACGCGGACAGCCGCCCCCACGTGGTCTGGATGGGGTCCGACGGCGTGAATGATCTTATCTACTACTCCGCCTGGACCGGCAGCGGCTGGACCGCTCCGCACAGCATCTCTCCCGGATTAACCATGAACAAGGATCCCCAGATAGCGCTGGACGCCGACGGCCGGCCCCATGTGGTCTGGCGGGGGATAGCCGATACGTACTATGGGACCTATTATTCCACCTTATCCGGCAGCGGCTGGACCGCCCCGGTCTGCTTATCTCCCGTCAATCAGAATAACTACAATCACCAGATGGCGCTGGACGCGGATGGCCGGCCCCACGTAGTCTGGTCAGGGTCCAACGGCACGAGCAACCTCATCCTCTACTCCACCAACCCCGGCAGCGGCTGGACGCCCCCCGTCGACATCTCCCCCGGTACCAACAAAAACGTCAACCCCCACATAGCGCTGGACGCGGATGGACGGCCCCACGTGGTCTGGCGGGCGTCCGGCTCCCCGGGCAGGCAGATCTATTACTCCACCAACCCCGGCAGCGGCTGGACCGCTGCCTTGGCTGTATCCACCGGGTACAACACCGACTCGAACCCCCGCATCACGCTGGACCCGGGCGGCAAACCCCACGTGGTCTGGAATAATGACGACGGCATGGTCAATTACGCGACCGACACCGGCAGCGGCTGGATCGCCCCAGCCGTTCTTTCGACTAGCAGCATATTTAACGGCTACCCCGAGATAGCCCTGGACCCGGGCGGCAACCCGCACGTGGTCTGGACCGGCCAGGTCGACTCCACTTTCAGGATCCACTACGCGAAGAACACCGGCAGCGGCTGGACCAACCCCTACGTGCTCTCCACGGGAATCAACGACAATGTCTACCCCCAGGTTGCCCTGGACACGGGCGGCAGTCCCCACGTGGTCTGGTCCGGTGGCGAAGGAAATAGGCAGATCTGGTACAGCCAGGACCAGCGAGAGGCCTTCTACTTCGCCGAGGGCTACACCGGCGAGGGCTTCCAGGAATACCTCTGCCTGGGCAACCCTTCCGGCGCGGCGCTGTCCGTAAACGTCACCTACCTCTATGCCGACGGCACTTTCCTGGACAGGACCTACGACGTTCCCGCGCTTTCGCGCTTCACCGCCGACGTCAACGCCGAGGCGGGTGAGGACCGGGAAGTCTCCATCAAGTGCGGCGCTTCCTCCTCCTTCGTGGCTGAGCGGCCCATGTACTTCGACTACACCGGCGGAGGAGGCAGCTGGACCGGGGGGCATGACGCGGTGGGAGCCGCTTTCCCCTCTCGCGCCTGGTACTTCGCCGAGGGTTACACCGGCCCCGGTTTCGACGAATACGTCTGCGTGCTCAACCCCGGGACCGCCGACGCCGACCTCACCTTTAACTTCCAGACCCAGGAGGCGGGGTTAATAGTGCCGGATGGTGCCTACACCGTTCCCGCCCACTCCCGCGCCACCTTCAAGGCCAACGAGCTGCTGGGAAACCAGGCCTACCAGACTTCCTTGAAACTGGTATCCGACGCTCCGGTGGTGGCCGAGCGCGCCATGTACTTCGATTACCAGGGCACCGGCAGCTGGGGCTGGACCGGGGGCCACTGCGTGATGGGCACACCCTCCTTCGAGAAAGAATATTTCTTCGCGGAAGGCACTACCCGCCCCGGCTTCGAGGAGTGGCTGACCCTGCAGAACCCGGGCGCCGCGGCCATCACCGTACACGCCGTCTACCAGTTGGGAACGGGCGAGACGGTTGCCAGGGAATACACCGTGCCCGCCTCCGGCCGCCACACCGCCTACGTGCCCGACGAGGTGGGGCCGGACCAGGACGCCTCCGTCCGCCTCTTCTCCGCCTCCGGCTTCCTGGCCGAACGGCCCATGTACTTCGATTATCAGGGCACTGGCATTTGGGGCTGGACCGGGGGACACTGCGTCATCGGGGCCACCGCCCAGGGCGCCGGCTGGTTCTTCGCCGAGGGCTACACCGGCGAGAACTTCGAGGAGTGGCTGTGCATCCAGAACCCCGGGGACGCCGACGCCAGCGTGGAGATAACCTACTACCCCGAGGGCGGCACCCCCATGGTCAAGGACGCCGTCACCGTGCCCGCCAATTCCCGCGCCACCGTCAATGTCAACACCGACGCCGGGGCCGGTCTCTCCATCTGCGCCGGGGTTTCCTCGGACCAGCCGGTGATAGTGGAGCGCCCCATGTACTTCAACTTCCGCGGAGCCTGGAGCGGCGGCCACGACGTAGTGGGCTACATGCCCTGAACGGCATTGTGGGCGAAGTGAAGCAAACATTTTAAGAAGGGCCGGCTCGAGCCGGCCCTTCTTAAAATATATCCTGAAGTACGTCCTGCCTGAATCCCTTATCTGAAGCGGAACGGTATCACCAGAATATAGGAGTTCAATGAACTCCCTCCAGCTGTTGTGACGGCTACCCGGACCAGCCACTGCGCTCCGCTGGGGACCCGGCAACTGATTGTGCCGTCACTCCAGGTCGTATACTGCGTGGCGGGCACTCCATTGAAAGTCACTACGGATGACCCGATGGATTCACCAAAAGAAGATCCCCTCAGGGTGACCACGCCATTAATAAAGGAGATCAGGGGCGTTACGTTGTTCAACACAGGCCTCACGGCAAAATCGAGGCTGTTGGAGGACATGCCGTTGACCTGCACGGACACTTGAACCACTTTAGACAGACCGGCAGGAACGACGCAGCTTACTTCCGTGCCGCTCCAAGCCAGGTATGACGATGCGGGGACTCCCGAGAATAACACCCGTGAAGAACCTTGTGCCACTCCCAGGTTCAGTCCCGTGATAGTCACGGTATCACCGGCAACTCCACTTGTCGGGCTGATGGCCGAAATCGATGGCAACGGCAGGGTGTCGGTGAAGTGGTGGGTGGCTGCCGGCCAGGCCCACGGCCCAGATGTCCACGGTGTCGGGGTTGGTCTTCGTTACGCAGGGCGTCGAGGCTGAATAGCCATTCGCCGGTCCATCGTCTCTACCAGGGTCCAGTTGGCCCCGCCGTCGGTGGAGCGCATGATCCAGCTGTCCCCGTTCATGCCGGTCGATGCCACGGCGTAGAAGACCTCGCCCTCCAGGGCGGTGACCCACATTACCGAGCTTGCCGGGTCGAGGGAAGTGTTGGCGGCCTGTGTCCAGTTGGCCCCGCCGTCAGAGGTGTAGACGATGGTGTTGTCGAATCCCACCGCGCAGCCGTGATCGGCGTCGGTGAAGTCCACCTCCATGAGGGCGGTGTTGACGCCGGAGGTCTGGGGTTCCCAGTTGGCTCCGCCGTCGGAGGAGTGGAGGATGGTCCCCTCAACCATGTAGTAGCCGCCCACGGCCCAGATCTCTGAGCCCAGGGCGCAGACCCCGGCCAGGTCGTTGGTGGTCAGGCTCTGGGGCATGAGGTTGCAGGTGGTCCCGTCGTAGCTGTAGACGGTCCCGCCGGAACCCACCAGGTAGGCGAGGCCATCGGTGTAGTCGATGCCGTAGAGAGGCGTGGTGATGCCTGCAATCGCGGTCCAGGTGATACCTCCGTCGAGGGTCTCGATGGCCCCGCCGCTGCCGCTGACCGCGATGACGTGGCTGTCACTGAGGAGCGCCAGGTCCCAGAAGGTGACTGTTGAATAATCGGGGGCCATGTCCTCCCAGGGACCGCTGTTTTCGGACCTGACGATGCCGACCCCGCAGGCCCAGACAGTATCGGAGTCCAGCATTCGCACACAGGCCAGGTCGCCGGTGAAGGGCACCGGGGGCAACGGCAGGGTGTCGGTGAAGTGGTGGGTGGCTGCGGCCAGGCCCACGGCCCAGATGTCCACGGTGTCGGGGTTGTCTTCATTGCGCAGGACGTCGAGGCTGAATAGCCATTCGCCGGTGATCTCCTCTACCAGGGTCCAGTTGGCCCCGCCGTCGGTGGAGCGCATGATCCAGCTGTCCCCGTTCATGCCGGTCGATGCCACGGCGTAGAAGACCTCGCCCTCCAGGGCGGTGACCCACATTACCGAGCTTGCCGGGTCGAGGGAAGTGTTGGCGGCCTGTGTCCAGTTGGCCCCGCCGTCAGAGGTGTAGACGATGGTGTTGTCGAATCCCACCGCGCAGCCGTGATCGGCGTCGGTGAAGTCCACCTCCATGAGGGCGGTGTTGACGCCGGAGGTCTGGGGTTCCCAGTTGGCTCCGCCGTCGGAGGAGTGGAGGATGGTCCCCTCGACCATGTAGTAGCCGCCCACGGCCCAGATCTCTGAGCCCAGGGCGCAGACCCCGGCCAGGTCGTTGGTGGTCAGGCTCTGGGGCATGAGGTTGCAGGTGGTCCCGTCGTAGCTGTAGACGGTCCCGCCGGAACCCACCAGGTAGGCGAGGCCATCGGTGTAGTCGATGCCGTAGAGAGGCGTGGTGATGCCTGCAATCGCGGTCCAGGTGATACCTCCGTCGAGGGTCTCGATGGCCCCGCCGCTGCCGCTGACCGCGATGACGTGGCTGTCACTGAGGAGCGCCAGGTCCCAGAAGGTGACTGTTGAATAATCGGGGGCCATGTCCTCCCAGGGACCGCCGTTTTCGGACCTGACGATGCCGACCCCGCAGGCCCAGACGGTATCGGAGTCCAGCTTCGCGGACACAGGCCAGGTCGCCGGTGAAGGGCACCGGGGGCAACGGCAGGGTGTCGGTGAAGTGGTGGGTGGCTGCGGCCAGGCCCACGGCCCAGATGTCCACGGTGTCGGGGTTGTCTTCGTTGCGCAGGACGTCGAGGCTGAATAGCCATTCGCCGGTGATCTCCTCTACCAGGGTCCAGTTGGCCCCGCCGTCGGTGGAGCGCATGATCCAGCTGTCCCCGTTCATGCCGGTCGATGCCACGGCGTAGAAGACCTCGCCCTCCAGGGCGGTGACCCACATTACCGAGCTTGCCGGGTCGAGGGAAGTGTTGGCGGCCTGTGTCCAGTTGGCCCCACCGTCAGAGGTGTAGACGATGGTGTTGTCGAATCCCACCGCGCAGCCGTGATCGGCGTCGGTGAAGTCCACCTCCATGAGGGCGGTGTTGACGCCGGAGGTCTGGGGTTCCCAGTTGGCTCCGCCGTCGGAGGAGTGGAGGATGGTCCCCTCGACCATGTAGTAGCCGCCCACGGCCCAGATCTCTGAGCCCAGGGCGCAGACCCCGGCCAGGTCGTTGGTGGTCAGGCTCTGGGGCATGAGGTTGCAGGTGGTCCCGTCGTAGCTGTAGACGGTCCCGCCGGAACCCACCAGGTAGGCGAGGCCATCGGTGTAGTCGATGCCGTAGAGAGGCGTGGTGATGCCTGCAATCGCGGTCCAGGTGATACCTCCGTCGAGGGTCTCGATGGCCCCGCCGCTGCCGCTGACCGCGATGACGTGGCTGTCACTGAGGAGCGCCAGGTCCCAGAAGGTGACTGTTGAATAATCGGGGGCCATGTCCTCCCAGGGACCGCCGTTTTCGGACCTGACGATGCCGACCCCGCAGGCCCAGACAGTATCGGAGTCCAGCATTCGCACACAGGCCAGGTCGCCGGTGAAATCATCGGCATATGCAACTCCGGAACCCTGCATAACCGGAATGCCGGTCATGATGACGGCGGCTGCCAGCAACGCAGCCAGGAATGCTTTCAAGCTCATGCCCAACGGAACAATAGAGATAGGCGTGGCTATCTTTCTCATTTGAAACCTCCATTCGTTTCCCCGGATAGCACGTAATTGACCCAATTTCAGTAAAACAGCCTAAAAAAAACGATAGCAAAACAGGAATATCATGTCAATTGACGATCCACGCAAGCGCTGGTTATCCATCCATCATTCAGGGTATAAAGCAACAATAAATAAAGATAGGGCTCACACGTTTCGATGCATCTTTTCGTTGGGCAGCGAAAGGGGGTGGTGGTTCGGTGTTTTACGCCTGCGCGGTGTCCCGCTGAGTCTTTTCCGGAAAGGAGCGTTTACCATGACAGTCATGGCGATAGTGAAATACCCGCTGAAGTCGGCCAGGCAGGTCGCAAAACTGTACACGGAGACCATGAAGGTCTCACCCCCCGATTTCTTGACCCGCGGGGAGAGCTATATGAGGTATGCCGACCAAGGCATCACTTCTTATTCGATCTTTGAAATCGCCGAAGGGCACGAGATCGTGGGGCTCAAGATACTCGCGGCGTCATACGTCGCGTGTTTCGATATCGAGGGTTTCGAGGTCGAACTGCCGGTGGTGCTCACGACGGACGAATCTGTATCGCTGTTGGGTATGTAGATGTAGTCTCCCTCTTCAGATAATAACCTCGGAGACCGGCGGCGCTCCGGAAAAGACTGCCTCCGCCGCTAGCAGGCCGCTCTCCATGGCGGTGGGGACGCCGCCCATGATGAGAGAGGAGAAAGCCTGGTACCCGGTCATATACAGACCGACCAGGGGTGTCCGCACCAGCGCGCGCGCTACCTGGCTATGGCCTTCCTCGAAGTCCCATGACCAGCCGGCCACGGCCCCATCGCTGCGCCGCCCGCGGTCTTCGAAGGTCAGGGGGGTGGCCACGTCCATCACCTCCACCGCCTCCGGCAGGCCGGGGAGGACGCGCCCGGCTTCTTCCACCAGGGTCAGGCCGAGGCGTCTCTTGTAGTCTTGATAATCATGGGTACGCATGACTCGAGCTCCGCCGCCGGGCGGGCGGAAGCGGATGAAGTGGCGATGGAAGGCCGCGGTGCGTATCACCAGCACCGCGCCGCCATGCGGGGCCAGCCCTTCGTCGCCGGCGCTCCAGAGGCACAACTCCAGCTCCTGACGGGCCAGGTCTTGCGGGTCGATCTCCCCCACGTCCCAGTCGACCCCCGCATCCCGCAAGCCCGCACCTGGATCCCGGCGATAGATGATGCGCCCGGCCTGGTCGAAGGCGGAGAGGTCCACCCGGCCCGCGTCCACTCCCAGGGATACCTGGAGGTTGGAAGAAGTCTGCTTCGCGCCGCTCACCGCGTCACGCCATTCCGGCGGGACTTCTCCCGGGGCCAGCAGGGATAGGAAGGTGGACTTGAAATCGGCGTTGGAGATCACCGCGCCCGCCGACACGCAAGTGCCGTCCCCCAGCACCACGCCCGTGGCCCTGCCCCCGCTCGCGGTTATCTCCTCCACCTCGGAGCGGAGCATGATCTCGCTGCCTGACCGCCCAGCTGTCACCGCGGCAGCCAACCCGTCACAGAAACGGCGGAAGCCGACGACCGGGTAGTGGATGCCCTCGTTGCACATCAGTTCCCACTGAGCGGCAATCAGGGCCAGACTGGAATAGGGCTCCAGCGTCCCCAGGCTGCCGAGGATACGCCGCAGGCGCTCGTCGCCCACCAGCCCGCGCAGGTAGTCGCTCGCAGGCTTCGACCCAGCCGGAGCCGCGGGATCGCGCAAGACCGCTACCGTCCGCATCACGGCCTCGAAAAATTCCCGGATGCCCGCGGCTTCTTTCGGAAAGATACGAGCCAGCTCTTCTTCAAGTAGAGGAAAGGGATGGGAGATGACCGTCTCCAGCCCGAAGGCCCGCACCAGGTAGTCCACCCGGCGCAGCTCCAGCGGCTCCCCGGTCAAGCCTTCCCAGGCTTCCCGCACCAGCCCGGGTGAGCTGAAGCCCAGCGGGCCCATGGGGAACTGGAAACCGCGGCGGATGAAGGTGTAGGCGGTGCCACCGGGGTGGGAGTCCTGCTCCACCACCAGAACCCGCAGTCCTTCCCGCGCCAGCCGGGCCGCCGCGGTGAGGCCCCCCACCCCGGCGCCGACAACTACGACGTCGTAATGCCTACCCATGTCGACCCCCTCTCAGTGTCTTGAATATATACCCCGAAAACTTGACCCATATCATTTGTTTCCAGAAGCCTTGTTCTACAATGTAAATTAGAGGTAAATATCCCCCACCAGGTGCGCTGAGATAGAATTTTGGAGCAAGGCGACCGAGAAAGAAAGGGGATTTTAGATATGGATATCATGAGATGGACGTATACGGTGAGGGGGAAGACCTGATAATTAAGCTGGACCTCCCCGAGTTCAGAGCCGAGGACGTGGACATCAGTCTGGAGGATTCCGTCCTGACCATCACCGGCAAGCACGAACACGAAGAGAAGGTCGAGGAGAAGGATTATTACCGGCACGAGCGTCACACCGGATCCTTTCCGCGCAGCCTGGCGCTGCCTCCGGAAATCAAGGAAGAGGATATCAAGGCCAACCTCAAGGAAGGCATTCTCGAAATGCGGATTACCGGAGCGGCTGCTGCACCGGCGGTAGAGGAAAAGAAGAAGATCCCGATCGCTTCTTCATAAGAACCTGAACGTCCCTTCCGGCGATCGAAACGGCGCGGGTCTCCCCGGAGGTCCGCGCTTATCTTTGCATATGAGCCGTTTATTGCGCCGGGTCCGGCTCTCCGCCATGCCATCAAGCGTTGAACCGAGGCGGTCTTGGCCTGCTGACACCGTGGTAGAATGGACTGAGCAAGGGCAATTTTCATTAAAAGATGATGACGGGAGGTTATTCCATGGAAGGAAAAAGAAGAGGTACCGCGGCCGGGCGCGTATCACTGGTCCTGGCGGTTACCCTGCTCGCCTCGTTCATGGTGTTCGCGTCCGCTCCGGAAGCGCTCTCCTCACCCGGGTGGTCGGCGCCGGTTAACCTCTCTCCCGATCCTCTCACCGAGAACCAGTCGATCCACATGGCTGTGGACGCCAGCGGACGGACCCACGTGGTCTGGGCTGCCCTGGATGAAGGGGGGGTGTTCCGGGTATGGTACTCAAGAAATACCGGAAGTGGCTGGACCGCGCCGGAGAGCCTCTCTCCCGATCCCCTCACCGATAATTTCAAGGCCTGGATCGTCCTGGACGCCGCCGGCAACCCCCACGTGGTCTGGGGAGGGACGCTTGCCGGTGACGAGCACGTATGGTACTCGGAGAAGAACGGAGGAGCCTGGACCGCGCCGGAGAACCTCTCCCCCGACGGCACCTTCATGCAGTTTCCCCAGATGGTGGTAGACGCGGACGGTAATATCCATGTGGTCTGGGAAGGGGATGGTGCCGCCGATCCCGTAAGCCGGATATGGTACACCAAGCGCACCGGGAGCGCCTGGAGCGCGCCGGAGAGCATCTCGCCCGACAGCACTTCCAACCAGCTCCCCCAACTGGCAGTGGACGCGGACGGCTACCCTCACGTGACCTGGACAGGGCGCGTCAGCTCGGTCGTCCATGTCTTGTACTCGGAGTGGGACGGAAGCGCCTGGACCGCACCGGAGAACCTCTCCCTGGGCACCTCGACAGATAATTGGATCGCCCGGATGGCCCTGGATACGGACGGCAACCCCCACGTGGCCTGGAAGGGGTTGAGTGGTGTAAACCAGGATATCTTCTACTGCAAGAACACCGGAGGTGCCTGGAGTGCGCCGGAGAACATCTCGCCCGGCAGTACCGAAGATACTTCCCCCTGCATGGCGCTGGGCGCGGACGGAGCCCCCCACGTTGCCTGGACCGGCTACAGCGGCACTCCCCCGGCCTATCACATCTGGTACTCGGCCTTCACCGGGAGTGCCTGGACCACGCCGGAGAAAATCTCATCCGACAGTACCGACAACTGGGCTTCCGGCCTGGAGGTGGATCAGGGAGGCAGCCTCCACGTGGTCTGGACCGGGGATGACGCCACGACCAGCAGGGTCTGGTATTCCTCCAACACCGGGAGTGGCTGGAGTGCGCCGCGGAACATATCCCCCGACCCCATCACCAACTGCGGTGAAGCCCAGCTGGCGCTGGATGGGAGCGGCAGCCCCCACGTGATCTGGGAGGGGCAGGACGCCGGCTACACCTACCGGGTCTGGTATGCCTCCGATATAACTTATTCCTTCTACTTCGCCGAGGGCTACACCGGGGCAGGTTTCCAGGAGTACCTCTGCCTGGGCAACCCCGGGAGCACGGACGTGGCCGTGGACGTCACCTACCTCTTCACCGACGGCACCTCTCTGGAGCGCACCTACGCCGTCCCGGCGATGTCCCGCTTCACAGCCGACGTCAACGCCGAGGTGGGCGCGGACAGGGAAGTCTCCATCAAGTGCAACGCCGGCGCCCCCTTCGTGGCGGAGCGGCCCATGTACTTCGAATACACCGGCGGAGGTGGTTCCTGGACCGGGGGACACGACGCCGTGGGGGCTTCTTATCCCTCCCGTGACTGGTACTTCGCCGAGGGTTACACCGGCCCCGGCTTCGACGAATGGATCTGCGTGCTCAACCCCGGCGATGACCCGGCCAGGCTCAAGTTCCACTTCCAGACCGAGGAAGCAGGCCCGATAGAACCCGAGGGGGATTACACCGTCCCCGCCCACTCCCGCGCCACCTTCAAAGCCAACGACCTGCTGGGCGGCACCGCTTACCAGACTTCCCTGAAACTCACCTCGGACGTGCCGGTGGTGGCCGAGCGCCCCATGTACTTCGACTACCAGGGCACTGGGGGCTGGGGCTGGACGGGGGGACATTGCGTGATGGGGGTTCCCACCCTCGCCAATGATTTCTTCTTCGCCGAAGGCACCACCCGGGGCGGCTTCGAGGAGTGGCTGACCATGCAGAATCCCGGGGACACGGCCATCAGCGTCGAAGCCGTCTACCAGCTCGGCTCGGGCGGGCCGATCACCAACGTTTACGACATCCCCGCCGGCACCCGCGCCACCGTCTATGTTCCCAATGAAGCGGGCACGGAACAGGACGTCTCCGTACATCTCTCTTCCGAATCCGCTTTCCTGGCCGAGCGCCCCATGTACTTCGACTACCAGGGCACCGGGAGCTGGGGCTGGACGGGGGGACACTGCGTCATCGGGGCTACCTCCCCCGCGGACACCTGGTTCTTCGCCGAAGGCTACACCGGGGACGGGTTCGAGGAATGGCTGTGCATCCAGAATCCCGGGGCCACCGCGGCCAGTGTGGAGATAACCTACTACCCCGAGGGCGGCACCCCCATGGTCAAGGACGCCATTACCGTGGCGGCCAACTCCCGCTACACCGTCAACGTCAACGCCGACGCCGGGGCGGGGCTCTCCCTCTGCGCCGGCCTGACCTCGGACCAGCCGGTGATCGTGGAGCGGCCCATGTACTTCAACTTCCGCGGGACCTGGACCGGGGGGCACGACGTGGTGGGTTACACGCCCTGACGCATTGCGAGGAGCATAGCGACGAAGCAATCAGATTGCTTCGCTCCGCTCGCAATGACAGGGGTCGCTACGCTCCTTCTAAAGAAAGCTTGAAGCCCCCGCAACAGTGGCCATCCCGGTGCATGATGCACTTCTCGATGCGGGGCTCCATGGTATAGGGGATGCCCGAGTTCTCCAGCCAGCACTCGATGCGGTACATCACGCCGCAGACGTAATCGTCGATGACCCCGAGCTGCCGCATGGCCTTGTAGGCGAAGCACTCGCCGTCCTTCCACTCCCAGTGGAAGACGTCGGGGGGTACGAAGGTGAAGGCCGCCTGGGAGAAGACCGACTCCGGCAGGGTCATCTTGAGGGCATCGTGAATGAAGTGTTGCAGCCCCTCAAAGGTCCGCAGGTCCTCGTCTTCCACGCGCAGCACCTTGCGGGCCCGGGCCATCTCGATGGCCGCGAGCGTCCTGATGGCCTGCCGGTTGATACGGTTGGCCTGCTCCATGCCGGAGTCGAGGTAGGTGTGGTAGAACCACATGCCGTCGTGAGTGAGCCACCCCTTGCCCAGGTAGTCCTTGAGTTCCTCCCGGCCGACGTCTTCGAGCCTTCGCACGGCGCGCCTCCGTCAGGGCTGGTAGTTCATGTTGAAGATACTGATGGTCACCTTGCCGCCTTCGGTCTTTACGTCCACGACGGTGTAGTCGCCGGTGGAAATGTCCCCCAGGAACCACTCGACCATTTCAGCGCTGGTGCTCGTCGGGGCCCCCAGCTTGCCGGTGTACCACTCGACCACCTTCGCGAAGCTGTCCGGAGTGGTGAAGCTGGCGCTGACGGCGGCCGCGGTGGCGGACCCTGAAGAGGAGGTGGCGCCGCCGCTGTTCTCGGCGTCGTAGGCCGCGCCGGGGTAGATGGGCGCCCCGAGCTGCGCCTCCGTCGGCGCCGTCGACGGCTGCTCCAGCGTGACGTTCTCGTCACCCTGGTTGGCGGTTATCTTGCCGCCGCCTTTCTCTACCTCTACCGTGGCCTGGCCGTCTCCCGTATCCACCGTTACCTTGTCACCGCACCCCGCCACCACCATAAGTGAGAACATAAGGGCCGTGAGAAGAAGCATTATCGAGGCTGCCTTTTTCATCACCGGCTCCTTTCGCGGAACGCACGTGCCGTAAAACCACCTTCTTTATTATACCCTCACGTGGAAGAAGGCCTGACTCCACTCCGGGCTTCTTGACAGGGCTTCGTCCTCTGCCAGGATTCTTTTCGCCCATGGTGAAACGCCAGTTTATTCCCGGTAAGCTAAGGGTATAGAAGAGCAGGGAGGAAAAAATGAGTGAGCCAAGGGTTGCCTCCAAACACATGATCGAGCAGCTTTTCGATGGCGCGGCAACGTCATATAACCGAACCGGGCCAGACATCTTTACCAGGTTCGGCGCGCGCCTGGTCGAACATGTGCCGCTGGCGCCTGGAGCACGCGTACTCGACGTGGCCACGGGTACGGGGGCGGCGTTGTTGCCTGCCGCGAGGCGCGTGGGGCTGGAAGGGCACGTGACCGGCATCGACCTGTCCGGCGCAATACTCAAAGAGGCCGAACGCACCGTGCAAACGAACGGTCTGGCCAATGTTGAACTGCTCAAGATGGACGCCGAGTACCTCGACTTTGCCGACCAGACCTTTGATGCCGTAATATGCGCTTTGGGGATCTTCTTATTCCCGGACATGCAGGCTGCGCTCCGTGAGATGTATCGCGTCTGCAAACCGGGCGGATATATCGGTGTATCCAGTTTTGATAATACGCCACCGCCCTTCGATCCGGGCATTCCGATCGTGATCCAGCAGGCGTTGTCGTATCAGACGATAGTGATGATGCCGCAACCGTTTGCCAATGCGCCAGGTGAAGTGGAGGCCTTTTTCGGTCAGGCCGGTTTCCGTTCATTCGAGACACGCAGCGAGGCGAACGATATCATCTATGCGGATCTTGAAGATTGGTGGGCGTTTCTTTTGACCATAGGTACGCGTGCTTCCATCCTCGATATGGACGAAGAGACACGCTCGCGGTTCAAGGACGAATACTTTGCCCGGTTGCGTCCCCTGCTTCGCCGGGACGGCTTGCATATATCCGTAGCGGTGATCTATTCAACGGCACGGCGGTAGGTCGCTCAGCCTCAGCGCTCGAAGGCCGGCCAGTGGCCGCGCTCTATGGCCTCGAGGTTGGCGATCCGCTCCAGGCTGTCCTCCGGCTTGGTCTCGTAGACGAAGAAGAGTGCCGGGTAACGCGCGCCGGCTTCGAAAGGCTTTTCATTTTCTGAAAACATCCCGCCGAGCAGCTGGACCGCTTCTTTGAGAGCGCCCGGGTTGTTGGTGACCTTCGCCGCAACCGAGTCGGCCAGCAGGTCGTTCTGGCGTGTCACCAACTGGCCCAGCACCATGATCACTACGAAAGAGAAGGCGATCCAGCCGATCAACCCCAGGTAGGTCCAGGTCTCGAAGCCGAATGCCAGGGCGAGGAATACGAAGGGGAGCACCATCGCCACTACCAGCGGCAGACCGGTCAGCCGCCACCGGCGGGTGTTCTGGCCGGCGACTACGTCGCCGAGGAGCACGTGGGCCATCTCGTGCGCCATCATCGCCTCGGCGATGCGCCGCGGCAACGCAGCCTCCAAGGCCTCGGCGGTAACGCCCACGGCCGGCTTGCCCGCGTGGAAGAGGGAGATAGAGTTGACCGTTGGCAGGTCCAGCACCAGCAGCCGCGGCGGTTCCAGCCCCACCCCCACACTCACCCCCTCGAGGGCGTTCTCGAAAATGTTAAGTGACAACCCCTCCGCGGGTTGCATCACCGGTATCTTCTCCGGGCTGACCAGAAAGACGATGAGGATCAGTGTCGCGGTGATGCCGGCGAGCGCGACCCACGACCCGGCGCTGCTGGCCGGCATGGAGCCTCCGCCCGCCAGCTCCAGCAGGCAGATCACCAGAGCGGCGATGACGCCGGCCATCAGCGGCACCGCCGCCGCCAGGCGCAGGATGAGCGCGCGGCGGCGGTAGCGCTTGATGCTCGTAACCACCAGGGGCTCCAGCCCGATGTCCCGCGGGATCTTCAATCGCCCTGTCTCCTTTCCGATGCCAGAGATGCCGGCGGCCAGTAGATATTGGGGTCAGCAGGCCTGGCAGGTGAGGATGGAGTAATGCAGGTAGGCAGTGAACCCTTCCGGGTGAAGGCTCGAAGGTCCCGGGTATGGCGCCGCTCCCGGCAGCCAGCTTGTCCTGAAGACCGGACATCTTGGCCTCCCCCACCCGGTACCTCTCCTGAGCTCGCTCCGGGTAAGGGCCAGGCTGGGTGCGGGCGAAGTGGCCCTCACTCTCCACCCCTCGCTTCCCAGCGCCTGCTTCAACTCCTCCACCGTAGGATACCACTTGCCGGTGCCGAGGTCCCGGTAGAGCTGGTTGAAGAACCCCTGGCTTCGCGTCTCTTCGAAGCAGGCGGTCTGGTGGACGAAGAACTCGCCGGGTTTCATCTGGCTTCGAAGATGGCGGAGGGCCGGGCGCAGCCCCTTCTTTCCGAAGTAGTGGAGCAGGGAACGCATGCAGAACATCAGCCGGCCTTCGTCGTCCATCATCAGTTCCTCCCGGTGTCATCTCCTGGACCTGGCAGGGCAGGCAGAGGATCCCTTCGTCGTGAGCTGTCGGCCAGTTGCGCGGCGGATGCGTCCACGTTCACGAAAGGATGACGCTCGCTTCGCCGCATCGCACGGCCAGTTGCTCGAGGACGAAGCCGGTGCCCCCGCCCAGGTCCGCCACTACGTCCGGGCGAGCGGCGTGAAAACGCTTTAAGGATTTCCTTCACCAGGGGCGCGGCGGCCTCGGGGTCGCTGAAATAGCCGTGGTGGACAAGTTCCCATCTGCTCCCGTATAGCGCGGACTCGAAACCGGTGGTGCTCAAAGCCTGACTCCTTCCGACGCTTATGTATCGTCAGCATGGGCTCGCGGCCTTAAGCGGATGTCGGAGTCAGGCCCCGATTTCATGACCGTTTCACGACAGCTTTCCACCCAGCTCGCGTCCGAACTCCTCGGCGCGCGCCACTTCACTGTCGGGCAGCGTGCCCCTCTTCTCTCCATTGCCGGGAGGCTTGTATCCTTCGATAGCCGCCATGAAGGGGGGCGCCAGGGGGACTAGGCCGGCCGCCTCGAGCAGTTCGTACAGTACCTCGGAAGCCTGCGGTATCTGTTCTTCGGTGTTGGCCGAACCGCCGGTGCTGAAGGTCGCGAAGGGCTTACCCTTGAATTCCTTTCCGCTCAACTTCTTCGCATAGTGTTTGATTTTCGGCCATGCTCCGGGCCACCGCGTCGCCGATCCGATGACTACGAAGTCAAGGGTCGGGTCAGGACGCCCAGTTTCCCCGATCGCCACCACCTGCACCTCGTGCCCTGACTCGCTCAGCCCTTTGCCTATGGCCTCGGCGATTCTCTCGCAGCTGCCCCACCAGCTCCTGTAAACCACTATGCCCTTCATACCTGTCACTCCTTTTATACCCTCCGCGCCGTTACAGGTCGCGGGCGGCGTCGAAGCCGCCCTTGATGGCGTTGAAGATGCGCCCGGGGCCACAAGCGTCGCCGATAACCATGACGCGAGGGAAGCGCTCCTTGAGGGCCCCCAGTTCCGCGGCCAGCACATTGTCGCTTTTCACCCCCACCGAAAGGACCACCTGGTCTACCTGGCGGGTGACGCGTTCTCCCGACTTGACGTGCTCCAGCGCTATCTCGCCTTCGCGGATCTCCACCAGCTTGTGAGAGGTCACGAACACCGGGCTGTACGGCTTTAGATGAAGCAGCACGTCGTCCAGGTTCTGGTGATAGGCGCCGGGCCCGATCTCCGAGGCCATCTCCACCACCATCACCCTGTTACCGTCCTCGGCCAGTTTCAGCGCCGTCTCCAGGCCGGTCAGGCCGGAGCCGATCACCGCCACGTGTTGGCCTTTCAGGCTGACCGTGCCGTCCAGAACCTGGTTGACGGTGCAGACATTTTCCCGCTCCACACCGGGGATGCCGGGGACGATGGGCACGCCACCGGTGGCCACCAGCACGGCATAAGGGTCCATGGCCAGCAATGCCGCCGGGGTGGCCAGGGTGTTGTAGCGTATCTCCGCGCCGCCCCGCCGGGCAGCCTTCTCCAGGTCCTCGACGCACCAGTTTATCTTGTCCTTGCCGGGGGGCACGCTGCCCAGCTTGAGCTGCCCGCCGGCCGAACCGCTCTGCTCCAGTACCACCGGCTTGAAGCCGCGGGCGCACAGCGTCTCGGCCGCCGACAACCCGGCCGGGCCGGCCCCGACCACCGCCACCACGCGGCCGTCTCCGTCCACGCGTGGCTCGGCTGTTTCCTTCTCACGGCCCAAGCGGGGGTTGACCGCACAGCTCAGGCAGTCCCCCGCCATGCCGTTCTTGACCACCGATTCGAAGCAGTAGACGCAGCAGATGCAGCGCTTGATCTCATCCGCCCGGCCCTCCTGCGCCTTGCGGGCCCAGGCCCCGTCGGCCAGGAAAGGGCGGCCCAGGGATACGAAGTCCTGGATGCCTTCGGCCAGCTGGGCTTCGGCCTGCTCGGGGGAGCGGATGAGGTTGGCGGCCAGCACCGGTATGCTCACGGCTTCCTTGACGGCGGCGGCCAGGTGCTTGCGCCAGCCCGGCTCGAAGGAACCGGTCTCTACCAGCCAGTTGAGAGTCTCGTAATTCCCCGAGCTGACGTCGATGGCGTCGATACCCGCCTTCTCCAGGCGCCGGGCTATCTCCACCCCTTCCTCCAGCTCCAGGCCCTGGCCGGGCTTGCCGATGTCCCGGTAATAATCGTCCACGGTCAGCCGCACGGCCAAGGGGAATCCTTTGCCGCACTCGCGCCTTACGGCGGCGATGATCTCGAGCAGGAAACGCATGCGGTTCTCCAGGCTGCCGCCGTACTCGTCGGTGCGCCGGTTGGGGTGGGGGCTCAAGAACTGCTCGATGAGGTAACCGTGGGCGGCGTGCAGCTCCACGCCGTCCCCCCCGGCCAGCTGCACGCGCTTCGCCGCCCTGGCGAATTCGTGCACCAGCAACTTTATCTCCCACTTCCTCAAAGCCCGCGTCCTCTGGTTGTAGAGCAGGCTGGGCACCTTGGACGGGCCGACCACGGCCGGCCAGCGGAAGTACTTCACCAGCAAGTCGGCGGCCTGGGGATATTTACCCACGTTGCGCATCATCTCCGGCAGCTTGTCGTAGTACCCGGGCCAGATCCGCCCCGTCAGTTCGCTCATGGGGCCGGCGATGCCCATCATCGATAGGCCCTGGTGGCCGGGGTGATGGAGCTGGCAGAACACCTTGGTCCCGTGGGCATGGACGCGCTCCACCATGGCCGCGAAGGGGGCGATGTGCCGGTCGTAGGCCATGGAGAGCTGCCGCGGCAGGGCGGCGCCGTGCAGGACGTTGACCCGGGTCACCTCGGTGATGAGCAGTCCCAGGCCGTTCTTCGCCCTCTCCTCGTAATAGCCGATGATCTGCTCCGAGGGGGTGCCGTCGTAATTGGCCATCCCCGAAGCCATGGGCGCCATCACCGTGCGGTTGCGGATGGTGAGATCGCCGATTTTTCCTTCACTGAAAAGATGTGGATATTCCATTTCTGCCTCCCTGTCGTGACTTGGTGGCGCTACACGCTCCGTTCATGATGGCCCGGGCGGGTCCGGACGCGCCTTTTTCAAACCTGGATTTCATTCTACTACTTTGCGTCGCAAAGTAAATATGGCGAGCTTCTTCAACCCCGCGAGAAAGCCTTCGAGCAGGCGGCCGCTCTCCTCGATGAGATCGCTGTCGATGTGCCAGTAGGTATCCTGGGGGGTGTGGTAAGTGGTGTCGAGCTGCCACTCCAGGGTAAAAGAAGAGATCCCCACCGCCTCGAAGGACTCGTTGTCGCTCCAGCCCCCGGGGTCCTGCTCGAACTCGACGGGGACCTCCTGCCGTTCGGCGTACCCGATGAACAGCTCGGACAGGGTGCCCGGCGCCTCCAGGGTGGCGAAGGCCACGGCGGTTTCTCCCACCCCTACCATGTCCAGGTTGACCATGCCGATCACTTCCCTGCCTTTCCTCCTCTCCCCCGCGGCTCCCCGGGTCTCCTCGAGGTAAGAAGCCAGGTACTCCGACCCGCTGAGGGTATCTTCTTCGTAGTATTGTTCCGAGTATTCCTCCGAGCTGAAAGCAGCGAAAAGAAGGGTGGGCAGGTTCTCTTCCCGCTGAAAGACCCGGGCCAGCTCGAGCATAACCGCCACCCCGCTAGCATTGTCGTTAGCCCCCGGGCTCCCGGTCCCGCCGGCGGTGTCGTAATGCGCCCCTACCACCACCACCCACTCCGGCTTCTCGCCCACATCCTCGACGAAGACGTTGTAGCCGGTGTGCTCCGGGTCGCAATCGAAAGGTTGCTGGACGACGTCGCCGTAACCCATCTCCGCGAAAGCTTCCCGGATGTAAGCGGCAGCCTGGTGTTCCGCATCGCTTCCCCCGATCCTGGGGCCGATCTCCTCCGACAGGTAGCGGATGTGCTCCATAGCCTTGGGGGCATTAAAAGAAAGGGCGTCCTCGCCGTGATCGCCGAATGCCGCGGAGTCCCGCACCTGCTCGCCGCCCCCGCACCCTGCCGCCAGCACTACGCACGCGGCCAGTATCAGCACCGGCATCGCCGGCGGCCTGTGTCCCACTTCTTCCGCCTTTCTTTTCAGGATCATCTTTCCGGACCATCCCTGTAGATCTTCCTACATCGAAGCTTAGCACGCCGGGATATAATGAAGCATGACCAAATAGCGCAATAACAGGGGGTGTGCCTTGAAGCAGACTTTGAAGAATAGCCGATGTTTCGCCGGGTTTTTCGCATGCGTCGTGATGCTGGTCATGACCGCGTCCTGCCTGCCGGTCCGGACCCCACAAGCCCAGGCGCAGGTACAAGCCCAGAATGTGGCCGTGGCCATCGAGCGCAACCACATCAAGCAGGTCATCTATCCCACCTTCGGATACCCGCAGATATCGCGGTGCCGCGACCGGTTCACGGTGGAGTTCGACCCCCGGGACCAGAACTGGGCCGCTCCTCTGCCCTCCCTGACGGCTTTCACCGTTTACGCCAACACCTCCTCGAGCGATTACCCGTTGAGCCTGGAGTTGCGGGTTGACTCCTTTACGGTAGGCCACAGCCGGCGCTGGCCGGAATATTCCCAAGCCACTCAACCGGCAGCCCTCGTCTACCTGGTGGACGTGACCATCCCGGACACCGTCCCCTTCGACCTCTACGACCTGACCGTCAACGGGCAGCAGGCCGGCGGAGGATGGATCTCCGACGCCCAGCCGCACTCCCTCTCCGTGGTCGAGGAATTCAAGGACGACTACGACATCTGCCAGCTCACCGACATCCACGTCTGGGGGCCGGAGGCTGCTTATCCCGGTTCCAACTCCACCCATCAGCGCAACTACCGGCATGCCGACTACCGGGAAGAGGACGGCTACGGGGCCGAGTACTTCCACAAGGCCATCCAGCAGGTCAACCTGGAGAAGCCGGACATCTGCGTCTTCACCGGCGACTTCGATTTCTCCCAGAAGTGGGTCTACCAGGAGAACTACGCTTCTTTCAGCGCCTACCAGGGCACGCCCTGGAGCGGCTATTACTACGAGCCCTGGTTCGAGATGGACTGGTTCTACCAGGAGGCCATGGCCATGGACGTGCCGGTGTTCATGGTGCCCGGCAACCACGACGGCTACGCGCGTTACAACCTTAACAACACCCAGCTGGAAGAGGACTACAAGGCTTCCTGGCGAGACCTCTTCGGGCCGCAGTATTTTTCTTTCGATTACGGGAGCGACTACCACTTCACCGCGCTCAACACCAACGACTGGACTACGCTCCAGCGCAACCTGCACTGGCTCATCCCCGACGTCATCCTCACTCCGGGAAAGTGGCAGGGCCAGCTGGAGGGCGGCGGGGACGCCTTCAAGGCGGGCTGGTCCCAGGCGCGCGAGAACGCCGTCGACCTGGCCGCGCTCACCGGCCAGCTGGCCTGGGCCCGCGACGACCTGGCCGCCCACGCCGGGGCGAAGATGCGCGTGATGCTCATGCACTGCTGCCCCTGGAGGCAGGACGGCAGCGGCCTTCTCTTCGACAACGCCGGGATGTTCGGGATAACCTTTGGGGGCGAGGGCGCCGGGAGGCTGGCGTCGATTAAGCTGGCGCGGGTCAACGACGTAGCCTTGGTGTTGAGCGGCCACCAACACTCGGACGCCTACGGCTCCATCTCCTGGACGGGGGGAGGGGGCGAGGTCAAGTTCGTCAACACCACCTCGACCATGTTCCAGGAAGCCCCCAGCGTGCTCGACCCCAAGTGGGACGCCATGTGGGCCTATCCCGGCTACCGCACCGTCCATATCGACAACGGGGACGTGGTGAACTTCTACTACCAGCTGGCCAACGACCAGAACGGTCACCCGCTGCAATATTCCTGGCCGGCCTACCAGGGCACCAACGTCGGGAGCACCACCAACTTCGCCAACCTCACGCAGGCGGCGGTGCGCGGCGCCTGGACGCCCGTGCCCGGCACGGCCGAAAACGTCACCTGCACCATCACCAACACCCTGACCGGATACGAGGTGGTCCCCGGCGGGGAGTGGAGCGGGGACCTGCGCGCGGCGAGCCTGGAGTTCCCCATGCCCTATCTGGACGGTGGCTATTACTATGCGGTGACGGGAGGTTCTTTTAAGGAAGCTTACGATTTCGGCGCCGGCCCGGATGAGCGCGTATTCAAAGTGGAGACCGGCGTAGGGCATGCGGCGGGAGCCGGCACGCCCACGGTCAAAGCGGTCTCGGTGAATAAGAGCGCGGCGCCGGACTTGTCGGCGCCCACCTGCAGCGTGTTTCAGATCGACGGGGGTGCGGCCTCCACCACCGACGCCGACGTGGTGCTGAGCAACGACGCCGTGGACCCCGGGGGCGCGGGCCTCTTCGATATGATGATTTCCAGCGACGACCCCTCCTTCGCCGGCTGTAGCTGGCAGAGCTACGAGGCTTCCGTCGATTGGACCCTGAAGAAGCAGGGAGGCCTGCGCACCGTCTACGTCAAGTTCCGCGACGCGGCCATGCCCGGCAACGTGTCGGCCGTCTACTCAGCCAGCATTACCATGGTGGGGCTGCCGCCTTCCATCGGCTCGGTGGTGCCGCCCAGTGCTTGTGTTGGTGAGACGGTTGCCGTCAACGGCAGCGACTTCGGCGCGCCGCGGACCTTCCACGACTACGTAACCCTGGGCGGTACGTCCATGGAGGTGACTTCGTGGACGGACACCGCCATCACCTGCGTCATCCCCCCCAACGGCGTAAGCGGCACCCTGGCCGTGGCCAACGACTCCGGCAGCGCCTCCACTTCTTTTAAGGTGTTGCCGGTGATCACATCCATCACCCCCGGCTACGGCTATAACGACCGGGTGGTGGAGGTAACCGGCCTGGCGGGAAGCGGCTTCTACGCTGGTGGCGGCTATCCCGTGGTGAAGCTGGTGGCCGGCGCGGTGGAGATACCCGCCACGAGTGTTGAGGTTCCTTCACCCCACGCTATCACCTGCCGTTTCGACCTGCGAGGGACCGCGGCCGGCTTCTATGACGTGGTGATGGAGAACGCCGACGGCGGTACCGATACCCTCTACGGCGGATTCTCAGTCGACTATCCCCCGCCGGAGGTAGCCGGCATAGACCCCGCGACGGGTGTGGTCGGGGGCACGGTGGATGCCTCGATAACCGGAGCCTGTTTCCGCGACGGGGCCGTGGTGGAACTACGGCGGGAAGGTGTTGTGATCGACGGTTCCGGCGCGACGGTGGTCTCGGCTGAGCACATCACCTGTTTCTTCGACCTCACCGGCGCTGCCCCGGGAGCCTGGGACGTGGTGGTGACCAACCCCGACACCGAGAGCGGTTCACTGGCAGGCGGCTTCACCGTTTCCAACCCGGTGTTTACGCCGGAGGTGACCGGCATAGACCCGGCGGCAGGCGTGGTTGGGGGGACGGTGGATGCCTCGATAACCGGAGCGTCTTTCCTTGACGGGGCCGTAGTGGGATTGCGGCGGGAAGGTGTTGTGATCGACGGTTCCGGCGCGACGGTGGTCTCGGCTGAGCACATCACCTGTTCCTTCGACCTCACCGGCGCTGCCCCGGGAGCCTGGGACGTGGTGGTGACCAACCCCGACACCGAGAGCGGTTCACTGGCAGGCGGCTTCACCGTTTCCAACTCCATCTTCTACTTCGCCGAAGGCACCTGCCGCCCCGGCTTCGTTCCCTACATCTGCATACAGAATCCCGGTGAGAACCCGGCCGAGGTGGCCATCACCTACATGAAGGGCAACGGCACCACCGTGACCCGGGAAGTCGCCGTGGACCCGGCCACCCGCCTCACCGTGCTGCCCGCCGACGACCTGGGCACCGGAGACGACGCCGCCCACGACTTTTCTTCCGTGGTGGAGTGCACCAACGGGCAACGCATCGTGGCCGAGCGGCCCATGTATTTCAACTACAGGGACGAGTGGACCGGGGGAAGCACCGTGGTTGGAGCCGGCCAGGCGCGGACCAGGTGGCTTTTCGCCGAAGGCACCTGCCGCCCCGGCTTCGACACCTGGCTGTGTATTCAGAATCCCGGCGACACCGGGGCGAAAGTCCGGATAACCTACCTGAAGGGGGACGCCACCCAGGTTGAAGAAGAAGTCGACGTAGCGGAGCACTCGCGGCTCACCGTCTTCCCCCGGGACAAGCTGGGCACCGGAGACGACGCCGCCTACGACTTTTCTTCCGTGGTGGAGTGCACCAACGGGCAACGCATCGTGGCCGAGCGGCCCATGTATTTCAACTACACCGGCTCGGGTTCGGGCGAAGGCTGGGACGGCGGGCACGACGTGATGGGGGCTACGGCGGCGGGCACTTCTTTCTACTTCGCGGAAGGTTACACCGGGCAAGACGACTTCGACGAATGGCTCTGCCTGGCCAACCCGGGAGAGCAGGCGGCCGTGGTCGACATCACTTATATGTTCCCGGACGGCACGTCACAAGCGCAGCAGGTAAGCGTAGCCGGGGCTTCGCGCCAGACGGTCTCGGTCAACGATGCGGCAGGCCCGGACCGGGAGGTCTCCGTCATGGTGGTGTCGGACCAGCCCATCGTGGCCGAGAGGCCCATGTATTTCGACTACGCGGGCTCGGGCGAGAACCCTGGCGAAGGCTGGACCGGCGGGAGTTGCGTGATCGGCGCACCCGCGGCAGGCATGGATTGGATGTTCGCCGAGGGGTATACCGGGTCCGGTTTCGTGGAGTGGCTGACCCTGTTCAACCCGGGCGACTCCGAATGCGGTGTGGACGTTACCTACATGCCCCAGGGGGGCGCCGCCTTCACGCGCGGCCACGTGGTGCCGGCCCACAGCCGTTACACCATCAACGTCAACACCGACGCCGGCGCCGGCCTGCAGCTGTCCTGCCGGGTGGTGGTGACCTCGGGGCTGGGGGTGGTGGCCGAGAGGCCCATGTACTTTAACTACACCGATTCGAGTTCGGGCGAGGGCTGGAACGGCGGGCACGACGTGGTGGGGCATACTCCCTGAAGTTTACAGGTCGCGGGCGGCGTCGAAGCCGTCCCTCACCGCGTCGCCGATGCGGCCCACCTGGTGAGCGTCGCCGATGACCTTGACGCGCGGGAAGCGCCCTTTGAGTTCCTTCGCCAGGGCGTCGTCGCCCTTCACCCCCACCGACAGGACCACCTGGTCCACCTGGCGGGTGGCGCGGTCACCGGACTTGACGTGCTCCAGCACGATCCTGCCTTCGCGTATCTCCACCAGTTTGTGGGAGGTGATGAATACCGGGTTATAAAGCTTCAGGCGGAGCATCACATCATCCAGGTTCTGCACGTAAGCGCCGGGGCCGATCTCTGAGGCCATCTCCACTACCATCACCCGGTTGCCTTCCTCGACCAGTTTCAAGGCCGTCTCCAGGCCGGTCAGGCCTGAGCCGATCACCGCTACGTGCTTCCCTTTGAGGGCGACCGTGCCGTCCAGCACCTGGTCTACCGTGCACACGAAATCGCGGTCCACCCCGGGTATGTTGGGAATGACGGGCATCCCGCCGGTGGCGACCAGCACGGCGTAAAGGTCGAGGGCCTCCAGCACCTGCACGGTCGCCTCGGTGTTGTAGCGGATGTCCGTGCCGCCGCGCCGGGCGGCGTTCTCCAGGTCGTCGACGCACCAGAATATCTTGTCCTTGCCGGGCGGCACGCTGCCCAGTTTGAGCTGCCCGCCGGGGCCGTCGCTCCGCTCCAGCACCACCGGTTTGAAGCCGCGGGCACACAGGGCCTCGGCCGCCGCCAGTCCGGCCGGTCCCGCCCCGACCACCGCCACGGTGCGCCCGTTCCCGTCTACCCGAGGCTCAGCCGTCTCCTTCTCCCGTCCCAGGCGCGGGTTGACCGCACACTCCACCGTCAGCTTGGTAAGAAGAGATTCGAAGCAGTAGAGGCACATGATGCAGCGCTTGATCTCGTCCGGCCGTCCTTCCTCCGCCTTGCGGGCCCAGGCCCCGTCAGCCAGGAAGGGGCGGCCCAGCACCGCGAAGTCCTGGATGCCCTCGGCCAGTTGGGCCTCGGCCTGCTCGGGGGAGCGGATGAGGTTGGCGGCGAGTACCGGTATTTCCACCGCTTCCTTGACGGCGGCGGCCAGGTGCTTGCGCCAGCCCGGCTCGAAGCTGCAGGGCTCGATGGCCCAGTTGCAGGTCTCGTAGGTGCCGGAGCTGACGTTGATGGCGTCGATGCCGGCCTTCTCCAGCAGGCGGGCTATCTCCACCCCTTCCTCCAGCTCGATGCCCCGGCCGGGATGGCCGATATAGCGGTAGAACTCGTCGGCGCTGAGCCTTACCATGACCGGGAAATCGCGGCCGCACAGCTCGCGGATGGAGGCGATGATCTCCCGGGCGAAGCGCATGCGGTTCTCCAGGCTCCCGCCGTACTCGTCGGTGCGCCGGTTGGTGTGGGGGCTGAGGAACTGCTCGATGAGGTAACCGTGGGCTGCGTGCAGTTCCACGCCGTCCCCGCCGGCCAGCTGCACGCGCTTCGCCGCGCGCGCGTAATCCCGCACCAGCCGCTTGACTTCGAACTTCTTCAAAGCCCGCGTCCTCTGGTTGTTGAACTCGCAGGGCACGCCGGAAGGCCCGACCACGGCCGGCCATTTCCAGTGCTCCATCATCCACTCCATCATCTTCTTGCTCAGTTCGGGGTTCCTGCCGGTCATCTGCATCATCTTCGGCATCACGCCGTATATGCCCGGCCAGATGCGCCCCAACAGCTCCATCTGCGGCCCCGCGATGCCCATCAGCGACATGCCTTCGTTGCCGGGGTGATGGAGCTGGCAGAACACCTTGGTCCCGTGGGCATGGACGCGCTCCACCATGGCCGCGAAGGGGGCGATGTGCCGGTCGTAAGCCATGGAGAGCTGCCGCGGCGCGGCCGCCCCGCCGAACCAGATGTTGACCTGGGTGGCCCCGGTGATGAGCAGGCCCAACCCGTTCCTGGCCCTTTCCTCGTAATACTGGATGAGCTGCTCGGTGGGATTGCCGTCGAAGCCGGCCATCCCCGTGACCATCGGCGCCATGGCCACCCGGTTCCGGATGGTGACCTTGCCGATGCTGCCTTCCCTGAAGAGATGTGGATACTCCATGCCGTACACCTTACCTTCCCTGCGTAAGCCTATTTCCAGGACTTAATTCTACACAAGCAGCATCCTCGAGTTATACCCCTACGACCTGCGAGCCAGTTTCCTGATACCCTTCTCGATGAGCTTCTCGCCCTCTTCGATCAGTTCGTCTCCCCGCTCCATCAAACTCTTTGCTTCTTTCTCGCCCTCTTTGACCTCTTTCCTGGCCTTGCCCTTCTCCCTCTTCGCCTTGATGGCGAAGGCAACAGTTACGCTCATGGCCGCCACCCCCAGAAGGGGCAATACCATGCTCCCGTACTTGTCTTTCAACGTTCCGACATCGCCTTCCATTACTTCTCCCCCTTTACTCTTGCTGAACTCAAGGCTCTTTATTTTCGGTGCCACCACATTTCGATACCCGTCCTTTTCCCGGCTTAAACCCGGGCAATCCCCAGCAGCCTCCCGCAGCTGATAAAATGAAGATGGGGAAGCGGACCGGCGGCTAAAGGGGGTTAGATATGAGCGACGATCTGCGCATAATCGACGAGATGCTCGCCAGCCTCTCCCGTCTGGCGGGGACCATGGAGAGCCTGGACCAGCGCAATCCGGCCGACGCCGCCCTGGCGGTATCCACGGTCAAGACCATTCGAAAAGAAGCCACGGATATCTCCCGGGCTTTCGAGGATTCCCTCGATCACATTGAAGGATCGGGGGCTTCGCCCGCTCTCATCAAGGATTTCGAGAGCACCATGGAGGACATAGTCACCGCCTCAAGGGTCCTCGCCGTCCACTTCGAGGTACTGGCCAGGATCATGGCCTCCGACGACAAGGGGCCAGCCCTCTTCAAGAAATCATCGGAGCTGGCTGGGAGCATCGAGCCGCCGGAGCTCATCCCGGACCTTTACCGGTCACACCAGGTCCTTCTCGAAGTCCTGGCCCAGTACGGGAGCATCTTCTCCCGTCTCGACGATGCTCAGAGGACCGGCGACGGCATGCTGGTGGAAGAAGCCTCGGGAGACCTGGCGCGGCTGGAAGGCCAACGCCACTTCGAAACCATCGAACTCTTCAACCTGCTGGACCTGGTGGTCCAGGCCCAGAACTGCTTCGACGCGCTCGAAAAGGAAATGGGCCGTTAAACAGAAGGGTGGTTAGAAACCGCCCCAGTACCAGTCCGGCATCACGATGTCGGTGCCTATCTCCTCTCCGTACCATTCGCCGTAGCTCCGGTACATGATCACCGACAGACTCTCCAGGTCGAGGTTGGTGGCGCAGACAGCTATGCCTGCCGCCTCGTCGCCCCAGACCAGCAGGTTGGTCATCTCGTACTCCTCGCCGGTGTAGTCGTAAGAGTAGACGTAGTCGAGCATGGCTTCCTCGAGGCCGGCCATCTCATCTTCGTACCAGGACGGCAGTTCTATACCGGTGCCGAAGTCCACGCCCGTCCACCCGTTGGAGCCGTTCTCCATCACCACGAAGGGGGCCTCCAGCTCCTGGTTGTAGCAATAAGCTATACCGACCGCTTCGTCGCCGTTCGTGGCGATACTGATGATGGCGAACTCCAGGCCTTCCGCGGAGTTGGCATAGACGTAGCCGAGCATGGCCGCCTCTACCTCGTAGATTTCGGTGTCTTCGGTATCGTAGCCGTCGAGGTCACCGAAGTCGTCCGGGTCGAACCCCATCTCCTCGAGGAAGCCGGCGGACAGGTACCACTCGCCTTCCAGCTCGACCAGCTCGAAGGCCTCCATGTCTCTGTCGACAGCCTCTTCGGTCACTTCGTCGCCGTATTCGTCGGTGTAGGTCATGGTGCCTTCGATTATTACTACTGTCGCCTCGTCGCCGTCGATCTCGGTTTCCATCTTTTCGATGTCCACCTCCAGATCGTCCGGGAAAGCCATGAAGAAGTACTCCTCCACGAGGTCCTCGTAATCATCGCCCAGTGCTTCTTCCAGCATATCGACCGTCTCGGGGTCCATGGTGCTCAGGAGCAAGGCAGCGTCCTGCTTTTCCAGGGCCCTGAAGAAGTCCAGGACCACCTGCTCGGGGCCGGAGGAGTCCACTTTCTTCTCGTCGTCGCCTTTGAACACCACCAGGACCAGCACCAGCACCAGGGCGACGATGGCCGCTGTCCCAAGAATCCCCAGTATCCAGGGTAGCGCGGATTTCTTCGGAGGCGGGGCGTAAGGAAGGGGCTGCTGGGGAAAGCCCGCGGGAGGGCCGGGGGGGACCATGGGTGGAGGGGGTGGAGGGGCTGGAGGGCCCGTGGGAGGTGGAGCCGCGCCGGCCCCCACCGCCGCCCCGCAATTCGCACAGAATTCGCTGCCTTCGGCCATCTCCTTGCCGCACTTGTCACAGTACATCTTCCCGTCTCCTTTCTTCTTTCATCTAACTTTATCAGGCCGCTTGCAGGTGTGGAAACAATCGGGTTTTCTCCCCCCGCAAAGCGGGAATATCTATTTCTTAAGGGCAAGAAAGGTAAATGCGTCTTTATCAGGCATGCCAGCTGCACTCTCAAAGCAAGCCATCAGGGGGTGGTCGCATGACCAGTGATTTCTTTTCGGGTGTAGAGCAGGTGGAGACGAAGATAGGGGACGTCAAAGGAAAGATCCCCCTGTTCTACAGGAAAGCACGCTGCTTCACGGCGGTCTTTCCCGCCAAGTTGTGGGAGGTCAGGCGGGCCCTTCCCGACCGGCGTTTCGTGCCCGCGCAGATAGCTCCGGGGGTGGCGGGCGTGATGCTGGCGGCTTTCGAGTACTACGACGTGGACATCCCGCCCTACAACGAGTTCGCCATAGGCATACCCGTCAACTCGCCCTATTTTCTGCAAGTGCCGGGGTACAACCTCGCCAGGCAGATGCTGCGTATGGAGACCGATCTCTACGTGCTCCACCTGCCGGTGACCACCGAGGAGGCGCGGCGCGGCGGCGTCGATTTCTACGGCTTCCCCAAGTTCCTGGCCAGCATCGACTACATGGACACGGCGGAATGGGCGAACTGCGCGCTGAGCGAGGGCGGGGATTTGATATGCAGCCTGGACTTCGACAAGATAGCGGCGCGGCACAGCGGGGTGATGAAGTTCTTCTGCCATCTCTACCAGGACCGGCAGCCCCAGGTGACGGAATGCAAGATGAACGCCCGGCAGTACGCCATGAGCTTCAACCCCTCCCACGTGGAGCTTTCTCTCGGCCTTTCCCACCCCATCGCCAGGGAACTCGACCAGATGCTTTTCTCCACCCGGCCGCTGATGTACATGTACGTCCCCGACTTCCAGCTCATCCTCTACGGCCCCGAGAACTTCTCTCTGCCCCTACTCAAGCGGAGCCTGGAAGATGGGATGAGCCTGGACCTGGAGAGCATCCGGCGGGAAAAGCAAACCGCGGGCAGCCGGGCTTGAGGCTGGTCAGAGTTTAACCAGGGGCAACCGGTTCCAGTCGTTCAGCAGCATGGCCGAGGTGATTATCCCCGAGGTCATCACCAGGGGTACGCCGCCTCCCGGGTTGGTGCACTGCCCGGTGAGGTAGAGGTCCTTGATCAGCCGCGACCGGTAGTTGGGGCGGAAGGGGCCCATGTTGGTGCCGTTCAGTTCCAGCCCGAAGAAAGCGCCCTCCGCCACCCGCAGGGTGCGCTCCAACTCCCGCGGAGTCACCGACTCCATCCTCTCCACCTTGCCGGTCAGCCCGGGGAAGGCGCGGCGTTCAATGGACTCGGTCAACTCCCGCGGCCAGGTCTCGCTGATGTCGTCCCAGTCATGGTACTTGAGCTTGTAGGGGGCGATGTAGATCACCGAGAGCGAGTCCTTGCCTTCCGGCGCCAGGTCCGGGTCATCGAAATTGGGGTTGGAGACGAACATGGGCCCGTCGTCCGGGCGGTAAAGAAGGCCGGTGTCGTAGAACTCGCTCCAGAAGTCGTCGAACTTGCGGCGCTGGTTGAGCAGCACGGTGAAGTGGGCCCGCGTGCCCACCTTTTCTTTCGTATTGAGATAGAAGGTGGGGGCGGGAATGGAGCAGGGCTGGCGCCTCACGGTTTTCGCGGCCCACTTGGGGATGTTCTCCTCCCCCACCAGGTCCAGGTAGGTCAGGCGGGAGTGGGCGTTGGAGACCACCTTTCTGGCGCGCAGTTCCTCGCCGCTCGCGAGCCTGACCCCCGCGGCTTTGCCGTTCTCGATGATGATCTTCTCCACCAGGGTGTTCAGGCGTATCTCGGCTCCGTACTCCTCGGCGATGCGGGCCATGGCGTGGGGGATGGCGGTCATGCCGCCCTTGGGGTAATAGAGGCTGTCGTGGCTCATGTAGGTCATGGAGGTGAACATGCCGTTGCAGCGGTGAGCCGGCAGGGCGGCGTAGAGATTCTCCCAGCCGAAGATGAGGCGGAGCCGCTCGTCGGAGAAGTAGTCGCGCAGGCAGTGGTCCATGTTATGCATGCCCAGCTTGGCCATCACCGGCAGGGCGGCCAACAGCTCCTTCTTGGCACCCATCTTCGCGACCGATACCGGCCTCAAGAAGTCGCGGATGTCCGGCATCTTACTGTTGAAGACAGCCTTGAGGTAGTCCTGCATGGCGGACATGTCGGTTACGTAGCGGCGGTAGTTGGGCAGGTCGGCCGGGTTGATGCGGTTGACCACCTCGGCCATCTCGTCCAGGTCGCGCGGGGTGATGTAGCGCTCGCCCCCCTCCAGTACGATGTCGTAGATGGGGTCTATCAGCTTCAAGTCGAGGTAGTCCTCGAGATTGCGCTCCACTAGCTGGAAGTACTGGTTGTATAAGAAGTGCCCGATAACGAAGACCGCCCCCACCTCCGGGCGGAACCCGTCGAAGTCGTAGTTGGAGCAACACCCGCCCACATGGTCCAGGGCTTCCAGCACCAGCACCTTGAGGCCCTCCTTGGCCAGCAAGCTGGCGCAGGTCAACCCGCCCACGCCTGAACCCACGATGATCACGTCGTATTTTTCACCACTCATGCTTTTATCCTTCCAGTCCGAGGCCCTCGAGCCATGTCAGGATCAGGCGGTTGGCTTCATGCGGTCTGGTCAGGGTGCAGCAATGACCGCCGCCCTCCACCAGGGCGAGCCGCGCTCCGGGAATACCGGCGGTTATCCGCAGGGTGGTGTCCGCCGTAACGAAACGGTCCTCGCTGCCCCGTAGCACCAGGGTAGGCACACTTATTTCCCCGAGGCGGGAGGAATAGTCTCCCCTGCCTGCCGCGGCGATGCGGTCAAGGTAAGATGTGACGCCGTGCGACGTTCCGTGCTCGATGACGTAGTCGATGAGGTCCTGGTTGCCAGGCGACGGGTCCATGACGAAACCGCGGTGCTTTCCCACCCACCTCAGCAACGCTTTCCTTTGCCCCATGCTCAAGCCGGGGGTGAAAGCGAGGTTGTGGGCCAGGGTCGCCAGGGTGAAGGCGTTGAATCCGAAGCCGGGGAGCCTCGGCTTGTCCATGGTATTGCAGAGGATGAGGGCATTCAGCCGCTCCGGGTAGTTGATGGCCAGATGCTGCGCCACCATCCCACCGAAGGATTCGCCCACTATCACCGCTTTCTCCACGCCCAGGGAATCCAGGCGCCGTTTCGCCGCCCGGGCGTAGTCGTCGACGCTGCGCCGTGGGCTGAAGGGAAACCTGGCCAGTTCGCAGGCGATCACGCGGTACCTGCCGGACAACGCCTCTAGTTGAGGCCGCCAGAACTGGTGCGCCCCCTCCAGGCCCGGGAGCATGAAAACAACAGGCCCGGTGCCGGCCTCGCGGTAATCCGGAACGATCTCGTCCGCTTTCATCTTCATCACACTGATCACGTTATCAGAAACGTTACGTCCGCGACAGCGCCCGGCCCTTTGTTTAAAGGATTTTCACGGGTTACGGTCAAAACATATGTCGACGGCATCTCGACGGGGAGATCACCATGACTAAAGGCGACGATTTCTTCAAAGAACTTCTGGACAACCTCTACGAGGGAGTCTACGCCGTGGACCTCGAGCGGCGCATCACCTACTGGAACAACGGGGCGGAGCGCCTGACCGGTTTCGCTGCCGCCGATGTTCTGGGGCACCGCTGCATGGATAACATCCTCATGCACGTCGACGACGAGGGCTCCTCGCTCTGCCTGACCGCCTGCCCCCTGTCCGAAACCATGCGGACCGGAACGCCAGGTGAGAACAACGTCTACCTGCACCACCGGGACGGCTACCGCTTGCCGGTGGCGGTGCGCTGTTCCCCCATCCACGACGCTTCCGGCAGCATCGTCGGCGGGGTCGAGGTGTTCCGGGACGACTCACCCCGGCTGGAACTGGAGGAGAGAGTGGAGGAACTGCAGCGGCTGGCCCTGCTGGACCCCCTGACCGGTGCGGGAAACCGGCGCTACGCGGAGATGGAGATCGGCAACCGCCTGGCGGAACTGCGACGGCACGGCTGGTCCTTCGGCCTGGCCTTCATTGACCTCGACTACTTCAAGGAGATCAACGACCGCTACGGGCATGTCGTCGGCGACGAGACGCTGCGGATGATCGCCCGCACCGCTATGAACAGCTTGAGGACCTTCGACTTCCTGGGCCGCTGGGGAGGGGAGGAGTTCGTCGCGGTTATCACCCATGCCGACGAGATCGGGCTGGACATCGCCGCCGAGCGCACGCGGGTGCTGATCGAGCAGTCGAGCCTGACCCTGCCGCAGGGGAACCTGGAGGTGACGGTCTCCGTCGGCGCCACCCTGGCCCACACCGGCGATACCCTGGAAACACTGGTACACCGGGCGGACCGGCTGATGTACGCCAGCAAGTCCGCCGGCCGCAACCGTACCACCCTCGGCTGAAGACCAGGCACATGGAAGGGGCACGCCGTGAAGCGTGCCCCTTCTTTTCTTTTCTGTCCTTTTCCTACGGATCGACGCCGACGGCGGAATGGCCTCCCATCATCTCATAAGGCTGGATGCCCGCGGCCACCCGCCTGTCCCAGTACATGGCCCGCTCCACCACTATCTGCCCTTCCGTCTCCACCGTGGTGGCGACGTAGAAGTTGTCCGGCACGTAATCGGAGACCCTGATGGTGTAGCGGGAGTTAGCCGGTACCACGATCTCCACCGGCGCGGTAGGACCGGTCGCGGTCATGAAAGTGACGGTCACCGGAGTATCCACGGCGGTCGGGTTGGCGATGAGCACCCAGGAGTCGAAGCCCCCGCCAGTAGAGCCCTCAGGCACGGTCCAGAGTGTGCCGGTCCGAAGCACGCCGGTGGCGGAATGGCCCTCCTGCATGCTGGCCACGTCGGACGTTACCCGTTTGTCCCAGTACATGGAGCGCTCGGCCGAAACCGGCTGGTCGGCGGTTACCTGCGTGGCGACATAGAAATTGTCGGGCACGTAGTCCTGGATACGCAGGGTGGCCCGGGTGCCCGCCGGCATGCTGATGGTCTTGCTTGCGGCGACACCGCCGGTGGACAGGAAGTCCGCGGTCACCTCGGCCTGAGCCGAACCGGGGTTCTGGATGGAGATGTAGGTGTCGAAGCCCCCGCCGGTGGAACCCTCGGCGATGTACCAGTCCCGTGAGAGCTCGGCCGAGCCAGGGCTGGAAGACCCGCCCCTCATCTCGTAAGGTTGCAGGGCCTGGGCATTGGGGTCCCAGTACATGGAGCGCTCGGCCACGATGCCGAGGTCCGAGGTGAGCTCGGTGGCCAGTTCCGCTTCGCCGGGCAGCAGCTCATTGAGGTGAACGGTGTAGCGGCTCTGCGCGGGAACCTTTACCGAACCGGCGTCACGGGGCCCGGTGGCGGTCATCAGCCGTATCTTCACGGTGGCTTCGCCGTCGTTGGGGTTGGCGATGAGCACCCAGGTGTCAAAGCCTGGCGCCGTCGAGCCTTCGGGGAAATACATGCTGGTGGGCAAGTCGTAACCTTCGCCGGTGGTGCCCAACAGGGGCGTCCCCAGGTTGGCGTGGCCCGCTTTCATCTCGTAGGGCTGGGGCTCGCCGGCGGCTGAAGTGGTGCCCCAGTAGCGCTTGTCCCAGTACATGGAGCGCTCGGCCACGATGGGCCGGTCCGCCTCGACGAAGGTGGAGACGTGGAAGTCATCCGGGATGTAGTCCTGGATGCGCACGGTGGACCTGCTCTCGGCCCCCAGGGTAAAGGACAGCGGCGGGCGCGGCCCTTCCCTGGTGGTGAAGGTCACGTCGACGTTGGCCGTCTCCAGGCCGGGATTCTCCAGCAACACCCAGGTGTCGAAGCCGCCGCCGGTAGAGCCCTCGGCCAGGAACCAGCTGTTGGCGCCCAGTATCTTTCCTATCTCCACCGAGGCACTGGACTCTACCGTGGCGATGGGGTCGCCGTGTGTGTCCACCACACCCGAAACGGTGGCGGTGTCGGAAGTCGTGCCCTTCTTCAAAGTAGTGAAGTCCACTTCCACGCTGGCACTGGCCCCCACCGCCAGGCCGCTGCCGCCAGTGATGTCCGTCCAGTAGAGGGAACCGTCATCGACCGTGTCGTCAGAGGCTGGCGTAGCGCCCTGGTAGCTGAGGTAAGCACGGTCATAGGTGTCGGCCAAGTGTACCGGCGCCGGTATGGCGGTGTCCCCGGAGTTGGTCACGGTGATGATGAAGGATGCGGTATCCCCCACCCGCACCGGGCTGGCCTGGCCTGATTTGACCGTCTTTGCCACCGCCAGCTCCGGGTTAGTGATGGTCAGGCCGGCATTGACGTCGCCATCGCTGACCGGGGCCCCGTGCACGTCCACCGCGCTGACGTCGACTGTGTTGCTGGTGGAGGGAGCAGTCCCCGCCTTCATAGTGATGAAGGTGACGGTCACGTCGACGTAAGTGCCTGCCGTCATGCCCGCGCCGCCGGAAACGTCGCTCCACCTGAGGGTCCCCGCGGTTACGGAGCTGGGGGCCGGCACGGCGCCGGCATAGCCCAGGTAAGCCGGATTGTAAGTATCCGTCAACCGGACCGGCGCGGCCAGGACGGTGTCTCCGTCATTGGTCACGCGGACGGTGTAGGAAACGGTGCCCCCCACCGGGACGTAACCGTCGGGGCCGTCGATGGTCTTGACCGTTATGATTCTCGGGTCGGTGATGACCAGGTCCTGGTTGGTGAAAGAAGCCGTCACGGGGTTGCTGAATTCGTCCACCGTGTCGACCGCCGCCGCGTTGTCGGTGCCGGTGGTGGAGCCGGGCTGCAGGGCCTCGAAGGTCACGGTCACCTCGACCGTCCCCTGCGGCTCCAGCGGCCCGAGGTCGTTCCAGGTGAGGGAGCCCGGGGCCGTCGCGTCCGGCGTGACCGTGGCCGAAACGAACCCCAGGTAAGCGGGGTCGTAGGTGTCGGTAAGCGGCACTACCGGGATATCGGTGTTGCCGGTGTCGGTAACGGTGATGGTGTAAGTGAATGTATCACCGACGGGGACGTAACCGTCGGCGTCGTCGAGCACCTTGGCCACGCCCACCCCGGGGTGCTGCTGGACGTCGATGTCGGCGGTGCCCGTAGACTCCGTAAGAGCGGTGCCCGCCGCGTCCTCGCCGTAAGCGGTCCCGGTGTTGGTCTGGACGCCGTCATCGGCCCACTGGTCGACACTCATGTCGAAGGTGAGCACCAGTGACTCCGTGGGAGCCAGGGTGGCACCGATGTCCCAGTCGAGTCCCGGGCCGGGCGCTCCGGCGGGATCGGTGGTGTAGGCGTGGCCGGGCCAGGCGGCACTGGTAGACCCGCTCACGTAGCTGAAGTAAGGTGAGGGGATGGTGTCCCGGACGCCGACATTGACGGCGTCAGCATCGCCGTTGTTGGAGACGGTCAACTGGTAGGTCACGGTGTCTCCCCAGTCGGGGTTGGCGCCCGCGGTCACCGTCTTGGCCATCTCCAGCACCGCTGCCCGGCAGGTGATGCTGCGGCTGGCGCTCACCGGGCCGTAGGTCCGGCCGTACGGGTCGGGCTGGCCGCCATCGTAAGTAGATATGCCGGCGGTATTGCCCACGACCTGTCCGTAGCCGGCACCGCCTTTCACCTTGGCCTGGAAGGTCAGGGTGACGGTCTCCAGCGGGTCGATGCCACGGCCGAGGCCGCCCTGGATGTCCCAGGTGAGGGCGGGATCGCCGCTGGCATCCCCGCCCGGTCCGGTGATGCTTCCGCCCACGTAGGCAAGTGCAGTGTCGATGGTGTCTTCCACCGTGACATTGCAGGCCGGCCAGCCGCCGTTGTTGGTCACCTCGATGGTGTAGGTCAGCGTGTCCCCGGCCTCAGGCGTGCCGTTATCCACCGCCTTGGTCATGGCCAGGTCGGGCTCGCGCACGGTGATGTCGGGGGCGGAGCCGGAGTCGTTGTGGGTGGTACCGCCGGTATCCGCGTCGTCCCAGGCGAGTGAGGCGGTATTGGAGAAGACGTCCCCGGCCACGACTTCGGTGGTCCCGTCGTTGTAGAACCGGTCTACCCGGACATCTATGGTCAAGGTCAGGTCCACTGGGTTTGCCGTGTCGTTGGTGTAATCGACGATGTTCCAGAAGACGTACCATTCCCCGGTGGAGGGGTTCTCCGCTAAGGTCGTCCAGCCAACCGAGGGGTTGTTATCGGTCACGGTCAGCCCGTCGGGGATGGTGTCGGCGGTCTGCGCGTTGTAGATACTGGTGTAGGCCGGCACCGTCACCGTCTGTTTGTAGGTATAGGTGTTGCCGATGGTGGTGATGTCGCCCGCGGCGTCCTCCGTCTTGGCGATGACGGCCGCCTGCATGGTGATGAAGCTCGAGTCGGTGTTGTCGTCGGCCGGGTTGAGGGTGCGGTCGGTCTGGCGCCCGTCGGTCCCGGACCAGGAGTTGTAGCCGATGGAGGTGATGTCGGTGAGGACGGCCGAGGCTCCGGCGTCGGGCGAGGGGCTCTGGGCCACGTAGACCACCAGGTCCGAGCCGGCGGGGATGTTGGTCACTGAAGTCCCGTGGTCCAGGTCGATGGTGAACTCGCCGGTGGTAGCGTTCCAGCTGGTCCAGTAGTCTACGCCCTCGGTCAGGCTGGCGCCTCCCAGGGTCACCGAGGTGACGGTGGGGGTGTTGCCCCGCATGCCCACGGGGAAGGTCTGGACGATGACATTCTGGTAGGAGGTGCCGGTGCCGTCGTTCGTCACCGTCACGGTGTAGTGGATGGGGGTGTTGCCGGTGACCGGCCCGGCCGCGTCGTTGGCCTCGGTCAGGGTCAGGTGCGGCTCGATGGCCGTCACCGTGGGGGCGCTGTCATCGAGGTTATGGGTGGTGCCCCCGGTAGCCGCGTCGTCGTAGGAGAGATACGCGGTGTTGGGGAAGGTAGCCTGGGTGGGCGGCAAACCGCTGAGCGGGCTGCCGTCTCCGTAGGTAGTTGCGGGGTGGACCGAGATGACCAGGGCCACTTCCTGGGAAGCGCCGGTGTTGTTGGTGTATTCGTCCCAGGTCCAGGTGACGTTGGTCACCCTGCCGCTGACCGGGTCGATGGTGGGGGTGATGGTGCCGATGGAAACGGGCACGCCATCCACGGTGATCACGGCATCATCAACTATCAGGCCATCGGGGATGTCCACGCTGACCGAGCCGTTGTAGAGGGTCTCATAGGAAGGCAGGGTGATGGTGGAGTAGTAGCTGTAAGGCTGGCCGATGGAAGCGGTGTCGTCCCCGGTATCCTGGGTGGAGGTGAAGGTGGGCGCCTGCATGGTGATGAAGCTCGAGTCGGTGTTGTCGTCGGCCGGGTTGAGGGTGCGGTCGGTCTGGCGGCCGTCCATGCCGGACCAGGAGTTGTAGCCGATGGAGGTGATGTCGGTTAGGACGGCCGAGGCTCCAGCGTCAGGCGAGGGGCTCTGGGTCATGTAGATCACCAGGTCGGAGCCGACGGGGATGTTGGTGGGCCCGTCGCTGCCGGCCGTCAGGTCGATGGTCAACTCACCCGTCACCGGGTCCCAGCCGACGGTGTAGTTGAGCCCCTCGGTGAGGACGCTGCCCCCGAGGTTCACCCCGGTCACGGTGGGGGTGTTGCCCCGCATGCCCACGGGGAAGGTCTGGACAATCTGGTTCTGATAAGAAGTGGAGGTGCCGTCGTTGGCCACGGTCACGGTGTAGTGGATGGGGGTGTTGCCGGTGACCGGGCCGGCGGCGTCGTTGGCCTCGGTTAACACCAGGTGCGGCTCGGTGGCCGTCACCGTCGGGGCGGTGGGATAGAGATGCCGGGTGGCGCCGCCGGAGGCCGCGTCGGCCCAGGCTATATCGGCGGTATTGTCGAAGGTGCTCTGGGGTGGCAGGCCGCTGACCGGGGTGGTCCCGTCGTTGAAGGTGGTCTTGACGCGCACGTCTATCCGCAACTGGATCTGCTGCGTCGCGCTGGTGATGTTGGTATAGTCGCCGATGGTCCACGCGACGACGGTGGTCCCGTCCACCGGGTTCGGCGTCACGCTCACGGTGCCGATGGTCCACGGAATTCCGTCCACGTAGGTGGAGGTGCCGGTCACTTCCAGGCCGTCGGGGACGATGTCGTTCGCCGAGGTGCTATAGACGGTGGTACGGCTCGGCACGTTCAGGCCCACTGTGTAGTAGAACGGCTGGCCGATGGCCGAAGCGTCGCCGGTGGTGTCCTGGGTCTTGGTGGCGGTCGCGGCAGACACCGTGATGGACGAAGTGGCAGGCGAAGTCGTGTATGACCGGCCGCCCGAGACTGACCAGGAGTTGTAGGCGGTGATGGCGCTGTTGGTCAGCGTCGCGCCCGCGCCCGCGTCGTCCGAAGCGCTGGCGGTGTACCTGATCACCAGGTTGTTGCCGGGGCCCGGCTGGATGTTGGTCGGCCCGGCCGAGCCCGCGGTGAGATCCACGACGAGCGCCCCGGTGCCGGAGTTCCAGCTGACGGTATAGTTGACGTTCTCGGTCAGGGTTATTCCTCCCCTGGTCACGCTGGTGACCACGGGGGTGTTGCCCCGCATGCCCACCGGCAGGGTGTCGGTGACCACGTTCTGGTAGGAGGTGCCGTTTCCGGTGTTGGCGGCGGTCAGGGTGTAATGTACCGGCTGGCCTCCCACCACCGGGCCGGAAGCATCGTTGGCCTTGGTGAAGGTCAGGTTGGGGGCGGTGGCGATGACGTTGGGGGCGGTGGCCGAGGTGGAACCGTGGGCCCAGGCCAGATTGGCGCTGTTGCCGAAGATGGCCCCGGAGGGAACCGTTCCGCCACCCGCGTAAGTCGTTCGGATGTGCACGTTGAGGCGCAATTGCACCTGCTGGGTAGCGTCGGTGGAATTGGTATAGGAAGCGACGGTCCAGGTCAGGGCGGCGGGCCCGTTGAAGGGCGCGGCCGGCGCCACCAAGCCAACGGCCTGAGCTACGCCGTCTACGTAGGTGGCATAACTGTCCAGCGACAAGCCGTCGGCGATGTTGTCGGTCATGGTGGCGCCCTGCAAGGTGGTGTGGGCTGGCACGGCAACCGCCACGGTGTAAGCGTAGGGCTGGCCGATGCTCGCCTGGTTACCCGCGGCGTTGTGGGTCTTGGTCATGGTCACCGCCTGAACGGTGACCGAAGAAGTGGCCGGCGTGCTGGTGGACGCCCGGCCCCCCGAACCGGACCAGGAGTTGTAGGCGACGACTGCTGAGTTGGTCAGGGTCGCGCCGGGGTCGGCATCGTCCGAAGCGCTGGCGGTGTACCTGACCACCAGGCTGCCGCTGGAGGGGATGTTGGTCGGCCCGGCCGAGCCCGCGGTGAGGTCCACGACGAGCGCCCCGGTGCCGGAGTTCCAGCTGACGGTATAGTTGACGTTCTCGGTGAGTAGCAGCCCGCTCAGCCTGACACTGTTGACCACGGGGGTATTGCCCCGCATGCCCACCGGCAGGGTGTCGGTCACCACGTTCTGGTAGGAAGTGCCGGTGCCGGCGTTGGAGGCGGTCAGGGTGTAGCGGACGGGCTGGCCCCCCACCACCGGGCCGCTGGCATCGTTAGATTTGCTGAAGGCCAGATTGGGCGCGGTGGCAACGATGTTGGCGGCCGTGGCGGACGTGGACCCGTGGGCCCAGGCGAGGCTGGCGCTGTTTCCGAAGATAGCCCCGGAGAGAACCGTTCCGCCACCCGCGTAAGTCGTCCGGATGTGTACATTGAGACGCAGCTGCACCGACTGGGTGGCGCTGGTGTTGTTGGTGTAATCACCCATGTTCCAGGTCAGGGCGGCGGGCCCGTTGAAGGGCGCGGCCGGGGTCAGCGTTCCCACGGTTTGCGGGCTGCCATCAACGTAGGTCGCCATGCTGTCCACGGCCAGGCCGTCAACGATGTTGTCGGTCACGGCCGAGCTGTAGAGGGTGGTATAGGCCGGCACCGATACCGAGATGGTATAGGTGAACGGCTGGCCGATGTTGGCCCTGTTGGACGGCGCATCCTGGGCCTTGGCCATAGTCGCCGGGCGTATGGTAATGGATGAGGTCGCCGGCGTACTGGAATAGGACCTGCCGTTCGAACCGGACCAGGAATTGTAGGCGACTATGGCGCTGTTGGTGAGGGTCGTCCCGGCACCCACGACGGCCGACGGCGTGACGTTGACGTATACGATCAGGCGGTTGCCGGCGCCGGGCTGGATGTTGGTCTTGGAGACCCCGTGGTCGAGGTCGATGGTCAGTTCGCCCGTTCCCGAGTTCCAGATCACCCAGAAATCAGTGTTCTCCGTCAGGGGCACACCGGCCAGGGTCACGTTGGTCACCACCGGCGGGACGTTTCTCAAGGTGGCCGGCAGGGTATCGGTCAGCACGTTCTGGCAGGAAGCCGAAGTGCCGGTATTCTCAGCCGTTAATATGTAATGCACCGTCTGCCCCCCTGGTATGGGGGCCGCGGCGTCATTGATCTTGGTCAGGGTCAGGTCGGGTTCGGTGGCGGTCACGGTATCGGCGCTGACCGGGCCGGCGTGGTGCGCCTCTCCCGTTTCCGCGTCGTCCCAGTCCAGTTCGGCGGCGTTGGTGAAGGTCGCACCGGCATAGACTTCCCCACCACCGTCGTAATTGGTGCGAATATGCACGGTGATCCCGAGCGAGACCACCTGGTCGGCTCCGGTGTTGTTGGTATAGTCGCCCATGTCCCAGGTGACCGTGACGGGGCCGTCGGCCGGCGCGGACGGTGTCACCGCCCCCACGGCCTGCGAGACGCCGTCCACGTAGGTGGAATATCCGTCAACCGCCAGACCATCCGCGATGTCGTCGGTAACCACCGCGTTGTAGACGGTGGTGTGCGCCGGCACGGTGACGTCCACCGCATAGGTATAAGGCTGCCCGATGGCGCTCAGGTCACCGGTGGCGTCCTGGCTCTTGGCGATGGTGGCGAGCGGGATGTCCGCCGTCGAGTCGTCGGTGTTGTGCTGCGAGACGTCGGTGCTCAGGGGCACCTGCCGTCCGGTCCCGTCCGACCGGGAGTTGAACTCCACCGAGGCGATGTTAGTCAGGGCCGCACCCGCGCCCACCTGGCTGTTGACCGTCCCGGTGTAGGTGACCACCAGGGTCTGACCAGCCGGGATATCCTTCGCCCCGCCTGATCCGGCGGTAAGGTCGACTGTGAGCTGGCCACCCGCCCAGTAGACGGTATAGTCGACCACGGCCGTGAGGGTGGTGCCGTCCAGCACGGCCACGACGGTGGACGACGGGTCGGTGTCACTCATGTAGGCGGGCAGGGTGTCCACGAAGATGTTCTCGTAAGAAATCCCCAGCCCGTTGTTGGCGATGCTGATGGTGTAGCCGATGGTCCCGCCGGGAAGCATGGAGCCGCCGGTATCGTTGTCCTTGGTGAGATCGAGGTTGGGCTGGTAGACGTGCTGGGTAGCAGCCGGGGTGCTGGCACTGTGGTCGTCCACCCCGTCGCTCCAGTCGATGGTGGCGGTATCGTCAGCGGTATTGTCGGCGGTGGGGTCGCTCCCGTGGGTCCACCACCACACCCAGTTGTCCGGGTCCGAGGATGAGCCGGCCGGGTCGATCAGGCCGGTGATCACGCAGTCGAAGGTGAGTTTGAAGGTGAAGTCCGCCCCTCCGCTGTTGTCCACGTCGTTCAGCAGCCAGGTGAAGGTGGCGCCGGGGTCGGGGGTGTCGTAGTCGGTGGACGGCTGGAAGGCGTCGATGAAGCTCAGGGCCGGGCCGGGGTCCGGTCCCGACACGCGGCTCAGCGCGGAGCTCCCGGGCACATACTCTATGCCGTCCTGGTCGATGACGTCCACGATGCTCGGGTCGTACATGATGGTCCCGGCCGGTACGGTCATCTCGATCTCGTAAGAGACCGTATCCCCGATGGTCGCGGGGGTGTCGAGGGCGGTCTTGGTCGCGGTCACCTGGGGCGTCCTCACCACCGAGCTCGCCAGGTTGCTGCCGGAAGAGTCGCTGGTGCTGGTGACGTGCCGTCCGGCGCCGGACTCGGAGCGGTAATCGACATAGGCGTCGTTGGTGAGGGTGGCCCCTGAGCCGACGTCACCGTCGACCGTGGCCGTGTAGGTCACCACCAGGTCCTGCCCCGCGGGTACGCTCACCCCCGCGTTTACCGTCACCGTGAGTGTCCCGGTGGCCCCGTTCCATCCGGTGGTGAAGGCGGCCGGCAAGCCATTGACGGTCACCGCTACGGTACCAGAGGGGTCGGCGTCTCTCAAGCCCACGGGCAGAGTGTCCACGACGATGTTGTCATAAGAAGCGGAGGTTCCGGCATTGTGAGCCGTCAGGGTGTAGTCAACAGTATCGCCGGCCTTGACGAAGACAGGCGGGCTTTCCTTGTCGTTGCTCTTGGACAGCTCCATGTACGGCTGCTGAAGCGTCGTGGTGGTGGTGTTGGAAGTGGCAGTGCGGTTTTGGAAACTGTCGCTCCAGCGGAAGTCCCCGTCGTTATTGGCCGTGTTGTTAAGCGTAGGATTCCCGCCCGTGTTGGGCCAGAACCTCCAGTTGGCGGGGTCGGTAGCACTACCCAACTGGCTGACCGGGGTGATCAAGCCCGTTGCCAGCAGCTTGAAATCGACCTGGAATACGTAATCTGTGGCCTGGCCACTGTTGTCTATGAGGTCTCTCATCGCCCAGGTCAGCGTGGAACCCGGGTTGGGGCTGGTCCAGCTGATGGACGGATTCATGTTGTTGGTAAGGCTGCTGAACAGGGCGGGTGTCGGCGGCGTCCCGCCGGCGTCGGTGAGCAGGGTGCTTCCGGTGACGTACTCCAGGCCGTCCTGCCGGATGAAGTCCCTCAGGCGGTTTATCTCTGTACCTGTCGCCAGGTTGTTCGCGGGTACGGTAACCGTCAGGCGGTAAGTGACCTGGCTCGCCGTGCCTGTGCCGATAGGCACGGTGTCGGTGCCGACGATGCTCTTGGCGATGGTGATGCTAGGAAGGGTGATAGTCCGGTTGGCGGTCACGGGCCCGTAGTCACGGTTGGGGGTAACCCCTGCGTTCTGCGCGCTCCAGGTGACGCTGACGTTGTTGGTCAGCGAGGCGCCCGCCCCCACGGTGCTGTCCACCCGCGCCGTGTAGTCGATGGTGACCACGCTGTCGGCGGAAGGCGGCGCCTGTATCTCCGTGTGGATCGCTCCGCCGTTGTCGAAGTCGATTAGGAATACACCCGTGGCGGGTGTGTAGTCCAGGGTATAATCGGTGCCGAGCGTGAGGGGCATAGCCCCCCGCGTGACGGTCACAGTCCCCGTTGTGGGGTCGTAATTGCGCATGCCGCTGGGCAGGGTGTCGGTGACCAGCACGTTGCGGGCCGCCGCGGTGCCGGTGTTGGTCAGGGTGATCCGGTAACCCCAGTCCTGCCCGGCTCCCGGGTTTGCCGGGGTGCTGATGACGGACTTGGCCGCGGTAAGGTCCGGTTCGGTGCAGACGACATCGGCGATGTCACGGTCCGAGAACTGGTTGCTCTCCGAATTGGCCCAGGAGAGCTTGCCGAAGTCGGGGTTGATGTTGCCGTCCACGATGTTGGCGGCGTCGTCCTGGACCACCACCTGGAAAACCACTTCCCACCAGCCATCCTGGGCCACGTCGCCCAGCGACCAGGCGGCTCCGTCGAGATTGCCGGAGGCGACCGCCTCGGGCTGGTCGCCGTAACGGGCACTGTACTTGACCACCGGCGGGTCGTAAGAGAAATCCCCCGCGTCGGAATAGGCGAAAGTGGCCGAACCCGTCACCAGCGCCGTGCCCAGGGGGAACCAGTCCACCACGTCCACGTTGCCGAAATTGACCCCGCTGACCAGGGGGGTGCTCCCGTCGTCGGTGTTGAACCATACCCGGAAGTAGAGGGTGTCTCCCACCGTGGCCTCGACGGAATCGAAATAGTTGGCCCCGTCCAGCGATATCTGCTTGATGATGGTGGGTTTCGGCCCCACCACCACGGTGGAGGCGGAGGCGTTTCCACTGGTGATGTCGTCGGGCCGTCTCGCGTCGACGGTATCGTGCCAGGTGGCGTCGAAAGCGGCGTCATTGGTCATGGAGTCGCCCGCTACGATGAGGAGGTGGCTGGCGTCGGGCGGCACCACCCAGGCGTTGTTCACCGTGGCGTCAAAGAAGAAAACGGCGGTATCCCCTGCCGCCACCCCGGCAAAGGCGGTCTGGTCCCACTCGATGGTAGTCACCCCGGTACCGGCGTCGTAACTCCAGTCCGACGGGGCGGGCGTCGCGCTGGTGTCGTCGAAGGTGAATCCGTCCGGCAGGGTGTCGGTCAGCAGCAGTGTACCGTCCTGCAGGATGTTGTAGTATTCGGAAGCGGCGATGGTGATGGTGAAAGTAACGGTGTCTCCGTTGCCTACGCTGGTGGGGCTGACGGACTTGTTGATGGCGGCATAGGACCCGGTCACGGAGGCCGTGTCGCTGTCGCTGACGGGCGTTGATTCATAGATGGCTTCGAGGTCGGCGGTGTTGGTAAAGGCGTTCTTTTCGACGGGTGCCCCGAGGCTGTCGGGCGCCCCGCTGAAGTCGTCGTATGGACGGTTAGTGCCGCTGTTGTTGTAACCGAAGTAGTCGTACCGGATGCCGGCATTATAAGTAACTGTCCAGGACGCGCCGGCCGTCATGTCGCCGACGTTCCATTCCAGGTGGCGGATGCCGGTGTCGGCATCGCGGGTATCCACGTCGGGAGCGGGGCCGAACGAGATCCCCAGGTACTCGACGCCGTCGGGGACGTCGTCGGTCACCAACACGTTATCGGTGGGGTTGACGTAGTTGTTCTGCACTTCGATGGTGTAGGTGTAGGGCCATCCGCCAGCGGGGAGCTCTCCACAGCCGGTGGCCTGGGTGTCCGCGGTGGTCTGGCCGGCACTCTTGGTGATCATCTTGATGGGAACGAGCTCTGATTCGCTGCTGACGGGGCCGCCGGAGATGGTGGCGCCGCTACCGTTGGCCACGGTGTTGACCTCGGCGGTGACGTCGGCGATTATCTTATCGCCCACTTCCCATAGGGGGTCGGTCGGGCTGACGGTTATATCGATGGTGGTAGTCTCGGTGGGTGCCAGGTCACGGATATCGTCGAAGCGCACCGTCAACTCGTTGGTAACAGGGTCCGTAGTCACGGAGGTCGGGGTTAAGGGGCCGTCGGGGCCGCTAGCGGAGACGAAGGTGACCGTCTTGTACCGGCCATCAAACCGAAGGGGGTCGGAGCTGAAGGTGCCGGACAGGGAGAGGTTGAATCCCCGGTCCGTCGCCGACGTGTTCTGGACGGTTATACCGACTGTGGCGTTGCCACCCAGCAGGACCTTGCCCCCGGATGTGGTGACGCTCAGCACCGGGGCGGCCTGCGCCGCCCTTCTTCCCAGCACCAGCGAGAGCGGCATTGCTATCAGGAAACAGAGCAATACGGCTAGAAACGCCACGACAAACCGGTTCGACCTGCCTCTATCCATGATGACCTCCCGTCCTCGCCTCACCGGCCGTACCGCTTGCCCCACCGGTAATATAGCTTTTCTGTCTTGAGCTGGAAGAAAACCGCAAGCAGCGCTTCCCCGGAGCGCGCCCGGTTCGTCGCATGCATTGAAGAATCAACTTATCCGAGATTCCTTATTTCTTATTCCCGCAGCATAACCTTTGGAAACATCGTTTCCATCGATTTGCAAGGAAAACGGGAATCGGGCCCGGATCGCTGAAGGATCAAGAGAGCAGGAGCCATGAAAGAGACAGCAATACAGTGCTATGTGCTGGCACTAATCCTGGCTTTCGGCCGGGACCGGGAATGATAACCTACCCCCACATGTAGGACACGCCGAAGCCGCCGCGCGGGTAGGACCACTCGATGGCATCGAGGGGACAGACGAAGCGGCAGGTGCCGCACTCCAGGCAACCCTCGTAATTGAAAAGAAGCTCGTTCTTGGCCTCGTCCCAGGTATAGTTCTCGGCCGGGCAGCCGGAGAGGCAGGGTTTGCCGGGGCAGCGGGAGCAGAGCTCCTTCTTCACGGTGATGTGGGCTTCTTTTTTATTGATGTTGAAGTGGACCGTGGCCATCTTTTCGTCCATGGTGAGTTTCTTATCGGCCATTATTCCGACCTCCTTACCTTGCGCATCTTGTGCCAGCCGTTGAGCTTGTCGACGGCCTGCATCATCAGCTTCAGGGGCACCTTGAGCCACTTCTTCTGGATGAAGGGCTCCATGAAGGCTTCGAAGCTCCTGGTCATCACGGGATAGGGCCTGGGCTCGAGGTAGTTGAAGTCCTCCATGGAGGCCTCCTCCGCGAAGTCGAAGGCTTTGTCCATGAAGATGCCCATGTTCTTCATGCCCGACTTGGCCAGGAAGTCGGAGAAGTACCTGGCGTTGAACATCATCTTGGGCAGGCCGGTGGTGTAGAGGAAATCCTTGTACTTGGCCAGGGTCTCGGCGTCGTAGCGGCGCTGCTGTTTGGCGTAGGCTACCGTCTCGGCGGCCTTGACCCCGGCGAGCATACAGGAGGGCACGCCGGTGTACATGTCGTTGACGGTGGAGCCGGCATCTCCGCAGAGCAGGACGCCGCCAGTGTAGAGCTGGTTCAGCCTGAGCCTTCCGCCGTCGGCGATGATGTGGGAATCGTACTCCCTCAGCTTTGACCCCTTGATGCGAGCGTGGATGTAGGGGTGGGCCTTGAGGCTCTCCATGCACTCGCGCACGTTCTTCCCCTCCCGGATGGCGTCCATGGGAATAAGCTGGACCAGGGCCACGGCGTCATTCATGGTATAGATGGAAAATCCGCCCCCCACGTCGGCCGGGTGGCCGAAGCCGTCATAGGCCACGCCTTCCCCGGGCGGGACGTTGAACCTCTCCTCGATAACCTCCGGCGGCAGTTCGTGCACTTCCTTGATGCCCAGCAGGAAACGGGAGGTGTCGTCGACGTAGAGCCCCGACTCGCGGGAGACGACGGAGTGAAAGCCGTCCGCCCCCACCACCACGTCCGCCAGCATCTCCTCGTCCCCCACCTTGACCCCCACCACGCGGCCATTCTCCTTGAGCAGGCCGGTGACGCAGACCCCGCGGAGGATGGTGGCTCCCACCTCCTCAGCCTTGCCGGCGAACCAGGGGTCGAAACTGCTGCGGTAGGCGGTGTAGACCTTCTCCCGCTTGTCGAGGTTGGAGAACCGGCCGTGGAACTCGAAGTAGTCGTCGCCACGGAAGAACATGATCCCCATGTCCCGGCAGAGCCTCTCCAGGGGAGCTTCGTCCTCGAATCCCGGGATGATGGTCGAGAGCACCGTGCTGAACAGCGCGAAAGAAGAAACGTTCTTGTGCCCGACCTGCTCGCCCCGCTCCAGCACGACAGTCTCCACGCCACGGCGTGCCAGTTCGATGGCGCAGGCCGCGCCGGCCGGCCCCGCGCCCACCACGATGCATTCGACCTTGTCCATGGTTGCCCTCCCCTTGCCGTGATCGATATACCCAACTGTGACTGGACGGTCAGTCACCCCTATGATAACCGCGGTTCGGTCTTCTTGTCAAAAGAAAAGGGGGGGCCGATAACCCCCTCTTGTTTTGCATGGTACAGCCTACTGGCTGGGCATCTTCAGGTACCACTGGCCGTCTTTCTTGACCAGCTCGATC
>CAVXXD010000011.1:0-14244 GCA_963765625.1 uncultured bacterium
TCCTTCTGGAGCGCCTGCGCCCCCCTTCCGCTTAATGCTCCAGTAGTATTGAATTACCCGGAAAAATCCTAATATAATGGTTGCGCCTGTCTCCGGAAACGCTGTATACGGCACCCGGCTTTTCGGGGACAAGCTATCCGATACGGGCGGTAGCACTGTCGGAACAAGAGAAACAGTGGGGTATGAAAATGAGTGAAGAAGAACTGACCTTCGTAGAAAAGTACGACCTGCTGGGATGCATCCAGTGCGGCCGGTGCACGGGTGGTTGCCCGGTATCGATGAGGACGCCTCTCAACGTGAGGCGCTTCATGTACGATACCGTCAACGAAGACCAGCTGGACGACCTCTCCGAGAAGGCCGAGATCTGGGACTGCACCACCTGCTGGACCTGCGCTTCCCGCTGCCCCAAGGGCCTGGAGCCGCTGGAGGTCCTCATCGGCCTGCGGACGGTTAAAATCGGCGAAGGGAAAATCCAGCCGACCGTACGCGACGCCCTGGAGTCCATGGGGACCAAGGGCAATCCCTGGGGCATGCCCCAGGCCAAGCGTTTCGACTGGGCCGAGGGGCTGGACGTCAAGGTCCTGGAGCCGGGGAGGAGGAGACCACCGACGTGCTGGTCTTCGTCTGCTGCACCGACGCCTACGACCCGCGGGTCATCAAGGTGGCCCAGGCCCTGGTCAAGGTGCTCGACAAGGCCGGTGTCGACTACGGCTTCATCGGTGAGGAAGAGAGCTGCTGCGGCGCCGAAGGCCGCCGCCTCGGCGAGGAAGACCTCTTCGAATACTGCGACGAAGAGAACGTCGAGCTCTTCAACTCCTACAACGTCAACCGCATCGTCACCGTTTCCCCCCACTGCTACACCTCATTCAAGAAGGAATACCACGGGCTCAAGCACCCGGTCCTCCACTACACCGAGCTCCTGGCCGAGCTGATCAAAGACGGCAAGCTGGAGATCCCCGGCGAGTTCAAAAAGGTGGTCACCTACCACGACCCCTGCTACCTGGGCAAGCAGAACGACGTCTACGACGAGCCCCGCGCCGTCCTTACGGCCATTCCCGGCGTGGACTTCCGCGATTTCGACCGCTGCCGCGAGCGTTCCCTCTGCTGCGAGGGCGGCGGCGGCAAGATGTGGGTCGAAGGGGAGAGCAAGGAGGAGCGCCTGGCCGAGGTGCGCGTAAAGGACGCCGTGGAACTGGGAGCCGAGGTCATCGCGGTGGCCTGCCCCTTCTGCCTGCTCACCCTGGAGGACGCCACCAAGGTGCAGGGCGTGGACGAGACCATGGCGGTAATGGACATCCTCGAGATACTGTCCGAGGTGCTTTAGATAGTTCAATTCGGCAAAGGGTTATTCAAGGAAAGAGAGAGGTGAAGATGGTATGAACATGGTGGTATGTGTGAAGCGAGTGCCTGATACCGCCGAGTCCGAGGTGCATATCGACGCTTCGGGCAAGGATATCGACAAGAGCAAGCTGTCCTTCAAGATGAACGACGCCGACAACTACGCGGTTGAGGAAGCCATCCTCATCAAGGAGAACGTCGGCGGGAACGTCAACGTGGTCAGCGTCGGCGACGACAAGTCCGACGAGCAGATCCGCATGGCCCTGGCCAAGGGCGGCGACGAGGCCATCCGCATCACCGACGACGCCATGGCCGGCTCCGACGGTTTCGCCGTAGCCAAGGCCCTGGCCGCGGCCATCAAGCCGCAGGGAGTCGACCTGATCATGACCGGCGCCCTGGCCGACGACGACGGCGCCGCCATGACCGGCGTGGCCCTGGCCGGCCTGCTGGGCGTGGCCCACGCCGCTTACGTCAAAAAGGTCGAGGTCATCGAGGACGGCAAGAAGATCAAGGTCGGGCGCGAGCTCGAGGGCGGCCTGATGGAGTTCATCGAGATGGACCTCCCGGCCGTGCTGACCATCCAGACCGGCATCAACGAGCCCCGTTACGCTTCTTTCAAGGGCATCAAGGCCGCCGCTAAGAAGACCATCGAGGTCAAGAGCGTAGCCGACCTGGGCCTGGACGCTTCCGAAGTGGGAGAGGCCGGCTCCTGGGCGACGCTGGCCCAGTTCAGCCTGCCGATAGTCGGCGAGAAGGCCGAGATCTTCGAGGGCGACCCCGCCACCACCGCCGGGATGCTCGCGGCCATCCTGAAAGAGAAGGGGCTGGTATAAATGAAAGACATCTTTGTAGTCATGGAGCACCGTCGTGGGGAACTCCGGGAGATCTCCCTGGAGATGTTGAGCGGCGCCGCCGGCCTGGGCGGCACCGTGGTCGCGGTCCTGTTCGGCTCGGGCGTCGATGAGTTCGCCTCCAAGGCCGCCGGCCTGGCCGACAAGGTCCTGGTCGTCGACGACGCCATGTTCGCCAACTTCAACGCGCTGGCCTACCAGAAGGCCCTTTCCGCTCTTATTAAAGAAAACGGCCCCGGCCTGGTGCTGATGGGCCAGACCGGCCACGGCGTCGACCTGGCTCCCGCCCTGGCGGTCGAGCTCAACGCCCCGCTGGTAACCGACATCACCGCCCTGGAGATGGACGGCGACAAGCCCAAGCCCACCCGCCAGTTCTACGGCGGCAAGCTGGACGCCCACATGGTCTTAAAGGACGCCGACCTCTACATCCTCACCGTGCGCGAGGCCACCTTCCAGGCGGCGGACCCCTCCAAGTCGGGCGAGATCGTCAAGGTCGCCAACCCGGTCTCAGACGACCTCTCCGGCCGCAAGTTCATCGAATACGTCGAACCCGTGGCGGGCGACGTCGACATCACCCAGTCCACCCTGCTGGTGGGCGTGGGCCGCGGCATCCGCGAGGACAAGAACCTCCCCATCCTGGACGAACTGGCCAAGGCCATGGGCGCCGACCTGGCCGCCTCCCGCGCCGTGGTGGACGCCGGCTGGCTGCCCTCCGACCGCCAGGTGGGCATCTCCGGCAAGACCGTCAAGCCCAAGCTCTACCTGGCCGTGGGCATCTCCGGTGCCTTCCAGCACGTGACGGGCATGAAGGGCTCCGAGGTCATCATCGCCATCAACAAGGACCCGGACGCCCCCATCTTCGGCATCGCCCAGTACGGCATCGTGGACGACCTGCTGAAAGTGGTCCCGGCCCTGACCGAGAAGATCAAGGAGCTCAAGGGATAGCGGCCGACCGGTGCCGATGAAGGAGGAATCGAGTAAATGAATCTAAGGCCAAAGATCGGAGTTTACATCTGCCACTGCGGTATCAACATCGCGTCTACGGTGGATGTGGAGGCTCTAACGCAGTTCGCTGAAAGCCTCCCGGACGTGGTAGTGGCCCGGAACTACAGCTACATGTGTTCCGACCCGGGCCAGAAGACCATAACCGATGACATTATCAACCTCGGCCTCAACCGCGTGGTGGTGGCGTCCTGCTCACCCCGTATGCACGAGCTCACCTTCCGGAAGGCCCTCGCGGGCGTGGGGCTCAACCCCTACTTCCTGGAGATGGCCAACATCCGCGAGCAGTGCGCCTGGGTGCACGAAGACCACGCCGCCGCCTACGAGAAGGCCAAGCGCCTGGTGGAGAGCGCCATCGTCAAGGCGCGCCGGCTGGAAGCCCTGGACGTCAAGGAAGTCGACGTGGATCCGTCCTGCCTCGATCATCGGGGCGGGCATCGCCGGCATCCAGGCCGCCCTGGACATCGGCGACGCCGGCTTCAAGGTCTACCTGGTGGAGAAGACGCCCTCGGTGGGGGGCCACATGGCCCAGCTGGACAAGACCTTCCCCACCCTGGACTGCTCCGCCTGCATCCTCACCCCCAAGATGGTGGACGTGGCCAACCATCCCAACATCGAGCTGCTCACCTACGCACAGGTGGAGGAGATCACCGGCTACGTCGGCAACTTCGACATCAAGGTGCGGAAGAAGTCCCGCTACGTGGACGTGACCAAGTGCACCGGCTGCGGCGACTGCGCCGAGGCCTGCCGCCAGGCGGGGCGCATCCCCCGCGAGTTCGACGAGGGCATGGGCAACCGGGGCGCCATCTACCTGCCGTTCCCGCAGGCCGTGCCGGCCAAGTACACCGTGGACAAGGAGACCTGCCTCTTTTTGACCAAGGGCAAGTGCGGCGAGACTCCCAAGTGCCAGGAAGCCTGCAAGCCGGGCGCCATCAACTTCGACCTCACCGACGAGATCGTCGAGTTCAAGGTGGGCACGCTCATCGTGGCCACCGGCTTCGACATCTTCGACGCCAAGTTGAAGCCGGAATACGCCTACGGGGTCTACGACGAGGTGGTCAACGCCCTGGAGTTCGAGCGCATGGTCTCGGCCTCCGGCCCCTACGGCGGCAAGGTGGTCCTGCCCCAACGCGGCAAGAAAAAGAAGAAGAAAGAGGGCGAGGAGCCGGAGCCGCCGAAGGTGCCCAAGAACATCACCTTCATCCAGTGCTGCGGTTCCCGCGACAAGAGCGTGGGCAACGAGTACTGTTCCCGCGTCTGCTGCATGTACACCGCTAAGCAGGCCCACCTGGCCAAGGATAAGATCCCGGACGCCGACATCACCATCTTCTACATGGACGTCCGCGCCTTCGGCAAGGGCTACGAGGAGTTCTACGACCGGGTCCGGCGAGAAGGCGTCCGCTACGTCCGCGGCAACCCCTCGGAGATCTTCAAGCGGGGAGGCAAGCTCATCGTGCGGGCCGAGGACACCCTCACCGCCACCACCCTGGAGCACGAGACGGACATGGTGGTCCTCTCCGTCGGCCTGATGCCCCGCTCAGACCGCCGGGAGATCATCGACATGCTCAAGCTCTCCAGTCTCGCCCGACCAGTTCTACCTGGAGGCCCATCCCAAGCTCCGCCCGGTGGACACCGCCACCGACGGCGTCTTCCTGGCCGGCGCCTGCCAGGGTCCCAAGGACATCCCCGACGCGGTGGGCCAGGCCAAGGGCGCGGCCTCCTCGGCCATGATCCTGATGGCTTCGGGCAAGGTCAAGGTAGAAGCCCAGATCTCGGTGGTGGACGAGACCACCTGCCGCGGCTGCGGCTTCTGCGTGGAGCTCTGCCCCTACGGCGCCATCGAGCTGGTCGAGGTCAACCGGATGGGTTGGATGGTCAACGTGGCCCGGGTCAACGAAGCCCTCTGCAAGGGCTGCGGCGCCTGTGCCGCGGCTTGCCTCTCCGGCTCCATCCAGCAGCGATCTTTCCGTGATACCCAGATCCTGCCCCAGATCCAAGTACTGGGGGTGAGCGAATAATGAGCGATAATTTCGAGCCGAATGTAGTGGCCTTCCTGTGCAACTGGTGTTCCTACGCCGGGGCCGACCTGGCCGGCACCTCCCGCATCCACTACCCTTCCAACGTCAGCGTCATCAGGGTGATGTGCACGGGGCGGGTCAATCCCCTCTTCGTGATGAACGCCCTGCAGCAGGGGGCGGACGGGGTGCTCATCTCCGGCTGCCACCCGGGTGACTGCCACTACATGCAGGGCAACTACTATGCCCGGCGCCGTTTCACCCTCATGCGCCAGTTCATGGAGCACATGGGGGTCGACCCCGCCCGCGTCAAGATGAGCTGGGTCTCGGCTTCCGAGGGCGCCAAGTGGAAGGAAGTCATCGAGGAAGTAGTGGATGGCATCAAGGCCATTGGTCCCATGGACCAGTTCAAACGGAGGCAGATAAATTGGTAGATCAAGCTAAGCTCAGAGAGATCGCAAAAGAGGTGATATCCCGCGACGACGTCCGGTTGCTCATCGGCTACCGGCCCGGCACCTACGGCTTCAGGGCAAGGCCTGCTTTCGTGGAGGACGCCACACAGGTCGACGAGCTGATATTCACCCCCGCTTGCGTAAGCAACCTGTCGACTTACCTGGTGATCGAGGAGAAGCCCCCGTTGCCGCGCGGCACCGAACCGGACAGCCGCAAAGTAGCGGTGATGGTCAAGGGCTGCGATTCCCGCGCCCTGGTCCAGCAGATGGTGGAGAAAGCCTACGACCGCGACCACGTCATCGTGCTGGGCATCCCCTGCACCGGCGTGGTGGACATGGCCAGGCTGGAAGCGAAGTTCCCCGGCGCTTCGGACGGGAGCATCGCCCTGGAGGGAGACAACTTCGTCCTTTCTTTTAATGGAACCAGCGAGACCGTCCCCAAGGCCGAACTGCTGGCGGATAAGTGCTCCCGCTGCCGCTTTCCCACCCCGGTCGTCAGCGACCAGTTGCTGGACGCGGAGGTGGCCCGTTTCGCGGAAGACGACTACTCCGACGTCGAGGCCTTCGAGGGCAAGTCGGCCGAGGAGAAGTGGGCTTACTGGGAGGAGAAGTTCTCCCGCTGCATCCGCTGCTACTCCTGCCGCAACGTCTGCCCCATGTGCTACTGCGAGGACTGCGTGCTGGACCGCCTCAAGCCCCAGTGGACGAGGCGCTCGGTGGACATCAGCGAGAACACCGCCTTCCACATGTCCCGCGCCTATCACCTGGCCAGCCGCTGTATCCAGTGCGGCGAATGCGCGAGGGTCTGCCCGGTGGACATCCCCCTGATGGACATGAACCGCAAGTTCTACAAGGACGTGGCGGAACTCTTCGACTACGAGCCGGGAACTTCGCTGGAGGCCGTACCCTTGCTCTCTACGTATAACGTAGAGGACACAGATGACTTCATAATGTAAAGGTGGGTGTCATGGCAGAAAAGATACTGAAAAAGGAGAAGACGGGAGAGGCCCTGCAGGAACTCTCCAAGTTCCGCCTGTTTGCTCCCGCCAAATCCGACGAAGTCGTTTTGTTCAAGCGTATCGAGGACCCCGCGGAGGCCTGCCTGGACTTCGCCAATTCCACGGTACCGCCTAAAAAAGTGGTCTTTCCCCAGACCGAGACGCTCTTCAAGTTCATGGTCGGCAACCCCGAACTGACCGAGAAGAACGTGGAGGAAGAGGGGACCACGGTCATCTTCGGTCTGCGCCCCTGCGACGCGCGGGCCATGGCCATCGTGGACAGCCTCTTTGGCTGGGACTACGACGATCCCTATTACCAGAAGCGGCGCGAGCTCACCACCCTGGTGGGCCTGGGCTGCGTCACCCCACCGTCCTCCAACTGCTTCTGCCCCTCGGTGGGCGGCGAGCCTTGCGGCACCGACAACCTCGACATGCTGCTGGTGGACCTGGGGGACGAGTACCTGGTCAAGGTGCTTTCCCCGAAGGGCGAGAAGCTGGCCGAGACCCTGGGCTCCTACCTGGAAGCTGCTCCCACCGACGCAGTCAACAAAGCCGACGAGATCGCCCTCAAGTCCAAGCAGGCCATAACCCGGAGTATCGACACCGCCGGCATGGCCGCCAAGCTCCCCACCCTGTGGGAGAACGGGCTGTGGAAGGAAGTGTCGTCCGCCTGCCTGGGCTGCGGCATCTGCACCTACCTCTGCCCCACCTGCCACTGCTTCGACATCCAGGACGAGGTGGAAGAAGGGGAAGGCCGGCGCTGCCGCATGTGGGATTCCTGCATGTTCCGCGAGTACACCGTGCACACCTCGGGGCACAACCCCCGCCCCACCCGCAAGGAGCGAACCCGCAACCGCGTCAGCCACAAGTACTCCACCTACGTCGACAAGTTCGGCGTCACCGCCTGTGTGGGATGCGGCCGCTGCGTCAACATGTGCCCGGTCAACATCGACATACTCGAGATTCTGGGGAAGGTGGTGGAAGCATGAGCAATCCGTACATCCCTTACCTGATGAATATCGAGGAAGCCTGGTACGAAGCGGGCGGCGCCCGCGCCATCAAGACCTTCAAGGTCAATTTCGCCGACCCCAAGGTCTGGGAGACCTGGTCCCACCGCCCCGGCCAGTGCGCCATGGTGGGCCTTCCCGGAGTGGGTGAGAGCTTCTTCTGCGTCTCCTCCTCCCCGACGGAAGAGGGCTACCTGCGCTTCTCCATCATGATGTCCGGCGGCAAGAACACCACCGCACTGCACGAGCTGGAAGCCGGGGACCAACTCTACGTCCGCGGCCCCTACGGCAACAGCTTTCCCATGGACGAGTGGAAGGGCAAGCACATCGTCACCGTCGGCGGCGGCATCGGCCAGGCCCCCCTGCGCCCGGTCATCCAGTACGTGCGAGACAACCGCTCGGATTTCGGCGAGCTGACCGTCATCTACGGCGCGCGCACCGCGGACGACCACTGCTTCAAGGTGGAGTTCGAGGACATGCACGCCGGCGACGACGTCTCCTGCCACCTGTCCGTCGACGTTCCCCAGGACGACTGGAAGCACTACGTGGGTTTCGTGCCCCAGTTGCTGCTGGACACCGAGCCTTCGCCGGAGAACGCCATCGCCGTGACCTGCGGGCCGCCCATCATGATCAAGTTCGTCCTCCAGAACCTGGAGAAGCTCGGCTTCCAGCCGGAGCAGATCTACACCACCCTGGAGAACCGCATGAAGTGCGGCATCGGCAAGTGCGGCCGCTGCAACGCCGGCCCCTACTACGTCTGCAAGGACGGCCCGGTCTTCACCTACGCCCAGCTCAAGGAAGTCCCCGAGGCCTTCGCGTAAATCGACTGTTACACAAAAAGGGCGGCTTCGGCCGCCCTTTTTAATGGGGTCAGGTCTATCGTTTATTATTTTCTCCCATAATCTGGTAACGCTCTACTGGTAATATCTGGGAGAAAATAATAAACGATAGACCTGACCCCAAATTGTTGCAGGTTAAACTACCATGGAGATGGAAAAATATGTTAATGAAAATGGACGGGATCATTGTCAAACCGGGGTCGTGAAAATACAATAAACCCAGACATGAGAGAAAAAGCGGAGCTAGCGGGGTAGTTAAGGGTGATCACGCGCATAAGTTTCTGGAAGATAGTCAAAACCAGCTTCAAGGTGATGGGGCTGGTGGCAGCCGGCGTCCTGGCTTTCTTCATACTCAGCCTTTTCGGCGTTGACCTCTATTTCAACAACACCGTCTTCAAGGGCATGGATGTGGCCGGTGTCAGCGTGGGCGGCATGTCCCGCGACCAAGCCATCGAACATCTCCGCCAGGAACTGGATCTCGAGGCACTCAACAGCAACGTGGTCCTGCAGTACGGCGATCTTTCCTGGGAACTGCCCCTGTATCGCATCGGAGCCTACGTCGACCTGAACGAGTCGGTGGACCAGGCCCTGGGCCTGGCCGACCAGGTGCCCTTCTACGAACGCTGGCTCAAGCGGTTCACCTTCCAGAGCATGGACGAAGACGTGGACCTGGTGGTTCGCTACGAGGCGAGCGAGCTTTCTTCTTTCATAAGTGAGTTGCAGGCATCCGTCGACTGCGAGCCGGTGAACTCGGACATCCGCCTGGAAGGCGGCAGGTTATTTTTCAGTAACTCGCGGGAGGGATGGAAACTGGACACCTCCGATGTGCGCGAGACCATCATCTCCGCCCTCTCCTCCACCGACCGTACCGCCGAGTTGAATATCGCCGTGACCAAGCCGGAGATCAGCGACGACCAGATGGGCAAAGTGATAGCGGTTGACCTGGCCCGCCACCGCCTCACCCTCTACAGCAACATGCAGGTGGAGAAGGAATACCCCGTCGCCTGCGGTTCAGCCTCTTTCCCCACCCCCAGGGGCACCTTCAAGGTCACCAGCAAACAGGCCAATCCGACCTGGGTCAACCCGGGGAGCGCCTGGGCCGCCACCATGCCTCCCTACATCCCACCGGGTCCCGGCAATCCGCTGGGCACCCGGGCCATCGGCACCAGCGCTTCCGGTGTCTTTATCCACGGTACGTCCAACAGCGGTTCCATCGGCACCAACGCCTCACATGGCTGCATTCGCATGCTCATCAAGGACTCGGAAGACCTCTTCCCCCGCGTCGATGTGGGCATACCCGTTCTCATATTCTGAGAAGCCAAAATACCACCCGGAGTTTATTGACTACCCCTACCCGCGGTGATAAGCTTTTTCTGCGTTTGTCCGAGGGTAAAAGTAGCTGTAAAACGTTGGTATTCGTTAGCATTCCATCGATCCGAGCAAAGGGAGGATTTTTATGGCTTACGACTTTGAATTGATCAAGGTGGACATCGTTGACGGAGTGGCTACCATGCTGCTCAACCGGCCCCCTCTTAATCCCCTGAGCTCCCAGCTCTTCATGGAGATCGGGCTCTGCGCCAGGGAACTCACCTACGACAACAAGGTGCGGTCCGTGGTCATCACCGGCGGGACCGATCACTTCGCCGCCGGGGCGGACATCAAGGGCATGGTGGACATGACCGCCGTCGAAGTCTCCGGTTTCATCGGTGGAGGCCAGGAGAGCTTCACCGCGCTGGAGAACATCCCCAAGCCGGTCTTCGCGGCCATCAACGGTTTCGCCCTGGGCGGCGGCTGCGAGCTGGCCGCCACCGCCGACTTCCGTTTCGCCCACGAGAACGCCAAGATCGGGGTGCCGGAGATTCTGCTGGGTATCATCCCCGGCGCCGGAGGCACCCAGCGCCTTCCCCGCCTCATCGGCCCCTCCAAGGCCAAGGAGATGATCTACTCCGGCAAGTTCTACAGCGCCGACGAGTGCCTGGAGATGGGGCTGGTGCAGAAGGTCATCCGTGGCGACGATTCCGTCATCGAAGTGGCCCAGAAGGCCGCGGCCCGTTATGCCAAGGGCCCCGCGGTGGCCCTGGCCGCCGCTAAGAGGGCCGTCAATAAGGGCCTGGAGTGCTCTATCGAGGAAGGCCTGCTCATCGAGGCCGCCGGCATCGCCGTCTGCTTCGCTTCCGAGGACCAGTCCATCGGCATGAAAACCTTTCTTGAGAAGGGGCCGGGCAAGGCCGAGTTCATAGGCAAGTAATAGGGTTCGATATTGTTCATTTGGCGTTAAAAGGAGGTTATTGTGGTCGATTTTGAACTGAGTGATGAACAAAAAGCAATGGTGAGGATGGCGCACGACTTCGCCGTCAACGAGATCCGCCCCGTGGCGCTGGAGTGCGACAAAACTGGTGAAATCCCCAAAGAACTGATCAACAAGGCCGCCGCTTCAGGTCTCACCGCCATCGCCATCGACGAGGAGTACGGCGGAGGCGGGCTGGACGAGGTCACTTCGGCCATGGTCAACGAGGAGCTCTACTGGGGTTGCGCCGGCATCGGCACCGCCCTGGGAGCCAACAGCCTGGCCGTCACCCCCATGGTCCTGGCCGCCACCGAGGAGCAGAAGAAGGAGTACTTCCCCCGCCTCTGCGACCCCGATAACCCCAAGTTCGCGGGCTTCGGCCTGACCGAGCCGGGCGCCGGCTCCGACGCCGCCTCCATCGCTACCACCATCGAGGACAAGGGTGACCACTACCTGGTCAACGGCCAGAAGTGCTTCATCACCAACGGCGGAGTCGCCGATTTCTACACCATCTTCGGCACCTTCGACAAGTCCGCCAAGTACGGCGGCATCGGCGCCGTGGTCATGGAGCGTTCCTACGACGGCGTCTCCATCGGCAAGCATGAGGACAAGATGGGCATCCGGGCCTCCAACACCTCTGAGGTCATCATGGACAACGTCAAGGTCCCCAAGGAGAACCTGCTGCTCTCCGCCGGCCAGGGCTTCGGCACGGTCATGCAGACCCTCGACCTCACTCGTGCCAGCGTAGCCGCCGCCGCCACCGGCGTGGCCCGCGCCGCTTACGAGGAGGCCCTCAAGTACGCCAAGGAGCGCGTGCAGTTCGGCAAGCCCATCATCGCCAACCAGGGCATCAGCTTCATGCTGGCCGACATGGCCATGAAGATCGAGGCCGGACGCCGTCTCTACCAGTACGCCGCGTGGCTGGCCGAAAAGGGCAAGCCCGTTTCCCTGGCGTCCTCTTGCGCCAAGGCCTTCTGCTCGGACGTGTGCATGGAAGTCACCGTCAACGCCGTCCAGGTCCATGGTGGCTACGGCTACATGAAGGAATACCTGGTGGAGAAGCTGATGCGCGACGCCAAGATCATGCAGATCTACGAGGGCACCTCGCAGATCCAGCGCCTGGTCATCGCCGGCAACCTCATGGGCGTGACCGACACCTACCCCTGGAACTAATCACCGGTAACCGCAAGCAACACGGGAGGCGCTCTCAGGAGCGCCTCCTTTTTGGGGTCTTTTTGGAGACCTGACCCCATATAGATATAATCTTCCTCATGAAAATAGGTATTACTACCACCGTACCCATCGAGATCATCTACGCGGCGGGCCACGTGCCGGTCGACCTCAACAACGTCTTCGTCAGCCGCCCCGACTACCAGCAGCTGGTGGAGGAGGCGGAACTGGCCGGCTTTCCCCGCAACTTCTGCGCCTGGGTCAAGGGCATCTACGGCGCGGTCAAGCGCTCGGCGGGGGAGATCGGCGCGGTGGTGGCGGTGACCCAGGGGGACTGCTCCAACACCAAGGCCTTGATGGAGACGCTGGAGGCGGACGGGGTGGAGGTCATCCCCTTCGCCTACCCCTACGACCGTGACCGCGCCTTCCTGGAGCGGGAGATGGGCAAGCTGGCCGCGCGCCTGGACGCGAAGCCCGATGCTATAGAAGAAGCCACCCGCCGCCTGGACAAGGTCAGGTCCAAGGTCTGGGAACTGGACCGCCTGGGCTGGCAGGAGGGCCGGGTGACCGGCTTGGAGGGTCATATCTTCCAGGTCTCATGCAGTGACATGGAAGGCGACATCGACGCTTTTGAAAAGAAGGTCGGGGCCATGCTGGACCAAGCCCGGTCGCGCCCTTCCTTCTTCGAACCGGCTGATGCCGGCGGCCTCGCCCCGGTGCGGCTGGGCTACGCCGGCGTGCCGCCGCTGGCCCCGGAGCTCTTCGACTACCTGGAGGGGCAAGGGGCACGGGTGGTCTTCCACGAAGTGCAGCGGCAGTTCACCCTGCCGTCGGTCCGCGGCGGCCTGGTGGACAGGTACCTCGACTACACCTATCCCTATTCCGTCTTCGAGCGCATCGCCGACATCGAGCGCGAGACCGCCCGTCGGGAGATCGAGGGGCTCATCCACTACGTGCAGAGCTTCTGTTTCCGCCAGGTGGAGGACATCCTGATGCGCCGCCGCCTGGAGGTGCCGCTGCTTACGGTGGAGATGGACGGCTCCACCCACCTCGACGCGCGCACCCGCATGCGCCTGGAGAACTTCGTCAACATGCTCTCGGAGAGGAGGCCGCGGTGAGCGGGGGGCCGCAGCGGGTCTACGGCATAGACCTCGGAAGCCGGGCCGTCAAGATCGCCGAGAGGGTGGGGGAGCGTATCGAACCCGTCACCACCATCCCCACGGCTGAGTTCTACATCAGGTACATAACCCGGGCCGAGAGCGGGCATGCGCTCAGACCGGGAAGCGCTGGGCCTGGAGGAAGAGGTGCCCATCGCCTCCACCGGTTACGGCCGCCAGCGCATCCCCGGTGACGAAGCTGTGACCGTGCCGGAGATGAAGGCCATCGCCCTGGGGGTGGCCTGGCAAGTGGAGTGGGAGGAGTGCGTGGTGCTGGACATCGGCGGCCAGGACATCAAGGCCATCCGGCTGCGCTCCGGGCGGGTGGACGACTTTGCCACCAACGACCGCTGCGCCGCCTCATCCGGCCGTTACCTTGAGAACATGGCCGCGGTCCTTCACATGACCCTGGAGGAGCTGGCCGGCCACTACGAGGACCCGGTGGAGCTCTCCAGCACCTGTGCGGTGTTCGGGGAGACCGAGCTGGTGGGCCTGCTGGCCGATGGTTATTCACCGGCCCGGCTGGCAGCCGGGGTAAACCAGGCTGTCTGCAACCGTGTCCTCCCCCTGCTGGCTCGCTTCCCGGGTGAGCACCTGGTGGCCACCGGCGGGGTGGCCCGCAACCCAGGCCTGGTCCGGCTGCTGCAGAAAGCCACCGGCCGCGTCGTCTTCGTCCCCCGCCACCCCGAGTACACCGCCGCCTTCGGCTGCTGCCTCGCGTAGGAAATATGGGGTCAGACCCCTTCTCCACTTTCTCCCCGTCAAGCTTTTTACTCCTGCGGATTTCCGAGAAAGTAGAGAAGGGGTCTGACCCCATATTTCCTACAACTGTTACAATAGTCGCATGTACGAGATAGACGTCACCGCCACGTTTGACGCCGCCCATTTCCTACGGGATTACGAGGGCAGGTGCTCCCGCATGCACGGCCACACCTGGTCGGTGCAAGCCACCCTGGCCGGCCGGGAACTCGGCCCCTCCCACCTCCTGGTGGATTTCCACGACGTCAAGCGCTCCCTCGAGTCCCTGCTGGATGCCTACGACCACGCCTGCCTTAACGACATCCCTCCCTTCGACACCATCTCGCCTACCTCCGAGAACCTGGCCCGCGTCTTCTTCGAGGAGTTCGA
>CAVXXD010000012.1:0-482084 GCA_963765625.1 uncultured bacterium
ACGGCTACGACAACAGTTACAACTACTACGATGTCTGGTATTCCACCAACGCCGGCGGTAGCTGGTCCACCCCGGCCAACCTCTCCACCCAGTCGGGCTACGACCAGTACGACCCCCAGATCGCGCTGGACGCCAGCGGCAACGCCCACGTGACCTGGTACGGCTACGACAACAGTTACAACTACTACCAGGTCTACTATGCCACCAACGCCGGCGGCAGCTGGTCCGCCCCGGTCAACCTCTCCACCCAGTCGCCCCACTACCAGTACAACCCCCAGATAGCGCTGGACGCCAGCGGCAACGCCCACGTGGCCTGGTACGGGTATGACCCCAGCGGCAACTACTACCAGGTCTACTATGCCACCAACGCCGGCGGCAGGTTGATCACCGGTCAACCTCTCTACCCAATCCAGCTACGACCAGTACGAGCCGCAGATCGCGCTGGACGCCGGCGGCAACGCCCACGTGGCCTGGTACGGCTACGACAGCAGCAACAACAACTACGATGTCTGGTATTCCACCAACGCCGGCGGCAGCTGGTCCACTCCGGCCAACCTCTCCACCCAGTCGGGCTACGACCAGTACGAAACCCAGATAGCGCTGGACGCGAGCGGCAACGCCCACGTGGCCTGGTACGGCTACGACAGCGGCGGTAGCTACTACGAGATCTGGTATGCCACCAATGCCGGCGGCAGCTGGTCCGCCCCGGACCAAGTCTCCAGCGACGACTACGAATACAGCTACTACCGCGGATAGCCGTCGGCCCGGACGGGGTGGTCCGCACGGTGTGGTACGCGGATGACGATCAGACCGACAATGAGGATGTCTTCTTCTCCTCCAACGACGGAGGCGGCTGGACCGACCCGGTGATCCTCTCCACTAACTCGATCTGGAACGACTGGGAGCCGGAACTGGTGGTGGGGCCGGACAACATCAACCACGTGGCCTGGACGGGGTACGGCCCGACCGGGGTTATCAGCATCTGGTATGACACCGATCTCACCTACATCGTCAACGCCTCGGTCTCCGGCGGCGGCGGCACCGTGGACCCGGCCACCCAGCAGGTGGCGGGTGGCGCCACCGCCACCATCGACATCTCCCCCGACGAGGGCTACCATATCGCCTCGGTCACCGACAACGGCGCCTCGATGCCGGTGGCCGACCCCTACCTGGTCACCAACGTCAGCGAAGACCACGACGTGGTGGTGACCTTCGCCAAGGACATGAACAAGTGGTACCTGGCCGAGGGCTGTACCCTGGACGGCTTCGAGACCTGGATCCTGGTGGAGAACCCCGGCGACGCCCCGGCCAAGATCAACATGGCCTTCGACACCGACTCCGGCGAGGTGGTCCTGCCCGAGATGCAGAACCTCACCGTCCCCGCCCATAGCAGGTCTTCCTGGAACCTGGCCAGCTACATTCAGACCTACGACGTGGCCACCCGGGTCTCCTCGGATTCCCAGGTGGTCTGCGAGCGGGCCATGTACGGCAACGACCGCGCCTGGGCCACCTGCTCGGTGGGCAGCACCAAGGCCTCGGACACCTGGTACCTGCCGGAGGGCTGCACCGAGGAAGGTTTCGAGAGCTGGATCCTGGTCCAGAACCCCAACGACAGCGAGGTGCATATCAACTTCGCCCTGGACACCGAGATCGGCAAGGTCGCCAACGCCCGCATGCAGGACCTGGTCATGCCGGCCCACACCCGGGCCTCCTGGAACCTGGCCGACTACCACACCTCCTACGACGTGGCCACCGTGCTCACCTCGGAAGGCGGGCCGGTGGTAGCCGAGCGCTCCATGTACGCCCCGGACCGCGCCTGGGCTCACAACTCCATCGGCACCAGCAAGCTCGCCGACACCTGGTACCTGGCCGAGGGGTGTACCGTGGACATGGAGACCTGGGTGCTGGTGCAGAACCCCAACGGCACCCCGGTGACGGTGGACCTGAACTACCTGACCGAGAACGGTGAGGTGGCTGGCCCGCAGGGCGAGGTCATCGCCCCCTTCACCCGCCGCTCCTTCAATGTGGGAGAGACCGTGCAGGGTTACAACGTCAGCACCGTGGTCACCTCCAGCGGCGGCCTGGTAGCAGCCGAGCGCGCCATGTACGACTTGGCCCGCACCTGGGGCACCTGCTCCATCGGCACCACCACCCCCGCGGTCTCCTGGTGCCTGGCCGAGGGCTGCACCGACGGCATGGACACCTGGATCCTGGTCTCCAACCCCGGGGCGGAGGCGGCCACCGTCAGCCTGGTCCTGGACACCGGCGAGGGCCAGCAGGCCCCGGCCGGCCTGCAGGACCTGGCCGTCCCGGCCGGCTCGCGGGCCAGCTTCCACCTAAACGACTTCCTGACCACCTACAACGTCTCCACCCGGGTCACCTCGGACAAGCCGGTGGTCTGCGAGCGGGCCATGTACGGGCCGGACAAGGTCTGGGCCGACTGCTCCATCGGCTTCGCCCAGTAAACGTTGTCGTTGCGAGCGAAGAGAAGCAACCTCAAACGAAGCCCCGGGAGACCGGGGCTTCTTCTATCTATCGGTGTATTCCTGCACTTGATTGTGGGATAGTGGATATGCATGAAAGTGTAATGAACTGGAAAGATGGAGAGGGTGGTATGCTCATGTATCGAAAAATGTTTTCTGTGCTGCTGACGGCTTTGATCGCCGCGGCCCTGTTGTCCGTTTGTGTGCCGGCCTCCCAGGCTTCTCCGGGATGGGCCGCCCCGCTGAATATATCCCCCGGTTCCACCACCTACAACCAGGAACCCCAAGTCGCGCTGGACGCGGGTGGCCACCCGCACGTCGTCTGGACGGGATACGACGGTACCACCAACCGGATCTACTACTCCGCCGACAACGGGGAGGGATGGACCGCCCCGCTGAGCATATCCCCCGGCTCCGCTACCAACAACGCGATGCCCCAGATAGCGCTGGACGCGGGCGGCCACCCCCATGTCGCCTGGCACGGGAATGACGGCTCGAACTATCGGGTCTATTACTCCGCCAATACCGGGGAGGGATGGACCGCCCCGGTGAACATATCCTCCGGCTCCACCACCTATGGCTTGAATCCCCGGATAGCGCTGGATTCAAACGGCCACCCCCACGTCGTATGGTTTGGAAACGACGGCTTGCAGGACCGGATCTACTATTCCGCCGATACCGGAACGGGATGGGCGGCCCCATTGAACCTCTCCCCCGGCTCCACCAGCAACTGGACGCCCCAGATAGCGCTGGACTCAGGCGGTAATCCCCACGTCGTCTGGAGAGGGAGTGACGGTTCGCAATTCCGGGTCTTTTATTCCACCAGTACCGGGAGCGGTTGGACCGCCCAGGTTAACATATCCCCCGGTGCCATTTACGGTATCTCGGATCCCCAGATAGTGCTGGACTCAGGCGGCAACCCTCGCGTAGCCTGGGAAGGGGATGACGGCTCGACTTACCGGATCTGGTACTCCGAGAAGGCCGGGAGCAGCTGGACCGCCCCATTGAAGATATCCACCAGTACCAACGACAATTACTCGTCCCAGATAGCTTTGGACTCAGCCGGCAACCCCCACGTGGTCTGGTATGGATGGGACACGGCTTACCGGGTCTACTATTCCGGTAAGACCGAAACGGGATGGTCCATCCCGTTGACACTCTCCCCGGACACCACCGATAACTCGTCGCCCCGGATAGCGCTGGACTCAGGCGGCAACCCCTACGTGGTCTGGTGGGGGAGCGACGGCGTGACCCATCGGGTCTATTACTCCGCCAATACCGGCAGTGGCTGGTCCGCCCCGCTAAATATATCCCCCGGCTCCACCACCGAGCATTTCGATCCTCAGATAGCGCTGGACGGTGGCGGCAATCCTCATGTCGTTTTCTATGGGAACGACGGAGCTACAAACCGGGTCTACTATGCCGCGGATGTACCGAACACCTTCTATTTCGCCGAAGGTTACACCGGGGCCGGCTTCCAGGAGTACCTCTGCCTGGGCAACCCGGGAGACACCGAGGTGGCGGTCGAGGTGACCTACCTCTTCAAGGACGGCACCTCGACCGAGCGGACCTACGCCGTTCCGGCGCTGTCCCGCTTCACCGCCGACGTCAACGCCGAGGTGGGCGCGGACAAGAACGTCTCCATCAAGTGCACCGCCGGCGCCCCCTTCGTAGCCGAGCGCCCCATGTACTTCGACTACACCGGCGGGGGAGGCAGCTGGACCGGCGGACACGACGCGGTGGGAGCGGCCCTGCCCTCGAGCACCTGGTACTTCGCCGAAGGCTACACCGGCCCCGGCTTCGACGAGTGGATCTGCGTGCTCAATCCCGGGGATGCCGTACGCCCACTTACCTTCAACTTCCAGACCCAGGAGGAAGGGTTGATCGAGCCGGAAGGGGATTACACCGTCCCCGCCCACTCCCGGGCCACCTTCAAGGCCAACGAGCTGCTGGGGGGCGTAGCCTACTCGACTTCCTTGGCACTGGAGTCCGACGTGCCGGTGGTGGCCGAGCGCCCCATGTACTTCTCCTACCAGGGCACCGGCTCCTGGGGCTGGACCGGGGGACACTGCGTTATGGGTATGCCCACCCTGGCCCGCGACTACTACTTCGCCGAGGGCTACACCGGAGCCGGCTTCGAGGAGTGGCTGACCCTGCAGAACCCGGGCAGCGCCGAGATCACCGTGCACGCCGTCTACCAGCTGGCCTCCGGCGCCCCGGTGGGGAAGGACTACCCCGTCGCACGCCGCCACCCGCGCCACCATCTACGTCCCCACTGAGGTGGGAACCGACCAGAACGTCAGTGTCCACCTCTCCTCGGACTCCGACTTCCTGGCCGAGCGCCCCATGTACTTCGACTACTCCGGGCACCGGCTCCTGGGGCTGGACCGGGGGGCCACTGCGTCATCGGGGCCACCTCGCAGGGTACGGACTGGTTCTTTGCCGAGGGCTACACCGGGGACGGGCTTCGAGGAGTGGCTGTGCATCCAGAACCCCGGCACCACCGCGCCACAGGTGACCATCACCTACTACCCGGAAGGGCGGCGCCCCCATCGTCAAGGACGCCTTCACCGTGGCGGCCAACTCTCGCTGGACCGTCAACGTCAACAGCGACGCCGGGGCGAGGCTTGTCCGTCTGTGCCAGGTCGACCTCCGACCAGCCGGTGATCGTGGAGCGGCCCATGTACTTCTAACTTCCGCGGGGCCTGGACCGGGGGACACGACGTAGTGGGGTACCAGCCCTGAGTATCTCTCGTAAGCAAAAGGACCGGCGCAAAAGCCGGCCCTTCTTTCAATATTGGTAGCGGGGACGGGATTCGAACCCGTGACCTTCGGGTTATGAGCCCGACGAGCTACCTGACTGCTCCACCCCGCATCGTTGGTTATTATCACAGGATATATTTAACCAGTTGAAGAAAGGGAAGTAAAGCGCCCGCGGCAAAACAGTATAGAAAACAGTGGCCGCTATGGCCGGGCAGCAGTGGTAACATTGATCCCGGCGACGGCATCTAAAGCGGGAACGGTGGAGGCCGGATGAAGAGAAGCAGAACAGGCAAGATAATCGAGACGACGGTGATCGCACTGGTGCTCGCGGCCTGCGTGGGCGTGGTGGCTTGTCCTGGGAATCAAGATAGCCAGCCCCACTTCTTCGAGCCAGACCGAGGTAGTGGAAGAGGAGCCGGTGCGCGTCCTCACCCACGACGAGGCGGTGGGGCCGCCGCTCACCTTCGAAGACACCCGCCTACATCCGCATCCCCGTCATCGCCGTGGACGAGGAGGTGCGCGAGGGCTCCGACAACGAAGATACCATGTACCAGATTCTGGCGCATGGGGCCCATTCACATCACCCATACCGGGTTCCCCGGTCAGCCAGGGGAACTGCGTCATCTCCGGCCACCGCACCACCAAGACCCGCCCTTTCAACCGGCTGGACGAGCTGAAGGCGGGCGACGTCATCAGCATCGACAACCCGCGCGGCCATTACGAATACACGGTCTACTCCGTCTACACCATCGACCCGGCGGAGGACGTCACCCTGCCGACCGACGAGTCCATCATCACCCTTACCACCTGCCACCCGGAAGGCAACGCCACCCAGCGCCTGGTGGTGCGCGGCGCGTTGAGCAGCTTTACCCCCATCGAGTACATGCCGTAACAAGGGGGTCAGTCTCAAAAGTTAAGGCGGGCCGGACGGCCCGCCTTTTCGTCGTTGCTGTCGATGGAGTTACTGGGTTGCTCGAGTTTGTAGAGCTGGTCGAGCACTTCGCCCAGCTGCTCTGGTCTTCTCGCCGTAGGTGGCCCAGTCGCCGGCTCGCAGCGCCGGTCTGCGCTTCGTCGTAGAGCTGGTTCGCCTGGTTGATGAGATCGGCGGTGGTCACCGTGGTCGCGTCTCCCGGAGGGCGTGGTCTCACCGGAGGGCGCGGTGGTCGGCGTTGCCTCTCCTCGTCACCCCGAAGAGCTGGCGCAGCGCACCGTCCAGGGTCTCGGCCATGGCCACGTTGCTACCGTCGGAGACGATCACCCGCTTAAGCTGGGGGATGGCCGGAGTGGTGGATTCGCAGGTAAAGCGGGTTCCACGTAGATAAGGGAGGTCTCGATGGGGATGACCAGTGTGTTGCCGCGGATGACCCTGGAGCCGGCCTGGTTCCACAGGGTGAACTGCTCGGAGATGGCGGTTTGCTGGTCCACCAGGGACTCGAACTGCTGGGTCCCCTTGACCAGTTTGCCGCGCCGGGAAGGAGAAGTTGATCAGCTTACCGTAATTGGGCATAGTCGCAGCGGGCCGCCACCCAGTTGACCATGTTCTGCTTGCCTCGGGGGTTGAAGGGCTGCATCAGCACCATCTCTTCCTTCTCCTCGCCCGGCAGCTTGAGGATGACGTAGAAGGCCGGGCAGGTGCTGGGTACCTGCCGCTCGTCGATCGCGTAGGTCTGGGTGGGGTATGTCCCAGACGTCCTCCTTCTGGTAGAAGGCGTCGACGTCGTTCATGTGGTAGGTGAGGTACATGTCCATCTGGGTGTTGAAGAGGCCCTCGGGATAGCGCATGGTGCTTGACGATGTCCTCGGGCATCTCGCTGAACGGCGGTGAAGAGGTCGGGGAAGATCTTGGCGTAGGTCTGCGCCACCGGCGTCGGTCGGGTCCACCATGTAGAAGGTCATCGTGCCGTCGTAGGCGTTCGATGACCACCTTGACCGAGTTGCGGATGTAGTTGATGTCCTCGCGGTACTCGGAGTAGGGGTAGAGGTTGCTGGTGGTGTAGGCGTCCTGTATCCAGAAGAGCTCGCCCCGCGTCGTTGACCACCATGTACGGGTCCTTGTCCAGGGAGAGGAAGGGGGCCACCGTCGGTGACGCGGTCGTTGAGGGTGCGCCGGAACATCAGCCGGCTTTCCGAGTTGACGTACCCGCTGAGCAGCAGGTTGATGTCGGCGAAGCGGATGGAGAAGGCCAGGCGCTTGAAGAAGCTGGATATCTGTACCCCTCCCGAACCCTCGTAGTAGGGATCGACGAACTGGTGGGTGCTGCCGCCGGAGTAGTTGATCTCCGGCGCACTGGTGCGCACGATGACGTATCCGGTGTTGGTCTCGTTGAAGTAGAGCTCGGGGCGGTTCGACCTCGATGCCCAGTCCTTCGGTGGTGATGGTGGGGATGTCCCGGATCACCAGCAAGGGATTGCCGTCAGCGTCAGAGGCGTTGCTCGGGCGCCATAACCGTGCTGTAGCCGTGGGTGTAGGAGAGGTGCTCGTTCTGCCAGGAGCGAGCGCTCGGGGGCAGCTGGCCGTAGACCAGCTCGCGGCCGGAGAGCAGCATCTGGTTGTAGGTGCCGTCTCCGACGGTGTAGCGGTCGACGTCGGTGTCGGTGAAGCTGTACTCCTGCCTGAGCACCTGCCGCTGCAGTGAGCACCTGGAGCGTAGGCTGACGGGTCCCACAGGCGGATGTTGCGCACCGTGGTCTGGTTGGCCAGGATGTCGTCGTAGGTCAGGTCCTGGTTGGCCGGGAACTCCATTTCCGTGACCGTGGCGTCGGGCCCTTCGCTCTGCAGGTTGTAGGCGTTCTGGGTGCTCTCGATGTTGTACCCGATGTACTCGTTCTCGCGGGCCAGTTCCTTGGGCTTGACCACGTAGGTCTGGATGATGAAGGGATAGAGCGCCCCCGCCAGTACCGAGATCACCACGATCAGGGCCAGCCCGACGGCCGGCAGCTTCCACCCCTTGTAAGTGGATGTTGATGATGAAGAGGACGGCGCAGGCGAAGGAGACGAAGATGAGGATCCACAGGGCGGGGATGAGGGCGTGGACGTCGGAGTAGTGGGCGCCGGTGAAGTTGCCCTGGGTGTGGAAGAGGGTGTTGAACATCTGCAGCCGGAAACGGCAGGCCTGCACCAGCAGTATGAGCCCCGCCAGCACCGAGAGGTGGGCCTTGGCGTGGCCCGCGAAGCGCTGGTTCTTCTTGTTGAAATTGATGGCCCCGTAGAGGAAATGGACGGCCGCGGTGACGATCAGGGTGGCGATGAGCACGGTGAACAGCCAGCTGAAGAAGTACTCCAGGAAGGGCAGGCGGAAGAGGTAGAAGCCTATGTCGTTCGAAAAGATGGGGTCGGTTTTGCCGACGCTGGTGTAGGTGAAGAACTTGAGCACCTTCTCCCACTGGCGGGCCACAGCCCACCCCACGCCAAGCGAGATGAGCAGCGGAGGCCGCCAGCAGGCCGCGCCCCAGCCACTTGCCCGCTTTGTCACGGAATTCGGTACAGACCCTGGTCCAGGGGGTTGGTCGGTGACGGTGCCCAGCTCGTACTTGGGGGTCATGCGTTTGGCAATGAAGATGTTGAGATAGAAGATGACGAAGAAGATGAAGGCAAACAGGAAGAAGACCCATATCTTGGTGGAGATGACCTTCCAGAAGACTCCGGTCTGCCCGACCTCGTCGAACCAGAGGTAATCGGTGAAGAATGTGGCCAGTCCGGAAGCGCTGAGGATGATGATGACCAGCGTCACTGCCACGACGGCGATGACGATCTTGGAGCGGTTGCTCATCCCGCCTTGGCCCGCCTTGCCGTCGCCGTCGCCGGATTTCACGGCTTCATGCTGTCTCAATTTGAGCTTCTCGAAGAAGCTGCCGCTCAGGAAATCATCCCACGGGTTTTTCTGTTCAGCCATCGTATCTCCTTAATCCACTCATTCCTTTTATCCGTCCGCACGCCTGCATCATTGCCTGATGCTTAATTTATCAGATTACCGGTAAATTATCTCCCCCGCAGGAAATCTGGGGTCTGACCCCAGATTTCTTTACAGGAGTTTCCTGTATTCCTCCACCAGGGCCGGGATGACCTCGCCCGCCTGGCCGATGCAGACCACGTCGGCCATCTTGTCGTGGATGGTGCGACTAGTGTTGAAGAAAGCGAGCTTGCCGTGGTTGCGCTTGGTATAGACGGGTAGCGAGGCGGCGGGATAGACCTCCAGGCTGCACCCGATGACCAGCATCAGGTCGGAAGAGGAGGCGATGGTGGCGGCACGGGTGAGTATCTCGGGATCGAGCGATTCGCCGAAGAAGATGACGTCCGGCTTGATCACTCCCTGGCATACCTCGCACAACGGCACCCGGGTGTTGTCTTCGCTGAGGACGATGATCTCCCCGACGGTGTACATCTTCCGGCATTTCAGGCAGTGGCCGCTGGCGTAGGTGCCGTGCACCTCCAGGACCTCGCTGGAGCCGGCCCGCTGGTGCAGGAAGTCGATGTTCTGGGTGATCACGGCGGTGCATTTGCCCAGCTTCTCCAGTTCCACCAGGGCCAGGTGGGAGGGGTTAGGCTTGGCGTTCATAAGGGTGGGGTTGAGCTCGCGGGCCATCTCGTAGAAGCGTTCGGGGGTGCGGGTGAAGGAGTCCAGTGACGCGTAGATGAGGGGGTCGTAGCGCGCCCACAATCCGGTGGGGGAGCGGAAGTCGGGAATGCCGGATTCCACCGAGATGCCCGCTCCGGTCAGGGCACATACCTGCTTCGCGTCCTTGATCAACTGTGCGGCCAGCTTGATGTCTTCTTCAGCCATATGCTCCCCTCGGCGAGATCTCCGGAACTGACTTTGTAAGCCTCCCTGTCCGCGTTCATTATAGCGCAACGGCGTTTCTTCCAAAAGAAGCTTCGGCAGGTTCCGGGGTATGCCTGGAGGCGGGGTTCAGGGGCCCCCAGGGTCAGGGTACGGGACTGGCCATCACGGCATCGCCGCCGGCCCAGAGGTCGTGATAGACGAACCAGGTCGAGCTTTCCATCAGGATGGCCCGGTCCGACACCAGCTCGCAGGAGAAATCAGTCTCCCTGCCTAAAAGCGTGCCGAGGTCCAGGTCGAGGAAGGAGGTGGCGGGAATCACCAGGCTCAAGGCCTGGAAGCCGCCGTCGGAGCAGAACAGGTTGAGGGTGGCGGTAGCGGGCAGGCTGGAGAAGTTGGCGAGGTGGAGCCGGGTGGTGAAGCCGGGGCGGGAGCTGCCGCCGGCCAGGCAGGAGTGGAGGACCGGGGCGGTACTCCCCATGGTACAGCTGCCTCCCCCCAACCCGTTGGGGTCGGCGAAATACGATGAGCGTTCCGCCACGATGGGGTCGCTCGATTCGACATGGATGGCGAACTCGCTGTGCTCACCGGCTGGAACGGCCAGGCCGGCCTGATTGGCCAGGTCGGCGAGACCGGCCGTCAAACGGGAATAGGCGGGCAGGAAGAGGGCGGCCGTGGAAGTGCCGCCTTCCTGCGCTAGGAGGTGCACCGTGATCCGGGCGTCGGTGTCTCCGGGGTTGGCCAGGCAGAGCCAGGTATCGTTTTCCGGCCCGATGATACCTTGCGCGAAGAACCAGTCGGTGGAGAGCCCGGCAGCGCCGAGGACGTCATGCCCACCCGGCCAGCTTCCGAGGTAAAGGAAATATACCGGACGCTCCACCACCAACGGCAGGTCGGAATCGATCCGGATGGTAAAGTCGCGGTCGATGCCCACCAGTTCGTTGATGTTGACCGTGCTGCGCCTGCCGGCGGGGATGTGTATGGAGTGGACAACCCCCTCGCCGTTGGAGCAGAGGAAAGTCATGTCCACCTGGCATTCCTGTTCGCCCGGGTTGAGCAGGCACATCCAATTCTCGTAGCCCTCCCGCGTGGTCCCTTCGGCAAAATACCACCTGGTCGAGGTGGAAAGGGCTCCCTGCGAAGTATGCCCGCCCGTCCACTTGCCGTCGTAATTGAAATAGAGCGACCTTTCGGCCACGTAAAACCCTGAAGAGTAAACCTTCATCGCCACGTCGTGCTCGGAGCCGATCTCCTGGTTGACGTAGACATTAAGGCGGGCGTGGGAGGGCAGAGAGTAGATACGCTCGCGGTTCGTGCCCTCGGACACCAGGAAGCTGACTGTGACCACCTGGTCGTCGGGTCCCGGGTTGAACAGGGTGAGCCATTCTTCGAAGCCGCCTCGCGTGGTTCCTTCGGCGAAATACCAGGTGCACCCTTCTTCTTCCGGCACTTCTTCCGGCACTTCTTCCGGCCGGGATTCCGTCCCTAAGGCTTCCTCTTTGTTCAACGCTTCCCCGCCGGAAGGGGCTGCCGGGACAGGCGGCCTGCCCGCGGTGGTTGCTCCCGCGGTGGTCTGGGCCAGGACTGTGGGGGCATACAGAGGTAGGACGGGCATGGACAGCAGCAAAGGCAGGACGAGCAGAAGAAGCAGACCGAAAAGAGTGATTTTTGCAGACCCTCTTCTTCTCGCTTCCCTGTCCGTGCCGGTAATCCTTATTACCAGGGCCCTGGCTCGGGGTCCCCGCGGGTCCTCTCTACGAAGCCATAACATACCCTTATTATACCTACCGAGGTGCAGGGATCCCTTCTGAGAGGTAAAAAGGCCTGTTCAGGGAGAAATCCAGGGCACTTGACAAGAATTTGCCGGGGGTAGTCCGGGATGGGCGGGGAGGGGCGGCGTGCAGCGGGCGGGTGATGGGCGGGTGATGGGCGGTATTGAAGGTGCCGGCGGGGTGATATATGATTCAAGTTGGATCGGATGGTGATGTTTTCATGATGCGCAAAGCGCTTGTTATATTGATATGCGGCCTGCTTACGGCCGCCCTGCTCGTCGCAGTGGCCTCCTGTGGGGGCGGCGGAGAAGCCGTACCTGTGGCTGACGGTCAGGAGCCTGTCCTGGTGCAGGCTACCGGCAAGAAGGTCCTCATGGTCATCCCCCAGAGCGATTTCCAGGACAAGGAATACTCCACCGTGCATGACGCCTTGACCCAGGCCGGGTGCCAGGTGGTCGTGGCCACCCGGGATCATGCCGCCGCCATTGGCGTATCCGGCACTTCGGTCACCCCGGACGCCCTGATGAGCGACGTGAAGGTCTCCGACTACAAGGCAGTGGTCTTTATCGGCGGGCCGGGGGCCGAAAACCTCTACAACCTTGAGAGTGCGCGCAACATCGCCATCGAGGCTGTCAGGGAGAACCGGGTGTTGAGCGCCATCTGCCTGGCGCCGGTCATCCTGGCCCGGGCGGGGGTGCTCGAGGGGAAACGGGCCACCGTATACTGCTCGGCCTCGCGCGAGCTCACCAAGAACGGGGCTGAATATACCGGTGCCTCCGTCGAGGTGGACGGCAGGATCATCACTGGCGACGGCCCCGAGGCCAGCGCGGAATTCGCCCAGGCCATCCTCGGCGCCCTATAGCGCCTTATAGGGTCATGCCCTATAGGGTCAGGTCTATCGTTTATTATTTCTTTCCAGAAAATGGGAATTTCTGTTAAGCAGGATTTTTAAAGAAATTACCCATCCGCTCCAGCCCTCTCTCAGTAACAGCACACTGCCTATATGCCAAGTTGTAATAGTTGATAAACATAAATAATATATCTGGTTGTCGGACTTGCTGCCGGGAGGAAGGAGAAAGACCTGATGGCCAGACCTTTGAGGGTGGAGTTCCCCGAAGCCTTGTACCACGTGACCGCGAGGGGTATCGAAAAGAAGAGCATTTTCGAAAGCAGGGACGACAAGGGCAAGTTGCTCGAGAGGATAGCCGCGGTCCACGAAAGGTATGGATTCGTTTTCTATGCCTGCTGCTGGAGACGCCACTTGGTAACCTATCTCGCGGCATGCAGAACCTGAACAGCACCTATGCCAGGTGGTACAACAAAGAACACGACCGGTGCGGTCCGGTGTTTCAGGGCAGGTTCGGTTCTTTTCTTATCGAAAAGGATGATTACCTGTTGGCCGCGGCGCGGTATATCGTGCTGAACCCGGTTGAAGCCGGCATTGTTGGCGGTGCTGCGTCTTATCCCTGGAGCAGTTTCCGCGAGATGATGGGGACAAGAAAGTGCCCGGAGTTTCTCGATGTTAGCACTATCTCGGAGTGTTTCTCGCCGAACCAGGCGGTTGCACGTAGGCAGTTCCGGAGTTTCGTGGAGCGTGGATTGGAAGAGGAAGACCCTGATTATCTTGAAAGGGGGCCAGTGTGCGGAGGTGATGAGTTTATGAAGGCGGTAGAGGAGCAGGTGATGACCAGCGGCAAAGCCTGCATGAAAGACATTTCCCGCAAGGAGCGATTCTTCAACCGTCCGGCATTGGTGGAGATGTTCAGCAAGCCGGCAGATAAGCACATCCGGGAGATCCGCAACCTCAAGATCCGTGAGGCTTTCCAGGATTACGGTTACAACCAGAGAGAGATCGGGGATTTCCTGGGGCTTCACTGCTCTACGGTCAGCAATATCATCCGGTCGCTCGAGAATCAAATTGGTAATAACTGGTAAGAAATAATAAACGATAGACCTGACCCCATCGAGGCGGCTGCCGTCTTAAAACGGCAGCGAGGAAAAGACGCTGTTGGCGCCCTGCACGGTGAGGTCGGAGACGCGGATGACCTCGTCGGAGAACATGTTGACGTAGCGCGAGGTGGAGTGCCCCACGTCGGTGATGATGGTGTAGTGATTGAACCCCAGGCGCTTCTTCTCGCGCTTGAGGGCGTCCACCCAGGGGCGCTCCAGGGGGGAGTCGCCGTCGGTGATCATTACCACGTCGGCTTCACGGTAATCCTTGGTCTGAAGAATCCCCAGGGCCGCCTCCATGGGCTTGACGAAGTCGGTGCCGCCGCCCAGGAAGAACTCGGCCATGCGCACCACGTCGTCCACCCGCTCCACGCCGGGTGGGAAGCGCAGGATCAGCAGGGGGTCGTCATGTGCCCCGAACTCGATCACCGCGCAGTGGCGTTTCTTGCGCCAGGCCAACTCGCGCAGGGCCAGGGCCACGGCCTTGGCCCACAGCTCCTTGTCGCCGTGCATGGAGTAACTGACGTCGATGAGCACCACCAGGGGGCCGCGCTCGCCGGGGTCGTTGTGGCGGAGGTGGTAGCAGAGCAGGCGGCGTTCGTGGTAGCGGCGGAAGAAATCTTTCTTTAAAAGAGGGTTGGTCAGCATGGAGAGCTCGGCCGGGATGAGGCGGGAGATGTCGTCGCCGCACTCGATCTCGTAGAACTCGTCCACCCCGTGGCGCATGCGCTCGTTGTGGGCGCTGATGGCGGCCATGCGGAAGCGCCCGACCATCTTGAGCAGTTGGCGCAGGCGGTCGGAGTCCTTCACCTTCAGGGCCAGGTCGAGGCGCTGGCCGGCGTCGAGGCGGGTAGGCGCGCCGGGCTCGTCTCCCCAGTGCACCATCTCGGTGCTGCTCTGGTCGAACTTGCGGGCGGCTTCTTCGAAGGCCTGGTTCATAGCCTCGTCCGCCTTTGAGCCGGAAACGTCACGTTCACTCTCAGTCGAACCCTCGCCCTCATCGGTTCCATATTCCTGCGGGCTCTCGGTGCCCGGGAGGTCCTGCAGCTGCTGGTCCAGCCTCTCTTTCTCCTCCTCCATGCTCTGCTTGAGGTTCTCCAGCCGCTCCCTCTCCTCGGGGTCCTCGGCCTGCTGCAAGAGGTCCTCGATAAGCTCGATGTTGAGTTCCGTCTCGCGCAGCATCTCTTCGGCGCGGGCCATGCCCTCCTTCTCCCTGATCTCCGGCTCGCTCATGTGGCTGAGGATCTCCTCGGCGGTGATCATGGCCGCCAGCATGGAGAGGTGTTCGTTGAGGACGGTGAGCTCGTGCATCCTTAAAAAGGGCTTGCTCATCCTGAAGTCGCCGAGCAGAGCCATGTTGAAACGGAAGGGGCTCTCTACCTCGTGATACTCCCGTATGATGATGCTGTCGCGGAAGAAGAGGGTGAAGAGGTCCTGCAGGAACTGGGGGAAGGGACGGAACACCTCGCGCATGTCGCGTATCCCTTCTTCCAGGAAAGGCGACGCGGCCAGGATGGAGGCGTAGGCGGTGCGGTCGAAGAAGTCGCTGACCACGGCGTGGCGGCCGGGGTCCTCGGCCATCTCGTCCCGGTGGGACCTTAAAAGAAAGGGGCTGGGGGCGTAAGCCATGGCTGTGCCCTGTCCGTTATCCGCAGCTGCCGCGCTGCAGGCCCTGCTTGTCCATCTCCTGGTCGACCTCGCGCTCCAGCCCCAGGCAGTGGTCGAGGACGCGGTTGTGCACCTTCTCGATGCGGCTTCGGACCTCCATCAGCCGGGCGGTAGGGCGTTCTTCTTCCTGGGAGCGGACGACCAGGCGGTGCAGGGACTCGTTGATCTTCTTCAGCTTGGAATGGGCTTCCAGGCCGGCGCGGGAGCTATCTTCCTCGTCGGTGAACTCACGCATGGCCAGGCGGGCGATGTCCTCGGCCTGCTCCAGCAGCATCTCCGCCTGGCGTTCCAGGGGGTTGATGGAGTCGAAGATCATCTCGGCCACGGTGCCGATCTGCTCGGGTTCCTGCCAGAGGATGTGGCGGAGGACGAAGAGGTCCTCGTCTTCCACTTCGCGGCGGCCGGACAGCAGCGCGGCGGCGCGCACGATGTCCAGCGACTCGCGGTAGCGGCGGTCGGAGGCGAAGATGCCCTCCCGGCGCAGAGCGGAGCGCAGGCGGAAGAGGAGATCGAGGACGTAATCCGGCACTTCGACCCGGGCGACTTCTTCACGCAGGACGTTCAGCTCGTCCAGGGTGATGCGCTGTCCGGGTGAGGTCTCGCCGAGGCGGAGCATCCTTTTAAAGTCCTCCTCGCCGTCGATGTAATCGACTATGTAGCGGAGGAGGAAGCGGTCGTAGAGGGCAGCCAGCTCCTCTTCCTCGGGAAGGTCGTTGGAGGCGCCGATGAGCGAGATCAGGGGTACGTTCACCGCTTCGTCACCGTTGAAGAAGACCCGCTCGTTGATGAGGGAGAGCAGGGCGTTGAGGATGGCCGAGTTGGCTTTGAAGATCTCGTCGAGAAAGGCGATGTGGGCGTCGGGCAGGCGGCCGGCGTAGACGCGCTCGTAGCGGTCGTTCTCGAGGCCGCGCAGGCTGATGGGGCCGAAGATCTCCTCGGGGGTGGTGAAGCGGGTGAGCAGCCACTGAAAGTAGTCGGCACCCTCGATGTGGCGGCAGACGCGGTCGGCCAGCATGGATTTGGCGGTGCCGGGCGGGCCCAGCAGCAGCACGTGCTTGCCGGAGATTATGCCGAACAGTATCCCCTCGATCACTTCGGGGCGCTCCAGGAAGACTTCTTTCAATTCCTCGCGCAGGGTTCTGAGCTTGTCCAGGGCGGTCTCTATCATGGTCATGGCGTTCTCCGTTCTCTCAAACAGGCTCCCCTCCTGCCCCATGATTATAATCCTTCAACGGAGATTTGAACCTATGATGCGCGTCACCCCATCACAGCTCGCGGCCGAGCCACTCCCGGTAGAAGGTCTCGAGGTCCGGCTGGAAGTCGAAGACCACCGGGTAGCCGGGTGGCACCGCTTCCACCTCCAGCTGGGCCCGGCAGCGCGGGCAGTAGTACTCGCGCAGCTGGATCCAGGAGGGCTTGGAGTGCATCAGCGCCGGGTAGATCTCCTGCATCTTCTCGTCCGAGTCGCGCACGAATATCAGCGCGGTCAGCTTCCAGTTCTGGTGGTAGTCCCCGAACTCGTAGCCGCAGTCGCACTTGGTCACCCGCGAGCCGTCCGCCTTCTCCACGATGAAGAGGTGAAGGCCGATGGGGAGAAGAATGCGGTCGTCCCACGGCACCCGGTCCGAAAGGATCTCTATATATTTGTCGAAGCGGTCAGGGTCCTTATATGCGCTCATGATGCGCTTGACGTCCGTCCAGGGCAGCTTGCCGTCGATGAGCAGTTCCAGCGTTTCTCTGTCGTATTGCGGCATCTTTACCCCTCCTTCCTATCCCTCGTCCTCGGCTTCCGAGAAGCGGAAGTCCTCCGGCAGGTTCCAGAACTCGCGGAAATGTTTACCCCAGCGGGTGGAGAGGTCCAGGGACTGGTTGTACATCAGGCGCAACTCCCGGACCATCCTCCCGGCTACTACGCGCTCGCGCTCCAGGGAAAGAAACTCGGCCACCGGCATGGCCCGATTGGCGCGCTCGTCCTTCAGCTCGGCCCGCCGCGATTCCGTCTTGGCGGGGTCCACCCGCCATAGCCCGTTCTCGTCCCGGCTGGCCGCGGCGCCGAAGACTCTGTCCGCGAAGCGGGGCAGGATGAAGTTGTCGTTGAGATCGCTTTCGACCAAAGAAGGATCGCGTTCCAGCGGATCGCCCAGCCCGCCCCCGCCGCGGTAGACCGAGTAGTAGATGTCGCCGTGGTTCATGCGGTAAGGGTAGTTCAAGGTGCGGGTGTCGAAGAGGTGCTCGCCGCTCACCAGTTTGAGAATCTCGGAGTCGGCCGGATCGTCCTCGCGCGACGGGTAGGGCAGCTTCTCCGCGAAGCGCCGCAGCAGGTCGGTCTTTAAAACGTTGTGGCGGTAGCCCGAAGCGGAGGGGTAGCCCCCGAAGAGGCCCGGGCTGGGGAAGACGTTGCCGTCGCCGCAGTTCTGCATCACCAGGTCGGGGGTTTTCCACACCGAGTAGAGGGAGGCGTAGCCGCTGCCGCCCCGGTACTTGCCCAGGCCGGCCGAGTTGGGCTTGACCGCGCGCCCCAGGTAGAGGAAGGGTATGAGCAGTTCCCACACCTCCACGTCCCCCATGTTGCCCTCGGGGTTCCACATAGCCGCGCAGTAGTCGGCGCCATCGGCGAAGGCCCGCGCCCCCACGCCCTGTGAGCACACCTCGAAGTTGAGGATGCCGGTGTCGCGGCCGTACTGGTCCTTGCCCCCGCCCTGCATGGCGTTCATGGTCATGCCGTAGCTGGAGAGGACCTCCTCCACGTAGCCCCGGGCGAAGAAGCTGCGCGACAGCCCGCGGATCAGGCCGGTGAAGGCCGGGATGAGGAAGCCCCAGGCGGCGCCGGTGGCGGCTTCTTTCACCACCGGGTTGGCCAGGGTGAAGGGCGGGAATTCGTGGGAGGTGGCCAGGTAGGCGCCGTCGTTGACCTTGTCGTTGGGGATGACCGTCTGGGTCAGCAGTACCCAGATGGCCCCCTGCATGGCCGAGGGCGGGCAGTTGAAGGAGTGGTAGCCCCACTGGCTGGCCCCGTCGAAGGAGATGTGGAATTCACCGCCCGCCCCGATGGTCAGCTCCAGCGGCGCGTGGGAGAGGGTGTCGATGGCCGCGTAGTCCGGCAGGCCCTTCTCATCTTTGAAGAGCAGGTCGATGAAGCTGGGGCAGGTATATTTGCCGGGCACGGCCATCTCCCTGACGCGCTGGATGAAGGAGCGCCGCCCCTCCTCGATGGCTTCGCGGATAAAATGCTTGAAGACGTCGACGCCATCGTCGGAGATGATGCGCTCCACCGCGTCGCGGACCATGTGGCAGCCGGCGATGCGGGTGCGCTCGTCCAGCGTCCAGAACATGGGAGTGCGCACCCCCATCTCGCAGCGGATCTCGTGGTCGCGGAAGACGATGTCGTTCTCGCCTATTTTGTTGGCGGTCAGGGCCAGCCCGTCTTCGTAAGAAGAGATGGGCCCCACCGGCACGTTGCCCGGCGTGGAAGCGCCGATGTCGGTGACGTGGGTGACGCCGCCGGCCCAGCCCACCAGCTCGTCCTCCCAGAAGATGGGGACGAAGGTCTGAACGTCGGAGTTGTGGACGTCGCCTATTTTAGGGATGTTGTTGGAGAAGATGTCGCCGGGGCGGATGCGCGGGTTGTACTCGTACTCCGAACGCACCATGAACTTGATGGCGTCGGACATGGTGTGGACGTGCACGATGATGCCGGTGGAGAGCGCTACCGAGTCGCCCTCCGGGGTGTAGAAGGCGAAGCAGAGTTCGCCGATCTCCTGCACGATGGGGGAGGCGCTGATGTTCATGGCCGTCTCGCGCGCGTTGACCAGGCCGCCGCGCAGCTTGGCGAAGATCTTCTCGTAGCGGATGGGCTCGCCCGTCTTCATGGGCAGGCTGTTCATGCCCCAGTAGCAGCCGGTCTCGGCGAAGAGGCGCTCCGACTCCTCGATCATCTCCTTCAAGGTTCTACCGTCCCAGCCGATGGGCCGGTGGTTCCGTTCGGTCTCGGCGGCTTGCTTGGGCAGGTAATCGCTCATGCCGGCACCCCCTTCTTCTCCGCGTCCAGGTCGAGGTGGAAGATCCTGTGTTCGTCCAGGTAGGCCGAGGCGCCGGGCGGCACCACCAGGGTGGTGGAGGGGCTTTCGATGATGGCCGGGCCGGCGATGAGGTTGCCCGCGGCCAGGTCGCCCATCTCCCAGATGGAGGCCTTGAGCCAGCGGTTGCGCCAGTAGACGTCGCGCTCCCCCTTGCCGGCCGCGGCCGGAGGTTCTTTTCCCGCGAGCGGCTCGGTGGGGAGGGAGGGCTTCTCCACTTCCACCGTGCCGGAGATGATCACCGTGGGCAGGAGGTATCCCAGCTCGGGCGATTTGGCGGCCCGGGCGTAGACCTTGCCGTAGAGCTCCTCGAAGGAGTCGAGGATCTCCTGCATGCCCGCGGCTCCGTCAATCCACTCCTTATCTGTTTTGACCTCCAGGTCGCGCAGCTGTCCCAGGTATTGCACGCGCAGGTAGACGCAGAAGGTGATGTCACTCTCGGCGAAGCCGCTCTTGGCGAACTCCTCGATGACTTTCTCGCGCAGGGTGGCTACCTTGGCGTTGATCATCGCCGCCACCCCTTCGTAGACCTCGGGGGGCATGCCGGGCAAAACCGGCAGGTCGATGGAGGCGTCGTAGCGGTATTCGAACTCCGAGCAGGCGCAGCCGAAGGCGGAGAAGCCGGCCGCCCAGGTGGGGATGAGGATCTTCTCGAAGTTGAGGCCCTCGACGATGCCGCCCACGTGCAGGGGGCCGCCGCCGCCGTAGGAGAGGAGGGTGTAATTAACCGGGGCGTAACCCTTGCCCAGGATGCGCGCCAGCACCTCGCTTTTAAGCGATTCCTCGAAGAGCTCCACCACCCCCGCGGCTGCTTCGTAGACGTCTATATGCAAGGGGTCGGCGATCTGTTCTTTAACGGTATTGAAGGCGATGTCGCGGTCCAGTTTGATGTCGCCGCCCAGGAAGTAATCGGGATTGAGCAGGCCCAGCACCACGTTGCAGTCGGTGATGGTGGGGACGGTGACACCCCCCTCCGGCCAGCAGCATCCGATGCGGTAGCCGGCGGAATCGGGGCCGATCTCGATGCGGTTGGAAGAAGGGTTGATGCGGATGTAGGAACCGGTGCCCGAGCCCACCGAGTCCGTCTCCACCAGGGGGATGGCCAGGAGGGTGCGGGCGATGTCGGGGTAGGGCTTGACGTCGTATTCCCCCCCGGTGATGATGGCCAGGTCGAAGGACGTGCCGCCTATATCGGTGCAGAAGACGTTCTCCAGCCCGGTTTTCTCCGCCAGCCAGCGCGCCCCGATGACTCCGCCGATGGGGCCGGAGATGAGGGTGCGCGCCAGTTCCTTGGCTTCATAGGAGATGGTGCCGCCGTGCGAGGCCATGATGCGCAGGTCGAAGTGGGCACCCTCCTCCTTGACGCGGCCGTCAATGAGCTTCATCTGCTTGCGTGAGGGCTCGGCCACGAAGGCCTCCACCACCAGGGTGTTGAGGCGGGGGAAGTCGCCGCGGATGGGATAGTATTCGGAGCTGACGTAGATGGGGACCTCCACCCCTCTTTCTTTCATGACCTCCTGCGCCAGAACCTTGACCTGGTATTCGTGGGCGGGGTTGCGGTAGCAGAAGAGGAGGTTGACGCAGAGGGACTCCACCCCCTGGTCCAGCAGCTCCGCGATGGCCTGGCGCGCCGCTTCCTCGTTCAAGGGGATGGCGGTGTCGCCGAAGGTGTCGATGCGCTCGGGGATGCCGCGGATCAGCGAGCGCGGGACCAGCGGCTCGTTGTGCTGGTGAGTGATGACGTGCAGCCGGTCGGCGTAGGAGTAGCCGAGGTAAGTCTGCTTGGCCATCTCCAGCTTGAAGTAGTCTTCCATGCCCTGGGAGACCAGGACTCCCACCTTGCGCCCCTGGCGCTGCAGCAGCTTGTTCAGGATGGTAGTACCCGAGTAGATGCCAGTGACCAGGCTGGGGAAAGCCTGGCGGGTGGTGGTGTTCCAGTAGGCCAGGGCATCGGTGGAGGAGCTGAGGAAACCCAACGATTCGTCTTCCGGGGTGGTCTGGGCTTTGCCCACCACGAAATCCCCGGCGGCGTCGATGATGAAGGTGTCGGTCATGGTGCCACCGGCGTCAATGGCCAGGATGCGGGGTTCTTTGGGGACGTGTTGCGCGGTCATACTCCCTCCTTTGCGGTTCGGACGAGCCTGAAATACCGGAAAGGCTCGTGCGGACGAATGGACGCAGTGATTGCCGGAGGTGCTGTGAGGTTACCGTGAAATAGCCGCTTAACTGGCGCTTAGCTGCTTTTGTATGTATAAGAAGATATCACAATGGCCGGCGGCCGCGCCAGGGGTGGGCGGCCTCGTAGGCGGCGGCTGCCCGCAGCACGGCGTTCTCATCCCAGAGGTTGCCCACGATCTGCATGCCGATGGGCAGGCCCCGCGAGTCGAAGCCGCAGGGTACCGAGGCGGCCGGCTGGCCGGTGAAGTTGAAGGGCAGGGTGAAGGGGACCCACCCGGTGGGCCCCACCTCCATACCGTCGATGACCGTTGGGCCCATTGGGCCGGGGCCGTCCTCGTCCTGGTCGAAGGCGGCGACGGCGGTGGTGGGGGTGATCAGGACGTCGTACCGCTTGAATATCCTGAGCATCTTCTCCCAGAGTTCGTAGCGATGGAACTCCACCCGGCAGACATCGCGGTTGTTGTAGAGGGCGGCGATGTCCAGGAAGGGGAGGTAGAGGGGGTAGGCGACCTTCTTCCACTCTTCCAGACGGTCCTCGTTGGCGGCAACCGTCTGGGAGAGCACCAGGATGATCCAGTCCACGTCCGGGCTGGGGAGGACGGTGTCTATCTCTTCCACGAAGCATCCCATTTCTTTAAAAGAAAAGGCTGCCTGGCGGACGGCCTTGGCCACCTCGGGGTCGACGGCGGGGGCGTAGCCCAGGTCGGGGCTGTAGGCGACACGCATGCCCTTGATGCCTGGTGCGATGTCTGCGCCTGGTGCGAGGCCCGTGAGGCCGGTGCCGAAGCTGTCGGGGCGGGATGGCAGGGAGGTGCGGTCGCGGTGGCAGGGGCCGGCGGCGACGTCGAGGAAGAGTGCGTTGTCGGCCACCGTGCGGGTGAGGGCGCCGAGGTGGTCGAGGCCCTCCCAGCCAGGCAGGTGGGGGTAGCGGGGGATGCGGCCGTAGTGGGGCTTGAGGCCGAAGATGCCGCAGAGGGACGAGGGGATGCGGATGGAGCCGCCGCCGTCGGTGCCCAGGCCGATGGGGCACATGCCGGATGCCACGGCCGCGGCCGAGCCGCCGCTGGAGCCGCCGCAGGTCTTGCCGGGGTCCCAGGGGTTGCGGGTTTTGCCGAAGACCTGGTTCTCGGTGATGCCGATCAAACCGAACTCGGGCATGTTGGTCATGCCCAGGAGGAGCGCGCCGGCCGCCTTGACCCTTTCCACGACGACGGCGTCGGTATCGGGGACGTAGTCTTCGTACAGCCTGGAGCCGAAGGTGGTCCGTACGCCGCTGTTGTGGAGACAGTCCTTGACGGCTATGGGTATGCCTTCGAGGGGGCGGGGGCCGCCGGTATCGCCGGCGCCGGCGTAGGCCCGCTCGGCCTTTGCGGCGTCGTCCCGCGCCGTCTCCAGGGTCAGGGTGACGATGGCGTTGAGCCCGGGATTGACCTCTTCGATGCGGGCGATGAAGGCGTCAAGCGCTTCCACCGGGGAAAGCTTTTTCGCGCGGAAGGCTTCGACCAGTTCTGTCGCGGACATCCAGACGATCTCGTCACTCATACGTCACCTCCTGGGGTCAGGTCTATTATTTATTATTTCTTCCCAGTTAATGGAAAATAATACCTTTGACCGACTGGTAATATATGGAAGAAAATAATAAATAATAGACCTGACCCCATCAGCTCAGCAGTTTGAGCAGGGGGGTCAGCACCTTGTTGAGCAGCGCCGGCTTCATCCAGAAGACCTTCTCCGTCTCCACCAGCTCGAGGTAGTTCCCTTCCGGGTCGGTGACGTAGGCCACGCTCCCGGCCGACCCCGTGCCCATGTCCACGCGCATGGGGGCCAGGCAGATGGACGCCCCGCCCGCGATGGCGGAGTTCACGGTGCCCGCGATGTCGTCTACGTCGAAGGCCATCTCCATCATCCCTATGTCGCCCCAGCGGCGGTCGCGGTAGATAGGTACGCCCTGGTACCGCGTGGTGCGAACCAGCTTGAGACGCCCGGCGTCCAGGCCGGGCAGGGAGCCGCGATACTCGCCGGGAGGCGGGTCCGGGCGTTTGAGCATGACCACCTCCATCTCCTCTCCACCAGTGACCTCGTCCAGCTCGGGCAGGTACCCCTTGAACTCGTGCTCCACCTCGGTGTAGCCGAACACCTCGCCGTAGAAGCGGCGCATGGACTCCATGTCCCGCACCCCCAGCCCGACGTGGTGAACACCTCCGGCCCGGGGGTTGCCCTTACCCTTACCCTTACCCTTGCCGTTACCGTTGCCCTTGCCTGCACCGTTGCCGGCGGGCTCTGTCTCGACCAGCTGGATGAGCAGGCCGTCGGGGTCCCTGAGGTAGGCGTGTCGGAGCATCTCTCCGCCGCTCAGTTCCATGGCGCGAACCGGGGTGAGAAAGTCCACGCCCCGGTTCTTGAGGTTGAGATATAGGGAGCTGAGGTCGCGGGCCTTGATGCCCAGTTCGAAGAAGCCCAGGTCTCCCCAGCGCACCGGCTGTTCCGGCTCGAGCGGCTTGGTGGAGGTGTGCTCGCACAGCTCGATGACGCCCCCGCCCATGGGGTTGGAGGCCATGATAATGCGCAACTCCACCAGGGCGCCGATGGTAGCCACCTGCTCTTCACGGTAGGCGGTGCCGTCGTTGGCCTTGATCCTGAAGCCGAGCAGGTTACGGTAGAACTCCAAGCTGGCCCCGGCGTCATGGACGCCGATGCCGGCGTGCTGGTAGGCGTTGATCATGGTTAACCCCTTCTTCGCTCCGACTCAGACATTATAAACCCTGCGGCCCTATACGGAGATGTGGAGGTCCATGCCAGGCACCTTGTGGAGGGGGAGAGTGATAAAATGAAAGTGCCCGAACCCCGTTCTTCCGCGAGAGGAGATGATTCCCATGCGCGAGTTGGAGCAGACACCGGAACGCCTGGTGGGCAAGGACGGCTTGATCCGTTTCGGCACCTTCCGCCGCCCCTTCGAGAACCTCAACATCCTCGACTCCCCGCTGACGTCCCAGGGCAAAGGCATCCCCATGCCCCTGAAGTGGACGCGCTTGAAGGAGTGGCAGCACTTCGGCATCGTCACGCCGGCCAAGTATTTCGGCATGGTCGTCTTCAACGCCAAGTTCATGAGCGTCTCCTTCGTCTACTGCTACGACCGCGAGAAGAAAGTCTTCCTCGAGCACTCGCGCCAGGGCACCGGGCGCACGGCCAAGGTGGCGCCGCAGCTCTACAACGGCTATTGCGAGTTCAAGCAGAAGGGCTACTCCCTCACTTTTGAGAACCGCCTGGAGAGCGGGTTCCACCGTCTTTCTTTCGATATAAAAGAAAAGAAGGGCCTCCCGGCCATGCGCGCCGACATCCGGCTGGCCGAGGACCTCGACACCATGGAGCCGCTGGTGCAGGTGAGCCCGGTCAAGCCGTGGCGCCCGTTGTACACCCACAAGGCGGCCCTGCCGGCCGAGGGCTTCGTGGAGGTGGGCGGGGAGCGCCTGGAGCTGGACCCGGCGCGGGACATCGCGCTGATGGACGAGCAGAAGACCTTCTACCCCTACTTCAGTTTCTGGGAATGGTCCACCGCGGCGGGACGGGACGCGGCGGGGCGCATCGTCGCCTTCAACCTCTGTCGCAACATGATCGCCGACGACGAGACCGCCAACGAGAACTGCCTCTGGGTGGACGGGAAAATATCGTTGCTGTCCGCCGCCCGCTTCGATTTCGATCAGTCCGATGTAATGAAGAAGTGGAAAATGCGCACCACCGACAGTCGCGTCTCGCTCGAGTTCGAGCCGGCAGGGGAGCGGGCTGAGAAGATAAACCTGGGGCTGATCAAGTCCGACTTCCACCAGCCCTTCGGGTTGTACAACGGCAGTATCACCGACGATGCCGGGGCGGTGCACCCCATCGAGAACATGTTCGGCCTGGCCGAGCACCACCTGACGCGTTACTGAGCCGGCCTGACGGCTTGTCGGAGCTGGCTGATATAATGCGGAAAGGGTTTCAAGGTCGACCATCGGAGGTGAGTTCGCTGGAACGGATCATCAGTCCGGCCATGTCCATCGACGACAAATACCGCACCATGTATTCCTCGGTTATGAGCATCTTCGGCAATCTGGCTAAGTATGCGAGCGACAGCCTTACCCCGGAGCAGTTCCAGGAAGTCATCAACGCGGCCATGCGCGGCGTGGGGGAGGGTGCCGGCAAGCGGCTGGTCAAGGTGTACAAGCTCAAGCCCACCCTGGAGGATGCCATGAAGCTCCTTCTTCTTCTGAACAACGAGTCCCTGGCCTACCTGCCCAAGCTCAAGTCCATCTACTGCGAGATTGAGGACGACGAAGGCATCCTGGTGGTGCGCGACGACCCCTGGTACGACTGGTACTTCAAGCACATCAACGTCAACTGTGAGGAGGCCTGTTCCCGGCACGAGTTCGCCGGCCTGATGAGCCAGCTCGGCGGGAATTTCAAGATCGAGGTGCTCTCCTCCAAACCACGCGGCGACGACCAGTGCCGATTCAAGATCACCAAGGCGAAGTAACCCGGGTGCCTCCACAGGGTGCCTGTCCTCAACCTCCACATGCTCCACGCTCGTACGGGTTCAATGCGGCGAGACTTCCTCTATAATAAGAAGAAGTAGGGCAGGCATTTAAACCAAAGAGACAGGGAGGTCGGGAGATCAGGATCTCAAACGCGTTCGGCTTCAACACCCGCAAGGGAAAAGAAGATTCGCCGGACAAGCCGCCCATCTTCTTCCTCGCAATCGAGAGCTTCTTCATGTGTGTCTTCCACCTGACCAGGCTGATTGCATATGTGATCCCGCCACAAGCCCTCACCTTCTTTTTTAACCGGCTGGGCGACCTGATGTATTACGCGCTGCCCGGAGTGGGCCGGCGCCTGGAGGAAAAGATCGTCGAAGCCATGCCGGAGCTGGCGGGCACCAGCCGGGCCAAGGCCATCTCCCGCAAGGCTTGCGGGTCCTTGATGTGGCCTATGCTCGATCTGATCATCTTCGCCCGGCACGGCGAGCGTTTCATGCGCGAGCTGCGGGTAGAGGGGCTGGATCACCTGGAAGAAGCGGATGCCGCCGGCCGGGGGGTGATCCTGGTGGGTGGACACCTGGGGCTCAACGCCCTGCGCATCGGGGTGATGGCGCAGTTCGGTAAATGTTACACGCCGATCTTCCTTTTCCCCGGCGATTCGCCGGTCTCACACTACTATCAGTCCATGATGAATTTCGGCCAGAGCTTCGGGCATGATCCCGAGGAGCCCGTCTTCTGGACCGGGCAGGACACCGTCAGGAGGGTGCGCGAGCACCTGCGGCGGGGCAAGCGCGTAGGTATTGATTTCGACATGCCGGGCAAGTCGGTGGTGCATTTCTTTGGAAAGGCTGCCGGTCTGGCCGATGGCATAGCCCGCTTCTCCCTGGATACCGGAGCGGCGATTGTGCCCTTCCTCCTGCGCCGGGGAGCTGGTGCATTCGACAACCGGCTGATATTCTACGAGCCGGTGGACACGACCAGCGCTGGCGAGCCCGGAATCGACGCGAACGCCATCACCCAGAGGGTGGCCCTGGCCGGGGAGAAGATGATACGGGAAGTGCCCGAGCAGTGGGAGAGCTGGTTCACCATCCGGCAACTCTGGGAGGCGGCACAGGAACGACAAGAAGGTTATTAGGCCAGCGATGACAGGGAAACAGAAACCGGAGAAACCGGAGAAACCGGAACAGGGATACCGCGGACTTCACTCCCCTGTGGGGCAGCCCGCCGGGCGGGCCCCGGGGGCAGGGGGCAGGAGCACCCGGAAAAAAAGAGGCCCCGCGCGGCGCGGTCCCGGGAACGATGCCCGGCTCGGCGCCCGGAGGGCTGCCTGGCGCGGCACCGGGTGGGATTTCTGGTGGGCTTCCCCGGTACGCCGCCCGGCAAACCTTCCGGCGAGTCACCCGGTGAGCTTGACGGAGCATGGGGCTCGACCATCCGCGTAGGAGCGCCGGGAGTGCAGGGTCCCGCGGCCCAGGCACCAGCATCTTCGCCGTGGGCAGCCAGGCCTGAGGAGATGACCCCCCCACCGTGGGCCACGCAGCCCGCGCAACCCCCGGCAAGCACGTATCGTATGCGGCCTCCCGCCCGCACAGGTTTCGTCTCCCAGGCGCCGCCTTCTCCATCGCCGGAAGAAGCGGTCCTTGCGGAATGCAGGGAAGAGGCCGGGGTGATCGCGGAAGCCAAGTTGGTGGAAGCGGAGGACGTTGAAAAGGCAGAAGAAGCCGAAGCCGAAGCCGAAGAGGCCGGGTACGACGAAGAAACCGAGGGCGACGTGGACCTGCAAGTCCCGGAAATGCCTGCCCTGCCTGACCCGCCGGACTCACCTCAGGCCTTGCTGCAGACCCCCAGCCGAACCGGGCCTCTTTCCCAGGATATCCTCACCGCCGTTGCCACGCTTGAAGAAGCTCAGGCCCCGGGAGAACCATGAGTTCAAAGAGCCCGGCCCGGAAGTCAATATCAACAGTGACCTGCTGACCTTTCTGAGCGCCATCTTCGGCAAGAAAGCCACCAGGAGAAGCAGGACGAAAGCCCTGCTGAGATTCATACCCGTGATCATCGTGGGGGGCCTGATTCTTGCCGGGGTTATCGGCGGAGCTTTTGAATGACAATAAGAAGAGCACCTCCACCTCGAAATCGAACGTCAGCACTTACATGTATTACGTCACCATAGACTCACCCGGAAACGGGGCGACGGTTACAAGCAGCACGGTGACGGTTTCAGGCAAGGTTAAAAATTACCAGCAGAAGCCCGTCAGCGGCGCATCGGTCACTATCGTCGTGAACGACGTGGAGAAGTTCAGGTGCTCAACCGGCGCGGACGGCACCTATTCCACCGCAGCTCGTCCTGGGGAAGCAGGGCTCGAACCTTGTAAAGGTGCTAGTCGAAAAGAACGGATCGGCCGGGTCCAACTCCATCTACTGCTATCTCGTAGAGGAAGCATCGCCGGCCGTCGAGCCGGCTGCCCCTTAAGGTGGAATAACCGTTGAATAACGAAGGTAGTTGAACCATGCTGGTAGATATGCACGTGCACACCACCACCTCTTCCCCCTGCGCCTACATGGACCCCGCTTCCATGCTGGATTGGGCCCAACGTACCGGGCTTGACGCCGTCTGCGTCACCGAGCACGACGAGGTGGAGGGAGCCCGGGTAGCCTGGGAACTGGGCCGCCGCAGGGGTTTCACTGTTTTTCGCGGGGTGGAGATATATACCGACCTGGGGGACATGCTCGTCTTCGGCCTGCTCGAGGACGCCCGCCGCCTGCAGGTGCCCTACCGCGAGCTGCTGGCCGAGGTGCACGAGGCGGGCGGCATCGTCATCCCCGCCCACCCCTGCCGCGGTTTGCGCGACCTCCACGCCATCCTTGGTGAGGCGAACGCGGAGGAACTCCTCACCACCTGCGACGCCGTGGAGATCCTCAACGGCGGGACGGCGCGGGAGAACAACGACATCGCGGCGCGAGCGGCGGAGCGTTACGGCCTGCCGGGCATCGGGGGGAGCGACGCCCACCACCTGGTTCAGATCGGGCGTTGCCTGACCGAGTTCGAGCGGGATCTCCACGACGAGGCCGACCTGATCGAGGAGGTCAAAGCGGGGCGTTGCCGGGCCCTCTACATGGAAGAAGCTCCATCCCTGCGGCTTCCGGGCTTCGGGTCCTGGCCCGGGACGGCCTGAGCCGAGTTGCGAGGTGGAGGGTGTGGAGGGTGTGGAGGTTGGTGACAGGCACCTTGTGGAGGTGACGCTGGTCATGATTGACCGGCCGTTCAAGTGATAAGGTTGTATTTAACATACACCCGGCTTAAGGAGGTCGTCTTGGAGAACCGGAAAACCGGGGGCCGCCTGCTAGCGGCCCTCCTCGTAGTGTTGTTGCTTTCGTCCCTGTTTACTATCATCGCCACCCGGCCGGCGCAGGCCGGCTACGTCAGGTGGGTGGAGAACACCGGCAACCCCGTCTACGACCCCGCCGGGACGACCAACCGCGCCTACTACCCCTGCGTCATCTACGACGCCGCGAAATTCTCCGGCTACGGGGGTTCCTACTATTACAAGATGTGGTACGGGGACACCGGCGCCACGCAGTGGGAATCGGTGGCCTACTCCGACGACGGCATCAACTGGACGAACCAGGGAACCCTCTCGGGTATAGCCGCCGGCGGTTACCACGCCAAGCTTCTTTTCTACCCGGGCGGGTACAGCGGCACCGGGGGGACCTACTTTTACAGGATCTGGTACTGGGACTCCGACCCCTTAGTACTGTACAGCATCAGCGCCATGCGCACGGCGGACTCAGCCGACGGGGTCAACTGGGCCAACGACCGGGCCTTGACCCAGGACGCTACCTACCAGCTGGTGACGGGGGTCGGCACGGACTGGAACTACGGAACTTACGGCCCGATAGAGGTCTTCTACAATCCGTCGGCGGGCAATATCGGTGCGGACCCCTTCAACTACACCTATGCCATGTACTACGACGCAGCCACCGGCGCCAACGAGGTGACCGCCCTGGCCTACAGCACCGACGGCGACAGCTGGACACGCTACCACGAGGCTCCCTACGCCAACGCCCCCATCGTGGACCACGGTATAGCCGGGGCATGGGACAGCGGCTTCGCCTCCGCGGGCACAGTCATACGCGAGTCCGCGAGCGTATGGCACTTCTGGTATTCGGGTGGGCAGGGCCAGGTGGGGGACGGCATCGGTTACGCCTCCTCGACGGACGGCATCAACTGGACCAAGTCCGCCGGCAACCCCCTTCTTTATAAGAACGACGGCGTCGCCTGGCGCGCCGCCCGCACTTATACTCCCATGGTCATCTACAGCCCCACTCGCTTCGATGGCCACGGCTCGGATGCCGTCTTCCGCATGTGGTATAGCGGGCGGGATATCCCCGGCAGTCCCGCTAATTTCGCCATCGGCACCGCCGAGCGCTCCAGCATCATCACCGTCGGGCCATCCGGCCGGGACTTTACCACTATCCAGGCGGCCATCGACGGCGCCTACGACGGGGACACCATCCAGGTGGACCCGGGCACCTACCACGAGTCCCCACGCATTAACAAGGAACTGACGGTGGTGTCGGTGTCGGGAGCGGCCTCCACCATCATCGATTACGGCGACCCCTACGTGGTGCAGATCCAGAGTGGCAACGTCACCTTCGACGGCTTCACCGTTACAAATCCGTCCTACACCGGTGGCTCGGACGCCTCCGGCATCGTGGTCAGCGAATTCGCCGCCACCTCCGACGTGCTCATCGCCAACTGCGTGATACACGACATCGGCACTATGGACCGCTCACCCGTCACCTACGGTACGGTGGGCATCAACCTCGGTCAATGCCACGACGTGGAGGTGGACAACTGCGAGATCTACAATATCGGGAACGGCTATGCAGGTGACACCTGGGCCCAGGGCATCTCCATCTGGGGAGGGGACGCCGGCAGCCAGGCCACCAACATCTACATCCATGACTGCGACGTCTATAACGTGACCTCGCCCGGCAGCGTGGACTCGGGCATCGGCATCCAGGGCAACGTCTCCGGCATCGTCATCGACAACAACACCATCACCGGCACCGGGGAGTACGGGGTGGACACCTGGGATATCTGGGGTGGCGCATACAGCCCCACCATCATCACCGGCAATACCATCTCCGGAGCGGGGGTCGCCGGCGTGAACATGGTCTACCCCGGCGACAACCTCATCACCGCCAACACTTTCAACGGTTGTGCCATCGGCATCTTCATCCCCGGCAGCGGTGACGCATCCAGCCTGCAGTTCAACAATTTCAGCGGCAACACCGACGCCATCGACAACGAGTCAGTCAACCTCATCGACGCGAGCTGGTGCTACTGGGGCGACACCCACGGGCCCAGTTATGACTCGGTGTCCTACGGGGAAAGCTTTTCCGGCAGCCTCACATGGGAGCCATACCTCTCGGTCCCCTACGGCGGCACGCCACCGGCCACTCCCATCCAGGTGGCCACGTTCTCGCCCCTGCCGGCCGGGGCGAGAGGCTCCGCCTACTCCATCGACTTCGCCGCTTCGGGCGGCACCGTTCCTTATGGCTGGTTCACCTACAAAGGGTCTCTGCCGCCCGGCCTGACCCTTTCGGACGCCGGCACCCTTTCGGGCACTCCCACCGCGGCCGGCGACTACACCTTTTACATCGAAGCTTCCGACGCTGTCCAGGCCGACTTCAAGATCTTCACCCTGCACATAGAAGAAGCCTACGCGGTCATCGCCGCGACGGCCGGAGCGGGAGGCTCAATCACCCCCTCCGGGGCCGTCTCCGTCCTGGTGGGCGCGGACCAGTCCTTCACCATCACCCCCGATTCCGGCTATCACGTGAGCGACGTCCTGGTGGACGGGGTCTCGGTGGGACCGGTCTCTTCTTACACTTTCACTGACGTCACCACCCCCCACACCATCGGCGCCACCTTCGCCGTCGATACGCAGACCGTATACTTCGCCGAGGGCTACACCGGCGCGGGCTTCCAGGAGTACCTCTGCCTGGGCAACGCGGGGATCGAGCCTTTAACGGTGGAGGTGACCTACCTGTTCACCGACGGCACCACCCTGGAGCGCTCCTACGTGGTCCCCGCCCTTTCCCGCCTGACCGTCAACGTCAACTCCGAAGTGGGGCCGGACCGGGACGTCTCCATCAAGTGCGAAGCGGACGCCCCCTTCGTGGCCGAGCGCCCCATGTACTTCGACTACACCGGCGCCGGTGAAAGCTGGACCGGCGGCACCGACGCGGTGGGGGCGAGCGGCACCTCCGATACGTGGTACTTCGCCGAAGGTTACACCGGGGCAGGCTTCGATGAATGGGTCTGCGTGCTCAACCCCGGCAATGTGGAAGCCTCCCTGACCTTCAACTTTCAGACCCAGGAAGACGGGTTGGTGGTGCCGGCCGGGAGCTATACCGTCCCCGCGCACTCCCGGGCCACCTTCAAGGCCAACGACCTGCTGCAGGGCCGGAGCTACCAGACTTCTTTAAAACTGGAGTCCGACCAACCGGTGGTGGCCGAGCGGCCCATGTATTTCAACTACCAGGGAACGGCGGCCTGGGGCTGGACCGGCGGACACGACGTGCTCGGAGTGCCGTCTCTGGCCCGCGGCTATTACTTCGCGGAGGGGACTACGAGGGCGGGTTTCGAAGAATGGCTCACGCTGCAGAACCCGGGTGGCGAGGAGATAATCGTGAGTGCCGTCTACAATCTGGCCGTGGGCGAGCCCGTGGCCCGGGAGTACCAGGTCCCGGCGGGCTACCGCAGCACTATCAATGTGGCTGACGAAGTGGGCGACGGGCAGGATGTCTCCGTCTACCTTTCTTCCAGCTCCGACTTCCTGGCTGAGCGGCCCATGTACTTCGACTACCAGGGCACGGGTTCATGGGGCTGGACCGGCGGCCACTGCGTCATCGGCGCGGTCTCGGCGGGAACGACGTGGTTCTTCGCCGAGGGCTACACCGGGGCCGGCTTCGAGGAGTGGCTGTGCATCCAGAACCCCGGGAACCAGGAAGCCGTGGTGGTAATAACCTACCTGCCGGAAGGGGGAGCCCTGCCCGTCACCAGGTCCCACACCGTGCCGGCTTCCTCCCGCTACACCGTCTACGTCAACTCCGATGCCGGCGAGGGCATGTCCATCTCCTCCATGCTGGTCTCGGACCAGCCGGTCATCGTCGAGCGACCCATGTACTTCAATTACAACGGTGTCTGGACCGGCGGGTCCGACGTGGTGGGCTTTATGCCCTGACAACCGCGTCTAACCCCATATGTCCTGCCAACATGGGATAATCATGGTTGATAAGTAGGGCAAGGGAAAGGAGATAAAGGGAAATGAAGAAAGCCAAAGCCCTCGCGGCGCTGGCCCTCGTTCTGGTCCTGGCCCTGGTGGCCTTCTCAGCCGCGGGGTGCGACGAGAGCAGCAAGACGGTAGACACCGGGACCACCACCGACACCAGCCAGGACACGGGTGACCAGGACGCCACCCAGACCGGGCAGGATACCGGGAACGGCCCCATCGAACTGACCCTGTACTTCATGGGCGCCACCCCCACCAGCTTCTTCCTACGGCAGAGGACCGCACCGTCCCCTACACCCAGGGCGGTGGCCCGCGCGGCGATGGAAGAACTGATCAAGGGCCCGGCCGACGGGCAGCTCGCTCCAGGCCATTCTGCCCGACACCGTCAAGGTACTGGACGTGAGCATCGCGGACGGCGTCTGCACCGTCAACCTGAGCAAGGAGATACTCACCGACAAGGCGGCCCAGGGCGGCGCCGGCGCCGAGGTGGAGGCGCTTGGCCCTGGATTCCATCGCCAACACTCTCACCGAGTTCTCCACCGTCCAGAAGGTCAAGCTGCTCATCGAGGGCAAGCAGAGCGGCGTGGTGGACGGTTTCCACATCGAGGATTTCTGGGGGCACGTGGGCCTGCCCGAATATCTCGAGCGCGACATGTCCCACGTCAAGTAAACTGGTCAGGCCCCAAATTTAGTAAGCTGAGGCGGGCTGCGAGTTCTTTGACGAACTAAATTTGGGGCCTGACCCCAATAGTTGACCGCGAATTGATAAACCCCGGCCTTCTCTAATATTAGAGGCGGACATGCTAAAGGCTGAGGCAAACTCCAGGAGGAGAATCCAGTGGCCAAGCAGGAGGTCCGAAGATCGTCGATAATATCGAAAAGGTGATCGTGGGCAAGCGCGGCGCCATCGAGCTGGTGCTGGCCAGCCTGCTGTCCGAAGGGCCACGTGCTCATCGAGGACGTGCCCGGCACCGGCAAGACCATGCTGGCCCGCTCCATGGCCCGCTCCATCGACGCCTCCTTCCGGCGCATCCAGTTCACGCCGGACCTTCTGCCCACCGACGTAACCGGGGTGAACATCTACAACATGAAGACCAGCGACTTCGAGTTCAAGCCCGGGCCCGATCTTCGCCCACATCGTGCTGGCGGACGAGATCAACCGCGCCTCTCCCCGCACCCAGTCCGCCCTGCTGGAATGCATGGAGGAGAGCCAACGTCAGCGTGGACGGGACGACCTACCGCCTCAACCAGCCCCTTCATGGTCATCGCCACCCAGAACCCCATCGAACTGGCCGGCACCTATCCCCTGCCCGAAGCGCAGCTGGACCGCTTCCTGATGAAGATCGCCATGGGCTACCCCGACAAGACGGAGGAGGCGCGCATCCTCACCGATCAGCAGTCCAGGCCCACCCGGTGGAGTCCATCACCACCGTCACCTCGCTGGACCAGGTGCGCGTCCCTGGTGCAGGAAGTCAAGCGGGTGAACATCTCGGACGAGGTCAAGGACTACATCGTCGCCATCTCCGACGCCACCCGCCACCATCCCGACATCGCCCTGGGGGTGAGCCCGCGCGGCTCCCTCTCGCTGATGAAGAGCGCCCGCGCCTTGGCCTACATCGGCGGGACGGACCTTCGTCAGCCCGGACGACGTCAAGGTGCTGGCCCCCTACGTCCTCTCGCACCGCGTCCACCTGCGCCCGCGCCTGCTCATGGAGGAACGCCGGCCGGAGCAGGTTGTGGCCGAGATACTGGCCCAGGTGCCCGTACCCGTCACGCGGGAGTCTTAGAAGAAGGAGGTACGCCGGCATTGGTCTACCAGCGACCTCGGGCTTCGGGATAGTGCTGAACGTCCTTGCCCACCTGATGATAGAGGGCCTGTTCTTCCTGATGCACAGGAGCTCAAGGGTGGACGGCCCGGAGCTCCGCTTACTCAATCGTCAGCGTCGTTCCAGCTCCTGGTGATTTTCGTGGCCCCCGTCATCGCCGGGGTGGGCGGCGCATCGTCGTCGGCGGGAGCACTGAGAGCGGAATCCGCTGGAGGACACGGGTTACCGCCTGCGTGTGCTCGCTGTCGTTGCACGGGTCGATCGCCAACATCTACATGGCCGTCATCTTCGAGCGGCAGTCACCGGGGCATCTCTCTGATCACCGGCAGGCCCAGGCCGACAGGCGGGTCGACCCGTCTCACGCCCGGGCGGGCGCATCAGGAAGAGGGCGCGGAAGAGGTCGAGCCCGGCGGCCAAGCCGCCGCCCGTCCGGTGCGCGGCTGCCCCAGGCTGCAGAAGACCCGCCCAGCCCCGCGACGCTCCAGAGGCCGGGCTTCGCATGCGGCTGCCCCGCCTGGACCTGGAAGCTCTGGCTGTACCTGGCCGGCGGGGCGCTGTCGGCCGGGCGGCCTGGGCCAGCCTCCAACCCCCTGCTCTACTTCCCCGCCTGTGCCGTGGCGGTGCTGCGTGGTGGTGGAGTACTCCATCGACCTCTACGCGGCCGTGCAGATGCCGCGGATCGAGATGAGGCGGGAGGTGCCGCCGGTGATGGGCGAGGACGACTCGGTCGAGGTGAAGCTGGTGCTGCGCAACAAGGGCGGCACCGTCAACAACCTGGTGCTGGTGGACCACTTCGCGCCGGAGGAACGACCCTACCGGGAGCGCAGGGTGGTGGTGGGCAGCCTGCCCGCCGGCGCCACCGGCGACCTACACCTACGAGGCCAACTGCTGGGGCGGGGCGTCTGGCGGGTGGGCCCGATGGAGCTGCGGCGGGAGTCCCCCCTGGCCATTTTCAAGCAACCGCGCGAGCACCTGGAGTCTTCGCTGGTACGGGTCTACCCCCACCTCTACCCGTCGCCTTCCTGGAGCCAGGCCCTGGGCGGGCCGCGGGAGCGGGTGGGCCTGGGCACGATCGACAAGGCCGGGTGGTCCAGCGAGTTCTCGGCGTCCGCGAATATCAGCCGGGCGACCCGCGCCGCCTCATCCACTGGCCCTCCACCGCCAAGTGCATGACCCTCATGGTCAAGGAACTGGAGATGGCGGTGGACTTCGACCTCACCGTGGTCATCGACCTGTACCGCTACTGGTCAGCGGCGGCAGGGAAGCACACGACTTTCGAGTACTGATCAAGATAATCGGAGCGCTCTGCCGGGACATGCTCCGGAAATGCCACTCCCTGAACGTGGTGGCTCTGGGGGACGGCATGCGCGTACCTCGAAGTGCTCCGCGGGGCCTGATGGACTTCCCGCTGATCCTGGATTTCCTGACCGAACTGCAACCGGACGGGCAGGTGCCCCTGGAGCTGACCCTCGAGCAGCCTGCAGCGCCGAGGCTGAAGAAGCGACTCCACCCTCGTCGTCCCCCTGCAGCGGCCCCAACCACATGATGGTGGAGGTGCTCTCGCTCCTGCAGGCGGAGGGCATGGAGCCGCGCGTCCTCCTCTTCGACGTCACCTCTTTCCAGGCCTCACCGGAGAATGAACCGGTGGAGGCACTGGTGGAGGAGACGGCCTACCTGGACCACCCTGGAGGCCTTGCGCGCCCGCAACTTCCGGGTGGCGGGGGTCAACCGGGAGATGGGGCCGTCCAGGCCCGTCTTCTATGGGGGGTGGGGATAGTGGCGGAGAAAGCGAATAAAAGGAGGCCTCTTCAGCGGCTTCCGGGAGATGTTCGCGCGCCTGGACGGCAAGCCCGAGCCGACCCTGGAGAAGACGCGCGAGCTCACCCTGCTGCACTGGGGGACCCTGGGCCTCTACCTGCATCGGGTGCCTGGCGGTGGCGGTTCCTTTCTCGGAAGTGGGGTTCTTCCCCTTGCTGGCACTGGCGACGGCCGGCGGCTTCTTCTACTCCTGGCGCCGGGCGGGCAAACCGCGCCGCAAGGAAGACGTCTTGCTGGGGCCTGCCGTCGCCTTGGTGCTGATCTGATGATCTACGTGATCAGCCTGGGGCGAGTCTACACCGCGGCCAACGTCGCCACCATCGTGGCCGCCGCGGCGGCGTGACGCGGGGTGTTGTGAGTCTTACCGGCTCAAGCGGGCCCGCGACTACCGCGTGGTCCAGTGCGTGGCCGGGGCCATGGTGCTCCTCTCCACCCTGAGTTTCAAGGCCGTGTGCCTCGCGTTCATCGCCCTTGTACCTGATGCTGCTGCTGCCGGTGGCGCTCCACTCCAACCTCGAGCACCTGCGCCGGCGCGAGAAGAGGGGCAGCCTGACCCAGGCCGTGCAGGGTAAGGGCGGGGGTCCTGGCCAGCTACGTCCTGCCCGCGCTGGTGGTGCTGGCCGCCGCGGCCCTGTTCTACCAGGTGATCCCCAAGCCCCTGAGGGACTCGTCGGGCAAGGCCACAAGCGAAAGGGCTACGGGTGGCAACAAGTCCACGGACGGCAGTGGGTCGGGAACGGGCAGCAGTGGTTCCGGGACGGGCGGCGGATCGGGAACGGGGAGCGGCGGGTCGGAGTCGGGCGGCGGGTCAGAGTCGGGGAGCGGGTCGGAGTCGGGCGGCGGGGATGGCCTGGGGGACGGCGACAGCTCCGGTAGCGGCTCAAGCTCGGGGAGCGGCGGGTCGGAGTCGGGCAGCAGTTCCAGCGGCGACAACGACAGTGGCAGCGATTCCAGCTCAGGGAGCGGGTCCAGCGGCAGCGGTAACTCGGGCAGCAACGGCAACAGCAACAGCAACGGCTCCGGGTCTGGATCTGACACGGGCGCTGGGGAAGCGGCAGCGCCGGTAGTGAAAGCACGAGCGGTGGCAAGGAAGACCCCAGCCGCCCGATGGTCAGGGACGAGAAGCCTGCCATGAATGAAGAGGAGAGCCGGAACATCAACCGGACGATCTACATCCTCGTCTTCGCCGTGATACTGGCCCTGCTCATCGCCGCGGCCATTTATTACATCCGTAAATGGCTGGCCGGACGCAAGAAGGAGAAGGAGCCCGAGCACGCGGAAATAGCGCGTCGCGCCGCTTTCAATGCCAGGAAGCCGGGGGAGTTCGTCTGCCTCACCTACGCCGCAATGTGCGGCGAGCTGGCCAGGCTGGGCTATTCGCGCGCGCCTTCGGAGACCCCCACGGAGTACCTGTGGCGCATCAACGACCGCGTGCCGTCGGTGGAGAAAGAGGCGGGGAACATCACCCGGGCGCTGATGGACGTGCTCTACGCCGGGCAGGTCCCGGAATCCGGGCGTCCTGACGCAGCTGGACGCTCTCCTCACCCAGGTCCGCGGCAAAGTAGCCGCGCGTCTGGCCGCCGAAGCCGTTGCCGGGAACATCCCGCCCCCGGCTGTGCCGGGCAACATCCCTCCGCTGTCCGCGCCGGGAAGGCCTTAGCTTCTCTCGGGAAGTCCTCGTAAGCAACCTCAATAAGCAACCCTGTCTTTCTTATCTTTCGCCCCCCATGCGCCGATATAGACAATAGCGGGCAATAATTTTCATATACGGATATCGGCGTTCCCGCTGGAGGAAAAGGGGGTGATGCGGAGACCGGGAGGGGCCGGAGTCATCCGGAGCGAAGAAGGGCGACGCGGGATTACGTTCATTCCATTCATACCCTGGTTATCTTCATGATCACGAGAGTACGGCTCTCGCACCCGCAAGCCCCGCCGGCGCCCGGGGGACCTCACCGGCCTCAGCCACAAGCCGGAAGGCGCGCATATCTTTCCCCGCAAGGCCGTGCCGACACGGCAAGTTACATACGTGTCATATAACGGCCGGAGGTGAAGTTTACCCGAAAACCAGGGGGAGGCCGCGCGCCGCGGAAAGGGCGAGAGGGGGTGAAAGATATGAACGAGATGAACCCGAACTACTTCGTGCCGGTAGAGAAGAAGAAGCGTAGCGTCGGGCGGAAGATCGCCTGGATCGTGATGGTGCTGGCTGTGATAGCGGTGTGCGTGATCATTGTCATACCGGTTTTCGTAAGCGAGCAGCACCCACCTTGTGGGGGTGGTGCGTGCAAGGACAACCTGCGTACCATCGACGGGGCCATCATGCAGTACCGGGCCGGCAGCGACGCGTACTGCCTCTACACGTCCGGCTACGTGCCGGAACTACTGAAGGAGTGGCCGGCGTGCCCGACGGATGACCGGCCTTACGTCATCATAGTAGACGGTCCAGGGGAACCGCCGCGCGCCTACTGTCCGAACGGGCACACCTACTGATTATCCATGATGGAACGGAGGGGCTCGCGCCGCGGGTCCCTCCACCGTTCTTTCTTTTTCCAACCGCTATAATAAACGTGGGAAGGCGAGGAGAGACTTCGAGACGGGGGAAGACGGATGATCTATACGGTGACCTTGAACCCCACGCTGGACATCACCTTCGAGCTGGAGGAGATCCTCTTCGGCGAGCCGGTCAAGGCGGTGGGGGTGACCAGGACCCCCGGGGGGAAGGGCATCAACGTCTCGCGGGCCCTGCGCAACATGGGCGTGGACTCCGTGGCCATGGGGCTGCTGGGCGGCTACCGGGGGGAGGAAGTCCTGGACCTTCTGCAGAAGGAAGGCTTGATATTACAGGTTGTAAAGATTAAGAACGAGACGCGCACCAACATCACCATCCTGGGGAAGAAGGACGGCCGGGAGCTGTCCATCCGCGCCGCCGGTCCGCTGGTGGAGACGGAGGAGACCGAGCGCCTGACCGAGATGCTCCTGGAGAAGGCCCAGGCCCCGGAGGTGCTGGTCCTCTCGGGCTCGCTGCCCAAGGGGGTCAAGGCGGACATCTACCACGCCATCATCACGGAGGGCAAGAAGTAGGGCATCCGCTGTCATCCTCGACAGCGACGGTGAGCCCATGCGCCTGGGCATCGAGGCGGGCCCCTATCTCATCAAGCCCAACCGGGTGGAACTGGAGAAGCTGGCCGGCCGCGCGCTGGCAACGGACGACGAGATCGTCGAGTTCGCCCGCGGCCTGGTGAAGAAGGGCGTGGGCGTGGTGGTGGCTTCCCTGGGCAGCGAGGGCGCCGTCATGGTGACGGGCGAGGGGGCGTGGAAGGGCATGGTGCCTCCCATCGACTGCGAGGACACCGTGGGGGCGGGCGATTCCACCGTCGCCGGACTGGTCATGGGGATGATCCGCGGCGAGCCGGTGGAGGAGATGCTGCAGCGGGGCCTGGCCTGCGGCCTGTCCGCGGTGATGAACCCCGGGCCCAACCTGTGCAGCCCCGACATCCTACCTGCAGGCCGCCGCGTCGGTCATCGTCGAGCGCATCGCCTAAACTTGGGGTCAGGCCCCAAATTTAGGTTAAACAACTCCTGAATGCCGCGTTTCTGATTTATCTAAATTTGGGGTCTGACCCCAAATTTCAGGAGGCGGGCGAGCTGGGTGGCGGCGTAGGTGAGGTTGGCGCGACCGGAGGCCAGTGGCTTCCTCCAGGGGCATGGGCCGGGGGGTCACGCAGAAACAGGAGACGGGCGCTTCCGGCGGCGGGCCTTCACCCTCGACGACGTCCTCCGACGACCGCCCCCGCCAGGATGACCAGGGGCACGCCCAGCTCCCGGGCCACGCGGGCCACGCCGGAGACGGTCTTGCCGTAGGAGGTCTGCGCGTCGTATCTGCCCTCGCCGGTGACGATGAGGTCGCAGCCCCGCGCCCTCTCCTCGAAGCGCACCGCCCGCATGACCACCTCGATGCCCGGCTCCACCCGCGCGCCGAGGAAGGCGAGGAGCCCGAAGCCCAGCCCCCCGGCCGCGCCGGCGCCGGGGACGGAAGCGAGATCGCGCCCCACCGCCGTCTCGACCACGCGGGCGTAGGAGGCCATGCCCTCCTCCAGGAATCCCACGGTCACCTGCGTCCGCCCCCTTCTGGGGACCGAAGACGCGGGTGGCGCCGTCCTTGCCCAGGAGGGGATTGGTGACGTCGCAGGCGACGACGAACTCGCTCGAGCGTACCCGCTCGTCGAGGCCGGAGAGGTCGACGGAGGCCACTTCGCCCAGCGACGCGCCGCAGGGCTCCAGGCGGCGCCCCGCGCGTCGAGGAAGCGCGCCCCCAGGGCGGCGGCCATGCCCATCCCCCCGTCGTTGGTGGCGCTGCCGCCGATGGCCACGATGAAACGGCGCAGGCCGGCGTCGAGGGCGGAGCGGATCAGCTCGCCGGTGCCGTAGGTGGAGGCGCGCAGGGGGTCACGCTCTTCCGGGGAGAGCAGGGCGTATCCGGAGGCGGCGGCCATCTCCACCACGGCCGTCTCCCCGTCGCCCGAGGACCACGTAGAAGGAGGAGACGAGGCGTCCCAGGGGGTCGAAGACGGCGCAGTCCCTGCGGGTCCCATCGGTGGCGCTACGCAGGATCTCGGCGGTGCCCTCGCCCCCGTCGGCCAGCGGGAGCAGTTCGACCTCCACCCCGGGCGCGCCCAGCGGAGAAGCCGGCCGCGACGGCTTCGCGCGACTTCCACCGCTTCCAGGCAGCCCTTGAACTTGTCGGGGCAGATGAGGATCTTCATACCAACAGGATAACAAAAAGCCGGAACGAAGGGGTCAGGCCCCTTATCCACGTCAAGCTCAGCCACCTGGGAAAACGGTGAGAAAGTGGATAAGCGGGTCTGACCCCAAGTTTCCTACAGGGTGGCGAGGAAGCGCTCGAGCGAGGCCTTCTCCTCTTCCTTGTAGACGGCCAGGCGCGTGAGCAGCAGGCCCCAGTCCACCTGGTGCCCGTCGAACTCCGGCCCGTCCACGCAGGCGAAGCGGGTCTTCCCCTCCACCTCGCAGCGGCAGGTGCCGCACATGCCGGTGCCGTCCAGCATGATGGAGTTGAGGCTGACCCGGGTGGGCACGTTGTAGGGCTTGGTCACGGCCGAGGCGAACTTCATCATGACGGCGGGGCCGATGGCCAGGACCATGCCGACGCCGCCCTTCTTCAGCTCGTCCTCCATGGCCCAGGTGACCACGCCCTTGTGGCCCAGGCTGCCGTCGTCGGTGGTGATGATGACCTCGTCGGAGACCGCCTTCATCTGCTCGACCATGATGACCAGGTCGGCGGTGCGCGCCCCGAGGATGCTCACCACCCGGTTGCCCGCTTCCTTCAAAGCCCGGCAGATGGGATGGATGGCGGCGATGCCCACGCCGCCGCCCACGCAGAGGGCCGTGCCGAAGTCCTCTATCTCGGAGGGGATGCCCAGGGGGCCGGTCAGGTCGGCCAGCGCGTCGCCCTCCTTCAGGCGCCCCAGCTGGTAGGTGGACTTGCCCACTTCCTGGAAGACCAGGTAGACCCAGCCCTCCCCGGCGGACCAGTCGGCCAGGGTCAGGGGGATGCGCTCGCCGGTCTCGTCGATGCGCAGGATGACGAACTGCCCGGCCCGGGCGTTGCGCGCGATGTCCGGCGCCGCGACGCGCAGGGCGCCGACGGTCTCCGAGAGGCGTTCCGAGGCTATGATGGGAAAGGGCATCACTCGATTCTCCTTTAGTTCTTGCTCGAGTCGTTCACGGATGGTCCGGACTTCCTCCACGAAGTGGGGGACCGCAGTCGTAGGGGCTCAAGCCGCGCAGGTCGGCGCGGCGCAGTTCCGGGTCGTAAGAGATGCTGCCCAGCAGGGGCAGGCCGTCCAGGTTGGCCTCGATGATGGTCTGTTCCTCCGGGTCGACCAGCTTGTTCAGCACCACGAAGAGGCGGGTGATGCCGAGGTCGGCGGCGAGCTTGCGGATGCTCTGGGCCGTCTGCACGCTGCGCATCCCCGGCTCGATGACCACCAGCATGGCGTCCATCGACGCGGTGGTGCCGCGCCCCAGGTGCTCGATGCCCGCTTCCATGTCCAGGATCAGCGCCTCGTCGCGGGCGAAGAGCATGTGGCTGAGCAGGCTCTTGAGCAGCACCGACTCGGGGCAGATGCAGCCGCCCCCGCCCTTCTTCACCGTCCCCAGCACCAGCAGCTTGACCCCCTCATGCTCCACCGAGAGCTCGTCCGGCAGGTCGTCCACCTTGGGGTTGATCTTGAAGAAGGAGCCGAAGGTGCCCGGCTTGGAGTCGGTGCGCTCGGCGATGAGTTCCTTCATGTCGGCGATGGGGACCACGCCGGCCATGCGCTCGGGCGGGATGCCCAGGCTGGAAGCGAGGTTGGCGTCGGGGTCGGCGTCCACCGCCAGCACCTTGAAGCCCTCGTCGGCCAGCAGGCGCGCCAGGCCGCCCGCCAGGGTGGTCTTGCCCACGCCTCCCTTTCCGGTCACCGCTATCTTCAAGGCCTTCACCTCCGTAAAGCGTCGCGAAAATCGATAGACAATATAATATAGCATTTCCCTCCACGAGAAGGGATGACGTGACTCGATGACGTGACTTCCGCGCGGGCGGGGTCAGCCCGTCCCGCACCGCCGGACCAGGCGTATCTGCGTTCGCGTGATCAGGCCGGATCAGCCCGCAGGCCCAGCCTCTGCAGCAGCCAGGCCAGCCAGGCGTCCGCGCCCACCGGGATGACCGCCCGGTTCTTCTCCACCCCGCGCAGGATGAGTCCGGGCGCACCGGTCGGCGGGGACCATGTGGGGCATCACCCGCATCAGCCGCTCCCGGTCGACCCCGAGCATCCTGGCGTCTCGCCGTAGATGGGCGTGTCGATGAAGCCGGGGCAGACCACGCTGACCTTCACGCCGTACCTCGCGCCCTCCACCCGCAGGGCGTTGGAGAGGCCCACCACCCCGTACTTGCTGGCGGTGTAGGAGATCTCCCGCGCCGAGGGGAAGAGCCCCGCGGCGGAAGCGGTGTTGACGATGTGGCCGGGCCCTGCCGGACCATCACCGGGTAGGCCGCCATCACCCCGTGCACCACGCCGTAGAGGTTGACGTCGATGACCCGGTGCCAGTCCTCGAAGGAGAAGTCCTCCGCCTCTGCCCAGCACCACGATGCCCGCGTTGTTGAAGATGTAGTCGAGGCGCCCGTGCCCGGCCACCACCGCGTCCACCAGTCTCCGCCGACCGCTTCGTCGTCGGTGACGTCGAGCCGCGCCGCCTTCGACTTCGCAGCCCTCGTCGTTCAGCTCGTCCACGGTGTCCTCGAGCGTCCGCCCGGTCGGTGTCGGCCACGGTCAGGACGGCCCCGCGCCAGGCCAGCTCCTCGCTGAGCGCCTTGCCGATGCCCGAGGCCCCGCCGGTGACGATGACCGTCTTTCCCGCGAACCGATCCATGTCCATGCCTCTACACCTTTCCTGGCTCTACAACCCGGCGTCACGTGCCCGCCGGCCCACTCGCCTCCGTAGAGGAAGTACATGGGCCGCTCGGCCACGATGGCCCGGTCGCACATTGATGCATCACGGAGACGTCCCGCTCCGGTCCCACCAGGTCGGGGATGTATACCGTGACCCGGGTGTGGGCGGGAACGGGGACGTCCGCGTCTCTGCACCGTGCCGTCGTCCAGCATCAGGGAGAGGGAGGCGGTAGCGTCGACGCTGCCGGGGTTCTGCAGGGAGACCCACTCGTCGAAACCGGCGCGGGTGGTCCCTTCGGCGAAGAACCAGGAGTTCTTGGGCGACTCCACGCCCGAGGCCACGTGTCCGCCGGGGCAGACGCCCTTGTAGACGAAGTACATGGGCCGCTCGGCCAGGAGCAGGCTGGCCGACTCCACCACGGTGGAGACGTCGTGCTCCGGACCGACGACGTCGTTGACCCGCAGGGTCTGGCGGCTGGTGGCGGGGACGGGCCAGGGTCTGCTCGACGGTGGAGCCGTCCTCCAGGATGAAGGTCAGCTCGGCCTCGGTGTCGACGCCGGACGGGTTCTGCAGGCAGATGTAGGTGTCGAAGCCGCCGCGGGTGGTGCCCTCGGCGAAGTACCAGCGGCTGGCCAGGCAGGTGCTCCCCACCTCGCAGTGGCCGCCGGCCAGGCCGCTGGTAGTCGAAGTACATGGGACGCTCGGCCACGACGGCCTGGTCGCTCTCGACCACCAGGGAGACGTCCTGGCCCGCCCCTACCGCCTCGTTGACGTTGACGGTGGCGCGGCTGCGCGGGCCGATGTCCAGGCTGCCGGGCCGGGTGGTGCCGTCGCCCAGGACGTAGGTGACGTCCACGTGGGCCGCGTCGTCCGAGGGGTTCTGCAGGGTCAGGTACTCGTCGAAGCCTTCGCGGGTGGTGCCTTCGGCGAAGTACCACAGCCGGCTGGCCTCGCGGGCCCCCATCACGTCAGTGGCCGCCGGCCCAGCCATGGTAGTCGAAGTACATGGGCCGCTCGGCCACGATGAAGCGGTCGGCGGCCACGCGGGCGGAGACGTCGTGCTCCGGCCCCACCGCGTTGTTGACGTTGACGGTGACGCGGGAGTGGGCGGGGACGGTGACCGGCTGGTCGATGTTCTCTCCCGTTTCGAGCATGTAGGTGATGGCCACGGCGGCTTCTTCTTCACCGGAGTTCTGGAGGCAGAGCCACTCGTCGAAGCCCTCGCGGGTGGTGCCTTCGGCGAAGAAGTATGTCGAGGCGGGGGGCGCGGGCTCTAACTGCTGGGTGGCGCGGAGGACGAGCTTACCGGTGGCGGTATCGGTGACTTCGAAGGGGACGAGATAACGCTGCCCGCCGTCCGCGAGTATCCACGGGTACACCCAGCTCTCGCCGCTGCCGGAGATGAGCTGCGGGGCGGTCCAGGCGCCGCCCACGGTCTCGGAGAAATACTTCTCAAAGTCGTACCAGGTGTTGGCTACGGTGTCGTACTTCGCCGTCTCGAAGACGGTCTGCTGCTCGCCGGTGGCGCTGACGCGGGTGTCCTGGCTGGTAGGCCAGCCCCCCTCGATGACGTGGAGCATGTCGGTGCTGCCGGGGACGGACGAGACCACCACGGCCTCCCCCCAGGCGCCGTCTTCTTTCAAACGGGAGCACATCACCCCACGGGTGGGGTCGCCGCCGGCGTCGAAACCGTTCTCGGACCAGGTGGCCAGGACGTCGCCGCCGGGCAGGGTGCTCACGGCCAGGTTGTAGAGATAGTAGTCGGAGGGGAGCCTGAGGGCCATGGCCGAAGAGAAGGCAGCGGGATCGCCACCCGGGGCGTTGGTGGCGTAACCGGCGGCAAACCCCCAGGTGTCGGTACCGTCCGAGATGTAGCCGGAGAAGAAGATGTGCGCGCAGCCGTTGCTGTCCAGGGCCAGGTCCAAGTAATCGGCATACCTCTGGTGGGCGTATTCCATGATCACCGCCGGGACCGAGAGGCCCGCAGCGGACAGGCTGGTGTAGCGTAGCTCCTCTCCCAGGGGTATCCAGCTGGCTCCGTCCCAGGCCGTCCTCACCACCTCGTAGAGGAAACTCAGGTTGCCGAAGGCGTCCATTTCAAGGTAGCCCAGCATGCCCGACTGCCCGGCTTCGACATTGCTCGCATTCAGGGGGGCGGCCCAGGCGCCGCCGGTCTGCGAGATGATGAAGAAGTCGTCGCGGGGAGGATGGGCGGCGTCCGAAGGCAAACACGAACTGCTGGGCCAGCACCAGGGCCGGCCCTTCATTGCCGCGATACGTGGTCATCATGGGCATCCACATCTCGCTGGCGGCCGCGCCGGAGATGTTCTCCGGCGCGGACCAGGCGCCGCCGGCGCTGCGCACGCACCCGTAGGCGTCAATCTTCCCGCTGTCCGGGTCCACGGGATCCGGCCGGGTCAGCGCCGCCCAGGCCGCGGTCACCTCGCCGCTAAGGCTGGAAACGGCCAGGGAAGGCCACATGATGGGCTCGAGCTCCCCCGGATCTTCGTCGTAGTCCCAGGCGCTGAGCTCGGTCATGGCCGCCCAGCTGTCCAGGTAACCCTCAACGAATCCGACCTGTGCCTGGTAGGAAGAAGGAGTGGTCTCGTTGTTGCGGTTTGCGACGAAAACGCCGTAGAGGCGGTCCGTTCCCATCTCGAAGCGGGCGCCGATCAGTTCCCAACTGCCGGCGAAGCTGGTGAGCCGGCGGGGGGTGCTCCAGGAACCGTCCGGGGAGACGTACATGTACCAGAGGTTCTCGTCCTCGTGCTGGTAGGCCGTGCCGTCTCCCGCGGGACTTGTGGCGTCACGGCCCCAGGTCCACTTGGTGTAGATGACGTGGACGTAGCCGTTGGGGTCATCACCGGCCCAGACTGTTTCGGAACCCTCCAAGCCGGTGATCTGGGTGAAGCTCCCCGGCACGTCCCACGCGCCCTGGTTGAAGGTGGCGAGATAGTGGTCCTGCAGGCTTCTTGTGGTGAAGCCGGGTGCGTCCGGGGCCTGCCCGATGCCGGTGGTCACGGCCTTGGTGTAGACCACGTGCATCCTGCCGCTGTTGTCGAGGACGTGGCCGTCGGTCATGTATGCCACACTGGCACTGCCCGAGGGGAGGTAGGCCTGGGCGGGGGCCGTCCAGGCGCCGGTTCCGGCAGCCACGAAACCGCTTTCCGGGGTCTCCGCGGCTCCTTCAGCTCCGGCCGTTCCGGGATGGTCATCGGCTTCCGGCAGCAGCGACTCCGGCAGCAGTTCTTCCGGGGCGCTCCGCTTCAGCCGATCCAGGACGGCTGCTTCTTCCGGGGAGTCCCCGGCTTCCGGGCTATAGTAGGGGCGAGCGCTTGACGGAGGTTGCGCCTGGCAGGCCCCGGTCCCGGTTTCGTCCCCGGCCATCGCCGGCGGGGTGAAAAGCACCGTGGGCATGACCGCCGCCAGCAGAAAGACGGCGAGAATCCCCGGCAGAGCCTTTCTTTCTTTTAAGAAGATACGCATGACCATCCTCCTTGCCATCGAGATGCCCGAAAGACCGATCAACCACAACACCATTATCTTACACCGAGGGTGTGGAGGTTGAGGACAGGCACCTTGTGGAGGGTGTGGAGGTTGATGACAGGCACCTTGTGGAGGGAGGGGTATAATTATGGAGCGAATAAGGAGGTACCGGGTGGAATACGTGATCATCGGCAACGGCGGCGCCGGCATACGGGCCGCCCAGGCCATCCGCAAGCTCGACGCCGAGGGCGGGATAACCATCATCGACCGCGAGCCGCACCGCTGCTACTACCGCATGATGCTCCCCGACTACATCTGCGGCTTGAAGCAGCGGGACGTCCCTCTACGTGGTGGACGAGGCGTTTCTACCGCGAAAGCAACATCGACTTCCGCCCCGGGACCGCGGTCGCCGGCGTGGACACCGCCAACCAGGGAAGTGAGGCTGGAGGGCGGCGGGACCGTCCACTACGACCGGCTGCTCATCGCCGCCGGCGCCCGCCCCCGCGACTACACCACCCCCGGCGCCGGACTTAGGCGGCGTGGTCGCCCTGCGCACCCTGGACCAGGCCGAGGCCATCATCGAGAAGGCGCAGGCACGCGAAGGCTGCCGTGGCCCTGGGGGGAGGCCTGCTGGGGGTGGAGATGGCCCGCTCCTTCAACGAACTGGGCCTTGAGACCAGCTACCTCATCCGCGAGGACCGCTTCTGGCCCCAGATGCTCGACATCGCCGGCTCGGCCATCGTGGAGAGGCGCCTGGAGGAGAAGGGCATCGCTCTTATTAAAGAAGAAGGCATCGAGGAAGTGCTGGGCGAAGCGGGCGGGGTGAGCCGGGGTGAGGACCACCACCGGCGCGGACCATGACGGCCGACATGGTGGGCGTGGCCATCGGCGTCGTGTCCAACGTGGAGTTCCTGGCACGGCAGCGGCATCGAGACCAGGGCGGGCGTCCTGGTGGACGAGGACATGCGCGCCGGCGTCGAGGGCGTCTTCGCGGCGGGGGACGTCGCCCAGGCCTTCGACCCCGTCTCCGGCGAGCACCGCGTCAACACCAGTTTCATCAACGCCCTGCGCACCGGGCAGGTGGCCGGCGCCAACATGGCCGGCGGGGACGAGAGGCTGGAAGGGCATCGTCGCGTCCAACCTCATCACCATCTACGGCATCACCGTGGCCTCCATGGGCATGAACCAGGCCGGACGGGGCGGAGGGCTACGAGGTGCTCACGGGCGACTACCCGCGGGGCGACATCTACAAGAAATACGTGCTCAAGGACGGCGGCTGGTGGGCGCCACCCTCATCGGCGAGACCGGCGACGCCCGCGTCCTGGAGCGGCTGATAACCGCCCGGGCCGACCTCGGGAGACTATCGGGACCACCTCTTCGATCCGGGCTTCGACTGGATGGCCGCCGCGCGCCATGCTGCTCGGCGAGCTGAAGCCGCCATTGCGAACCGTTGACAACTGTGGTATATCATAAAAGGACTTTTAAACGGGTCCTTCAGACATGAAACAAGGTGTCGGTTTAGAGAAGGAGGGAGAGGTAAATGGGAGAGAAGAGCGACAAGAGACCGAATTTCGACGCTGACGAGTGCACCGGCTGCGGACTCTGCGTGGACGAGTGCCCCAACACCTGCATCGAGCTGGGCGATGACGACATCGCTTTCCTGGCCAAGGCCGACGAGTGCGACGGCTGCGGCACCTGCGCCGAGGAGTGCCCCTCCGAAGCCATCAGCATGGAATAGACGTCACGCCGGTTACACAAGCAACCTGTAAGGGGAGCGAAAGCTCCCCTTTTTTTGTTAGAATCATCATATAGGGAACGACGCAGGGAAGAACCACGGCTCCGGGCTTTCTTAAATGGGAGAAAGGGCGGTACGTACATGACCAAGAAGAAGGAAGAGGCATCCAAGGTCAACATCCTCTGGAAGATCCCCATGTTCAACTTCCTGGACCAGGCCGCGCTGGACACGCTGCTGGCCCTGACGGAGACGGAGACCTTCGGCAAGGGCGAGTACATCTTCATGGAGTGCGACGCCTCCAGGAAGCTCTACATCGTCACCCGGGGCGAGGTGAAACAGCTCAAGCAGACGGAGAGCGGCCGCGAGATGATCATCGAGCTGGCCCACCCCGGGGACATCTTCGGGGAGGAAGCGGTCTTCGACGGCAAGCCCTACCCCATGACCGCCCAGTGCCTGGAGGACTGCGAGGTCCTCTCCATCAACCGCTCGGACTTCTTCGACTTCCTGCGGGCCAACCCCGACCTGGCCCTGGAGTTCATCACCGAGTTCGCCGCGCGCCTGCGCCTGGCCCAGGACACCATCCGCGCCCTGGCGGCGGAACGGGTGGAGTGGCGGGTGGGCCGGGTGCTCAACCTGCTGGCCGCGCGGTCGGGGAGAAGGGGCCGGACGGCGTCTCCATCAACCTGCCCATCACCCGCCAGGATATCGCGGACATGGCCGGGACCACGGTGGAGACCACCATCCGGGTGATCAGCCACTTGAAGAAGCTGGGCATCTGCGACACGGTCAAGGGCAAGATCGTCATCACCGACCCTGAACAGTTGGGCAACATGGTGCGCGAGGGCTGCATCCAGCCGGGGCTGTAGCCGGGGCTGTAACCGGGGCTGTAGCCGGGGCGTCGGTGACCGGCGTCATACCGGGAGACTGTCCCACGGAGTATATTCTTTACCTCAAGTACAGTCATAAAAAGGAGGGACAACGCATGGCCGTCATTCTCTATTCGACACAGACCTGCCCCTACTGCCACATGGCCCAGGACTACCTGGAGGAGCAGGGGGTGGAGTTCGAGATCAAGGACGTCGGCGCCGACGAAGCCGCCGCCCAGGAGATGATCGACAAGAGCGATCAGCTGGGCGTGCCGGTCATCGAGGTGGGCGACATCATCATCGTGGGGTTCGAGCGCGACGCGGTGCGCAAGGCCCTGGCCGACGCGGGGCGTCGTCGAACTGAGATGGACCTCGGCTTCGAGCCGCGCGCCTGCACCACCGCCATGGGCATCCTGCCCCACCGCGACCCGCGGGCCGCCCTGGACCTGGCCTTCTCGCTGGACGTGCCCTTCTGGCCGCAGCTCCCCAACCTCACCTTCGCCGAAGACACCTACGTCCAGACCTGCCTGGGCTTCCCCGGCATCGTGGTCCGACATGGAAGAGCAGCTGCTCCGCTTCGACGAGGATCTCTTCGCGGAAGGCCTGGGTGTCTTATCTGGAAGAAGAGGAGAGGCTCGGACTTCTTCTCGGTGGGGGAGGGCGACTCGCTGACCTACGGGGCCTTCCGGGCGAGGGCGGCGGCAGCACGCGGGCGAGCTGCCGGCCATCCGCGGCCAGTTCATGGGGCCCATCTCCCTCTGCCTCAAGGTCACCGACGCCGACAAGAAGCCCATCATCTACCGGGACGAGGTGCGCGAGCTGGTCATCCGGCACATCGCCGCCAAGGTCAACCGCCACCTGCGCGACCTGCGCGAGCTGCACCCCCACGCCTTCGTGTGGGTGGACGAGCCCGGCCTGGAGATACTGTTCACCGGCATCACCGGCTACTCGGCCGAGCGGGCCCGCGCCGACCTGGACCTGTTCACCTCCCTGCTGGAGGGGCCCCGCGGCATCCACCTCTGCGGCAACCCCGACTGGGACTTCCTGCTCTCCGCCGACATCGACCTGCTTTCTTTCAACGCCTACGCCACCTCGGACATCATGGAGGGCTACGCCGGCGGCATCCGGGCCATGCTGGAGCGGGGCGGGGTGATCGCCTGGGGCATCGTCCCCACCAACTTCGCCGACGCCGAGGGCGAGGACGCTTACTCGCTGCTGGAGCGGCTCTGCCGTGCCTGTGGAAGAAGCTGGAGGACGCGCGGCGTGGACGCGGACCGGCTGCTGGCGCAGTCCATGATCACCCCGGCCACCTGCTGCCTGGTCAACCCCGACCTCACCGCCACGGTGGAGCGCTCCTTCCAGACGGTGCGCCGCCTCTCCGCCATGCTCCTCGCCGACTGAGCCTCCACAAGGTGCCTGTCACCAACCTCCACACCCTCCACATGGTGCCTGTCACCAACCTCCACACCCGCAATCGCGCACATGCTCGGAATGATAGAATATCTATACTAAAGGGCTGTCTTTCTTAATAAGGAGGCGATACGACATGGCCGGCACAAGGCCTGAAGAAACAGGCGCGGGACCATCTTGGCGGTTGTGGTTCTGATGCTCTGCGCGCAGCTGCTTGACATTACTACCGGGCGCTGCGGGCGCGCCCGTCGTGGTGGACACCATAGACGTAGGCAACGGCCCAGCTGCGGCAGGTAGTCAACCCCTCAACCAACAAGATCTACGTATCGAATGCATACGGCGATAACGTTTCGGTGATAGACGGCGCTACCGGCACGGTGACAGGCAGCCCGATAGCGGTGGGCGACTTGCCCTGTGGTGTTGGCGTAAACCACACCACAAATAAGGTCTACGTGACAAATCACATGGACTTCAACGTATACGTCATCGACGGCGCCACCGACACGGTGACGGGCAGCCCGATAGCGGTGGGCAACGGCCCCTGCGACCCCGGCGTCAACCCCGTTACCAACAAGATCTACGTGCCCAACGCGAACAGCGGCAACGTATACGTCATCGACGGCGCCACCGACACGGTGACGGGCACTCCCATAGCGGTGGGAAGCCTGCCCTACGGCGCCGGCGTCAACCCCGTCACCAACAAGGTCTATGTGTCGAATATTGGCAGCGGCACCGTATCCGTGATCGATGGCGCCACCGACACGGTGACGGGCACCCCCATAGCGGTGGGGACAGAGCCCATGGGCGTCGCCGTCAACCCCGTTACCAACAAGGTCTACGTAGCAAACTACTTCAGTAATGACGTATCCGTGATAGACGGCGCCACCGACACGGTAACGGCGACCATAACAGTGGGGACTCGGAGCCCCGGGGCATCGGCGTCAACCCCACTACCAACAGGGTCTACGTAGCAAACCACGGCAGTAATGACGTATCCGTGATAGACGGCGCCACCGACACGGTAACGGCGACCATAACAGTGGGGACTGAGCCCCGGGAAATCGGCGTCAACCCCACTACCAACAGGGTCTACGTGGCGAATTCAGACAGCGATACACGTGTCCGTCATCGAGGACCCGGTGAGCGCGGGCTATTCCTGGAACCATATCAGCGCCGATGGAGACAACACCCGCGCACTGGCCTGGGACGGCACCGGACTCTATGCGGGGACGAGCACGGACGGTGTGTGGCGTTACACTCCGGGATCGCCGGGCACCTGGACCGACCTCTGCGCTTCGACCGCCCTGGACTCCTACGACATCTATTCCCTGGCCTGGGACGGCTCCGGCTTGTACGCGGGTACGGCTAGTCACGGCATCTGGCGGTACAGTCCCACCGCGGGCACCTGGACCGACATCGGCGGCGCGTTGAGCACCACCACCGTCTACTCACTGGCCTGGAACGGCGCCCACCTCTATGCGGGGACCCTGGCCAACGGTGTGTGGCGTTACACTCCGGGATCGCCGGGCACCTGGACCGACCTCTGCGCTTCGACCGCCCTGGACTCCTACGACATCTATTCCCTGGCCTGGGACGGCTCGGGCCTTTGCGCGGGAACGGCGGGAGACGGCGTGTGGCGTTACAACGCGGGCACTGGGGCCTGGACCGACCTGGCGAGCGGGGTGAGCAGTTACGGCATCTGGTCCCTGGCCTGGGATGGCTCGGGACTGTACATCGGGACGGAGGGCCACGGCGTGTGGCGTTACGACCTGAGTTCGGGTTATATCACCAGCACCTGGGGCGGCTTGAGCAGCTCCAGCGTCTGGTCCCTGGCCTGGGACGGCTCCGGCCTGTTCGCGGGAACCGGCCCCGACGGGGTGTGGCGTTATGATCCTGCCACTACCGCCTGGACTGACACCGGCGGCGGCCTGGACGGCAAAGGCATCCCCTCGCTGGCCTGCGCCGGAAACGGCATCTTCGCCGGGACGGACGATTCCGGTACCTGGTACGCCGATACCGTTTTCGACGTCACCGCGGTGGCCGACCCACCGGCTGGGGGCGCGGTGGCCGGGGGGAGCGTATGGGCCAATACCGGCGGCGGCATCTCCAACAAAAGCATCTGGTCACTGGTCCGTGGCGGCACCAATCTCTATGCGGCGACGGAGGGCTACGGCGTGTGGCGCTACGACCCCTTCGCTTCAACCTGGACTGACATCAGCGCCGGGTTGACCAGCTACACCATCTACTCCCTGGCCTGGGACGGCACGTACCTCTACGCGGGGACGACGGGACAAGGGGTATGGAGATACACTCCGGGATCGCCGGGCACCTGGACCAGCACGGGGGGAGGGGTGAGCAGCCATTACATCAATTCCCTGGCCTGGGACGGCACCGGCCTCTACGCGGGTGTATACAAATCCGGCTCATACAGCGTGTGGCGCTACAACCCGGTAACGGCCGTCTGGACCGACACGGAGGACACGTTCAGCGATCGTATTTTCTCCCTGGCCTGGGACGGCACCGGCCTCTACGCAGGAACGGAACATGATGGTGTGTGGCGCTACGTCCCGGGATCGCCGGGGACCTGGACTGACACCGGAGGTGGTGTGGGCAGCTACAGCATCTACTCCCTGGCCTGGGACGGCACCGGCCTCTACGCCGGGACGTATGAACATGGTATGTGGCGCTACGATCCCACCGCTTCGACCTGGACCGACATCAGTGCCGGGTTGGCCGGTTACAGCATCTACTCCCTGGCCTGGGACGGCATCGGCCTCTACGCCGGGACGGGAGGATACGGCGTGTGGCGCTACGTCCCGGGATCGCCGGCGACTTGGACCGACATCAGCGCAGGGTTGACCAGCTACAGTATCTACTCCCTGGCCTGGGACGGCACCGGCCTCTACGCCGGGACCCTCGTTGACAGCTACGGCGTATGGCGCTACAACAAATACCTGTGCGGAGAGACCGTGGACCTCACCGCTACACCCGCCGCCGACTACCATTTCGTTAACTGGACCGAGGGTGGCTCGCCGTTCTCTCCTCGCGCCGCCTGGTCCTTCCCGGCCCGGTCCGACCGCTCTTTCACGGCCGGCTTCGCGGAAGATAACTATGCCGTCGACGTCACTGCCGACCCCGATGAGGGGGGCATCGTCAGCGGCGGTAGCGCCTGGACCGCCACCGGGGGTGGGGTGGGCAGCTATGAAATCCGTTCACTGGCATGGGACGGTACCGGGCTCTACGCGGGAACACAGAGTCACGGTGTGTGGCGCTACGACCCGGGAGCGGGAACCTGGACCGGCACCGGGGGCGGCGTTGAATACTATGACATCTTCTCCCTGGCCTGGGACGGCACCGGCCTCTATGCTGGAACACAGAGTCACGGCGTGTGGCGCTACGACCCGGGAGCGGGAACCTGGACCAATACGAATGGAGATCTAAGCAGCGATACCATATACCCCCTGGCCTGGGACGGCACTGGCCTCTACGCGGGGACCACGAACAACGGTGTGTGGCGCTATGACCCGGAGACGCTGACCTGGACCGACATGGGGGGCGGGGTAAGCGGCTCCAGCATCAACTCCCTGGCCTGGGACGGCACCGGCCTCTACGCGGGGACCGGAAGCCAGGGTGTGTGGCGCTACGACCCGGAGACACTGACCTGGACCGACATGGGGGGCGGGGTAAGCGGCTACAGCATCAGCTCCCTGGCCTGGGACGGCACCGGCCTCTACGTGGGAACGTATGCCGGCGGCGTGTGGCGCTACGACCCGGGGATGTTTGCCTGGACAGACACCGGTGGCGGGGTAAGCGGATATAATATTTACTCCCTGGCCTGGGACGGCACCGGCCTCTACGCGGGGACCGGAAGCCAGGGTGTGTGGCGTTACACTCCGGGATCGCCGGGCACCTGGACCGACACCGGTGGCGCGGTGAGCGGCTATGGACTTGACTCCCTGGCCTGGAGCGGCACCGGCCTCTACGCGGGGACCACAAGCAACGGCGTGTGGCGCTATGGCACCTACACCCACGGCCAGACGGTGGATCTGACGGCCTCTCCGGATACCGCGAACAGCTACCACTTCATCAATTGGACAGAAGAAGGAGTGGGCGTGGTCTCCACCAATGCTAATTATTCCTTCACTGCCACCGCGGACCGCACCCTGGTGGCCAACTTCGCCATCGATACTTACCAGATTGCAGCCTCGGCCGACCCTGTGAGCGGCGGCAACGTCACCGGGGCGGGCACCTTCGACCACGGCGACACGGTGAACCTCGCTTCGACTCCCGCCACCGGCTACCACTTCGTCAACTGGACCGAGGGGGCGATAGTGGTCTCCACATCGGCTGCTTATTCCTTCACCGCCACCGTCGACCGCACCCTGGTGGCCCACTTCGCCTTGAACACCTATATCATCACCGCCTCAGCCGGCGAGGGCGGGGACATCACGCCGAGTGGAACGGTGACCGTGAACCACGGGGCGTCCCAGTCCTTCACCATCACCCCGGACGAGGGTTACGTGATAGAGGACGTCAAGGTGGACGGCGTCTCCCGGGGAGCGGTGACCACCGTACAACTTCTCGGGCGTCACCGCCAACCACACCATCAGCGCCACCTTCGTGGCCGACATCTCCCCCCTGGCCACCTGGTACCTGGCCGAGGGATCCACCAACTGGGGCTTCGACTGCTACATCTCCATCGTCAACCCCAATTCCGAAGAAGTGGAGGTAGAGCTGACCTACATGACCGGAAGCGGAGAAGTCCCCGGCCCCACCGTGACCATGCCGGCCATGTCCCAGGCCACCGTCTATCCATCGGCCACCCTGGGAGCGGCCGACTTCTCCACCATGGTCACCTGCACCGATGGAAAAGCCATCAGCGTGGACCGCACCATGTACTGGACCGGGACCACCTCCACCGTGGCCGAAGCCCACTGCGCCACCGGGGTCACCTCCCCGGCTACCACCTGGTACATGCCGGAAGGGTCCAGCAACTGGGGATTTGAGTGCTTCGTGCTCATCCAGAACCCGGGTGACGACCCCACCGGGGCCACCGTCACCTGGATGATCGAGGGCGCCGCCCCCCAGACCACCAACGTCACCATCGGCGCCTCCTCCCGCCCCACCTTGAACATGGCCGACTACATCGGCTCTGCCGACGCCTCCATCAAGGTGGAATCGGAGGGCCCGGTCATCTGCGAGCGGGCCATGTACCGTAACGACAGAAGGGAAGGCCACGACTCCGGGGGCACCCCCACCGCGGCCGCCGACTACTACCTGGCCGAGGGCTGCACCGGCTTCGGCTTCACCACCTACGTCCTGGTCCAGAACCCCAACCCCACCGAAACCGACGTGGACGGTCACCTACCAGGCCGCCGCCGGCCCGGTGGACGGCCCCACCTTCACCATGCCCGCCAACTCGCGTAAGACCATCTGCGTCAACGACACCACCGAAATCCCCGGGCCCGACCCCTCCTTCTCCACCCACGTCCACGGGGACCAGCCCATCATCGCCGAGCGGGCCATGTACTGGAACGGGGGAGACGACGGCGCCCAGGTCTGCCACGACTCCATCGGCCTTTCCGCCCCCCACACCACCTGGTACCTGTCCGACGGCCAGACCTCCGAGGGCCGGGAGACCTTCACCCTGGTATCGAATCCCAATGACATCCCGGTGGAGGTGAGGATAAGCTACCTGCCCGAGGGCGGGGGCACCACCGTCACCTTCACCGACATCATCAACCCCGCCTCCCGCAAAACCTACAACATGGCCGACAGGATCCCCTCGGGGCGGGCCGCCGTCCTGGTGGAGAGCGTCACGGGTGGGCCGGTGATGTGTGAGCGGGCCATGTACTGGAACAGCCGCGGCACCGGCACCGACACCATCGGGGGGTACGCGGACTGACATGTGGAGGTTGGTGCCTGTCACCAACCTCCACATCCTCCACAAGGTGCCTGTCACCAACCTCCACATTCTGCGCCCATGCTCGAAATGATAGAATATCTAATATAAAGGGCTGTCTTTCTCAATAAGGAGGCGACACCGACATGGCCGGTTCAGGTCTGAAGAAACACGCGGTGATATCTTTGGCGGTTGTTGTTCTGATGCTGTTCGCGCCGCTGCTGATGCTGGTCCCCGGCGCCGCGAGCGCGCCAGGTGTAACCGACACCATAAGTGTAGGCAACACCCCTTATGGCATCGGATTGAATACGGCTACCAGCATGATATATGTTCCCAATAACGGCGACGGAAACGTATCCGTGATAGACGGTTCCACCAACACGGTGACGGGAACCATCCCGGCGGGTGATCATCCCTGGGGGTGTGGGCGTCAACCCCGTCACCAACATGGCTTATGTTTCAAACTGGGACGGCGCTACCGTGTCCGTGATAGATCGTGAAGCTGGCACCGAGCTGACTGAGATATCCGTCAACGTCGCTCCCGCCTATGTCAGCGTCAACCCCGTCACCAACCTGGTCTACGTGGCGAACCACGGCACCGACACCGTGACCGTGATAGACGGTGCCGACAACATGGTAGTGACGGCTGTAGCGGTGGGCGACATGCCTCACGGAGTGTGCGTCAACCCCGTCACCAACCTTATCTACGCGGCGAACTACGGCAGCGATACCGTGTCCGTGATAGATGGCACCGACAACACGGTGACGGACACCATCACGGTAGGTGACGGCCCCGACGGCATCGCCGTCAATCCCGTCACCAATACGGTCTATGTGGCCGAGCAACCTCCTTGATGAACGTGTCCGTGATAGACGGCGCTACCGGTACGGTTACGGATGACCGTGACCGTGGAAGACCAGCCCTGCTGACGTGGGCGTCAATCCCGCCGCCAACCTGGTTTACGCATCCAATTATGGCAGTGACACAGTGTCCGTAATCGATGGCGCCGACAACACCGGTTACGGCGACGTTGGATGTGGGCAGCGTTCCCCACGGCAATGCGGTAAACCCCGAGACGGGCACGGTCTACGTGGACCAACAGCAGCGACAACACCGTCTCCGTCATCGCGGACCCGGACATCGTCCCCTTCAGCGACGAGTTTTCGACGGATACCCTCGATGCCGACTGGACCTGGACCGACCCCCTGTATGACTGTGGCTATGATCTGACCGCCAATCCCGGCTACCTGCAAGTCAGCGTGCCGGGTAACAACCACGACCTTTCACCTTCGAACTACAACGCGCCGCGCGTTACTCAGACGGCGGGCGGTGACTTCGCGGTGGAGACCATGGTGCAATTCGATCCGCAAGCATCATTTCCAGAGCGCCGGAATCCTGGCCTGGAGCAGACTCAGACAACTTCTTGCGCCTGGAAAGGATGTGTTTTACCACCGGACAGGTCAGCATGCACCTCGGAGGAGAGGTGGGTGGGTCACGGACGCACACGTATGTTACCTTTTACCGGGACCAGCCACTTACCTGCGGCTGGTAAGGGAAGGAGACGTCTTTTACTGCCTATTACGGTAGCAACGGCATCGATTGGACTTTGCTGACCGACGTCACCATGGCAGTCACTGACCCCATCGAATTGGGACTGCATGTCCTTGAGCAGTCGAGCGACATTGAAATACGAGCCGACTTCGACTACTTCCGCTTCAACCAGTACTCCGTCAGCGCCTCGGTCTCCGGAGGCCACGGCTCGGCCGACCCGGAAACGCAGGTGGTAACCCGGGGTACCAGCGCCGTCGTCGACCTGACCCCCGACACTGGCTACTTCGTCGCCTCGGTGACCGACAACGGCACCGAGGTCTCTCCTACGCCCACGGATTCTTATGTAATACCCTGTGTCACCAACAACCACGAAGTGGTGGTGACTTTCTCTCCCTTCAGCGACGAATTCGCCGCGACCACCCTGGACCCGGGGTGGACCTGGCTGGACCTCCACGGCGACTGCAGCTACAACCTCACGGAGAACCCCGGCTACTTGCGCATCTACGTGCCCACCGGCGGGCACGACATCTCGCCCTGGGATTACGGGGCTCCGCGCGTCATCCAGCCGGCGGGCGGGGACTTCACCATCGAGACCAGGCTGCTCTTCGACCCCGCGGGGAACAGCCAGGCCGCGGGCCTGCTGGTGTTCAAGGACAACGACAACTACATGAGGCTGGAGCGAGTAAGTGGCCCCTCCGTCCTGATGTACGGCGAAGTGGGAGATGCCGTCAATTACAGGACGGTCTCCGTGGGCGGGGGCGGCACCACCTACCTGCGCCTGGTGAGGCAGGGCGACTGCCTTGACCGGCTACTGCAGCGCCGACGGGGCGGGCTGGAGCCAGGTATATAGCGTCGACATCCCGGCCACCGATCCTCTCATGGTCGGTCTCAGTGTCCACCAGTTGACCGATAACGACAACATCCACGCCGACTTCGACTACTTCCGCTTCGTCCCCACCATCACCTCCATCGCTCCCGCCTCCGGTACCAACGAAAGCGCGGTAAGTGTGACTGACCTCGCCGGCACCGGCTTCCTGCGACGGGGCCACGGTTTCTTTAAAGAAACTGGGCGAGACCGACATCGAGGCTACCAACGTGGTGGTGGTTGACAGCACCCGGATCACCTGCGACTTCGACCTTGACGGTGCGGCCACCGGCATCTGGGACGTGGTGGTCACCAACCCTGACGCCCACGAAGCCACCTTGGTCGGCGGATTGAGAGTCAACCTCGGATGGGGTTCCCTGGAAGTCTGGGGATATGACACCAACGGCCAGGTCAGCAACGCCCCCGCCGGCAATGATTTCGTGGCGATATCCGCGGGTGACAAACACAGTGTGGCCCTCCGCTCCGACGGCAGCCTGGTAGCCTGGGGAAGCAACTATGACCCCTCTGACAGTATCTATTACGGCCAGAGCGTCGCCCCCGCCGGGAGCGACTTCATAGCCGTCTCGGCAGGTGACTACCACAACCTGGCCCTCCGCTCCGACGGCAGCCTGGCTGCCTGGGGGTGCACAAACGAAGGCCGCTGCGATGTCCCCACCGGCAACGACTTCGTGGCGATATCCGCGGGAGGGGGCCACGGCATGGCCCTGCGATCGGACGGGACCATAGAAGTCTGGGGAATGGACAACAGCGGCCAGGTCAGTGAAACCCCCGCCGGAGATGATTTCGTGGCCGTTTCGGCCGGATGTTTGCATAGCCTGGCCCTCAAGTCCGACGGCAGCCTGGTGGCCTGGGGGTGGGGACAGTTACAGCTTGTGTGAGCGATCCCCACCGGCAACGACTTCGTGGCGATTTCGGCGGGTCAACACCACAACCTGGCCCTCCGCTCCGACGGCAGCCTGGTGGCCTGGGGAAGCAACTATGACCCCTCTGACAGTATCTACTACGGCCAGAGTGTCGTTCCCGCGGGTAACGATTACGTGGCCATTGAAGCAGGCAGCTATCACAATCTCGCTTTGAGAGCGGACGGCTCGCTGGCTGCCTCGGGCTGCAACGACCAGAACCGCAGCACCGTACCCGCCGGCTACGACTACGTGGACATCGCGGGAGGAGGGGGCCATAGCATGGTCATCGTCCAGCATCCCGCTCCTACGGTGACCTCCATTGCACCGAACTCCGGCACCAACGAGGGGACGGTGAGTGGGGCCAGTATCGCCGGCACCGGGTTCCTGCCCGGCGCCACGGTTTCTTTGAAGAAGCTCGGCCAGAGCGACATCTGCCGGCACCAACGAGGTGGCCAACGACACCCAGATCACTTGCGACTTCGACCTGGACGGGGCGGCCACCGGTACCTGGGACGTGGTGGTCACCAACCCCGACACCCAGGAAGCGATTTGAGGTTTGGGTTCAGGGTGCAGCTGGCCTGGGGTTCTCTCAATGCCTGGGGAGACAACAGTTACTAGCCAGTGTGAAAACGTCCCCACTGGAAACGATTTCATCGCCGTCTCGGGTGGCGCCTGGCACAGCCTGGCCCTGCGCTCGGACGGGACCCTGGCAGCCTGGGGGGACGACAACTACGGCGAGGCCACTCCGCTCGCCGGCAACGACTTCGTCGCCGTCGCGGCGGGAGATGAATTCAGCCTGGCCCTGCGCTTCCAACGGCACTGTCGCGGGCTGGGGATACAACGGGGACGGCGAGTGCAACGCGCCCGCCGGGACGACTACGTCGCCATAGCCGCGGGAGACTGGCACGGCGTCGGCTTGCGCTCCGACGGCTCTCTGGCGGCCTGGGGCTGGAACTACTATGGCCAGCTCGACAACATCCCCGCCGGCAACGACTTCGTCGCCATCGCGGCCGGTGACTACCACAGCCTGGCCCTGCGCTCCGACGGCACCATGGCGGCCTGGGGATACGACAGCGACGGCGAGGCCACTCCGCTCGCCGGCAACGATTTCGTCGCCGTCGCCGGGGGAAACGAGTTCAGCCTGGCCTTACGATCCGACGGCACCATGGTGGGATGGGGATGGGACAGCCAGGGCCAGTGCACGCCACCCACCGGGAACGACTTCACCGCGGTTGAAGGGGGGTACGCACACGGCCTGGCCCTTGCACTCCGACGGCTCCCTGGCCGCCTGGGGGTACAACGGATACGATCAATGTAATGTGCCATCCGGAGACCAATTCGCCGCCGTTTCGGCAGGGGGCTATCACAGCCTGGCCATCGCCCAGCGCCCTGCGCCCACGGTAACGTCTATCGCGCCGAACTCCGCCACCAATGACGGAGTATTGAGCGTGACCGACCTGGCCGGCACCGGCTTCTACAACGCCGGCTACAATGGCGCCCCCACGGTTTCTTTGAAGAAACTGGGCGAGAGCGACATCGTGGCTACCAACGTGGTGGTGGTATCGGACACGCAGATCACCTGCGACCTCGACCTCACCGGCGCGGCCGCCGGCACCTGGGACGTGGTGGTCACCAACCACGACGGCCAGAGCGCGACCCTGGCCTTCGGCTTCAGGGTGCAGTTGGGGTGGGGTTCCCTGGAGGCCTGGGGCTACGATGATTTCGGCCAGGTCGGCAACACCCCAGCCGGCAACGACTTTGTAGCCGTGGCGGGAGGAGAGCACCACAGCCTGGCCCTGCACTCGGACGGTTCCCTCGCGTCCTGGGGGCGAGACAACTATAACCAGGTTGGCCACACCCCCACCGGCAACGACTTCGTCGCCGTGGCGGCGGGAGGCAACCACAGCCTGGCCCTGCGCTCTGACGGTTCCCTCGAGGCATGGGGCAACGATTCCAAGGGCCAGGTCGGCGAAACCCCGGCCGACAGCGGCTATGTAGCCGTCTCGGCGGGATACGAATACGGTATGGCCTTGCGTTCCGACGGCTCTATCGTGGCCTGGGGTTGCGACGATTACGGCCTGACCACGCCGCCCACCGGCAACGACTTCGTGGCCATAGACGCGGGGGACTATCACGGCCTGGCCCTGCGCGCTGACGGGTCCATGGTGGCCTGGGGCAACAACAGCTGGGGGCAGTACAGCGTCCCTACTGGCAACGACTTCGTGGCCATCTCGGCGGGAGCCTACCACAGCCTGGCCCTGCGCTCCGACGGGTCCCTTGCGTCCTGGGGCTTCGACAATCTCGGTCAGGTCACCGATACCCCCACTGGCAGCGACTTCGTGGCCGTAAGCGCGGGATTTTATCACAGCCTGGCCTTGCACCTGGATGGTACCATCGCGGCTTGGGGGAACAACGGCTCCGGCCAAGTCGGCAACGTGCCCGCCGGGAACGATTTCTTGGCCGTCTCGGGCGGGGGCTTCCATAGCTTGGCCATCGCCCAGCACCCCGCCCCCACGGCGGGCTCTATCGATCCCGTCTATGGGATCAATGACCGGAACGGTCGCGTGACCGACTTGGCCGGCACCGGCTTTCTTCCCGGAGCCACGGTTTCTTTAAAGAAGGCCGGCCAGGCCGACATCGCCGCCACCAACGTGGTGGTGGTTTCGGACACGCTGATCACCTGCGACTTTGACCTGAACGGGGCGGCTGCCGGCGCCTGGGACGTGGTGGTCACCAACCCCGACACCCAGGAGGGCACTCTCGCGGGAGGGTTCATGGTGTATAGCGCCTCCCTTCAGCGACGAGTTCTCATCGGATCCCCTGGACGCGGGATGGACCTGGACCGATCCGCTGGGCGGCTGCACCAACAGTCTCACTGCTAACCCTGGCTACCTGCGCGTCAGCGTGCCGGACGGCGAGCACGATATTTGGCCGACCACGAACTGCAACGCGCCGCGGATGACCTGCAGCCGGTGACTGGGGGATTTCGTCATCGAGACCAGGGTGCTGTTCGACCCGCAGTATGATCCGCCAGAACGCCGGTATCCTGGATTGGAAAGACGCCGACAACTTCGTGCGGCTTGACCGGCGGTTTAGATCACGGCGGGCAACAGCGTGCTGCTGTCGGGAGAGATCGGAGGGGTCTGGGCTGAGCATATCGGTCTCCTGCACCGGCGTCGACACCTACCTGCGACTGGTGAGAACCGACAACGATTTCACCGGCTACTACAGCACTGACGGGGTCAACTGGACCCTGGTGGGTAGCAGGACCATGGCGGTCAGCCGGACCCGTTCGACGCCGGGCCTCGATGGTCGTGGACCAGTACCAGGACAACGCCATCTCCGCCGACTTCGACTACTTCCACTACAACCGCCACTTCGTCAACGCCGCCGTTTCCGGCGGGCACGGCACGGCCACCCCGGCTACCCAGGCGGTGATTGAGAGGCGGCAGCGCCAGCGTGACCCTGGCCCCCGAGGCGCATTACCACGTGGCTTCAGTGACCGACAACGGTTCGCTGATCACCCACCACTCGCCGACTTCTTCTTACACCATCAACCCCGTCACCAACAACCACAACGTCGTGGCGACCTACGCCATCGACACCTTCGACATCACCGCTTCGGCCGGGGCCAACGGTAGCGATCATCGCCCTCAGGAGTGACCAGCGTGGACTACGGCGCCAGCCAGGCTTACACCATCACCCCAGCCGCCGGCTACCACGTGGCCGACGTTAAGGTCGAGGGGGCAAGCGTGGGAGCGGTGACCACCTACGACTTCACTAATGTGACGGAAAACCACACCATTGCCGCCAGCTTCGCCATCAACACCTACACCATCACCGCCTCGGCCGGCGAGGGCGGGGCCATCACCCCCTGCGGGACGGTGACCGTCAACCACGGGGCCTCCCAGGCCTTCACCATCACCCCGGATGAGGGCTGGCACGTGGCCGACGTGACGGTGGACGGCGTCTCCCGGGGCGCGGTGACCACCGTACAACTTCTCGGGCGTCACCGCCAACCACACCATCAGCGCCACCTTCGCCGAGGACATCTCGCCCCTGGCCACCTGGTACCTGGCCGAGGGCTCCACCAACTGGGGATTCGACTGCTACATCTCCATCGTCAACCCCAATTCCGAAGCAGTGGAGGTGGAGCTGACCTACATGACCGGAAGCGGCGCGGTGGCCGGCCCCACCGTGACCATGCCGGCCATGAGCCAGGCCACCGTCTTCCCCTCGGCCACCCTGGGAGCGGCCGACTTCTCCACCAAGGTCGAGTGCACCGACGGCCAGGCCATCAGCGTGGACCGCACCATGTACTGGACCGGGACGCACCTCAACCGTGGCCGAGGCCCACTGCGCCACCGGGGTCACCTCCCCCGCTACCACCTGGTACATGCCGGAAGGCTCCAGTCCAACTGGGGATTTGAGTGCTTCGTGCTCATCCAGAACCCCGGAGACGCCCCCACCGAGGCCACGGTCACCTGGATGATCGAGGGCGGCTCCCCCCAGGCCACCAACGTCACCGTCGGCGCCACCTCCCGCTCCACCTTGAACATGGCCGACTACATCGGGGCTGCCGACGCCTCCATCAAGGTGGAATCGGACTCCGCGGTCATCTGCGAGCGGGCCATGTACCGGAACGACAGAAGAGAGGGCCACGACTCCGGGGGCACCCCCACCGCGGCCGCCGACTACTACCTGGCCGAGGGCTGCACCGGCTTCGGCTTCACCACCTACGTCCTGGTCCAGAACCCCAACCACACCCCCACCGACGTGGAGATCACCTACCAGGCCGCCTCCGGCCCGGTCGCCGGCCCCGCCTTCACCATGCCCGCCAACTCCCGCAAGACCATCAACGTCAACGACACCACCGCCATCCCCGGGCCCGACCCCTCCTTCTCCACCCACGTCCACGGGGATCAGCCCCATCATCGCCGAGCGGGCCATGTACTGGAACGGGGGAGACGACAGCGCCCAGGTCTGCCACGACTCCATCGGCCTGTCCGCCCCCCACACCACCTGGTACCTGGCCGACGGCCAGACCTCCGAAGGAAGGGAGACCTGGACCCTGGTCCAGAACCCCAACGGCTTCGACGTCACCGTGCAGGTCACTTACATGACCCCGGATGGATCGGGCAACGTGGTCAGGGACGAGACCATCCCGGCCGACTCCCGCAGACCTTCAACATGGCCGAGCACTCGGGCATCACCGGCGGGCCGGCCATCATGGTGGGCACCGTCGGCTCGGCCACAAGGTGATGGTGCGAGCGGGCCATGTACTGGAACAACCGCGGCACCGGCACCGACACCATCGGGGGCTACGCCGACTAACGTGTGGAGGTTGGTGCCTGTCGCTCAACCTCCACACCGACAGTGACAACGAAGGCCCCGGGAGACCGGGGCCTCTTCGTTTTCTTCAAACCGCGATTTTGTCACCCCATGAATTTATCCTTTGCAAAAAGGCTATTGTCACTATAATCTTCTGAAGTCACGAAGATGAGGGGAGATAGAGCATGGATATAGAAGAGTTCGACTTTGAAGATATTGAGCTGTTGACGTCTGCATCTGGCCATAACCAACCTGAGCCTGGCCTCCATCCACGGGGCGGAGGGCAAGCTGGACAAGGCCATCAACGAATACTCCAGGGCCCTGGAGTTCGACCCCAACCTCTACGCGGGCTACGTCAGCCGCGCCAGGCTGTTCCGGCGCAAGGGTGAGCCCAACAAGGCCCTGGCCGACATGAGCCGGGCCATCCACCTGGAACCGGAGGTGGCCAGCACCTACCTCTGGCGCGGGGACATCTACCTCGAGCAGGGGGACAAGCGGGCCGCCAAGCAGGACTATCAGACCGCCCTGCAACTCTCGCCCAAAAACCCCGAGGCCGTCAGGCGCATGGAGATACTCAAGGGGCTCAAAGCCGCCGGGCGTAAGGTGCCCCCGCCCACCCAGGCCAAGACGTCGCAGCCTCGCCAGGGCAAAGGCTGTTCCTGACCCCTGCCTTTCTGCCTTGTTTTCAGTGGTCCATCCGGGCTGCTAGAATATTCTCATGAAGAAGAGGGGCTACCTGAGGGCTACGGAATATCTCGCCGGCGCGGCGTTGTGCGTGGCAACCGCCGCGATGCTGATCGCGCGCTTTCCCGACGCCTGGGACAGCCAGGTTCTCAATCCGGTCATCTGCCTGGCCAAGTACGTTCTGCCGGCCATGGGGCTGCTCCTGCTGCTGGAAGGCGCCTGGAGCCTGCGCCTGGCACTGAAGGGCAGGGAACAGTATTGCCTGGCGGCTTCGATGATGGTGCGCCTGCAGCAGCATTGGGATCGCCGGGACCGGGAACTCCATAGAGAGCCCCCGCCGGAGCGGGCGGCGCGGCAGCCTGAGGGCAGCTGACGGGAGGCGTCCTTATTTCACTTCTACGGTGTAGGTCACCTCGTCCGCTTTTTCCGAAGGGGTGACGCTCTGTTTCATGTACCCGAGGGTTATCTTCGCCTTGCCCGGCCCGTCGGCCCGGAAGGTCCAGATGTCGGTGCCGGCGGCGCCGGGGACGGCGGGTTCGGCGGCCGGTAGCCGGCGCTGACCATCCGTCACCACGCGGGAGTTGAGCTGCTCGGTGAGCACCCAGCTGAAGCCGGTGGAGGGGTTGGACTCCAGCTCGATGGTGAACTCGTCGCCCGTGCTGCAACCTGATGGTCTTCGAAGGGTCGGTGTAGACGCCGGGGCCGCTGGGGCCGTCGTCTCCGCCGCCGGATACCGCGACCAGCAAAAGCGCCACGCCGGCGATCAACAGCAGAACAACCACCCCGGCGACGAGAAATTTCTTCCTGGTGTCGCGCGTCGGCGGCTCCGGGGAGTCGGCGGCGTTACAATTTCCACTTTCGTGTTTTCTTCCGTCATCGTTCCTCCTGATCTCTTGCGGATGTTACCACTTATTGTAGTGGACCCGCGACGGCTGGTAGCGGTCGGCCGGCCCGGGGTCTTCCGCCGGGTATCCCACGGCGATGACGCAGAAGGGCATCACCCGCTCGGGCAGGGCGAAGAGCTCGCGCATCCCGGCCACCCGTTCCTCTCGCGGGTGGACCCCCAGCCAGACCGTGCCCAGCCCCAGGGCGCGCGCCGCTATCAGCAGGTTCTCCACCGCGGCGGCGCAGTTCTGCTCCCAGTAGTCCCGGTACGATTCCTGCTCCAGGTCGGCCGCGACCAGCACGGCCAGCGGCGCCTGCCTCACGCAGGCGGCGTAGGGGTGGTAGTCGGGGATGCGGTCCTTGACCGCCGGGTCCCGCGCCACCACGAAATGCCAGGGTTGCTCGTTGCGGGCCGAGGGCGCGGCCATGGCCGCCCGCAGCAGCTTCTCCAGGTCGGCCTCGCTCACCGGCCGGTCCTGGTAGCGGCGGATGCTCCGCCGCGTCATGATGGCTTCCAGCGCTTCCATGCAGCCTCCTTTCGAGGAAAAGAAATTTGGGGTCAGACCCCTTCTTTCGTTTCTATGATACGCGATTATACGGCTGCCGCCGATGGAGAAAAGAAAGAAGGGGTCTGACCCCAAATTTCTTAAGAAGAAGGCCGGCCCCGCGGGACCGGCCTTCGGGTCGATACGGTACTATTCCTTCAGCAAAGTGCCGTGGGAGACGTCGTCGAGGACGCCGTGCGGGTTTTCCGGCCAGCACCAGCTTGACGCGCATGCCCACGTAGACCTCTTCCGGCTTGGCGTCATCCAGGGTCACCACGGTCATGGTGTCCGAGCCGTCCAGCATGATGCCGGCGATGACCAGCGGCGGTTCGGCGGGGGCGCCATCGTCGACGGTGGTCCCGCCCTCGTACTTCCAGGCGCCGGTGAAGGTGTAGGTGGTGACCGTGCCGGTGTCCTTGATCTCGACGTACTCGTCGGGCTTGCCCATGCAGCGGCAGTAGGGCTTGGGCAGGAAGTAGACCCGCCCGCAGTCCGGGCACTTCAGTTCCCGAGCAGCTTGTGCTCCTTGAAGGCCTCCGGCTCTTGGTGATCAGAGCCCGATGCTCTCCTGCTTCCAGACCCAGTGCTCCAGGGGCCAGGAACCCTCGATGGACGTGGTCACTTCTTTGTATTCCATGTTATGACCTCCTCGGGGTGTCGGAGAGCACGGCTACGACGTTGAGGTTGACCGCGCCGCCCCAGCCGTGGGCCACGGCCTTGTGGACCTCCTTGGGCACCTGGCGCTCGTCGGCCTCGCCCATGATCTGCAGGGCGGCCTCGGAGATCCGCTCCATGGCGGAGGCGCCGATGGCGTTGGTGGAGATGACCCCACCCGAGGCGCAGACCGGCAGGGCGCCGTCGAGGTTCATGGAGCCGGAGTCCAGGATGGCGGGGGCTTCGCCCGGGTCGCAGAGGAGCAGCGCTCGTAGAACATCAGCATCTGGTGGGCGAAGGGGGCGTAGGGCTCGGCTACGTCGATCTCGTTGCGCGGGTCCTTGATGCCGGCCAGGTCGTAGGCCCACTGCGCGGCCAGCTTGCAGCCCTCCTGGGCGCCGGGGTCGGCGTGGGTGGTGCCGGAACCGGCGATACCGACCAGGGCGGCCTCTTCGGAGCAGGAGGCGCACCGAGAGTATGTAGGCCGGGCGCTTCTTGAGCTTCTTGGCCTTCTCGCCCGTGGTCAGCAGCATGGCGCAGGCGCCGTCGGTGGAGGGGCAGACGTGCCCGAAGCGGATGGGGTACTGAAGAAGGACGGTCTCGGCCACCTGCTCCGGGGTTAGTCCCGGCTGCTTGATGTGGGCGTAGGGGTTGAGGGCGGCGTTGTTGCGGCAGAGGGCCGCCACCTTGTCCAGGTGCTCGGTGGTGCAGCCGCTGTCTCTTCATGTAGGCGGCGGCCTGGTACACCGCCACGCCTACCGCGCCCCCGCCGAACTTGACCAGGAAGGCGGGGTCGACGCCCAGCTGGAACTGGGCCGCCGCGTCGGCGATGGCCACGGTGTTCAGGCCGATGGTCTGAGTTGCCGTCGGACTGCTTCTCGAAGGCGATGACCATCACCGTGTCGTACAGGCCGGAGGCCACGGCGTAGTAGCCGCCGTGCACCACCGAGCCGCCGGTGGTGCCGCCGGTGGTGATGCGGAAGAAGGGCTTGTTGTAGTAGCCCCAGTGGCCGCCGCCCCATTCCTCGGGCAGGTTGACGCCCTCGAAGGCGGGCATGTTGCCGGAACACGAAAGCGTCGACGTCCTTGGCCTTGAGGCCGGCGTTCTCGTAACAGGCGCTTACCGCTTCCCAGATCAGCTCGGCGATGTTGACGTCACGCCGCTTGCTGACGTGCTTGGAGTAACCGACTCCCGCTACCGCTACATCAGTGTGTGCCATGTTATTCACCCCCCAGCGCGAAGACGACTTGTTCCTGGGCGCAGATGCCGGTCTGGCCGGTGGCGATGGCGGTCTTGACGCCGTCCACCTGGTGGTCGCCGGCCTCGCCGCGGATCTGCATGACTGCCTCGATGACGCGGGTCAGGCCGGTGGCGCAGACCACGTTGCCGGAGATGGCCCCGCCGGAGGCGTTGACCGGCAGCTTGCCGCCCATGGCGGTGGCGCCGGAGTCGAAGAAGGCGCCGCCCTGGCCGGCCTCGCAGAGGCCCAGGGCCTCGTAGGCCATCAGTTCTTCGTGGGCGAAGTTCTCGTGCACCTCGGCCAGCTGCACGTCGGAGGCGGTGATGCCGGCCATGGCGTAGCAGGCCTTGGCCGCGCGCTCCAGCGAGCCCAGCTTGGCGAGGGACTTGCGCTCGGTCAGGTAGGAGTCGTGGTTGAAGCCCATGCCCTTGACCCAGACCGGCTTGTCGGCCTTGAGGGCGGATTTGCCGGAGGCGATGACCATGGCGCAGCACCCGTCGGCACAGGGGCGCCACCATCTTCTCGGTGATGGGGTCGTAGAGCTTGCGGGAGCCGAGCACCGCGGCGGCGTCCGCCCCGGCCAGGCTCTGCACCGCCAGGGGGTTACGGGAGGCGTTGTCGAGGTTCTTGGCGGCCACGCCGGCCACCTGCTCGAGGGTGGCGGCGCCGGAGTCGATGTAGGCCTGGGCCTGCAGGGCCGCGGCGGAGACCTCGTTCAGCAGGCCGCGCTGGCGGTCCCAGGTCGGGTCGAGCATCATGGTGCCGGCGAAGAGGCTCCAGTTGTAGACCGATGCCTGGCTCTCGCCCAGCACGATGGAGACCTCGTGGTCTCCGGACATGAGGCGCATGATGGCGTAGAGGAGGGCGTAGGCCCCGTCCATCTCCACCTTGGACTCGTTCTTGCGGTAGGAACCGACCACCTCGACCAGGCGCATGTTGGAGATGGTGCGCCCGTCCAGGTAGTCGTTGTTGGCGGTGACCACGGAGTACTTGTCGGTCTGCTTGAGACCGGCCTTGGCCATGACTTCCCTGGCCACGTCGAGCACCATGAGCTCGCGGGAGTTCTCCGAGTCCAGCTTGATGGGGGACTGGGCGTATGAGATTACGGCGATGTCTTTATCCATGTTCCCTCCCCCTTATGCCTTCTCGTAGCCGGCCAGGCGGTCCAGCGGGTTCTCGGCGCCCGAGTCGATGACCGCTTTGACCTTCATGCCGATGGAGCAGTCGCCGCCCTTGAGGCTGCCGACCAGGCAGGTGTCGGCGCCCTCGTGCTTGACCATGGCGATGATCTCGGGAGAGGCGAGGTCCTCCAGCTGGCCGTTGGCGCCCATCTTGGTGAAGGCCTTGGTGAAGGAGACCACGGTCCCCTCCAGGGGCAGGTCCACCCAGTCCTCGTTCTTGACCATGCAGACCTCGCAGATCATGCGCGGCGGGTACGAAGACGCGCCCGCACTTCGGGCACTTCGAGGCCCTGAGCTTGCCTTCCTTCATCCCGTCGAAGAAATACTCCATCCAGTTCCCCACCGACCATGCGAAGGGCGGGTTGAACATGGGGATGGACGACCTCGGCACGGGGCCGATGTCACTGCTTCCCATTCGATCACTCCTTTCCACGTAGCCTTACAACGCACAATTTACAACGCACATAAGTACACCATGGACCCTAATTTACCTGCCCGTACATTCTATAAGAAATTATGACGCAGGGATAGCGAGATTGTGACTTGGTCGACCGGCGGGCGAGGTTTGCCGCCGCGGGGTGGTTGTGTATAATGATTGATGTTCTTTTCAGTAACATATGCGCGGGTGTAGCTCAGTTGGCAGAGCGAAAGCTTCCCAAGCTTTAGGCCGTGGGTTCGAGCCCCATCACCCGCTCCAGACGCCACAGCCGGGGGTTTGACGCCCCCGGCTTTTCTTTTGGAATCGGGCCGGGCAAGGGTTATAATTTTAATGTTGCCGTACGGGACGCTTCAATGCCGAGGAGACGAGGTCTATGCCGTTGAACGTAGCCTTTCTTCATTGACAAACAGGTTGATGAGAAATGGCTCTTTTTATTTTTCAGGGCAATTCAGCCGGATGAAAGGGGATTCGTCATGAAGGTTGCACTGCGTAGGGTCACCATTGTTATTATGGCCTTGTTCCTGGTCGCGGGGGCCGCGTCTTTCCTGACGCTGCTGGGCACGGAGCCCGCCCAGGCGGCGCCGCCGATCATGGTCACTGTGCCCACCGATTCGGGGGGCATGGGAGCACCGGGAGAACTGCGGTGGGCCATCAACATGGCCAACTCCACCCCGGGCCCCGACGACATCATCTTCAATATCGGCATGGGGCCGGTCACCATCTCCCTGGCATCCCCCCTTCCTCCCATCACGGAAACTGTCAACATCAACGGCTATACCGAACCTGGTTCCCTCCCGCCCAGTGCCGGCAACCCGGCCATTAACTTCATCCGGTTGGAGGGAGGCATGGCCATCCCCAACGGGCTCTGGTTCATGGGGCCGGTTGCGGCCGGCAGCACCGTCAGGGGCCTGGCGCTGGGAGGGTTTGCCCAGAGCGGCGTGCTGCTCGACAGCACCAGTGGCGTCATATTACAGGCCAACAACATCGGCTTCGACGCCATATCTGGCCCCATACCCAACGGGAACGGGGTGCTGATCATGGCCGGCGGCGGCCATTTGATCGGCGGCACATTCGACACCGACCGTAACACCATCAGCTTTAACTTCGGGGACGGCGTCCTCATCAACGGCTCCGGGGGAAGCCAGATCTCCGGCAACAGCATTGGCGCGGATTTCATGGGAGCGGGGGACGTCGGCAACTGGGTCAACGGCATCTCCGTCAACGGAAGCGGTAATATCATCGGCGGCAATCCCGCCGCCGGGCTCGGCAACGTCATCTCCGGCAACGACGGCGACGGCGTCCTGCTGAGCAGCGGGACCAGCGGCAATACCGTCCAGGGCAACCGCATCGGCACCGACGTGTCGGGCACCGCGGATCTGGGCAACGCCTCGGCCGGGATCTACCTTGATGAGAGCTCATCCAACACCATCGGCGGCACCGGCCTGGGCAATATCGTCGTCTGCAACGACGAGCACGGCATCCTGCTCGAGGGCGCCACCCTCAACACCATGACCGGCAACTACGTCGGCACCAACGCGGCCGGAGACGACCTGGGCAACCATTATGAGGGCATCGCGCTCTTCAACGGTGCCAACAGCAACACCATCGGCGGCGCCGTCGCCGGAAACCGCAACATCATCTCCTGTAACGATGGGGGCGGCATCGTCGTGGGCGCCTCCACTGGCAGCGTCATCCAGGCCAATTACGTCGGCTCCAGCGCGGCCGGCGACGGCCTGGGAAACAACAGTTACGGCATCTACCTGACCGGCGGCGCAGACGGCAGCACCATCGAGGCCAACCTGGTCAGCGGCAACAGCAGTAACGGCGTCGTTCTCGAGTCCAACGGCAACGTGCTCGAAGCCAACTACATCGGCACCGACGCCGCCGGCACCGGGGACCTGGGCAACGGCGAGAACGGCGTGGTCATCGGAGCGGGGGCAACCGGCAACACCATCGGCGGCGATGCCGGCGCCGGGGAGGGTAACCTCATCTCCGGCAACGCTTATTGCGGTATATATATCACCGGTTCCAACAACAACACCGTTTCGGGAAACCTGATCGGCACCGACTTGAATGGCACATACGTTGTCGGCAACGACGACCTGGGCAACGGCATCGAGGGCGTCAACGTGACCGGTTCTTCCAGCAACACTATCGGCGGCGCCGCCGCCGATAACCGCAACGTCATCAGCGGCAACGCCAGCAACGGCGTTCTTCTTTACGAATCCACCAACTGCGGGATCTACAACAACTACATCGGCACCGACGCCACCGGCACCGGAGACCTGGGCAACGGCGGAGACGGCATAAACAGTTACTTCAACAGCCCCAGTATTGCCAACAACTACATCGGCGCCGCGGGCCAGAATAACCTCATAAGCGGCAACGACAGCGACGGTATCGAGATCTATTTCAGCATGTATACATATATCCAGGGCAACTATATAGGCACCGACGCCGCCGGCACTGCCGACCTGGGCAACACCAATCACGGCATCAATTTCAGGGATTTCGGTGATTACAGCGCCGTCGGCGGCACGGGCGCCGGGCAGGGCAACCTCATCAGCGGCAACGGCGGCCACGGTATCTATGCTTATGACACTTATTACAACTCCATATCCGGTAATCGCATCGGCACCAACGCCGCCGGCACTGCAGGCCTGGGCAACGGACTGGATGGTATTTACCAGGGAAACTGCCGGTACAACAGCATCGGCGGAAGTGGCGCCGGATACGAGAACCTCATCAGCGGCAACACCGCCAACGGTATCGAGTTGTACTTCTGTCGTAGTGGCTCCGTCCAGGGTAACTACATCGGCACAGACGCAGCCGGTGCAGGCGCCATTGGCAACGGGAGCGACGGCATAATCGCGATCGGTGATTCCGATACTTACATCGGTGGCAGCGGCGCCGGGCAGCGAAATCTCGTCTCCGGCAACGCCGGGGACGGTATCGAATTGTCCAGCTGCGGCAGCGATTTCATTCTAGGCAACTACATCGGCACCGACGTCACCGGCACCGCTGACCTGGGCAACGTGTTATACGGCGTAAACCTGGACAACAACAGCAGTGATATCCGGGTCGGAGGGGCCGGCGCGGGCGAGGGCAACCTCATCAGCGGCAATAATTGGGCCGGCGTACATTTTGATACCTGTATTAGCTGCTACGTATGGGGCAATTTTATCGGCACCGACGTCAACGGGACGGCTACTCTGTCCAACAACAACGGCATGGCTGTCTTGAACTCCAGCAGCATTCAGATCGGTGGCGGCGGCGCGGGTGAGGGCAACCTCATCAGCTGCAACATGAACGGCATCTACTTCGAGAACGCCGACGCCAACACCGTCCAGGGCAATCTTATCGGCACGGATATCAACGGCACCGCCGATCTGGGCAACCACCTCAACGGCATTCGCTTCTTCAATGGCTCAGATTCCAACATAGTGGGAGGAAGTACCCCAGAGCTCAGTAACGTTATCTCCGGCAACAGCGAGAGCGGCGTGCTGCATCGAGGGCTCCGACGGAAATACCGTCCAGGGCAATCTCATCGGCACGGACCCGACCGGAACGGCGGCCATGGGCAACGGGGGCCGCGGCGTGTTCATCTATAACGGCGCCGACAACAACGTCATCGGCGGCACCGATCCCGGGGAAGGCAACGTCATCGCCGACAACCAGCAGACCGGCGTGGCGGTCGGCAACGGCGACGGCAACGCCATCCACGGCAACTTCATCGGCACCGACGCCGGTGGCACCATCGACCTGGGCAACGGAGCCGACGGCGTCCGCCTGATCGGCAGTTGCGGACAACAACATCGTCGGCGACGATGTCACCGGGCAGGGCAACTTCATCCGCTTCAACGCGGGCGCCGGCGTGAACGTTCTGATGGGAAGCACGGGCAACTCCATAGAGTACAACGCCATCGAGGACAACGCGGGCATCGGGGTGGCCATCACGCGACGACGCCTCCTACCTCAACCGCGTCAGCCATGAACGCCGTCTACAACAACGGTGGCCTGGCCATCGACCTGATGGCCGACGGGGTCACCCCCAACGACGGTAACAACGACAACCCCGCCAAGGCCAACCGGGGCTACAACTTCCCGGTGTTCTCCTCGAGCCGAGCAGCCGCTGGCCAGCCGGCATCCTCACCGTCACCGGCACCGCCCCGCCCAACGCCCATGTCGAGTTCTACTAGGTCGGCCCGGCCCAGGACCCCAGCGGGCACGGCGAGGGCCTGGCCTGGGTGGGGTCCACCGACGCCGACCCAGCCGGCGACTTCTTCTGCAACCTGGCGGGCACCGGCCTGGTGGACGGGGACTACATCTCGGCCATCGCCATCAGCCCGGCGGGCGACCCCTCGGGCGAGGGCAACACCAGCGAGTTCGCGGAAAACGCCCGGGTGACCGACGGCTGGGCCGTCGACCGCCTCGGTCAACGGGGGCAACGGCACGGTCGACCCGGACTTCCAGGCCATCCTGGACGGCGACCCCGCTACGATCGACATCATCCCCGACACCGGCTACCACCTCTTCTTCATCACCGACAACTCCGTGCCCATGCCGCTGGCCGACCCCTACGTCATCCCGGCGGTCAACGAAGACCACGACGTGATGGTCATCTACGACATCGACAGCTACGACGTCAACGCCTACGTCACCGGCGGGCACGGGAGCGTGAGCCCGGCCGGCCAGAGCGTGCCCTACGGCGACACCGCCTCCATCGACATAACCCCCGACTCCGGCTACCACATCGAGACCATCACCGACAACGACGTGGCCGCAGGCCCTGGCCGACCCCTACGTCATCGACCCGGTCACCGAGGTCCACAACGTGGTGGTGACCTTCGCGGCGGACGCCTACGACGTCAACGCGACGGTCTTCTTCGGGGGCGGCGACGGTCGAACCCGGCCTAGCAGAGCGTGGCCTACGACGGCACCGCCTCCATCGACCTGATCCCCGACACCGGCTACCACGCCGCCTACATCCTGGACAACGGGGTGCCGGTCACGGTGGCCGACCCCTACGTCATCAACAACGTGACGGAAGACCACGACGTGGTGGTCTTCTTCGAGATCGACACCTACACCATCGCCGCCTCGGTCGACCCGGTCGGCAAGGGCAGCGTGAGCGGCGCGGGCGACTACCAGTACGGCTCCACCTGCACCCTGACCGCCACGCCGGACGCCGGCTGGAGCTTCGTCGACTGGACCGAGGGCGGCGGTCGGAGGTATCCACCGACGCCGCCTACTCCTTCACCGTCACCGGCGCCCCGCGACCCTGGTGGCCACACTTCACCTACCCCTGGGTCAACTCCATCGCGCCCAGGTACATCGCCGCACCCGGCCCGGTGAGCGTCACGCTCAACGGCTCGGGCTTCCTGGACGGCGCTACCGTCAGGCTGACCCGCATGGGCTCGGCCGACGTGGCGGCCACCAACGTGGTGGTGGTCTCCCCCACCGAGATAACCTGCGACTTCGACCTCACCGGCGCGGCCACCGGGGCCTGGAACCTGTCCTTCACCAACCCGGACGGCGGCTGGAACTAGCCTGCCAACGCCTTCTTCGTGGGCGAGCATGTCCGGCACCGGCTGGGGTTACAACGTCAACGGCCAGTGCGACGTACCCGACGAGAACGACTTCGTCGCCCTGGTGGGGGGAACGAGTACAGCCTGGCCCTGCGCTCGGACGGCTCCCTCGCCGCCTGGGGACGCAACATCGAAGGCCAGTGCAACGTCCCCGCCGGCAACGACTTCGTGGCCGATCTCGGCCGGCGACCGGCACGGCCTGGCCCTGCGCTCCGATGGCTCCCTCGCCGCCTGGGGCTATAACGACTACGGCCAGGTCAGCGACGCCCCCGCCGGCAACGACTTCGTGGCCGTCTCCGGCGGCTACTGCCACAGCCTGGCCCTGCGCTCCGACGGCTCCCTGGTCTCCTGGGGGTACAACGACGACGGCCAGGTCAGCAACACCCCCGCCGGCAACGACTTCGTGGCGATATCCGCCGGGCACAACCACAGCCTGGCCCTGCGCTGCCGACGGCTCCCTGGTCGCCTGGGGCTGGAACGCCTACGGCCAGTGCAACGTCCCCGCCGGCAACGACTTCGTGGCGGTGGAGGGGGGCTGGGGCCACAGCCTGGCCCTGCGCGCCGACGGCTCCCTGATCGCCTGGGGCTTCAACGACAACGGCCAGTGCAACGTCCCCGCCGGCAACGACTTCGTCCCGATAGAGGCGGGCAGCATACCACAGCCTGGCCCTGCGCTCCGACGGCTCCCTGGCCGCCTGGGGCGGCAACGGCTTCGGCCAGGTCAGCGACACCCCCGCCGGCAACGACTTCACGGCGATATCCGGCGATTTCTTCCACAACCTGGCCCTGTGCCGGCCCTTCGAGGTGAACGCCTCGGCGGGCGGCGGGGGCGGCGGCGCGGTCGACCCGGCCTCCCAGCTGGATGGGCTTCGGGCGCAACGCCACCATCGACCTCTACCCCGATGCCAACTACCACGTCGCCGCCATCACCGACAACGGGGTGCCGCAGACCGTGGCTGACCCCTACGTCATCAGCAACGTGCAGAGAAGCCCACGACGTGGTGGTGGACTTCGCCCTCGACACCTACACCATCACCGCCTCGGTCGGGATCGGCTTCGGCAGCGTGGACGGTGGCGGGCGTCTACGACTACGGCTCCACCTGCTACTCTGCATCGCCACCCCGGACACCGGCTGGCACTTCGTCAACTGGACCGAGGAGCGGGACGGAGGTGTCCGACCGACGAGCTCTACTGCTTCACCGTAACCGGCGACCGCGACCTGGTCGCCCACTTCGCCATCGACACCTTCGCGGTCAACGCCTCGGTCTACTACACCGGCCACGGCTCGGTCGACCCGGCCACCCAGACCATCGACTACGGCTGCACCTGCCACCATCGACCTCATCCCCGACCGCCGGCTACCATGCCTCCTACATCCTGGACAACGGGGTGCCGGTGACCGTGGCCGACCCCTACGTCATCGCGAGCGTGACCGAGGCCCACAACGTCATCGCCTTCTTCGCACCCAACCCCTACACCATCACCGCCTCGGTCGATCCTGCCGGCTGCGGCAGCGTGAGCGGCGCGGGCACCTACGACTACGGCTCCACCGCCAACCTCACCGCCATGCCCGCCGCCGGCTGGCACTTCGTCAACTGGACCGAGGGCGGCGTGGAGGTGTCCACCGACGCCGCCTACTCCTTCACCGTCACCGGCGACCGCGCCCTGGCGGCCCACTTCGCCACCGCGGTGGTCATCTCGGCCATGCCCAGATACTCGGGTGACGCTGACTCGGTACACTTCACCGACCTGCACGGCTCCGGCTTCCTGCCCGGGGCGACGGTCAAGCTGACCCGCGCGGGCTCCACCGAGATCGCCGCCACCGGCGTGGTGGTGGTCTCTCACACCCAGATAACCTGCGACCTCGACCTCTCGGCCGCGGCCACCGGGGCCTGGAACGTCACCGTCATCAACCCGGACGGGGGCAGCGGCTACCTGGCCAACGCCTTCTTCGTGGGGACCATGTCCGGAACGGCTGGGGAGCGGACTGGCGACGGCCAGTGCGACGTCCCGGACGAGCATCGACTTCGTCGCAGGTAGCCGCGGGCGAAGCCTCCACTCGGTGGCCCTGCGCTCCGACGGCTCCCTGGCCGCCTGGGGAGACGACAGCTCCGGACCAGGTCAGCAACACCCCCACCGGCAGCGGCTTCGTCGCAGGTGGCGGCGGGCATGTACCACAGCCTGGCCTTGAACGCCAGACGGCATCCTCGGCCGCCTGGGGCAACAACGACGAGCGGCCAGGTGCAGCGGCACACCCACCGGCAACGACTTCGTGGCCGTAGCCGGCGGGCGGGTACCGTTCAGCCTGACCCTGCGGGCGGACGGCTCCATGCTCGCCTGGGGAGGCAACGACTACGGCCAGTGCTCCGATACCCCGCCGGCAACGACTTCGTGGCTATAGCCGCGGGCTAGCTGGCACACCCTGGCCCTGCGCGCCGACGGCTCCCTGGCCGCCTGGGGCGCAACGACCTACGGCCAGGGCAGCGTCCCCGCCGGCAACGACTTTGTGGCGGTAGCCGCGGGCACCTTGCACAGCCTGGCCCTGCAGCACCGACGGCTCCCTGGCCGCCTGGGGCTGGAACGACTACGGCCAGGTCGGCAACACCCCTGCCGGCAACGACTTCATCGATGGTCGACGGCGGGCCAGATGCCACAGCCTGGCCCTGCGCGCCGACGGCTCCATCGCCGCCTGGGGCGACAACGGCATGCGGCCAGGTGCAACGTCACCCCGCCGGCAACGACTTCGTCGGCGAGTGGCCGGGGGCAGCTTCCACAGCCTGGCGCTGTGCCGGCCCTACGACGTGGACGCCTGGGTGGACGGCGCGGGCGGCTCGGTGGACCCGACCTTCCAGCGGGCGGGCTACGGGCGTACCGCCACCATCGACCTCATCCCCGACACCCACTGGCACGTCGCCTCCATCACCGACAACGGGGTGCCGCAGATGCCGTGCCTACGACACCTACTACATCTACAACGTGACCGAGAACCACGACGTGGAGGTGACCTTCGCCCTGGACACCTACACCATCACGCCTCGGTTGACCGGCTCGGCACGGTGGACGGCGCCGGCATCTACGACTGGGGCTCCACCTGCTACCTGCTGGCCACCCCGGACACCGGCTGGCACTTCGTCAACTGGACCGAGGGGGGCGTGGAGGTCTCCACCGACGAGCTCTACTCCTTCACCGTGGACGCCGACCGGGACCCTGGTGGCCAACTTCGCCATCGACACCTTCGACGTCAACGCCTCGGTCTACTTCACCGGCCACGGCACGGTGGACCCGGCCACCCAGACCATCGACTACGGCTCACCGGCCTCGCATCGACCTCATACCCGAGACCGGCTACCACGTGGCCTGGATCACCGACAACGGCGTCCCGGTAGCCGGCCCCTACGGCGCCACCTACGTCATCGGCCTCGGTCACCGAGGCCCACCAGGTCATCGTCACCTTCGACATCAACGTCTACACCATCGACGCCGCGGTCACCGGCGGCCACGGAACCGTCGACCCGGCCACCCAGATCTGTCGACTGGGGCACGCCGAGGCGGTAGACCTCATCCCGGACGACGGCTACCACGTCGGCCACCATCACCGACAACGGGCACCGGTGCCCGTCGCCGACCCCTACGTCATCGACCCGGTCACCGCCGACCACGACATCGAGGTGACCTTCGCCATCAACACCTACGACGATCACCGCCTCGGTCTCCGGCGGTCACGGTACCGTCGACCCCGGCCACCCAGACGGTGGAGTGGATGACCGACGCTCCAGTCGACATCACCCCGGCCGCTCAACTACCACATCGCCACCATCACCGACAACGGGGAAGCCGTGCCCGTCGCCAACCCCTACGTCATCTCGGACGTCACCGCCGACCACGCCGTGGTGGTCACCTTCGCCCCCGACACCGACACCTGGTACCTGGCCGAGGGATGCACCGCCGGAGGGGTGGAGACCTGGGTGCTGGTGGAGAACCCCAACGCCACCCCGGTCACCTTAGACGTCATCCTGCGCCACGGCCGAGGGGCTCTTCAACCCCACCGCCCTGCAGGGAGTGACGCTGGCCGGCAAGACCCGCGTGTCCTTCAACGCCGGTGACTACTTCACGTCCTACGACCTCTCCACCATCGTCTCGGCCACCGGCGGCAAGATCGTGGCCGAGCGCTCCATGTACGGGAACGGGCCGCACCTGGGCCACCGAGTCCATCGGCACCAAGACCCCCGCCGCCACCTGGTACCTGGCGGAAGGCTCCACCGGCCCCGGCTTCGAGACCTGGGTGCTGGTGCAGAACCCGGGGGATGCCCAGGTCACCGTGGACCTCGACCCTGATGACCTCGACCGGTCGAGTTTGCGCCGGTGCCGGCCCAGAACGTGAGCATCCCGGCCAAGTCGCGCCGCAGCTTCAACCTGGGCGACTACATCACCGACTACGACGTATCCACCCTGGTCACCGCGATCAGGCGACGTGGTGGCGGAGCGCTCCATGTACGGCAACTCGCCGCGCCTGGGGCACCACCTCCATCGGCACCTCCGCCCCCGCCGACACCTGGTACCTGGCGGAAGGCTCCACCGGCAGCCGGCTTCGAGACCTGGGTGCTGGTGCAGAACCCGGGGGCGGCCGCCGTCACCGTGGACCTCACCCTGATGACCTCGACCGGCGAGCAGAATCCCGCTCGGCCCTGCAGGACGTGAGCCATCCCGGCCAAGTCCCGCAAGACCTTCCGCCTGAACGACTTACGTCACCGACTTCGACGTCTCCACCCTGGTGGAGGCCTCGGGCGGCGTGGTCTGCCGAGCGGGCCATGTACGACGGGGCGCGCACCTGGGGCACCTGCTCCATCGGGGCGACCGTCTCCCGCCGCCACCTGGTACCTGGCGGAGGGCTCCACCGGAGCCGGCTTCGAGACCTGGGTGCTGGTGCAGAACCCGGGGGCGGCCGCCGTCACCGTGGACCTGACCTTCCTGACCTCGACAGGCCAGCAGGCCGGCCCGCAGGACGTGACCATCCCGGCCCAGCTCCCGCCGCTCCTTCAACCTGGGTGACTACGTCACCGACTACAACGTCTCCACCGTGGTCACCTCCACCGGAGGCGTGGTGGTGGAGCGGGCCATGTACGGGGACGGGCGCATCTGGGCCACCGACTCCGTCGGCTACGCCCCTAGGGAATGTCATCGCGAGCGAAGCGAAGCGATCTGAAACGAAGGCCCCGGGAGACCGGGGCCTTTCTTTACAAGCACAATGTTTCAGCAGCCGGGGGTGTTTACCTCCGGCCATTCTCATTGGAAACGATGTGGGCCTGAGGTATAATCGTAACACTGTTGTTACGGATATGTGTCGAAGCTGAGGAGACAATGTCACATGGTGTTTGTCGGGCTTTTCCTTCCCGAGTCTGGTCAGGAAGGGGAGGCTTTTTTATTTTCCCGGAACTGTCGGAAAACCGATAGAAGGAGGCGTACGATGGGTGAGGGTCACGGCAGGTTGAACATGTATGTGCGGGCGGGTTTCTTCGCGGTCATAGTGCTTGTGGCCTGTTCGCTGCTTTTGACGGGCGCGCCGGGTGTTTCGGTGGCCCAGACGGTGATCGCCACCGCACCGGTGGGCGACAACCCCTTAGGTGTGGGCGTAAACCCCGCCACCAACAAGGTCTACGTGGCGGATTGGGGGCTCAATGACGTATACGTTATAGATGGAGTCACTGACACGGTAACGGCGACCATTCCGGCAGGTCTTGGCCCCTCCGGCATAGGCGTAAACCCCACCACCGACAAGGTCTACGTGGCGAATGACTCCAGCGACAACGTATCCGTGATAGACGGCGCCACCAGCACGGTTATCGCGACCATTCCGGTGGGCGATATGCCCAATGGCCTGGGGGTCAACACCAACACAAACATGGTCTACGTGTCGAATTACTACAGCGACAACGTATCCGTGATAGACGGCGCCACCGACACGGTGATAAACATCATCACGGTAGGCTCCAGGCCCAGGGGCGTTGGCGTCAATCCCACCACCGACAAGGTCTACGTGGCGAACGACTCCAGCGACAACGTATCCGTGATAGACGGCGCCACCGGCACCGTTTCGGGAACCATACCGGTGGGTGATGTCCCAACCGATATCGGCCTCAATCCCACCACCAACAAGGTCTACGTGGCGAATGCGGGCAGTGATGACGTATCCGTGATAGACGGCACCAGCGACGCGGTGATAACGACCATACCGGTTGGCAGTCAACCCTATGGTGTCGACGCCAATCCCTTCACTAACCAGGTCTACGTGGCCAATACGATCAGTGATGACGTATCCGTGATAGACGGCGCCTCCGACACGGTGACTTCGACCGTCACGGTGGGCGACCTCCCCTATGGCATCAGCGCCAACCCGGTTACCGCTAAAATATATGTAACGAATGTAAACAGTGATGACGTAACCGTGATATCCGACATACCTGTTCCCGCCACCTCGGGCATCAGCCCCGATCATACCGCGGCCGGTGGGGGTGGCTTTACCCTGACCGTCAACGGCAGCGGCTTTATCGGCGGCTCCGAAGTAAGGTGGAACGGCAGCAGCCGCGCCACCACCTACGTTTCCGACACCCAGCTGACGGCCGCGATCACGGCTGCCGACATAGAGGTCGCGGGCACCGCGGACGTGACCGTGTTCAACCCCGCGCCGGACGGGGGAACGTCCGGAACCCAGGTCTTTACCGTAACCCCAACCGTCACCTCCATCGACCCGGCGATCGGCATCAATGAAGGTACGATAAGCATCACCGACCTGGCTGGGACCGGATTCTACGGCACCCCCACGGTAACCTTGAGCAAGCTCGGCCAGCCGGACATCACCGCCACAAACGTAGTTGTCGTCTCGTCAACCCGGATAACCTGCGACTTCGATCTTACCGGCGCGGTGACGGGCACCTGGGACGTGACGGTCACCAACCCCGACACCCAGAGCGCTACCCTGAGGTTCGGCTTCCGGGTGATGCTGGGATGGGGCTCCCTCCAGTCGTGGGGTTATAACAGTACTGGTGTGGTCAGCAACACCCCCGCTGGAAACGACTTCGTGGCGGTGGGCGCGGGCGGCTGGGGCGGCCACGCCGTGGCTCTGCGCTCGAACGGCAGCCTGGTGAGCTGGGGCAACCAAACATCGGTTCCTTCCGGCAACGATTTCGTAATGCTTTCGGTGGGACAGGACCACAACCTGGCCCTGCGCTCCAACGGCTCCATAGCTGCCTGGGGGAGCTACGATTATTACGGCATGATCTCCAACACTCCCGCCGGCACGGGCTTCGTAGCCGTGGAAGCGGGAGAATGGCACAGCATGGCCCTGCGCTCCGACGGGTCCATAGCGGCCTGGGGAGACAACTCATACGGCCAGCTAAACGTCCCCGCCGGCAACGATTTCGTGGCCCTGGCGGCGGGAGGGATGCACTGCGCGGCCCTGCGCTCCGACGGCTCCCTGGTTAGCTGGGGATACAACGGTGGCGGCCAGGTGACCAACACCCCCGCCGGCAACGACTTCGTGGCTGTCGCGGCAGGTACCTGGAACAGCATGGCCCTGCGCTCGGACGGCTCCCTCGCGGTCTGGGGAAGTGGTTCCCCCACGCCTGCCGGCGCCTACAAGGCCATGGCGGGGGGATATTTCAACCTCGCCGTCAGGTCTGATGGCTCCATAGAGACCTGGGGGTCATCGAACAATTACGGCCAGCTCAACGCTCCAGCCGGCAACGACTTCCTGGCGGTCACCGCCGGGCATGCCACTGGTGTAGCCCTGGCCCAGCACCCTGCGCCCACCGTCACTTCCCTCGACCCGGCGATCGGCACGAACGAAGGCACGGTAAGTGTCACGAATCTGGCCGGGACCGGCTTCTATGGCACTCCCACCGTCACCCTGAGCAAGCTTGGCCAGCCGGATATCGCCGCCACCAACGTGGTGGCCGTCTCGCCGACCCGGATTACCTGCGACTTCGACCTCACCGGCGCGGCTCCCGGAACCTGGGACGTGACGGTGACCAATCATGACAACCAGAGCGCCACCCTCAGGTTCGGTTTCCGGGTGCAGTCGGCCCCCGGCTCCATCGTCTCCTGGGGAGACGACTCCGGTCATCAGCTCAGCGACGCCCCGACAGCCCTGGATTTCGTCCAGGTGGCGGGAGACCTTGCTTACGGGCTCGCTCTTAAAGAAGATGGCTCGATTGCGGCCTGGGGCGACGACACTTTCCGACAGGTGAGTGATGCCCCAACCGGAACGGGCTACATTGCCGTCGATTCCGGCTGGGCATTCGGGCTCGCGCTTACGGCTGACGGCTCGATCGTGGCGTGGGGAGACGACGCTTACCGACCAGGTCAAGGATGCCCCGGCAGGAAACGGCTTCGTTGGAATAGCCGGGGGTATGTCTCACGCCGTGGCCCTGAAGAGCGACGGTTCCCTGGTCTCGTGGGGCGACGATGGTTATGGAAAGGTCAGCGGCACTCCCGCGGGCAACGACTACGTCGCGGTGGCCGCCGGCCAGGTGCACAGCATGGCCCTCAAGTCGGACGGCTCGATAGTGGCCTGGGGAGAGAACACTTACAGCCAGTGCGACGTCGCCGCGCCCAACTCCGGGTTCACCGCCATATCGGCCGGTGTATGGCAGAGCCTGGGCCTGCGCTCCGACGGCTCTCTGGCCATCTGGGGCTATACCGGTGACGGCATGTGGCCCGTACCTGCCGGCAATGATTTTGTCCAGATATCGTGTGGCGCATGGTACAACCTGGCGCTCAAGTCGGACGGCACCATTGCCGCCTGGGGCAACAACGACCAGACCCAATGCCAGGTCCCCGCAGGCAGCGATTTTACCGAGGTCGCAGCCGGCGGCGCATTCGGGCTGGCGCTCTGTCCCCCATACGAGATCAACGCCACGGTCCCGGGCGGGTACGGATCGGTAGACCCGGTCTCTCAATTGATCGGGTACGGCCGGGACGCTGTCATCGACCTGGCCCCGGACCCCGGTTACTTCATTTCTTCTCATTATCGACAACGGGGCGCTGCAGGCGTTATCCGACCCTTACAACATAGGCGACGTCAAGGAAGACCACGAGGTGACGGTTCACTTTTCCCCGCTGACGGTCCTCTCCATCGGTCCGAGGTTCTCCGGCAATGCGACGTCGATCACAGGCGCGACCCTCACGGGGCAGAACTTCATTGACGGCGCGACCGTCAGGCTGACCCGCGCGGGCTCGGACGATATCGCAGCCACTAACGTCATCTGGGTCTCGAGCACTGAGATCACCTGCGACTTCGACCTCACCGGCGCAGTCAGCGGCGCCTGGAACGTGGTCGTTACCAACCCGGACGCCATCAGCGGCCAGCTCACCAACGGCTTCTTCGTGGGAACCATGTCCGGCTGGGGCTGGGGCTACAACTTCTTTGGCGAGTGCAATGTGCCGGACGGAATTGATTTCGTCGCAATATGCGGCGGCTATTACCACTCACTCGCACTTCGCTCGGACGGCTCCCTGGTTTCCTGGGGCAATGACGGAGAGGGCGAAGTCAGTAACACCCCTGCCGGCAATGATTTTCTGGCGGTTTCCTCGGGCGCCTACCACTCGCTGGCCCTCAGCTCTGACGGCACCATCGCCGCCTGGGGCTCGAACGGCGATGGGCAGTGCAACGTCCCTGCCGGTAACGACTTCGTAGCGATCGCTGCCGGCTACAGCCACTCGCTGGCCCTGCGCTCCGACGGTACCGTCGCCGCCTGGGGTAATAACGGCAACGGCCAATGCAACGTTCCCGCCGGTAACGACTTTGTAGCCATTGCCGGCGGCGCCTACCACTCGCTGGCCCTCCGCTCCGACGGCACCATCGCCGCCTGGGGCTCCAACAGTAACGGGCAGAGCAATGTACCCGCAGGCAACGACTTTGTAGCCATTGCCGGCGGCGCCTACCACTCTCTGGCCCTCCGCTCCGACGGCTCCCTGGTCTCCTGGGGATACAACGGTAACGGACAGGTCAGTAACACTCCTTCAGGTAGCGACTTCATCGAGATCGGATGTGGCCCAAGCGCTTACCACTCGCTGGCCTTGCGCTCGGACGGCTCCATCGCTGCCTGGGGCTATAACGCCAACGGGGAATGCAACGTGCCAGCCGGAGATGATTTTGTGCTGGTAGCCGCAGGCGGCAATCACTCCCTGGCCCTTTGCCGTCCGTATACCGTCACAGCTTCCGTGGGCGGATCCGGCCTCGGCGGCAGCGTCGACCCGTTGTCCCAGCTGGTGGGTTACGGCCGCACGGCCCAGATCGACATCATCACCGACGCGCGTTGGCACATGGTCAGCCTGACCGACAACGGTGCGCCTCAGGCGCTGACCGGCACGTACGTCATCCCCAACGTGCGTGAAGACCACGAAGTAGTGGTGACCTTCGCGGCCGAGATAGCAGTGACAGTCAACGGCGGCCACGGTACGGTAGACCCCGCCTACCAGGAAGCGGTCAGCGGGAGCGACGCGGTCATCGACCTGCTTCCCGACCCCGGCTATCACGTCACCTTTATCAGTGACAACGGCATGCCCATGCCGCTTTCCGACCCCTACGTGATACCGGCAGTTGACGGTCCCCACGACGTGCTGGTGGTCTATTCCATCGGCGAGGTCAACGTCAACGCCTATGTCACCGGTGGGCATGGTTCGGTCAGCCCGGCGGGCCAGAGCGTGACCTACGGCGGGATCGCGACCATCGACATCACCCCCGAGTCCGGCTACATGATCGAGAGCGTCACCGACAACGACGTTCCCGTAGCCGGTCCCTTCACCGCTCCCTACACCTACACCATCGACCCGGTAACCGAGGTCCACAACGTGGTGGTGACTTTCGCCGCGTCCTCTTACGACGTCAACGCCACGGTCTTCTTCGGGGGCGGGGACGTGAACCCGGCCTACCCAGAGCGTGGCCTACGACGGCACCGCTTCTATCGACCTGATCCCCGACACCGGTTACCACGCCTCCTACATCCTGGACAACGGGGCGTCGGTCGCGGTGGCCGATCCTTACGTCATCAACAACGTCACCGAGGTGCACGACGTCGTCGTCTTCTTCGAGCTGGACACTTACACCATCACGGCTTCGGTGGACGGCAACGGCAGCGTGAGCGGCGCGGGCGATTACCAGTACGGTTCCACCGCGACGTTGACCGCCACGCCGGACGCGGGATGGAGCTTCGTCAACTGGACCGAGGATGCCGGCGGAACAGTGGTCTCGACAGACGCGGCCTATTCCTTCACCGTCACCGGCGACTTGGACCTGACGGCACACTTCACCTACCCCTGGGTCAACTCGATCGCGCCGAGGTACTCGCGGCACCCGGCCCGGTGAGCATCAGTGCTCAACGGTTCGGGCTTCGCTGCCGAGGCTAACGTCAGGCTGACTCGCATGGGCTCGGCGGACATCGTCGCCACCAACGTGGTGGTGGTCTCTCGCCACCCGAGATCACCTGCGACTTCGACCTCACCGGCACGGCTACCGGGGCCTGGAACCTGGTCCGTCACCAACCCGGACGGCGGCAGGAACTTACCTGGCCGACTGCCTTCTTCGCGGGGGGAATGTCCGGCATCGGCTGGGGCTACAACGGCTCAGGCCAGACCAGCTTCCCCGACAGTAACGATTTCGTCCAGGCGTCGGCGGGCGACAATTTCTCCCTGGGCCTGCGTTCGGACGGCTCCATCGCCGCCTGGGGCGATAACGGATACGGCCAGCTCAGCGGCAGGCCCACCACCAATGACTTCGTCCAGGTGGCGGCGGGCTCCGCTCACTGCCTGGCCCTGCGCTCGGACGGCACTCTGTATTCCTGGGGCTACGATGTAGACCGCCAGGTCAGGGATACCCCCACGGACTCGGGCTATGTGGCCATAGCGGCGGGTATGTACCACAGCCTGGCCCTGCGCGCGGACGGTTCAATGGTCGCGTGGGGGCTCAACGGCAACGGGCAATGCAACGTCCCCGCCGGCACATACTTGAAGATGGCTGGGGGCAACTGGCACACCCTGGCTGTGCGCGCGGACGGATCCCTGGCCGCGTGGGGCTACAACACCAGCGGCCAATGCAACGTCCCTGCCGGGACCGACTTCGTGGAAGTGGACGCAGGGGCCTCCCACAGCATGGCCCTGTGCTCGGACGGCTCGATTGCCGGCTGGGGAGACAACACTGACGGCCAGTGCAACGTCCCCGCGGGCAACAACTTCACCACGGTGGCCTCGGGGCAGATGCACGGCCTGGCCGTGCGTTCAGACAGCAGTGTGGCTGCCTGGGGCTACGACGGAAGCGGCCAGGTCAGCGGCACACCCACCGACAAAGACTACGTCGCGATATCCGGAGGCGCCTGGGACAGCCTGGTGCTTTGCCGCCCATTTGAGGTAACCGCCTCGGTCGGCGGCGGAGGCGGCGGAGCGGTCGACCCGGACTCTCAGCGAGTGGGCTACGGGCGTGACGCCACCATCGACCTGCTCCCGGATGCGAACTACCATGTCGCGGCCATAACCGACAACGGGGTGCCTCAGACCGTAGCCGACCCCTATGTTGTCAGTAACGTCAGGGAGGCTCGCGACGTGGTGGTGGACTTCGCCTTGGATACCTATATGATCACCGCCTCGACTGCCGGCAACGGCAGCGTGGACGGAGCCGGGTTGTATGATTATGGTTCAATCGCGACGCTCACCGCCACTCCGGACATTGGCTGGCACTTCGTCAACTGGACCGACTCGGTCGGGGAGGTCTCCACCGATCCGATCTTCTCCTTCACCGTCACGGGTGACTGGGACCTCACCGCTCACTTTGCCATCGATACCTTCGCGGTCAACGCCTCGGTGTTCTACACCGACCACGGCACAGTGGACCCGACTACACAGACCATCGACTACGGCAGCCCTGCCAGCATCGACCTGATCCCAGCCGTTGGCTACCATGCCTCCTACATCCTGGACAACGGGATGCCGGTGACCGTGGCCGACCCCTACGTCATCGCGAGCGTCACCGAGGCCCATAACGTCATCGCCTTCTTTGCACCTAACCCCTATACCATCTCTGCCTCGATCGATCCTGCCGGCAGCGGAAGCGTGAGCGGCGCGGGCACCTACGACTACGGCTCAACCGCCAACCTCAACGCCATGCCCGCCGCCGGCTGGCACTTCGTCAACTGGACCGAGGGCGGGACGGAGGTCTCCACCGACGCCGCCTACTCCTTTACCGTCACCGGCGACCGCGCCCTGGCGGCCCACTTCGCCACCGCGGTGGTCATCTCGGCCATGCCCAAGTACTCGGGCGATGCCAGCTCGGTGCACCTCGCCGATCTACACGGCTCCGGCTTTCTGCCGGGGGCGACGGTCAGACTGACCCGCGCCGGTTCCACCGAGATAAACGCCACCGGTGTCGTGGTGATGTCCGACACACAGATAGCCTGCGACCTCAACCTGTCCGGCGCGGCCACCGGGGCCTGGAACGTTACGGTCACCAATCCGGACGGCGGCAGCGGCTACCTGGCCAACGCCTTCTTCGTAGGGATCATGTCCGGAACCGGCTGGGGTTACAACTACTATGGTCAGTGCGACGTGCCTGATAGCAACGACTACGTCCAGATAGCGGGAGGCGAAGGGCACAGTCTGGCCCTGCGCTCCGACGGCTATCTGGCTGCCTGGGGTGACGACACCTATGGCCAGGTCAGCGGCGCACCCACCGGCCCCGGCTTCGTGTCGGTGGCCTCGGGCTACTATCACAGCCTGGCCCTGAACTCCAGCGGCATCATCGACGCCTGGGGGTTCAACGACGACGCCCAGGTCAGCGGCGCACCCACCGGTCCCGGTTTCGTGTCGGTGGCCGCGGGCGGCTACCATTCCATGACCCTGCTGGCGGACGGCTCCATCCTCTCTTGGGGCAACGACGACTATGGCCAGGTCAGTAATACACCCACCGGCAACGACTACGTCCAGATAGCGGGAGGCGAAGGGCACAGCTTGGCCCTGCGCTCTGACGGCTCCATCGTGGGATGGGGCCTGGACAACTTCGGCCAGGTCAGCAACACCCCTGCCGGCAACGACTTCGTGGCGGTAGCCGGAGGGTTCTTCCACAGCCTGGCCCTGCGCTCCGACGGCTCCCTGGTCGCCTGGGGATACGACGATAACGGCCAGGTCAGCAACGCCCCTGCCGGCAACGACTTCGTCCAGATATCAGCGGGCGAATGGCACAACCTGGCCCTGCGCTCCGACGGCTCCCTGGTCGCCTGGGGATACGACGATAACGGCCAGGTCAGCAACACCCCTGCCGGCAACGAGTTCACGGCCGTATCCGGGGGTGGCGCGCACAGCCTGGCCCTCTGCCGTCCTTACGAGGTCAACGCATCGGTGGGAGGCGGCGGGGGCGGCATGGTCGACCCGGAGGCCCAACGGGTGGGCTACGGTCGTGACGCCACTATCGACCTATACCCCGACACCAACTGGCACGTGGCGGGCATAACCGACAACGGGGTGCCCCAGGCGCTGGACAACCCCTACACCATCTACAGCGTGACCCAGGCCCACGACGTCGAGGTGACCTTCGCCCTCGATACTTACGACATCACGGCTGCCGTCGACGGCAGCGGCAGCGTGGACGGCGCCGGCACTTACGGGTGGGGAACCGAAGCCACCCTCACCGCCACCCCGGACACCGGCTGGCACTTCGTCAACTGGACCGACCCGGTAGGGGAAGTCTCCACCGACCCGATCCTCTCCTTCACCGTCACCGGCGACTGGGACCTCACCGCCCACTTCGCCATCGACACCTTCGACATCAACGCCTCGGTCTACTACACCGGCCACGGCACGCTCGACCCGGCCACCCAGACGGTGGACTACGGCTCGACCGCCACCATCGACTTTACCCCTGAAACCGGCTACCACGTCGCCTACATCCTCGATAACGGAATTCCGCGGACCGTCGCCGACTCCTACGTCATCCCGGCCGTGGCGGCCGATCACACCGTCATCGTCACCTTCGCCATCAACACCTATACCATCGGCGTGACCTCGGCAGGCCATGGCACGGCCAGCGGGGGAGGAGTCTACGAGCACTTCGAAACCGCCGAACTCACCGCCACCCCGGACACCGGCTATCACTTCGTCAACTGGACCGAGGGCGGAACGGAGGTGTCCGTCGACCCGGCCTACTCCTTCATCGTAACCGGCGCCCGGGACCTGACGGCCCACTTCGCCATCAACACCTACGCCGTGACCGCGTGGGTAGCGGGCAGCGGCGGGACCGTCTCCCCGGCTACCCAGACGGTGGACTGGGGTACGGACGCCGCCATCGACATCACGCCGGCGGCCAGGTACCACATCGCTTCCATTACCGACAACGATGTATCGGCCGCCGTCTCCAACCCCTTCGTCATTGGCAACGTGACCGAAACCCATAACGTCGCTGTCACCTTTGCCCCCGACACCCGGACCTGGTACCTGGCCGAGGGCTGCACCGCCGGCGGCACTGAGACCTGGGTGCTGGTGGAGAACATCAACCCCACCCCGGTGGAGCTGAACATCACCTTCGCCACGGCCGAAGGCCTGGTGGCCCCGGCCGAGTTGCAGGGCTACGAGCTGGCCGCGAACACCCGTGCCTCCTTCAACGCCGGCTCCTACGCCGTATCCTACGACCTCTCCACCACCGTGGCGGCCAACGGGGGCAACGTGGTGGTGGAGCGGGCCATGTACGGGGCGGAGAGGACCTGGGCCACCGCCTCCATCGGCTCCGAGAACCCCGCCGGCACCTGGTACCTGGCCGAAGGGTGCACGGGTGAGGGCTTCGAGACCTGGGTGCTGGTGATGAACCCTGGGGACTCGGCGGTCACCGTGGACCTGACGCTGATGACCGGGGCGGGCGAGCAGGCCCCGGCCGGCCTGCAGGATGTCGCCATTCCGGCCAACTCCCGTAAGAGCTTCAACCTGGGCGAATACGTCACCGACTACGACGTATCAACCCTGGTCGGCGCGAGCGGCGACGTGGTGGCCGAGCGGGCCATGTACGGCAACGGCCGGGCCTGGGCCCACGACTCCATAGGCACCTCCACCACCGCCCCCCTCTGGTACCTGGCCGAAGGGTGCACGGGTGAGGGCTTCGAGACCTGGGTGCTGGTACAGAACCCCGGCGCGGCCGCCGTCACCGTGGACCTGACGCTGATGACCGGGGCGGGCGAGCAGGCCCCGGCCGGCCTGCAGGATGTCGCCATTCCGGCCAACTCCCGTAAGAGCTTCAACCTGGGCGAATACGTCACCGACTACGACGTCAGCACCCTGGTCGGCGCGAGCGGCGACGTGGTCTGCGAGCGGGCCATGTACAACACCGAGCGCACCTGGGGCACCGGCTCCATCGGGGCCGTTACGCCCGCTTCCACCTGGTACCTGGCGGAAGGCTCCACCGGTGCGGGCTTCGAGACCTGGGTGCTGGTACAGAACCCTGGCGCTTCCGCCGTCACCGTGGACCTCTCCTTCATGACCTCCACCGGGCTGGTGGCCGGTCCCCAGGACGTGACCATCCCGGCCGGCTCGCGTAAGAGCTTCAACCTGGGAGACTACGTCACCGATTACAACGTCTCCACCGAGGTCACCGCCTCCGGCGGTGTGGTCTGCGAACGGGCCATGTACGGCGCGGGCCGCACCTGGGCTCACGACTCGGTAGGTTACACTCCCTGAAACGTCCTGCTGGAAAGAAGCAAGAGGCCCCGGTTCTCCGGGGCCTCTTTTCTTTCAGGTGTACGACGCCCGGTATATGGGAATAAATCTCAGCAGACCTAATGGGCAAAGGGTATCGAGAAAAGGAGTGGGCTCAATGAAGAAGAATTGTCCCTGCTTGGCTACGTGCGTCCTGCTGGTATCCATCCTGCTGCTGACACTGCCTCTTCCCGCCCTGGGCGGTGTCAGGTGGGCCGCCGACGGGGTAGGCATCCGCATCGCCCCGAACGACGCCACGGCTCCCCAGCTGGTCTCCGACGGCTCCGGCGGGGCCATCATCACCTGGGACGACCAGCGCGCCGCCGTAGGCCAGGCCGCCATCTACGCCCAGAGGGTGGACTCTTCGGGCAATCCCCTCTGGACTGCCGATGGAGTGGGCGTCTGCACCATGCCTTCTTCCAACAGCGCCGTATATCCCACGATCACCTCGGACGGCTCCGGCGGGGCCATCATCACCTGGCAGGATTATCGCGACGGGCACAACGATATCTACGCTCAGAAAGTGAACGCGTCGGGGAGCGTGGCCTGGACTGCCGGCGGAGTGGGCATCCGCACCTCCGCACCGGGCAATGCCAGTCGTCCGCAGGCGTGTTCCGACGGCTCCGGCGGGGCTTTTATTACCTGGGACGACGACCGCGCCGGGGCACCCTACGTCGATGTGTATGCCCAGAGGGTGAACTCATCCGGGGCTGTGGCCTGGGGCGTCGACGGGGTGGCCATCCGCAATCTATCCACGAACGAAGGCCGGGACCCGCGGATAGCCGCTGACAGTTCCCACGGAGCCATCATCACCTGGGCGGACAACCGCGACGGGGCCTGGGACATCTATGCCCAGAGGGTGAACGCGTCCGGGGCCGTACAATGGACCGCCGACGGGGTGGGTATCCGTACCGCTTCGGCGGGCAATGCCGCAAGTGCGCAGATAGTCTGCGACCCCCTAGGCGTGGCCGTTATCGCCTGGCAGGACAACCGCAACGGGAAGACCGACATCTATGCCCAGCAGATCGCCAGCACCGGGGTCATCGGCTGGGCCGCCGACGGCGTGGGCGTCCGCACCGCTGCCGCGAATTCCGTCATGTCCATGCGGACAACCTTAGACGAAGCCGCCGGGACGGTCATCACCTGGGCGGACAATCGCTCCGGCTCGAAATGGGACATCTACGCCCAGAGATTGGACACCGGGGGAAGTCGCCTCTGGGCCGCCGACGGGGTGGGTATCCGCACCGCTTCGGCGAGCGATGCCAACTCCCCATGCATCATCTCTGACGGCTCCGGTGGGACCATGATAGCCTGGGAGGACCACCGCTCCGGCTCGAAATGGGACATCTACGCCCAGTGGTTGGACACCGGAGGATCGCCCTCCTGGCCCGCCGAGGGAATGGGTATCCGCACCTCCCCCCCCGGTGACGCCGCCTCGTCCCAGATGGCCCCCGACGGCTCCGGCGGAGCCATCGCCGCCTGGCAGGACAAACGCTCCGGTCATTACGACATCTACGCCCAGAGGATCTCCAGCGACACGGCCTGGTACCTGGCCGAGGGATCCACCGACTGGGGCTTCGACTGCTATATCAGCATCGTCAATCCCAACGCGGAGGCGGTCAACGCCAGGCTGACCTACATGACCGTGACCGGGCCGGTGGACGGGGGACTGGTGGCCTTGCCGGCCATGTCCCAGGCCACGGTGTTCCCTTTCGCCACCGTGGGAGCAGCCGATTTCAGCACCCGGGTGGAATGCCTGGAAGGGAAGACCCTTGGCGTGGACCGCACCATGTTCTGGAGAGGAGCGGCCGCGGCCAATCCCGAAGCCCACTGCGCCACCGCCGTCACCGCTCCCGCCACCACCTGGTACCTGCCGGAAGGGTCTTCCGACTGGGGATTCGAGTGCTATCTTCTCATCCAGAACCCCAACTCCCACGACGCCAGTTGCCACATAACCTGGATGATCGAGGGAGAGAGCCCGCGGACGAGCGACTTCACCGTTGCCGCCAACTCCCGTGCCACCTTCAACATGGGCGAAATCATCGGGGCTGTCGACTCCTCCATCATGGTCACGTCGGACGTGCCGGTCATCCCGGAGCGGGCCATGTACCGCAACGAACGCCGGGAGGGCCACGATTCCACCGGCACCACCACGGCGGCTGCCGATTACTTCCTGGCCGAGGGCTGCACCGGCTTCGGTTTCACCACCTACGTACTGGTGCAGAACCCGCAGGCCGCCCCCACCGACGTGGCCGTGACATACCAGTCCGCCTCCGGCCCGGTAGCCGGCCCTGCCTTCACCATGCCCGCCAACTCCAGAAAGACCATCTGCGTCAATGACACCACGGTCATCCCCGGGGACGACCCTTCTTTCTCCACCCAGGTCCATGGCTCTGCCCCGATAATCGCCGAGCGAGCCATGTACTGGTACGGTGGAGACGATTGGGCCGAGGTTTGCCACGACTCCATCGGGCTGGACCAGCCCCACGCCACCTGGTACATGGCGGACGGCCAGACCTCGGACAACAAGGAAACCTGGACCCTGGTGCAGAATCCCAATGGCTCCGCCGTCACCGTTGAGGTTACCTACATGACCCCGGACGGCACCGGCAACGTGGTCAAGACGGAGACCATCCCCGCGAGCTCGCGCCGAACTTTCAACATGCTGGAACACTCCGGCATCAACGGGCGGGCCGCCATCATGGTCAAGTGCACCACCGCCGGCATGAAGATCATATGCGAGCGAGCCATGTACTGGAACAACCGCGGCACCGGGACCGACACCATCGGGGGCTACTCCGACTGACCCTCCACAAGGTGCCTGTCACGAACCTCCACATTGACAGCACAACCGAAGGCCCCGGGAGACCGGGGCCTTTCTTTTTACATCCTCCCATACGAGTCTCTCCCACACGACTCTAAATCGTCGCGATTTTGTCAATTTTCAGGGGTGACCGCCTGCGTGGCGCCCTACCCCGAGGTGGAGCTGACCGAGGAGGAGATCATCGCCTTCTGCAAGAAGAACCTGGCCGGCTACAAGGTCCCCAAGCGGGTGGTGATCATGGGCATCAAGGACATGCCCCTGCTGCCTAGCGGCAAAATACTCAAGCGCCAGCTGCGTGGCGTGCTGAGCGAAGACGGCTGAGGTTGTTAGAAGAAGCTTGATCGTGCGGGTCCTGGGAGTCATTTCCCGGGGCCCGCTTCCATGTCGGCGTGATCATCCAGTCGAAGCGCGACTCAGTCGTCGACGGCCTTCTTGTGGAAGAGCATCTGCTCGTAGATTACCCTGCCCTCTTCGTGCGCCTTCACTCCCTTTAAGTCCACGTTGAGCTCGAGGTCCGCATCGAAGTCGTAGTACCAGGGGTTCATGACCACGTGCACCAGTTGCCTGGCAAACCCGGAATAGTCCTCCAGAGTGTCGATGGACTCGATTAGCTTGGGGTTGCGGATGGTCATCCTGACGGTTCCCTCTTCGGCTTCCCACCTGAAATCGAGCGTGGATGGATACGAGCGCCCGTTAGGCCCCTCACGGAAGTCGCCGGTCACCAGGTGGAGCGGCATGCCGTCGTCCGTCAGGATCTCGTCGCCTTTGGCCAGGAAGAAGGTATGAAGCTTCACCGCTCCGAAACCGAGGATCCCCGCCGTTGTGAGCTGCGCGAAGATGATACTGAAATCGCCGACGTGGGCCCGGCCCCAGTACCAGTGGTCGAGCATCTGGGCCAGCATGAAGTTGCCCCAGTTGTGGTCGTGGTAGACGGTGCCCTTGACCGGCCTGCGCTTGCCGTCCACTTCGATCTCACCCTCTACCGTGCCGTAGGGAACGGGCACCACCCAGGCGAAGAACTTCTTTTTTCCGGGGTCCAGGTAGGTGATCGCCGCCCCGGGGCGCCACGAGGGCCCTGCCCGCTTGATACGCAGGTCGGCGGCCATCCCCTCCACCTCGGCGTGCAGTTCGTAAGTGGCCAGGTCGCCCTTGACCCAGCTCGGTCCGACGCGCACGTCGCAGCCTTCGACCGAGGATTCAAAGTCCTCGGGCTTCCCCGTCCAGGTGGCGCTTTTCCTGGCGCCCCCGGCTGAACGCGTGATAAGAAGGACGGCGGGTTGCAGCGGGCCCGCGGGCTTGGTGTTCGGCTTGGTGCTGTAGGTGATGACGCAGGTCGAGCCGTCGTCGAACTGGGCATCGAAGTACCACCACTCGAAGGCGTTGTCCTGTTGCGCGGTGCGATAGCCGTCCTCCCAGGGCTCCACGGTGTCCGGGTTGAGCCCTTCACGCTTGATCGCCGCCGCGTTCTCCTCGGCCAGCTTCCTTCTCATCTCATCGTTCAGCTTGATCTCCTTCGCCATGCGATCTCCTCCTCCGTTCTCCCACGAGCACACGCCAATGCCTCAATACCAGTATATATGGAAATATATATGGATATATGGCGACGCATCCGCGCGGGCCCGCATGTCGAAGCCGGCGTAATCGTCATCGATCAACGAATGCTTGCACAGGGTGAGGATTTCCCGGTATCTGGTCAGGGCGTCCAGGCCTTCTTCATCAGCATCCGGCCAACCCTTTCCTTGCACTGTTATTCTCACACGACCCCCTTTGATATAATCGGGGCATTGAAAATCCGGCATCTTTCAAGGAGGAATACCCGATGAACGACACCAGAGACGCCGCGCTCGACTTCAGCCTGAAGCTGCGCAAGACCACTTCGCCCCGCGTTGACACCGACAAGTGCACCAACTGCGGCACTTGTCTGGCGGCCTGCCCCACCGGCGCCATCAGCGAGATGCAGCGGCAAATCTGCCGCCTCTGCCCGGACTGCGCCGAGGGCGACATCATGTTCCCACGGGACATGGAGGACCTGGCGAAGCGTTCGTGCAGCCTGGCCTGCCCCCTCGGCCATTACCCCGAGGGGTATCTCAACCTGGTGGCGCGCGGCGACTGGGCGGGAGCCTGGGAAGTGATCAGCGCCATCAACCCCCTGCCGGGCGTACTGGGCCGCATCTGCGGGCGCCCCTGCGAGGAGGAGTGCAAGCGCGGCATCCTCATCGACCAGCCCCTGCCCATCCGCGCCGCCAAGCGCGAGGTGGCGGAGTGGGCCTTAAAAGAAGGGCTGGCCAAGCCGCGCGCCTACCGCCGCAACATCGACCAGCGCGTGGCGGTGGTAGGAGCCGGCCCGGCCGGCGTCACCGCCGCTTCCGACCTGGCTTCCCTCGGCTACCGGGTGACCGTCTTCGAGAAGGGGCCGGTGCCGGGCGGCATGGTGCGCCAGGCCGTCCCCACCTTCCGCCTACCGGACGAGGTCTGGGAGCGGGAGTTCGCGCAGGTTCTGGGCGAGGGCATCGAGGTGGTCTACGGGGCTACGGTGGGCGCCTCGCCGACCCTGAAGGAGCTGGAGCGGGACGGTTACAAGGCGGTGATCCTGGCCACCGGGGCTCCCCGCGGCAAGCTGCTCCCCATCCCCGGCCGCGACTTCAAGGGGGTCTACGACGCCCTCACCTTTATGAGCGCCGTCAAGCAGGGGCGTCCGGTCGAGGTGGGAGAGAAGGTCGTGGTGCTGGGCGGCGGCAGCGTGGCCACCGATGTGGCCCGCACCGCCATGCGCAAGGGGGCGAAAGAAGTATACATGGTCTGCATCGAGCAGGAGTGCGACCTCCCCGCCCTCTCCTGGGAGGTGGAGGAAGCCCTGCGTGAGGGGGTCCGGCTGCTGGCCGGTTACGCCCCGCAGCGCATCACATCTTCCTGGATGCAAGCCGAAGCGGTGGAGCTGGCCTGCGTCTCCAACATCTGCACCGACGCCTGGGGCCGGCTCACCCCCGAGATAGATATTTCCGACACCAGAACCCTGCCGGCCGACACGGTCATCTTCGCCATTGGGCAGGCGGTGGATACCGCTCTGCTAAGCCGCATGGAACTCGACCTCAACCAGGCTGGCGGCCTAAAGGTCGACGCCGCCACCGGCGCCACCTCCTCGGACAGGGTCTTCGCCGCCGGCGACCTGGTCGGGGGGCAGGGCTCGGTGGTGGAAGCCATGGCTTCGGGCCGCCGCGCCGCGCTGGCCGTCGAGGCCCTGCTGTCGGGCCGCGCCCTTTCTTCTTCGGAAGAAGAAAGAAAGGTGGAAGGCGCGCCCCTGGGCGAGAAGATCTTCCCGGTGCGCCTGGAGAAGCTGGAACCGCTGGAGTTCCCGCGCATCCCCACGGATGAGGCCCTCGCTTCTTTTGAAGAAGTGGACCTCTCCCCGGCGGCGAAGGAACTGGAAACCGACGCCCGGCGCTGCATGCGCTGCGGCTACATCGAGATAGACCACCAGCTCTGTATCGGCTGCGGCATCTGCCGGCAGCTCTGCCCGGCCGGCGACGTGCTCACTATGGGCTCGCCGCTTGCGGGAGGTGAGGCGGAATGAGGCGCGCCTGGGACGTCATCGTGGTGGGCGCGGGACCGGGCGGAAGCACCGCCGCGGCGAGGCTGGCACAGGCCGGGGTGGAGGTGCTGCTGGTGGATAAGGAACGCTTTCCCCGGGAGAAGCCCTGCAGTGACATCTACGGCCCCTTCGGGTCGGGGACCTACGAGAAGCTCGGGGTCTACGACCGCCTGCTGGAGGCGGGCTACCTCTACCCGCAGGTGGTGCTCACCAGCCCCGACTATACGGCCATCGCCGGCCCCAACGAGAAGGGACTGACCTGCCCGCGCCGTATTGGCGACAACATTCTCAAGGAGAACGCCGCCCGGCTGGGGGCCGAGGTCTGGGAGGAGTGCTGGGTCAACGACCTCATCGTCGAGGACGGGCAGGTGCGCGGGGTCAAGGCCAAGTACCAGGGCGAGTTCGTGGAGCTGCGCGGCAAACTGGTGATCGGGGCGGATGGCTCCCACTCCTGGGTGGCCAAGCGCCTGGGCCTTTTCGGTGACGACTACGACCAGGTCTACCTGGCCGGCCGGGCCTACTTCTCCGGCTGCAACCCGCCCCTGCGCGACGTCGAGGTCCACTACGACCCCGGTTTCACCCCCGGCTTTATCTGTCTCTCTCCCCACCCGGAATACGGCGACGTGGTCAACATGGGGGTGGGCATCCAGATGTCGCTCTACGTCGATGCCCCCCTCGACGCCGAAGCCATGACGGCTAAGTTCGTGGCGGAAAGCCCGCACGGCGAGAAGATGCGCGGCGCCACCCAGGTATCCAAGTGGATGGGCTGGCGGGTCCCCTCGGCCGGGCAGATCGGCAAGAACCACGCCGCCGGGGTGTTGCTGATCGGCGACGCCGGAAGTTTCGTGGAGCCCTTCATACTGGAGGGCGTGGCCTCGGCGGTGCGCTCGGCTAACTACGCGGTGAAGACGGCCCTGGAAGCCCTGGCCGACGACGATTTCTCCGAGGCCTCCCTGGCGCGCTACGACGACAAGTGGAGGACTAAGATGCTGCCGCAGCTGCAGGCGCTGCAGGGGATAGCCGTGACCGCGGCCGACCCCGCCGCCCTGAACGCCACCTTCAAAAGCCTCAAAGACAACCCCGAGGCGGTGGCGCGCGTCTTTGGCGGCTAGTGTAATAAAGAAGAAGGCCGGGCTTGGTGCCCGGCCTTCTCTGTTGTTACGTGGAACTGTCTGAGGCCTACCGGTTGTACCCGATGCTGTCGGTGGCCCAGGTGCGGCTGTCGCCGTACATGGAGCGTTCGCAGACCACCGAGCCGCCGACCGCCACCACGTGGGTGGAGACGTTATAGTCGTCCGGCACGTAATCGCCGACGTTGATGGTGTAGCGTGAGTTGCCCGGGACGATCAGCCCCTGCAGGACCGCCGGTGACACCGGGCCGGTCCCGGTCTGGAAGATCACGTCTACCACCGCTTCTCCCGGCAGGGGGTTCTGGACCAGCACGAAGGTCTCCATGCCGCCGCCGGTGGACCCTTCAGCCAGGTACCAGTCGATGCCCGCCGCCGGGGTGCCGATGGAGTCGGTGGCCCAGGTACGGCCGTTGCCGTACATGGCCCGCTCGCAGACCACCTCGCCGTCCAGGCAGGCTACCAGGGTGGAGACGTCGTAAGTGCTGACGTAGTCGTTGACTTTGAAGGTGCGGCGGGACATGGCCGGTATGGTCACTCCCTGCAGCTCGATCGGCACCACCGGGCCGGTCCCGGTCTGGAAGGTGATGCTGACGTGCGCGGCTTCATCGTCCGGGTTCTGCACCAGCACGAAGGTCTCGAAGTCGCCGGCGGTGGCGCCCTCGGCCAGGTACCAGGCTTCGGCCGGCGCGATTACCCCGATGGAGTCGGTGGCCCAGGCTCCGTCGTTGCCGTACATGGCCCGCTCGCAGACCACCAGACCGTCGGTGGCTTCCACCATGGTGGAGACGTCGTACTCGGTCACGTAGTCGTTGACCTTGAAACTGCGGCGGGACTGCGAGGGGATAGCCATCCCCTGCAGGCCCTCCGGAGCGAGAAGGCCGGCGCCGCCGGTCTGGAAGGAGATGTCCACGTGCACGGTGGAGGTGTAGGGGTTCTCCACCAGCAGCCAGGTCTCGAAGCCGCCGTCCGTCGCCCCTTCGGCGAAGTACCACCGCGGGGACGGCGAGGGTGCGGTAGCCCCGATGGAGTCGGTGGCCCAGGCGCGCCCGTTGCCGAACATGGACCGCTCGCAGACCACGAAGCCGTCGACGGGCTCGACCTTGGTGGAGACGTCGTAGGTGCTGACGTAGTCGTTGACCTTGAAGGTCTGGCGGGTTTCGGCGGGGATGGTCACGCCCTGCAGTTCTTCCGGCGCCACTTCACCTTCCCCGGTCATGAACCTGATGTTGACGAGAGTGTCCACGGGGTCCGGGTTCTGGACCAGCACGAAAGTCTCGAAGTCGCCGGCGGTGGCGCCCTCGGCCATGTTCCAGGAGGCCTCGGTTATGCGCTGCTGCGGGTACTGGTAGAGGGAGATGATGTTGGGAAGCCCGTCCCCGTCCAGGTCGGGCATGTTGCCCACGTAGCCGGCCAGGGCTTCCCAGGCCTTTATCTCTACCGGGCCGGCCATCACCCGGCTGGCGTATACGGTGCTGGGCGTCCCGGTGTTGTCCCGCGGCGTCAGCCCGAAGAGGGCCAGGAAACTGGCGGTGTAGTAGTTGGTGGCTATCTTGTAGAGGCCCGCGGGGTTGATGGCCTCGTACCCGGTCCCATTCCAGATCTCAAAGCTGACCACCCGGTTGCCGTCACTGCCGGCCGGGCGGAACTGGTAACGGCCGCCCGACATCTGCAGGAAGAACTGGTTGTCCCCCATGCCCAGGGTGGCGTCCAGCGCTCCCTCCAGCTCCGCGCCGAAGAGGTAAAAGGCGCAGAGGGGGTAGCCGAAGGGTATGGCCTGGGTGACGTCAGGGGTGGCCCCCAGGGGCAGGGCGCGGTATAAGTCGTAGAAGTCGAAGGCTCCCGCGCTCCCCTTGAGGATGCCGGAGCGGATCACCCCGTTGGCCTCGATGCCCAGCTGTACCGGCTCGACCGGGTTTACGCTGGTGGCGGCGGTCCTGTAGGAATCGGTGATGAGGTCGCCCAGGTTAGTCTCGGTGAAACCCGGCCCCTCGTTGATGTTGAAACCGCCGTCCCCGCCGAGATCGGTCTCGGCATAAGGGGCCATGATGTCCATCCCCGTGAAGCCGTTGAGGGCGGTGACGTAGTTGGCGATGATCGCGTCGACAGCCGGGACGGTGGGGATGGTCTCGTCGATACGGATGGCCTGGCCGTTGCGGACCGAGACCGCACCCGTGGTTTCGTCGCAGGCCAGTTCCAGCTCGCCCAGGTACTTGGAGTAGGCGCCGGCCTGCACGATGATGGTGTCGCTAACGGTAATGGCGGGGTAGTTGAGGTCGTGGCTGTGCCCGCCGACGATGACGTCGATGCCGTTGACCAGGGAGGCGAGCATCTTTTCTTCGTAGGTCCCGCAGTGGCTGACGCAGACCACCACGTCACAACCGGCAGCGTTAAGGTCATCCGCGATGTTCTGCGCCTTCAAGGCACGGGCGAGGAAGCTGTTGGGGTCCTCCGGGTCTCCCGGCACGTTGCCGAAGGTGACCCCGGTGGCGGTAGCGTTGGGGGAGACCGCCTCGGCTTCCACCCCCAGCAGGCCGAAGAAGCCCACCTTCAGGCCGTTTGGAAGGTCCTTGATGGTGTAAGGCTGGATGGCCAGCGCGGTGCCTTGCAGGTCGGTGTCGGACCAGAGGGCATGCAGGGCGGCTGCCTGCGGATTGGTGTCGTCGAAGCTGATGTTGGAGCAGAGGATTGGCAGGGTTACCCCCTGCGCGACGGCCTGGTTGAGGGCCGTGGCCCGGTAACCCGCCCCCTCGTCGAACTCGTGGTTCCCCAGGGCGACTATGTCGTAGCCCATGCCTTGCATCAGGACGAGCTCGGCCGCGGCATTGGTCTCCAGCCAGGCAAAGAGGGTGCCCTGGGAGAAGTCCCCGGCTCCGACGGTGACCACCGGTTCACCGGTGGCGGCCTTCTCGGCTTCGATCCGCCCGATCTCGTGGGCGACGCGGGAGAAACCCCCGGTGGTGGGATGGTCCGGGTAGTCGATGGAGATGTCAGCCGGGATCACCTCGGAATGTTCGTCGTTGGTGTGCAGGATGGTGAAGTACTTCACCTCCTGGGCCTGGGCCTGGCGCGGCGCCGGCACCAGCGTGACCATGGCGCAGAGCAGCGCCAGACAGGCCAGTACCCCCAGGGCCTTCTTCAGGATATTACTTGACAAACGGACCACCTCCCAATAATCGCGGAACTGCCATTACATTTAAAAAGCCTGCTTACCTTCCTTTATATATTTCCCGGCAGGCCGGGTGATAAACGCTCAAGCGACCGAGACCAGGACGCGGCCGCCCTCCACTTTGACTTCGAACAGCTGGAAAGGCTTGGCGTTCTTCGGTGGGTCCTGATCGCGCCCGGCCCAGTGGAGGGTGCGGCCATCGGCCAGGTCGAAGCGGGCGCCGTGGCTGGGGCAGATGACCACAGTGCCGTTGAGCCGTCCCAGGGAGAGGGAGCCGCCCAGGTGAGGGCAGCGGTCGGCGGCGGCGTAGACGATGTCGCCCACCCTGGCCAGCAGGACGTCGCGCCCGCCCGCTTTGATCTTCTTCATGGCGCCGTCGGCCAGGTCGTCAAACGCCGCCACGTCGATGAAGTCACCCATTATTGCCCCCCTATCTGTTCCGTGAAGTAGCTGACACTGGCTGAGAGAGCCGTCGCCAGCCCGTCGCCCTCGTAGTGGTGGTCCTCGTTGGGGAGCGGGATGAAAAAGAAAGGCCTGTCGGCGCGCTCCAGAGCGGCGATGAAGTTGACCGAGTTCTGCAGGTGGACGTTGGTGTCGGCCAGCCCGTGGATGATCAGGGGGGCGGCTTCGATCTCCCCGGCCCGGGTGACCAGGTTGGTGTAGGAGTAGCCTTCCTGATTCTCCGCCGGGGTCTTCATGTAACGCTCGGTGTAGATGGTGTCGTAATACGTCCAGTCGGTGGGCCCGGAGCCGGCCACGCCGCAGCGGAACACCTCTGGCTGGTGGATGAGGGCGTAGAGGGTCATATAGCCGCCGAAGGACTTGCCGTCGGTGCCGATGCGCTCCGCGTCCACGTAGGGCAGCGTCTTGAGGTAGTCCACCCCGGACAATTGGTCCTGCAGGGCCGCGGCGCCGAGCTGCCCCTCGATGGGGGTCTCGAAGCCGTGGCCGCGCCCGAAACTGCCCCGGTTGTCCAGCCGCCAGACGATAAAGCCGGCCTGGGTGTATAGGGTGTCGCGTTCGATGTGGTTGAAGATGTTGGTAGCGCCGTAGCGGTTGGAGACCAGCTGCAGCCCGGGTCCGCCGTACCAGTGGATGACCACCGGGTACTTCTTGCCGGCATCGAAATCTGCGGGCTTGACCATCTGGCAGTAGAGCTCGGTACCGTCGTAGGCTTCGACGGTGATGAACTCGCGCAAGACCTCCGGCAGGTCGAGGGTGGGCCCGGCACACCGGCCCAGCTCGGCTACTTCGCCACCATCCGCCGTCAATATAGAGGTGACCGGCGGGGTGTCGACGGCGGAGAACTGGTCGACCAGGTACTGGCCGTCCCCGGAGAGGGATGCCTGATGAAAACCGGCCTCCCGCGAGAGCTCCTCCATCACCCCGCTGGTGATGTTGAGACGGTAGAGCCGGCGCTCCAGGGGGCTTGCGGCCGTGCTGTTGAAATAGACCCAGGTGCCCGAGGGGTCGAGGTAGACCGGCCGGCCGGCCGTGAGGATGCCGTAGGGTGTGGTGTCGATCAGCCAGTACCCGTCGGTCAACTGCTCGACCAGTTCGCCGTGGATGGAGTAGAGGTAGAGGTGCATGTAGCCGTTGCTTTCCGACAGCCAGAGGAAGTGCTGCCCGTCCGGCAGGAACACCGGGGCGGCGTAGAAGTCCTCGTTGATCCAGGCGGGGTCGTTCTCTACGATAAGCACCTTGCTCCCGCCCGAGCCCGGGTTGTAGGAGTTGAGGCGCAGCCTGGTGTGATCGCGGTTGACGATGATGTAAAAGACCTCGGAAGAATCGGGGGACCAGGCGTAGAAGGGCAGCACATATTCCGTGCCTTCCGGCAGGGCTATTTCCTGCCCCGCGTTGCCCGTTTCGGGGGCCAGGACGTGCAGCGACACCACGGGGTTGGCGGTGCCGGCGGTGGGGTAGCGGGTGTATTCGACCGAGGGCGGGACCGGGTCGTAGCCGGTGACCGGGTCGTTCTGTACCCCGCTGTCGTCCAGGCGCATGTACATCAGCCACTTGCCGTCGGGCGACCAGGCGTAACCGGGCTGGGCCGCGCGGGTGGCCAGCTCCTCGTTGTAGACCCAGTCGAGGCAGCCGTTGAAGACGGCCTGGCTGCCGTCGGAGGTGAGCCGCTTTGCCCGGCTGTCGGCCAGGCGGGTGACGTAGAGGTCGTTGTCGCGGGTGTACGACACCTGGGTGCCGTCGGGGGTGAACATCATGGCGTCGATGGCGCCGCTTCCCGCCAGGTTAACCGGCGTCAGGCTGCCCGAGGCCACGTCCAGAACCACCAGGGTTTCATCGCCGGACAGTAGCATGGACTCACCCGAGGGCGACCACTGGAAGGAAGCGGCGTCGATCTGGTCGGGCTGGCCGGCTGGGTCGAAGATGACATTTTTCTCGCCGGTGGAGGCGTCGCATAGCCACAGCTTGACGTTACCGTTCCCGTCGGCCAGGGTGTAGGCAAGCCGCGCCCCGGTGGGGCTCCAGGCCAGGTTCTCCGGCCCCGGCCCCACCAGCGCGTCGGGCTGAACCAGCTCGCGCGCGGTGACGCCGCCGGAGGGCGAGGCGGTCTCTTTCTCACCGCAGCCTCCCAGCAGAAACACCGACACAAAAATTACACATAGAAGAATAATAGTACGAGCGCGCATGGCCCCGGCACCTCCTCATCTTAGCAATCCAGCTTCCCGTACGGACAGCTTACCACCTTCAGGAGACGAACTCGTAGGCCGCCATGGACAGGTCGCCCCACTGCCAGCTCTCGTGGATGAGCCGGCCGGCGGTATCCGGCCACGCCGCCCCCATGGCCGCCAGCAGCGGCACGTAATGGTCGGGCCAGGCCCGGTCCCAGCGGGGCGTAACCGAGGGGATGGACGGCACCCCCGCTCGCCGGCACCTCCGCGTGCGGGAACATCAGCATCAGGGGCACCCAGGCCCCGTGGTCGAGGCCGCGCTCCCGGTCGACGTCGCAGGGCATGCCGGCTTCTCTCAGCAGGCGGGCCACCTCTTCCGCCAGTTCGGCCGAGCCGGGAGCGGGGTATTCCATGCGGTAGAGCTCGTCGGGAAAGCCGGCGAAGTCGTGGATGGTCTCGGGTTTGTTCGCGGCGTTGACGGCTGGCTGCCTGGTGGCCCAGTGGGCGGAGATGCAGAGCACGGCCCTGGCGTCATGGTAACGCTCTCCCAGCCCCGACAGAAAGCTCCGCACGGGGATGTCCTCCAGCGGCAGGGTGGGCGCGCCATGGGATACGAATACAGCTGGCATAACCCCTTCCATCTCTCGTACCCCCCGTGTTTCCGGTGCCTAGGGAAGGGCGATCTTGACCGCGCCGTCCTCCACCTTGACCTCGTAGACGGAGATGTCCCGGGGCGACTTGAAGGTTTTGGCCACGGATTGCTTGAAGCCGGTCCAGTCGGTCCAGCGGAGGTTGCGCCCGTCGGCCAGGTCGAACTGGGATCCGTGCCTGGGGCAGGTCACCACGGTCCCCTCCAGGGTCCCTTCCGCCAGGGACCCGCCCAGGTGGGGGCACTTGTCGTCCGCCGCGAAGTACTTCCCACCCACCCTGGCCAGCAGGATGTCCCTGCCCCCCGCGCTTACCTTCTTAATGGCCCCGTCGGCCAGGTCACCGTCTCTGGCGATTTCAACGAATCCAGCCATGCCTTAACCTCCTCGGCTTCGATGGACCGGTCTGCTTTCGATCTTATTCTACCCGCCCGGCGTGCATCTCATGCCCGGCGAGCCCAGTCAGAGCCCCCGGCGTTCCTTGAAGCAGACGCGCCGGCGGGTACCGTCACAGAGCGGCTTGTTCCCGGAGTGCCCGCAGCGGCAGAGGCAGTACTCTTCTTCGAGCGGGAACTCCTCGCCGCGCCGCCCGGTTGTGTTCCCCGAACAATGGGAACAATAAGGGTGTGGAGAGAATCACCGGATTTCTCCGATAATCCCGCGCGGGAGGTGGTCTATGAGGCAGACGGCGGCAGGGTCACTTAAACGGTAATGGGGAAAGGAGATAATCCATGAGCGGTTTTTTAAGCGATTACCTGGCTGACCTGGAGGAAGAACTCGTCCCGGCCGAAGTGAAGAAGATGCTGGACGGGGGAGCCTCGCCGGAGGAGATCCTCTTGGAGCTCCAGAAGGGCATGTTCATCGTGGGTGAGAGGTACAAGAACGAAGAATACTACCTCCCGGAGCTGATCATGGCCGCGGACATATTCACCGAAGCGGCGGAGCCCCTCAAGGAAAAGCTGACCTCGAGCGCGGAGAAGATCGCCACCATGGTCCTGGGGACGGTGGCGGGAGATATCCACGACATCGGTAAGAACATCGTCGGCCTGATATTCTCGAGCAACGGCTTCGAGGTCATCGACCTGGGCATCGACGTGCCGGTCCAGAGATTCGTCGACGCGGTCAAGGAGCACCAGCCGGCCCTGGTGGGGCTCTCCTGCCTGCTCACCACCAGCTTCAACAGTATGAAGGAGACGGTGGACGCCCTGAAGGCGGCCGGGCTGCGCGACGGGGTCAAGGTACTGGTCGGGGGAGGCCCCATCGACCAGAGCGCGGCTGACTTCTGCGGCGCGGACGCCTACTGCATAGACGCCCCGACCGGGGTCAAAATCGCCAGGGAAATACTGGGGGTGAGTTGAGATGGCGACGGGCATGGAACTGTATGAAGAGAACCTGGACCGCATCCTCAAGACGGTGCGGTTCGAAAAGACCGACCGGACACCCGTGGTGCCGCTGGCCGACTCCTTCTGCGCCAAGCAGCAGGGACTGGACCTGACCGTGTTCGTCACCGACCCGGTCCGCGTCAACCAGATCATGGTCAAGTCGTTCATGGAACTGGGCGACGTCGACGGCATTCAGCACACCACCTTCAACTGCAACCTGCTGAGCACCATCTGGTTCTCCCGGATCAAGATGCCGGGGGTGGACCTGCCCCCCGACGAACTCTGGCAGGTTAACGAGCAGGAACTGATGACCATAGAGGACTACGACGCCATCGTGGAGATGGGCTTCCGCGCCTGGCGGGAGAAGTTCTACCTGGAGAAGCTGGACGACCTGAACCCCAGGACCGCCCCCTTCAACCAGGCCTTCCCCGGGGCGTTGCAGAACATGAAGGAACACGGCATCGTCCCTCTCTCCCCCGCCATCTGCACCATTCCCTACGAGATGTTCTGCGGCGGCAGGACCATGGTGAAATTCTTAAAGGACCTCTTCCGCATCCCCGACAAGGTGCAGGCGGCCATGGACGCGGCCCTGCCGGTCCTCATCGAGGACGCCATGGGGCTCCTCGACGCCATCAAGCTGACGGCTATCTGGGTGGGGGGCTGGCGGGCCGCCAGCGAGTTCATCTCGCCCAAGTACTGGCAGAGGTTCGTCTTCCCTTACTACAAGAAGATAGTCGAAGCGGTGGTGGGGCAAGGGGTTGTCCCGGTGCTCCACTTCGACTCCAACTGGACCAGGGACCTGGAATATCTCCGCGAACTGCCGGCGAAGAAGTGCATCTTCTCCCCCGACGGCCAGACCGACATCTTCAAGGCCAAGGAGATACTGGACGGCCACATGGCCATCATGGGCGACGTCCACGCCTCCATGCTGGCCCTGGGGACCCCGGAGCAGGTGACGGAGTACTGCAAGGGGCTCATCGAGAAGATCGGCCCCACCGGCTACATCGTGGCCCAGGGATGCGACATCCCGCCGGACGCCAAGCCGGAGAACGTGGCGGCGCTGATAGCCTCGGTCCACTGAAAAGGGAGGTCCATTTGGGCAGGATCATCCTGGCATGCCGGACGCTGATCGAGGAGATCACCCGGGCGGTGGAGGAGACCGGCGTGGACTACCCCATCAAATGGGTGGAGTCGGGCTTGCATCTCTACCCGGACAAACTGGGTTCGGCTCTGCAGCGCGAGGTCGACAGCCTGGACAACGTCGACACGGTCATCGTCGGCTACGGGCTGTGCGGCAACGCCCTGCTGGGACTGAAAGCGTCCGGTGCCAGGCTGGTCATCCCCCGGGTGGACGACTGCATCTCCCTGCTCCTGGGCTCCTACCGGAAGCGGATCGATCTGGCCCGGGAGATGGGGACCTACTTCCTCACCCGTGGCTGGCTCCAGAACGAGAGCAACATCATCTTAGACTACGACCGCTGCATGGAGCGCTACGGCGAGGCGAGGACGAAGAAGGTCTTCAAAACCATACTCACCCATTACCGCCGGCTTGCCCTGATCGACACGGGAACCTATGATCTTGATGACGACTATATCAAGCGTGCCTGCGAGATCATGGAGCGACTGGGATTGGAGACCGCGGTGGTTCAAGGTTCTCTCGATTACATCAAGCGGCTGCTGACCGGCCCCTGGGAAGATGACTTCGTCATCGTGGAGCCGGGCGGCACCCTCTCCTTCGAGGACTTCATGCTCGACGTCAGCGAGTCCCTCTCCAACTTTTCCCTCACCGGCTTCGCCAAAGGGGATACGCAGTGAGGGTGGTCCTGATCGCCGGCTTCCTGGGCTCCGGCAAGACCACGGTCATCCGGGAACTGGCCCGCTTCCTGGTGGAGCGGAAGGGTTGCCGGGTGGTCATCCTGGAAAACGAAGTGGGAGAGATCGGCATCGACGACCTCTTCCTGGAAAGAGAGGGTTTCCAGGTGAGGGGGATCTTCGGCGGGTGCATCTGCTGCCAGCTGACCGGCGAAGTGACCAAGGCCGTGAACAGCATCGGCAAGGAGTTCTCGCCCGACTTCATAATAATAGAAGCCACCGGCGTGGCCCGGCCGGGCGCTATACTCAAGGTGATGAAAGCGTACGGCGAAGGGATCGACGGTTTAGCCGTGGTCGACCTGGTCGACGCCGAACGGTGGGAGGAGCTGTGCGAAATAACCCCGGAGCTGGTTCTCGGGCAGATCAGGGAAGCGGACATGGTGCTGGTTAACAAGGTGGACGGGCAGGAAGAGAGCATGGTGCGGGAGATACTCGAGCGGGTGGACGAGCTCAACCCCGGGGCGGCTGTCCATGCCCTTTCGGCCCTGGAGGGGTTGGAAGAAGGCATGCTCGAAGAGATGGTTTCTTTAAAGGAGGGTTTCTGATGGAGCAGCAGGCGGCATCGAGGATGCTGGCCATCGAGGCGCCGGAGGGGCTCACGTCCCACAGGTTGGCCCAGGAGATCCTGGAGCTGGTGGAGGACGTGGCGGAGCAGGTATCGGATCACAACATCGTCCCGGGCCACATCAAGGCCATGGTGGAAGAAGACGGGGAGTTCGCCGTGTTCAACTGCACCGTCGCCACCAGGACCCGGACCGGGTTCTCCGGGGGCTGGGAGGAATACTCCCCGCGCCGGCCGGTGCTGCGCATCAGCGCCATCATGGTCGGCCTGCCCGAGGGGGTGGCCGAGAAGGCCCTGGACGAAGCCATCTCCGATTCCGTCCTGAATTTTGAAAGAATGGAAAGCGGGTCATCGTAAGGAGGTCGTGATGTTCGAACCGGACGGTAAAACGGTGGTCATCGGCGAAAGGATCAACCCCACCGGCCGTGCCCGGCTGGCCGACGAACTGCGGGCGGGAAAGCTGGACAAGGCTCTGGAGGACGCCGCCGCGCAGGCCGCCGCCGGCGCGGACTACATCGACGTCAACGTGGGCGCCCCGGGGGTGGACGAAGTGGAGATGCTGCCGCGCGTGGTCAAAGCGGTGGCGGAAGCGACGGGCCTGCCCGTCTGTGTCGATTCCGCCGACCCGGCCGCCCTGGCCGCCGCGCTTAAAGTCTACGGGGTTCCCGAAACCCTGGTGAATTCAACCACCGCGGACGACGAGAGTATGGACGCCGTCCTGCCCCTGGTGGGGGAGATCGGCTGTTACGTCATCGCCCTGACCAAGGACAGGAGCGGGATACCGGTTACCGCCGAGGAGCGCCTGGCCATGGCGGGGCGTATTCTCGAGCGGGCTTCTTCTTACGGTATCCCGCCGGAGAAGGTACTGGTGGACTGCCTGACCATACCGGCTTCCACCGAGGCGGGCGCGGCCGCCGTCACTCTGCGCTCCATCGCGCTTATCCGGGAGAAGCTGGGGTGCCCTATCGCCCTGGGCGCTTCCAACATCAGCTTCGGCATGCCCGAGCGGCCGGTGATAAACGGGGCCTTTCTCTCCCTGGCTATAAACGCCGGGCTTTCCGCGGCCATCGTCAATCCCCTGGAGCCCGGGCTGGTACTGACCATCCGTGCCGCCGACTTTCTTTTAGGAAAAGACCGTATGGGCCGGGCCTACCTCAAGCACTACCGTTCCCACAAGGACTGAGGAAGGCTGAAGAAAGGACCGTCGTGAGCTATCGAGTCTCACTGAAACCGCTGGGGGTGGAGATTATCTGCGCCCCCGGTGCCGTGCTGCTGGATGCCCTGCGTGATGCCGGCGTCGGCATGGAGAGCGTCTGCGGAGGCCTGGGCACCTGCGGCAGGTGCCGGGTGCAGGTGCTGGCGGGTGAGGTGAGCGAGCCCACTCCGGCCGAGCTGGAACGCCTCTCGCCGTACATGCTGGAAAAGGGCATGCGGCTGGCCTGCCAGGCCCGCCCGGCGAGCGATCTCACCCTCTACGTGCCGGCCTCCTCCCTCACCGCGCAGCAGCGGCTGCAGACCGAGTGCGCCTTGCGGGTGGAGGAGGTGGAGCCGGCGGTGCGTTCTTACGACATCGAGGTGGAGATGCCTACCCTTCCGGGGGACCCTGGCTCGGACCTCTTCCGGGTAGAAGAAGCGCTGCGTTCCAGCGGAGCGCGCGGGGAGAGCGATGCTTTCCAGGCCGACATCGCCGCGCTGCGGGAGATGCCCGGCGTGCTCCGTGCCGCGGGCGGCCGGGTGCGCGCCGTGGTGCGCGAGGGCGAGCTGTTGGGGGTGGCCTCCCGGCAGCGCTCACCTCTGGGCCTGGCGGTGGACCTGGGGAGCACCAAGGTGGCCTGCTTCTTATATGATCTCGGAGACGGCAATCTCCTGGCCCGGCGCGGCTCTCTCAACCCCCAGATACCTTACGGGGGAGACATCGTCACCCGTATCCAGCAGGCCGGGGAAGGGCATGCTTCCCGGCTGAGCCGGCTGGTGGTGGAGGAACTCAACGCGGCGGCCGCGGGCATGCTGGCCGAGGCGGGGCGCGAGCGGGAGGACGTTTACGAGATGGTCCTGGTGGGCAACACCGCCATGCACCACCTCTTCCTCTCCCTGCCGGTGGAGCAGCTGGGACGGAGTCCTTATCTTCCCGCCACCGACCTGCCCCTGGAGGTGAAGGCGCGCGACCTGGGTCTGGAATTAAACCCCGCCGCGGTGGCCTTCTTTCCACCGCCCATCGCCGGTTTCGTCGGCTCGGACCACCTGGCCGCGGTGACCGCCGCCCGCCTCTGGGAGAGGCCCGGCCCGTGCTTGCTTCTGGACATCGGGACCAACACCGAGGTAGCCCTGCTGGCAGGCGGGACTATCCGCTGCTGCTCCTGCGCCTCCGGCCCGGCCTTTGAGGGCGGTGGGCTCTGCCAGGGCATGCGGGCGGGAGACGGGGCCATCGAGGAAGTCGTTATGGACCCGGTCTCCGGCGAGGTGGAGCTCTCGGTCATCGGGGACGCTGCCCCCGCCGGCATCTGCGGCTCCGGCATCCTTTCCGCCCTGGCCGCACTGGCCGCGGCGGGGATCATCGACGCCGGGGGCAGGCTCTGGGATGACCGCCCGGGGGTGTCCGTCAGGGGCGGCGAGACGGTCTTTTACCTCTACGGGCCGGAAGAAGGGGAAACCGGGGGAGTGGCCGTCACGCAGGGAGACATACGCGAGATCCAGAAGGCCAAGGGGGCTATCCGCGCCGGGGTGGACGCCCTCCTGCTGGAAGCCGGGGTCGACTACCGCGAGCTTACGGAGATAGTGCTGGCCGGGGCCTTCGGCACCTACATCGACCCGGCTGACGCCCTGGCCATCGCGCTGCTGCCCCCCGTCCCCATCGACATCGTCAACCAGGTGGGCAACGCCGCCGGCGCTGGTGCCTGCTCCATGCTGCTCTCCCGACGCGCGCGGGTCGAAGCCGTGGAGACGGCCGGACGCCTGGAGTACCTGGAGCTCTCCGCCTACCCGCGGCTGAGCTACCTTTTCGCCGCCGGCATGTACCTCTCGGAAGAAGCGGTGCGGGACGCCAAGCGCCGCTTCAAACTCTAGCCGGAAACTAAAAAAGGCTCCTGACCCCAATTTTCGTTCGGCCGGCGAATTCCCGGAACGCCTGGCCGCCGGGGGGAGTCCGCTTCTTTTCGGGCGATGAGAGGAAAGAGCCGTTAATGGTGTAGAATATCTACAGGGTAAGGAAGAGGGGAGGAGCGCGGGGAGGCTTCATTGCAGCAAACCGAACTCGACAAGGCGGTAAAACATGTTTCCATGCGCGGCTTTGCCGTCCCCGTGCCGATCTTCATCTTTCTGCTCTCCTTTTGCGCCCTGGTGATACTCCGCTTCCAGAAGAGCACCCTCCTCAGCTTCGTAATACTGATAGCCATCGGTGGGGCCGTCCTGGTGATCCCGGCCACCGTCATCTACATCGCCCTCATCCGCCGCCTCCGCGACATGCTGACGAGGCTGCCGGAACCGGGCGGGGACTCCGGGGACCCCGGGGACTCCAGGGACTCCAGGGACTCCAGGGACCCCGAGGGCTTCAACAGCGAGATCCTTTTCGTGGAATATTACCCCATCGCCATGGCCATGGGCTTCCTGTTGTGCGGCCTCGTCTCCATCTTCGCGGTGGGGCTGATACCGTTCTATTACTTCATGGACATCAACGGCTGGCTCTGCCTGCTCTACGTTCTGTGGGGGGTGGTCGCCACCCTCACCTGCGCCTTTATCGAGTATTACGTCCTCTATTTCGCCATCAAGCCCATGCGCATCTATCTCTACGAAAGAGTCGACTTCAGGAAAAAGCAGACGGGCCTGAAGATGTGGCAGCGCATTATGGCCCTGGGGATACTCCTCTCTCTCATCCCCCTGGTGCTGGGCTGGGTGGCCGCTACCTCGATCACCCTCTTCGACGCCAGGGACAGCACCATCGGCCGGGCGGAGGAGAACGCCGCCTACCTCGGTTCGCTCCTGGAAGAAGATGTGGCGGCGGGAGACGTCGAGATTCCGGAGGACCTGGCGGAGGAGACCGCGCTGACCGGGACGGAGACGCTGCTGCTGGTGGACGGCGCGGGGGAAGTCGTCTACCGCTTGGACCTGGGTGGCGGGGTCGACCCGGACCAGGCCCCGGACCTGCTGGATGACGTGTTGGAAAATGGCGAGGGGGCCGCCAACGACAGCATCGATGTCATCGCCGCCCCGGCGCCGGTGGGAGACACCGGCTACACCCTGGTGGTGATGCTGCCCCTGGGGCCGTTCCTGGGAAGCATCCCCGTAACCTTCATCCTCTTCTTTGCCATAGGACTGATGCTGTTCGCCCTGGCCTCGACGCTGACCTGGCTGAGCGCCCGGAACATCTCCCAGCCCCTGAACGAACTGGAGGAAGCGGCGGCGGAAGTGGCCGAGGGGGACCTCACGGTGAAGGTGGTCGTCTCCTCTTCCGACGAGACGGGGAAAGTGGCGCGCAACTTTTTAAAGATGGTGAAAAGCCTCCACGACATCAGCACGGAATCCCGGGCCGCCGCGGAGAGGACCAGCGAGGGGGCGACGGAGGTCTCGACCACCACGGAAGACGTACAGGCATCGGTGGCCCAGCTCAGCACCATCATCCAGCAAGTGGCCCAGAACGCCGAGACCGAGGTGAACATGGCCAACAACATCTACAAGCTGACCGGAGAGGTGATACAGGCCCTGGAGACTTCCTCGGGCCTCGCCGACCAGGGCGTCAAAGCCAGCCGCACCTCCTCCGAACTGGCCGAGTTCGGGAGGCTGGACGCCCTGGCCGCGGTGGAGAAGATGAGCTCGGTCAAGGAGAGCATCGGAGAGACCGCGGACATCATCGGCACGCTCGACGGGCAGATCTCCGAGATCGGAGTGATCATAGAGGTGATCAACAACATCGCCGACCAGACCAACCTTCTCGCCCTCAACGCCGCCATCGAGGCGGCACGCGCCCACGAGCACGGCCGGGGGTTCGCGGTGGTGGCGGGCGAGGTGAAGAAACTTGCCGAGGGATCGGCCCGTTCTGCTTCGCGCATCGCCGGGTTGGTGCGGGAGATCCAGAAGAACACGTCCTTGGCCGTGCAGGCTACCAGGAGGGGCACCGAGGAAGTTGACTTCGGGGCGGAGGCGGTCCACGTGGCCGGCGAATCCCTGGACAAGATTTTCGAGTTCGTCAAGCGGGCCGAGGAACTTTCGAACACCGTGGCCGAAACCATCCGGGAACACCTGGAGATGGTGACCCATACCATGGACTCGATGGAGGACATCCGCGGCATCGCCGAGCAGAACGCCGCCTCGACCCAGGAGATCTCTGCCGCGGCCGAGGAGCAGGCGGCTTCCATGCAGGAGCTGACCGCCACCAGCCAGGAACTGGCCGTGCTGGCCGAACGCCTCAAGGGAATGGCGGAGCGCTACCGGCTCTAGACAGGGGGTTGATGATGAAGAGCGAAGATTTGAACAGAATATTGCTCAGGGTGATCTTCATAGGGTTCTTCGCCACCCTGCCTCTTTTCACCCTCACCCTCGTACTCATGATCACGGTCTTCTTCCATTTCGACGCCCGCATGTTCGGATGGTTCTGGGTCACCATGGCCGCGGGTGTGGGGATACTGGCTCCCATCGCCATCGTCGTCCTGCGCAGAAGGTCCAGGCTGTTAAAGAAGGTACTGGACCGGGCGCTGGACGACGATGCGTCGCATGCCGCCGTCGATCCGCGTGGTATGGCCATGATCGAGAACTACCCGGTTTACGTCGGCGTATTCGTCTTCATCGCCTTCAGCCTGGGCATGTGCATAGGCTCCTTCATCATCTACTTCTTCGCCGGATACAACGGCTGGCTCACCGTCCAGTATTTCCTGGGGGGCCTGGCTATCTGCCTGGTCTGCGCTTACCTGCAGGCTTACGTCAGTTACTTCATCATCGATCCGCCCCGGCGCATGCTATACGACCGTTACGGCCTGCCCCACGAAGTGCGTGGCCTCAGCCTGCGAGGCCGCATGGGGGCCCTGGGCGCCATGCTGATCATAGCCACCACCGCCCTTGGGGCGCTGACCGCCTCCACCCTCTCCACTTTCGAGATGCAGGACGACCTCAAGGAACGCGGCCAGCTCAACACCGAGGTCGTCGCCAACGAGACCGAGGACTATTTCGAGCAGGGCTTCTTTTTCTTGCCGGAAGAGACCGTTCGCGCCCAGGCGCTCACCGAGAACGAGGTATGGCTGCTGCTGGACGGTGGCGGTAATGTCGTCGACGAGGTGCTCGTGGGCGGGGGCGTGGACCCGGAAGAGATATCCGCGCTGCTCGAGAAGCTGGAAGAAGAAGACGAAGCGGCCGTGCTCAACCAGCGCATGGATCTGGTGGCTGCCTCGAGCCCGGTGAGCATGACCACCCAGAGCGTAGTGGAGTTATTTCCCGTGAAGCCTTTCCAGGGGGTGCTGGGGGTGATTGCCGCGCTGTACGCCATACTGGCCGTCTGCTTCGCCCTGTTGGGAGGCTTGCTGACCAACCTCACATCCAGGAGCGTGGTCACGCCCCTGCGAGACCTGGAACGGGCGGCGGAGGAGGTCACCGGCGGAGACCTCACCGTCCAAGTGTCCATCGCTTCCGCCGACGAGGTAGGCCGGCTCGCCAGTTCCTTCCGCGCCATGGTCAAGGGGCTGCACGGCATCAGCACGGAGTCGATGAAGGTAGCCGAGGAGACCAGTGAGGGCGCCACCAACGTCTCCGCCACCACCGAGGAGTTCCACGCCACACTGGAACAGCTGACCGGGGTGATAGAAAACCTGGCCCATAACACCGCCAACGAATCCCAGATGGCCGACCGCGTCTACGCCCTCATCGGCGAGATCCACCAGGCCCTGGAGTCGTCTTCGGGCCAGGCGGACGAGGGAGCGGAGGTGAGCCGGACTTCTTCGGAGCTGGCCGAGGAGGGCAGAAGGGATGCCATGACCGCGGTGGAGCGCATGGGCTCGGTCCGCGAGAGCATAGGCGAGACGGCCGGCATCATCGGCACCCTGGACGAGCAGATATCGGAGATCGGGGTGATCGTGGAGGTGATCGACAACATCGCCGACCAGACCAACCTGCTGTCGCTTAACGCCGCCATCGAGGCGGCCCGGGCCCAGGAGCACGGCCGGGGCTTCTCCGTGGTCGCCGAAGAAGTGAAGAAGCTGGCCGAGGAGTCGGCCCGCTCCACCTCGCGCATAGCCATCCTGGTGCGGGAGATCCAGCGCAACACCTCAATGGCCGTTTCCGCCACCCAGAAAGGTGCCGAGGAAGTGGACTCCGGGGTCAAGGCGGTGCAAGTGGCCGGCGACTCCCTGGACAAGATATACGAGTACGTCAAGCGGGCCGAGGAGCTCTCGCGGCTGGTGGCCGAGACCACCCGGGAGCACCTGGGCCTGATCGAGAAGGGCATCGGGGCCATGGAGGACATCCGCGGCATCGCCGAGGAGAACGCCGCATCTTCCCAGCAGATCTCCGCCGCGGTGCAGGAGCAGACCGCCTCCATGCAGGAGCTGACCTCCACCAGCCAGCAGCTGGCCTCTCTGGCCGGGCACCTGAAGGACGTGGCCGCGGCCTACAAGCTTTAGAATCATCGCATTCAGGGAAAGATAATAAAGGAAAGCGAACACGCGGGTAATATCCTTATATAGGGATACAGCCGGGCAAACGACTTGGTGAGGTGAAGGGATGGACCGTAAGGACCTGGACAGGCTGACTTTCCGCATACATCTCCTGGGGTTTTCCATCACCCTCCCCTTCTTCACCGTCATCACCTGTGTCAGCGTCCTGGTCTTCTTCCATTTCGACGCCCGCATGTTCGGCTGGTACTGGATAGCCATGGGCATCGGCGTCGCCGTGCTGGCAGTACCTTACATCGTCGCCATCAGGTCAAGGTTCCGGAAAGTGGACGAGGTACTGAGGGGTACCCTGGAAGAGGGAAAAGGAGTCCTGCTGGACCCCCGCGGCCTCCTCGGCGTGGAACGCTACCCCGTCTTCATGGGGGTGACGGCCATGGTCATTCTGACCACGGGAGGGGTCCTGGGGGCGCTGGTCTACTACTTCTTCGCGGAATATAACGGCTGGCTCTCCTTCTACTACTTCGTCACCATCGCGGCCATCTCAATGACCTGCGCCTACCTTCAGGCCTATGTCGTCTACTACGTCATGCGCCCGGCCCGCCGCATGGTCTACGGGCGCTACGGCTTGAGCCGGGGCATGATGGGCATCAGCCTGAGATCGCGGATCACGGCCCTGGCTGTCCTCTTTATAATGGTGCCCCTGATCGTCGGGTGGACGACCTCGGTGACCATCTTCATCTTCAACACCCAGGACGACCTGAAGGAAAGGGGGGCGCGCAACACCACGGTCCTGGCGTCCATGGCCGGGGGTGATACCGGAGAGGGCGCATATGCCCTGCCGGAGGACGATGTAGAGTTGCTGGCCCTGACGGCCGACGAGACCTGGCTGCTGCTGGACGGGGAGCGGCGCCGTCGTCGATGAGGTGCGCGTGGGCGAGGGCGTGGACCCGGAGGAGATACCCGGGCTATTGGAGGAACTGGAGGAACTGGGGGAGGAAGAAGAGCCGGCCGTGCTCAACCAGCGGTTGGACCTGGTAGCCGCCGGAGCCCCCATGGGTTACCCCGGCTACGTCGTGGTGGAGATATTCCCCCTTGCCCCCTTCCAGGGGGCGTTGGGCATCACCGCCCTTCTCTTCGCCATCCTGGCGGTGCTGGTCGGCCTGGTGGGATTTCTGCTGACCCGCCTCACTTCCGACAGCGTGGTGGTCCCCCTGCATGAGCTGGAGGAGGCGTCCGAAGCCATCTCCCGGGGGGACCTGACCACCCAGGTCTCCGTAGAGGCGGCGGACGAGGTGGGCCGGTTGGCCAGTTCGTTCGGGATCATGGTGGTGAACCTGCACGACATGAGCGCCAACTCCCTGCAGGCCGCGGAGGAGACCTCCGACAGCGCAACCGGGGTTTCCGCAACCACCGAGGAGTTCCAGGCTTCATTGCAGCAGCTGACCGGGGTGATCGAAGGCCTGGCCGAGAACGCCTCTTCGGAATCGAAGATGGCCGAGCGTGTCTACACCCTCATCGGCGAGATCCACCAGGCCCTGGAAACCGCTTCGGGCCAGGCGGACCAGGGAGCGGAAGTCAGCCGCACCTCTTCCGAGCTGGCGGAAGAAGGCAGGAAGGACGCGCTGGCCGCGGTGGAGAAGATGGGCTCGGTGTCGGAGAGCATCGGGGAGACGGCCGGCATCATCGGAAAACTGGAAGAGCAGATATCGGAGATCGGGGTGATCGTGGAGGTGATCGACAACATCGCCGACCAGACCAACCTGCTTTCCCTGAACGCAGCCATCGAGGCGGCCCGGGCCCAGGAGCACGGCCGCGGTTTCTCCGTGGTCGCAGAAGAAGTGAAGAAGCTGGCCGAGGAGTCGGCCCGCTCCACCTCGCGCATAGCCATCCTGGTGCGGGAGATCCAGCGCAACACCGCCGTGGCGGTGCAGAAAACCGAGCGTGGAACCGAGGAGGTCCATGCAGGGATGGAGGCGGTGCGGGTGGCCGGTGACTCTCTCGACAAGATCTACCAGCGCGTCAAGCAGGCCGAGGAACTGTCCCGTACCGTAGCCGATACCACCCGCGAGCACCTGGGCCTCATCGAGAAGGGGACCGGGGCCATGGAGGACATCCGCAACATCGCCGAGCAGAACGCCGCTTCTTCCGAGGAGATCGCGGCGGCGGCGCAACAACAGGCTGCTTCTATGCAGGAACTGGCCGCCACCAGCCAGCAGTTGGCCTCCCTGGCCGAGCACCTCAAGGAGATGTCTCAGGCCTATAAGCTCTAGGCAGCGGGGCCTCCCGATAATATAGCTATTGCTTATGACCAATCAGTACTTCATAATATCCATAATGGTTATGAAACAGTCCCCTTAAGCGAGGAGGCCGACATGCCCACTGAAGCCCATCGCCGCCTGGCCAGGCGGCTCAACCAGCCGCCTACCCCCCTGAAAAACCTGGAAAACGACGTGCTCTACGAGATCCTGGAAATGCTCTTCAGCGAGGAGGAGGCGGAGGTGGCGAGCGAACCTGCCCCACATGCCGGCGACGGCGGATAAGGTGGCGAGCGAAGACTGCACCGCCCGCTGGGGGAGATCAGAGCCCATTCTCGAGCGGCTGGCGGACCGCGCCGTCATCTTCTCTTACGGGGAGGGGGCAGGCGAAGAAGTACTTCGTCTTCCCCATCTTCCCCGGCGTCTACGAGATGCAGTTCTGGAAGCTGCCGGACAGCGAGGAGACCACCCGCCTGGCGAAGCTCTACGACGATCTGTACGACGAGGAGTTCGCCCGAGAACCTGATGAGAAGCATTCACGGGTGTTCCGCATCATCCCGTGGAAGGAAGGCTGCGGCACGGTGAAGACCGGGGTGCTGCCCTCGGACAGCCTGCGCGAGGTCGTCGAGCGCCACGACGCCTGGTCCCTGGCCAACTAGTGTGCCTGCCGGCGGCAGCGCAACCTGCTCGGGGACGGCTGCGACAAGCCCTCAGGACGTCTGCATGTCGTTCGGGGCGGCGTCGCACTACATCGAGAAGAAGGGCTTCGGGCGCATGGTCTCCAAACCGGAGACCCTGGAGGCGGTGGACCGGGCGGAGGAGGCGGGGCTGGTACACTTCTGCGACAACGTCGAGCTGCCGGTGATCGCCTGCAACTGCTGCGCCTGCTGCTGTGTCTCCATGGCCAACCTGACCCACTACAACACCCCTGCCATGTTCGCCGACAGCCGCTTCATGCCGGAGAGGGACGAGGCGAAGTGCAACGCGTGCGGAGCCTGCGCCAAGCATTGCTTCTCGGGAGCCTTCCATATGTACGACAAGAAGGTCATCTTCGAGAAGGTGACGCTGCATCGGCTGCGGGGTGTGCGTGGCCAAGTGCAAGACCGGCGCGCTCAGGCTGGCGCCCAAACCGCTGGCCTTGCCCGTCCCCGAGAACTACGGCCAGATGTTCGTCAACATCGGCAACGAGTGGACGGGCATGGAGCGCCCCGGTGACCAGCGGGCCCTGAAGGTCAACCGGACCGTCGGCAACATCATGCAGTGGATGATGAAAAAAATGGCGTGAGGAGGCCGTCCAGGCGGACCTGCAGCGGGATGCGGCGGCTTTCAGGCACCAGCGCGATCAGGTCGCGCAGCAGGCGTTCGACGCGCTGCCGGATCCGAACGTGAGCGGCGCCCGCTTCGATGACCTCGTCGACCGAGAGCGCCACGTATTCCTCCCAGTCGGGGAGGGACAGTCTGACGCACGTACTGCCTTTCGGCCCCGCGATCTCGCCGACATCGAGGTCGCGGTCGACAAGCATCCGCAGCAGGCTTTCTTCGTAATCCAGGGCCTGTACGGCCGTCGTCGGGTCGTTGATGGCCGGCGACAGGGCCCGCAGGGCGATGTCGACCAGCACCCGGAACGCGAGCAAGGGGTCCTGTTCGAAGGTGCGCTCCTCGCCAATCCGGATCGCTTTCAAAAGTACCTCGTCCAGCGACGGGTCATCGGAGCCGTGGATTACGGCTACCGTAGCCTTCGGATGCACCATCTCGCCGACGGGGACGGCGATCTCGATCGCCGCTCCGGCGTTATGAGCCGCGATTATCAGCCGCGGGACGTCGATGTCCTGGATGATGCCGGTGTGCCCGGGCCATACCACGGCGCGCTGCTTACCGGGCAGATCACCGCGGCCCGGGTGGTCGCCGTCCCGCTGCGGCTCGTCCGGGTACATGCCGGCCAGGACCTGGCGTCCTCGCTCGGTGACACGCGCCAGCACGGAGCCGAGCTCGACGGAGCCGAAAGCGTGCATCTGTAAGTTGCGGTAAACGACTATCGCCGCGACAATCAGGGTGATCATGACGATCGGGACGAGGCCGCTCGTCTCGTTTTCACCCATGGTGACGGACGCGGGGATGAACGTCTTGCTGTAAGCGGCGGCGAACGAGAAGACGAGCACGCCGGTGATGAAGCCGAAGCCATGCCAGATCCGCGGCGAGGTATAGAAGAGGTTGAGACGCGGAGTGTAGGTGGTCGACCCGAACTGCACCACCAGGAACATCAACGAGAAAGCGATCGCGAGGAAGCCGAGGAGGGTGGCTCCAACGGCGAACAGCATCTGGATGGTCACGTCACTGGCAACCGTGAATCCCACCGGGATGCGCGGCAGCACGATGCCCGTGACGAGGCCGGCAACGATGTAGGCCAGCTGGATGAGGCCCACCCGCAGACGCCGGTGCCTGCGCAGGGTCCGGCCAGGAGCCCTTACCGGCGGGTTTTAGTAATATACCCCTCCGACTGGATCCGTGCTCATTATGCACTCCTCTTCTTCTCTACTTCATATGCCTTTATCCTTACCAGCATTATACCGCCAGGCAAGGCGACGTGGCTTTCCCGCGCAGGCATTCACGGGTGTTCCGCATCATCCCGGGAAAGAAAGTGGGGTCAGACCCCTTCTCCACTTTCTCCCGCGCAAACAGTCATTTGCCGCTGATTGAAGAGAAAGTAAGGGGTCTGACCCCAACTTTCTTTCAGAGGTCGAAGTCGCCGGCCGCCTCCGGCTGGTAGAGGATCTCCTCGATCTCGAACTGCTTCGGGCCTGAGGGGACCTCCCATTCCACCACGTCCCCCACCTTGAACCCGATGATGGCGGTGCCGATCGGCGCCAGGACGGATATCTTCCCCTCGGCTAAGTCGGCGTCCGGCGGGAAGACCAGCTGGAAGATCATCTCCTCGCCGTTGCCCATCTCCTTCAGGCGGACCCGGGAGTTCATGGTGACGACGTCTGGAGGAATATCCCGGGAGTCGACCAGGACGGCCCGCTCCAGCTCCTCCTCCAGGCCCTGCAGGTGCTTCTTGCTTCCCCGGAGCGCTTTCTCGTCCGCGATGACCGAGCGCAGCCGCTTCAGGTCGAATTCGGTTATATGTATCTCTTTGTCCATGCCGTCTCCTTAGTCCAGGAACGTAAATAATATTTGAACCATCTGTTGGGGATCTACAGCCAGGGAATTCTTATATATAGATTATACCCCACTCCGCGGCGATATTCCCGTTCAGGAAGCCAGGGGGATGACCGAAGACTATATGTGAACGAAGGGAGTCCGTACAGGTGGAAGAAGCACTGATCCGTTTCGAGCAGGTGAGCAAGGTTTACCCCATGGGGGAGAGCGAGGTGCACGCCCTGCGCGAAGTGGACCTGGAGATCGGGCGGGGCGAGCTCGTCGTGGTGCTGGGGCCCTCGGGCTCGGGCAAGACGACCCTGCTCAATCTCATCGGCGGCCTGGACACCGTCTCCTCCGGCCGGCTCCTGGTAGACGGGCAGGACATCTCCAGCCTCGGCTACAAACAGTTGACCGAGTACCGCCGGTCCAGCATCGGCTTCGTCTTCCAGTTCTTCAACCTCATGGGGACCATGACCGCCCTGGAGAACGTGGAACTCTCCCTGGAACTGGTGCAGAAAAAGACCCGCGAGGACGCCTTGAAGGCGCTTTCCGCGGTGGGGTTATCGGAAAGGGTCAGCCACTTCCCCGGCCAGCTCTCCGGCGGCGAACAGCAGCGGGTGGCCATCGCCCGGGCTATCGGTAAAAACCCGCCCATCCTGCTCTGCGACGAACCCACCGGGGAACTGGACTACCAGACGGGCATCAACATCCTCCAGCTGATGCAGTCCATCAACCGGGAGACGGGCAGGACCATCATCATCGTCACCCACAACTCGGCCATCGCCGGGATGGCCCACCAGGTGGTGCGCCTGCACGATGGGCAGGTGGCCGCGGTGGAGACGGTGGAGTCGCCGCGGGATGCCGAGAGCCTGACCTGGTAGGGGCGGATGGCAGCCCTCGACCGCAAGCTGCTCCGGGACATAAGCGCCGAAAAGGGCCGCTTCGTCGCGGTGACCATGCTGGTCTTCCTGGGGCTGGCGGCTTTCTTCACCTGCTGGATGGCCTACCGCAACCTCGACACTTCCTATAAGAAGAACAACGAGATCCTCGCCTACAACGATTTCATCATCGAGACAGCCGGCGCCCCCGACGCCGTGGCCACGGAGCTCGCCGCCATCTACGGCATAAGGGAGGTGTTGCCCCGGCTGAGCCTGAAGAGCGGGGTGACCCTGCCCGGGGGGGAGGAGATCGAAGGCAGGTTGATCGGCCTGCCCGATGCCGGGAGGCCGCTGGTCAACGACGTATTCATCGAACAGGGTGGTTACCTGGAAGCCGGGGTGGAAGGATGCCTGGTGGAGGAGCACCTGGCTGAGTACTACGGCATCGTGCCAGGAGACAGGGTGGAGGTGATGACACCGAACGGCATGTCCGCCCTGGAAGTGTTGGGAATCTCCTCCAGCCCGGAGTTCTTCATGGTGATGGGCGAGGGTAGCGAGTTCCTGGCCTCGCCGCGCAATTACGGGGTGGTCTACGTCCCACAGCCCTGGTTGCAGGAGGCTTTCGCTTCGGAGAGCGTCTCCAACCAGTTCTGCTTCCTGACGAACGGTGCGGGCAACACGACGGAGGAGCGGGTGGCGGCGACCCTGAAGGCCAAGGCGGCGGCCGAGGAAGTACTCGCGCCCTACACCATCGAGTACTCCCGGCTGGGGGAGGAGATGCCGGTGCGCAAGCAACTGGACACGGACGTGCAGAACCTGCGCCAGATGTCCTTCATCTTTCCCTTCTTCTTCCTGATCATCGCGGCCCTGGGCATCTTCACCATCATCACCCGGCTGGTGCACAACGAACGCCAGCAGATGGGGACGATGATGGCCCTCGGCTACGGCCGGTCTCGCATCGCCCGCCATTACCTGCTCTATCCCCTGATGGTGGGAATCGCGGGGTCGATCGCCGGTGTCGTGGCGGGCTATTTCCTGGGCGCGGCCATCACCTCCATGTATGCCGCGACCATGGGGGTACCCCAGACCTTCACCACCATGGACTGGACGGCGGCGGCCCTGGGAGTCGGGCTGGCCATGGTCATCTGCATCCTGGCCGGCCTGCTGCCGGTCTGGCGCCTGGTGAAGCAGAACCCCGCCCGGGTGATGCGCTCCGACGGCGACGGAAGCGCGGCCGGGAAGCACTGGCGCGCGGCGAAGCGGACCCCCGCGGGCGAGCGGCGCCTGGCGGTGAGCTGGAGTATACCTTTTCACAACATCTCGCGGGACGCCCGCCGTTCCTTCTTCAACCTGCTGGGCGTGGTCTTCTCGATTATGCTCATCATGATGGCGCTGTCCATGAAGGACTGGATCAACTCCATCCTCGATTTCCAGTTCAACCGGGTGGTGCTCTACGAGGCTGACGTCTCCTTCGCTTCACCGGTGGGGGCCGACGAGGTCGCGAAGCTCTCGGGGCTCGCGGGCGTGAGCCGGGTGGAGCCCTACGCCATGGTCCCGTGCCGCTTCTCGAGCGGGGAGGGGGTCATCGGGGAAGGGATCGTCAAGGTGATCCCTTCCGATTGCGAGCTGCTGGGACTCTACGACCTTGAAGGCCGGCGTGTCGCCATCCCGGAGGGAGGGGCCCTTTTCAGCAACTGGTTCAGCAAGGGCCTGGAGGTGCGCGGGGGTGACGGGGTGACCGTGGAGACGCCGCTCGGGGACCTGGAGGTGACGGCGGACGGTTTCTTCAAGCAGCTCGGGGGACTCACCGTCCTGGTCGACCGGGAGATGCTGGCGGGTACCCGGCTGGACGGCGTCTACACCGGGGCCATGGTCGCCTCCACCCAGACCGACCTGGAGGCCCTGCGCGGGAACCTGCTGGGGGTGGACGGGGTGGCCAGCGTGGCCGTGCCGGAATACGTGAGGGAGATGATGCGTTCGCTGGTCATACAGATCATCTACCTCTTCAGCGGCTTTCTCACCCTCTTCGCGGTGGCCATGGCCCTGGCGCTGATCTACAACACCATGACCATCGCCTTCATGGAACGGGAGCGGGAGGTCACCCTGATGCTGGCCCTGGGATACGGCGTGCGCCGGATAGCCGCGCTCTTCGCGCTGGAGAACCTGATGATAGCCGTGGCGGCCATCCCTCTCGGCCTGGTACTGGGGCACTATGCCTTCGCTTCCATGGTGGGCACCATGGCTAACGAGTTCATCTCCTTGCCCGGGGTGACCAACTGGGCTTCTTACCTCATCGCCGGGTTGTGCGTCATACCGGTAGTGTTGCTGGCGCAGCTGCCCAGCCTGCGCCGGGTGCGGCGCGTCGACCTCACCCGCGCCATCAAGGACCGGTCCTTATAGGCCTGACCCCATCTTCATCAGCTGGACGCGGTAGGACCGCTCCATCTCGTCCAGCTTCATGGTGATGTAGTCCACCGTCTCCTCGAGAGAAGGGATGAGCACGTACTCCAGGGCGTTGACGCGGCGGCGGGTCTTCTCTATCTCCGCGGACAGCCGGGCGATGTTGTTCTCGACCTCGGCCAGCCGGATGAATTCGGGGACCAGGTCGCGGTAGCCGCGCAGGGCGGCATCCAGGGCCAGCGGCGTGGTGGAGAGGCTGTAGCAGAGGAAGTCGCCCGAGGTCTCCACCTCGAAGTGGGGCACCCGCACCCCCATGATGCGCCGGTCCTCCACCGCTATTTCCAGACTGGACACCGGTTGGGCCAGGGCTTCGTCCAGCTCTTCGGCCATCATCTCCGAGCCGGCCATGGCGAAGGCGGCATGCGCCTCCAGCAGGCGGCGCTCAAGCTCCTCCCGCTGGCTGCCGCCCTGCCGGACCAGGTCGAGGAACTGCTTCATCAGTTCGTCCAGCTTGTCCTTGAGCAGCTTGTGGCCGCGCCGGGCGATGGCCGCGCGGCGGCGGAGCTTCAACAGCTCCATGCGGTTGGGGTTGACGTTGATGCGCGCCACGTCAGTCCTCCGTGTCTCCCATGTACTTCTTCACCTGCTCGTCCTTAACCCTCTTCAGTTCGGAGCGCGGCAGTATCTTCAACAGTTCCCAGCCGAGGGACAGTGTTTCCTCGATTGAGCGCTCCTCGTGCTCACCCTGGCGGATGAAGCGCTCCTCGAAGGCGTCGCTGAACTTCACGAAGAGCCGGTCCTCTTCCGAGAGGGCCGCGTCTCCCAGGATGATCATCAGCTCCCTGGCCTCCTTGCCCCGGGCGTAGGCGGAGAAGAGCTGGTTGGAGAGGCCGGAGTGGTCCTCACGGGTCTTGCCCTCGCCGATACCCTTTTCCTTGAGGCGGGAGAGGCTGGGGAGGACGTCGATGGGAGGGTAGATGCCGCGGCGCTGCAGGTCCCGCGAGAGAATGATCTGCCCCTCGGTGATGTAGCCGGTGAGGTCGGGGATGGGGTGAGTCTTGTCGTCGTCCGGCATGGTGAGAACCGGGATCTGGGTGATGGAGCCACGCGCCCCCTTGATCCGCCCGGCCCGCTCGTAGAGGCCGGCCAGGTCGGTGTAGAGATAGCCCGGATAGCCCCGGCGGCCCGGCACCTCCTTGCGCGCGGCGGAGATCTCCCGCAGGGCCTCGCAGTAGTAGGTCATGTCGATGAGGATCACCAACACCTGCATGTCCTCCTCGAAGGCCAGGTATTCGGCGGCGGTCAGGGCCATGCGGGGCGTGGCGATGCGCTCGATGGCCGGGTCGTCGGCCAGGTTGATGAAGAGCACCGCCCGCTCCAGGGCGGACTGGCTGCGCAACTCGCGGATGAAGTAGTCCGCTTCTTCGAAGGTGATGCCCATGGTGGCGAAGACTACCGCGAAGTCCTCGGTCTCGCCCAGCACCCCCGCCTGCCGGGCGATCTGGGCGGCCAGGCGCCCGTGGGGCAGCCCGGCCCCGGAGAAGATGGGCAGCTTCTGCCCCCGCACCAGCGGGTTGAGCCCGTCTATGGCACTGATGCCGGTCTGGATGAAATCGGTGGGGTAATCACGGGCATAAGGGTTCATGGGGCTGCCGTTGACGTCCAGTCGCCGGTCGGGGATGACGCGGGGGCCGCCGTCGATGGGCCGGCCCAGGCTGTCAAAGACCCGGCCCAGCAGGTCTCTGGTCACCGGCAGCTCCAGGCTCTTGCCGGTGAAGCGGACCCGGGTGTGGGCGATGTCCAGGCCGCTGGTGGTCTCGAAGGACTGCAGAAGAACCAGGTCGTCCTCGACTTCCAGCACGTTGCCCAGCCCCACCGAGCCGTCGGGGAACTCCACTTCCACCAACTCGTTGTACTTGGCGCCCTCCACCCCTTCCATGAGGATGAGGGGCCCGACGATCTCCCTGACGGTAAGATATTCCTTCACGATACCTCCTGGTTTGCCGCCGACGTCAATTGGCGAGCTATCTCCTGTTCGAGCTGACCGAATCTCACCAGCTCCTCCTCGGGGATGAACTTGGCCCGCGCGATCTCCTCCAGCACCGGCGCCCGCAGCATCTCCTCGATGTCCCCGCCCTTCTGCAGCTCCGCTCCGGCCGCCCGGTGAAAGCCCATGATCAGCCGGAGCATGAGGAACTGCTTGCGCAGGGAGGTGAAGGCGTCGGCATCGTCAAAGGCGTTCTGGTGCAGAAAATCCTCCCGCAGCGACTTGGCCGTGGCCATGAGCAACCGCTCCTGGTCCGAGAGGGCTTCCAGGCCGATGAGGCGCACGATCTCCAGGAGTTCCGCCTCCCGCTGCAGCACGGTCATGGCTTCTTCCCTCAGCCCGGGATAGGCGGCGTCCACTTCCCGGCGCCAGTAGTCCTCGGCCGGCTCCAGGTAGAGGCTGTAGCTGTTGAGCCAGCTGATGGCGGGGAAGTGGCGGGCGAAGGCCAGGCGGTCCTCCAGGCCCCAGAACACCTTGACCACACGGAGGGTGGCCTGGGTCACCGGCTCGGAGAGGTCTCCACCGGGCGGGGATACCGAACCGACGGCGCAGATGGAGCCCTCCCTGCCTTCCCGGCCCAGGCAGGCGACCCGCCCGGCCCGTTCGTAGAAGGCCGCCAGCCTGGTGCCCAGGTAGGCGGGGTAGCCTTCCTCGCCCGGCATCTCTTCCAGGCGGCCGGAGATCTCCCGCAGGGCCTCGGCCCAGCGCGAGGTGGAATCGGCCTGCAAGGTCACGTCGTAACCCATGTCCCGGTAGTACTCGGCCAGGGTTATCCCGGTGTAGACGGAAGCCTCGCGGGCCGCCACCGGCATGTTGGAAGTGTTGGCGATGAGGATGGTGCGGAGCATCAGCGGCTGGCCGGAATAGGGGTCGGTCAGCTCGGGGAACTCCAGCAGCACCTCGGTCATCTCGTTGCCGCGCTCGCCACACCCCACGAAGACCACGATGCGGGAGTCGGCCCACTTGGCGATGGCGTGCTGCAGTACCGTCTTGCCCGAGCCGAAGGGCCCGGGAACGCAGGCGGTCCCGCCCTTGGTGATGGGAAAGAAGGAGTCCACCACCCGCTGCCCGGTGACCAGGGGGTCGAGGGGGGTCCGCTTCTCCCGGTAAGGGCGGGGTTTGCGCACCGGCCAGCGCTGCATCATGCTCAGGGGGGTTTCCCCGGCGGCTGTCTCCAGCACGGCCACGGTCTCTTCCACGGTGAAGTCGCCCTCCCGGATGTCGAGCACCCGGCCGGAGACGCCGGGAGGGACCATGACGCGGTGGGTGACCGTCGCGGTCTCCTCCACCGTACCCAGGATGTCCCCCGGCTCGACTTCGACCCCGGCCTCCACTGCCGGCACGAACCTCCAGCGGCGGTCGCGCGGCAGGCCGGGTTCTTCCACTCCCCGGGTGACGTAGTTGCCGTACTTTTCCCGGATCAGGTCGAGGGGCCTCTGCACCCCGTCGTAGATGGAGGTGAGCAGTCCCGGCCCCAGCTCCACGCTCAAGGGCTCGCCGGTGGTAAACACCTCGTCCCCCGGTCCGAGCCCGGTGGTCTCCTCGTACACCTGGATGGAGGCGCGGTCGCCCCGCAACTCAATGATCTCTCCCATGAGCCGGTTCGCGCCCACCTTGACCAGGTCGTACATCTTGGGATGGGGCAGGCCCCGGGCGACCACCAGGGGACCCGACACCTTAACCACGCGACCCTCTTTCATGCCTTGCTCCTCATCTCTCGGATCCCCTCTCATGTTTCCACCACCGTGCCCAGGGCCCGGATCATCATCTCGCGCAGGCCCTGCCGCGACATCCCGGTGCCGCCGGTCACCGCCGGGATGCCCAGGACGATGGGCAAGCCTTCGTGGGCGGGGAAGCCCGCTATGCGCTCCCGCAGTTCCTGGAAGACGGGTTCGGTCACCACCACCACCGCGTAGTCCGCCAGCGGCATGGAGGACCAGGCCTCCGGACCTTCCCGCGGGGACTCGACGGTATAAGGGTCCAGCCCCACCGCCTTGAACCCGGCGATGGAGGTCCGGTCGCCCAGGATGGCAACTTTCATCTTTTCCACTGATGGCTCCTATTCGATATACAATCTTCTTAAGGACTTCTCCACGGTCTCGGGTGGGATGTTGTGCAGCTTGGCCAGGAGGATCATCCGCACCATGGTCACCTCGTTCTCACGCGCCCGCAGGTAGGCGAAGACCGGCTCGACCCCCAGGGAGATGCGCTTGGAGCCGCGCACCATGTCCACCAGGAGATCGTCGGAGGCCCGGTCGAAATCACCCAGCTTCACCTCATCGCCGGATATCTCGATCACGGAGACGAGCCCGGAGTAATAGCGGTTGGCATCCAGCCGGGAGAGCAAGGCTTCCACCGGCTCGGCGTAGAGGTCCAGCAGTTGGGCCGGGGTGATGAAGCCCCCTCGCGGCAGAGATTCCGTCAGGCGGCCGGGGTCCAGGCCGGAACCGCGAGCCCGCAGCACCACCTTCAGGCCGGCCAGGTCGATGGCTGTCCGGGCAAAGTCGATGACGAAGCGGCTACCCTTCCCGGCCGGCCAGTTCCAGCCGGTATTCCAGGAAGAAACGGTCCATCACCGTGTCCATGCCGGAAGGGGAGGCCGCCAGTTCCCGGCAGCTCCGCACCGCCTCCCGGTAAGGGGAAGGCAGGACGGCCGGTTCGGCGGCACCCTTACGCAGCCGGGTTATGTCCATGGTGCCCAGCCCGGGCAGCAGGCCTGCCGCCTCGCCATCTTCCGTTCTCGATTTGAGCAGGGATTTCAGGTTGTGAAAATCGTAACGGCAGAGGAAAAAGGGGAGAAGAGAGGAGCCCCGGGGCAGGGACGGTTCGATAGAGGAGTAGGCCTCCCGCAGGAACCGGGTGAGCCCCGCATCGACCTCTCCCGGTGTCCCGGCATCCATCAGGAAGTCTCCCATGGGGGTCTCGTTGAGTATCTCCAAGGCCTCCAAGAAGCCCGCCTCCAGCAGCCGTTCCCGCCGCTGGGAGTTGATCAGGTGCGTTTGGAGCGCCATCACCCGGCCGACCGCATGGCCGTACCGCACGGCGCCACGGAAGGGCTTCAGCCGCCCCAGGTCGACAGTGAGGAAATCCGGCAGTTTGCCGGTGACGGCCGCCCTGCTCATCACGCCCTCCTCCCGTTGCCGCCTGCCTGCAGGCCCTTGATGCGGGATTCCCCGAACATCATCTTCAGGAGTTCGGCTTCGTTGTCGTCGCGCACCCGGCGCAGGACCGCTTCCAGCGAGAGGTTGTTCTCGATCCTGTCCCCTCGCAGGATCACTCCCCGGTCGAAAGGTGCCTCTCCCGACGCCAAACGCATGGACCCTTCGTGTCCGTCCGCCATAAGTTCCTTATTGATCTCGTCCAGCAGCCCCTCCTCCAGCAGGCGGCGGTCGTGGGGAGCGGGCAGCACTTCTTCCCGCCCTGTCGAGGCCTCCGCCAGCACGGTACGCTTGAGCCAGGCGCCGTAGGCCTGATCGGGGAGGTAAGCCGCTTCCCGCAGGGCGTCGCGGAAGATCTCCTCGTACAGATCCTCCTGGCGGGTGAGGTAGGTGGCCCGGCTGCGGGCCAGCCGCTCACCCATGATGGCCACACGTTCCTTCTCCGCCCGTTCCATGATTTCATGACGTGCGGCCTCGGAGGCCCGGTCGGCGCGCTCCCAGCTCTCGGCACGGATCCTCTCGGCTTCCAGGCGCGCCTCCTCGACCCGGGCTTTCCCTGCGACGTCGGCATCCTTGATTATCCTGGCCAGCAGCCTGTCAAGGGGCATCTTGTTCTCCCGTCCGATCTACGTTTCGATAACCGTGAAGAAAATCAGGATGGTTACGATGAGCGAGAGCACGGCGTAGGTCTCCACCAGGGCCGGCAGCACCAGGGCGCGGCCCATCTCCTCCCGCCGCTTCGCGATCATCCCCGCCGCGCCGGCCGCCGTAAGGCCCTGGTAGGCGCCGGATACGAAGCAGACGAAGGCCACCGGCAGGCAGGCCAGGAACACCTGGAACCCCGCTTCCCCGCTCAGGTTGGTCGGGTCCATGACGAATATCACCAGCACCCCGGTGATGAACCCGTAGATGCCCTGCGTCCCCGGGATGACCACCAGGGGAAGCAATGGCCCGAAGCGGTCGGGCAGTTCGGTGAGGATGCCGGCAGCCACGTTGGCGATGTAGGTGATACCCATGGAGGAGCCGGCGCCTCCCCCGATCACGGCTATGGCGGCCCCCAGCAAGGCCCAGTGCAGGCCCGATAATCCGGCGAAAGTCTCCCCCATGCTTACCTCCTTCTATCGATCGTCGATGACTGTTTTCCTGGTTTCCAGGGCGAAGGGTGTGAACGGCGCCCCCCCGTCCTCGTAGAACTTGCCGAAGAATTCCACGTACTGCAGTCTCAGGGGATGGACGAAAGCTCCCAGAAAGTTGATGGCCAGGTTGAAGGAGTGGCCGCCGACCAGCACCAGCAGAAGCAGGATTACCCCCACCACCGGGACGTCCAGCACCATCCATGCCATCATGTTGACTACCATGCCGATGGCGATGGTGGCCAGCCCCAGGGCGTACAGCCTCAGGTAGGAGGCGACGTCACCGATGGTGCCACCGAACAGTCCGTAGAGGTTCAGGAGCCCGCCGAAGAATTTACCGGCGATGGTCTTCGAGCCGATGTTGGACAGAAAAACGACCCCCGCCGCGCCCGCCGCCATGATATACAATCCCGCCCACCCCAGGGGGTCCGCCCCGGCCAGGAAGCCGACGGCGGTAAGGGCCAGCCCCAGCCAGGCTATCAGGGTGGTACCCTGCTCGCAGAAGCCCCGCCAGAGGGAGTTGGCCCGCACGTTGTCGTACATCTCGATGGCCATTCCGGTGAAGATGTGGACCAGCCCCAGGCCGGCGCAGATGAGCATCAACAGCTCGGGTTCCCTGAGGACGTCTTCATAAGTGCCGGGGAACTTCAGGAAGCCGGGCAGGTTGTCGGACTCGATGCCGAAATACCCCCGGGTCAATACCCCCACCGCCATGGTGGCCAGCGCACAGTAGAAGAAGAGGCGCAGAAAGCGCTTGGTCTTCTCGCTCAGGTCCAGCTTCTTGATGGCGAAGTGGAAGGCCAGGGCAAGCACCAGCCCGTAACCGAAATCACCGATGCACATGGCAAAGAAGAGAATGAAGAAGGGAGCAACGAAAGGGGTGGGATCGGTCTCGGAGCGTCCGGGCAGGCCGAACAGCTCGATCAGGCTCTCGGCCGGCCGGACACGGCGGCGGTTTACCAGCAGGGTAGGGGCGAGTTCTCCTTCAGCCGGCTCCTCCACGCTCAGGTCCACGTCGTCGCCCAGCACGTCCAGGGTGCCGCGCAGCTCCTCGACCCTGGAGGTCTCCACCCACCCTTCCAGCGCCACTGCCAGCTCTGTGTGGATGAAGCTGCCCTGCACTTCTTCTTTCAACAGCTGGTTGTAAAGGTAGTCGTTGAAGGCCAGCAGCCTTGGCTTCAGGGTCATATCCTGCCGTATCCTCTCCTCCAATCCGGCCCGCGCGACGTTGAGGCCGCGGGCTTCTTCCTCGAGGGCGCGCATCTTCTCCCGCACCGTCCCCGACCGGATGCCGAGGGGGATCTCCTCCAGGAAGAACTCCCCGGCCAGCCGTTCGTATTCACCCCCGCCGCAAAGGTGCGTCAGCACGAGGAGATAGGAGCGTTCTTCCCCGCTGTACACTTCCTCCCAGGCCGAGTAGGGACAGGCGAACTCCATCTGCTCGTCCCAGGCGGCCAGCTGATCGGAGTCGATGATGGCCGTACGATAGGTTACGGTCTCCAGTTCCTCCAGCGTCTCGAAGGGAAGGGCCAGTGGCTTCCAGGGATCGAGTGCTTCCAGTTCCCGCTCGAGGTCCGCCGTGCGGGCCTTGAGGCGCCGCAGCTCGATGTCGACGCCTTCCAGCTCATGGTAGAGTTCGTCGAGGTCGATCTCCTCCGGGGCCGCCAGGAACTCCCGGTACTTGAGGTGGACCTGCCGAGCCGCCAGCCCGGCCAGCCCCTTCTTTTTCTCCTCGTAGCGCTCGAGGAGTTCGATGAGATAATCACAACGGGCGATGGCCAGCCTCAGGCCGCGCGTCGAAGGTGCGTGGACCTGGAAGAATCCGTCGAGGTCGTCATGGATCGCCGCGGCCGAGGCCGCGTCGGTCACCTGCACCGCGCCCGATTCGTGCAGCCGCTCCACCAGGTCCGGCTGGTTCTCCGAGTGGCTTATTATGGTGATCCTGCTCATGCCGGCTACCGGCATCCTACCCCCTCAGGCCTGTTCAAGAAGCTTGTTGACGAGAAACTGCACGGCGCTGGCGCGTTTCCGGGCTACCAGGGCTTCCAGGTAGCGCACGTCGAACATGTATTCCTGGCGCAGCTCCAGGGCTTCCGTCCCCGCGAGCTCGATCAATGCCGCGGCTTCCTTCTCGCTTTTGTCGCGGGCCGCCGACTCCTTCGTCGCTACCAGCCGGTCCGCCTCCTCGCGGGCTTCCGCGATGATTCCCTCAGCCTCGCGGCGCAGGGCTTCCAGCATCTGGGCAGCCCTCTCCTCTGTTTCCCTGATCTTTTTTATCTTCTCAGCGTCCAATGGTCGCCTCCGGGACAAGCTCCACTCTGACTCACATTGCTTGTTTATCTTGTTCCCTCAGAGCGCTTTGTCCAAACGGGACATCGTCTATCGTCTACCTCTCGGCGCCGAACAGCTTGTGCAGCAGACCCCTTTTCATCAGAAAACGGGCTATGCCGTGGTACAGGGAGGGGGAGAGCCGTTCCAGGATGAGCTGCGGCCCCATGTGCATCCAGGGCACGTAGATGAAGGCTTTGTCACGCGCCAGCCCGCGCAGGGCAGCCTCGGCCACTACCGACGGGTCGACCCCTTTGGAGGAGTAGAACTTTTCCAGGGAGGCCTTGGCGCTCCGGCCCTCCCGGCTGTAGATGTGCACTCTCCCGTCGGTGATGATGTTGGTGTTGATGATGCCGGGGCAGAGCATGCTGACCCGGATGCCGTGCTCGAACAATTCCATGCGCAGGGTCTCGCCCAGCCCCACCACGCCGTACTTGCTGGTCTGGTAGGCGGCCATGCCGGGTATGCAGAAGCGGCCGGCGTCAGAGGCGGTGATGAGGATGGAACCGGCCTTACGCTCCACCATGCGCGGCACGAAAGCGTGCATGGTGTAGATGCACCCCCACAGGTTTATGCCCAGCAGCCACTCCCAATCGTCCATGGTGGTCTCGGTGAAGAGGCCCCCCAGCCCCACCCCGGCATTGGAGCAGAGGATGTCCACTTCGCCCCACTCCCCGAAGAAAGTTTCCGCGAAAGCCTCTACTTCCGCCAGGCTGGTGTGGTCAACCACGTAGCCGCCGGCCCGGATACCCGTGCGCTCGAGCTCGCTCACCATGGAGTCCACCCTCCCCGGCACGATGTCGGTCACCACCACCCGGCAACCCCGCTCCGCCAGCCCCAGGGCCAGGGCGCGCCCGATGCCGGAACCGCCGCCAGTGACGACGGCCGTTCTTTCTTTAAAGAAATCCTCTTTGCGCATGTTGCCCACCTCCTATCTAAATATAGCACGCCCCGGGAAGGCCCGTGGCTCCCGCAATTGACGCATCCTCGGGCATTTAATATGCTTTAACATGACTCCGGTGCAGGCGGCGCCGGGACGGTAGGTTCGATAACAGTTTTCCGTGTCTCAAGAGGGAGGAAAGTAATGAAAGGCAACTGGGGCAAGGTCCTGCTGGTGGACCTCACCAAGGGTACTACCGAAGATTACGAGATTCCTGAGAAGGACTACAAGGACTACCTGGGGGGAGCGGGCCTGGCGGCCAAGTGGCTCTTCGACCATAAGGGCTGGGAAATAGACCCCCTGTCTCCGGATAATCCCCTGATGATCATGATGGGGCCCCTCTCCGGTCTCAGCCTGCCCGGCTCCAGCCGGCTGGAGTTCTGCGCCCGCTCTCCCCTTACGGGTGTATGGGGGGAAGCAAGCATGGGCGGACACTTCGCTCCACAGCTCAAGGCCACCGGCTACGACGGCATCATCGTCACCGGCAAGGCGGAAAAGCCGGTCTACCTCTACGTCACCGATTCCGGCACCGAGATACGCGACGCCTCTCACCTCTGGGGCAAGGATTCTTTCGAGACCGATGAGATCCTGATCAAGGAGCTGGGCGACAAGCGCGCCCAGGTGGTCTCCATCGGCCAGGGCGGCGAGAACCTGGTCCGCTACGCCGGGATCATGAACGATAAAGGCTCCACCGCCGGCCGCACCGGCATGGGGACCGTCATGGGATCCAAGAAGCTCAAGGCCGTAGTGGCCCGCGGCAAGAAGAAGCCGCAGATCGCCAGCGATGAGGATTTCAAGAAGCACCGCGAAGCTCTGCGCGAAAGGTTGAAATTCAGCCTGGTAGCAACCGGCCTCAACGCGTTCGGGTCAAACGTTCACCTTGAATACGGGATGGCCATCGGGGATTCGCCCGCCAAGAACTGGAGCAAGGCCTACTGGCCCAACGCTCCGGAAAAAATGGGTGGTTCCGTAATAGCCGAAACCCGCCTCACCAAGACACATTCCTGCTATGCCTGCCCGATAGGGTGCAAGCGGATCGTGCAAGTGGACAAGGGTCCCTTCGAGATGGAAGAAGGGCCGGGGCCGGAGTACGAGGCGGTAGTGGCCATGGGGTCGGACATCCTCGTGGACGACCTGGACGCCAACCTCAAGGCCAACGAGCTCTGCGACCGCTACGGCATCGACGTAATCTCCACCGGCTCCACCATCGCCTGGGCCATCGAGGCGTACGAGAAGGGAATCCTGACGGATAAGGAAACGGGCGGGCTCAAGCTGGAGTGGGGCAACCCCAAGCTCCTGATCGAGCTCGTCGAAAAAATCGCCAGGCGCGAAGGCATAGGAGACATCCTGGCGGAAGGCACCCGTGCGGCGTCGGAGAAATACGGCGGCTCCGAGTTCGCCATCCACGTCAAGGGGATGGAATGCCCCATGCACGACCCCCGCGCCCTCTGGGGCATGGCCCTCACCTATGCCACCTCCATCCGCGGTGCCTGCCACTGTGCCGACGCCAACCTCTACGCCGACATGGGGCTCTTCACCCACAAGAAGGAGCAGGGCATCCCGCGGGCCTGGCCGTACAGCCCCAAGAACAAGGCAGCCCAGACTACCGGGTCGCAGGTGCTGAGCACCCTCTCCGGCTCCATGGTGATGTGCGAATACGTCGAAACGGCGGGCTACAACAAAATAAGCGACTCCGCCGACCTCCTCAACTCGGTAACCGGTTTCGATTATACGGTCGACAGCCTCATCGATACCGGCCACCGCATCTGGTACCTGAAACGTGCCATCGGCAATCTCTGCGGAGCCACCCGCGAGCACGACCAGATACCGGAGCGGATCATCACCCCGCATACGGAGGGGCCGACTCCCAGCCTCACCCTCGGGCTCTACCCCACCTTCTCCACCATGGAGCCGATCACGTGGTTCTTCACCAACGCCAGGATCATGAAGGTCGCGACGCCGGTGATCAACCTGATGCTGCCGGTGCTGCGCTTTATTCCCGGCATGAAGGAAGTAAAAGACGTGTACGGGCTTTACGAGGTGTTGATGAACTTGACGGCAGGGATGGCCAACAAGTTCCTCTTCCCCAACATCAATGCCATACTCCGGGCGCTGCGCTTTATTCCCGGCATGAAGGCGATAAACCCCGACGTCCCCGACGCCGTGAAGCGCACCGTCCCCTTCCAGCGGATGTTGGAGGAGTTCTACCAGATCCGCGACATCGATCAGCAGGGCCGCCCCAGCCGTGCCAGGCTGGAGTCGTTGGGCATGAAGGACATCGCCGACGTCCTGCACGGTTAAAGGACGAAAACGGATGGTAACGGTCAAGTTCAACTCACTGCTGCGCAAGGCCGCCGGTGTGCCTGGGTACGAGAGCTCGGCAGCGACCGTCAAGGACCTCCTCAAGGAGGTCAAAGGCAAGTACGGGCCGGGCGTCAACCGCTACCTCGGCAGCAGCATCATCACCGTCAACGGCCGCAGCATCGCAGAGTTGAAGGGAAGCCGGACCAAGCTCTCCGATGGGGACGAGGTGTCGCTATTCCCACCTGCCGCCGGCGGATAGCCGCCGCGGTTGTCAATGCGAGCGAAGCGAAGCAATCTTAAGAAGGCCCGGGCTCACCGCCCGGGCCTTTTACTCTACGTTTCCGCCTCCAGGCCGGCCGGCTCCGGTCCTGCCTCCGCCCTGTGCCGCTCCTTCACCATCCACGCCGCGTAGGCCGGCACGCCCAGCAGCAGGGGCATCAGCCAGGTGAGGGCGCGGAAGAGCAGCACTCCTGCCACCACCGGGACCTCCAACCCTCCGGCCGCCACCAGCAGGGTGGTGAAGGAGGCCTCCGCGACACCCACGGCCCCCGGCGTGACCGGGATGGCCGAGATCAGGCGCACCAGGGCGAAAACCCCGAATACCTCCACCCAGGAGACGCCGCCGTCTCCCGTGGAGGGTACCCCCGAGAAGCGCAAACACATCAGCAGGACCCAGAAGGTCATGAGGTTGTTGAACAGCGCCATGGCCGAGAGGGGCAGCCAGCGGTCGCGGGCCACGCCCACCGCCTGGTCCCGCAGGTCCGCCAGCGCCTCGCCCCAGGTGGTGACGGGGCCTTTGTGAAAGAGGCGGAGGAACCAGGAGGCTACCCGGCCCGCCGCCTGGCCGAGGTGGAAGGCCAGGGAGCGTTTCCACAGGGCCAGGCCCAGTAGCACCAGGACGGCCAGGAGGATCGCCAGGCCGGCCAGGGTCCAGGAGAGCATCGACCCCGTCTCGTTGCCGGTCACCAGGAGCAGCAACACCGCCACCACCGGCAGCACCAGCTTGGCGAAAGTGTTCCACAGGCCGGAGACCCCCAGCATCAGCGAATAGTCGGCCATCCCGAAGCCGTAAGAGTGGATGATGCCGTAACCCATGCCGATGGACCAGGCTCCGCCCAGGGGCAGGGTGCTGGAAAGAAGGTTCTGCGAGAGCATCAGCTGGGCGGCCTGCCGGTTGCGCAGGCCGGGCAGGGACACCTGGTTGATGGTCCAGGCGAGGGCCAGGTTGGCCAGAGTCGCGGCTACCAGCAAGGCCACCTGCCAGCCGCTCAAATCGCCCAGGGCCTTGAAGACGTCGCTGTAGCTGGCGAATTTCGGGAGGACGTAGACGAAGACCCCCGCGATGATGGCCAGGGACAGCGCGGTCATCAAGGCATACTTTAAACGGGACGGCCTGGGCCTGACGGTTAACTCGTCCGTTGTCCCCTCCGCGGTGTCCGTCAAATCAGCTCCTCCTCATGCCGGGTGGTCTTCTTCTTCCGTTCTTCTAAATAATCTGCAATTGTATTATAGAGGTGAGCATGGAAGTTAGACATGGGAGGAAGGCGTGGAGAGAGGGATAGGCGACCGGTACCAGCAGGACACCAGGTACACGCGGGAGAGCCTGCGCGACCACTCGACGCTGGACTGGGAGAACAAGCCACCCACCTACAAGGAATACCCGGGGGTACCGCTCCTGGAGTTGCCCGCCCCGCTGCCGCGCTCCACCATGGACCTGGACGAGGTCCTGCGCTCGCGCCGCAGCGTGCGCCGGTTCACCCCGGGACATCTCACCCTCGAGCAGTTCGCCTACCTGCTCTGGGCCGCCACCGGCATCCAGAGAGAAGAAGAAGGCTACGCCTTCCGTACCGCCCCTTCCGCCGGCGCCCTGTACCCCGTCGAGACTTACGTGGTCGCCAACCGGGTGGAGGGCGTGCCTCCCGGGCTTCACCACTACTCCATAAGGCTTCATGCCCTGGAAGAGCTGCGTGGTGGCGACCTCGGCGGGGACGTGGCGCGAGGGGCCCTGGGCCAGGCCATGTGCCGGGATGCCCCGGCCGTCCTGCTGTGGACCGGCGTCTTCCCCCGTTCCAAGTGGAAGTACCGTCAGCGCGCCTATCGCTACGTCTATCTCGACGCCGGCCACATCGGAGAGAACCTCTACCTGGCCGCGACCGCGTTGGGGCTGGGGTGCTGCACGGTCGGCGCCCTCTTCGACGACGAGCTCAATGCCCTGCTGGGAGTGGACGGCGAGGACGAAAGCATCCTCTACCTGGCAGCCGTGGGGAACCCGGCGGACTGACGGACAGTCTGATAAAATCGTCATGATGGAATTTACCCGGAACGGGAGTACGGCACCAACAAGGAGGAACTAGAATGGTGAAGAAACGGGACAAGCGCTCTCGGGCTTGCGGGAACTTGACGGTAACCGCGATATTACTGCTGCTGGCGGCCCTGCTGGCCGTTCCGGTTTCATGTGGTTCGGGCGACCAGGCTGCCGACCAGGCCGGGGAGGCTTTCAGCGAGGAGACCCAGCAGTCGATCGAGAAGATCATCACCGACGCCATGGCCGCGGAGAACATTCCCGGCGTCATCGTGGGCGTCTGGGTGCCGGGGCAGGGTACCTGGGTGGGCGCGCGCGGCGAAGCCGACACCGCCACCGGCGATGTCATGGACCCGGCCTTCACGGTCCGCATCGCCTCCAACACCAAGACCTACACCGCCACGGCCGTCCTCCAGCTGGTGGATGAAGGACTGCTCTCACTCGAGGATACCCTGGACAAGTATGTGCCGCGGATACCCAACGCCGACCGCATCACCGTCCGCCAGCTCCTGAACATGACCGGGGGCATTTACAGCTACTCGGAGGACGAGGAGTTCGGCCGCGTTTTCGACACCGAGCCTCTGAAGGTCTGGACCGACCAGGAGATCCTGGATATTGTCCTGGCCCACCAGCCCGACTTCGAGCCCGGCGCTGGCTGGCACTACTCTGACTCCAACTACTATCTGCTGGGAATGATAATCGAGCAGGTGACCGGCAACCCGGTGGAATCCGAGATCGGGGACCGTGTCATCGACCGCCTCGGGCTGGCCGGCACCTGGTTTCCCACCGGGCCGGACATGCCCGGCACCTATGCCCATGGTTATATGCCCGCGGGAGACAACGGCTCGATCACCGAAATGACCCGCATCGACCCTTCCGCCCCCTGGACCGGGGGCGCCATGGTCTCCAACCTGGAGGATATGAAGACCTACGTGGAAGCGCTGGCGCGCGGAGACCTCCTCAGCCCGGCCATGCAGGCGGAGCGGCTGCAGCTCGTGGACGTGCCCGAAAGCGGCATAGGGTACGGGCTGGGTATCGCCTCGATCAAGGGTTTTCTGGGGCACACCGGGGCCATCAACGGCTACAACTCGGTCCTGTTCAGCGACCCGGATACCGGCTCCACCCTGGTGGTCATCGCCAACAAGTCTACCAATTCCTCCTCCGAAGCAGTGGGCATCTTCATCGAGCTGGGCCGGCTTCTTTTCCCCGAACGGTTCCCCAAGGCGGCCGGTGCTCAGGCAGCCGGCGGGCAGGAGGCCGCGGCGGGACAGCAGGGGGATTCCGGGCACGGGGACCAGCAGGCAGGGCAGGCGGGTGACCATGGCAATGCCAAGGTCGAGATGGAACGCGAGCTCCACGGGCAGGTCAGGGAATACCCCGGGTCGAGGGAGGATAACTCCGCCGCTGCCCTGGATAAGTTGGAAGAAGCCGGCGGGGACTGGATACTAATAACCCGGGATGCCCTGGACAGGGTGGCCGAGTTCTACCGCCACGAGCTCCGGTCTAAGAAGGGCTTCACGGAGGAAAGCTCCTCCGGTTCCGTGAAGTTTTCTTTTAATGAAAATGACGGTGGGACCGTCACCTTGGTGGTCACGCAGGCCGGTTCCAGCAAGGAAGACGGCACCCATGTCATCATCTCCGTCTCGGATTGACGGCCCCGGGTGCAACTCAGGGTTTAATTTGAAGCCGAAATGGACGATATAGTCGTCTAAGGAGTATGAAAATGACGCGGAAACGAGCTTTTGCAACGATGCTGGCGCTGGCCCTGTTCCTGGCCTTCATGCTGCCTGCGGCTACCACCGGGAGTCCCGCCCAGGCGGCAACCCTGGAGGAGAAGCAGGCCGAAGCCGCTCGCATCCAGGCGCAGCTCGACGAGATCAAAAAGCAGGGCGACCAGCTGGCCGCGGAGTACTCCCAGATGCTGTCCGAGCTCGACTCGATCCGTTTCCTCATCAGCGATAACAAGGAGAAGCTGAACAAGGCCCAGAACGACTATGAGCAGGCCAAGCAGGTGCTGAGCAGCCGCATCCGGGCCATCTACATCGCCGGGGAGATCGACTCGGTGGAGGTATTGCTGGAGGCCACCTCCCTGGATGACATGCTCAGCCGCTACGATTTCCTGAACAGCATCGCCAACCAGGACCTGGACATCTTCAAGGAAATGAAGGAACTGCGCCGCGAGATCGCCGTACGCCAGCGTGACCTGGAAGACCAGGAGGTACGCCAGCGCACGGAGGTGGCGCGGATGCAGCAGAAGCAGGCGGAACTGCAGGCCTCCCTGGCCGCCCAGGAGAGCCTGCTGGCCGGGGTCAACGCCGAGGTGTTGGAGTTGCTGGCATCGTACGGCTCCACCGTCAGCGACGGGTCCGCCAGTACTTCGGTCACCATCAACGGCCCCTTCGCCTTCCCGGCGGCGGGCCCCCACTCCTTCTCCAACGACTGGCACCAGCCACGCGGCGGCGGCACCCGCCAGCACATGGGATGCGACATCATGGCCTCCATGGGCACACCCGCGGTGGCTTGCGTCAACGGCACCATAACCGTGGTGACGGAAGGGGGCAATGCCGGCAAGTACCTGCGCCTGACCATGGAGGGGAGTTCCACCTTCTTCTATTACATGCATATGCAGGACATCACCGTCAGCGTGGGCCAGAAGGTGCAGGCCGGTCAGCTGGTGGGGCACGTGGGCGACACCGGCAACGCCAGGGGCGGCCCCGCCCATATCCACTTCGAGGTCCACCCCGGGGGCGGGGCGGCCGTCAATCCCTACCCGCTGCTCAAGCAGTTCGACCGCTGAGCCGGGCGACCAGCCTGTCGATCAGCTCCGACCCCAGCATGACCACCGGCCGCGGCAGGTCGAAGAAGTAGCCCCATCAGGCGGTTGGCCCTGCCCGGGATGAACACCACTCTGCCTCGCCAGCCCCGCTCCAGGGCGCGCAGTGACTCCTCCACCACGTCCTCCGGGCTCATCCACATCCACTCCGGTATGTGGGAGAGATCCATGGCCAGGCCGTCGTGGAAAGAAGTGTGGGTGAAGCCGGGGCAGAGCGCCTGCACGCGCACGCCGGTCCCCCGGAGCTCCAGCGAGAGGGTTTCGGTGAAGGCCACCGTGAAGGCCTTGGAGGCGTTGTAGACGGCGTTGCCGCGGAGAGGGGAAGAAGGCGGCCATGGAGGAGACGTTGATGATGCCGCCCCCGCCCCGCTCGATCATCCCGGGCAGGGCGGCGCGGGTGAGGCGCGTCACCGCCAGGTCGTGCACGCGCACTTCCTCCACCTGGCGCTCGATGTCCGTGTCGACGAAGTGCCCCTCGACGGCGTAGCCGGCGTTGTTGACCAGCAGAGCCAGGTGAGGCAGACTCCTCGATGTGCCGCGCCAGCCGGGCGGTGTCTCTGTCCGAGGAGAGGTCGGCCGGGAACACCTCGGCCTGGATGCCGTGGCGCGACTCCAGCTCCTCCGCCAGCTTCTCCAGCAGCTCCCGCCGCCGTGCCGTCAGGACGAGGTCGAAGCCCCTCCGGGCGAGGGTGCGGCAGAAGGCCTCCCCGATGCCCGACGACGCTCCCGTCACCACCACCGTCCCTATCGTACCCACGTGAGCTCCTTTCCCGTTACGGATTCACCGCCACATGCTTGCGGTTGCGCGGGTCTACGGCTACCCTGACCACCGCTCCCGGTTGGAAAGCGGGGATGTCGAAGCGGTTGACGGCGCATTTCGTCCAGACCTGGTAGGGCTCCGAGCCGTCGCGCGGCCGCACTTCCAGCAGCAGTTTAGCCACCGGATAGTTGCCCTGCAGGGTGATGCCCGTCTCCTTCACCTCCAGGATGACCGCTTCCGCCGGTTCTCCCCGTTTGAGGATGTTGAACCTCCTGGCTTCGCTGGCGAAGAAAAACCAGAAGCAGAAGATTACCAGGGCGGTAGTCAAAGCCACCAGGACGATCCCCGTGACCCCCGACGTCAGCACCAGCATCACGAAGACGCCCAGGACCACCACCGCTACGATGATCAGAGATATCTGGTTGATCAGCCCTAGACGTTTGAACAGCTCTAACATTGAGCACGCCCCCTCGATGCGAACGGACCGGATGCCCTGCCGCGGTTCGCGCCCGGCTATCGCGTGTGTTCTTTGATTATCGCACAGGCGCGGCGCACGTTGTTGCGCCAGGCGGCGATGGAAATCTCTCGCTCGGACTCGCCCTCGCGGTACCTGACGCTCAGCACCTCCAGAAGGGCGATGGGTGACGGATGCCGGCACACATCCGCCGAGATGATGGAGGGGTAGGGTATCTGGAGCGGCAGGCGCACGCCCCAGGGGTACCTCAGCGCCGGGACGGAAAAGAAGCCGAAGCTGGTGTTGGCGACCAGGCAGAGCCTGATGTCGGTCAGTTCCATCACGAAGCAGTTGCGCCGGTGCAGCTTCCAGATGGAATATGGCCCGACGCAGGCCTCGACGCCGAAGGGGCCGAAGGAGAAGAGCAGGGTTTCCCGGTCCTGCCGCGCGGCGGCCTCGGCTCCGGCGGAGGCCTGACGGCCCAGGCCGTGCCCGCACAACGGGCAGCGCCCGCTCATCGACCAGACATCCTCACCGCAATTAGCGCATATCATGTTTCTGATATTAGCAAGGACTGGATCAAACAGCCAAACAGGGTACGCAGGATTCTCGCGGCCAACGTCGAAATCCAGGTTAAGACCGGGATATGTACAAGCGAAAAAGGTGTTGATTTATACCGGACGGAGCAGGTCCGGGCAGTTGAAGGGAGTTGCTGATGGAAGGTTCTTTTGTCGTACGTAACTGGGTTTCCATGCTCGTCAAAGGGCTCCTGGGAGTGATTTTCGGGGTGATCCTGATGGTCTGGCCACGGGAGACCGTCAGCGCCATCATCACCATATTCGGCATCTTCTCGCTGCTGATCGGGGTCATCTTCGCCATCGCTTTCTTCATGGAGGTGTCGCATAAGGAGAAATGGGGCATGTCCCTGGCCCTGGCCCTGGTCTTCATCTTCCTGGGCTCCCTGGCCATCGCCCGGACCGAGACGACCTTCGTCGTCTTCATGTTCCTGCTGGTGGCATGGCTGATAGCGGCGGGCGCCATCGAGATCGCCGCCGGCCAAGCCATGGGCCCGGAGTTCAAGTACCGCTGGCTCCTGGTGGTCAAAGGGATCATCTCCATCCTCGTCGCCCTCGGCCTGATGCTGTTCACCGCGCCCACCCTCAAACTGCTGGTCTTCATCTACGGCATCACCATCGTAGTGATGGGGCTGATTGACATCTTCATGAGCTTCTCGGTACGCAAGTTCTACAAAGAAGGCGGCGAGGTAGTCGTAGTCGCTGATTAAAGAAGCTACCGCGGATCGGTTAGTACGGACCTGAGGGTCGAGGACCGAAGGGTCGGGTTTTTTAAGGAGGGGCCCGGCCCTTCAGCATTTTCCTCAAAAAGGAGATGTTGGCGGGAAGATGACGGCGAGAAAAGTCATCGCGGCGGCTGCCCTGGCGCTCTCCGCCTCAGCCCATCAGGCGGGTGAGGCTTCATCCTTCCGCCCGTCATCCCTGGGCGCCAGCATGGTGATGGCGCAGTTCTCCCCATTGAGCTCGGTGAGGACCGATGAAGCGGAAAGGCTGAGGATGTCCCCCTGCTTGTTGCGGATACGTACTTCCACGTCCCTGAAACCGCCGCGCTCCATCAACCCGCCGACCACCTTGTCGCGCTCGTCGAGCGAAGGGGAGAGTCCCAGCTCCACGGTGGTGCGCCCGATCAGGTACTCGCGCGGATAACCGGTGAGGTCGGCGTATCCGGGGTTGACGTCGATCAGGCGCCCCCCGGGCATGGCGGTGATGCAGATGGCCAGGGGGTTGGCGTCGAACACCTTCAGGAACCTCTCCTCCGAAGCTCTCAGGGCCTCCTCCGCCTGCTTGCGCTCGCTGATGTCGCGTTCGATGGCCATCACCATTTTCCGGCCCTCGAGCTCGATCAGGTTGGCGCTGACTTCAACCGGGACGTGCTTGCCGTTCTTGGTGGTCAGGACCAGTTCGTACACGGTCCTCCTCTTGTCCGACAGACTGCCGAGATAGTCCCTGAAAGCATCGAGGCAGTCCGGGGACACGAGGTCCATACGGCTCATCTTCATGAGTTTGTCGCGGCTGTAGCCGGTGACGGCGCAAGCCCGGTCGTTCACCTCAAGGAACTCGCATGGTTCCATATCTTCGTCAACGCGATAGACGTAGATGGCGTCGTTGCCGCTATTGAAGATGGTGTGGTAGAGTTCCTCGCTGTCGCGCAGGGATTTCTCCAGCGTCCGGCGGCTCTGAAGCTGCTCGATCCAGCGGTTGAGGGTGGAGGTGGCGTCGTCGGCGATCCTCAGGAACTGGTCCGGCGGGATGTAGTAGAAGTTGTCGTAAGCCTCGGTCCCCAGGACCACGATGGGGTGGGTGGAGATGACGTCGAGGAGGACGCGGCTGTCGAAGCACCAGCGGTCGTACTGGCAGAGGCCGATCACCTTGCTGGGGGGCAAGAAGTCGTTGAGCCTGGCCTCGTACTCCACCAGCCGGTCCGAACCGGGCTGCCCCCGCAGTACCCAGGTCATCTCCCCGGTCACCCGCATGGCCGAGTAGCCCTCGCTCAAGGCTTGCCTCTCGTTCTGGCGTAGCAGCTCGATCATGGCGGCGGGGTCGAAGTAGCCTTCCAGCAGGTAGGAGTCCTCGGCTGTGAGGATGGAGAACTGGCCCGACGCCAGGTATTCATCAGCCGCAAGCCCCGACTTCTCCATGTACTCCAGGATCACGCCCGCGGTGTGGGAGTCGACGATATAGACGACCTTCTGGTGCTGCTCCAGCCCCTCGCTTATGAACTTGGTGAGCAGTTCCTGGTGCTGATGCTCCGTTTCGTAGAGGATGCAGAGGTGGTCGCCGGGCTTGAGATTCGAGATGTCGAGGACACCCGTGGGCGGGTGTCCATGCGCATGGTCTTCGGGCAAGTCGGCTCCTTTCCTCTGGCATAGTTATACCCCGCGATCGGTATCATTTATCCTATCACTGGGAAGGTTGCTGGTATAAGCTTTTAAATCGGGATGCCATGGTTGAAAGGAGCGTCATGGAGCGCGACAGGTTCGAGTCTTTAGTGGAAGAAGCCCTCGAGGAGTTCCCCGAGGAGTTCCAGCGCCTGCTGGAAAACCTGGCGGTGGTGGTGGAAGACATGGTCTCCTCCGCGGATGCGGCGCGCCTCGGGCTGAACAGCCCCATGCAGCTGCTGGGGCTGTACAGCGGGGTTCCCTTCACCCAGTGGGGGCAGGGGTTACTACCAGGGGCCGCCCGACGTCATCCACATCTACCGCCTGCCCATAATGGCGGAAGCCCGTACGCCGTCCGAGATCAAGGACAAGGTGCGGGCAGTCGTAAGGCACGAGATCGGCCACCGCGCCGGACTGGGTGAGGAGCGCCTGCGCGAGCTCGGCGTCTACTGAGCGGAAGGGCGGCGGAGGCGTCGTTGACCGCATGACTTGACTGTTTGACATCACCCCCCGGCTTCTCTATGGTGAAGGGAAGAGAAAGCGGCTGCACTCTGGTGCAAAGGAAGGTGAAGTTGATGAAGATAGGAGCCCGATACCATTGTGTCCCTCAGCTACAACCTCTACGACAAGGCGGGCGAGCTGATCGAATCGACCCGGGAGGGAGAGCCCTTCATCTTCGCCTTCGGTCAGCGGCGAGATCATCCCCGGGCTGGAAAAGGGCCTGGAAGGCCTGGAGCCCGGCGCCACCGCGGACATCACCGTCGTCGGCCGGAGGAGGCCTACGGGCCTCGCGACCCCGAGCTCATCCAACAGGTCTGCCGGGCGCAGTTCCCGGCCGGAGATCGAGCTGGAGGTGGGCCGCTCCTACCGCGCGGTCACCGACGGCGGCTCGCTGATGTTCTTCGTCATCCTCGGCTACGACGATGAAAACGTGGAGATCGACATGAACCACCCGCTGGCCGGGGAAGACCCTCCGCTTCGAGGTGACCGTCCTGGACGTCCCAAGGACGAGTAGCCGACGGGCCCGAAGGCCCCAAGCTCTGGGTGCCCGGCAGCTAGAGCTCGCTTCGTGCGGTGCATAACCCCGGTTTCTGGCTCAGCTACGAACCTGCCGGTAAACCATGACAGAAACCACGTTACTTGTCTTGAGCAGCGCTTTCTGATAACTTGTTTAGGTTTTTATACTGGTTTCGCTCGAACCACAAGGAGGAGAACATGACCGAAGTAGTAGTCGTGGATATGCTACGCATCCCCTTCTCCCGCTCCCGCCCGGGCAGATCCGCCGAGGGACGTCTACAACCCCCTGCGCATGGACGAGAAGGCGGCCATGCTCATGTCGATGCTCATCGAGAAGCACGGCGTCAACCCGCTGGACATCGGCGACGTCGTCACCGGCTGCGCCCTGCAGATGAAGGAGCATTACATGATGGGCGGCCGCATCGTCAACATGCTGGCCGGCCTGCCGGTGGACGTGCCCGGCCAGGCTTCCGAGCGCGTCTGCTGCTCGGGCATGTCCGCCCTGCACCAGGGGGCCATGGAGATCATGACCGACCAGTGCCGACGTGGTGTTCGCCAACGCCATGGAGCACATGACCCACGTGGCCCTCGATCGCCCGCTACAACACCGACCTGACCCTGGCCAACCCCCGCCTCTTCACCGAGGACAGTTCAAGAAGTACGACCTGATGACCGGCATGTCCATGGGCCTCACCGCCGAGAAGCTCTTCACGATCACCAACTGCACCCGCGAGGACATGGACCAGTGGTCCGTACGGCAGCCACCTCAAGGCGGCCAAGGCCATCGAGGCCGGCTTCTTCGACGGAGGAGATCGTCCCGGTGACGGTGACCGACCCGGAGACCGGCGAGACCAAGACCTACAAGTACGACCTGTCCGTCCGCGCCGATACCACCCTGGAGGGCCTGGCCGGGTTGAAGCCCGCCTTCGAGCCGGACGGCGGCGTCATCACCGCCGGCAACTCCTCTCCCGCTCAACGCCGGCGCGGTGGCCGTGCTGATGATGAGCGCCGACAAGGCCAAGTCCATGGGTCTCAAGCCCAAGGCCAAGATCATCGGCATGGGCGTGGCCGGCGTGGACCCCAACGTCATGGGCGACCGGCCCGGTGCCCGCCACCGAGAAGGCCCTCAACAGGCTGGGCCTCAAGGCCTCCGAGATCGACGCCTGGGAGGTCAACGAGGCCTTCGCCGTCGTGGCCCTCTACGCCATCGAGAAGTTCAAGCTCGACCCGGACACGGTCAACATGAAGGGCGGCGCGGTGGCCATCGGCCACCCGCTCTCCTGCTCGGGTCCCCGCCTGGTCGGCACCCTCGCCCGCGTCCTGGAGCAGAACGGCGGCAAGTACGGCGTGGCCACCATGTGCGGCGGCGGCGGCCAGGGCGGCACCACCGTCATCGAGAGAATGTAGCGCTTCGAGACGAACGTTAGTCGAAACGAAGGGGCGGCCACCCGGCCGCCCCTCTTCTTTATCTTGAAACAGGAGTCAGGTTGTGCCGGCTGCATGTATCGGATAAAATGACGCCAAGCCAGGCAAATCCAGGGCTTTGCGATTACTTCTGTCGGGTATAATAACCGTCCTTCTGACGGTCGAGGGGGTGCATCATGAGCGAAGTCATAGTTGTGGGTGCGGGGCTCGCGGGGCTGACGGCCGCCATTAATTGCGCGCGGGCGGGGCATGAAGTCCGCGTACTGGAAAAACACGACCGGATCGGCGGCGACCCCCTCTATCACCCTTCGGTGGACGCTACACCTCTCTTGCCCGACGCGATGGGAAAGATGCTCGGCCTCGAACTGAAGCCGCCTTACGCCATCCCCGTCCCCGAGCTCAATATCTACGTTTACGGCAGGCGCATGAGCATCGAAGGGAGATATCAATACCTCCATGCGGTTGAACGAGGTTCACGCTCCACTTCCATCGAGAGCTATCTCTACCAGGAAGCCCTCGACCGGGGCGTGAAGTTCGAGTTCGGCTGGAAGCTCGGATCCCAGAAGGATGCATTGGAGCTGCCGCCTGGCACCATCATCGCCACCGGCCTCCACTACGAGCCGTTCCTGGCCCTGGGCATCCCGTTCATCGAAACCTACGGCTATTTCGCCAACTTCAAGCACGAAGGCCCTCCTTCGCCGTACGCCTGGTTCGACTCCTTTGCCGGCGACTACTGCTATTTCGGCAACGCCAACGGCATCGGTTTCGCCCTGGCCTTCGACCGCTATCCCATGAAGAAAGAGGCCAGGGAACACTTCTCCGAACGGGTCAGGCTGGATCTGGGGGTGGTGATAGAAGACTGGGTTCCCCTGGAAGGAGCGGTGGGAGTCAAGTCCATATCCAACCCGCGGCTGTTCGTCGGCGACAAGATACTGGCGGGGACCCTGGCCGGGATGCAGGACCCGCTATGGTTCTTCGGCGTCCATTCATGCCTTATCTCAGGCCATATCGCGGCGCAGGCGGTCGACGACAAAGCCGCGGCACTGGAGCGTTTCGGGAAACTGACGTCACTGTACAAGTATTCATTCCTGGGGCGGAAGGTATTCGAGCTCATGCCGCACCCGGTCCGCAAGAGTATTCTCGGCCCGCTCTACGGCGCGCAGTGCCGCTGGCCGGAGAAGCTGGGCGGCTTGGCCCTGCCAGCCATCCCCGGTTTTTCGGACCTGCGGAAGGGGTAGCGGGTTATACTATATGCCATGAACACCATCAGCCTGAGGAGCTTCATCGCGGCGGCGGAAGAAGGCAGCTTCAGCAAAGCGGCTACCCGGCTGGGCATCACCCAGCCGGCGGTGAGCGTCTCCATCGCCAACCTGGAGAAGGAACTGGGGGTCAAGCTCTTCGACCGCTCCGCCGGGCACTTCTCCCTGACCGAGAACGGCGTATTGCTGCTCCAGAAAGCCCGGGAGACCATCGCGGCCGAGGAGAGGCTCTACGCCGCCGCCGCGAAAGCCCGGGGCGACGTGTCCGGGCGGCTGGCCATGGCGGCCAGCAACATCCCCGGAGAGTACATCCTGCCCCGCCTCATCCGGGACTTCTCCACCGGGAACCCCAGGGTGGAAGTCAACCTGGCCATCTCCGACAGCTCCAGAGTGGCGGAGACAGGTGCGCGAGGGCCTGACGGAAGTCGGATTCACCGGGTCCAGGCCGAAGGGCACCGGGCTTGAGGCCGTACCCATCTGCCCGGACTTGCTGGTGCTCATCGCGTCAACCGGACATCCCCTGACGCGGGAAGAGGCTGGAAAACGTCTCCCTGCTCCTGGAGGAAGAATTCGTCCTGCGGGAGCCCGGATCGGGCACGCGCTCCCTGATGCTGGAATGCGCTTAAACGGGCCGGCGTAAACCCCTCACGGCTGCACGTCGTCACCGAACTGGGAAGTACCGGCTCGGTGATGGAAGCGGTGGAGGCGGGGATGGGCCTGTCCATGGTCTCGGTCTGGGCCGCTTCCCCGCGCCTGGCCGACGGGAGGCTGGCGGCGGTCGCCTGTAAGGGGCTGGAAGCGCGCCGCGACTTCCTGATGATAAGCCGCAGAAAGGCCAGCCTCTCACCCGCCGCCCGCGCCTTCATTGAGCACGCCGCTGCCAGCGAGTGGCCCCGCGCCCAGGCGCAGGCAGCTGTTAAAAACCGCCGGACTCTAGAACTACTGCTTCGCGTTGAGCATCTCCAGGAAGGCCTCCACCCGCGTGGAGATCTGGCCGGTGTCCTCGGAGCTGTAGTCGGTCTCGATGTAGAGGAAAGGCACGCCCGCTTCTTCCATGGCCTTGCGGATGTTGAAGGCTTCGATGGTGTAGGGGTCGCAGAACTGCAGGGCGTAATAGACCACCCCGGCCACGTCGTAGTCCTTCACCAACTGCATGATGTTGTCGAGGCGCTGGGTGTTGGGGGTGAAGACGGCGCAGTCGATCTCCAGGTAGCGGCCGGCGATGGAGTCCAGCAGCCCTTCGAGGCTGCCGGCGGAATCGTCCACCAGGTTGCGGAAGTAGCGGATGCCGGTGCACAGTTCCTCCATGACGATGGCGGCGCCGGCGCTCTCGACGATGTGCGGCACCTTCCAGTTGGGGATGGCCATGGGGCAGCCGGAGAGCAGGACGCGCGGGAGCGTCCGCCGGCCGCGCGGCCTTACCGTCGGCGGCGCGCTTCTCCAGTTCGTCGCAGAGTTCGTTGACCTGCTTGGCGAAACGGCGCGGCTCGTCGTAGAAGGCGATCTGATTGATAAGCAGAGCGTCCTTGCCGGAGATGACCGGCGGCGCGGCCTTGCGCACCTCGGCCAGCCGCAGCAAAGCCTGGCGCTTGGCGTTGACGATACCCACCGCTTCCTTGCAGCTTCTCCAGGGTAAGCTTCTGCCCGGTCAACTCCTCCAGCCGGGCAACCAGGTCGCCGACTTCCTCTCGCCACAGGCGGCGGTCGCTCTTCGTTCTTGCGCTGGGGCAGTTCCATGACGTAGGTGGGGTGATAGAGGTCGAGGATCTCGTAGTACTTCTTCTTGCCGTCGCAGGTGGTCTCCCCGATCACCAGGTCGCAGCATTCGATGTAGGGGCAGATGCGCCCCGCCTTGAAACCGAAGGACGACTTGATCAGGGCGCAGGTGTTGCGCGGCAGCACGCTCTCCACCGTTTCGGTGGCCACTTCCGCCCCGCCGCAGAGGCCGATGCAGACCCCGCCCAGGGCGATGACGATCTCCTCCGGCACGTAGGTGCAGAAGGTGCCGACCACCACGCCGCCCTTCTCCTTGTGGGCCACCAGTTCGGCGATGCGCCCCCCGTGGATCTCGGCGAAGACCCCGTCGAAGTAGGCCATGCGGGCCGGCCGGTCCTTCTGGTCCACGATGACCTCGCCGAAGATGGGCGGCAGCACCGCCAGCAGCCCGTCGTGGGCTTCCAGGTCGATATTCAGGCCTTCCCACATCTCGTGATAATCCGTCATGCCAGCGCCTCCTTCGTCATTTAAGAATAAATAGTATTAATACTATAAATAAAGAAAAGCTATATATCAACCAAGTTGCCGAAAACTTCGGTTGATACTATAATGACTGCGAGTCATATCTTTAATCAGGGCACAATCACTTGTCGGTGTTTTGACTGATCACAGGGTTTTCATGCCCGGGGCTTTTCGGCTTCATGGAACGAAGGCCTAGGGGAACAGGGGGTGCTGCGGATGGAGAGAAGTGATCGTAGTCGGCGCCGGGCTGGCCGGCCTTACGGCGGCCATCACCTGCGCGCGCGCCGGGCACGATGTGCGGGTCCTGGAGAAGTACGAACGGGTGGGGGGAGCGCCGGACCACCACCCCTCGGTCGATTCCACGCCCATGCGGCCGGAGCTGATGGGAGAGCTGCTGGGGCTGGAGCTGGGGCCGCCCCAGGTCACACCGACCTACGACGCGTCGTTCTACGTCTACGGCAAGCGCTATCAACATGGACGGTAGCCGGCAGTACCTGCAGGCGGTGGAGCGGGGGCCGCGTTCCACCTCGCATCGAGAGCTTTCTCTACCAGGCGGCGCTCGAGGCCGGGGTGCGCTTCGAGTTCGGCTGGGCTCTGCGTTCTCAACGCGACGCGGCGGAACTGCCGCCCGGCAGCATCATCGCCACCGGCCTCCATTACCAGCCCTTCCTGGCCCTGGGCATCCCCTGGCTGGACGTCTACGGGTATGTCGCCAACCTCCGTTACGAGGGGCCGCCCTCGGCTATTGCCTGGTTCGACACCTTCGCCGGCGACTACTGCTATTTCGCCAACGCCAACGGCATCGGCTTTCGCCCTGGCTTTCGACCGCAAGCCCTTGAAAGGAGAGGTCCGGGAGCATCTTCGCCGAACGCATCCACGCAGGACCTGGGGGTTGAGATCAGCGGCTGGCATGACTTTCGAGGGAGCGGTGGGCGTGAAGCGCCTCGACAATCCGCGCCTCTTCTCCGGCGACAAGATCCTGGCGGGGACCCTGGCCGGGCTGCAGGACCCCCTCTTCTTCTTCGGGGTGCACGCCTCCCTCATCTCCGGCCACATCGCCGCGCAGGCGGTGGACGACAAGGCCGGCGGCCTGGGAGCGGTTCGCAGAGATTATCTTCACTGTATAAATATTCCTTCGTGGGACAGCGGCTTCTCGCGGCCATGCCCCACGCGGCGCGCAAGCCGTTGCTGCGCGCCTTCTTCGGCTACCATGACCAGCTGGCCCGACCGTTTCGGCGGGCTGACTTTGTATACCATTCCGGGCTTTATGGATCTTCAGAAAGGATGAAGGGCATGGAGAAGTTCGACGTAGTAGTGGTGGGAGCCGGCCCCGGCGGCGCCTACGCGGCCAAGACCGCGGCCGAAAAGGGCTTGAAGACGGTCTTCTTCGAGCGGGGGAGCGAGCCGGGCATCAAGAACTCCTCCGGCTGCGGCCTGGGGACCCGCTGGTGGCGGGACTTCCCCGAGATCATGTCCAAGGTGCCGGAGATGCCTTCCTACCGCAAGGCGGACATGATCGTCATCAAGGTGGTGGACGAGGAGAACCGGGTGCGCATGGTCTCCGGCACCTCCGGGTCCGACCGCGACGCCTCGGTGTGGACCAACGGCGACCTGACTAAGGGGATGGCCGGCGCGGCCGTCTACCGCAAGGACCTCGACCCCTTCGTCGCCGGACTGGCGACGGCGGCCGGGGCGGAGCTGCGCACCTCCACCCTGGTGACCGAGGCGGTCATGGAGAACGGCGTGGTGCGCGGGGTCAAGACCGACCAGGGCGAGGAGTTCCGCGCCGAGGTGGTCATCGCGGCGGACGGCGCCATGTCCACCATGGCCCGCTCCTCCGGCATGCGCAACCGCTGGGGCGGCGGGTGCACCCTGGTGCCCCAGATGGACTTCGGCTGCGACGGGGAGAAGCTGGGCCAGGCGGTGGGATACTCCGAGTGGTGCTGGTTCGGCCCCTTCAACGGCGCCTACCAGATGCACTTCGCCGAGGGCTTCCACCTGGGGGCAGGCCAGTGGCTGAGGCAGGACTGGGACACCAACCCGGTGGACACCATCAAGACGGTCATGGCCATCCCCGAGTTCCAGGATTTCTGCAAGCTGGTGGACGCCGAGCCCCGCGAGTTCCAGTCGCACATGCTGCCCTGGCTGAAGGAGCCGGTGAAGAGCTACACCGGCGGCATGATGCTGGTGGGAGACGCCGCCGGCTTCCCCTGCCCGCTGGACGCGGAAGGGGTCTGGCACGCCTGCATGTCCGGGCGCATCGCGGCGGAGACGGCGGCCTGGGCCATCGGGCGCGGCGACTGTTCCGAGCGGGCCCTGTCCGAGTACGAGCGGCGCTGGAAGGCCTCGGCCCTGGGGCTGGAGCACGCCTTCGGCCCGGAGTTCGTGGAGCTGTGGGACCACTCCATCTTCGACCCGGAGCTGATGAAGGGCCTCATCCAGCTGCTGCTGGAGTACAGCTCACTCCACCCCTTCGCCATTCTCTTCGACTGGTCGGACGCCCACGTGGAGAACCTCAACAAGCACATCAACCACATGATGGACATGGTGCCGGAGTACGCCGATTTCGCCGGCAAGTACCTCAAGCCGCTGGGCCGCAGCATCAACCAGCAGACGCGCCAGCGCATCATGCTGCAGGTGAAACAGGGCATGCCGCTGGCGAAGCACATCCCGGACAAGGCCTTCCTGGCGACGGTGCAAAAGGTGCAGTCCTGGGTCAACTGGGTGCGCGGCGCGATCAAGGGGAGGGGATGAGCATGGAAGAGATCAAGGTGGACCTGAAGAAGCTGGTCTTCCACGCGGAGGGCGACACCGGCGACTTCATCGAGTACGACAAGGAGAAGTGCAACGGCTGCGGCATGTGCGGGCTGGTCTGCGCGGCCTCCCTGTGGTCGGTGAAGGACGGCAAGGCCAGGCTGGCCCCGCGCTACAAGGAACTCTGCTTCGAGTGCGCGGCCTGCTGGGACATCTGCGAGTGCGAGGCCATCGACTTCCACTACCCGGCGGGCGGCACCGGCCTGATCATCAAGTACGGCTAGAAGTAGAACAGGGTCAGGTCTTGTTTTTTGCATTAATATACAGTATGTAATATTACGCAATGTAACTTAATGCAAAAACAAGACCTGACCCTGTTAATAACCGATGCTGTCGTGGGCCCAGGACCGGCCGTTGCCGTACATGGCCCGCTCACAAACGACACCAGCCTTGGCGCTGCCCGTCACCTCCACTCTGGTGGAGACGTTGTAGGTGGTGACGTAAGTCCCCGAGGCTGAAGGACGGCACGGGACAGGGCCGGGATGGTCACGTCCTGCAGGCCGGGCGGTTGCCGGGCGCCGCTTTCGGTCATCAGGGTGAAGGATACTTGAACGTCGCCGGAGCCGGGATTCTGGACGAGAATCCAGGTCTCCATGCCCCCGTCGGTGCAACCCTCGGCCAGGTTCCAGGCGAGAGCTGGTGGCGGTGGCGCCGATGGAATCGGTGGCCCAGGCCGCGCTGTCTGCCGTAAACGGCCCGCTCGCAGACGATGTCGAAACCACCCGTGCGACACCACCCGGGTGGAGACGTCGTAAGTGGTCACGTAGTCGTTGACCCGGTAACTGCGGCGGCGAACCGGCGGGGATGGTTCTCCTGCGGCCCCGTACATCAGCCCGGTACCGGTCTGGAAGGCCAGCCCGACGTCAACCGCGATGCCGTTGGGGTTCTGCACCAGTACCCAGGTCTCCATGCCCCCGTCGGTTGAACCTTCGGCCAGGTTCCAGGCCGGCCGCCGGCGCGGCCGACACCGACGGAGTCGTGGGCCCAGGCGCGGTCGTTGCCGTACATGGCCCGCTCGCAGACCACCTCGCCCGTAGGCTGCCACCTTGGTGGAGACGTTGTAGGTGGTGACGTAGTCGTTGATCTTGAAGGTGCGGCGGGAAGACGGCCGGAATGGTTACCCCCTGCAGGATCGGGCGGCGCCTGCTCGCCCGGTGTCGGTCTGAAAGCGTCAGGCTCGACATCTGACGTCCGTCGACCCCCGGGTTCTGCACCAGCACGAAGGTCTCCATCCCCCCGTCGGTGGAGCCCTCGGCCAGGAACCAGACGCGGGCGGGAGTCGGTGGTCCCGATGGAGTCGTGGGCCCAGGTCGCGGCCGTCGCCGTACATGGCCCGCTCGCAGACCACGTCTGCCGTCCAGTCGGACTGCCACCTTGGTGGAGACGTTGTAGGTGGTGACGTAGTCGTTGACCTTGAAGGTGACGCGGGAAGTAAGCCGGAATGGTTACCCCCTGCAGATCGGCCGGCGCCTCCTCCCCGGTGTCGGTCTGGAAGGCGATGTCGACGTGCACGTCGTTGGCTCCCGGGTTCTGCACCAGCACGAAGGTCTCCATCCCCCCGTCGGTGGAGCCCTCGGCCAGGTACCAGGTGTCGGGCCCGTAGCGCCAGACGCCCTGCTGGTCGGAACCCGAGTACAGAGACCTGCCGTCCCAGGCTAGCGCATACATGGCAATACTGCTTGCCCTGCCGCCCGTGGGGAACCACTTACCCGTGCTGGGAATCGTAGCGGTTGATTCGCCGCGCTCTGGCCGTCGCATACAGTGAGCCGGAGCCGTCCCAGGCCAGGGATCTGATGTTGGTGAAGTGCCGCGGCGGAGGTGTCGTACCAGGCATGAGCGTCCGGGTCGTAGAACCAGACGTCGTGGCCTTCCGTACCCGCGTAGAGCCCGCTGCCGGCCCAGGCCAGGGAGACGGACCGCTGTAGGCCTGCACCCCGCCGGCGGTGTTGGCCCAGGAGGTGGTCGACAGGATCGTAGTACCAGACCCCGTCCACGTCCGTCCCCGCGTAGAGCCGCGGTGCCGTCCCAGGCCAGGCAGGGGATGTTGTAAGTGCTGGTGGGAGCGAGTGGAGGTCCAGATACCCGTCCCGGGGTCGTAGTGCCAGACGTCGTGGCCGAAAGTGCCCGCGTAGAGCCCGCTGCCGTCCCAGGCCAGGGACCAGACGGAAAAGGCGGACAGGGCGCCACCGGTGTCGCGTCCAGGTCCCGGTACCCGGGTCGTAATACCAGACTCCGATATCCGTGCCCGCGTAGAGCCCGGTGCCGTCCAGCGAGGCCAGGGCGTTGATGTAAAAAGCACCCGGGATGCTCGCCGGTGCCGTCCCAGGCTCCCGTCCCCGGGTCGTATCGCCAGACCCGTTCCACCGTCCGTCCCCGCGTAAAGGTAGGACCCCTCGAAGGACCTCCCCAGGCCAGCGTAACCGGTGATCGCGCCGCTTATCGCGCTCGCCGGTGTCCGGTCCATGCACCCGGTCGCCGGGTCGTAGCGCCAGACTCCGTCGCCATACGCCCCCGCGAATAGCCCGCTGCCATCCCAGGCCAGTGATAGAATACCAGCCGCCGCTCACTGCGTGCGCCGAGTGTCGGTCCAGGCCGGAGCCGGGTCGTAGCGCCAGACGCCGTCACCGGATGTTGCCCGCGAAGAGCCCGCTGCCGTCCCAGGCCAGGGCGTAGAAGGTAGAAACCGCTCACGCCCGCCGCCGGTATCCGTCCAGGCGCCCAGCGCCGGGGTTGAAACGCCAGACGCCGTGGCTTGTCGTCGCGGCGTAGAGGCAGGACGCCGTCCCAGGCCAGGGAGCGGACGATGAAGGTGGACACCCCGCCCCCGGTGTCGGTCCAGACCCCGGTCCCCGGGTCGTAGCGCCAGACGCCGTGGCTGTTCGGTGCCGGCGTAGAGCCTGGCTGCCGTCCCAGGCCAGGGAGAGGACCTTGAGAAGTAGCCAGGGCGCCGCCGGTGTCGCTCCAGGCCGATGCCGGGGTCGTAACGCCAGACGCCGTGCGTCGAAAGTGGCCGCGTAGAGCCCGCTGCCGTCCCAGGCCAGGGAATCGACGTAAAACCCGGAACCCACGCCCCCTGGTGTCGGTACCAGCGGTCCGCGTTGCCGGGTCGTAGCGCCACACCCCGGAGTAGACGGTTCCCGCGTAGACGGAGGTGCCGTCCCAGGCCAGGGCAGTAGACGATAGGCGTCCTCCAGCTCCTCCGCCGGTGTGCGTCCAGGTGCCCAGGGCGGGGTTGTAACACCAGACGCCGCGATAGACCGGTGCCGCGGTAGAGCTCGTTGCGCTCGGGCGACGAAGAGCAGGGCTTGCGCGCCGAGCCGTTGCCCGGGCCCCTGGTGTCTTCCCAGTCGTAGACTGGCCGCGGGGCGCGGCCGCGCAGAGCAGGACGGCGGCCAGCGAGGCCGCAGACAAGACGAACAGGCCCGCCAGCAGGCACGAGGAACAACCTGTCTCTCGACGATCTCCATGCGTTCCACCCCCATGTAGTCGGACACGTCTCGCAAGTATCACGCTATTATTATAGACCAAGTCCGGCCGGGGATGAAGGGGACAGTGCCCGTGCGGGGCGAAGAATTGCACCGGAGGTGATGGTCGTCATGCGTATCATGCTGGTGGACAACGAGGGAAGAGTGGGCATGCGCGCTTCCCTGGAGGAGTGCGAGGCGGGGGAGTACCGGCTGCTCTGGATCGACCTGGACGGGCCCGACTTCCCAGGAGATAGCGCTCATGCGCGAGCAGGTTCGGCCTGCACCCGGTGGTCTTCGTCGCAGTTCGGGGCAGCCGTGCCCGTCCCCAAGATGCAGGAGTTCGACGACTACCTCTACATCGTGTGGGATTTCCTGCGCGACAAGGCGGAGACGGAGCACCTGGAGGTGGAGGGGCTCTACCTGGTGCTGGGGGCGGACTACCTGATCACCGCCCACCGCGACGGCCTGGAGGAACTGGACGACGCTGCAGGAGCGCCTGCAGGCCAACCCGGCCAAGTACGACCCACCCCGCCGCCCTGCTCTACGGCATCCTGGAGCCGGCGGTGGACGACTACTTCCCCATGGTGGACGCGCTCACCGACAGGATCGACGAGTACACCGAGGCGCTGGTCTCCGACAGGAACGTGGGGGACCTCTCCATCATCCTGGACCTCAAGCACCACAACATGGCCTACCGCCGGGCCGTCTACGCCCACCGCGACGTGCTCATCAAGCTCTCCCGGCGCGACATCGACCTCATCCCCGACGAATGGGACGTCTACCTCATCGACATCTACGACCGGCATGGCCAAGGTGGCGGCGGAGGTGGAGTACAACGCCGAGCAGATCTCCAGCGCCCTGGACATCCACATGAGCGCGGTGAGCAACCGGCTCAACAAGACCATGAAGCGGCTCACCGCCGTGGCCACCTTCTTCATGCCCGCCACCTTCCTGGTGGGGCTGTACGGGATGAACTTCGACAGCATGCCCGAGTTCACCTGGCGCTACGGCTACCTCTTCTTCTGGGGGGTGCTGGTGGTGATCACCGTGGTGATGATCTGGATCGGCCGCCGCGAGGACTGGTTCTGACCGTGAAAATTAATAACCGAAAGGGATGCGGGAGGGGATAAGATGGCCAGGATCAAACCTGCATCCAGTGCGGACTGCCGTACAAACTGGGCAGGGCTCATACCTGGCCCCCAACGGCACTATCGTCGAGAAGAAGGACCCTGCCCACCGCATGCTCTTCCTGGAATCGGAGAGGGTTCGACCTGCTCTTCCGCAGGATCGGCGAAAAGATCGGCATACCCATCGACCCCATTGTTCAGGAGAGCAAACGCAAGGTGACGCGGCAGTACATGGAGGACGAGCTGCCCCGGCTGCTGCGGCGGGGAGCCTACGCGGTCTACCCCCGGCTGATCACGCAAAAAATGGCGGACATGTGCCGCTACCTGGGGCTGGGGGACGTCAAGGTGGAGGAATCGCGCCGGCGCGGGGAGGGGACCCATCACACCAGGTTGTCCATCGAGTACCCCTACTCCATCCTGCTCTTCCTGGGAGACACCTGCGGAGGCATGGAGGCGGCTTCCGGGCGGGAGTGCGTGGCTGAGAGCGCCCGGGTGACGGACCGGCAGGACAAACAGATCATCACCCTGCGGCTGGGCGAGCACTCGCCCGAGCTGGAGGAAAGGCTGCAGCCCCGGACCTATGCGACCAAACCGGGAGACATCACCTACGAACGCTGCCTTGGCTGCGGCGTCCCCGTGGAGATCGCCGAGTACCAGTGGAGCGAGGTTCGTGGGACCATCATCCACCCCCGGACCAGGCGCAGGTCGGTGATCATAGGGCCGGGCGGCCTGGAGGCCATCTTCGACGAACTGGAAAAGGAACTGGGGGAGGAGGTCTCCGAGACGGTGATCGAGGAGCAGAGGATCTTCACCCGGGAGACTTTCCGCGGCGACAGCTGGCCGGACGCCGAGTACAGGTTGAGGCGGATGCTGGCCCTGCGCGGCCTGGGCCGGCTCTCCCTCTTCTCCCAGCGGGGAAGGGAGCTGGACCTGGTCATCCAGAACGCCTGCGTCCCCCTTCTTACCGTGGGCATGATCAAGGGGTTGTACGAACTGGCTTCGAACAGCGAGGACTCCATACATACCTGGAGCCTTACCGCCGAGGGCGACCTCTTAATCACTATCACGACCTCCTGAGGGAGGGGCCCGGTCCCGTGCTCATGTTTCGTCCGTGCGGATCGGTGGAAGAATAATTCAAGCGGAACAACAGGTGGTCACCATGAGCGTATCGAGAAAGAACAGATCGTTGCACCTTCTTTACCAGCCGTACAAGTGGCTGGTGTTCACGCCGTTGTTCCTCCTGGCCACCGGTTTTTTCGTGGGCCTGGGGGCGATCATGGTCTTCCTCTCCGGAGACACCCTGGCCAACCGCACCACCGGCGTCTGGTGGGCCCGTTTCACCAGTTTCATAACGCCCGCGCGGGTTACCGTCACGGGCCGGGAGAACATCGAGCGAGGCCGCTCTTACATCGTGGTTGCCAACCACCAGAGCACCTTCGACATCTTCGTGCTCTTCGGCTGGCTGGGCATCGACCTGAAATGGGTCATCAAGCAGGAACTGAGAAAGATCCCCGTCTTCGGCTACGCGGTGGAGAAGGGCGGCAACATCGTCATCGACCGTTCCGATCCGAAGAAGGCCATCGAGTCGCTGGAGAGGGCCAGGGACAGGATCAAGGCGGGGACCTCCATCGTCGTGTTGCCGGAAGGAACCCGCAGCTGCACCGGCCGGCTGGGGGAGTTCAAGAAGGGCGCTTTCGTGCTGGCCCTGGAGATGGGCTTGCCCATTCTCCCGGTCACCATCACCAGCACCCGTGCCATCCTCCCCGCCAAGACCCTGGACCTCTTTCCCGGCCGGGCGGCCATGCAGGTCCACGCGCCGGTGGAGACGGACGGGTACGACCACGATTCCCTGCAGCAGCTCATCGACGAAGTAAGGGGCATCGTCGCCGGGGGGCTGGGGGAGGACGTCGCGGGAGCTGAATCTTAAGGGGAGGAGGCGGAAGAAGTTATGGGCGTTCTCGAAACCATTTTCTGGTCGGCGGTCGTCGCCCTGTCGTACATGACCGTGCTGTTCCTGCTGGCGATGGTCCGCAAGGACAACAGCATCGCCGATATCGCCTGGGGTCCCGGGTTTATCGTGGTCAGCTGGGCGGCATTGATCATGAACGGCACCTACGGGGCGCGCCAGTTACTGGTGGCCGGACTGGTGACGGTATGGGGGATGCGCCTGGCCGTCCGCATCGCCCGTCGCAACGCCGGCAAGGGTGAGGACCCCCGCTACCGCAAGTGGCGCGAGGAGTGGGGAAGGTACTTCGTGCTTCGCAGCTACCTGCAGGTGTTCGTGCTGCAGGGTGCCATCCTGATACTCAACGTCATGCCGGTGCTGCTGGTGATGGCCTCGGACCGGGAGGCGCCGGTCTGGTCGGACTACCTCGGGCTAGTCGTCTGGTGTGTCGGCTTCCTCTTCGAGTCCGTCGGGGACTGGCAGCTGGACCGCTTCCTGGCCGACCCGGCCAACCGCGGCACCATCATCGACCGGGGCCTGTGGAAATATACCCGCCACCCCAATTATTTCGGGGAGGCCACCATGTGGTGGGGGATCTTCATCATCGCCCTGAGCGGTGACTGGGGGTGGGTCGGGGTGATCGGCCCGCTGACCATAACCGGGACGCTGCTCTTCGTATCAGGCATACCTATGACCGAGAAGATGATGGAGAAGACCCCGGGCTGGGAAGAATACAAGGGGAAGACCAGCCCCTTCATCCCCTGGTTTCCGAAGAAACAGGCCTGACCTGTCCGTACCGCTCCGGGCCTTTCGATGTAAATAGTGGTGGGGCATGCGTCGATACAGAATATAGGTGACGGCCGGAGGGAGGTGGATGCATGTTCGCTATCACGGGCAGGAATTCGTTACGCATCTGCAGCGTCTTGTTGACACCCCTGCTCCTGCTCTCCTCCTGCGGGGCGGGCAGGATCGACGTCGGCGCGGGCGCGCCTCGAGCATCGTCTTCAGCGAGGCGGCGGCCGTCGAATTCGAGACCTGGGTGCTGGTGCAGAACCCCGGGGACGCACGCCGTCCACGTCGACCTGAAGCTGCAGACCGAGAACGGCGAGGTGAGCCCCGCCGGACTTGCAACGAGGAGATCGCCCCGCGCTCCCGCCGCACCTTCCGCTTAAACGACTACGTCTCCACCTACGACGTCTCCACCCTGGTGCACGCCCGCGACGGGGAGGTGGTGGCGGAGCGCGCCGTCTACGGCGGCGACCGCACCTGGGGCCACGACTCGGCCGGGGTCACCTCCCCCGCGCCCGACTGGTACCTGGCGGAGGGCTCCACCGAGGGGGGCATGGAGACCTGGGTGCTGGTGCAGAACCCCGGAGACGCCCCCGTCCACGTCGACCTGAAGCTGCAGACCGCAGAACGGCGAGGTGAGCCCGGCCGGACTTGCCAGGACCAGGAGATCGCCCCGCGCTCCCGCCGCACCTTCCGCTTAAACGACTACGTCTCCACCTACGACGTCTCCACCCTGGTGCACGCCCGCGACGGGGCGGTGGTGGCGGAGCGCGCCGTCTACGGCGGCGACCGCACCTGGGGCCACGACTCCGCCGGGGTCACCGCCCCCGCGCCCGACTGGTACCTGGCGGAGGGCTCCACCGAGGGGGGCATGGAGACCTGGGTGCTGGTGCAGAACCCGGGGGACGCCCCGTCCACGTCGACCTGAAGCTGCAGACGCGAGAAGGCGAGGTGAGCCCGACCGGTCTTGCCAGACCAGGAGATCGCCCCGCGCTCCCGCCGCACCTTCCGCTTAAACGACTACGTCTCCACCTACGACGTCTCCACCCTGGTGCACGCCCGCGACGGGGCGGTGGTGGCGGAGCGCGCCGTCTACGGCGGCGACCGCACCTGGGGCCACGACTCGGCCGGGGTCACCGCCCCCGCGCCCGACTGGTACCTGGCGGAGGGCTCCACCGAAGGGGGCATGGAGACCTGGGTGCTGGTGCAGAACCCGGGAGACGTCGCCCGTCCACGTCGACCTGAAGCTGCAGACAGCGGAACGGCGAGGTGAGCCCGGCCGGACTTGCCAGGAGCCAGAGATCGCCCCGCGCTCCCGCCGCACCTTCCGCTTAAACGACTACGTCTCCACCTACGACGTCTCCACCCTGGTGCACGCCCGCGACGGGGCGGTGGTGGCGGAGCGCGCCGTCTACGGCGGCGACCGCACCTGGGGCCACGACTCGGCCGGGGTCACCGCCCCCGCGCCCGACTGGTACCTGGCGGAGGGAGCGGCCTGGCCGGGCGCCGGGCCGCGGCATGCCCTCACCGCCCTGACCCTGACCGAGCGGTGCGGGGACGGCCCGCGCGGGCGAGCTGGTCACCTGCGGGGTGCCCCTGCCCCGCGAGGCCGGCGTATCCTCGACCCCGCGGACTGTCCGTGGTCAGCGGGAGCGGCGCCCCGGTGCCCCTGCAGGCGGAGGTGACCGCGCGCTGGGGCGGCGCGCCCGGCGACACCTCCCGCCCCGTCCGGTGGGTGCTGCTGACCTTCCCGGCCACGGTGCAGGCCGGTCGGCAGCGCCGTGTATTACCTGCGCACCGGCGCGGGAGGCGCGGGCGGGGCGTCTCATCCTTCCCCCATCAGCCTGGACGACGACGGCACCACCCTGACCGTGGACACCGGCGCCGCCCGCTTCACCATGCGGCGCGACACCTTCGACCTGTTACATAGTGTAGAAATAAACGGCGCGGGCGAGGTGCTCGTCCCCGCCGCCACCAACGGCTTCTCCCTCTACTCCGGCGGGCAGGAATACAGGTCCGCCCTGGCCGCCCCCTCTTCCTTTGAGGTGCTGGAGGGCGGGCCCCTGCGCGCCGTGGTCAAGGTGGAAGGGGCCTTCGCAGGACTCCGGGCGGCGACGAGTTCATGCATTACACCGCCTACCTCCACTTCTACGCGGGCCAGTCCCGCGTGAGGGTCCTCCACACCCTGGAGAACCGCAACGCGCCCGAGCTGGACGAGTTCGCCCAGCCCCTGTGCAAGGACATCGGCTCACCCGGCTCCGACGTCTTCCAGGGCATGGAGACTGCGCCTGCGCCCCGACACCGGCGGCGGCGCCCGGCGTATCCCTGGAGGCGGGGGAGGGCGGACCAGGCCTTTACCTCCTCGGGCCAGGCCCTCTCCCTCTACCAGGACTCCTCCGGCACCGGTCAGTGGGACTACCACCGCGGCAACCACCCGCGCCCCCAGTCCTGGGTCAGCTTCCGGGGCTGGGAGGCGCGCGCGCGCGGGCTCGCCCGTGGGCTCCGGGGACCAGGCTCAGCCCTGGCTGGCGGCCTGGGGCAACGGCGTGGGCCTGGCCGTGGGCATGAAGGACTTCTGGCAGAACCACCCCAAGGGCCTGGGCTGGGAGGAGGGCGAGGCGCGCCTCTCCCTCTTCCCGGAGGAGTACGCGGGCGACTACAGCTTCCGGGCCGGCGAGGAGAAGACCCACGAGCTCTTCCTCTACTTCTTCGCGGGCGACCCGGGGCGGCCGGGGTGGGCGAGCGAGATGGCGGCCATGCAGGAGCCCCTCTTCGGGCTGGCCCCGCCCGCAGTGGTACGCGGAGAGCGGGGCCTTCGGGACGGATGGCGCCGCGGACGGACGAGCGGCACCGCGGCCGCCGCCTACGAGGACCAGAACCGCGCCGCCTTCGACCCCTCCGTCGGCGAGACGGGCAACTCCCTGGCGATGTCCATCGAGGCCAACGACTTCTACGGCTGGTGCGACTACGGGGACGTGCCCCTGGACTACGAGACCCCCTCCGGCCAGATGAACCTCAAGTACGACTTCGACCAGGGGATGATCGTGCAGTACCTGCGCACCGGCGACGCGCGCTGGTGGGACCTGGCCGGCGCCGCCTGCCGCCACCTGGCCGACGAGGACGTGCTCCACTACGAGGGAGAGATCGACCACTGGGCGGACGGCGGCTACTTCGGCCACTCCTACCACGACGAGGACGGGCAACGACAACCCCCACCGCAACTACGGGGCGCCCCACCCCGACCTGACCTTCGGGGCGGCCGGGCTGCCTGGCCTACTACCACCTGACCGGCTACTACCCGTCCCGCGACGCCGCCTATCGAGATCGCCGAGAACATCCGCTACCGCTTCGAGAACAGCTTCGGGCGGGGCAACGGCGAGGGCTGGGCCGAGGGCTTCAACGACTACGAGCAGCAACTCCTTCCGCCCCTTCGCCAACGGCCTCTCCGTGATGACCGACGCCTACGCGGCCAGCGGCGACGCGCGCTGGCTGGACGACGGCGGAGTGGATCGTCGAGAACTCGCACAACGCCGCCGACCCCTTCCTGGCCTCGCCTTCCGCCCGGCGAACCGGCGGCACCGCCCTCTTCGCCCTGGACATGTACACCGCTTCGCTGGGGCGCTTCCTCGACCTGCTCGACGCCTGCGGCCTGCCCGACCGGCAGGGCGCCGCGGACCTACTGGTGCGGCTGGTCCGCCACGAGGTCGACAACTGCTGGCGGGTGGACGGAGCGGCTACGAGGGCTTCCCCTACGCCTGGCGTTACGACGGGACCATCGACACCTCGTTCGGCGTGGTCAACCTGTGCAACTGGCAGCTGCTCACCGCCGACTGCCTCACCTACGCCTGGCTGCACGGCGGGGGTGACGACCTGCTCGAGCTGGCCGGCCGCGCCTTCCGCACCGGCGTCGGAGGCGCCCAACGGCGAGGGCACCTATCCCGCCTACTGGTCCACCAAGGAATCGGCCAACGCCGCCTCCTTCGGCCAGGTCTACCTGAGCGCCAGGTGACTCTGCTACAATCCCGGACATGGACGTAAAAGCTATCGGCTTGGTCATCTTTTATGGCGTGAGCCTGCCTTCACTGGCGGCCTTGTGGTGTTACTGCCGCGCCTGCCGCCGGGAAGGGCGCGAGGCCTTCTGGTTTTTCTCCGCACTCTCCCGCGTGTTACCGATATTGCTGGTGCTGGTGCCGCTGATACTCTATGCCGAGGATGTTGTAGCGGGGATGTTACTCATGCTCGTCGTATTGTCCGCCGTAGCCATGAGGGTCTGGGCGGGATTCAGCTTCTTTACCAATGGCAGTATCCGGCCGTTTCGCTACCGGGCTGACCGGCGGATCGACACCTTCGCCGATACCGACTTGTTGAAAGAAGAAGAGAGACAGCGGAAGGGGCAACTCGCCCCGCCCCACCTGTAAGTTACAGGCTGTAAGTTATCTTCACGAAGGCGGGCCAGCCGCTGACTTCCTCGGGGAAGGGGGCCGGCATCACCGGTTCAGGCGGAGGTTCATAATCGATGTTCTCAAAAGAAGGCATCCCCAGGGATTCGTCCACCACCACCAGTTCCGGGAGGCGGGGGGCGATCACTTCCAGGGTCAGGACGATCCCTTCAGGCGGCAGGGAGGTGAAACTGAGGTAGGGCACTTCCAGCTCTTCGGCCTCCTTCCCCTCCAGCGCCACTGTCTCTATCTGGGCGTCGGTCCCGGGCAGCAGGTAGACCCGCCAGGCTCCGCGCGGTGAGGTGATGCGGACCCGTGCGGTGTAGGTGTTGCCCTCCTGTTCCGACTCCAACACCTCCAGCCGCGGCGGTTCCAGCCCGGCGTCGGGGGCCTGACAGGTGAGGAGGTCGCGGTCGCGGCGGGTTACCGGCAGTATTTCCTTCAGGCTGCTCTTGCGGGCGCCCCCGGGGAAGAACTGCTCGGTCCATCCCTCCGGGTGCCGGTCCAGGGTGGCCCAGCAGGGCCTTCCTTCATCGGCGTCGAGCAGGTAGAAGAGGCTGACCGGCCGGGGGTGGGCAGCGTCGAAGCCGCCGCCGGTGACGCTGGCAGCCAGCAGCAGCGCCAGGGACAGCGCCAGGCAGGCCAGCGCCGCCCAGGGGTGGCGGTAGCCGGTCATCATAGACAGGTGGGGGAGGAGCGGCCCCATCATCAGGGCCAGCAGGGCGGCCGGTAAAGCAGCCCCCAGCCTGGTCACGAAGACGGAGCTTACCAGTATGGCCGGGACCATAATAAACAGGGCCGGCAGGCAGGAGGCGGCTAACAGCGCCGTGTCCCAGCCGGAGCCGGGAGGCTTCTCCAGGCTCCCCGACAAGCCCAGCCGCGCCAGGACGGGAAGGGCAAAGAGCAGGGGCCAGGTGGGAGCGAAGCTGGCCGGGGGAATGGTCATGCATGCCAGCGCCGCCGCGGCGAACCAGGCCAGCGTCCCGGCGTAAAGCGAGGGCGGACCGACCCTTGCCGACAACCGGGGCAGCAGGAAGAAGGCGGTGGACGAGGCCAGGGCGAGCACTGCCCCTATGTAATACCCGCTGTAATAGAAGTCATGCCCGGAAAAGGAGCGCGCCTCGGGATGGAGGCTGCTCAGCAGAAACCAGGCCAGGGCGGCCGTCGCCACCATGGTGACGAAGAGCAGGAGATAGGCGAGAACACCATGCATCATGCCCTTGAGAGTAAGGCGCCCGCGGCGCTGCAGCAGGAAGAAGACGCCGGCGAAGGCCAGGGCCGCCAGTACCGACAGGGGGATCACCCAGCTCGCGGGATAAACCACCACCATGCCGTCGAAGGTACGGAAGAAGACTTCGTCATCGAGGCGGGCGCCTCCCGGCCCTTCTCTTCCCAGCCCGTCCAGTAGTGAAGCCAGGGCCGCCCCCTGCGCCTGCAGGCGTTCCTCGTCGACGTTCTCCGGCAGGTCCAGCAGGGTGTGATAGGCGGTGCTGCCGTTGAGGTTGTCTATATGGGCGCCGGCGAAACCGGCCCTGGCGAAGGAGTCCAGGTCGGTCACACCGGCCTCGCGCAGAACCGGGTTGAGCCATGAGGCCATGAACATGCGGGGATAGGCGCCGGCCATGCGGGGTACAAGCCAGCCGTCTCCCTCCGCCGTCCAGGCCAGGATGGCCGGACCCTTTCCACCGATGCCGTCGAGATCGAGGACCACCTCGACTCCGGCGGCCAGGGGATGCTCCTGGACGAAAGCGATGGAGCCGAGAAGGCCGTTCTCCTCGCCGTCCGAGAAGAGGAAGACCAGGCCCCGGCCGTCAACACCGGGAACAACACCGCTGCCGGGCTCCCGTCCTTCGCGGAGGGACCGGAGGCTTTCCAGCATCACTGCCACCGCCACGCCGTTGTCGCCGGCGCCGGGGTCGGTAGGGGCGGAGTCGTAGTGGCCGCAGACGAGGATGGAGCCGCCGTCCCCGGAACCCTCCAGCCGCGCCACGATGTTCTCCACCCTCCCCGCGCTGCCCTGCCCGGGATTGAGGGCGGCAGCCTCCTGCATCTCCGGTTCCAGCCCCAGGGCCCGGAGTTCACCCAGGATGTAGTCGCGCACCCGGTCGTGTTCGGGAGTGCCGATGGGGTGTGGGGCATGCCCTATCGCCTCCACGTGGCGCATAGCCCGCGCCGAAGAGAAGACGTCAACGGGCGCGCCGGCGGAAACGGGGGAGGGTGGCCTCATCTGGAGCAGGACCACCAGGACGACGAAGGCCATCCAGAGGAAAAGGAACGCCGCCTGCCCGCCGCCCCGCCGCCAGGCGCGGCACCGGTTCTCACGTATGGCCGCGGAGAGTGATCGAAGGCGTGAGGGCGGACAGAAAAGCATGTCGCTCATACCGGCTCACCCCCGGAAGCTGGCTTTTTCAGGGACCGGCCTGCCGGCGTCTTCCCCCCTCAGCTGTGGTCGAGGGAGACGCGGGACTGGTCGGCCGGGTCGTACTTGACGTAGACGATCCTGCCCGGCTGGTACTTGGAGACCGATGCCTCGCCGATAACCCCGGTGACCTGCGCCGAGAAGTTCGGCTTCCCTTCCGGCTGGACGTCCAGGATGAAGGTCATGGCCGGGTTGCTGCCATTGACGAAGACATTGAGGGGCGTGGCCTGTACGATGACGGCCGGCGCGGGCGTGCCGGTCCGGCGTATCTCCTCGTTCTCCTCGTCGTTCTTCTTCAGGAACTCCTCCAGCTGCTGGGCCTGCCCGGCCGGAGGAGAAGAAACACCCGCCGCCCCGGTCCCGGCGCCGGCGGAAGCCGCAGCCGCGGCCTTTACCATCTGCAGGGCCTGCTCCGGGGTCATACCCGCGACCTTCCCCAGCGTCTGCGCCAGTTCCGGGGATATGCCCGCGGCCGGTGCCAGGCCGCCGGGCGCCGCGCCACCCGGCGGCATTCCCCCGGGGGCGGCGGATGCCGCGGACATGGCGGCGGCCAGCGCGGACATGGGGTCCGCCCCTCCCGTCTCCGACGCGTCCGCCAGGGCCACGTTGGAGGGGTTCCCGGGGTCGTACTTGACGGACACCACCGTCCCCGGCTGGTACTGCGGCACGTCCAGCCGGCCGATGACGGTCTGGACCTCGGCCTGGTAGGGCTGGCCTCCGGGCGGGCGCACCTCCAGCTTCAGCTTGACCACGGGGTAGACGTTATTGACGGTGATGTTGGTCTCCTTGAGCTCCAGGATGGTGGCCTCCGCCGGCAGCCCGCTCTTCTGTAACTTGCTCTGCTTGCCCAAGGGCGCGAAGACCTTTTTGAAGACGAAGAAGATGACCCCGACGAAAACCAGCACCATCAGGGTCACGACTAAGAACCCGCCTAGCCTGCCCCCTTCCCCGGGGCCGGCGAATACCGCCACGTAGGCCGCGATCACCCCGGCCAGGCCCCCGACGATGCCGGCCACCATGCCGATCTTGCCGCCGGTGTTAAGCGATTTCCACAACGGACTCTCCCTTCTCTTCTTTCCCAGGTTCCCGTCCCGTCAGGAGTGGTCGATGGCCACGCGCGAACGGTCGGCCGGGTCGTATTTGACGTAGATGGTGTCGCCCACCTCGTACCTGGTGACCGAGGACTGCGATATCGCCGCGGTCACTTGCGCCTGGAAGGCGGCCTCGCCCTCCGGCTGCACCTCCAGCAGAAAGGTCATGGCAGGGTTAGGCCCGTTGACTTCGACGTTGAGCGGTATGGCCTGGACGATGACCGCCGCAGCCGGCTTGCCCATGGCCAGGACGGCTTCGCTCTCGTCGTCGGCGCGCTGGAGGAAATCCCTCATCATGCGTTCTTTTTCTTTTTCGGAAGAAGCCCCCGCGGTGATGGCCGCGGACGGGTCCAGCCCGCCCGGCGCGGTGGGTACGGCGGCGTCACCAGCCGCGCCCTCCACCCGGCCCAGGGCCACCTTGGAGGGGTCGGCGGGGTCGAACACCACCGGTACCACCGTCCCCGGCTGGACCTGGGGGATCTGCAGCCGCTCGATGAGGGTCTGTATCTCCGCCTGGTAAGGCTGCCCGCCCGGGGGCCGCACCTCCAGCTTCAGCCTCACGAACGGGTAGACCTCGTTGACGGTGATGCCGGTCTCTTCCAGCGCCTTGACGGTGGCCTCCGCCTGGACCCCTCGCTTCAGCAGGTCCTGTTGTTCCGCCACCGGCCCCAGCGTCTTCTTTAAAACGAAATGGAAGACGGAGTAGAAACCCGCTTCGAAAAGCAGTACCACTATCAGAATGGGGATCTTGACCCACCAGGAGGCCGGGATGATCAGCACCACCAGGATACTGGCCAGGGCGGCGGCGGACGCGGCGATGATGCCGGCTGTAACCCCTATCCTTCCCGTCTTGTTGAACACCTCGAACATCGCTTGAAACCCCCTCTCGACCACCCCTCGAGTGGACACCTCCATTATAAGCGAAGGAGGGTCTGCCTGCCCGCCGCGGCCGGTTCGACGCAGCGGCGCCGGATAAGCTATACTTGCATAAAGCGGTGCAGGGCAGTGCGGCCTGGGGCCTCCGGGCGCGATAGGGGGGTTGAGATGAGCATCACAAAGTGCGGGGAGTGCGGTTTCCCGAGGATACTATGGGGCATCTGCAAGTGGCAGGAGAACGGGACCATCATCGGGCGTTTCACCAAGTTCGACCTGCGCGCCGTGGTCCTCGAGGCCGACATCCTCAACGATTTCATAGCGCGCATCGAGGAGAAGCTGGGGGTTCCTATCGGCCATATCGTCTACGAGACCCAGCGCAACGCCTCCCAGGACGTCATCGGCACCATCCTCGGCATCGCGCCCCGGTTCGTCTACAGCATCCCCGGGGTAAAGCGCGTCGTCGCCAGCGTCTTCTGCGAGATGTCCATCATCTTCGGCATGTCCTACGCCAGGGTGGTCAAGTATTACAAGAACACCATCGGCGAGTCGCTCGTCCGCAACCCCTTCAACCGCGATCTTATCGCCGCCATCATCGTGGGGGCCTTCGAGGCCCTGATGCAGGTCCCCTACAAATACGAGTGGAAGATGACCCCCAAAGGGGAGGTCATCCATATCGAGCCGGAGCCTTCCCGCCCGGAGATAGCCGAGAGGCTGGCCGTCACCTTGACCCCGGTCAAGCCGGGACACAGCGACATCCCCGTCTGCCCCAAGTGCCACGAGCCCCTGGCCTTCCGGGATTTCAAGTGGGACAGGCAGCAGGGGATCGTGATGGACACCCGGCGCGGGGTGCGCATGGCCTTCCTTGACGCCTACACGCCCAGGATAGTCATTCGCGAGATGGAGAAGGAACTGGGCGAAGAAGTAGGAGACATGGTGGTGGAGGCGCACAAGGAGTTCTGCCTGCGCCACCTGCGCGATGAATTCCTCCCCTCCGGCGACATGGCCGGCGTGGACCGTGACCGCCTTCTGCGGAGCGTAATGGACGCGGTCATCGTCCGCGGGCTGGGCAACCCGGTGGAGTATTCCCTCGAGGGCGGTGTGTTGAGCGTGAAGTTCGAGAACTGCTTCAGCGACCACCTCATGGCCGGCTTCTTCTGGGCCCTTTTCGAGATTGTGGAAAGCCGGGGGGGCAAGGTGTCCTGGGAGTCCATCGACCCCTGCACCGTCCGCTTCGAAGCATCCCCCGCCTGACATCCGAAAGGAGCGCCGTGCGGGTACTGATCATCAGCGAGAACCGTTGCCGGGCCAACCTGGTACCCTTTCCCCTCGGCCCCGCCTACGTGGCGGCCTCCGCCCGCGCCGCCGGACACGAAGTGCGCTGCCCTGGACCTGATGTTCAGCGATGACCCCACGGCCGACGTGCTCGCCGCCGTCGGGAGCTTCGAGCCCGACTGCGTCGGCCTGTCCATCCGCAACATCGACAACCAGGACATCCGGGCGAGCGAGTTCTACCCCGAGCAGTCGCTGGGGATGGTCGAGGCCCTCAAATCCTCGACCGGCGCGCCCATCGTCCTGGGCGGGGCGGGCTTCACCATCTTTCCCCTGGAGTGCCTGGACTTCTTCGACCTGGAGCTGGGCATCGTGGGGGAGGGAGAAGAAGCCTTCCCGCGCCTGCTCGCCGTACTGGAAGAAGGAGGCGACCCGGCGGGCCTGCCCGGCGTGGCGGTGCGGCGCGGCGATGTCCGCGGGGTTAACCCGCCCGGGCCGCCGCCCGATTTCACGCGCCTGCCCGGTCCCGACCACGCCGGCTTTCGGAGTGGAGAACTACAACTGGACAGCCCGGCGCCGGCCAGCCCTTCGTCACCAACCTGCAGGCGCAGGCGGGGCTGCCACCTGCGCTGCATCTACTGCCCCAACCCGCTGATAGAGGGGCGCGAGGTGCGCATGCGCGAGCCCCGCGCGGTGGCGGACGAGCTGGAGGCCCTGGAGAAGGAGCACGGCATCGGGACGGTCTTCCTCAACGACGCCCTCTTCAACTACCCGCTCGACTACACCTTCGAGCTGCTGGACGCCATCGCCTCGCGCCGCCTTTCCCTGCGCTGGGGGTGCACCGTCAACCCCATCTTCTACGCCGACGGGCTCTACGCGCGCATGCGCGAGGCCGGCTGCTTCCACGTCAGCCTGGGCAACGAGAGCGGCTCGGAGGACATGCTGCGCGCCCTGCGCAAGGATTTCACGAAAGAAGACATCGCCCGGGCGTCCGCGCCGCCAAGGCAGCGGAGCTCCTGGTCCACTGCTTCCTCCTGCTGGGAGGACCGGGCGAGAGCCGGGCCAGCGTGGAGGAGAGCGTCACCTTCCTGGAGGAGCTCGGACCTTCCTTCGTCGGGGTCACCGCGGGCATCCGTATCTACCCGGGCTGCGAACTGCACGGCATCGCGATACGGGAGGGCGTCATCGAAGCCGGGCAGTAACCTGCTCCGCCCCGCCTTCTACATCTCGCGGGAGGTCGAGCCCTGGCTCCACGACTACATGCGCGAGGTTTGCGGCTCCCACCCCGGCTGGATGCTTTAAAGCACCTCCGCTTAGACGGTGCGGCGAAGCCAGCGCTTGATGACGAACATGGTCACCAGGGCGCTGGGGTAGAACCAGACGATCATGAAGGCGTGGGTGGCCTCCGGGAAGATGAACCACGGCAGGAAGAGTTTCTTGTGGGGCACCCCCTTCTCCTCGCAGGCCCTGGCGAAGTCGCGCGAGAGGAAACGGATGGGGTCGGTGCCGCCGGAGACGATCAGGCAGGGAGGGGAATCGGGCCTGAGGTTGCGGGTGTTGCTGAGGCGGCGAGCCTCTTTCAAGGCCTTTTCCATGTCGTTTCCCAGGGCGGCCTGGATCATCAGCCTGACAGCCGGGCGCATGGGCCGGATGCAATTGAGGATCTCCTCCCAGTCGAAAGCGCCGTAGATCTCGCACCAGTCCCTTGATGTTGCCGGGCTGGATGGTGGTGGCCTTGACCCCTTCCAGCAGGGAGGGGTTTGAGGCTGCCTGGGCGTACCAGGTGGCCAGGAAGGCGCCGGCCGAATCCCCGGCCAGGACCATGCGGGTGGGGTCGCCGCCGAAACGCCCGGCGTTTTCGTAAGCCCAGTTGATGGCGGCCGCGGCGTCCTCCATCTGCTGCTCCATCCTGGCGCCGGGAGTAAGGCGGTAGTTGATGTTGAACACCAGGTAGCCGGCGCGGGCCAGGGTACGGCTGAACCGCTCGTACGAGCTCTTGTCCATACACATCAGCCCGCCGCCGTGGATGTTGACCAGAACCGGAACGGGCTTTTTCATTTTCCGGGCGGGGGGCACGATGACGTCCAGGTTCTGGGATTTGCGGCGGGTGCCGGCGTAGTTGAGGTCGTAATGGGCTTCGCCCACGGCCGGGAGGCAGGAGTTGAAGACGAAGGCACGGCCGTAGAGTTCCAGGCATTTTATCATGGCCTTGAGGAACAGTTGCATGATCCGGGCGCTGATATTATTGAGTATGCTCATCGGCTTCTCCTTGCTCGATTTACCGAATATCGATGTTGACTGAGCAGTCAATACAACAGTTAATTATACCATCAGTGTGACATTTATGTGACAGTTTATCAAGCCAGGTGATAACGTATACGAGGGGATTTGATCCGGAAAACGATATTCAGCCCCGGCCGGGAGGATTTCTTGAGCATGAAGAGCATGAGACTGTGCAGGGAGTGCGGCTTTTCCAGGGCACTGGCGCGAACGGCTAACTGGAACTCCAGCGGCACCATCACCGTGGTCACCAACCCCAATTCCCGTATCATACTCATGGAATCGGACACTTACACCCAGCTCTTCGACCGCCTGGGCGACTACCTGGGCACGTCCATCCAGCGTGTCGTCTTCGAGGCCATGCGCACCGCCACCGCTTCATCCATCGAATCAGTGCTCGGGGCCCCATGAAAGCGCTCCGGTGGATGCCGTTCGGCAAGCGGATCATGGTGACTTTCTTCTGCCGCCTTTCCTTCTGGCTGGGCGAAGGTTACGCCAGGACCATCACCTATCGCAAGGGCAAGGTCGGCCGGGCGATAATACGCAACCCCTATCACCGGGAGATGATGGCCGCCACCGTGGTGGGGTCCTTCGAGGCTCTTGAGCGGAGGTCCTTCAGCTATACCTGGGAAGATGTGGACGGCGATGATGTCATCCGTATTAACCCGGCCGTGGAAGGCACCGACCCCGACCTGGCCCAGCGCCTGGCTTATACCCCGCCCCAGCCCAAACCGGGCAGGCGTATCTGGGAATGCTGTCCCAGGTGCGGCGCGCCGCTCGGCCCTGGGCTACCTGGAGTGGCGGAAGGACCGGGGGGAGATCATCGACTCCCGCACCGGCTACCGCATGGTCTTTCTTCCCCTGCATGCTTCCCATGTGGTCTTCCGGGAGCTGGAAGTCGAGCTGGGCAAGGACATCTACCCGGTTATAGAGGACACGCAGTAGGAGACTCTCCCTGCGCAACATCCGCGCCGAGTTCATCGAGACCGGCCTGGCCGGCACCAACGTCAAAAGAGACGTTCTCTACCGCGAGGTGCTCGACTCTCTGCCCCTTGAGCGGCCTGGGCAACCCGGTGGAATACGAGGCCGCCGACGGCCGGCTGTCCGTCACCCTGGAGAACCCCTTCAACGAATATCTTGATAGCCGGCCACCTCCGCGCCCTGTTCGAGCTGGGGGAGGGGAGGAAGGCCGTTGCCGGCTGGGAGCTGGTCGACCCCTTCACGATGGCCATCGAGATGGTGGCGGAATAGGAGGGAACTGTGCCGGAAGAGTTCGACGCATTAGTGGTGGGAGCGGGTACGGCGGGTACGTACTTCGCCTGGAGGCTGGCCTGCCAGGGCTACTCCGTGGCCGTCCTGGACAAGGACCCGCGTGACCGGGTAGGGGCCCGCCTGGACATCTTCCATTTCGACAGCATCCGCTTCGCCGAGTTCAGCGTTCCCCCGCCGGAGCCGGCTCGGAAGAACTGGTCGCGACGCACGCGGATGGCCAGGACCATCTCCCCCGGTGGCGGCATCGTCAAGCTGGCGGAGTTCGAGATCCAGCGTCATGCGCCTGCCGTTCTTTTTGAAACGCCTGCACACCATGGCCGGGGAGGCCGGGGTACGCATCATAGACCGCTGCGCCTTCCGCGAGCCTCTACTGGAGGATGGCCGGGTGGCCGGGGTCAAGGCCGTGCGGGACGGGGCCGAGATGGATTTTCGGGCGCGCCTGACGGTGGACGCCTCCGGGACGGCCTGCGCCGTCCGCTCCGCTCTTCCCGCCTCCCTCGGCGTCGAGACCTTCGGCCTGGGTCCGTCCGACGTGCTCTTCGTCACCCTCCGCTACATCCGCTGGATAGGAGCCACGGGCCCTGCACCCTCGCGGGCTCAACGTCTGGCCGTACTACAAGGTCTTCTGCAACCCCTGCTACTCGGAGCAAGAGGCCATCCTGGGGGTGGGGCAGCCTGGTTCCTATGATTGCGCCGACGCGGCCCTGGAGGAGTTTCTCGGCAGAGGCGCCCTTCCCGCCTTACGAAGTGACGAAGGCGGAAAGAGGCGTCACCCCCTACCGCCGCCCGCCCTTCTCGCTGGTGGGGGAGGGGTTCGTCTGCCTGGGGGATGCCGCCTGCGTCACCAAGCCCTTCTCCGGGGAAGGGATCACCGCCGCGTGGACGCTGTCGCGCGCTGGCGGCGGAGACGGCCGGCCATGCCCTGAAGAGGGGGAATGCCCCGGGCATCGAAGACCTCTGGGAGATCAACACGCGCTACTTCCGGGGCCAGGGGGCCAAGTTCGCCGGACTGCTGGCGCAGATACCCGGGGCGGCTGACATCAGGCCGGAGGAGATGGAGTACCTCTTCGAAAAGGACATCATCTTCAACGGCCGCGACATCACCGCGGTCACCCGCGACTACGAGCTGACGCCTTCTCCATGGGAGATAGCGAGGATGGCGGGATGGCTGGCGTGGGGAGCGGCGTCCCGCCGTTTCTCCCTGCGCAGCCTGCGTGACCTGCTCTCCTCGGTGGCCGCGGCGGACCGCGTCGCCCGCCATTACCGCGTCTACCCGGAGGACCCGGCGGGCTTTTCCGCCTGGAGGGAACGCGCCGCCGCCCTCTGGGCTTCCGCCGGACTGGGCGGATAGCATTGAAGAAAGGAACGTGAGCGTGGCCCTGGACCACTCCTGAAAGATCCGGAGGTGATGGACACGAACGCACAAGATGCGAAAGGACCGGCCGTGGAGGCACGGCAACTGGTCAAGCGATTCGGCAGGTTTACCGCCGTCGACCGCCTGGAGCTGGAGGTGCCGCGCGGCCTGGTCTACGGCCTGCTCGGCCCCAACGGGTCTGGAAAGACCACCACCATCCGCATGATGTGCGGCCTGGCCAGGCCCACCGCCGGCGAAGTGCTGGTGCTGGGGCGGAGCATGCCCGACCGCGAAGTGGCCGCATCCCTCGGCTACATGCCGCAGGAGACCGCCATCTATCCGGGGATAACCGTCCGGCAGAACCTCCGCTTCTTTGGAAGAATCTACGGAATGTCAAAAGAAGAGATCGAGGAGCGGGGGGCCGAGCTGCTGGCCTTCATCAACCTGGAGAAGTGGCGCGACGAGCTGGTGGGCAACCTCTCCGGCGGCATGAAGCACCGCGTCTCCCTGGCCTGCTCCATGCTCCACCGCCCCTCCCTGCTGGTTCTGGACGAGCCCACGGTGGGGGTGGACCCGGAACTGCGCTCCACCTTCTGGGACTACTTCGCTTCCCTGCGGGACGGCGGTACCACCATCCTCATCACCACCCACTACATGGACGAGGCCAGCCACTGCGACCGCATCGGCTTCCTGCGGAACGGCCGCCTGATGGCCGAGGGCACTCCGCGGGAGATGCTGGACGGGGTCGGCGTCTCCAGCCTGGAGGACGCCTTCCTGGAATATGCCCGCCGGTCGAAGCCCGGCACCGGCGGAGGGAGCGGAGAAGATGAAGAGGTTTAAGTACTTCAAGCCGCTCGCGGTCACCCGGCGCATCTTCGCCGACATGCGCAACGACCGGCGCACCCTGGCGCTGATCTTCATCGCGCCCATCTTCGCCATGTTCGTCTTCGGCTTGGCTTTCTCCGGCGACGTCAAGGACGTCAGCATCGTCGTGGTCGATAATGACGGCGGGATGCTCTCGGCCGCCATCATCGCCAACCTCGACCAGGAGGTGCTGGAGATAACCTACGCCGATTCGGAGGAGGGCGCCGTGGCCATGGTCGAGCACGGAGACGCTTACGGGGTGATCGTCTTCCCGCAAGACTTCACCGCCAGCGCCCTGGCCAAGTCCCAGGACCCGGCCGCCACCGGCGACACCACCATCGTCCTGCGCCTGGACAAGAGCAACATCAACGTGGCCAACGCGGTCAGGGCGCACCTTCAACGCCGCCTTGCTCGCCACCATGGAGGAGATGGGACGGCAGCAGCCGGTCAGCGTGGATATGGACAACGCCATCTACGGGCAGAACGCGCGCTTCATGGATTTCTTCGTCCCCGGCATCATGGCCTTCGTGGTGTTCATCCTCTCCACCATGCTCACCCTGCTGGCTTTCGTGGGGGAGAAAACCGGTGGCACCCTGGACCGCCTGCTGGCGACGCCGCTCTCGGAGGGCGGCATCGTGCTGGGTTACGCGGCCGCCTTCAGCGTCACCGGCACTTTGCAGGCCCTGCTGCTGCTGGGCATCGGCATCGTGGTCTTCGACATCACCGTGGTGGGAAACGTTTTCTACGCCTTCATAGCCGTGGCCCTGCTGGCGGTGGTCTCCCAGGCCCTGGGGATACTCCTGTCCAGCCTGGCCAAGCGGGAGGCCCAGGCCATCCAGTTCTTCCCCTTCCTGATACTGCCGGCCTTCCTGCTGGCCGGGGTGTTCTGGCCGGTGGAGGCCATCCCCTCCTGGCTGCGCCCCTTCTCCTACCTGGTGCCGCCCTACTACGCCGTTGACGCCAACCGCGCGGTGATGCTCAAGGGCTGGGGCATCGGCCAGATCTGGCTTGACTACGTGGCCTTAGCCGCCTTCGCCGCTGCCTTCCTCGGCCTCGCGGTGGTCCTGCTCAAGCGCAGGAAGAATTGACCCAGTTCAACATCGCGCACGTAGGAAACGATCGGGAGATTGGACCGCAAGTGGTCTGCCCCAATCTCACCGCAGCGTGCCGGCGAATACCTGCCAGGCCAGGGCGGACTTGGCCGCCAGGCTGAGGATGATGTAGACCTTCTCCCCGAAGAGGTAGTCCCGCCAGGGCCCCACCTTCTTGTACTGCAGCACCATGTTGATGGCAAAACAGTTGAAGAAGATGAACAGCGAGACCATGATGCCGTAGACGAAACCGGGCACCGCGTTGGTGGAATCGGCTGCCGCCGAGATGAAGTAGAGGAATATAATCACCCAGGGGATGGCGCCGGCGATGCACCCGAAGATGAAAGCGGTCCAGTCGGTGCGCTCGGTGGTCTGGTTGTGCAGCTCCATCATCCAGCCGAACAGTATCATCATGGCGTTGAGGAAGAAGAGCAGGATCAGGGTGGGGAGGTCGTAGATGCCGGAGAGCATGGCGATGACTACGATCATCAGCGACGCCGTGACCGAGTACTCCATCCAGCGCCCGTAGTTGGCCCCTCGCTTGAGGTTGCGCACGTACCAGCCGTTGATGCGGGGCGCCGCCATGAGCAGCAGGGCGATGCCGCTCAACAACAGGAACAGGGCTACCATCGGGCCCACCCGCAGCTCGGTCACCACTCTCAGTACGCTGTTGTTCATCCCCTTGGAAGTTGTCTCGCTCAGGTAGCTGGTGGTGAGCGGCAGCTTGAAGCTGCTCGACATGACCAGCATCAGAACCGCCTCCACCAGCAGGACACACCCCACCACCAGGTTCCAGATGCGCAGCTTGCGGAACACTCCCAGCTTCTCAGGTACGGTCGTCTCGCTCATCCAGGCCTCCTTTTGGTCCGTTCGTAGTCGTGGCTCAACGGCGTTTCTGCACTGCCCTTATTATTCCCCATTTTCGTCAGAAATCCACATGTGTCGCCGCCGGAGCCTGAGGGTGTGAAAACATGACCCAAACTCCGCCGTCTTCGGGGTAGAATAGTAACATGGAGGAGAACAACCAGGACACGATGAGTCCCGCCGGCAACGGCCGGACGGGAATGGAGCGCATCGACAGTTTCAGCGACGCCGTCTTCGCGGTGGCCATCACCCTGCTCATCCTGACCATCGACGTTCCTGATGTCGCGAGAGAATTCGCCGACCAGAAACTGCCATCCGCCCTGGGGGACATGTACCCCAGGTTCTTCGGATACGTCCTGAGCTTCTTGATCGTCGGTGTTTTCTGGATGCGCCATCACGAGCTGTTCCGCTACATCCGGAAGTACGACAAACGCCTGATCTGGCTCAACCATCTCTTCCTGATGTGCGTCGTCTTCCTCCCCTTTACCACCGAGCTGATGAGCACCTACGAGAACAGCCGCTGGGCCACGGGATTCTACGCCGTCAGCCTGGGGCTCTGCTCGCTGGTGTTGGCCGCGCTGTGGTGGTACGCCACCTTCCGCCACGACCTTTCGGCCGGCTCTCTGCCGGTGGGTTTGAACAAGGACGCCACCTATTCCGCCCTGGCCGCGACGGTGGTATTCCTCCTCTCCCTGGCCCTGCTTCCCGTCAGCATCCCGGCGGCCAAATATTTCTGGATATCGCTCTGGCCCATCTCAGCCATCATCGGACGCAGGTACAATCCCAGGCCGAAGAAAGCACGGCGGGGCGAGGTGAAGATGGGTGACTAAGAAGGCCGCGATCCCTTCGAGGCGGAAAAAGATCTACCTTAACGGCTTTTTCGTCCTGGCCGCCCTGGCCGTGCTGCTCCCCATCCATTTCAACCTCGTCTACGAGCCGGTTACGGAACGCAACGGCCAGCTGGTGGAAGCCATCCAGCGACGGGCGGATATCCGGCCGTCGCAGTTCATCTTCGGGGTCTGCGGCGACAGCAGGGAATCGCGTTCCGTCTTCGAGAACATCCTGCGCAACCTGGAATGGGACGACACCGCCTTCTGTGTCCACCTCGGTGACGGGACCCACGGGCAGGACCTGACCTCGTACGCTTTCTTCCTCCGCCAGCTCGAGTTGCTGGAGAAACCAATGCTCGTGGTCCCCGGCGAAAGCGAAACGGGGAGCGAGAAGGGGGAGTCCAATTTCGCCGGGATATTCGGCCCGGGCTACTACTCCTTCGTGGCGGGTGAATGCTGTTTCATAATGCTGGACGACCACTCCGGTGAAGGTATCGATACCGAGCAGGAGCGCTGGCTCCAGGGGGAACTGGATAAGGGGATGGGATGCCTGGCGCGCTTCGTCTTTCTCCACCACCCCCTCTTCGACCCGCCGGGTAGCCAGCCAGGGGCAGCCTTGAAGGACGCCGCCGCGGCCCAGCGGCTCCAGGACCTCTTCGACCAGTACCAGGTCAGCATGGTCTTCGCCTCTCACTCCCAGGGTTTTTTCCAGGGCGCCTGGGGGCCTACGCCCTATGTGGTCACCGGGGGAGGCGGGAGCCCCATCGACGAGGTGGACATGAACAACCGCTTCTACAACTACGTGAAGGTACTGGTCAACCCGGACAGCGTCGATTACGAAGTAGTCAGGGTCGACCCGCCTGCATCACCGGGCAGGGATGCCTGGCTCTACAGCTACGGCCTCCACACCTACGGCTTTTTCGCGGTGTGGTTCTGGTACGACCTGTTCCTGCTGGCGGTGGTGGCGGGGCTGGCCACTGCCCTGGTGCATGCCGTCCGCCGGTCCCGCCGCAAGCCCGGGCCTGAAACCGTACCTGGGAGGAGTAAAGGAGGAGGGGATATGGGAAGAGGCAGATGGCAGATCGAACACCTGGTGATGCGCCCCATCAACTGGCGCTGGTTCGAAGCGCTGGCCCCGTCGGCGCGCTTCGGCTGGATCAAACGCCTGATCCCCTGGTATCGCGACAACGAGTTGAACGTCTATTTCCTCGCCGTCAACCAGGACATCCAGCTGGACGAAGGCACCCCCATGCCCGTCGAGATCATCTACGAACTGATCGATCGTGCCAGCCACCGGGTCATCGTCGACAAGTGCCTCTGCCGCGCCACCCTGGGCTGCGAGAACTACCCCTCCGACATCGGTTGCCTGATGATGGGCAACTCCGCCCTGGAGATCTCCCCGGACTTCAGCCGCGAAGTCTCACCTGAGGAAGCGAAGGAGCACGTCCGCCGGGCGGCGGAAGCGGGGCTGATCCCCTTCTGCGGTAAGGCGCGGGTGGACAACCTGGTCTTCGGGATAAGGAACAAGAAGCAGCTGCTCTCGGTCTGCTTCTGCTGCGAGTGCTGCAGCATCTCCCGCTTCGCCCGCTACGTCCCGCCGGCCATGCGCTCCGGCAACCTCAACGTGCTGGAGGGCATCGATGTGGAGGTGGGGGAGAAGTGCAACGGCTGCGGCAACTGCGTCGATGCCTGCTTCCTCAAGGTGATCGAGGCTGGAAGGGGAGCGGGCGGTCATCGGCGAGGGGTGCGTGGCCTGCGGGCGTTGCGCCAAGGCCTGCCGGCGCCACGCCGTCACCATCTCCCTCTCCAACCCCGGGCTGGTGGAAGAGGTCTGCGACCGTATCGAGACCCTGGTCGACTACCGCTGAGGCGCGGCCGGCTCCAGCCGGAACCGCAGTGTCTGCCTGTCGACCCATTTCCAGTCGACTTCGGGGACGACGCCCTCACTGCACTCGTACAGGGCGCTGAGGAAGCCGGCCAGCACCTGCTCGTTGAAGGGGTTCTCGATGGTCACACTGAACCTTTCCCCTTCGATGGAATGCTCCACCGGGTTGCCCTGTCCGCGCAGGGCGAGGGTCTCCAGCACCTGGCGGTAGAGTTCCTGCCGGGGCAGGGGCTCACTGTGCCGCCGCTCGGACAGGAATTGCTCCCAGATGTGGCGGATGAAGAAAGCCCGCTCGGTGTCGACCACGATCTGGGCGAAATCGGGCCCCACCTCGCGCGACAGTTTCTCCAGCACCATCTTGCAGGAGTAGAAATCTATGAAGACCATGCGCACGCCCCGCCTGAGGTCCATGATGACCCCCTCTTCCTCCATCCACTTGAGGTCACGCAGGGCCAGGGGTTTGTCGCAGCGGGGGCAGCGGTCGAAACGGCGGTTGCCGGGTTTCAGGGGGATAAAGTCCGGGTGGGCCCGCTCCTTCCTGCCGATGGCCCCCGGCTCCGGCTCAGCGAAAAGGTAATCCTCGTTGCCCCTCTTCTGCCATTCATAACGGTAGGGGACCCCCTCCAGCGTCTCCATGGCCCCCATGATGTTGGCGACCATCAACTCCCGATCGTAGGGGTTGCGGATGACGCCCCCCGACGACCTGCCCGGGTTGTAATCGAAGCTGTTGCTGTAACACTGGCCGGTCAATATGGCGAAGCGGTCGAGGAACCTGCTGGAGAAACGCTTGAAGGGCTTCTTCAGGCCGAGGCCCCAGGCGAGTTCGGTCAGGGCGATGTCGATCACCAGGCTGGAGACGTCGCGCTGGGTCTCGAAGACCATGCGGCGTACCGGTTGTTCCAGTTCGTCTTCGATGGCATCGATCAACCTGGTCAGGAAGTCGGCCTCGATCATGATGACCCGGAAGTTTTCCTGCTGGCGGCTGATGACGCTGCCGTTTTCGTTCCACTGCAGGATACGGCCGAGCAGGGCCGGAAAACCACAGACTTTACATTTATGCACTCGAGATCACCCTCTCATTCTCAATCCGTCCTCAATCCGCCGGTTTCAATTCGTATCGCAAGGTCTGCTCGTCGGCCCACTCCCACTCGATCTTTGGCACCACTCCCTCGCAGCACTCGTACAGGGCCGAGAGGAAGCCGGCCAGCAGGTGTTCATTGAAGGGGTTCTCGATGGTCACTCTAAACTCTCCCCTCTTCGATGGAATGCTCCACCGGGTTGCCCTGGCCGCGCAAGGCCAGTGTCTCCAGCACCTGGTTGTACAGTTCATGCTTCGGGGGTTGCTCGATGCCGCGGTGACGTGACATGAACTCCTCCCAGATATGCCGGATGAACAGGGCGCGCTGGGTGTCCACCACGATAGGGGCGAAGGCCGGCCCCAGCTCCCGGGAGAGTTCCTCCAGTATGACCGAGCAGGTGTAGAAGTCGTTGAAGATCATCCGGACCCCTTTACGGATGTCCATGATGATCCCCTCATCCTGCATCCACTTGAAGTCGCGCATAGCCAGGGGGGTGTCGCAGCGTGGGCAGCGTTCGATATGGCGGTTTCCCGGTTTCAGGGGGGCGCCTTCACGGGGGACGCTCAAGACCGGCTGGGGTGTGTGGGTGTCGGGCTTGGCGTAGAGGTAGTCGTCGTTGCCTTTCCTCTGCCATTCGTGGCGCCAGGCGACTCCATCCAGCACCTCCAGCGCTCCCATGATGTTGGCAGCCATCAGTTCCCTGTCGTAGCTGTTGCGGATGATGCTCCCGTATTCTCTGCCGGGACGGTAGCCGATGCTGTGGCTGAAACACATGCCGTTATATCCCGCCAGGCTGTCCAGGAACCGGATGGAGATCCATTTGAACGGCCGTTTCTTCCCCAGGCCGTGAAAGCTTGAGAGGTCGGCGCCAATCACCACTCTGGACGCGTCGCGCTGGGTCTCGAACATCATCTGCCGTACCGGCAGGCTCAGCTCGTCCTCGATGGCCGTGACCAGCTTGGTGAAGAAATCCGCTTCGATGATGAGGACGCGGAAATTCGGATTGAATCTCAAGGTCATGGTGCCGTTGTCGTTCCACTGGATGAAATACTTGTGGACCCTGGGGAATCCGCATTCCTTACAGGCTATCATCCCGCCAGCCCCAGTTCGTACCGCAGGGTCTGTTCGTCGGCCCACTCCCACCGGACCTCGGGCACCATGCCCTCGCTGCACTCGTACAGGGCGGAGAGGAAGCCGGCCAGCAGGTGTTCGTTGAAGGGGTTCTCGATGGTCACGCTGAACCTGCCTCCCTCTATGGAATGTTCCACCGGGTTGCCCTGCCCGCGCAGGGCCAGCGTCTCGAGCACCTGGTCGTAGAGTTCGTGCTTCGGGAGTTGCTCGACCCCGCGGTGACTGGAGAGGAACTCCTCCCAGATGTGGCGGATGAAGAAGGCCCGCTGGGTGTCCACCACGAAGGGGGTGAAGTCCGGCCCCAGCTCTCGGGAGAGTTTCTCCAGCACCACCTGGCAGGAGTAGAAATCGAGGAAGACCATGCGCACACCCTTACGGAGGTCCATCATCACGCCTTCGTCCTCCACCCACTTGAGGTCGCGCATGGCCAGGGGGGCATGGCATCGGGGACATCGCTCAAGGCGGTGATGGCCGGGTTTGATGGGCTTGAAGTTGACAGTGAGATACTCTTCATGCTTGATCTGTCCGGGGTCCGCCTCCACGAATATGTAGTCATCCGCGCCCTTCTTCTCCCAGCGGTGTTTGTAGGGGACGCCTTCCAGGCTCTCCATGGCCCCCACGATGACGGCGGCCATCAGGTCCCGGTCGAAGGGGTTGCGGATGATGCCTCCCGAAGAGGCGCCGGGACGATAGTCCATGGTGTGGCTGTAGCCCTGGCCGGTCCAGGCGGCCATGTTGTCCAGGAACCGGATGGTCAGGTGCTTGAACGGCCACTTCCTCCCGAGGGACCCGAAAGCGGCGAGGTCGGCGTCGACTACGGCCTTGCCGGCATCGCGCTGAGCCTCGAAGGCCATCCGGCGCACCGGCAGGTCCAGCTCGTCCTCGATGGCGGTGATCAGCTTGGTGAAGAAGTCGGCCTCGATGAGCACGATGCGAAAATCTTCCTGCAGGCGCAGGGTGATGGTGCCGTTGTCGTTCCACTGGGCGAAATACCTGTGCATCTTGGGGAAACCACAAGCCTTACACTTCAGCATGTGCTCAAGCTCCTTAGACAAATTGAGATCTCTCACCGCTCTTATCATTCTAGTGGTTTCCTTCCGTCTTGTCTGTATAGCTTCGCGGCATTACCGGCGATGGCCATTCACTCCGTCTTGACTGGCCTGACCGGCGCAAACTATCCTCAGTTAGAGACATTCATAACACGAGTGTTTACGGGGGACTTTTTATGAAGAAGAAGACCGGTTGCGCGGGCCGCCTGAAGGCGGCACGGCTGTTTGCCGCGGCCACTGCCCTGGTGTCGTGCGTCATGCCGTTCGCGGGGTGCGGCGGCGCTTCCACGGGAGGTAAACTGAAGGTCGCGGCCTCCATCGCCCCCCTGGCGGACTTCTGCCGCCAGGTGGGTGGAGACCTGGTGGAAGTGGAATTGATGGTGCCTTCGGGTGCCAGCCCCCACTCCTACGAGCCCACCATCGACCAGATGAAGTTCCTGGCGGAGGCGGAACTCCTGGTGCTGAACGGGCTGGAGCTGGAATCCTGGACCGGTAGCGTTCTGAGCAAGGCCGGCAATCCCGGCCTGGTGCAGGTGGAGACCGCCGCGGCTATTCCGCAGGAAGAGCTCATCGCGGCCTACGCCGGGGAAGAGGATTCCGGTGTCTGGGACCCCCACGTCTGGCTCGACCCGCAACTTGCCGCCTACCAGGTCGGAGCCATCCGCGACGCCCTGGCGCAGGCCGATCCTGACCACGAGCAGCAGTACCGGGACAACGCCTCTTCCTGCCTGCGGCAGCTGGAGGACCTTGACGCCTGGACCAGCGAAGCTACCGCTTCTTTCACTCAAAAGGAATTCGTGGCTTTCCACTCCTCCTGGACCTACTTTGCCCGGCGCTACGGGCTGGACATGGTTGGGGTGGTGGAGGAACTGCCGGGCAAGGAACCGTCGTCTTCCCAGGTCGCCGAGCTGATCGACACCATCCGGAACGAGGGCGTTACGGTGATCTTTGCCGAGCCCCAGTTCAGCACCCGCGCCGCCGAGGCCATCGCCCGGTCGTCCGGAGGGGACGTCAAGGTGGTCATCCTCGACCCCCTGGGAAACCCGGACGATCCTGCCCTGGACACTTATGACAAGATGATGCGGCACGACGTGGAGGCGATGGGGGAGGCGCTCCGATGAGCCGCGAGTGCCGGGTGAGCGAGTTCTTCTCGGGAGAGACGGGAGCCCCCCGCCAGGTGGTGGAGCTGGAAGAGGTCATGGTGGAGCTGGCCGGCCGTCCTGTCCTCGAAGGGATAACCTTCTCCCTGGAAGAAGGGACCTTCCTGGGGATCATCGGCCCCAACGGCGCCGGCAAGACCACCCTGATGAAAGTGATCGTGGGCCTGGTCCGCCCGTCCCGCGGCATGGTGCGGGTGCTGGGGATGGAGCCGGGCGAGCTCAGGCACGAGCTCCACCACATCGGCTACATGCCGCAGCAGGTGCTGTTCGACCCCATCTTCCCCGTCTCCGTCTACGACGTGGTGATGATGGGCCGGGCCTGCTGCATCGGCTTGATGCGATTCCCCAGGCGGCACGACCGTGAGGCGGTACTGGAGAGCATCCGCGCCGTAGGCCTGGCCGGCCTGGAGAAGCGGCCCATCGGCGAGCTCTCCGGGGGACAGCAGAAGCGTGCCTTCCTGGCCCGGGCCATCTGCAAGGAGACCCGCATCCTCCTGCTGGACGAACCCACCGCCGGGCTGGACGTCGATTCCCAGGAGAACTTCCTGTCCCTGTTGAGGCGCCTCAGGCAGGAGCTGGGGCTGACGGTGGTCTTCGTCTCCCACGACGTCAACGTGATGGCCCGCTTCGCGGACCAGCTGGTCTGCATCAACCGCACCATGCACCTGCACGGCAGCCCCCAGGAAGTGCTGGGAAGCGACAGGTTGAAAGAGGTCTACCGCTGCGAGTTCGACTTCCTGCTGGGTGACGGTGCGCCGGGCGCCCATGCCTGCCTGCATGACGGCTCGGGGGGGAGGGCTAGCATGCTCAGGTACACCTTCGGGCAGACGGCGCTGGTGGGGGGGTTGATCATCGCCCTGATCTGTTCGGTCATCTCCTTCTTCGTGGTGGTGCGCCGCCTCGCTTTCATGGGCATGGGCATCTCCCATGCCGCTTTCGGGGGCGTGGCCATCGGGCTGGCCGCCGGGGTGGACCCGGTGCTGGTGGCGGGCGGGTTCTGTACGCTGGTCGCGGTGGGCATAGGGGCGCTGGCGCGGCGCGGCCGCATGCACGAGGACACTACCATCGGCATCCTCTTCACCACGGCCATGGCCATGGGCGTGGTGGTGGTGGGCCTGGCCCACGTCTACAATATCGACCTCATGAGCTACCTCTTCGGGAGCATCCTGGCCATGAACTGGAACGACGTGGTGATCGTGGCGGTCCTGGCATCACTGGGCCTCGCCTTCGTCACCCTCTTCTTCAAAGAACTCCTTTTCGTCTCCTTCGACGAAGAAACGGCCGCCGCCTCCGGCCTGCCTGTCCGCCTGGCCTACTACGGGCTGCTGGTGACCATGGCCCTGACCATCGTGGTCTCCATCAAGCTGGTGGGGATCATCCTGGTCTCGGCCCTGCTGGTGATCCCCGGAGCCACGGGCCTGCAGATATCGCGCAACTATCGTGGGGTGCTGGCGGTGTCGGTGGTGACCGGGATGGTCTCGGTGGTGCTCGGGCTCTTCCTATCCGACTGGCTGGACGTAGCCTCCGGGGCAACCATCGTCATGGTGATGTTCGCTTTCTTCCTGCTCTCGCTGGCGATCTCGCCCCGCCGAAGAAAATAAAAAGGGGCCCGACCCCAATTTTCACTCGCCCGACCCCAGGTAGATGCCGCCCTCGTTGCCGCCCGCCCAGGCGTTTTCCCCATCGTAGGCGGCGATACTGGAGAGTGTCTCCGGTATTTCAGCCTGGACGATCCAGCTGGTTCCGTCAAAGAAATAGACGTTCGCATCCAGCAGGGCATAGTCGGCGCTGGGACGGTTGCCGACCGCCCACACCCGGTCGGGACCGGTGCCGGAGACGGCCATGAGCGCGCCGCTGGAAGCCGTGTACTGAGTGTCCCAGGAATTCCCGCCATAGTAGAGCACCCTGCCCTCGCGGGTGGCGGCGTCTCCCACGGCTGCCCAGGCGTGGTCACGGTCGTAGGCATAGATGTCGCGCACCGGCGCGGCGCCTTCGTAGGTGGTGCTCCAGGCCGCCCCGTCGTACATGTGGATGATGCCGTCCCGGGTTCCCACCCACACCCGGTCGGCCCCGGCGGCGGCGACGCTCAGGCAGTCTTCGTCCTCGAGGCCCGGCAGGATTATCCAGTCTTTGCCGTCGAAGAAACGTATGCCGCCGCCGTCGCACGCCACCCAGACGTGGGTGGAGTCGAGGGCGAACACATCGTTGGCAACATCCTCCGTGCCGTATTCCTTGGCCCACCTCGTCCCGTCCCAGGAGTAGACGAAGCCGGTGACCTTCACTCCTTGCTCGTAGAGGGTCTTGCCGACTACCCACGCGTGATCGGCATCGAGGGAGCACATGCCCGCGAGGTTGCCTTCAATATGATGCTGCAGTTCCCATGAGCCGCCGTCGTCGACGAGTATGTCCCCCTTGAGGCACGCCGCCCAGGCGCGGCCTGCATCGGGGGCGGTCACGGCTACGACGGTATCGCCGGCGTCCTTCACTTTCTTCCAGGCGAAGGTCTCCGTGTTGCTGTAGTCCTCGGACCCGAACCAGGAGCAGGACGAAAGGGGCACGGCAAGGGCCAGGCACAGGGACACAGCCAGCGTCAGCAAAAGGGTCTTCTTCATAGAAGAAATAATATCACAGTGCCCATCTATTGCTGGCTGAAATACCGGTAAGTATAGTAGCTATGGGAGGATTACCGGCCTTAGCAGGCCGCTGGAACGAAAGGAGAGGGAGATGCATGACCTTAAGGACAAACTGGCGCTGGTGACCGGGGGGGCGAGAGGCATGGGGCGCCTGCACCTGCAGACCCTCGGCCGTGAAGGATGCCGCCTGATAGCTACCGACGTAGATGAAGAGGAGCTGAACGCCACGGTGCGGGAGTTGTCCGAAGCGGGCCTCCAGGTGACCCCCTACGCCCTCGACGTTTCTGACCGGGAAGCCTGTTTGGCCCTGGCGGAAAGGGTCGAACGCGAGCTGGGAGCGGTGGATATCCTGGTGAACAACGCTGGCATCGTGGAAGGGTCCGGGATACTGGAGATGTCCGAGCGCTCCGCCAGGCGCATGGTCGAGGTGAACTACCTCGGCCTGGTCTGGATGATGCAGGCCTTCGTGCCGGCCATGGCCCGGCGTGGTTCCGGCCACGTGGTTAACGTGGCTTCCACCGCCGGCAAGGTGGGGGTGGCCAACCTCGGCGGCTACTGCGCCACCAAGTTCGCGGTCATCGGCATCACCGACGCGGCCCGCGCCGAACTCGCGAAGCAGGGCGTGAGGTTCACCATCATCAATCCGGGCTACATCAAGACGGGCATGTTCGAGGGGAGCAAGCCGTCCTTCGTCACCCGCTGGCTCGAGCCGCAAGAAGTGGCGGACGCCGTGGCCAGGTCCCTGAAGCGGGGGGACGCGGAAGTCTGTGTCCCCGGTTTTACGGTGCGCATGGCGGCATTCGCTCGCGGCCTGTGCATGCCTCGCTTCACCGACCCGGCCTTCCGGCTGATGGGGCTGCACCGCTCCTTCTCCGGACTGCGCAAAGACGACCGGCGGCCTTTTTGAGCATTGATCAAACAGGGAGACAGCAGGTAGACAGGGAGGAGAACCGGCATGAAAGTACACGAGTCCACCAGCACTGTTACCGTCCATATCGACCGCCCGGCGGAGGAAGTCTTCGACTATATCACCAACGCGGGCAACTGGACGAAATGGCACCCGGCCACCGCCTGGGTCAAGGGTGACGCGACCACCCACCCCGCCCGGGTTGGCGAGGTCATCACCGAGCGGGTCAAACACGGGCCGATGCGGGACACCTTTACCTGGAACGTCGAGGAGTGCCGCCCGCCGGAACGCTGGGCCATCCGGGGGAAGGGCAGGATGTTCGGGCAGAAGGTGCTGATCACCTACGACCTCTCCCCGGAGGACGGCGGCACCCGCTGGGTCAGGGCGATGACCTTCTTCTTCCCCAAGGCCTACGCCTACCTGGACAAGCTGCTCCTCAACAGGATCCTTGAAAAGAACTCGGAGAAGGCCGTGCGCCAGTTGAAGGAATTGCTAAGAAAGGGATGATAGAGACATCGCCTGGGGGAGAAGATGTGGCTGTCTGAGGCCGTAGGCCGGGTAGCAGCCTTGGTGATGCGGGTGACCGCGGCGCGGTCGCGAGGCGAAACCCGGGATCTGGTGATCGAGCACGACATCGCCGGGGTCACTCCTGAGATGATCGACTGGTGGTGGGACCACATCGACGACTCGGGGCGGTATGCCCTCTGGCATCCCGGGGCGCACATCTCCTTCACCTGGGAGGTTGAGAAGGAGGGGCACGTCGGCCGGGTGCACAGGGTGGTGGAGAGGATCGGGCCCTTCCCCGTCATGCTGCGCATCCGCTGGGAAGAGACAGGCGCCGTCCCCGTACCCCTGGAATACGGGCACGTCAACACGGCTTGCACCATCGACCCCGCCGGCCGCTCCCTTAGCTGGCTGGTCCACCAGTACGAAGCGGCGCCGGGCGGCACCCGCATGCGGTCGACTTTTCGTGTGCCCGCCCGTACCCCAGCCTGGTTCGAAAGCGGGCTGGCGCGTCATAACCGCGAAGAGATGTCCGCTTTCACAGTCTTTCTTCCCGAACTGTATCGGAGGGAGGTCTCGACATAACCCGTCTATCCACGGACCCGCCGGGGACCGCCGCTGAACCGCGTCATTGACGGGAGCGTCTAATAACCCGAGAATCGGAGTTGGAAAGAAAGGGGTTCGCATGCGGGTTCTCAGGAGAAGGGCGGGACGGTCTCTTCCCTTCATCATCTTCATCTTGGCGCTGCTCGCCGTCCCTGCGCTGCCGGGGTGCGGCGGTGCGAGAGGACTGGACCACCCCCGGCCAGCCTCAGGCGGAGGGGCGGGACCGGGAACCCCGCCGGGAGAGGGCACCGAGCCCTCCCAGCCGCCATCACCCGCTCCCGCCGCTCGCCGTCGTTCCCGCCTTCGACCCCAGCCGCGAGATGGTCATAAACCGGGGCAACCCCGACCGCCCCATGGTCACCCTGACCCTGGACGACGGCTGGAACCGGGACGACCGCGTCCTCGACCTGCTGGAGTCCTACGGCATCAAGGCCACCGTCTTCGTGGTGGGGGGCAGGGGGGTGGCGGAGTCTAACCCGGAGTGGGTCGCCCGCATGGACCGGGCCGGCTTCGAGGTCTGCACCCACACCTACGACCACTACAAGCTCACCGACTACGACTTCGACTACGTGCTGGAGGACATCGTCATGGGGCAGGACGTCATCGCCGCGGTCACCGGCAAGCGTTACCCCTACATGCGCCCCTCGGGTGGTTCCTACAACGACACCACCATCGAGGCCTGCCGGGCGGCCGGTTGCTACCTGGTGATGTGGTCCAACTCGGATGGCGACACCGTCAACGGCATCACCGTGGAGCAGGAGGTCGCGGCGGTGCTCGGCAACCTTAAAAACGGCGACATCATCCTCTGCCATTTCGGGGGCCATAACACCTACGAAGTCCTCCGCCAGGTCATCCCGGAGATCCAGGCCCGCGGTTTCCGCTTCGTCACCCTGACGGAGCTCATCGCCCCGTAGATAAGGGCGCGCGCATAATCGGTACTGCCGCTTGTCGGTGATTATGGTTATACTATTGAAGACAGAACAACCCGGAAACGTGTTGCCATACTCTGACGGAGGGGATTCCGTTCTAGTAGAGGGGGAGGATGGTTATGGAAGGGAGGACCCGCCTTGGGTAACCTGGTGGAGATCAAGCAGCATGTAATAAACCTCAAGGATATCCTGGTCGACGCGCCGGGCAAAGCCGTCAGCTTGATCATAGCGGCGGCCCTGGCCGTTTCTTCCAAGGGCTTCACGGTGGTCAATGAAGCCATACCCGAGTTGATCGCCCGCTTAAAAAAATCCGGCCGCAACTTCATCATCGGAGGGGTTATCGGCGGCATCGGCCTGGCCGTGCTGGGAGTCGCTTCCCTTTTCCTGGTGTGGGCCTTGATCCTCCTGCTGGACAAAGCCATCGAAGAGCTCTGGCTCTCCGCCCTTATCGTCGCGGGGGCAATGCTACTCGGCGGAGGCTTCTTCGCCCTGGTGGGACTGGCAACCGCCTGGAGCAGCGCCAGAAAAATCCAGAAAGCCGTGGACCAGACCGGTAAGGATGCGGTCAATCAGGCCATGAGCCACGATCGAGAGCATCACGGTCGAAGTCACGGAACTGCAGACCCTGGGACTGCGGGAGTTCAAAACCCGCAAGCGTCAGGTGCTGGACTACCTTAATATATTCTACCGTCTGATACCCCTGGGGATGGTCTTCCGCTCTTCTCGGCCCTGGTCGTCCGCCACAGGTGGAAGAAGCGGAAGAAGAAGAAGAGCGCTGCGGGCACCAGTGGAAGTGGTCTTCAAGGAAGACTGATTCAGATAGCCGAGATGGTGTAGACCACGCGCCCCGGCTCGGTGAAGGACCACTTGATCGCGCATTCCTCCCCTTCGACCAGCTGGTATCCCGCCACCAGATAGCCGGCTATCAGCCTTTCTTCGAAGGGGTTGTCCACGGTTATCACGGTCTGGCCGGCTTCGTGGACTATCTTGACCGGCATGCCGTGCCCCCAGGCCGGGAGCATAAAGGCGGCTTCCTCGGAAAACACCTTCCAGGCCGCGGCTTTGCCTTCCTTTCCCTCCGGCTTGATGCCGCGGGTAGCTTTTCCAGGTGGGGCAGGGCGAAAGCCTTGACCGTCTCCAGTACCAGGGGATTGACGGAGTCACCCAGTTCCCTCTCCAGTTCGCGGAAGACCGCCCGGTTGGCATAGGCGTCGAGGAAGTTGACCCGCACTCCGATGCGGGAATCGATGATGGTCCCCTCCTTGTCGTGCCACACCAGCGAGGAGAGGGCGTCGGGCGCGCCGCACTTGGGGCAGCGGGGCAGTTCGCGGCCGCCCTCTCGTATCTTCTCCGGCACGATGGACGTCCACTCCGGCTCGGCCGACTTCCCCTTGGTCGCCGTGATGCTGATGACGTCGTTGTCGCCCAGCTTCTTCCATTCGTGGACGTAGGCGCAGCCGTCGAGGCTTTCGAAAGCACCGAGAATGACGGCGGCCATCAGCTCGCGGTTGTAGGGGTTGCGGACGATGGCTTCGCCCCAGTCCCCGCTGCGGTAGCCCAGCGACCTGGAGTAGCCGGTGCCGATCCAGATCGAGAGGCGGCAGAGAAGGTAGTTGGCCAGGTGCTTGAAGGCGTAGGTGTTACGGACCCAGGAAGGCGCCAGTTCGAGGAGTGCTTCGATAGCCACCCGTGACGCGGCGCGCTGCGCCTCGAAGATAGAACGGGAGACGGAAAACCCCAGCTTCTCCTCGATCTGGCTGAAGAGGTGATCGAAGAGGTCGCTGTAGTACATCACGAGCCTGAAGTCGGGGGCCTGGTGGTAGGTGATGGTGCCGTTTTCGTTCCACTGGTATATCTTGGACAGCGGGAGCGAAAAGCCGCACTTCCTGCATCTCCTCATACTCACCTCAGCCTACCTCCTTGGTCAGCTCCGCGAGTGCGTGTGTACATCAAGGGGCCGTCAGGCGCCGGAGATGGTGAAGACGCATCTCCCGGTCTCCGGTGAGACCCACTCCACCTCGCACGCCCGGCCTTCCACCAGCTCATAGCCGGCCGCGAGATAGCCGGCGATCAGACGCTCTTCAAAAGGATTGTCGATGGTGACGACGGCCCGACCGGCATCCTGCCTGATCTCCACCGGGTTGCCGTGCCCCCAGGCGGGAAGCATGGTCATGGCTTCTTTCGTGAAGGACTGCCAGGCCGTGCCCCGGTCCGCCGCCCCTTCGGCCTTGATGCCGGGGATCTTCTCCAGGTGGCGCCGGGCGAAGTCCTTGGCGGCCTGGACGATCAGGGGGTTGATGGCCTCTCCCAGTTCAGCCTCCAGTTCGCGCAGGACCGCCTTATTGGCGTAAGCCTCCATGAAGTTGACGCGCTCCCCGAGCCGCGTGTCGGTGATGGTCCCCTGGAACTCGTCCCAGGCCAGCGTGGACAAGGCCTGGGGCGCGCCGCAGCGGGAACAGCGCGGCAGGCGCCGGTTGCCGGGACGGGATTTATCCTGGACGATGACCATCCTCTCCGAAACCTCCGGTTTGACTTGCGTCGCTGTGACCCGTATCACGTCGTCCCCACCGGACTTTATCCATTCGCGTTCATATGGTCGTCCTTCCATGCTCTCGAAGGCCCCGAGTATCAACGCGGCCATCAATTCACGGTTGTAGGGATTGCGGAGCAAGGCCTCCCCGCTCTTCTCGTACCGGTAATGGAGGGTCCTGGCATAGGCTGCTCCCATCCAGATGGCCAGGCGGCAGAATATGCGCACCATCACCCTGTTGGCCAGGATGTTGTGGTGCAACCGGTACGGTAAGCGGCTCATCATGATCCCGATGGCCTCCTTGGAGGCGTTGCGCTGTGCCTCGAAGACTATGTGGCCGATGGGCAGGCCCAGGTCCTCCTCGATACGGGTGAAGAGGCCGGTGAGGAGATCACTGTAGTAGAGCATCACCCGGAAGTCGTTGGCCAGGCGGTAAGTGACGGTGCCGTCGTCGTGCCACTTGTATATCCTGGACAGCATGAAGGAAAAGCCGCATTTATCACACCTGAGCATGCGCATAGCTTGTCTCCTCGATTAGGCCGCCGGAGATGGTGAAGACGCATCTCCCGGTCTCCGGGGATACCCACGTCACCTCGCACGCCCGGCCTTCCACCAGCTCATAGCCGGCCGCGAGATAGCCGGCGATCAGCTTTTCTTCGAAGGGGTTGTCGATGGTGAAGACAGCCCGGCCGCCTTTCTGGGTGATCTCGATTAGGTTGCCATGCCCCCAGGCCGCCAGCATGGTCGCGGCTTCTTCGGAGAAGGCCTGCCAGGCGGCGGCGCGGCCCGCTTCATCTACGGCCTTGATGCCCGGGAGCCTCTCCAGGTGGCGCAGGGCGTAGGTTCTGGCCGCGTCCAGGATCAGCTGGTTGATGTCTTCCCCCAGTTCTCTCTCCAGTTCGCGAAAGACAGCCTTGTAACCGTAGGCTTCCAGGGAATTGAAGCGCTCTCCCAGGCGGGTGTCGGTGATGGTGCCGGCATGCTCGTCCCAGGTCAGGCTGGATAAGGCCCGGGGCACACCGCAGCGGGGGCAGCGGGGCAGGTGCCGGTCACCAGGGCGGGCCTTCTCCAGGACGACCGCCATACGCTCCGAGAACTCCGGCTTCTCCTTGACCACGGTGACGCGGAGCACGTCGTCCCCGCCCACCTTCTTCCACTCGTGGTCGAAAGGCGTTCTCTCCATGCTCTCCATGGCCCCCAGCACCACCGCGGCCATCAGCTCGCGGTTGTAGGGGTTGCGCAGCATCGTCTCGCCGCACTTCCCGTACTTGTAGCTGACCACCCGGGCGTAGGATGTCCCCATCCAGACGGAGAGGCGGCAGAAGAAACGCACGGTGAAATGGTGGGCCGGGGCGTTGTGCCGGACCCACCCGGGTATGGCCGAGGTCATGGCGTCTATGGCTCCCTTGGCCGCGTTGCGCTGCGCTTCAAAGACGATGTGAGAGATGGGCAGGCCCAGTTCTGCTTCGATGCGGGCGAAGAGCTCGTCGAAGAGGTCGCTGTAGAAAAACAGCAGCCGGAAGTCGCGGGCCAGCCGGTAAGTGATGGTGCCGTCGTCGTTCCACCTGTAAATCTTTGACAACATATAGGAAAAGCCGCACTCGCGACATCGCAGCATGCGCATGGTCCGTCCCCTCTTTTTCGCCGCAACAAGAAAGCCTCTTTCTGTATTATCCCTTCTGCCCGGCTTCCCTTCAAGGCGAAACAGGCAGCGGCAGCGAAGGTGCGAGGAAGGCTTTCTCCCGGCGGCGTGCGCGGCTGCCGGCTGGTCAGCCGACGGTCATGAAACCTGGGACGGTGCGCATGACGGTGTCCATGACCGGCTGCAGGGCTTTCTGGTTGGCCGCCCACAGTTTGAGCCCCGCCCGCATGGCCGGCCGGCGCCCCCCGTGGGGGACGCGGTCGAAGACCTGTTTGCCCAGCCAGGCGTACTTGTAGGGGGAGACCACCCGCCGGAAGAGGCCGTAAGCTATCTCCTTGTCGTCCACCGCGATGCCGGCTATCTTGCCCGAGACCAGGGAGGAGTGCGCGCCGAAGAGCAGGAAGGGGTCCTGCATGCCGGCGATAGTGCCCGCCAGTATCTTGTTGCCGGCGAAGAGGCGCGGGTTGTCCAGGCGTTTGCCTGCCACCAGGCCTTCGTGCATGGCCCAGTTGTCGAACTCGATGCCTTCTTCTTCCCTGATCTGGCGGTCCCACCGTGAAAGAAGGTCGGGGCCCACCGGGCGGCGGGCGAATCCCAGCCCAAAGACCACTCCGTTGGTGCAGGCTACGTAGTTATAGTCCATGGTATAGGTGTCGAACCAGCAGGAGACGAAGGGTGGGCTCTGGTGGCGCCCGGTGCCGATGTAGCCGTAGACCGCCTGGTGGGGTACGCGCAGTGCCTCGAAGGGCTCGATGTAGAGGCCGGTGGCGATGATAGTGCCCGGGGGCAGCTCGGCGGCGTCGGACTGGGAACGCAGCATCCAGCCGAACTCGAACCGCACCCCCGCCGCCAGCGCCAGATCGTAGAGGTAGGTTTCCAGGGCGGTGGCGTGGGTGCCGCGCTCCACCGCCTGGAAATGGAGGGTGGCGCCGGGAAGCTCGCGGCGGAGGCCGTAGGCGTACAGGCGCACCACTTGGGCCGGCGTTACCTGGGGCGGCCCGATGGGGATGTCCAGGAAAGCGCTGATGCGGTCGGGCTGCATGGGGGTCCCGTCCACCGCCGGGTGGACCTCGGGCATGCCTCCCACCCGGTCATATTTCTCCAGTACCCTTACGTCGTGGCCGGCCCTGGCGCAGTGGATGGCGGCGGTGAGACCGGCCAGCCCGGCTCCGACGACGATCACTTCGGACATGGCTTCCTCCTTCTTCTGGCTCCAGAGGTTACCACAAATCGTCGCGCCGGGATGATCCGGTATACAAACGACAGGAACGAGATTGACGCGCGCGCCGGAGGGGTTTTAGACCTTGCGCAGCAGCTTCTGGGCGCCGGCCAGCAGGTGCTGCATGTCGGCGAATGAGCTCGCCTCGTCCACCCGCACGTCCTCTTCCATGGTGCCGTTCATGATCTTGCTGGAGAGTTTGTCCAGCACCAGGATGGGTGCGGCGACATACTTCCTCACTGCCCAGGCGATGCCCACGGGCGCGAGGATCAGGGAGAGTATCAGCAGCACCAGGGAGATGATCAGCTGGCTCCACAGCAGCTGGCTGCGGGAATCCTGGTAGAGGGCGGTGATGGCGTCGGTCTGCCTGGTGATGTCCACAACGGTGTAGATGTACTGGTCCTGGGGCCCGACGAAGGGGTAATCGGTCTTTTTAGAGAGGCTGATGTAGGTGTCTCCTTCCCGTACGAGGTCGTGCAGAACGACATAGCCTTCGGTGAAAGTGTCCGGCAGCCAGGGAAGCTCGGTGGTATCCTCGGTGCTGGCCTGCACTTTCTGATCGGTGACGTAGGCTACGTACTCGGCGTTGAAAGAAGTCTTGAGGAGGTCTCGCATTCGCTGCAGGGTCTGCGCCCGGTCGATGGGGGCGTCAGGGTCGGGGTCCCACAGTTCCCGCCCGATCAGAACGCCGGGGTTGCTCAGGCCATAATCGACCGTGGACTCGAGGGCGTTCAAGTAGTAGTCGGCGGTCTGGGTAGCTACGTCATCCTTCAGCGCCTCGGTCTTGCCGTTGAGCAGGGAGATGGAGGAGTATACCAGCACCGCCACGCTGACCGTGCTGATGACCAGGAACAGCACCACCCAGAAAATCAGTACCTTCCTTACTTCCTGGCCGTTACGCCACTTATTCATCCCGGCTACCTCCCTCGTCCTTCGCCGGCCGGGTCTTCTCGAAGATGACCATGCCGCTGCGGAGGAGCATCTGGAGGTTATAGAAAATGCTCTTTTCGTCAGGCTCGACGTTTTTTATCCTCTCGCCCGAGACAACCCGGCGGGCATCGGCGTTGATGGCGTCGATGGGATCGGAGAGGCGCCGCTTGATGGCGAAGTAGAACACCCCCATGGAGAGGGCGAGCAATACCAAAAAGATGATAACCGAGACCAGCACCTGCTTGCCGATCATGTCACTCTTGTCATCATTGTAGGCCGCGCTCAATGCTTCGACCTGCTCGGTGGCGTCGATGACCAGGGTCAGGGTCAGGTCCCGTCCGAGGGTGAGGACGGGGAGGTCGCGGCCCAGCAGGATGAAGGTGCCCTCCCTGCCGGGGATGGAATCGACGATCCTGGCGACGGTCTCGTTGGAACTGGTCTCCATGTCCGCGAATTCCTCTACAGGGAAATCTTCCTGGCGCATGCCTTCCTTGCCCATGAACATGTAGACATCATCCCCGTCCAGCTCCACGGCGTAGTCGCAGTCGTAAACGGCCAGGGCGCACCCGGTGAAAAAGGATACCAGCCGCTTGGTGTCCTGGAGGATCTGCCACATATCAATGCTGAGGGGGACCGCCTCGGTGGCTTTGAGGAAGCCGGTTATCTGGTCGTAGGAGGTGTCGAGCCTGCGGGCGATGGTGTTTGCCAGTGCCGCCTCCATCTTGTCCGTCTGGCTCTTGAGGTGCTGGCGCGAGCTGACGATGAGGTAGGTGGATATCGATCCGATCATCAGCAGGCAGCAGAGTGCGCTGATAAGCATCAGCCGCCTGATCTCTTTTCCTTTGAAGAAGCCTCCCGTCACCTGCGTCGTTCCCTTCTTAATAGAAAGCCTTTTGCGTGATGATTCTACCATACGCGGGGGAGGAAGCCCCTTGGGTAAGCGAGTCTGGATTGCTAGGCCCGGCCTATCAGCCGGGCTACCACTTCGGCCGACTCAGCCGCCTGCCAGGTGCCGATGCCGCGGGCCCCGGCGTCCATGCCCACCAGGTAGAGGTCTTTAAGCGGGGTGACGGGCGAAGGTTTGTTCATCCCGACCTGGCCGGGGGTCTGGGCTATGCCCACGCTGTCCCCAATGCGCTTTCGCCCGGTGGCGGCGCTGATATGCTCGGGGCGCACCGCCGTCTTCCAGATCACGTGCTCCTTCATACCGGGCACGAGGGAGTAGAAGCGCTCCTCCAGGCGGTCGATGAGCTCCGCTGCCCGCGGGTCGCCGGGCGTGGGTGGTCCGGGAGTGGCGGCGATGATCAGCTGCTTGCCGCCGGGAACCGAGGAGGGGTCCATGCGGTCCACCACCAGCACCATCATCATCATGTCGTCGGGCAGCCCCCCTTCTTCCAGGAAGGCGAACATGTCGTCCGGCCCGGCGTCGGGCATGTAGATGATGGCCGGCTCTTCGATCAGCTGCTTGTCGAGGAGAAACTTGGCCACCACCCCGGAACCGGAGTACTGCATCTTCCGGGCCCGGTCGGCGTATTCCTTTCCCACAGCCTCGTCCCCGGCCAGCTCCACGGTGAGGTCGATGCCGGCGTTGGAGACCACTATGTCGGCCGGGACTTCGCCATCAGCGGTGAGCACGCCGGTCACCCGGCCGTTTTCGCTGAGGATGCGCTCCACTTTCTTCTCGAGGTGGAGCCGGCCGCCGAATTTCTCCAGCCCCCGCCGGTAGGCATCGGTGATGGCGCCGGAGCCTCCCCGCGGGTAGCTGATCTCGGCCGCCTTGAACATCTCGCGGAAGCAGTAGACGAACTCGCCGGCCGAAGCCCGGGTGTAGGAGATGGTGAACATCATGAAGCAGAAGGTGTTGATAAAGCGGTGGACCGACGGGTCGCCGGTGTAATGGCTGACGAAGTCGGAGAGGAGCATGCCGTCGTGGGCCGCGATAAAGGAGTCGCTGGCCTTCATCAGTTTCATGAAGAAGAGCCCGGCCCCCGGCGCCCGGTACCACTTGACCCCCAGGTTCATGGCCATGCGGGCCTGGGCCGGCAGGGGACTGATGTCCTGCGGCTGGGGATAGGTGCGCAGGCGGCCGTTCTGGACGTCGTAGATCATGGCCGCGGGATCGTGCCGGATAAACTCCACCGGCTCTCCCACTTCCCGGGCGATGCGTCCCAGCGCCCCTTTACTGCTCACTGGAAAGATGTGGGCGAACTTCTCCATGACGATGCCCTCATGCTCTGAAGCTGAGCACCTGCCCCCGATGAAGGAGTTGCGCTCGAAAACCTGAACGGAATGGCCGGCCTTGGCCAGCAGCGCCGCGCAACCCAGACCGCCCACGCCTGAACCTATAACCACGACTTCGGACATGACCCCTCCTCCCCTGGTTCCTTTTGATACATTATAAGCGATATATGTTAATCTCGAGGATAGTAGAGCAAAACCGGGTCGTGACGAAAGGGGGAAAGCATGACCGAGCAGTATCCCGACGATGAAGCACTGCGGAGAAAGGCGGAAAGGCGGGTCAAGGAGCGCATGGGGCTAGCCTGGCACGCCGCCTCTTACCTGATCGTCAACGTCTTCCTGTGGGCCATCTGGCTCATCATCGGCCTGTCCAGCGACGAGTGGTACCCCTGGCCCGTCTGGGCGACGCTGGGATGGGGTATAGGCCTGGCCTTCCACGCCTTCGGCTACTATACCGGCACGCGCGGCGAGGCCCGGCGCGAGGACCAGATACAGAAGGAAATGGAGCGGCTGCGCAACCAGAAGTAGTGAGACCGTCGAGACGACCGTTATTAAGAGACATGGAGGTGCCGAGATGACCGTAAAGATCGACGTCCCGCAGTCGAGCCTGCCCCACCTGCACTCGCAGGAACTGCTGGGAGATATCTGGTTCTATCGCGAGGACTGCCGCTACCTCAAGGACGCCTGGCTGGAGCATCCCCGCGGCTACGAGCCGGCCACCCTGCTCAACAACGACTCAGAAGAAGTATACGTGCGGGCGCACGGGCAGTTCGCCATTCCCGCTTCCTTCTACCTGGCGCCTCCCGAGGACGAAGCAGAGTATGCTACCTATCGCCACTTCAACGCGGTGGACACCAACCTCTGTTTCAACCAGCTGGCCTACGTCCTTTCCATGGAAGGGTCCAAGCAGGGATTGATCCCCCTGGAGGGTTTCGGGGTGGACCCCGAGCACGTCCGCTGCCGCCGCGTAGCGGTGAACATGATGATCGCCAAGATCAACACCACCTTCGTGCGCCCCATCGACCCCTCGGACTTCAGCGGCTGGATCGCCATCCGCACCGTCTATGAGCGCAAGGGCATGCCCTTCATGGAACTGGAGTTCCAGTTCAACGACGCCGGGGCCGGCCTGGCGGTGGGGGACTGCCGCGGGGTGGTCTTCGTGCAGAACTTCTGCACCGACCCCGACCACCAGTAAGGGGGTCAGGTCTCGAATATCGAGTTTCTTCCCATAATTTACCAGCCGGCTGGTTAAAGAAGCTCAGTCCGGGCCCAGGCGGGAGTCGGCTTCTCGGGTCAGGGCCGGTAGCATCCAGAGCAGGGCGGCCAGGCCCAGGCAGGCGATGCCTCCCAGGCGTGTAGCGTAAGGAGAGCCCTTGGCGTCCGCTAGCCAGCCCAGGAACATGCCACCCAGCGGGAACATCCCCAGGCCCAGCATGGAGTAGAGGCTGACCACTCTCCCCCGCATCTCCTTAAGGCTGCGTGCCTGCAGCACCGTGTTGACGCAGGAACCCAGAACCAGGTAGCAGCAGCCGATGCCCATGGCCATCAGGCATGAGAGCCAGTATGTACGCGACAAGGACAGGCCCAGTACGAACAGGCCCAGGCCCGACACCGAAGCGGCGATAAGGACGCGCTCGGCCAGTCGGCGGTTGAGCAGGGTCACCAGCGGGGCCCCGGCGGCCGCGCCGATACCGGTGCAGGAGAGCAGCAGACCGTAAGCACCGGCTCCCCGGTCCAGCACGTCCCGGGCCAGGGCCGGGTAGAGCACCGTGCAGGCATACCCGAAGAAGGTGGCCAGCCCCAGGGCCGCCAGAATGGCCAGCATCCAGCGGCGCCGCCGTGCGTATGAAAGGCCTTCCCGGATGTGCGGGAACATGCCCCGATCGTCTTTCACGCGAGGTGGGAACTCCGTGCGAACCAGCATCACCAGGGCTATGATGACCAGGAAGCTGGCAGCGTTGATGTAGAATGCGGCGGACACCGCGAGGGAGGCGATCACCAGCCCTCCCAGGGCCGGCCCGATCACCCTGCCCAGGTTGTACTGGGCGGAGGAAAGGGCCACGGCGTTGAGCATCTCTTCTTTGCTGACCAGGTCGGGCAGGAGGGTATTACCGGCCGGCAGGCAGAAGGTGTAAGCGGTCCCGGTGATGAAGACGAAGGAGAGGATGACCGGTAGGCGCGCCACCTCCAGGCTGGCCAGCACCCCCAGGGTCATCGAGGCACCCATCATCACCCAGAACCCGGCCAGCACCAGCTTCTTGCGGTCGCGGGTGTCGGCCAGGTAGCCGGCCGGCAGGATGAACAGGAACACCGGGATGAAGTTGGCAAGGTTGACCAGCCCCACCCAGGCGTTGGAGCCGGTGTATTCCTTGACGTACCAGAGGAGGGCGGTAGCCTGCAGCCAGGTTCCGATGTTGGAGATGAAAGAACCGCTCCAGAAGAGCAGGTAGTCCCGGTGCCGCAATGATGCGAAGATCCCGCTTTGGTCAGCCATGCATATATTATACATGGTGTAAGATAACTATGGAGAACCTGTCCCCTGACATTGAAGGCGGTCTATCTCTCCATTAACATTGGGGATAACGGATTATGGAGGAGGATCGAATGATCTCAAAAGAATTCAAGAGGCTGACCCTTATGAGGCTGTCCCTGGCGGTGCTGTGCGTGCTGGTTGCCGCCATCTTGACGGCGGCCTTCCTGCCGGTGACGGCGGGCGCGGAACGGCAGTCCCAGCCGGGGACAGCGGCGCCCAAGACGGCGGAGGAGCACGGCATGGGCTGGAAGCGTACGCCCCCCGGCCAGTACGAGCAGTACGTGATCGACACCACCGACCGGCAGTTCAAGGCATCAGTGGACCTCTCCTCCCAGATGCCCCCGGTGGGCGACCAGGACGGGCTGAGCTCCTGTGTAGCCTGGTCCACCGGTTATTACTACAAGAGCTGGCAGGAGAAGCAGGAGCACACCACCTGGGACCTCACCCAGGCCGAGTACCAGGCCAGCCCGGCCTTCGTCTACAACCTGGGCAACGGTGGAGATGACGAGGGTATGAACTTCGATGAGGCCTTCGACGTTCTGCAGCGGAAGGGGTCGGTGGACATGGCGGAGTTCCCCTTCGTCGACGGCGACTACACCACCCAACCCACCGCCGCCCAGAAGCAGGCGGCCCTGCCCTACCGTATCGCCGGCAACTGGTCCTACATCTTCTACCAGCCGGACTGGCCGCCCTACAACGACGGGCTGACCAACGACCTCGCGCCCCTCAAGGCCCAGCTCGACTCGGGCGAGCCCTTCGTCATGGGGTTCGACGTCTATGGCGACTTTCCGGATTCCGGTCCGGGCTCTCCCGACGAGAATCCTTACTATGACTACGACGGCACCTCGGAAAGCACCGGCCTCCACGCCATGTGCGTGGTCGGCTACGACGACAACGCCAACCCCACGGGTGGTGACGACGACCACAAGGGCGGCTTCCTGGCCGTCAACTCCTGGGGGGCGGACTGGAACGGTGCCAGCGCCGGCTACGTATATTTCAGTTACGACTTCATGAAGCACTACGCCATGGAGGCCTGGCAGATGGACGACAGCACCACACCGGACACCCCCCATATCAACTCCATCACTCCCGACACCGGCGGCCCCGGCACCAGTGTCCGGATCGACGGCTACAACTTCGGCACCGACCGCCGCGCCTCCAAGGTGACCATCAACGGCACCGAAGCCGTGGTCAATTCGTGGACCAACGCGCAGATCACCGTGACCGTGCCCGACCCCGTCATCAGCGGGCCGCTGGTCGTATATGACTGGGAAGGCAACGCTTCCAATTCCGCGGCCTTCCACGGCGCTCCCGTCCTTACCTCCCTCGACAAGAGCGAGGGTGTAACCGGCGAGACGGTGACCTTGACCGGCAGCCAGTTCGGCACTTCCCGGGGGACCTCCTATGTCTCCTTCGGCTCCGCCCGGGCCGATACCTACACCCAGTGGACGGAGACCACCATAACCTGCGAGGTGCCACCCTCCGCCGGCGGCCTGGTCGATGTGGTCGTGACCACGGCGGGGGGGACCTCCGGGAGCCTGCCATTTTCGGTCGTTCCAACCCTGGACGCCCTGGGGCCGCCGGAAGGGGCGCCGGGCACCGAGGTGACCCTGTATGGCACGGGGTTTGGTATCGAGCGTGGTTCTTCCACCGTGATGTTCGACGGGGTGCCGGCTACCGGCTACAACCTCTGGTCCGAGAACGAGATCAAGTGCCTGGCCCCCGAAACCGACCCGGGGACAAGGGCGGTGAGCGTGCATACCACCGGCGGCGAATCCTCCGCCATACCTTTCCTCATGAGCCGGCCCGCCGTCATCTGGTACCTGGCGGAAGGCTCTACGGACGGCGGCATGGAGACCTGGGTGCTGGTACAGAACCCGCAGGGGGAAACGGTGACGGTGAGCCTCACCCTGATGACCGACACGGGTGAGCAGTCACCCGCGACCCTGCAGGACGTGGCCATCGCGGGCAATTCCCGCATGACCTTCAACCTCAACTCCTACGTCACCACCTTTAACGTCTCCACCCGGGTGGAAGCGAGCGACAACGTGGTCTGCGAGCGTGCCATGTACGGCAACAACCGCGCCTGGGCTCACGAGTCCGTCGGCGTTACCGCGACTTCTTCCACCTGGTTCCTGGCCGAGGGCTGCACGGACGGTGGCATGGAGACCTGGGTGCTGGTGCAGAACCCCAATGTCTTCGACGTCACCGTCACCCTGGAACTGCAGGACGTGGCCAGCGGGGGGGCGGTCATCGCCGACGTGCTCATCGCCGCAGGCTCCCGCCGCTCCTTCAACCTGGGTGATTCCCTCACCACCTATAGCGTTTCCACCATGGTCGCCTCGCGGGGCGGCAACGTGGTCTGCGAGCGGGCCATGTACGGCAACGGCCGGGCCTGGGCCCACGATTCGGCCGGCGCCAGGACGGCCTCCGACACCTGGTACCTGGCCGAGGGTTGCACCGACGGCGGTTTCGAGACCTGGGTACTGGTGCAGAACCCGGGGACCGTACCGGTGGAAGTGGACCTGGAACTCCAGACCGACCAGGGGAGCCAGACGCCGGCCGGCCTGCAGGGCGTGACCATCGCCCCGCGGACCCGGCAGTCCTTCAGCCTCGGGGACTACGTCACCACCTACAACGTCTCCACGCGGGTCACCTCCACCGGGGGCGGGGTGGTCTGCGAGCGGGCCATGTACGGCAACGATCGCGCCTGGGCCCACGAGTCGGTGGGGGCATCCGCTCCCGCCTCGACCTGGCTGATGGCCGAAGGCTGCACGGCCGGCGGCATGGAGACCTGGGTCCTGGTGCAGAACCCCAACGCCGCGGAAGTCACGGCTACCTTCACCCTGATGACCGACCAGGGCCCCGTTTATCCACCTGGCCTGACCGGGGTGACCATCGACGGAAACTCGCGCCGCTCTTTCAACCTGGGGTTCTACGCCGCGACCTACAACGTCAGCACCATGGTGGTCACCACCGGCGGCGACGTGGTCTGCGAGCGGGCCATGTACGGCAACAACCGCACCTGGGCCCACGACTCCGTGGGTTACGCCCCCTGAACTGAAATCGGGGTCAGACCCCGATTTCAGTTTGACGCTATCTGCCCAGCTTCAGCCGGGCCCCCACCAGCAGGGAGACGATGCGGCCGGAGATGATGGCCGAAGGCGCCCCTCCCGGGGTCATGGCCCAGTGCCCTACCTGGTAGAGGTTCTTCACCGGGGTGAGGAAACCGGTCATGGGCATGAAGTGACGGAAGAAGCCCTTGCGGGGATGGTAAGTCCATCCCACCGTGGTGCCCCCGGCGTTGAGGGTGTAGCGCTCGTGGGTGTAGGGGGTGGCGGTCAGCTTCACTTCGATGTGCTCGGCCAGGCCCGGGACGATCCGGCCGGCCCGCTCGATGAGCAGCTCCGCGCACTCTTCTTTCAGTTTCTCGTAGTCGGGCCCGGGCTTGCCGTCGACGACGCCCCAGGAGGCGGTATCCGGGTCGGCCATGGAGTGGATGACCATGGCGCTCTTGCCGGGAGGGGCCAGGGAGGGGTCGTGCAGGGAGGGCACGGATATCTCCATGAAGGAATAGCGGTACATCTCCGGCAGCTTCTCCCAGTCCCGGTCCTCCGGCTCCATCTCCGGATAGACCAGCAGGTGATGACAGCCCATGGTTTCCAGCTCGTGCGGGGGTATGTCCAGGCCCAGGAAAACAGTAAAGGCCGACTCGGCCAGCTCGGCCGCCTCCAGGCGCTGGTGGAAACGCCCAGGCACGGCGGAAGGCGGCAGCATCTTGGCATAGGCGCGCCGGGCGTCCCCGCCGTTAATAACGAAGGGGGCGCGGAAAGAGCGTCCGTCGGACAGGCGCACACCACAGGCCTGCTTGCCTTCAAGCATGATCTCATCCACCAGGGCTTTGTACTCTATGCGGCCGCCCCGCTCTTCGATAAAGGCCGCCAGGGTGTCGGGCATGGCCTGCACACCACCTTCGGAGTAGTAATAGTCGAGGAAGTAGCTGACGAAGGAGAGGCCGAAAGAGGCGGGGGTGCCGCGGTAGGAGACCATGCCCAGGATGCGCTTGAGCTCCGGTGAGGTCAGCCGGCTGTCGAAGTAATCTTCCATGGGGGTGTTGACGTACTTGAGGAAGCGGGGGAAGTACTTGAGCGACCGCCCTTGTCTGACCGCCCAGCCAGGGAAGCCCAACATCACTTTCCACATGGGCATGAGCATGGGGTTGGGCATGGTGCTGAAGCATTCCACGGCGCGGCTGAAGTCCACAGCGTCGCGGCTGATATCCGCCAGGGCTGCCGCGTCGGCCGGGAAGCGTTTGGCCAGCGCTTCGTAGATAACGGCGATGTCGGGTATGCTGACCACCGGGGCCCGGAAGTCCCCCATGCACGCGCCGTAGCGGCTCTTGTGGAAATGGATCCGCTTGTCCAGGCCCAGCTGCCGGAACATGTTAAGCAGCATGCCAGCGTCCTCCGAGCCCTGGATGCCTCCGTCGAACACGTAGCCTTTGTGCTTGAAAGAAGTGAAGTAGCCGCCGGGCTGGTGGTGTTGCTCGAACATAAGCACTCTGACGCCCTGCTTTGCCAGGTAGGCCCCGGTCGCCAGGCCTCCCAGGCCGGCTCCGATGATAATGGCATCCGCGTCGCGGTCTCCCTTTATAGCGCCCATTTCCTCCACGTCCTTTCGTTGTGGTAAGTAGAAATGACCAAACAGTAATAATATACTTTCTGATACTTCACATGTAAAGACGGCCAGGCAGGATGTATAATTCTTAGCGATCCTAAGTAAGGGAGGGACGTTAATGGAACAGGTTGAGCCGAAAGAGACACAAGAAAAGATGAGCGCGCTGCGCAAGTGGGCCCCGTTATCCGTCCTGGCTCTCTCCCTGGCCATCATCCTCATCGACATGACCCTGCTGAACGTGTCTCTCTCCTACATCATCCAGGACCTGGACACCACCATCCAGAAGATCCAGTGGGTGATCACCGCCTACTCCCTGACCATCGCCATGTTGATGATCACCGGCGGCCGGCTGGGGGACCTCTACGGCCGCAAGAAGATGTTCGTGCTGGGTGCCTTCATCTTCGCGGTAGGCTCCCTCATCTGTTCCTTCAGCCGGAACGTGCCCACCATGATCATCGGGGAATCGATTATCGAGGGTATCGGCGCGGCCCTGATGATGCCGGCCACCATGTCCCTGCTGGTCTCCACCTACCGCGGACGCGACCGCGCCCTGGCCTTCGGTATCTGGGGCGGCGTAGCCGGGGCGTCCACCGCCATCGGCCCCCTGCTGGGCGGCTGGATCACTACGAACTACAGCTGGCGCTGGGCCTTCCGCATCAACGTAGTCGTAGCGGCGGTGCTGATAGCCGGTTCTTTCATCATCAAGGAGTCGCGCGACCTGGAGGAAAAGCCGCAGCTGGACTGGCTGGGCGTCATCTTATCCTCCGGCGGCATGTTCTTCCTGATCTGGGGGATCATCGAGTCCTCCACTTACGGCTGGGTCAAGGCCAACGAGCCCTTCACCCTGTTCGGCTGGACCTTCGGGACCGTTTCCATCTGCTTCTGCTCCATGGTCCTGGGCCTGGTGATTCTGGCGGGGTTCGTCCTGTGGGAACGCCGCAGGGAGAGGGGGTGCTGCACCCCGCTCGTCTCCATGAAGCTTTTCCGCAACAACCAGTTCGTCTCGGGCGCTTCCATAACCGGCATCGTAGCCATGGGCCAGGCCGGCCTGATCTTCTCGCTGCCCGTCTTCCTCCAGGCGGTGCGGGGATACGACGCCTTCCACACCGGGCTGGCGCTACTTCCCATGTCTATCGGGTCGCTGATAGCCGCCCCCGCCGCGGGGGTCTGGAGCAACCGCGTGGGCTCCAAGCTGCCGGTGCAGACCGGTCTGCTGGTAGGCCTGGCCGGGTTCGTCTTCCAGTTAGCGATATGGGACGTCAACTCCACCACGTCCAGCTTCATCCCCGGGCTTTTCATTCTGGGTGTGGGCATCGGGATGTTGATGGGGCAGATCAACAACCTCACCCTGTCGGCCGTTTCGGTGGAGCAGTCGGGAGAGGCCTCCGGCGTCAACAACACCTTCCGCCAGACGGGCATGACCCTGGGGACGGCCATCATCGGCACGTTGATCATCGCCTCCATCTCTTCCGGCATGATCAGCGGGGTCCAGGAGAGCACGGTCATCCCCGAGCCGTTCAAGGCCAACGTGGAGGACGCGGTGCGCGAGCAGGTCTCCAACATCGAATTCGGGGGCGGCGCTGAACTCGACAGCAGCATCCCCACCCAGATCAAGGACGAGATCGTGAGCATCGGCCACCAGTCGATCACCGATGCCAACCGCATGGCCATCATCTTTGCCGCCTGCTTCTGGCTGCTGGCCTTCTTCCTGTCCTTCCTGCTGCCGTCGCGCCGCAAGCAGGTTGAGGTCCACGGCGAGAGCATCGCCGTCCATGGCCCTCCGGGCAGAAAGCTCGCCGAACCTACCCTGGAGCCGGTCCCGGTCCGGGGCGAACCCGACTGACGGGAGTCATAAAGCCTGACCCTATCAGTCCAGGTCGAGGGCAAAACGGATCGCGCGGGAAACCGAGGCCATCTTCTCCGGCGAGAGAAAGGTCACTTTTTCCTCCAGGCATGACCGGGGAATGGTGAGGATATCATCCAGGTTTACAACGCAACGCGCCGGCATGCCGTCCTCCAGGCCCAGGGGAACCTCCACCGGGATGTCCCTGATGGTCCGGGTGATCAACCCCACGGTGACGGATGTGCGTACGCGGTAAGCGGCATTTCGCGACAACAGCAGCACCGGCCTCCGGCCGGCCGGGGCCGGCAGGTCGGTCCACCAGACTTCCCCCCTCCGCATTTCACCACTTCTCCGAGGGAAGGACCTTCCCCGCCAACTTCATCTGGGCCGCCGCGGCTTCCGGCGCTTCGGGGCAGCGTTCGTAGCCGTTCTGATAAGCACGGTCGAGTTCCTCCTGCTCGGATCTCCTGAGGTACTCGCGGCATGACTCCCGGATCAGCTCGGCCCTTGCGATACGCTTCTCCCCACACAACTTGTCCAGGTTCGCCAGGAGTTCCGGGTCCATGGGGACCTGAATGATCCTCTTGGCCATTTACCCTCCATTCCACATAAACATATATAAAGCATTACACATAATATACCACAATATATAAATGAAAAAGAAATGAAAAAGAGGCCTGTTGCCGTATTCTTCAGGGGCGAACCCGGTTGAAGCCGCTGAGGAAATTTGGGGACAGACCCCTTCTTGAATTTCTCAGAAACTGAAAGTAAAAAGCAACATTCCGGAGAAATTCAAGAAGGGGTCTGACCCCAAATTTCCTGTCAGGTCCGTATCAGCAGGACCGGGGCTTCGGCCCGGGTCAGCACCCCGCGCACCGTCTCCGCCAGCTTGTCGTGGAGCAGGCCGCGCCAGGAGAGGGCGATGATGTCTTCGCTGTTCTCCATGGCGAAACGCAGGGTCACCGTGTCCGGCTTGCCCCGCCGGTGGAAGAGGCGGAGCTGGGCGTCGGGGTGGAGGTAGGTGTAGAAGCGGTAGAGAAACTCCTCGCTCCAGGCCGGCCAGTCGTACTGGGGATGGTCGAGGTAGCGTGGGCTGGTGAATGCCCCCGACTTCCATGGGCGGTTTCTTCTTGGCCACCGCGATGTGCAGGATGTCCAGGTCGATCTTCATGTCCTGGGCCAGGCTGAATACCTGCTTGATGACGCAGTCCGCCAGGGGGGAACCTTCCAGGGGGACCAGCATCCTGGTGGGGCGCCACTCCGGGCCCGGCACTTCGCGCATGGTGGCGCGGATGACCATCACCGGGAAGGTGGAGCGCTGGATGAGGCTCAAGGCCGTCTGGCCCGCCATGCGCTCGGGGTCGTTGGTCTGGCCCTGGCCGGACATGACGATCATCCATGCGCCGGCCGAAGTGGCCAGGTCGAGGATGGCCCCAGCCACCTCTCCCTTCACCTGGTGGAAGACGAAGTCTTCTTCCATGGGGGTTATCTGCAGGTAGCGTGCCAGCCGGTGTTCGGGCATGGGCTGGTCGGTGACGTGCACCACGTGGAGTACCCCTTCCAGGATGCGTGCAAGGGCCCGGGCCGGCCCGAAGGCGGCGGCCGAAGTGACGGAACCGTCAAGTGGCAGAACGATAGCCGGACGCTGTCTGGCCTCCACGGTCAATCGCCCTCTCCCTCAACGAAATCGCTCCATGCCTCGTCGGTCCAGGTGGAGACGTAATGCGTTCCCGTCCGAACCATTCGCGTGGGGCGTTCGAATATACCCACTTCCACCTCGAGGCCTTCGACTCCCGACACCGTGAGGGTCATGCTCCGGTTGCGCTTGATGTCGAAGTCGAGCCAGACGCTACGCCAGGTCAGCGAGAACTCCAGCCTGCGCCAGCGGGCCGGCAGCTTCGGGCAGATGAAGAGCCCCGCTTCCCAGGCCCGTACCCCGGCGAAGCCCATTATCAGCAGCTGCCAGAGGCCGCCCAGGGCCGCGGCGTGGACCCCGCCCGCGGCGTTGCCCATGTTGTCCACCAGGTCGATGGTGCCCGCCTTACGCAGGTACTGCAGGGCCTCCTTGGTCATGCCCAGCCGCGCCGACACCAGGCCGTAGATGGCGGGGGAGAGCGAGGAGCCGTGGGCGGTGCGGCGGTCGTAGTAAAGGTAGTTGGTCTCGATATCCTCCTGGGTGAAGAGGTCCTCCAGCAGGTAGAGCGCCATTACCACATCGGCCTGTTTGACCAGCTGGGAGTTGGCGGTACGCTCCCGCCCCAGGATGGTGTCGAGGGCGGCGGTGCGCGGCTCGTAACGGCGGACGTCGATATCTTCCAGCTGGAAGAAGCCGGCGAACTGCTCGAGCAGGCCGGCCTCCCCGTGCCCGTTGCCGTACATGCGGTCGGCCACGTCCGTCCATCCGTCCGCCTCGTCCGGTTTGAGACTCTATCTTCTGGATCAGTGCCGTGAGGTCCTCCGGGTGGCGTTCTTTCAAGAAGTCCATCGCCTTGACGGCGTGCCGCAGGTTGTAGACGGCCATCAGGTTGGTGTAAAGGTTGTCATTGACTTCCTCGTGATACTCGTCTGGCCCCTCGACGTTGAGAATGTGGAAGTGGCCGTCGTCGCCCTCCGTCACCCGGCTGGTCCAGAAGCGCGCCGTCTCCATGAGGATCTCGGCTCCCGCCCGCACCAGGAACTCCTCGTCCAGGGTGGCGTTCCAGTAGGTCCAGACCCCGTAAGCCACGTCCGCGGTGATGTGCTGTTCCCGCGGGCCGGAGAGGATGGGGATGACCTCGCCGGTGGGGGAGAGGGCGGCCGGAGGGGTCATCTCCTCCCCGCCTCCCGTCGATTCCCAGGCGTACTGCGCCCCCTCGTAGCCGTTGCGGGCCGCGTTGGTCCGGGCGCCGTTCAGGGTGTGGTAACGGTACATGATCATGGCGCGCGCCGTGGGGGGATGGGCGAAGATGAAGAAGGGGAGGATGAACATCTCCGAGTCCCAGAAGATGTGGCCCTTGTATATGGGGCCGGAAAGCGCGCGAGCCCCGATGGAGACGCGCTCGTTCTCGTCGTTGCCGGCACTGATGAGGTGATAGGCGGCGAAGTTGGCCCAGTGCTGGGCTTCGGGGTCGCCGGTGATGCGTACCGCCGCTGTCTTCCAGCGCTCCTCCCAGGCTGCCATGTGCTCTAAAAGAAGCTCCTCGAAATCTCTTCCCGCCAGTTTCCGGGTATGTGCCAGGGCGGCCTTCTCCGCCGACTCCACCCCGTCGTTGGAGGTGAAGATGGAGACCAGCTTCTCCAGCGTCACTTCCTGGGCGATCATGCCGACCCAGCGCCAGCGCTCCAGCACGGTCAACTCGTCCATGCGGTAGGAATGCTCCGGTTCCACGAACCCGTCGGCGATCCGGGAATGCTGGGCCACCGCCGCGTCGATCAGGGTGAAGAGGGTCTGGGCACGGATCAGCACCCCACGCCCGTCCCGGCCATCCGGTTCGTCCGCGCCGGTGATCTTCTCCACGCCGTGCAGGGGCGGGGCCCCGCGCGGGTTGAGGCGCAGGCCGGTCTCCACCCGCAGTTCGCCGCGGTAGTTGCGGGGTATGACGGTGACCCGCAGGGCCAGGGCGTGGGGGTCGGCCAGGGAGGCGAAGTGGAGGTAGAGCACCCGGGTGACCCGGTCGGTGATGTCCTCGTAGGTCAGTTCACGGAAGAAGCAGCCCCTTGCGCATGTCCAGGATGCGCCGGTGCTCCACGATGTTCTTGCGCTTCATCTGCATGCGCTCGTCGTCGACGAAGATGCGGGTGTAGAGCCAGTCGGGAAAGATGGGCAACTCGTCCGGCGCCCGTTGGCTGCGGCGGTCGAACACCCCGGCCACCAGGGTGGTGGGGCTGGAGGCTTCGTCCTGCTCGGCCAGGGAGCCGCGCGTGCCCAGGTAGCCGTTGCCCACGGTGAAGATGGACTCCACCTCTCGCTCGCGCACCGGGTTGAACCCTTCTTCCACGATGAGGAAGGTGGGGTCGTCGGTGGGGAGGAAGAGCTTGTGCAGGCGGGCCTGTTCTTTTACAATGCGAAGAAATTCAGCGGGGCCGCCCCCCAGGTGCTCGACTCCTTCGGGGACGCCGTTGGGCTCCTTGCCCACCGAGACGTATTCTATTCCTTCCACCCCGGGCACCACCATGCGGAAGTCGGAACCCTCGAAGCCGGCGATGGGGCCGAACTCGTCGCCCAGGACCAGGATGTCGTGATAGGGGATGTTGCGCCGCTCGGCTATCTCTTTCAGTATCCAGCGGAGGGAGTCGGATTTGTCGGTCAGGCCTACCTCCACGTGCTTGACGTCGAGGTGATGCGGGGGTCGGCCAGCCCCATCTCCCGGGCGAAGCGCTCCGTGGCCTCGTAGGCCCCCTTGATGCCCGCCTTGTACCCTCCCTTGCGCAGGCGCTTCTCCGTCTCCCGCAGCAGCTTGTCGATCTGCGACTTGGGGGGGTCGGGCCACTCCGGGATGAGGTCTATCTTCCGCCGGTTGAGGCGGTTGTAGACGATATCGATGGTGACGCCGGAAGCCCCTTCCACCTCGGCTTTGACCGCCTCGGCGGTGCGGTCCAGGGCCAGGTTCTCCTCGTCCGTGGACTCCCTCTGGTAGAGGAGGAAGAGCTCGGAGCGGGCGTCGAAGCCGAAGACCTCGGAACCGCGATTGGTGCAGATGTAGAGGTTGCGCTTGGCGGGGCCGGTCACGTGGCAGGAGAACTGGCGCTCGATGTTGGCGAAGTTGGTGCCGGTGACCACCACCACGTAGACGTCCAGCTCCAGCAGCTCCTGCAGGGCAGCCGCCACCGGCCGGGCGTCGACGGTACGGTCCCTGACCGCGGTGCCGTCCCAGTCGAAAACGATTATACGGAAAGCTTTGCTGCGCATATCAACAGTATATCCCCTGACCCTTGTCGTTTAAACTAAGGAAAAATCGCGGACAGTCGAATCGGCGTCTGGCCTCGATCCGGCAGGTGGCCTCTTTTTCGAAAGGCGGCGTCTAAGAGAGCTATGAGACATTTGAGAGGGGAACGAGTCCCTGACGGGGACGAAAAGGCCAAAGTGACCGTTGCCGTGATAGCCGCGGTTATAGTGGTGGCCGCGGCGCTTCTCGGCCCCCTCATCGCCGATGACCGGCTCTCCGTGAACTCGAAGTATCCTCTCCTCTCTCCCCTCCGGGGCATCGACGTCTCCGAGTATCAGAAGGAGATCGACTGGAACAAGGTGAGGAGGGCCGGTTACGGCTTCGCCATCATCAAGGCGACGGAAGGGCGGGACTACAAAGACCCCTTGTTTCGGGACAACTGGAAGAAGGCGGGCAAGGCGGGCCTCATGCGCGGCGCCTATCACTTCTTTCTCTTCTCGCGCACCGGGCTGGAACAGGCGGAGAACTTCATCGAGAGCGTCCCGGTGGAGGAAGGCATCCTGCCGCCGGTCATCGATGTGGAAATGGGCGGGAGCAACGGCGGCGATCCCGACGTCGAGGCGGTGCGGAACGAAATGACCGTCTTTATGCAGGAACTGTTGAAGCGCTATGGACAGGTGCCCATCATCTACACCAATCAGTCCACCTATGACCGGCTGATATCCGGCTACTTCCCCGAATGCCCCATCTGGATCGCCTCCCCCGAAAAAGCCCCATCCCTCTCCGACGGCCGCGCTTGGATGATCTGGCAGTACACCTTCACCGGCAGCGTCGACGGCATCTCCGGCAACGTGGATCTCAACGTCTACAATAACGGGGAGGCCGGGCTGGAGGCACTCATCCTCGCCGAGCAGGCGGCGCTCTGACCCGATCAGGTAAAATCAGGGCAAAAAGAGGCGTGGCGGGAAGGTGAAAAAGAACAAGAAGGCGTGGGTCATCGCTGCCGTAGCCCTGTCGTTGTTGCTGGTGGCCGCGGCGGCGGTCACGGCCCTCCTGTATTACGAAGGCTACATCTGGTTCAACGAGCCCAGCCGGGAGGAGTACCCGGTGCGGGGCATCGACATCTCCGAGCACCAGGGGACCGTAGACTGGGAGCCGGGTGCGTGCAGGCCGGGTATGACTTCGTCTTCATCAAGGCCACCGAGGGCCTGGACCACGTGGACAGCCGCTTTGCCGGGAACTGGGAAGCAAGCCGGGGCGGCAGGCATGACGCGCGGGGCCTACCACTTCTTCACCTTCCGCAGTCCCGGCCTGGAGCAGGCGCGCAACTTTATCGCCAACGTACCGGTGGAAGCGGGCTGCCTGCCCCCGGCGGTCGACATCGAGCTGGGCGGGAACAGTGTCGATGTGCCGGACCGCGAGTCCTTCCGGCGCGAGCTGGACGACTTCCTGGGTGAGGTCGAAGCCACCTATGGCCGCAAGCCCATCCTCTACGTCAACGACGAGTCCTACGAGCGCTTCATCATGGGCGCCTACGAGGAGTACCCCGTCTGGAACGCGGATGTGTTCTGGTCTCCCGGGCTGGCTGACAGCCGTTCCTGGCTCTTCTGGCAGTACAGCCCGCGCGGCCGCGTGGACGGCATCGACGGCTACGTCGACCTCGACGTCTTCAACGGCACCCCCGAGGAGTTCACGGCCTTCGTCGCCGCGGAATGATCCCTGCCGGCGCGTCCTTCTGGCAAAGCCGGCCCGGCTGTGAAAGAATATTCTCATGGACCTTACTCGCCCGTCGGGGCAGCCGAGGAAAGGAGTGCGCCATGATCCTCTTCAATCCCAAGGAGTCCGACTGGAAGTTCCCCGACCCCGACGACAAGCGGCTGATACTCGACACCGTGGGCTTCTTCGAAAGAAAGGGCCGCGGCAACATCCTAAAGGATGACCACGAACGCGTCTGGTACCGCGACTTCCTCGACTTCCAGCGCGCAGGCGGACCTCTTCTCGACCCTGCTCACCCCGGCCGGCTACGGCAGGCCCGACGCCCGCTGGGACACTTACCGCAACTGCGCCGCCAACGAGGTCCTCTCCTTTTACGGCCTGTCCTACTGGTACACCTGGCAGGTCTCCATCCTGGGGCTCGGCCCCATCTGGATGGGGGAGAACGAGGAGGTGAAGAAGCGCACGGCCGAACTGCTGAAAGAAGGGGGCATCTTCGCCTTCGGGCTCTCCGAGAAGGAACACGGGGCCGACCTCTATTCCACCGGGATGTCCCTGGCCCCGCAGGGGGAGGGCAGGTACCTGGCCAACGGCCGCAAGTACTACATCGGCAACGCCAACGAGGCGGCGCTGGTCTCCACCTTCGGCAAATTCACCGACTCCGGCGACTACGTCTTCTTCGCGGTGGGGGACCGCAACCCCAGGTTCGAGGTGGTCAAGAACGTGGTGGCCACCCAGAACTTCGTGGCCGAGTACGCCCTCACCGACTACCCCATCACCGACGCCGAGATACTCAGCCGCGGCCGCGACGCCTGGGACTCCGCCTTGAACACCGTCAACGTGGGCAAGTTCAACCTGGGCTGGGCCTCCATCGGCATCTCCACCCACGCTTTCTACGAGGCCGTCGACCACGCCTCCAACCGGGTGCTCTACGGCAAGCACGTCACCGACTTCCCCCACGTGCGCCGGCTCTTCGTCGACGCCTTCACCCGCCTGGCGGCCATGCGCCTCTTCGCCCTGCGCGCCATCGACTACATGCGCGCCGCCTCCCCCGAGGACCGTCGCTACCTCCTCTACAACCCCATGGTCAAGATGAAGGTCACCACCCAGGGCGAGGAAGTCATCAACCTGCTGTGGGACGTCATCGCCGCCAAGGGCTTCGAGAAGGACAACTACTTCGAGATGGCCGCCCGCGACATCCGGGCCCTGCCCAAGCTGGAGGGGACGGTCCACGTCAACATGGCCCTGATCATCAAGTTCATGCCCAACTTCTTCTTCAACCCGGGTGTTTTCCCGGCGGTGCCCAGGCGCGACGACGCCACCGACGACGCCTTCCTCTTCCGGCAGGGGCCCACCAAGGGGCTGGGCGGCATCCAGGCCCACGATTTCAACCTGGCCTACGACAGCGTGAACCTGCCCAACGTGAGCATCTTCCGCGAGCAGATCGAGGCCTTCAAGCAGATGCTGCTGACGGCCGGCCCCAGCGAGGGGCAGCAGAAGGACATCGACTTCCTGCTGACCCTGGGCGAGATCTTCACCCTGGTGGCTTACGGCCAGCTGATCATCGAGAACTGCGCCCTCTCAGGGATCGAGAATGCCCTCCTCGACCAGATCTTCGACTTCATGGTGCGCGATTTCTCCTCCTTCGCCCTGCAGCTCTATTCGAAGACCAGCTCCACCCCGGAGCAGATGGACGCCTGCCTGAAGATGATCCGCAAGCCAGTGACTGACGACGCCCGCTTCGAGCACATCTTCACCGACTACGTCCTCCCGCTGAAGGGCGCCTACAAGCAGAACGACTGAACAGAAAATCAAGATGGGGTCAGACCCCTTCTTGATTTTCTGGCATGACGACCGAGTCAAGCAAAGGAGAGCAAGTGAGGGATTTCAAGGAAAAGACCGTCGTGGTCACCGGCGCGGCTTCCGGCATCGGGCGGGAGATCGCCCTGGCCTTCGCCCGCAGGGGCGCGCACCTGGCGGTGATCGACGTCGACGAGACGGGCCTGGCGCGGGTCCGGCAGGAACTGGAAGGAGAGGGCTGCCTGGTCTACTCCGAGGTGGTGGACGTTTCCCGGGCCGAAGAGATGGAGCACTTCCGCGACAACGTCTTCGACCGCTTCGGACGCTGCGACGTCCTGGTCAACAACGCCGGTATCGCCATCGGCGGGCCCATGGAGCACATCCCGCTCGAGGGTTGGCAGCGGATCGTCGGCATCAACCTCTGGGGGGTCATCCACGGCTGCCACTTCTTCTATCCCCGCATGATCGCGCAGGGAGGTGGGGGCAGCATCGTCAACATCGCCTCCTCCGCGGCCCTGGCGCCCGGGCCCCGCACCTGGCCGCCTACGCCTGCACCAAGCACGGGGTGCTGGGCCTGTCGGAGACCATGCGCATCGAGGGTGCCCAACACGGCATCAACGTCTCCACCATCTGCCCGGGGATGGTCGACACCCCCATCTACGGCCGCATCGAGATGAACGTCGACGGCGGCAGGGTCACCGCGGAGGACATCACCACGATGATGCGGACGATCGTCAGAGAAATACGGCTGTCACCCGGAAAAGATCGCCCTGGCCGTGATCGACGCGGTGGAGCGCGACCGTGGCGTGGTCCCGGTGGGGCCGGGGGCCCGGCCGATGGACTACAGCCGCCGCCTCAGCCGGGAGTTCTACAACAGATCAGTCCGCGCCGTCACCCGGCTGGCCGACTGGGCCGCGAAGAGAAAGTCCCTGAAAGAAGAAGGAGGAACCGCGCGTGCATAAAGTGATACTGCTCTGCGCCAGCCCCCGCAAGAAGGGCAACACCGCGCAACTGCTCCAGGAGTGCGCGAAGGTCATCGAAGACGCCGGGGTGGAAACGGAGACCATCTCCCTGGCCGGCATGCAGGTACGCTCCTGCATCGCCTGTGGCAAGTGCGCGAAAGCTGGCCGCCTGCTCCCAGGACGACGGCCTCAACGACATCATCGACAAGGTGCGCGCAGCCCAGGGCTTCATCGTCGGCACCCCCGTCTACTTCGGCACGGCGCGCGGCGACCTCATGAGTGCCCTGCAGCGCATGGGCATGGTCTCCAAGGCCTCCGACGGCTACCTCTCCCGCAAGGTGGGGGGCCCGGTGGCGGTAGCCCGGCGCGGCGGCCACACCGCCACCATCCAGGAGCTGCTGATGTTCTATCTCATCAACGACATGATCGTGGCCGGCTCCACCTACTGGAACATGGTCTTCGGCCGCCTGCCCGGCGAGGCCATGCAGGACGAGGAGGGCGTGGGCACGGTGCGCCGTTTCGCGGAGAACGTGGCCTGGCTGGTGAATAGGCTCAACGACTGAAAAGGAGGAAGGCATGCCGACCATCTATCTCGACGGGCCGCCCGTCACCGACCTGGACCGCAAGCGCCAGGTAATCAGGGAAGTCACCGAGGTGGCGTCGCGTTACTACCGGATACCGGAAGATGCCATGGTGGTGATCATCAAGGAGAACTTGCCGGAGAACGTGGGTTTGGGGGGCAACCTGCTGGCTGACCGCCAGAGGCCAGACACCGCCTGACAGCGACGCATATAGTCGATGGTTTCCAGACAAGCCAGCTGGTAGAGACGCGGTAGCTTACGCCGCCGGCCGGGGGTGGCGTTTCATCCGGCCCCGACGTTCCCGGGCGCCCCAGGCGAGATAACTGTCAACCGTGCGGCTTCTTTCTTCCATGTAACTATTCTATGACATTCGTCTTACTGTTCTTTGACTTCGAACCACCCGGTGATATCCTGTTAAACAGAAAAACGCAGAAACGTTTCAGAGTTTACCGGGAGGCGTGGAAATGGCCGTGGACAAAGATTGTGGCCCCAGGGCTTCCATGATTCTTGACGAGGCGGAGAGAATATCCCTGAACCAGGGCTTCCGCCGCCTCAACATCGACGATCTGGCACGCACCCTGCGCATCAGCAAGAAGACCATCTACGACTTCTTCCCATCCAAAGAAGAACTCTTTTTCGCCGCGCTTAACCGGCGGGCCAGCCGCCTGGTCCAACAGTTGAAAGTGATCGTCGCTTCCCAGGACAGCTCCGGCGACAAACTCTACGCGGCGAGCCAACTGATAGCGCGGGACATCTCCGACCTGGACGTATCCCTCATGCGTGACCTGGAGGAACTCTTCCCCGACTTCTACATAGTCTCGCAGGAATATTTCCGCAAGCTCTCCCGCTACATCTCCGCCATCCTGGTGGAGGGAGCCCGCAAAGGGGAGTTCCGCGGCGATCTCAGCCCGGTGCTGGTGACCCGGCACTTCCAGAGCATCGGGGATTACGTAGGCGACCCGGAATTCCTGGAGCGCAATCACCTCAACATGGAGAAGGTCTATAAGGGCAGCATGGACCTGCTGATGAACGGGATCCTCGAGCGATAGAGAGCATTATGCCGTATCGCTAAAGCCGGATACCCGAAAATCCGATAAAGCAACTCTAGAAAGAGCATGTCTGGCTGGAGAAGGGGAGGTATGCCGGTGGGCGTTTTTTCCAGGAGCTGGCTGCTTCTAAAAGAGAGCTTGGCGGTGCTGAGGGACAACACCGGACTGGTCATGTTCCCCGATAGTGTCGGGGATATGCACCCTGATCGTGACGGCATCTTTTGCCGTTCCCGGCTTCCTGCTCTTCAACAACAGCGCCGATTCGGAATCGGTGAGCCCTCTCGTCTATGTCCTTCCTGTTCCTCTTTTACCTGGTCAACTACTTCGTGATCATCTTCTTCAACGTCGGTCTGGTGTTCTGTGTGCGCAAGATCCTCTACGGCCAGCAGACCACCTTCAGCGAAGGGCTCAAGGAGGCCTGGAGCCGTTTCGGCCAGATCCTGGGCTGGGCGGCCATCTCCGCCACGGTGGGGATGGTCCTCCAATTTCTTCGCGAGAACGCCGGCCTGCCCGGCAAGATAGTAGCGGGGCTGATGGGGATGGCCTGGAACCTGCTGACCTTCTTCGTCATCCCGGTGCTGGTCTTCGAGGGAGTAGGCCCCATCGAGGCCATCAAACGCTCCGGCAGCATCTTCAAGCGCACTTGGGGCGAGAGCGTCGTCGGCCAGTTCTCGGTGAGCGCCATTATCGGACTACTCTCCATCCTGGGCATCGTGCCCATCGTCCTGGCCGTCGTGACCGAGCAGGCCGCCCTGATCGTAGGCGCGGTGCTGCTGGCAGTCGTCTACTGGTTCATGCTGGGCATCATCGCGGCCAGCTTGAACGGCATCTACCGCACCGCCCTCTACGTCTACGCCAGCACTGGCCAGGTATCGCCCCTCTTCACTCACCAGGCCATCACCGCCGCCTTCCAGCCCCGGCAGAAGAAGGGCCTCTTCGGCATGTAGTACAATATGCCCATGGAAGAAAAAGAAAAGAAGCCAAACCCGCTGGCCGCCCAGGTGCTGGACGCAGCCGCGCTGGTCGACTACCAGGAAGGCGCGGTGGTCAGCCGGGAGATCGTGCGGGGCGAAAAGGGCACCGTCACCGTCTTCTCCTTCGACCAGGGCCAGGGGCTGAGCGAGCACACCGCCCCCTTCGACGCCCTGGCCCACGTCATCGACGGCGAGGCCGAGATCCTCATCGAGGGGGAGCCTCACGAACTGGTCGCGGGAGAGATGATCATCATGCCCGCCGGCCGGCCCCACGCCCTCAACGCCCGCAAGCCCTTCAAGATGATCTTGACCATGATCCGGTCCTGAGGAGGCGCCCCGCTGACCCCTGCCCACCGAGTGGCGCTGAACCCTCAATAATTGTTACATGCCGTAAAATACGCCGCTTAAGCCCGGTTCGCTACCGTTCGCCCCAAATACTCAAGAAAAGCAGCCTGAAAGCCGACTCTATCAGCGGATATGGATAAGTAAGGGCAATACAAGTAGCAGGGTAGTGAAAGCTGTTCCATGGAGATCGGAGGGGGATAAGATGGTACCGGCTGAAAGCCTCAGAAAGAAACAGTTGGGCATACTCTGGGAGATCACCATACTGTTGGTGGTGGTCTTTCTCGTCTACGGATTGCTGACCTACGCCGTTTTCACAGCCTCGGGGAACCGCCTCATAGACAAGAGCATCGAAAAGCTCAAGCAGACGGAGGCGGAGAACATCTCCTCCAGCTACACTTACGTTATGAACCTGCTCACCCCGACCCTGGAAGCGAAAGCTATCGACAAGGACCCGCAGGAGATCATGGCGGCGGTGATGAGCAAGCAGACCTCCGACATCCAGACCAACATCAGCGGCGACCTGGCCACGATGGTGGACTCGGGCATGCTGGGCATGTCCAAAAACCTCTTCATTTTCGAGAAGTGGCCGGTCAGTGACGAACCCTTCGTCTTCGCCTCCAGCGACCTGTCACTGGTCTCAGCCTGGGACGTACCCGGCTACCTCAGCCAGGCCATCGATGAAGGCATCTCCTACATCTGGATGGAGGACGGCATCCCCGAGTTGGGGCTGGAAGACGAACAACTCATCGTGGTCATCCGGAAGAACTTCGCCCAGTACAACCTGCTCACGGGCTTCGTGGGCATCAAGCCCATGCACGACAACGTCGCTGCCATCGAGGATTTCTACCAGAGTGACAGGAGGAACACCAACCTCATAATGCTGACCATGGTCCTCGGCGGGATTCTTATCATCGCCCTGATCACCTTCTTCATCCTCTCCTACCTCATCCGCACCCGTATCACCGAACCCATCCAGGAGCTCTCCAGCGCGGCCGAACAGGTGATGGAAGGAGACCTGGATATCCATATTACCATCCGTTCGGGGGAGGAGTTCGAACAACTCAAACGGGCCTTCCAGTCCATGGTGGACGAGTGGGGCAGGCTGATGGCGCGTTCCATCGAGGGAGGGGAAAACTGACTCCGGCCACTGTTGAAGCTGCGGCTACTAGTTATTCTTCGAACTGGAAGAGCGGCGTCGACATGTACCTCTCTCCCGTGTCGGGCAGTATCACTACGATGAGCTTGCCCGCGTTGTCCTGCCGTGACGCCACCTCCACCGCGGCGTGGGCGGCTGCCCCCGAGGAGACGCCGGCCAGGATGCCCTCTTCCCGGGCCAGACGGCGAGTCATGGCATAGGCATCCTCCGTAGACACCCTGATTATCTCGTCCATTACGCCGGTGTCGAGTATGGCAGGGACGAAGCCGGCCCCGATCCCCTGGATGCCGTGGGGCGAAGGGCTTCCGCCGGAAAGAACCGGCGACTCCGCCGGCTCCACCGCGACCACCTTGACCGAGGGTTTCTTCTCCTTCAGGGCATTGCCGGTGCCGGTGATGGTTCCCCCGGTTCCCACCCCGACCACCAGTACGTCCACCTTTCCGTCGGTGTCGTCCCAGATCTCCTCGGCCGTGGTCAGGCGGTGGGCCTCAGGATTGGCGGGGTTGTCGAACTGCATGGGGACGAAGTAGTCGCGGCTGGTCTCTTCCATCTCCCTCGCCCTGGCGATGGCGCCGCGCATGCCGTCCGGCCCCGGGGTCAGCACCAGGGTGGCGCCCAGAACCTTGAGCAGGTTGCGCCGTTCCAGGCTCATGGTCTCGGGCATGGTCACCACCAGGCGGTAGCCCCGGGCGGCGCAGACCCAGGCCAGGGCGATGCCGGTGTTGCCGCTGGTCGGCTCGACGATGGTGGTGCGGCCTGGAGTGATGCGCCCATCCCGCTCGGCTGCGTCGATCATGCTCACTCCGATACGATCCTTCACCGAGCCGCAGGGGTTGAAGAACTCCAGCTTTGCCGCGACTTCGGCTTCAATTTTTCCGACAACCCGGTTGAGCCTGACCAGGGGAGTGTTCCCGGTCAGCTCGGTCATGTTCCCGGCTATCCTCATGAGCCATCCTCCTAAGTGTCCCTTACGGCCCCTCACGCATATCAAACATCGTAATCCATATCGGAATAGTAATAAATAGAGAAAAGTTTGAAACGGTCGGACTATTTGAGTAAAATGATGAAGATTTATAGCAACTGTCGATTCTCAAGGGAAGGAGAAATAGAAGATGAAGCATCCGAAGGTCGTGCTGGTCTTGTTGCTGACCGTCCTCACCGTCCTGGCGCTGAACGCCGGCGGGTGCGATACCGGGGAGCCGCCGATCTATCGCAACACATCCAGTCCGATTTACGTTGGCTTGAACGACGAGTTCGTCATAGCCCTCGAGGCCAACCACACCACCGGTTACTCCTGGCAGCTGACCGAAGAGGTCGATGAGAACATCCTGTCGCTTGAAGGCGTCGAGTATGAGGCCGGCGATTCCGAGCTGGTCGGTGCGCCCGGCGAGGAGGAGTGGACTTTCAAGGCCGTGGGAGAAGGCCGGACCGAGTTGACGTTCAAGTATGTTCGCCCGTGGGAGACCGAAGAGGCCGAGGGCGAAGAGGCTGAGGCCGGCAGGCGCACATCCGGGACCGAGACCGTCACCGAGACTCATGCCACTACCACTGAGACCACTACCACTGAGACCACCACCACCGGGACCGAAGCCGCCACTGCTTCTGAAGAAGAGGCAGCAGCATCGGAAGAGACGATGACCTACACGATTGACGTAGGCCCCTCCGGGTCGGCCGCCGATAAGGCCACCGAATACAAGTACGAAGACGGCAAGATAATGGAAGACGAGAAGGAAGTCCCGGAAGCGGAGGTCGAGCTGGGTGCCCAGTTCGCCCTGGTCGTGCCGTCCAACCCCACCACCGGTTACGTGTGGCGCCTGGCCGAGCCCCTCGACGGGAGCCTGCTCATACTGGTGAGCATGGGGTCCGAGAAGCTCAAGGAGGAAGGCGAGAAAAAAGAGGGCGAGGAGGAAATGGTCGGCGTAGGTTACGACGAGATCTGGACCTTCCGCGCCATCGGCTCGCATGGGGACGAGGCCACCGAGACCGAGATCACCCTGGAGAAGGTACGGCCGTGGGAAGAGGATACCGCCCCCGTCGATTCGGTGACTCTGACTGTCAAGATAACCAAGCCCGAGGAGGAGAAGAAATAGCCCTTCACCCTGGTACTGACGTTAACGGGCCCCGCTGCGGCGGGGCCTTTCTTTATAGTAGAATAGAATTGAAAAAACAAGTTTGATCGGCTGAAGGAGGAGAGCATGAGAGACCTCAAGTCCAGGACGTTGCTGGTCGTTTTCCTTGCCATGTTGCTGCTGGTGGCGCTGGTAGGATTCGCGGGTTGCGGCAACAAGAGCACCGGTACCACCACCAGTGGGGAAGAGCAGGAGGAAGAAGAAGCGACCCCCGAAGACGTCGTGGTGAAGTTCTTCCGCGCCGTGGAGAAGCAGGACGCCAAGGCGCTGGCGGGGCTGTTCGACCCCGACTCCCTGGACGAGATAAAGGATGCCCTGGGCAGTGAATACAGGTCCCTGATCGGCGACTATTTTTTTGCGGACATGCCCGAGGACGTCAAGTTCAAGAGCCTCAAGTTCGACACCGACATTGAAGGCAAGGAAGCGGTGGTCGATCTCATGAAGGGCAAGGTCGTCTACACCGACGAGTACGGGGACGAGGCCACCGAAGACCTCATGGATTCGGACGACCCGGTCACTTTCTACCTGGTCAAGGTAAAGGGCGAATGGTACATATCCATCGACACCTTCCCTGATCTGATCGCCGAATACGATATCCCCGACACCGCCCCCACCGACACCACCCCTGACCCCAACCCCAACCCCAACCCTGACCCTAACCCTCAGCCTACGGCGGAGTACGTAACCTGCCCGGATTGCGCCGGGTGGGGAGGCTGGGAAGTGGGCGCCGACACCACCTGCTACTACTGCAACGGCTCGGGTGTGCAGGACGTGCAGTACTATTGTGATGTCTGCGGCGGCAACGGTTACTACTACACCGAGAACGGGTCTTTCGAATGCGAATACTGCGGCGGCACCGGCCTGATCTGGGACTGGGCCCCATGCGAATACTGCGGTGGTTCCGGCCTGGTCAGCGAGACCAGCTGGGCGGTCTGCGAGACCTGCGAAGGGACCGGCTGGATCCTGCAATACTGATGCCACAACCATTTCGCCGGAACGCGGCTCCGCTTGCTTGTTATCGCTGCTGCGTGGTGCTACAACAAAGATAGGGCAATGAAACTTGGGATCAAGCGGCAGGACGTAGTATCTCGAAGTTCAACCCTCCTTGACCGGCCCTCTCTGCCGCTTATCCCGCCACGGGAGGTGAAGGACATGCCGAGAGTGGACAGAGAGATCGAAATCGGAGCCCCGGTGGAAAGCGTCTTCGCGTTCATGTCTAACCCCATCAACATGCAGCTTTATCCAGGCATAATCATGGTACACGAGATGACCGGCGAAGGGCTGGGACGCCACTGGCGGGAGGTCTACAAACTGGATGGCGTGGACATGCCGGAGGAGTGCACGGTTATCGAGTACGACCCCTATCATCGGGAAGTGCTGGAGAATCGCGGCCCCATCGAGAGCACCTGGACAGAGGAGTTCGACCCCGAGGAGGCGGGTACCCACCTGCACTTCACTCTGGATTGGAAGATCCCCGATTTCCTCTCCGACGAGGAGGCTCTCTACAACCTGGACGACCTGACGCGCCACTCGGTGGACGACTACCTGCACCACGTCAAGGACACCCTGGAAAGCATGATGTCTTTCCACGCCTGAGCAACCCAGCCGTGTCGGAAATCGCCTCGGAGAAAACACTTTCCTGAAACACGCGATATAATTAGCGGGTATCGTGTCTTGAAGTGTTATACGCATTTTCTTGGAAGGAGAGATCATGGAAGACCTCAAGGGAAAACTGGTCCTGCTAACCGGGGCAGCCCGGGGCATGGGCAAGGTGCACGCCATGAACTTCGCGCGGGAAGGCTGCCGCGTGATAATCACCGACGTTGACTCCACTGAACTGGAGAGGACGGCTGGCGAACTCGAGTCCAAGGGCTGCGAAGTTTTCCACTATCTCCTGGACGTCTCGAACCGCGAGGCCTGTTTCGAGCTGGCCGAAAAGGTGGAGTCGGAAGTCGGGCCTCTCGACATCCTGGTCAACAACGCCGGCATAGTCGAGAACTATGCCGTGCTGGAACTATCCGAAAGATCTCTCCGGCGCATGATGGAGGTCAACTACTTCGGCCAGATCTGGATGATGCATGCCTTCGTGCCGCGCATGGTCAAGCGGGGCAGGGGACACGTGGTCAACGTCTGCTCGGTCGCCGGAAAAGTGGGCAACCCGCTCATGGGCGGCTACTGCGCCTCCAAGCACGCCGCTATCGCCATCACCGACACCATCCGCCAGGAAGTGCACGGTACCGGGGTAAACTTCACCATCGTCAACCCGGCTTACGTCAAGACGGGGATGTTCGAAGGGGCCAAGCTCCCCTTCATCACCAGCTGGCTGACCTCCGAACAGGTGTCCGACGCCTTGATGCAGGGGCTGAAGAAGAACAAGGTTGAAGTGAACGTGCCGCTGGTGGCGGTCTGGGGAATGGGCTTCGCGCGCGGCCTGCACGCCGGGATCATCGACTTACTCTTCCGCCTCTTCAAGCAGGAGAAGTCCATGGCTGGCTGGAAGAAGGATGAAAGCCGCCCCTTCTGAGACCAGAGAGAAGAAGGCCCCGGGAGTCCGGGGCCTTCTTTGTTTTCAGCGGTGCTTTCGCGTCAGGGCGTGAAGCCTATCGAGTCATGTGCCCAGGTGCGGGCGGTATCGTACATGGCCCGCTCGCAGATGACCCCTCCGCCGTTGGAGGTGACCATGGTGGAGACGTTGTAGTCGGTGACGTAGTCGTTGGCTTGAAGGTGACGCGGGAGTTGGCGGGGATGGAGACATTCTGCAAGTCAGTTGGGGTCTGGACCCCTGCCCCGGTCATCAGCGTAAGGTCCACGGTGACCGCCGCGGCGTTGGGGTTCTGTACCAGCACCCAGGTCTCGAAGTCGCCGGCGGTCGCCCCCTCGGCCAGGTACCAGGCGTAGGCCATGCTGGTCGCCCCGATGGAGTCGTGAGCCCAGGTCCTGCCGTTGCCGTACACGGCCCGCTCGCAGATGACCGGCATGTTCGCCGTGACCATGGTGGAGACGTTGTAGTCGGTGACGGAGTCGTTGGCCTTGAACGTCTTCCTGGAATTGGCCGGGATGGACACATTCTGCGGCCCGGGCACGGCCCCCGCCCCGGTCATGAAGTCGACGTCGACGGTGACCGCCATGGCGTTGGGGTTCTGAACCAGTATGTAGGTCTCGAAGTCGCCCGCCGTAGCGCCCTCGGCCAGGTACCAGCCGTAGGCCGGGTCGGTCACCCCGATGGAGTCGTGGGCCCAGGTGCGGGCGGTGTCGTACATGGCCCGCTCGCAGATGACCGGCATATCCGCCGTGACCATGGTGGAGACGTTGTAGTCGGTGACGGAGTCGTTGGCCTTGAACGTCTTCCTGGAATTGGCCGGGATGGACACGTCCTGCGGCCCGGGCACGGCCCCCGCCCCGGTCATGAAGTCGACATCGACGGTGACCGCCGTGGCGTTGGGATTCTGCACCAGCACCCAGGTCTCGAAGTCGCCGGCGGTGGCCCCTTCGGCCAGGTACCAGGTATCGGCCGGGTCGGTCACCCCGATGGAGTCGTGGGCCCAGGTCCTGCCGTTGCCGTACATAGCCCGCTCGCAGATGACCCCTCCGCCGGTGGGGGTGACCATGGTGGAGACGTTGTAGTCGGTGACGTACTCGTTGGCCTTGAAGGTGACGCGCGAATTGGCGGGGATGGAAGCCCCCTGCGGTCCGGCCTTCAAGCCGGCCGAGGTCATGAAGTCGACGTCGACGGTGACCGCCGTGGCATTGGGGTTCTGCACCAGTATGTAGGTCTCGAAGTCGCCGGCGGTCGCACCCTCGGCCAGGTACCAGGTGGGGGCGACGTAAGTCCGCCACACGCCGCAGCCCTCCACGGTGGTATCACTGTAGCCTGTGCCGGCCCAGAGATAGCCCTCAAAGACGGCCATGGAGTGGATGGCCAGGTTGTCGTCCAGGTCGCCGAAGCCGTTGACGTTTCGCTGGTCCCAGGCGGTGCCGCTCCACGACCACACCTCGCAGCCGGTGTCGTCGTCGCTGAGGCCGCAGTAGAGTTCTCCCCCGTAGATGAGCATATTGCGCACGGCGTCCGGGGGGTCAACCAAAGCCATCCAGGGCGGGGTGAGATCGGTCCAGGAGGTGCCGCCGTCATACTTATAGATGGTGCCGCCGTTGCTTGAGTTTCCGATTCCCATGTAGAGTTCGTTATTGTAGACGGCCAGGCTGCGGGCGTCTTCGTTGTTCACGTTGCCGAGACCGGCGTCAGCCACCTTGGTCCAGTCAGTTGGGTCCGGGCCGTCATGACACCATACCTGGCAGCCGGTGTCACTGTTATAGACTCCCGCGTAGAGCTGGTCTTCAAAGACCACCATTGCCCGGACTCCCCAGTTATCGATGTCCCCGAACGCGTCGGTATTGGCTTGGGCCCAGTCGGTGCCGTCGTAAGCCCAGACCTCCGCCCCGGTGACGTCGTTGCCTGCCCCTACCCAGAGCAGGCCGTTGAAGTCGAGCATATACGCAGCCGTGTCGGTGTTGACGTCCCCGAAGCCGTCGGTGTTGGCCTGGGCCCAATCGGTGCCGTCGTAAGCCCAGACCTCCGCCCCTGTGATGGAATTCATCGTACTCACATAAAGCAGGCCCTTGTAAACGGCCATATGATAAGCGATGCGGTTGTTGACGTCCCCGAAACCGTCGTCATTGACCTGGACCCAGTCTGCCGGGTCCGGACCGTCGTACCGCCAGACCTGGCAGCCAAGGACATTATTGAACGTCCCGGCGTAGAGCTTGCCGTTGTATCCGGCCATTGAGAAGGTGCTTCTGTTGTCGGTGGGGACCGTGATGCCGAAGCCCGGTTCGTTCACTTCCTCCCAGGTCAACGGCGCCGCCAGCGCCGCGCCCGTCAGGACGAACGCCGGCAGCAGCAGCGCGGCTGTCAGCAACAGGGCCGCCGCGCCTTTCAAGAGTCTTTTCCCCATACCTCTCACTCCTTTCATGCTTGCTTTACCTGACGACACATCCGAGGTTTTCCTCCCTAACGGGTTATTTATATCCAGATTGCTTTGTAAATATGCATCATCCCGCGCCTTCGACCCCGACTGCTGCTGTAACCTTTCGCAGTCCGGGTGTTACAATCAGTTGAAACCGGTTCGACTTTTTCGGCAAAGGCGGGGTTTATATGTGGTGGAGATACGTGATGATGAGGCCCATAATCGGGGTCATGGCCCGGGGCAAGAAGTACCGGCTGGAATATGACGGCGTGGAGAACGTGCCGCGTTCCGGCCCCCTCATCGTCGTCTCCAATCACCAGTTTTCCACCGACGTCCTCGCCGTCGGCTTGGCCTTGAGGCCGGCCCTTACCCACAGCCACATGAGGCCCTGGGCCAAGCAGGCCATCGGTGAGGGGAAAGAGGGCCTGCTGGGCAAGTTCTTCTGGAACTTCTTCGGGGTGATACCGGTGGACCGGGAAGAGGGCAACGCCGAGGAAGTCATCCGCATGAGCCTGGAATGTCTTAAGAAGCGGGAGATCGTCCATGTCTTTCCCGAGGGCACGCGCAGCGGGAAGAAGGAGCTGGGGTGGTTCCGCTACGGGGTGGCCAACCTGGCCCGGACGGCGCCCGCCCCCATCCTGCCAGTGGGCGTGTACTTCCGGGACAAGGATGGCGGGGTGCAGGTAAGTGTCGGCAAGCCCTTCTTCATGCCGCCTCGCAAAGAGATGCTGGAGAAGCTGGATAAACTGGAGAGCAAGGCGGAGGAGACCATGGTCACCCAGATCGACGCCTTGCGCCAGTGGAGCGAGGGCATCAACCGGGACCGCAAGGGCATGCGCATGATCAGCCGCATCATCAAGGTCGTCGTCGATTTCATCGATCGCCAGGACGTTAACTTCGATCACTTCTGCCGCATGGCCGAAGCCGAGGACAACGAGTTCATCCGCGACCGGGTCTACGAGCTGCTGCCCTCCGACTGGGTCAAGATGGAGGCGCCTTCCAAGCTTTTACCGCCGCCGCGGTAATCGCCTTAGAGGATCGAGGGGCACGGGGGCACGAATAGGAGGTAACGTTTATGCTGGCCGAGATGACCAACCAACAGTGGGCGCTGATAGGGATCGGCGGGGCGCTGTTCCTGTTCGGCATCATCGCCGTGATCATGGGCATGAAGGACAGGGGCAAGCTGGCGCAGATGCGCGACACCAGCACGGTCAGCGTGGCCCAGCTGGCCGGCGCGCCGGCCGGGGCGCAGGTGGAACTGAAGGGCACGGCGGAAGCGATGGAGTCGCTGACTTCTCCCGCCACCAACACCCAGTGCCTCTACTACAAACACAAGGTGGAAGGCTTGAGGGAGAAGCAGAAGCGGGACGAGAACGGCAACCTCCACACCGAAGAGAGCTGGGAGACGGTGGCGGAAGATGAACGCCACACCTCGTTCGTCCTCCGCGACTCCAGCGGCGGCGTGCGGGTAGACCCGGACGGTGCGGAATTCATCTCCATCCCGAGCATGAACGACCAGGCCGGCGCTTATGGCTATTCGTTGCCGGAAGAGGGGCAGAGCGTCGCCGATACCGTGCTCGACATCCTCACTGACGATGACCGCTACAGCCATTTCACCAGGTACCGCACCTCGGAGTGGATAATCCCGGTGGGCCGGGAATGCTACGTCCTGGGCAGCGTGGCCGGGCAGGGAGACAACATCTCCATCGGCAAGGGCGACGGCAGATTCATGGTCAGCTGCAAGAGCGAGGAAGAGTTGCAGAAGAAATTCACCCGGCACTACGTCCTGTGGCTGGTCTTCGGAATCCTTACCCTGGTGGGCGGGGCGGGGCTCGCCATCTTCGGGGCGGTCAAGAAGTAAGTTTATTATGTAAAAAAGAAGAGGCGCGGAAAGCGCCTCTTCTTTTATTTCCCTCTTACGATTCAAGCGAAGACCAGGACGGCGATCACGACCCAGAACGCTATCGCCAGGATCAGCCCTGCTACCCCGAGCAGCATTGCCATGTAGACCATGGTCATTCCCTTGTCGCTTCCGGAGGAAGCTATATCCTTCATGGCTATCTTGCCTTCGATCAGGGCGGACAGGGGACCTATGAACAGTATGAGGGGCAGTACCATGACGAATGAGGCGATGGCTATCACCAGGGCGGTCAGAGCCGAGTTGTAAGCCTTCGACGTCGAGACCTCCTCCTGGGACGGGAGTTCGAGCAGGGGTGCGACGACCTTCTGCTCAGCCGTTGCCTCCACGGGGGTCGGTGCCTCCTCGGTTGCCGGTACCGACATGGTTGCCGGGGCGATCTTCAGGGCCCGGTTCTTCTTCCGTGCTCGAGCCCTCTGCTCGGCCGGTGTCTCCTCCGGGGACGGGGCGGCAATCGGAGCAGGTGCCTCCTCCGGGGCCGGGGCTTTTACCACAGGCGGTGCTACCTCAACCGTGGGTGTCTTCTCCGCGGCCGGCAGCGCCGTTACTCCAGGCTTCAAGTCCTGGAAGAAATCCAGCTCATCTTCGACGTACGCAGCCCCGGAAGCAGCGGGTTTCTCTGCGTCGGGTGCCTTTGCCTCGGCCGGCCCGGCTGCCTGGGGCGCTACGAAAAGGCTCTGAGCACTTGATTCAGAGGCTTCGGCCGCCATGAGAAGATCAAACGAATCCGCTTCCTCCACTGCTGCCGCGGATGCTTCCACCCCGGCTGCTTCCTCGACGGCGGGCTCGGCCTCTACGGCGGGTGCCTCCGCGGCCTCTACCGCTTCGGGCGGCTCAACTTCCGCCTCCGGGGCTGGCGCTGCAGCCGCAGCCGGTTCCACAACTGCTTCCGCAACCGCGAGTTCCGCCGCCACAGCTTCCATCTCGGCTGCCGCGGATGCTTCCACCCTGGCTGCTTCCTCGACGGCAGGCTCAGCCTCTACGGCGGGTGCCTCGGCGATCTCAACCGGTTCGGGGGCTTCGGGCTCCAGGGTCGCCGCGGCCTCGGCCGGTTCCGGTGCGAAGAAGAAGTTCTCAACCTCCTCAACTGCGGGCACTTCTACCGACGCCGTGGGTTCCTTCTCAACCGCGGGCGCTCCTACCTCTACCGTAACCGCGGATTCCTCCATTGCCGCTTCCTCAACCGCGGGCTCGGCCTCTACGGCGGGAGCTTCGGCGATCTCAACCGGTTCGGGGGCTTCGGGCTCCAGGGTCGCCGCGGCCTCGGCCGGTTCCGGCATGGGCGAGGAGAAAACTCCTGGCATGAATATAGGCGCGGAGGGCAGGACGGTGTCGCGGACTGGCAGCGAGGAATGCTGCCTGGGCTCATCCTCATCTTTGAACGTGAGCGTGGGCGATGAAAAAGCCTCGGAAACATTGACGGGAGTAGCCGGCAGGACTGCGTCGCGGATTGGCAGCGAGGAATGCTGCCTGGGCTTCATGTCGTTTTCAGCTTCAGCACCCGTAACGGCCTGCTCTGCCTCTTCTTGTCCCACTGCCGCCTCTACGGTTTCTCCGGCTTCTAGAGTGGGGGTGGAGGATTCAGGCAAGGTCAGGGCTTCCAGCAATCCATCGCCCGGCAGGACTTCGGCCGGAAGCGCTTCCTCCTTGCCGACGGTCAGGAACTTCTCCAGCGCCCTGGCGATGGCTTCGTCTTCACTTATAAATGGGGCGAACGTCTCCAGCGATGACGTGTCCGGGAAATCAGGCGTCTCCGGCATCAGTGGCGGTTCCTCCGTGGTCACTTCCCGTACTGCTTCATCTTCCGGCGGCAGCGGGGCCGGCCCGCTCTCGTCCACATGTCTGCCGCAAAAGGAGCAGACGTCGTACCCCTGTTCCAGTTCCATGCCGCACCCTTGGCAGTTCATCTCCAATGCATCCTCCAAAACTCTACTATGCTGATCCTACTTTTCTGTTTCTTCGGGGGGCAGGGCCTCGTCTGGAGAAGGCGGCCGCATGCCGCCATCCATGTCCGGCCCGGGTTCGGGCGCCGTTTCGTCCCGCGGGGTGAGGGCGCCCTGCCCCCGGCCGCCGACGCTTCTTTTTCGGGAGCGCGCGCCTGGCTCATAACCTGCATCAACTGCGCCGCCAGGCCTTCGAGCACGCCACCCCCGCCGCCGGCCACCAGTATCTGAGGCACGAAGTTGGTGCCGCTGCGGGAGAGGGAGTCCACTGCATTGACCATCGCCGTGGGCATCGAGCCCAGTGCCTGTACCTGGGCCCAGTAGGCTTTGGCGCGGGCCATGCCCACCGCCTCCACCTCCGCCCCCTTGGCGGCGCCGGTCTCGCGGATGAAGGCGGCCTCGCCGTCCGCTTCCGCTTTGCGGGCGTCGGCGTTGTTGGTCTTGATGTCCACGCCCACCTTGGACTGCGCCAGGCTGGCCTGCATGTCCGCGGTGCCCTTGGCCTGTTCGGTGTCGATGCGCTGGGTCTGGGCGTCCTTCTGCCTCTTGAAGGTCTCGATCTCCTGGCGGGCGATCTCACGCTCGGTCAGCACGCGCACCAGGTCGGGCGGGAAGACGACGTCCTGGATGTACACACCCTTGGTCTCCACCTGGTATTCGTTCAGCTTCTCCTTGATGTGCTCGAAGGCCTGGATCTGCACTTCCTGGCGGGTCTCGATGAACTGCACCGCCTGCATGCTCTGGAGCTTGTCCCGGAAGTGGTTGCCTACCGCTGCCTGCAGCACCTCGTTGACCAGGTTCTGCATGGTGCCCACCATGGAGATGACCTTGGGGGCGCGGGTGTCGGGCACGTGTATCTGTACCTGTAGATCAATGGAGAAGACGAAGCCCTCTCGCGACTTTGCTACGATCTGCTTGAGCTGGCGGTCCAGGCTGTGGGCCTCGGAGGAAGCCTCGGCCCAGTTGAGGGTGAGGATGGCGGTGGGGACGACCTCCGCCTGGTATATACGGGGATTGAGGGGATACTTGCCGGTGCGCAGGGGCTCCTGCCAGATGCCGCGGTGGCCGGGACGGACCAGCGAGCCGAACTTGAACTCCGCGCCCGAAGTGTCCTCGGTGGAGAGGCCGACATAGGCCTTGATCACCGCCACCTCTCCCTGTTCCACCACCAGCATGGGCACCAGCTCCACTCCCACCAGGAAGGGGTTGAGGGCGTAAGCCCCGTAGAGCAGCGGGTCGTGCTGCAGGCCGATACGGCCGCCGTTGTCCAGAAAAGCCTGGTAGTCCTGGAAGTTGTTGTGCAGGTTGTTCTTGCTGCCCAGCAGGGCGTCGATGAGCTCCAGGTCTCCCGCGCCGTTGGCCTCCAACTGGAGCGCGTCGTTAAACTCTCCCAGCCGGTTGGCGATGGACCCCGCCTGCAGGGGATCGCCCTCGTAAGTGGTGACGATGCCCACCGTGTCGATTAGCTCTCCGGATTGTTCGCCGGGCTGGGGGGAGATGCGCACCAGGTCCAGCTGCCAGGGGGCCAGCCCGAATGACTGGGGAAACAGTTTGCCGTCCTTGTCCGCCAGCTTCTTTAAATCGGGGGAGACGGGCAGGCCGTAGACCTGGTTCTTGGTGATCACCATGAACGCTACCGGGTGGATGGGGGCCATGGTCCCCGGGGGGAGCACCGGGCGCTGCACGCCCTTCTGGCCCTGGTTGTTCATGAAGGTCTCCAGGCTCGAGAAGTTGGCATGTTCCTTTTTATAGACGGCCGACTTGGCTCCGATGGGGAGGGGGTGGCCGACCTGGGCGATGACTACGCCGATCTGACCCGCGGGCACCTGTACCCAGGGATATTTTTCCACTTTGAATACCAGCCAGAACTTGAAGCGCAAGCCCGGCATGAGCAGTACTGCCTGATAACCCGCCTCTTTGTTGAAGGCGACGGGATCATCCTCGGTGAGCTTTCTAAATGAGAAGCGCTTCATAACCAGGCCCACCTGGGTCGGCCCGATTTTGTGGATCGAAGGCAGGATTACGAGAATGAGCAGAACCAGGATACCCAATAGCGACCATAACATACCGGTCCACCTCCCTGTTTCCGGTGCCTGAATGCCTGTTGGTTCGCTAATTTTATCATACCAGCTCGCGGACGCCTTAACGGAAAATTAACACCAGCCTCCTTGGGGGATAACATCTTCCTGCCATGATGGTTCTCAGGAGGTGGATGAGATGAAAAAGAAATTCGAGGCGAAGAAGAAGATCGGCACGGCCCTATTGGTGCTGACGATGATGGTTGCCGGCCTGGGCGCGCTCGCTCCCGCCGCCCTGGCGCAGAGTGAAGGTGCCGGAAAAGAGGGTGGTCTCCCACCTGAGCTCCAGGAATACGAGGGCAGGATACATGAAGCCCTTGCCCTCTTGAAGGAGCCGTTGGAGCGGGTGCGTGCCCTGGCGGGGGATCTGAAGGACAGCAAGGGAGTCGTGCGAGACGCCCTGAGCGAGAAGGGCGAAGGCGCGGTGGAGGCTTTTGCCGGGGAGCTGCGCACCTACGCGCGGGACGCGCGAGACGTATCACGTCATCTCGGGAGGGCCCGCTCCGGGGCGAGCGGCTTCCGCGGGCTACGCAGGCGGGTGACCCGGGCGGTGCGTGACGGTGACACCGAGAAGGCTATCGAGATGATCGAGGATGCCCTGTCCAGGGTGGACGAAGCCAAGGCCGGCCTGGAGCATCTGGCATCCGACATTGAAGCTCTCCTCGCGGAGCAGGCCGGGCTGGTCGACGCCATCAACGCCTGGTCCGAGCAGGTTAGATGAACGGTGTCATTGGTCGCGGGCGATGCAGCGCCTGACCTCCGCAAGGGAAGTGGCGCCCGCGATCACCTTGGCCACCGCGTTGTGCCAGAGGGTGTTCATGCCCAGCTGCACCGCCGTCTTCTTGATCTCACGGATGGGCACCTGCGTGGTCATCATCTCCTGGAGTTCGGCAGTCATCGGCATGACCTCGTAGATACCGGTGCGGTCGAAGTAACCGCTACCTTCGCAGCCCTCACATCCCCGCGGCCTGTAGAAAGTGACCCCGGCATCCTCGACACCGGTTTCCTCGAGCTCCCGAGCGTCCGGGGTGTAGGCTTCCTTGCAGGCGGGGCAGAGCCGGCGCACCAGCCGCTGGGCGATGGCCAGCTTGACCACTTCCCGGACGTAGAAAGGCTCGATGCCGATCTCAACCAGGCGGAGAAGCGTCTCGGGAGCGTTGTTGGTGTGCAGGGTGGAGAGGAGGAGGTGGCCGGTGAGGGCTGCCTGTACCGCGGTGTGGGCGGTCTCGAGGTCGCGTATCTCCCCGACCAGGATGATGTCGGGGTCCTGCCTGAGCACCGAACGGAGCACGCGGTCGAACCCCAGGCCGATCTCGTGGTTGACCTGGATCTGGTTGACCAGTTCCAGCCGGTATTCCACCGGGTCCTCGATGGTGACGATCTTTTTCGACATGTTGGAGACGAGGTTGAGCATGGCGTACATGCTGGTGGTCTTACCCGAACCGGTGGGACCAGTGCTCAGGATAAAACCATAAGGTTCAGCTAAAGCTTTATATATCTTTTCGAGATCACCAGGCTCGTAGCCCAATTCTACCAGTTGAACTGCGGCTTTTCCCTGGTCGAGGAGGCGAATGCTCACCGATTCCCCGTAGATGGTAGGGGAGGTGGACACGCGGAAATCGACGTCCCTGGCGCCCTGTTCGGCAAAGAAAGGACCCGTCCTGAGGCACCCGCTTCTCGGCGATGTCCAGGTTGGAAAGGACCTTGATGCGGGAGACGATGGCTGCGTGCAGTTCGGGGGTGAAGCGGTTCTCTTCCCGCAGTACCCCGTCCACCCTGAAACGCACCAGGGTATCCGCCTCTCCAGGTTCGATGTGAATATCGGACGCGCGGTCCTTGATCGCCTTAACCAGCAGGAGGTTTACCAGCTTGACGATGTTGGCTTCGTTGATATCCTCGATGTCTACTTTAACTTCACTTTTAGCGTCGATGAACCTCAGGGACTCGTCATCCCACTCGCCTATCTTCTGTTCCAGGGTGTCGCCGCGCGAGAACCTCTCGATGACCTCGATGATGTCTTCCTCGTCCGCCAGCACCTGTTCCAGGTCCATCCCCGACGAAAAAGAAAGCTCGTCGATGGCCACAAGCCCCAGGGGAAAGGCGGCGGCAACGGTCAGGCGTTCGCCGTCTTTCATTACCGGGACGGCAAGGTGTTTCCTGCAGAGCGCCGTAGGGATGATAGTGGCGGTTTCGGAATCGATGGCTTCGGGGTTGAGGCGCACGTAGGGCAAGCCGCTGAAGTTGCTGGCCGCCTGGGTCACGACCGTCCTGTCCATCAGCCGCATGTCCATGAGGGCGCGGCCCAGGCCGGCGTCTCCATCCGGAGAAGTGCCCATGGCCTCATCCAGGCGGGCCTGTTCCAGATAGCCGTGTTCCACCAGCCAGGCACCGAACACGTTCGCGTCTCCTTCCGGCATGCGCATCGCCTCCTCGGGCAAGAATCGAAACATCCCCCTGAAATCTTAACATCTCGTGCCCGCTTTGTGCCCGCCACGCACATGCCGGGGTGGCGTGGGTTGATTTCAACCTGTAAAATTTAAGCATGAGCGGAATGGCTGTCATAGAGATCCAGGGACCTGGTCAAGGTCTACCCCGAGCCGGCGCGTCTCTCCGGTTTTAAAAGCCCCAAACGGCGAGGCGGCGGGACGAGGGCGCTTGACGGCGTAAGCCTCGACCTGGCGCGGGGAGAGGCCCTGGGGCTGGTGGGCACCAACGGAGCCGGAAAGACCACTCTTCTTAAAGTGATCTGCAACCTGCTCCTGCCGGACGGCGGGAGGGTGCTGGTCGACGGACTGGATGTGGTGAAAGAAGGGCGCGAGGCGCGCCGCCGGCTGGGGCTGGTGGTTTCGGACGAGCGCAGCTTCTACTGGAGGCTGACTGTCAGGCGCAACCTCGAATTCTTCGCGTCCCTGCACGACATGTCCGCCGCCACGGCGGAAGCTCGGCTGACGGAACTGGCTTCCTGGCTGGGCATGGAGGATTTTATGGACCGGCCTTTCTCCGATCTCTCCAGCGGCATGCGCCAGAGGGTCTCGCTGGCCCGCGGCCTGCTTCACGACCCGGACATCCTCCTGCTCGACGAACCCATCCATTCCCTGAGCCCCGACGCGGCGCTGGAGGTCGACCACATACTTTACCGGACAACTGCGGAGAGAGAGAGGCAAGACGCTGCTGCTAGCCACCCAGTCCATGAGCGAGGTGGAGAGGGTCTGCGGCGCCATGTGCCTGCTCCATCGCGGCCGGTTACTTTTTCATGGCACGCGTGGACGGTTTTCGCCAGGAAGCCCTCAGCCGGGGCGGCCGGCCGGACATGGACCCCGACGAACTCTTCTCCGCTTACATGGGGGCCGAGTCCGATGCGTAAGGCCTGGGCTTTCCTCAAGCGGGACTTCCGCATAGAGTTCAGCTACCGGCTCAACTTCCTGCTCTCGCTGGCGAGCATCTTCCTGGCTACCGCGGTCTTCTATTTCCTGGGCAAGATCGTCGACCCCTCGGTGGTGGAAGAACAGGGCACCGATTATTTCTCCTTCGTCATCATCGGCATCGCCTTCTCTTCTTACCTGCGCACCGGGCTTTCCGCTTTTTCCGAGACCCTGAGGGAGGAGCAGATGATGGGGACCCTGGAAGCCATGCTCTCCACTCCAACGGGATATACCGCCGTGATAATGTACAGCTCGATCTGGCGCTTCCTCTTCACTTCGGTGAGCGCCCTGGTCTACCTGTTGATGGGGGCCCTCTTCTTCGGCCTCTCGCTGGGACAGGCCAACCTGCCCCCGGCCCTGGTGCTGCTGGTCCTGACCATCATCTCCTATTCCTCCCTGGGGATACTAGCCGCCTGCTTCATCATGGTCTTCAAGCGGGGCGATCCCATCAACTGGCTGGTAGGCAACCTCTCCACGCTCCTGGCGGGTGTGTATTATCCCCTGACGGTGATGCCCGGGTGGATGCAGGGCCTGGCCAAACTTCTCCCCTTGACCTGGTCGCTCCAGGGGCTGCGGCTGGCTCTGCTCAAGGGTTACGGCTTCGGGCAGTTGAAGACGGAGATCCTGGCCCTGCTGGCACTCAGCGCGGTTCTCCTGCCGGCCAGCCTCCTGCTCTTCCGGCTGGCCGTCGAACACACCAAGAGGGTCGGCAGCCTGATTAAGTACTGACGGGGCCAGGAGCCGCTTACTCGGCAGCCAGGGTGTCCACTTCGACCAGAGCCCAGCCGCAGTGCTCCGTCTTCTGGTAGCGGAAACCCAGGGTGTCTTCCGGGTACTGCAGGTAGACGTAAGCCGACCCCATGCCGGCGTCGAATTGAAAGCGCCCGACGGCATAGTCCTCATCCGGCCGGGTGGCTTTGGCGTAGCTCTCGGTCTGAGTGACGACCCAGGCGTCATCGGACAGCCAGGTGTAGGCGTCCAGATCGCCGACCAGGTCGTCGGGCAGTCCGGGTATAGCGGCGATGTCGTGGCCGGCGTACTTGATAAGCCAGTCCTTCCCGGAACCGTGCACGGCCACCACCGGACCGTCTATCACGAAGTCCCCGGTCTCCCCGTCAAACCAGGCCAGGGCCCAGGTCGGGTCACTGCGGCTCACTGCCATGGCATAGATATATTGTTCCTCGGAGAGGCTTGACTCCAGCAGCGGCCGGATCTGGGCGAAGATCTTTTCCTGCTCCGCCAGCGGTAGGAGGGCCTGCCCGGAAGCGTCGGCGGCCAGCTTGCCGTCCATCTGTTTCTGGATCTCGGCCGTGAGCCAGGCGATGACTGCTTCTATGTCGGCGTTGCGGTTGTCGCCGGTCTCGAGGTAATACTGCTTGAGGTCCTCCTCTTCCGACGTCAGGTCCAGTCGGACCTTTTCAAGAAAGGTGTCGTCGACTCCCGCCTCCCTGGCTTCGGAGTACTTACTCCAGGCAGCGTCCAGTACGGGATTGTCGATATCGACCTTGGAGTAATCCGGCTGGCCGCAGCCAGCCCCGGCTGCCGCGAGCAGGACTACCAGCGCTGCCATCAACACCTGCGGGAATATCCGCCGCAACGACCAACTCCTCTCACTCGACTCAGCTTTCAACCCGGCCACACCCATTCCCTTCCCCGCCCCGGAACCTTTACGGCAGCGGGGCATTCTTTGCTCATTCTTTACTAAAAGAAAGGAGGGGCTCCGGAGAGCCCCTCCCCGCGAACTCTATGCTCAGTGGAATTTCTTCCCCAGCACCTTCTCGGAGTATCCGGCGTAATCGAGGAACTGAGTGACGCCGCCGTTCCAGAAGGGGTAGCCGGCGCCGAAGATCATGCACAGGTCGATGTCCTCCGGGCCGGCCACCACGCCCTCGTCCAGCATGATACCGATCTCCTCGGTCATCGCCTCGCAGGCGCGGTCGACCATCTCCTGAGGCGTGGCCTTCTTCGGCGGGTCGGCCACCACCATGGCCGCGCCGTACTCGGGGTCGACGTTGCCGTCCGGCCCGTAGACGCTGCCCTTCTTCATCTCCACCAGTTTGCGCAGGTTCTCGCTGATGTGGTAGCGGTCGGGGAAGGCGGCGGCCAGGGTCTCCTGGGCGTGCATGCCCACCGCCGGGCCCACCATGGCCAGCAGGAAGAAGGGCGGCATGGGCGCGCCCAGGGCCACCAGGGCGGAGTCGATCTCGGAGAAGGTGTTGCCCTCATCCACCAGGTCCCAGGTGACCACGTTGGTCCGGATGAGCAGGCGGTTGACCACGAAGGCCGGGCGGTCCTTGCAGAGCACCGCCTTCTTGCCCAGCTGCTTGGCGATGTTGACGGCGGTGATCAGGGTCTGGTCGTTGGTCTTGTCGCCACGGATTATCTCCAGCAGGGGCATGGCCGCCACCGGGTTGAAGAAGTGGAAGCCCACCACCCGCTCGGGATTTTTCATGTCCGAGCTCATGTCGGTGATGGGGAGCGAGGAAGTGTTGGTGGCCAGGATGCAGGTTTCGCTGATGGCCTCCTCGAGTTCGGCGAAGACCTTCTTTTTGATGGGCATCTCCTCCAGCACCGCTTCGATGATGAAGTCGCAATCGGCCATGTCGGCGTAGTCGAGGGTCCCCGAGATCAGGGTCTTGAACCAGGGAAGCTGATTCTCGTTGATCCTGCCCTTCGAAGCCAGCTTCTCGAGTTCCCCGTTGATGTAGGCCAGGCCCTTGTCGACGAACTCCTGCTTGATGTCCTTGATGACCACCGGCACCTTGAGCCGGCGCATGAAGAGCACGGCCAGCTGGCTGCCCATCAGGCCGGCCCCCAGCACCCCGACCTTGGTGACGGGAGAGGGCCAGCCCTCCGGCACCCCCACCGGCTTCTTGGCGCGCCGCTGTACCAGGTCGAAGGCGTAGATGGAGGCGCGGCACTGGTCGGTGGCGCCCAGTTCGGCCAGGGCGTCATCTTCCAGGGCGAAGCCCTCGTCCACCGAGACGCTGCCGGCCTGGCGGATGATCTCGATGGCCTTGTAGGGGGCGGGCGCCTTGCCGTGGGTCTTGCCGTCGGCCAGGGCCTTGGCGGCGTCGCAGAGCGCGTCGACGCTGGAGAAGTCGGGGGCGGGGCGCTCCACCTTCTCCGTGCCCTCAATGAGGCCGATGGTGAACTCGACGCTCTTGTCCAGGAAATCCACCGGCTCGAAGATGCGGTCGGCGATACCCAGTTCGAAGGCCTTCTTGCCGTTGATCATCTTGTTGTTGTTGAGGGCATTGTTGATGATTACCTGCAGCGCCTTCTCCGGCCCGACCAGCTTGGGCAGCAGGGTGGTGCCGCCCCACCCCGGCAGCAGGCCGATAAAGCACTCCGGGAAGGCCAGGGCGCCCACCCCGGTGGAAACGGTGCGGTAGGCACAGGCCAGGGCGATCTCCAGCCCGCCCCCCATTACCGCGCCGTTGATGGCGGCCACGGTGGGGTAGGGCAGGTCCATGATGCGCTTGAAGGCGGCATGCCCGGTCACTGAGATGTTCTTGGCCTCATCGTAGGTCTTGATGGTTTCCATCTGGGTGATGTCGGCCCCCACCGCGAAAATGAACACCTTGCCGGTCAGTATGAGCGCTTTGACGTCGGGCACCGCGGAGATGCGGTCCAGGCATTCGTTAAGGCTGGCCAGGCTGCCCAGCCAGAACGCGTTGGGCTTGGTGTAGTCGAAGCCGTTGTCCATGGTCACCAGGGCTATTTTGCCGGCCCGGGTATCGGCGTAGGTCTCCTTGAACTGGGTGATCACTTCGTCCGCCATAGCTTCCTCCTTTCCTCCGCTCCGCTATCCCTGCACGTTTTCCCAGATGACCGAGCCGCCCTGGCCCAGGCCTACGCACATGGTGCAGAGGCCGTACCTGGCGCTCTTGTCTTCATCGAAGAGCTGGGCCAGGTGGGCCATCAGGCGCGGGCCGGAAGAGGCCAGCGGGTGGCCGAAGGCGATGGCCCCGCCGTAGCGGTTGAGACGCGGGTCGTCGTAGAGCTTCATCCCGAACTCCTTCATAAAGGCCACTACCTGGACGGCGAAGGCCTCGTTGGACTCGACGATGTCGAGGTCGTCGAACTTGAGCCCGGCGTTTTTCAAAGCCTTGTGGGTGGCGGGGATGGGGCCGTAACCCATGATCTCCGGCTTGACCCCGACGAAGGCGTAGTTGACCAGGCGCATCTTGGGCTTGAGGCCAAACTCCTCGCAGGCCTTACCCGAAGCCAGCAGCACCCCGCAGGCGCCGTCGTTGAGGCCGGAGGCGTTGCCGGCGGTGATTCTGCCCTTGACCCGGAAGGGGGTCTTGAGGTCCCTGATCCCTTCCAGGGTGGTCTGCGGGCGTGGCTGCTCGTCCATGTCCGCCACCTTCCAGCCGTTCTCGGTCCAGACAGTCATGGGCACGATCATCTTCTGGATCTTGCCTTCCTTGTAGGCCTTGTCGGCTTTCTGCTGACAGAGCACGGCGTACTCGTCGCACATCTCCTTGGTGATGTCCGGGAACTCGTCGTGCAGGTTCTCCGCCGTGGTGCCCATGTTCAGGGCGCTGGGGTCCACCAGCTTCTCGGCCAGGATGCGCGGGTTGGGCATGGCCCCCTCGGCCATGGGGTGATGCCCCATGTGCTCGCACCCGCCGGCGATGATCAGGTCCGCGTTCCCCATGGCTATCTCGCCCGCGCCCAGGCAGACGGAAGTCATGCCCCCGGCGCACATGCGGTCGATGGTAGTGCCGGGAACGGTGTAGGGCAGCCGGGAGAGTATCACGGTGGTGCGTCCCATGGTCAGCCCCTGGTCTCCCCACTGTGTAGTGGCTCCCCAGACGTTGTCGTCGATACGCTCCGGCGGCATCTCCGGGTTGCGCTCCAGCAGTGTGTTGATGACCTTGATCAACAGGTCATCCGCCCGGGTCAGCCAGAACATCCCCTTTGGGCCGGCCTTTCCGTAGGCGGTCCGCACCGCGTCCACCAGGTAGACTTCGTTCAATTCCCTGGCCATTGCTTCCCCTCCTTCTCTATAACTCGACGCTGCAATATCTTTTCGCCAACGCGCGAACTGACATCCAGGGTGAATCGCAGGGTTTAGAGACCTTTTTTTGCCGGCTCAGGTTGCAATTCCGGTACATCCTTTCGTCCGGACACAAGTGCTGAACAGCCATTGAACAATTAATATTCTATCATGCCCGGACACTGCGATAAAGAAACCTACCGGCGGGTAAGCGGCTTTCCGGCCGGAAGACGATTGCCTGTTCTATTCTTCCCTACACATGGTAAAATAAACATAGGAATGCGACGGGATTGCGATTTGAGAAAGCCTTGATAAGAGGATATCGGCGGGTTCGGCTTCCCCATTTTTCCTCGGAAAAAGAAGGGTTAGAGGCCCGGGTCGTGGAAATTTATTAAGGCTCTTAGAACATTCTCATGTGCTGTTCGATCGCGAGGAGGTGGTGGCGTGTCGTTTGTAAACCTTTCCAGCTCTATTCGAGCGTACCCAGATCTACTTAGGAGGTGAGTGTATGAAGAGAAACCTGATTTTAGCCGGTGTCACCGTCGTAGTCGCCTTTCTGTGGATCTGGCTCTTTAGTTACATCGGCGCGAAAGGCTTCTGGGTCGCCCTGATTGGTTTCGGGATCTACCTGGCGGCGGACGCGCAGCCGAAGAAGCTTCCCTGGATGACCCTGGGCGGCGTGCTCGGCGTCATCGGCGGCTTGGCGACCTACATCCTGGCCATGATGGTGCTGCCCATGAACGCCTCTGTTTCCATCACCATCGCCGGGACCATTTTCATCCTGTTCGGCGCGGCCGTCAGCCTGCCGAAGTTCACCGAGATCTTCCCCTTCTACCTCCTGGGCTGGGGCGGTTTCCTCGGGGTCATCTACCGCTACGACTTCCTCTTCCCGGAGAAAGCGACCGAGGCGATGCCGCGGGTCATGTCGACCTTTTTCGGCGTGCTGCTCTCGGTCCTCATCGGGCTGCTGCTGGGGGCCCTTATCGGCACCCCCATATTAAAGATGGGCAAGAAGGAAGAAAGCGTCGGCGAAGTGGCCGCGGCGGAAATGGAATAGGGGGTGAGTCGGGATGCGTAAAACGAAGAAGAAAATCATAGTACCGGCGCTCGGGCTCGCTCTGTTGATCGTCGCGTCCGTCTTCCTGCCTGCCGGGGCAGCCACCACCTCGGTACCGGAAGGGGACGCCATGTCGCAGGAGTTCGTCCTGTGCGAGACCGACGCCTCCGGCGTGATCGAGAAGGTAAGGGTATTCAACATACTGAGCGTCGCCGAACAGGCGGGTGCCGGTAACTTCGACTTTAAAATGACCAACGAGTTCGCCGGGGAGGATGCCAGCGTCTACGGTACCAGCAGCTTCAAGAAGCCCGAGCTGGACGGCGACTACATCATCTGGAGGGACGTCAGCGCCGAGGAGAACGCCAACTTAGTCTCGGACACCAGGTTCAGCAAGTCTATGGTGGAGGAGGCTAAAACCCGCATACCCCTCGACGTCGAGTACAAGTATTACCTGGACGACAAGCTGGTCAGCGGACCCAAGGACATCGAGGGCAAAAACGGCCACTTCCGCCTCGAGTGCACCATGAAGAACACCAGCAAGGAGAAGACGCCGGTCAAGTACAAGGACCCCGAAACCGGCGAGACGGTCGTGGTCAACACCGACGTCTATCTGCCCCTGGTGATCTCACCGTACATGTGGCAATGGGACAACCAGCACTTCTTCAACATGGAGACCGACCAGTACTGCCTCAACATCTACAAGCCGGACTGTTACCAGACCGGCTGGACCATCCCGCTCTTCCCGCCGGCGACGGACGAGAAGCTCACCATCTGGGTGGAGGCGGACGTCAAGGACTTCCGCATGCCGGCCCTGACGCTGGTCTGCGCCTTCGTCTTCCCGGAGACCAACCAGAACGACGCGCTGGAGCAGCTGGGGCCGGGTATCGCCCAGCTCTACGACGGGGTCAAGCAGCTCGACGGCGGCCTGAACGAAGCAGTGGCCGGCCTGGGCAGCGCCACCACCCCGGACACCCTCATCTACGGCATCAGCCAGATCTACGACGGCCTGCTCACCCTCTCCAGCAACGAAGGCCTGGCCAAAGCCAAGTCGGCCATAGATGATGTGATGATCCCGGGCGTCGAAGAGGCGGCTGCCGGCATTGACAACAAGATGATCCCGGGCGTCGACCAGGCGGTCGCGGGCATCGGCAGCGCCACCACCCCGGACACCCTGCTCTATGCGGCCAGCGCGACCCAGATCGGCTTGGAGCAGATGTCGGCCGGCATCGGAACCACCACCACCGACGGCACCCTGCTCTACGGGGTCGACGCGGTGTCCGGAGGCCTCAACCAGGCCGTGGCCGGCATCGGCAACCCCACCACCGGCGGCACCCTGCGCTACGGTGTCGACCAGGTGTTCGCGGGCTGAGTGATGCCGTGGCCGGCATCGGCAGCGCTTCCACACCGGGTACCCTGCTCTACGCCGTGAACGCGGTGCAGGGTGGGTTGAATGGCCTCTATGGAGGGCTGGGCCAGGTGATGCTGGGCCTGTCCAATGCCTCGCCCACGGGAGGTATCCTGGAAGGGTTGACCGCCATGAAGGCTGCTCTCGACGCGCCTTACCCCAACGGAGTCGTCGCCGGCCTGCAGGCCATGGCAGCAGGCTTAGGCCCTGCGTCCACGGCGGGCACGCTGCTCAACCAGGTCAACCAGCTGATCGCCATGTTCTCCGCCGACAACTTCGCCGCTACGTCGCCCCCTGATCCTACGGGAGCCACCATGTACGCCTACGTCAACCACAACGCGGCTTACGGCGGGGCCATGAACCCGCAGGACATCGCCGTACTGAACGGCATGATGTCGGGAATCGCGGGCCAGTTGAACGCTGCGCTGCCCAACCTAAACCTGATGTACAACAGCCTGGTCGCCCCTTATCCCAACGGGATTATCGCCGGCCTGCAGGCCATGTCCACAGGCATGGGGCAGATGATCACGGGCATCGGCAGCGCCTCTACGCCGGGCACCCTGCTCGGCGGGCTGGCCGCCATGCAGGCGGGCATCGGCAGCGCCTCTACGCCCAACAGCCTGCTCTATGCCATGGCCCAGATGCAGTTCGGTCTGACAGCGATGCAGGCCGGCTTCGGCAGCGCTTCCACTCCCGACACTGCCCTCTACGGGCTGGACCAGGTCGAGGGCGGGCTGGCGCAGATGCAGGCCGGCTTCGGCAGCGCCTCCACCCCGGACACTGCCCTCTACGGCCTGGCCCAGATCCAGTTCGGCCTGGCCCAGATGCAGGGCGGCATAGGCAGCACGACGGCCCAGGACACCCTGCTCTACGCCATCGCCGCCATGAGCGGGGGCATGACCCAGATCAGGTATGGACTTTCCTCCGGGTCGGCCGCCGAGCCGGGCCTCAAAGAAGGCCTGGTCCAGCTATCCGGAGGCATGTACGAGCTATCCGGAGGCCTGGACCAACTTTCCGGCGGGCTGGATGAAGCCATCACCGGGCTGGGCAGCTCTTCCACCCCGGACACCGCGCTCTACGGCGTCAACCTGGTCAAGGAGGGCATGGTCACCCTGCAGGAGGGCCTGACCCAGGCCACCGCTGAGGGCACCCAGGTGATGCTCACCGGCCTGGACGGCAGCCTTACCACCATCAACCTGACCCAGGGTGAGCTGGAAGCCATCGAGGAGCGTGCCGCCGAGTTCAGCTCCTTCCTGGGCGCGCCGGTGAGCGGCGAGAGCGAAGTGCGCTTTGTCATGCAGACCCCGCCCACCTACGGCTACTCTGACAACAGCGGCACCAGCGGTCTCGTCGCATTGATACTATCCTTAGTGATCGCCATCGCGCTGGTACTGCTGGGCATCTTCGCCTTCCGCAAACTGGCTTGAAGCGAACGTTAGACTGGAGCGGGGGCCTCGGCCCCCGCTCTTTTTATTTCCCATCGACTATGATGAAGGTATGGAAGAGAAAGAGTTCACCGGAGTGCCGCGGATGTCGCCCACCCTGCACGACTTCCCCTACGACCACCCCCGGCGCAAGTGTTACCACAAATGGATCATCAACGTCGCCCCGCCCGGTCGGGAGCACTGCATCCACCAGTGCCTCTACTGCTACGCGCGCGACGCCGTCTACTCCCGCAACCGCGAGAGCGGGCCGCTCTACTACACCGGCCTGGCCGAAAGGGTGGAGAAGGAACTCGGCAGCCTGCGGCTCTGTCCGCCCGTCTCCCTCTCTAACGCCACTGACCCTTGCCAGGACGTCCCGCCTCTCCGGGCCGAAGTGAGGCGCCTTACGGGCATGCTCCTGGGACGGGGCGTGTCCCTGAGCATCATCACTAAAGGAGACCCTTCTTTCCTGCTGGACCTGCCCGGTTTCACCGCCAACCCGCGCGTCTTCGTGGCGGTGAGCGTAGAGGGCCCCGGCGAGGTCCTGGAGATCCTATCGCCCCAGGCCCCTTCTTTTAAAAGAAGGATCGAAGCGGTAAGCGCCGTTTCCGCGGCTGGCGTGTCCACCGTAGCCAGGATAGACCCGGTGTTGCCCCACCTCTACCGGGCCGTCTACGGCGGGGGATGGATGGGGGAGCTGGAAGGGCTGGTGAGCGAGCTGGCCGGCGCCGGGGCGAAGCACGTGGTGGCCTCCACCGGCACCCTCAATGCCGCCGCGCGCCTGAGGGTGCACCGGGTCATCGAGGCTCGCTCGCCTGCCGCCGCCGGGGACTTCCTGCACGACTACCGCTACGACCGAGAATACTCCGGCCGGGGGTACCGTTGGGTCAGGGACGCGCGGCTCGAGTTCCACCGGATGCTGCGCGCGGCCTGCGCGGAACGGGGGATGACCTACGCGGCCTGCATCGAGCTGGACTCAGGCGAAGCCGACACACCCGGCCTGGACCACTGCGAGGCCTTTCCCGCCCCCTTCTGCCGCCGGGACGAAGACGGGATCTTTCACCCCGTGGAGGGTTGTACGGCCAATTGCCGGGTCGGATGTGCGCGAGAACCCCGCCCCGCCCTGCGGCGTCACCCTCGCTGGCCGGTCTGAGCGCCCCGTTTCGCCCCTCCCAGTTCCGATAACGTCGCTGACATGATGGTGCAAGATGACACAAAGATAAAGTATAGATAAGTAAAAAAGACGCCCTGGCAGGCGCCTTTTTTATTAGGTGCTATTAGCCACCGACATATAGGGCTATTTCAGGGGGTGGAATGTGCTGATTCCATCTCATGCTATAGGGCATATGGGGTTGGCCGGCAGCTAATAGCGTTGGGCCGTATTAAATTTCAAGGTACATAGCTATAAAAGCTAGATACACAAGCTTAATGAGAGAAACTCAAACATTCTTCTGAACGAGATCTGCTGGCTTTCGGTCCCACCCGTTAAGCTCGATATAAAAGTAGCATGTGGCGCTGGTTGGTGTCAAGGCGCTGGTACCCTGAAAAGATGATACATATCAACCCTCGGATTTGTTTCAGGGGCGGCCGTTGCGCCTCTCTTCCAGGTGCTCCTTTATGAGCAGGCTCCGCCCCCAGATGGTGGAGCGGAGGAAGTGCTCGACGTGGGCTTTAGCCCGCCCCGACAGGTCCTTCAACTCCTCGGAGACGTCGTCGCGCGGCGGCAGCAGCTCCAGTTGCTCCTGCTCCGGCGGTTCCCCACCCGGCGCGAAGGGGAGTTTCCGGTTGGTCAGTGACTCTTCCGGCACCAGCACCCGCAGGGCGTGCGGCACCACGCTGACGTCGATCACCCTGCCGGCCTCCAGCCGGTAGGCCTCGCCGTCGATCTGGACGAAGGTGTCGGTCTTGCACTCGATGCGCATGTTCCTCGCCTGGTGGAAGGAGATCTTGCGGGAGAAGCCGTGCCGGCCTCCCATTATCGCCAACATCACCAGAACGAAGCCGTAGAGGTTAGGAACTTCTCCCGCGATGGTCAGGCCCAGGACGCCGTCGTTCATCACGGCTCCCGGGTGGACTCTGACGTAGCGCCCGTAGAGGGGGGCGTTGCAGAGGACGGCCAGGATGGACCAGCCGTCGAACACCTGCCCGTCGTATTCGAAGTGCAGGTGGTACTTCTTCCTTTCTTCGAAAGAAGACCATCTTCAGTCCGCTGTAGAAATACGCCGGTACGCGGAAGCGCTTGTGCTTGAAGGTGGCGTCGGCGATCTCGGAGTCCACCCCCAGCCCGAAGGTGACCGCGGCGTAACGGTTGTCGTAGCGGATGAGGTCGATGGTGCGGTAGCTGTCGCCCAGGATGGCCCGCAGCGAGGATTCGCGGTCGGTGCGGCTGTAGCCGACGTTGCAGGCGAAGTCGTCGGCGGTGCCGGCCGGGAACATGGCCAGCTTGATCCGGGCATTGGGCACCTTCATGATGCCGTTGATGATCTCGTTGGCGGTGCCGTCACCGGAGACGGCCACCACCACGTCGAAGTCCTGTGACCACTCGGTGACCATCTCCTCGGCATGGCCGGTCCGCTCGGTGAAGAGGGCCTCGTAATCGACGCCCAGCTTCTTCATGCGGTTGAGCAACCAGATGCCTTCTTTCTGGGCCTTGCCGCCCCGGGAAACCGGGTTGACGATCACCAGGTATCGTTTTTCCTTGAAAGTCTTGAGCACGATTTCCCGCACCTCTTCCCTGGACCTCTCTGCCGACGGATTGAAAAAATCTTACCACAAATCGCTTGCTATAATAAGAAAAGTCCGGCAGCGCTTACGGGGAAGGCAGGTCCATGGTAGAAGAGCTGTTCGAGAGGCTTCTGGGCGGCGACCGCAGGGCCGCTGCGCGCATCATCTCGCTGATCGAGAACGATGAAGCCGGCGCGGGCGAGATGGCCCGGCTGCTCCACCGCCACACCGGCCGGGCCCACATCGCCGGTATCACCGGCCCGCCCGGTGCCGGCAAGAGCACCCTGCTGGCCGCGGCGGCGCGGGAACTGCGCGGGCGGGAGAAGACGGTGGGCATCGTAGCCGTCGACCCCACCAGCCCCTTCAGCGGCGGAGCCCTGCTCGGCGACCGGGTGCGCATGCAGGACCTGGCCACCGACGACGGGGTGTTCATCCGTTCCATGGGCTCGCGCGGCTCCCTGGGCGGCGTGGCCCGGGCCACCATCGACGCCGTCAACGTGCTGGACGCCTTCGGCAAGGACGTCATCCTGGTGGAGACGGTGGGGGCCGGGCAGGCGGAGGTGGACATCGTCCGCTTCGCCCACACCTCGGTGGTGGTGGCCATGCCGGGGGCGGGGGACGAGATACAGGCCCTCAAGGCGGGCATCCTGGAGATAGGGGATGTCTTCGTGGTCAACAAGGCCGACCGGCCGGAGTCGGCCCGCACCGCCCTGGAGCTATCCATGATGCTGGAGCTGTCCGAACGCACGCCGGGCGCCTGGGTCCCGCCCATCCTTTCGACGGTGGCCACCACCGGCGAAGGGGTGAAGCCGCTGGTGGACGCCCTGCTCTCGCATTACGATTACCTGCGGGAGCACGGACTGCTGGAGGCCAAGCAGAGGGAGCGGCTGGTGGCGGAGATGCTGGATATCGTCGGCCGGAAGGTGGGGGAAGAGGCGCGAGGCCTCATCCGTGAGGGCGGCCCCATGGACGATCTCATGCGGCGGCTGCTCGATACGCGCGAACTGGACCCTCACGCCGCCGCCGGTCTGATCATCCAACACCTGCTGAAATAGGGTCAGGTCTATCGTTTATTATTTTCATCCATAATTTACCAATACCCTGAAATCGGGGATTACCAATAACTGGGAGAAAATAATAAACGATAGACCTGACCCTAAGAGAAGCGGAAGCGGATGACGTCGCCGTCCTTTACCTCGTAGTCGCGGCCTTCGGCGCGCAGGTGGCCGGCTTCGCGTGCCGCCGTGAACGAGCCATACTGCATGAACTCCCCGTAGGTCAGCACCTCGGCCTTGATGAAGCCGTGTTCCATGTCGGTGTGGATGTTTCCGGCGGCCGGGGCGGCATGGGTGCCGCGAGTCACCGGCCAGGCCCGGCATTCCTTTGATTCGGTGGTGAAGAAGGTTATCAGGTCGAGCAGGCGGAAAGAGGCCGTAACCAGCAGGCGCAGGCCCAGTTCCTCGATGCCGTAGTCGGCCAGGAAGTCGGCCATCTCATCCGGCTCCAGCTCCTCCAGCTCCGCCTCCAGCTTGGCGCAGAAGGCCACCACTTCCGCCCCCTCGGCGATGGCGCGTTCCCGCACCGCGGAAAGGAGAGGGCCTCCGCCGGGCAGGGAATCCTCCCCCAGGTTGGCCACGTAGATCACCGGCTTCATGGTCAACAGGAAGATGTCGGCCAGGCAGCTCTTCTCTTTCTCTTTCAAAGGTACGCCGCGGGCCGGGCGCCCCTGGTCCAGGGCTTCGCGGACCTGCTCCAGCACGGCCAGGTCCGCCTGCTTCTCCTTGTCCCCGGTACGGACCGCGCGCGACACCTTGTCCAGCCGCTTCTCCAGGGTCTCCATATCGGCCAGGACCAGTTCGGTGTTGACGATGTCGATGTCCCGGGCCGGGTCGAGGGTGGCGGCGATGTGGGCCACGTCAGGGTCCTCGAAGCAGCGCACGGTGTGGGCGATGGCGTCCACTTCCCGGATGTGGGCCAGGAAGCGGTTGCCCAGGCCTTCCCCGTGGTGGGCCCCGGCCACCAGGCCGGCGATGTCGACGAAACGGACCGTGGCCGATACGGTCTTAGCACAGCCGGCCCTGGCGGATACCTCTTCGAGGCGGGGGTCGGGGAGGTGGACGACGCCGGTGTTGGGCTCCACGGTTGAGAAGGGATAGCTCGCCACCGTGGCATGGGTGGCGGCCAGGGCGTTGAACAGCGTTGATTTACCGGAATTGGGAAGCCCTACGATGCCGATCTCCAGACCCATCCTCAACACCTCCGATACCACTATATCACCATGTAAAGCTATAATAACCACATGGACGTCTTCAAACACCCGGCCCGGCTGCTGGAAGCGGTCCACTGGTCCAGTGTGGGGGTGATCGCTTTTCTTCCCCTGTACCAGGGGGCGGACATCTCCATCCTGCTCTGGGCGATCATCATGGCATCCCTGGTACTCGTCGGGGCCGCGCTCTTCTTCTATCTCAAGAAGAAAAAGAAGCTCCCCCAGCTCGGTTACCCGGTCCTGCTCATCCTGGACTCGGCCCTGGTTTCGCTGCTCATCTACAACAGCGGCGGGCTGTCCAGCCCCCTCTACCCCATGCTGATCTTCTTCGTCATGCTCAACTCGCTGGCGCGGCGCTGGAACCTGGCCCTCGTCGGGACGTTCACCATCGCCTCCTTCTACCTGGCCGCGTGCCTGCTGGAGAACTCGAGTTCTCTGGGTTACGTCCTGATCGTGAGGGTGGGGGTGATGGTCGTTTCCGCCCTGGTGCTGACCTGGATGATGATCCTGGACACCGAGGCGCACGGGCGCGGCGCCCGCATGCAGACCCTCTACGAGATCAGCACCTCGCTCTCCCGCTCCCTCGACCTCGAGCTTACCCTGGCCAACATCCTGGAGTCCACGGATCGGGTGTTCAAGACGGACATCAGCTCCATCCGCCTGATGAACCTCAATGCCAACACCCTGGTGGTCAAGGTCTCCGGCGACCCCGAACACGACCCGGAGGAGGCGGTGGAGATCGAGCTGGGCGAGGGTTTCATCGGGTGGGTGGCCAAGGAGGGCCGGCCCATCATCGTCAACGACGTCCCCCACGACCCCATGTTCGCCATCTTCCCCAAGGCCAAAAAAAAGGTAGCCTCGGTACTGGCCGCCCCCATCTACCTGGGCGACACCGTGGTGGGCGTGCTTTCCTGCGCCAGCTCCAAGCCGGTCGAGTTCACCGATGACGACCTGCAACTCCTGGTTACCATCTCCAACCTGGCCGCCACGGCCATCGAGCGGGCCGAGTTGTTCGAACGCATCAGTACCCGCGGCGAGGTCATCGTGGAGAATATCAACTCCAGCATCATCGTCACCGATCCCGAAGGGGGCATCTCCCTCATCAACCAGGCGGCCCTGGACCTGCTGGACCTGGAGGAGGACGTCAGGGGCGCCAATGTCCTGGGTCTGCTCGAAGGGAGGATCCGCAATTTCGATATCTTCTGGAAACGGATCGAGGAGGAGTTCGCGGTCCTGGAAAAAGAAGAGGGCGCCCCGGAAGAAGGCATGAGGGCCGGCCTCTCTCAGGAACTCCGCACCATCGGGCCCAACGAGAGATACCTGCTGGTCAAGTCCTCGCCCATCCGCGCCAGTTACGACGCCCTTTCCGGCTTCGTCTTCATCCTGGACGACATCACCGAACGGGTCAAGGTGGACGAGATCCGCAACGAGCTGATGCTGATGATCGCCCGGCGCGTCGAGGAGTTCAGCGCCCTCTACGAGATGGGTTACTCACTGGCCGGCATGAGCGACACCCAGTACATGCTGGACCTGCTCATCCGGCGGGCCGTGGAATTGCTGGACGCAAGCTCCGGCGCCCTGGCCCTCTACGACCAGGACCAGGACGTCTTCGTCTACAAGGCGGCGGCGGGGATGAGGGACGAACTTCCAGGCATCACTTTCAAGGCGGGGGAAGGGCCCTCCGGCGAGGTGGTGGAGCGCCGGGAGTCGCTCCTCCTGGAGAGGTCGGTGCCGGAAGGGTCGGCCCTGCTGGCCGAGGAGGTCCCCAACGAGATCACCGCGCTGCTGAGCCCCATCGTCTGGAGGGACCGCTCTACCGGCATCTTCGAGATATACCGGGACGCCGAAGAGCGCCCCTTTTCCGGGGACGACCTCTCGCTGCTGGCCCTCTTCACCAGCCAGACGGCTATCGCTCTCGAAAACGTCAACCTCTACCAGATCATGTCGGAGGACAAGACCAGGATGGAGTCCATCCTCCTGTCGGTGGCCGACGGCGTGGTGGCCCTGAACAACGACGCCCAGGTGATCCTGGTCAACTCGGAGGCGGAAAAGATCCTCAACCTTCCACCCTTCCAGGATATACAGGGGAGCCACGTCAAGGAGGTCATCCGCAACCCGGACATCGCCAACCTTCTTTTAAAGAGCCTCTACACCCAGGACGAGCTGGCCCTGGAGATAACCCAGAGCATTCCCCGCAAGCTGATCATGGAGGTGCAGACCTCGGTCATCGACGACGAGAAAAAGGAGCGGCGGGGCGTGGTGGCGGTGCTGCGGGACATCACCCGCATGCGCGAGCTGGAGCAGGCCAAGTCGGACTTCGTCTCCACCGTCTCCCACGAGCTGCGCACTCCCCTCACCTCCATTAAAGCCTACACCGCCACCCTGCTGCGGGAGGACGTGACCTTCGACACCTCCACCCAGAGGGAATTTCTCAGTATTATTGAGGAGGAAGCCGACCGCCTGACCCGCCTCATCGCCGACTTGCTGGACGTGTCCCGCATCGAATCCGGCAAGTTCGAGCTGAAGACGCGGGAGTTCGACTTCATCAAGCTGATCAACATAGTCCTGGACAAGTTGATGTCGCAGACGGACATCCACGAGGTGGACGTGATCACTCCTGGCAGCCTGACCCCGCTGATGGCGGACCCCGACAAGATCGAGCAGGTGCTTATGAATCTGCTCGGCAACGCCGTGAAGTACTCGCCGCGTGGCGGCCGCATCGAGGTGGAGGTCAAGGAGTATTCCAACAAGATCGAATGTTCCGTCAAGGATTCGGGGGTGGGCATCCCCAAGGAATACCTGGTAAGGGTGTTCGAGAAGTTCAGCCGGGTGGACAACCGCGCCACCCGGGGCATCGGCGGTACCGGACTGGGGCTCTACATCACCAGGAGTATCGTAGAGGCGCACGGCGGGACCATCTGGGTGGAGAGCAGCCCCTCCAAAGGGAGCAAGTTCCATTTCACCCTGCCCCTGGACTCCACCTTGAAGAAGAGCCTGCCCAACCCGGACGGTACTTCGCGTGGTCAAAATCGGGACAAGGGCATATAATTATTTTGACATCCCATAAATATTCAGGGAGGGCAAGGCTTGGAGGTTAGCGAGAGGGCCATCAAGATTCTTCTGGTCGACGACGAGCGCAACATCCTGGACATCGTCCAGTTCAACCTGGAGGTTGAAGGCTTCGAGGTGACGACCGCGTCCGACGGCATGGAAGCCCTGCGCGTGGTGCACGACGCCGCCCCCGACCTCATCCTCTGCGACATCATGATGCCGGAGGTGGACGGTCTCGAGGTCTGCCGCCGCCTCAAGGCGGACAGCCGCACCAACCAGATTCCCATCGTCATGCTCTCGGCCAAAGCGCAGTCCCAGGACAAGCTGGATTCCATCGCGGCGGGGGCGGACGACTTCGTCACCAAGCCCTTCGACTTCAACGATCTGGTGGCGCGGATCAAGGTCAACCTCATCCGGGCCAAGCAGAAGAAGGACGTCAGCCCGCTCACCGGTTTCCCCGGCTCCATCTCCATCGAGGCGGAGATCAAAACTCGCGTCAAGCGTGCCGAGGCCTTCGCCACTCTCTACGTGGACATGGACAACTTCAAGCCCTTTAACGAGGTCTACGGCTTCCCCCAGGGGGACAAGGCCATCAAGATGCTGGCCGACATCATCGACGACGCCGTGCGCAAGGCGGGGAACATGGAGGACTTCGTGGGCCACGGCGGCGGGGACGATTTCATGATCATCTCCACCCCGGACCGGGCCAAGGCCATCGCCATCTTTCTCATCGAGAACTTCGACCGTCGGGTGACCGCCCTCTACCGCGAGGAGGACCTCCAGCGGGGCTACTTCATCCGCGTCGACCGGGCGGCCAAGGAGAGCTACATTCCCATCACCACCATCAGCATCGGCATAGCCAGCAACGAGCACCGGAGGATCACCACCCATTGGGAAGTGGGCGAGATCGCCAAGGAAACGTTGAACTACGCCAAATCCATACCGGGAAGCACTTTCTTTATGGACAGGAGGGTCAAGTAACCGGGGAGATGGAAGGGTTTGCAGGAGGACCAAAGGGGAGATATGGAAGAGAAATATAAAGTGCTGGTGGTTGAGGACGACGAATCCATCTCCAACGTGGTGGAGTTGAACCTGCGCCTGGACGGCTACGAAGTGTTCCTGGCCGCCGACGGGGAGGAGGGGCTGGCCAGGGTGGAGGAAGTCGAGCCCGACCTGGTCATCCTGGACGTGATGATGCCCAAGGTGGATGGCTGGGAGGTGCTCATGCGCCTGCGCCAGCAGCCGGAGACCAAGGATATCCCGGTGATCATGCTCACTGCCATCGGCGACGAGCAGTCCAAGGTGATGGGCCTGCGGGGCGGCGCCGACGACTACGTTGCCAAGCCCTTCAGCCCACTGGAGCTGACCGCCCGGGTCAAGGTCATCCTGGACCGCGTGGGCAAGGCCCAGCGGATGGCGGAGCGCGTGGCGGAGCAGGGGGAGGCCGGCGAAGCCCCCATCAAGCTGGAGCAGATCCCCGTGCAGAAGGGCGACACCATCATCCTCGTCCCCAAGGAAGACATCTACTTCATCGACACCAAGTACGAGTACGCCAACATCCATACTTACTCCGATTCCTACCTCACCACCTACAGCCTGACCGAACTGGAGAAGTCACTCGACCGCAACATGTTCTTCCGGACCCACCGCAGCTTCATCGTCAACTTGCGCAAGGTCAAGGAGATCATCAAGATATCCCGCAACAGCCTCATCGTGGCCCTGACCGACGAAAAGGCCAGCCGGGTGCCGGTCAGCCGGCGGCAGGCCACCCTCTTAAAGGACGCCCTGGGCATCTAGGCGAACGGCTTCCACCCCGTTTATATGCACCCATCATCGGGCATAATATATCTGGTAATATTCCTTTGAGATGGAGGTGGTTTCATGCAACTCAGCGCGAGGAACGTCCTGAAGGGCAAGGTCAAGAGCATCGAGCATGGCGCGGTCAACTCCGAGGTCGTGGTGGAGCTTCCGGGTGGGGCGGAAGTGGTCTCGATAATCACCAAGACATCAGCCGAGGGACTGAAGCTGAAAAAGGGCAAGAAGGTCTACGCCGTGATCAAAGCCTCCAACGTCATGATCGGTGTGGACTGAGCGCCACCGGGCGAACTTTGCTTGACAAGCAATTGACCGCGTGCTAACTTAACTTCGCATTGTAGGTTTTCCGAGCAGACCGGCCTAAAGCGTAAGCCAGGGCTGCCTGCCGATAGGGTACAACGGGAAACGGTTGTGCCTCCCGCATTTGGAAAGGGAAACCGGGCCGGCGGACTTTACGTGGGCATCCTTTCCAGGAGGGATGCCCTCTTGTTTTAACGCCGCGTGCCGTCCTTTCCTATGCGGGTAGGGCGGTATTTTTGTTGGGAGAGCCGGCAAGCAAGGCGGTAAAGAGGATTCTTGAGGAGGAGAAGATGCGAAAGTTCCTAGTGTTAATGACAGTGGCGGCGTTATGTGCCGCACCGGGATTGGGCCTCTTCGGCGCCGCGGCTTCCCCCCGGCTAGCGCCGGATTCCAGGCGGACGCCCTGTCCGCGGCATCACCGAACTACCGGGTCTTCAGTGAGACCGACCTGAAGTCCATCAAGAAGATAACCCACAATCTCGATGCCAGCATCACCGAAGGACTGGCGGGCGGTCATTACACCTGTCAGAAGAATTCCGACCCCTTCACCTATTTCGAGCAGGACTGGAAGGGAGTAGACCTCTCCTACCTGCTGAACCAGGAAGTGGGCATCAAAACAGGCACCACCGGTATCAAGATCATTGCCGCCGACGGATACGCGGTGACCCTGACCCTTGCGGACATCGAGGGTTACAATGGGCTGCCGGCCCTGCTCGGCTACCTGCGCGGTGACTCCAGTGACAACAATCCTCCCAACGAAGAAGGAACCATGGATGGAACCGGGACCTTCCCCTCCGTGGACCCGGTTGATACGAACGTCGAGATCGACGCGGAAGAAGGCCCCTTCCGGCTGGTCCTTCCCCAGAGCACCATCGGCCCGGATCCCCGCGACGTCGCCTACAGTCCGGTGGGAAGTGGTACCGCCAACTGGAACAAGGCGGTCATGCAGGTGCGCGCCGTCGAGGTACAGCCGGTATCCCCGGGCATCCCGGCCATCGATTACGAGGCCATTCCCAGCAACCAGGTTGTCGTTTACGGCAACATCGAGAACCGCCATACCTTCACCGTCGACCAGCTCAAATCGATCAACCCCGTCAGTGGCACGTATACCTTCAGGAAGTCCTTCGGTGACCCGCCCGAATACAGCGAGGAGAATCACGAATGTGCAGGGGTCACTCTGTCCTACCTGCTGGACGATGTCCTCGGGCTGCAGGACGCGGCTGAAAACGTAACGACCATATGCTCGGACGGCTATGGTGTCGGAAAGGTCATCTCCCTGGAAGACATGAGGCAGGTCGGCTTGAACGGCATGCAGTTCATGCTCTGCCTGAACCTGGACGGGGCGGACCTGGGTCCCGAGCCTGATGACAAAGGCCCAGTTTACCTGGTCAAGCCGCTGATGACCGATGACCCCCTCGAGACCAACAGTAGCAAATGGATGAAGAACATCAGGTCGATCGTGGTGAACACCTCATCCGACCCGGGGCCCGATTGGGCCAGGATCCCAACTGACCGCGTCATCGTCAGCGGCCTCTCCAACGCGGGCAACATCCCCAACGAGTGGTTCCTGCCCGAGGGGTGCACCGGCTTCGGCTTCGAGGAATGGATCCTCATCGAGAACCCCAACCCCTGGCCCACCGACGTCATCGTCGATTACATGATCGAGGGTGAGGCCATGCAGACCAGGACTTACGACGACGTTGCGGCCGAATCGCGCTTCTCCATCAATGTGGCAGCCGAGATTGGCACGGACAAGAACGTCAGCGCCAGGGTGGAAGGTTACCACGGCGACTCCATCGTCGTGGAGCGCGCCATGTACTGGGGCGACCGCGACGGCGGTCATTGCTCCGGCGGCATCCAGCGGGCTCTCAACACCTGGTACTTGGCCGAGGGGTGCACAGCCGATATCTTCGAGACCTGGGTGCTGGTTCAGAACCCGGGCGACACCGACGTCATCGTGGACTTCACTCTTATGACTGAAGCCGGTGAGCAGAATCCTGAGGGCCTGCAGGACCAGACCATAGCCGCTAATTCTCGCCGCACCTTCAACCTGGGAGACTTCGTCCAGTCATATGACGTCTCCACCAGGGTTGTCGCCTCCGGTGACGTCATCGTGGAACGTGCCGTTTACTGGAACGACCGCGACGGCGGCCACTGCGCCGGCGGCGTTGCCGGCCCCGGTAACGAATGGTATCTGGCCGAGGGGTGTACTAATTCTCCCTTTGAGACCTGGGTGCTGGTGCAGAACCCGACCGCGGCTGCCGTCAACATCGACATGGACCTGATCACCGACACCGGCGTGGTGCAGGGCCCGCAGGAAGCTATCGCCCCCAACTCGCGCAAGTCCTATAACCTGGTCGACTACACCGCGAGTTATGACGTGTCGACAAGGGTCACGGCGGACGGTAGCGGGATCATCGCCGAGCGCGCCGTCTATTGGAACGACCGCGACGGCGGCTCCTGCGAGAGCGCCAGCGACCACGGCAAATTCAAGGCCTACCTGGCCGAGGGCGCCACGGCCGGCGGCTTCGAGACCTGGGTGCTCTTCCAGAACCCCGGGGCCGTCGATGCCACCATCAATGTGACCTATCTCACCGATTCCGGCGTGGTCGTCAAGGAACCCTTCGTAGTGGCCGCCGGGACGCGTAAATCAGTCAACGTCATCGAAGACGTCGGAGAAAAATACGATGTCTCCACCGTCGTCACGGCCAGCGCGCCGGTGGTGGTGGAGCGTGCCGTCTACTGGGCCGAGCGCATCGAGGGAAGCTGCGCCAAGGGGCTTTCCGCCTGGTAGCGCTGGAAATGACCGCCTGACAAGTGGATTTTCCTCCCACTTGTTCGAAGGGGGCTCTTCGGGGTCCCCTTCACCTATTTTTATAACTCCCGCGTGTTGGGATAATAAGATAGATAAATAGCAAGCATCGGATAAGAGGAGGCAGGCTTGACGGCGAAATCCCGCATATTGTTGGTCGTATCCATTATCCTCCTGCTGGGAGCGGCCTTCGCCCTGGTCTTCCGCTATGTCGAAGTGGAGCACAACAGGGTGCTTTCATACGACGACGTCACCGGGATGCCGGCGGTAAGCGCGAGCTACCACAGCATCAACAACTGGGCCACGGTGGAGGACACCGATTTCACCGGCGTGCCCCTTTACCAGGTCCTCGAGAAGGTCGGCGTAACCGATGGGGTGGTTCAGATACAGGTGATCGCGCCCGACGGTTATTTCTGGCCGGCCGTGGACGATACCCTGACTCTGGACGAGTTGCGCACCCCCAACCAGCAAGGGCTCTATGCCCTGCTGGCATGGGAGATGAACGGAGAGACGCTTCAGCCGGAACCGGACGGCTCCGGGCCCCTGCGGCTGGTCTTGCCCCAGTATGGCGAGGAGGAAGTCAACAAGCCCTCCTGGGTGTCCAACGTCCGCCTGCTCCTGGTCGGGCCACTCGAAGAGGGTTACCAGGCGCCCGATGCAGGGGAGGTGCCGGTAGAGGAGGTCCGGATAGGAGGGAATGTCCCGCCCGGGTACCCATACCCGCTCTGGCCGGTGGTCCTGATGGGGATCATCGGCCTATTGCTGCTGGGGGAAGTCGCGGCAGACAAGCTCAGAATCCGTCAGATGGGGCCCCAGAAGGTGGCTGTTCTGATCCTTGTGGCCACCGTCTTTTCCGTATCGTTGGCGATGATGGAGGCGGATCGGGCTGTCGCGGAGAGTCCGCAGGCGGTCTTTTCTCTGGAAGAACTGCGGTCCATGCCCGCCTCCGGCGGACATTACACCTTCCTGAAATCACAGGAGCCCTTCACCTATTACGAAGAGGATTACGAAGGGGTCTCACTCTCTTACCTGCTCCAGGGAGCCACGCAGCTGGAGCCCGGCGCCGACGGGGTGGTAGTGAGGTGCACGGACGGCTACAAGGTCAGCCTGAGCCTCTCCCAGGCCGTGCAGGTCTACCCCGGAGGCCTCCAGGCTATAATCGCTTATTCCAAAAGGGGAGAGTCTTTCAAAGGGGATGAAGGGCCACTCCGCCTCATCGTGCCCCAGGCCAGCCCCGGCGACAAGGCCGGCGGTGGCGACGCCAACACCCCTTACTGCGCCCGCATGGTCTATGCGGTGGAGGTAACGCCGCTGCCGGCCGGCCTGACACCGCCTTCCGCGGCCAGTGTGCCGGCAGGGTCACTGGCCGTGTACGGGGCGGTCACCGTGCCGGCGGCACCTGAACAGCCGGCGGTCACACCACCGCTGGAACCGGTAGAGGAAACCACGACGCAAGCGAATGTGGAGACCCCCGCCAATAACATCGCCGTGACCCCGGCAGCGACGGAGTTTACCCTCAACGGACTGCCCCCAAGCCTCTCGCGCCTGGTGCTTGGCGTGACCCTGGCGGGAGGGCCCTACCCGCTTACCATGCAGCTCTGGATAGCCTCCGAAAGTGAACGTGGTCCCTCATGAGCCTGCGCGGGTGGCTTACGGCCACGGCCCTGGTCTGCCTTATCGCCGGTTGTGCCTTCGCCGGGGCCGGCTGCGGGGATGAGCAGCAGCCGTCACGCTTCTTGAAGAGCGAGGAACGCCTGGAAGGGATGTACGAAGCCTGCAAGACTATCGCCATCAGCGACCCGGCGGGAGAGCGCCCTCCCATCCTCGCGGACGAGCTGGCGGGGTATCCCCGCGTCGATGTGACCACGGAACTGGTGCGGTCCAACGGCATGCGCCTGCCGGGCACCTGGAGCGGCGCGTCGATCTCGGAGGTCCTGGCGAAGCACGGTGTGGAAGGACCCTTCACCGAGCTGCGCATCGTTGCCTGGGACGAATACGTGGCCAAGGTACCCTTACGACATCGCCATGCGCCCCGACACCATTCTCGCCTACGAGCAGGAAGGAGAACCCCTCCCGCGGGAGGACGGCCCGGTGCGGCTGGTGGTGGGGAGCGAGGACGGCTTCTTCTGGATCCGCATGATCGTCCGGCTGGAAGTGGTGCGTTGAAGCGCCTGTCCATGCGCGCCGCCCTGATCTTCGTCCTGTCGGCCTGCCTGACCCTCGCCGTCCTGTCATCGGGGTGCGGAGGTGGCATCCCCGAGTCGGAGCGGAGCGAACTGATCCTGGCCACTACCACCAGCATGCTCGACTCCGGTCTGCTCGAGGAGTTGGTCGTCCGCTTCGAAGAAGAGTATCCCTACCGCGTGAAGGCCATCGCCGTGGGGAGCGGCGCGGCGCTGCTGATGGCCAGGCAGGGTGAAGCGGACGTGACCGTCACTCATGAGCCCAATGCGGAGAAGGAACTGATGGAAGCAGGGTTCGGGGAGAGCTGGCAGGAAGTGATGTACAACGACTTCATCATCGTCGGGCCCCCGGAAGACCCTGCCGGGATCGCGGGCATGACCGAGGCCGCGGAGGCCTTCCGGCGGATCGCTGAAAGTGAAAGCTCCTTCTTTTCCCGCGGTGACGCTTCCGGGACCAACGCCATGGAACTGGCCACCTGGAGCCGGGCGGGGATAAACCCGGATGGTGACTGGTATCACGAGAGCGGCCAGGGCATGGGGTACAGCCTCCGGATGGCGGATGACGGGGGAGCCTACACCCTCTCGGACCGGGCCACCTTCATAGTGCTGGAAAAAGCCCTGCGCATGGAAGTTATGGTGGAAGGCGACCCCGACCTCATCAACCATTATTCGGCTATAGTGGTGAACCCCGAGAAGTTCTCCGGGCTGAACCACCAGGGGGCCGTGGACTTCGCCAATTTTCTTTTAGGGGACGAGACCCAGGAGTTCATTGCCGGATTCGGCTGGGACCGCTATCACCAGCACCTCTTTTACCCCGTCAGCCCGGAATAATCACGGGAACAACCATTAACGGGCCTTACTCGATGAGCAGCAGGTCTCCCGGCTCCGTCGAGGTCTCGCTCAGCCTGCCGGCTGGTAGCTCCAGGGCCTTCCGGCCCTTCAGGCAAACAGGGCTGATCCGCCCCGGGCGGAGAGACGGCGCCGTCTTGAGCACTCTTCCCTCACGATCCAGGAAGGCCACGTCGATGGTGTAGCGCATGCCGAAGGTGTGGACGTTGCGGCAGGGTACCAGGAGCATGCCGTCGCGTCCCTGCCAGCCTTCGCTTGAGAGCAGGCCGCGCGATCTTGCGCGGGCGGTGTCCGCCACTTCAACGACCTCGCCCAGCAGGGTATTCTTGCTCCGGTTGCTTATTCTTACGAACATGTTGAAAGAATAGACCGGCGCCAGGGGGCGCGCAAGCGTTATGCTATTCTTTATGAAGTGCAAGGGAACGGGACATTGTCGGAGGTGGGCATGTCTACGGTGGATTGGGAGATAAGCAGGATTTACGCGGACGGCGGGCGCGAGACGCTGCTCGACCGGGTGGTTGTGGAGCAACCCCTGGAGATCAGCGTCAACGGCATGCCCGTGGTGGCCCTGATGCGCCTGCCCGGCAACGACAAGGAACTGGCGGTGGGCTTCTGCATCACCGAGAAGATCATCGTCTCCGCCGCCGACATCAAGCTGCTCAGGCACTGCGGTGAACTGGAGAAGAAGGTTGCCGCAGGCGAAAGTGGGGAAGAGGCGCAATCTCCCTACGACCGGTCCAACCTGGTCGAGCTGGAGGTGGAGAGGGCCTGCGACACCGGCCGGTTCGCCTCCACTTACGTGGTCCGCACCGGCTGTGGTGGCGCCGACCTCTCAGCCATGCTGGAGGATTATGCCGGCGTCGTCACCTCGGACCTGCGGCTCAAAGGCGAGGCTGTACACGGCCTGGGGGGCAAGCTCACCGCTTGCCAGGAGGTCTTCCGGGGAACGGGCGGGACACACGGGGCGGCCGTCTTCACGGCCGCGGGGGAACTGGTCGTGGCCCGGGAAGACGTCGGCCGCCACAACGCCCTGGACAAGGTGGTGGGGCACTGCGCCATGGCCGGCATCCCCCTCGAGGACAAGGTCCTCTTCATCTCCGGGCGCATCAGTTACGAGATGGCCTTGAAAGCCATCCGCTCCGGTTCCCCGGTCCTGGCCTCACTGGCCGCCCCCACCAGCCTGGGGCTGCGTATCGCCGAGGAGGCCGGGCTCACGGTCATCGGCTTCTCGGACGGCCGCCGTTTCAATGTCTACACCCATCCCGGCAGGGTGGAGTAACAGGCATGAAAGACAGGCCGGCCGGAGTTTCCTGCGCCATCCTGGCGGGAGGAGAGGGCAGCCGCCTGCGGGCCGAGAAGGCCCTGCTGACCATCGGCGACCAGTTTCTGGCGGAGACCCTCATCGCCAACCTGCGCCCCCTCTTCGACGACATCATGCTGGTGGCCAGGAGTGAGCATTCCCCCTTGAGGGCCTTGAGCGGCCCCGGGGTGCGGCTGGTGACGGACATAATGTACCGCAAGGGTCCCCTGGGGGGCATCCACAGCGCCCTTCACTACTCCGAGAAGCCCGTTCTGCTTCGTCATCGCCTGCGACATGCCCTTTCCCGCCCTCACTCTGGTTGAGCGGATGGTGCAGCTGGCCGAAGGGCATGAGGCCGTGGTGCCCCGCCGCGGTGAATATATCGAGCCGCTCTTCGCCGTCTATGCGCGGAGCCTGGAGGAGCGGGCCCGGGTTTTCCTGGAGGAGGGGAAGAAGAAGATCCACGACTTCCTGGACGAGGTGGACGTCCTCTACCTGGAATGAGACGGAGATCGAACTGCTTGACCCGCAAGGCTTCTCCTTCTTCAACATCAACACCCCCGAGGACCTGGCCAGGGCCAGGGAGATATACCTGAACAAGGAATAACCGCCACGTCCTCAGCTTGACACGCTTCTTGTCCGTCATGATAATTTTCCTCATGTATTGCAGGTTTTCCGAGCAGCCCCACCTAAGGCCGCGAGGCTAGGGAGAGGTTGCCGATAGGGTAAGGTTGGAAACGGCCCTGCCTCCCGTGTTTGGAAAGGAAGACCTAAAGCGCTCGCCGGTGAAGGGTATCTCCTCCCTGGAGAAACCTCGATCTGCAGGGCTTGGTTTTCTTGCAGACATGCGGCGGCCCCCTTTTCCAACTTCCGAATAACGGCTCTGCTCGGAGCGGATTTCGTCTACTGATGGAAAGCGAGGAGGTAAGGGGTATGAGAAAGGCACTGACGTTCCTGCTGCTGCTGGTACTGTGCCTGGGCACCATGGTCACCATGGCGGTGACGCCGGTCTCGGGGCCCGGCGCGGCCGTGGCGGCCACCGGCGAGTCACAGCCGCACTTTTTCCTATAACTACTTGAAGTCGCTACCCGAGACCCACGGGCACTACGGCTTGCAGAACAGCGGCACCACCTACTACGAGCAGGACTGGTTGGGAGTCGACCTGCAGTACCTCCTGGATACGGAGGTTGGCCTCGCCGCGGGCACGACCGGCGTCAAGGTGCAGGCCTACGATTTCGCGAACGGTACGAGCATGACCCTGGACCAGTGCAACGGCAACAGCAGCGACAAGGGCCTGAAGACCCTTCTTGCTTACAAGAAGGGAACCGCGGGCACGACCAACCCCAACGCTCCCGACGGTACCGGCCCCTGGCCGCTGGGCACTTACTCGGCCGCGGACACTCTCCTGGACCCGAACCTGGGAAGCGGGGAAGGCGAAGGCCCCTTCCGCACCGTAATGCCGCAGACGACGTCGGGGCCGAGCGTGGGCAATACTACTTACACCACTCCGGCAGGCTCCGGCACCGTCAACTCCAGCAAGTCGACCAAGTGGGTCTGCGCCATCGAGGTCCTGCCCCTGCCGGACGGAATGTCGGCGTTGACCCTGACGGAACTGCAGACCCTTTACGGCAATCAGCAGATAGTGGTATACGGCAACATCAATCCCTACGCCATCAGCGGGCTTTCCCGCACCTCGGGATATGCCGGGATCAGCAAAGTCACCATCAACGGTTATGGGTTTGGCACGGTCCAGGGGACATCTTCCGTCTCCTTCGGCACCACGGCGGCCACCGTCACTTCCTGGGGGGCCCAGTCGATAACCTGTGCGGTGCCCGAGTTGACCGCGGGGGCTTACACGGTGACCGTGACCACTTCGGAAGGGGCTTCCAACGCTATCGATTTCACCGTTCTTCCCGTCTGCACATTGACGGAGGCTTACCTCAAAACACCGGGACTCCAGACAGGTGGGCACTACACCTCCCAGAGCGCCGGTACCACCTACTTCGAGCAGGATTGGTACGGGGCGGACCTGGGGTACCTGCTGGAGGAAGAAGTCAGGGATAGCCGTCGGGACCACCGGCGTAAAGACCCAGTCCTCGGATAACTGGACCGTCGACATGACTCTGGCCCAGGTGCAGGGCAACGGCAATCCTCGTGGTCTGAAGACCATCCTCGGCTACGAATACGGTACCAAGACCACCAACCCCAACAATGTCGAGGGCAACATGCAGGGCACCGGGACCTTCCCGTCCGTGACCCCGGTCACCCCGGATACTTTCGAGACCGCCAACGGCCCCTTCCGCGTGGTGATGCCGCAGTCCAACGAGGGCCCCGGTTCCACCAACGACAATTACAGCCCACTCGGCGACGGTGACACCAATTCGGTCGCCTGGAACAAGAAGCTGAGGGCCGTCGAGATCCTGCCTCTGCCGGCGGGGATGACCGAGATGACCGACCGTCGAACTCGCGGCGATACCCTCCGACCAGGTGATCTTCTACGGGAACATCTCCTCCTTCACCATCACGGCGTCGGCCGGGACGGGCGGGACCATCACTCCCTCGGGAGACGTGCCCGTGCTCGAAGGGGCTGATCAGACCTTCACCATCGCGGCGGACGAGCACTACAGCATCGCCGACGTTCTGGTTGACGGGTCGAGTGTCGGCGCGGTGGACGTCGTATGACTTCACGACGTCGCCGCCGATCACACCATCGCGCCAGCTTCACCATCGACACCTTCGAAGTCGACCGCCTCCGTCTCCGGCGTCGGCGGGACCGTGGACCCGGCGACCCAGACCGTGGACTACGGCAGTGAAGCCACCGTCGTGATCAACCCCGACGCCGGATACGGCGTCGCCTCCATCACCGACAACGAGGTGCCGATGCCCATCGCCATTCCTTACGTCATCGGCGATGTCGCCGAGGACCACGACGTGGTGGTGACCTTCAAGGAGTATTCCTTCTACTTCGCTGAGGGCTACACCGGGACCGACACCTTCAACGAGTACCTCTGCCTGATGAACCCCGGCGATGACGCGGTGAGCGCTACATATCACCTACATGTTCGCCGACGGCACCACCCAGGAGCAGGACGTGCCGGTGGGCGCCACCTCTCGCGCCACCGTCAACGTCAACAGCGTGGTCGGCGCGGACAAAGACGTCTCGGTGAAGATCGTCTCGGATGGCCCCATCGTGGCCGAGCGGCCGATGTACTTCAACTACAACGGCGCCTGGACCGGTGGGCATGACGTGGTCGGAGCGACCTCGCCGCAGACTTCCTTCTACTTCGCCGAGGGCTATACCGGGACGGGGTACATTCGACGAGTACCTCTGCCTGATGAACCCGAATGCCGGGGCCACTACGGCCTACCATCACCTACATGTTCACCGACGGCACCACCCAGGAGAGTGAGGTGGAGATCGGCGCCACCTCCCGGATCACCGTCAACGTCAACACCGCGGTGGGCGCGGACAAGGAAGTCTCGGTCAAGATCACCTCGGACGGCCCCATCGTGGCCGAGCGCCCCATGTACTTCAACTACAACGGCACCTGGACCGGCGGGCACGACGTCATCGGCCTGGCCGCGCCGCAGACTTCCTTCTACTTCGCGGAGGGCTACACCGGGACGGGTACTTTCGACGAGTACCTCTGCCTGATGAACCCGAACGATTCCGGCCATGAAGGCCTACCATCACCTACATGTTCGCCGACGGCACCACCCAGGAGCAGGAAGTGGAGATCGGGGCGACCTCACGCATCACCGTCAACGTCAACGAGCAGGTGGGCGCGGACAAGGACGTCTCGGTGATGATCACCGCGGACGATCCCTTCGTGGCCGAGCGCCCCATGTACTTCAACTACCAGCGGCGCCTGGACCGGCGGGCACGACGTGGTAGGGGCGGTCTCCCCGAGGCCCGAATTCTACTTCGCGGAGGGCTATACCGGGACCGGCACCTTCGACGAGTACCTCTGCCTGATGAACCCGAACGCCGCCAGCACCAAGGCCTACATCACCTACATGTTCGCCGACGGCACCACCCAGGAGCAGGAGGTGGAGATCGGCGCGACCTCCCGCACCACCGTCAACGTCAACAGCGTGGTGGGCGCGGACAAGGACGTCTCGGTGATGTTGCGCGCGGACGAATACATCGTGGCCGAGCGCCCCATGTACTTCAACTACAACGGTGCCTGGACCGGCGGGCATGACGTGGTGGGCTACACGCCCTGACGGCTGCCGGTTGCTGAATGATCGAGGGGCATGGCATGGTCCATGCCCCTTCTTCATACCGTAACTCATGCCCGGGAGCATTGACGTCATCTGCCCGAAAAATAGAATGAATGAGTCGATGTTGCTCTCCGAGCCCCACGGCCTAAAGCGAAAGCCATGGCCGGGGGACGACAGGGTAAGGCTGGAAACGGTCTTGCCTCCCGCGTTTGGAAAGGAGAGGGTCCCGGTGCCGTTCACGGCCAGGCCCGCCCCTTTCTCCGGGCGGGTTGTTCAGTAGAGGGACGGGAACGGGATGATCGTATCGATCTCCGGCGCCAACAAGGACGTCGGCAAGAGCTCGCTGGCGGCTTATCTCATAGGCCACTGCCGCGGCTGCGCGGCCGCCAAGTTCACCCTGCACGGGGAGGAGCCGGAAGGCGAGCCCATCATCGCCGAGGAACTGCCCGATCCCTGCCGCCAACAACGATACCGCCCGCATGCGAAAAGCGGGGGCCGACCCCGTCTACTGGGTGCGGGCGACCGGGGAAAACCTCGAGGAGCGGACCGCGGAAGTGATGGAGAGGATCGGCGGGCACCCGGTGGTGATGGAGGGGAACAGCGTTCTCGAGTACGTGCGGCCGGACTACGCGGTCTTCATCATGGGCAAGGAGTTCGACGGCTTCAAGCCGTCGGCCTGGAGCGCACTGGCCAGAGCCGACACCGTCCTGGTGAACGGGGAGAAGCAGATATCAGGGGCCGAGGCCATCGGCCTGGAAAAGAAGTGCAAGGAACTGAGCGGCGGGGCCAAGGTGGTCTTCGTCTCCGAGGTGGGCCGGGAGAACGCTTACGCCATCGTGTTGAGCCGGATCATCGGACGAGTGGAAGGAGGCATTTTCATGTCGGACCTGGATGACAGGATCGTTGAGGAGTTGAAGGCGCGGGCCGAGGACGGGCGCATACCATGCGCGGAAGCGCTCAAGCTGGCGGAGGAACTGGGGGTATCAACCCAGGAAGTGGGCCGGGCCGCCAACGAACTTAAAATCAAGGTGGTCAGCTGCTCGCTGGGATGCTTCTGATAAAGAAAGAAAGATGTGACAAGGCGGTTCTGGTGAAAAGAAAATGCGACGGTGCTGCTGCCGGGCGCATGCCTGCTGTGCGCGGCGTTGCTGTTGATGCCGGCCGGCTGCGGGGGCCGGGCGAAGACCGAGGTGGTCCTGGCCACCGGCACCATCCCCCGGGACACCGGGTTGCTGGATGCCTGGATACCGATGTTCGAGGCGCGCTACCCCTACACCGTGAGAGTGGTGGCGGACGGGAGCGGCGAGGCCATACAGGCGGCCAGGGACGGCGAGTGCGACCTCATCCTCACCAACAGCCCGGGGGAGGAGAAGAAGCTTGACCGGCGGCTTCCTCGGGGTAAACGGCAGGAACGTGATGCACGATGACTTCATCATCGCCGGCCCGGCGGACGACCCCGCCGGGATCAAGGGGCAGGAACAGTTTCGCCCCGGCCCTGGGGAAGATCAGGGAGACCGGGTCGCCCTTCGTGTCGCGCGCCGACGGCTCATGGCATCAACGCCTCCGAGAGGACGCTGTGGCTAGTCCGTCATCGGCGACGATGAGCCGGAGGGCTCATGGTACGTCAAGAGCGGCCTGGGGATGGGTGACGCTCTTCTCCTGGCGAGCGAGCGCCAGGCCTACATCCTGGCGGACAAGGCCACCTTCCTGGTCTACCGTGACCGCCTGGACCTGGAGATACTGATGGAGGCGGGCGGGATCCAGGCCAACCGCTTCGTGGTCATGGAGGTAAATCCGGCCGCGTTCCCCGACGTGAATTCGGCGGGGGCGCAGGCTTTGTCCGAGTTTCTGACCGGCGCGGAAGCGCAGCAGTTCTTGAACTCCTTCGGGGTTGAGGAGTACGGGGAACAGTTGTTCTATCCCGACGCGCTCGAACAGGAGGATTGAAGAAAAGAATACAGAAAAGTCTCTCCGAGCCTGTCCGCCTAAACCGGTTAAGGCATGGCGGCAGGCCGACAGGGTGCGGCGGGAAACGGCCGCGCCTCCCGCGCTTGGAAAGGAGGGGATAGGCTGGCGAACCACGCACCTTGACCCGTCCCGGCTGGACGGGTTCTTAATGCAGCAGGTTATAACTAAGCGAAAGGATGTGAGATGAACGACAAGTTGAGAAGGTTTATGAAGATGGCGGTGCCCCTGGCGATCGTCGCCGCGATGTTGCTGGCCTCGCTGGGGATCATGGGCTGCGGGGATGAAGAAGAGTCGACTACCATCAAGCCCGAGGACCGCACCGAACTGATCCTGGCCACCACCACCTCCACCCAGGACACCGGGTTGCTGGACGAGTGGATACCCATGTTCGAGGAGAACAACCCCTACAGCACCAAGGTGGTCGCGGTGGGCAGCGGCGCCGCCCTGGACATGGCCCGTAAGGGCGAGGCCGACGTCCTGCTGGTGCACAGCCCCAAGGCGGAAGAGGCCCTGGTGGCCGAAGGCTACGGCATCGAGCGCGCCGCGGTCATGCACAACGACTTCATCATCGTCGGGCCCCCCTCGGACCCCGCCGGCATCAAGGGCATGACCGACTCCGCCGCGGCCTTCACCAAGATCGCCGAGACCCAGTCCCCCTTCGTGTCGCGCGGCGACGAGTCCGGCACCCACGCCAAGGAGAAGTCCATCTGGGCCGCAGCGGGCATCACCCCCGAGGGTGACTGGTACATCTCCAGCGGCAAGGGCATGGGCGACACCCTCAAGATCGCGGACGAGAAGAACGCCTACACCCTGTCCGACCGTGGGACCTACCTGGCCAACAAGAGCAGCCTCGACCTGATCATCATGGTCGAAGGCGACAAGCTCCTGCGCAACGACTACCACGTCATCGTGGTCAACCCCGAGAAGTGGCCGGATACCAATGTCGACGGCGCCCGGGACTTCGCCGCATTCGTGGTCAGCCCGGAAGCCCAGGAATTCCTGAACGTGTTCGGCGTGGACAAGTACGGACAGCCGCTGTTCTTCCCGGACGCCCTGTAGTAGGAGCCAGGTGGGTGGAGCGTGCCTCCACCCACCGTTCTTTAGAAAGAGGAGCAAGGACCATGGGTGAGATCTGGGAAGGTATAAAGCAGGCCGTCAGCCTGATTCTCCATTTCGACCCCTACGTGATGAAAATCACCCTCTTCACGCTCTACGTGTGCACCATCGCCACCATCATCGGCATGGTCATCGGTATCCCCCTGGGTTCCTGGCTGGCTTTCGCGCAGGTTCCGCGGCCGCAAGTTCACGATCGACCCTGGTCAACACGGGCATGGGCCTGCCCCCGGTGGTGGTGGGCCTCTTCGTCTACATGTTCCTGCGCCGGCGCGGCCCTCTGGGCTTCCTCCACTGGCTGTATACACCCCAGGGCATCATCCTGGCCGAGGTCATACTGGCCATGCCGCTTATCGCGGGCATCGTTCTCTCCGCCATGCAGAATACCGACCCCAAGTTGAGATGGCAGACACTCTCGCTGGGAGCATCCCGCACCCGCATGTACGGCACCCTGCTGTCCGAGAACCGCATCTCCCTGATGACCGCGGTGATGGCCGGTTTCGGGGCCATTATCTCGGAAGTAGGGGCGGCCATGATGGTGGGAGGGAACATGCTGCTCAACGGTGAGCCCTACACCCGCACCCTGACCACCGCCACGGTGCTGGCGACCAACATGGGTGACGCCGTACTGGCCATCGCCCTGGGCATCATCCTACTGACCATCACCCTGGTGTTGATGTCCATAATGACCTGGTTGCAGCAGCGCAGTCAGGCTGCGCCGGGGGTGTTCCAGGCCATGCGGAGAAGGGCGAGGTCGATTTATGAATGATTTCCTGCGCGTCGAAGCCCTGCGCCAGGCATACGACGACCGGGAGGTATTGAACATCCCGGAGCTGGTCATCCGTGAAAAAGAGATCTTCGCGGTGATCGGGCCCAACGGCTCCGGCAAGAGCACCCTGCTGCGCCTGGTAGACCTGCTGGAAGACCCGGTGGACGGTGACATCGTCTACTGGGACGGGACCAGGCTCTCGGAACTGGACCGGGAAGGCCGCAAAGCTTTGTCCCGCCAGATGGCCATGGTCTTCCAGGAACCGCTCCTGTTCCGCCGGTCGGTGGAAGCCAACGTGCGCTACGGGCTGAAGGCCAGGCGGACGGAGAAGGAAGAGGCGCACCTCAGAGTCAGGGAAGCCCTCGAGCTGCTCGGATTGGACGGCTTCGAAGGCCGCTTTGCCCCCACCCTGTCAGGTGGTGAGGCCCAGAAAGTCTCGCTGGCCCGCGCCCTGGCCGTCCAGCCGCGCCTGCTGTTGCTGGACGAGCCGTTCGCTTCCCTGGACCTGCCTACCAAACAGGCTCTGCGCCGGGAGATCGCTGCCCTGCTAAGGCGCCTGGAGATCACTTCCATCTACGTCACCCACGACCACCTGGAGGCCCTGGAGATGGCCGACCGCATCGCCGTGATCATCGACGGCAAAGTGCGGCAGGTGGGGACGCCGGTGGAGATCTTCGCCTATCCCGCCTCCAAGGAAGTGGCGGATTTCATCGGGGCGGAGACCTTGCTGGAAGGGAAGATAACCGGGACGCGGGACGGCATCGCCCGGGTGTCGGTGGACGGCCGGGAGCTGGAGGTCATGAGCGATCTGTCGGTCGGCAGCGGGGTGCTCCTGATGATCCACCCCGAGGAAGTCGTCCTGCTGGGGTGCGAAGAGGTGGACACCTCAGCCCGCAACCGCTTCAACGGCACGGTGACGGAGATGACCCTGCTGGGAGCCCTGGTCAAGGTCAAGCTGGACTGCGGCTTCTCCCTGGTTTCCTACATCACCCGCACTTCGCAGGAGGAGATGGGCATCGATACTGGCGTGCGCGTCTGTGGTGCCTTCAAGGCCACTGCCGTCCACGTCATCGCCCGCCTGTGAGATAATGAAAGGCAAAACAGCCATTATAGGAGGCGTGAAGGTATGCTCAAGGTCGGCGAAGCGCGTGAAAATATTTTAAATGTTGTAGATATTCTGCCGGCGGTGGAGGTCCCCCTGCCGGACAGCCTGGGCATGTACCTGGCCGGGGAGGTCATCTCCGGACTGGACGTGCCCCCCTTCGACAACTCCGCCATGGACGGCTACGCCGTGCGCCAGGCCGACATCCGAGACGCCTCCGACGACGCCCCCACGCGCCTGGCGGTGCTGGAGGACCTGCCGGCTGGATTCGTGGCCGGCCAGGATGTGGGAGCAGGGCAGGCCATCCGCATCATGACCGGGGCGCCTATGCCGGCCGGGGCCGACACCGTGGTGCCAGTGGAAGATACTCAGCCTGAAGGCAGGGAAGTCCTTATACGGAAGGCGCTCGATCCGGGAAAGAACGTCCGGCGAGCCGGGGAAGACATCCGCACCGGGGACGTGGTGCTCGCGGCAGGCACCCCCATCGGCCCGGCCGAGATGGGCGTACTGTCCAGCCTGGGAATCGCCAACCCCCGGGTGCACCGCTGCCCGCTTGCCGTGATCATCTCTACCGGCGACGAACTGGTAGAGGTTGGTGAAGCCCTCAAGCCCGGCAAGATACGCGACTCCAACAGCTACACCCTGCACGGGCTGGTGCGGGAGGCGGGAGCCGATTCGCTGAGGGTTGGGATAGTGGGAGACGATGCAGATCTGCTCAGGCGGACCATCCTCGCAAACCTGGAGAGGGCGGACCTCTTCATCACCAGCGGGGGAGTGTCGGTGGGGGACTACGACATGGTCAAGGACGTCCTGGCCGACCTGGGGCGAATAGATTTCTGGAAGGTCAACATGCGCCCGGGCAAACCCCAGGCTTTCGGGCTCATCGAGGGCAAGCCCCTTTTCGGGCTGCCGGGAAATCCGGTGTCGGTGATGGTCTCCTTCGAGCAGTTCGTCCGCCCCGCCCTGAAGAAGATGATGGGTGCGCGCGACATCTTGCGCCCGGTGGTAGAGGCGGAGGTCGAGGAGCCCATGGGCCGCTCCGGGGGCCGGGTGGAGTTCATCCGCGTGGTGTTGCGGGAGGAAGGCGGCCGGTTCAAGGCACGGCCCACCGGTCCGCAGGGCAGCGGCATACTCCGCTCCATGGTCCTGGGGCAGGGATTGGCGGTCCTGGGCGAAGAGGTGGGCCGCCTGGAGCCCGGGGACACCGTTCAGGTCCAGTTGCTCAAGGTGGAGAACGCGGCCTGGCGCAACGCCTGAGGGCCGGGACGAGACAGGGGCGGCAGAAGATGAGGTATCCCGGCTGGGCGTTCCTCCCGGAAAAACTTACACTAAGTAATATCACTGAAAGACTGGCTCGCGCCCACGGCAGCTTCCCGGCTCTCTACGACGACGGGACCGCATCGCCGGCCCTGGCCTGGGGGGGCGCTCTCTCTTTCGAGGGCCTGCGGGACACCTCAAACCGAATGGCCTTTTCCCTCATCCGCCACCACGACCTGAAGAAGGGCGAACGGGTCTTCATCGCCTGCGAGAACCGGCTCCACGCCCTGCTCACTTTCTTCGCGGTGGTGAAGTCGGGAGGCATCGCCGTGCCCCTCCCCCTGCGCCTTCCCCCCTCCGAGATACGCCGGGTAGCGGAGGTAGCCCGACCGGCCCTGGTGGTCACCGACTACCACCGCTTCGCGGGAATGGCGCTGGCTTCGACCTGGACCACCGGGGTCACCGGGGCGAGAGAGGTCCTGACCCTGGGCGGCGGCTCGTCTGACGGGAACGGTCCGCGCAGCCTGGAGGAAGAGCTTGCCGCGGCCGACCCCTTCTTTATTCCCTATACCCTGAAGCCCGGTGATGTCATCGCCCTCTTCTTCGCGGAGCGGAACGGGGCTCCGCGAGGCGTCATGGTCACCAACCAGGCGCTCCTGGGGGTCAGCGGCATGCTCCTTCCCTTGCTGGCAGGACGACGACGGGCCGGTGGGGTGACCGCGCTCCAGCCGTGCGAGATCGCGGGGCTCGTGTCCTCCCTCGCGCTGTTGAGGGCCGGCATTGCTTCATCCGGCATCGCCGGGGCCGCACGCCTGGCGGAGGAGAGCCCGGCCTGGAAGGGGCGCGGGGCCTGCGTGGGGCCGCCCGGGACCCTGCAGACTCTGGCCGCGGCATCGGGCATGCCCGGGCTGTGGATTTCGCCCCGGGTGGAGGCCGCGGCGCCCCCCTCCTGCCCGGCCATGTTGGTCGACGGCCCGGTATTCGAGGAGACCTGCGGCTGGGCTCTGTTTCGTGTGGGCGTGAAGCGCGGCGGCCGTGTCTACAAAACACCTTTCCTGCCGCTGCCCTCCAACCGCTATCGCGATGGAGCAACGGGCGCAAACCCGGGCGGCTTGCTGGTCAAGGGGAAGACGGTGAGCTTCGGTTACTGGTTCGACCTCGAGGAGATAGCCCGCCGTCTGCCGGACGGCTGGTTCACCACCGGCCTGCCCGCGTCACGCCGCCGCATCATCGGCTACGACCTTTAATGGGGTCAGGTCTATCGTTTATTATTTACTACCATAAATTACCAGCAGGCATAGATCAGGAATTACCAATAAATGGGAAGAAATAATAAACGATAGACCTGACCCCATAGGTGAGGCTGTAGAGTCCCAGGGTGGAGATGCGGTCGTTCTCCTTTTTCAGGGCTTTGCCCATGTCCAGGTCGAGGAGGCAGGAGACCGCGGCGAGATAGAAAAGGGCGTTGCCGAGTTCGGACTCGATGATGTCCCGGCAGTTGGAGCAGGGCTCGCCCACGATGTGGCTCTTGACGTACTCGGCCATCTCGGTGATGTCGAAGCTGTCGTCCTCGGGGATGGCCTGCTTGCTGGCTTCGATCTCGATGCAGCCGCAGTAGGTGACGGATTTAGCGATGGCCCGGTTGACCCGGGTGACGGCGTCCTGCAGTTTGGTCATGACGTCCAGTACGCTCCGGTTGCGCAAGAGGTATTCCGATACGGTCTTCTGAAACTCCGCCGGGGTGACCTCTTTCATGTATATGCCTCCATGTTTGCTGACCATTTCTCCATTCATCTTTGCACCTTTTAAAAAAGGTGTCAAACGGCGCGCTAAGTGGAAAGAATAAAAAGAAAGAGGGTGTTGGACAATCGCGCCCCGTCGGTCGCAAACGACTTTTACCCGCATCGCCGCCAGGGTAGTTATTTCGCTGGAATGCAGGCTGAAAGCGGCTCACGCGGCGGGGGCAGGTTATGGTAAAATTACACTATCATGGAAGAAGAGAAGAAAAGCCGAGAAGTGATCCAGGCCTTGAAGATGGTGGCTCCGGGAACGGAGTTACGCGAAGCGCTGTCCCGCATCCTCTCGGCCCACATCGGCGGCCTTATCGTCATCGGTGACTCGGAAGACGTCCTCTCCATCATGAACGGCGGGTTCCGGCTGGACTGCGACTTCACCGCACCGCGGGTCTACCAGCTGTGTAAGATGGACGGGGCGGTAATCGTCTCCGGGGACCTCTCAACCATCCGTTTCGCCAACGTCCACCTGGTCGCGGATCCCAGCATACCCACCCGGGAAGGCGGCACCCGCCACCGCACGGCGGAGAGGGTAGCCCGCCAGACCGGCAGGTTGGTGGTGGCCATTTCCGAGCGCATGGAGCGGATCACTCTCTATATGGATGCCTGGAAGCACGTCCTGGAGGAGCCACGCGTGATCTTGAGCAAGGCCAACCAGGCCCTGCAGACCATGGAGAAGTACAAAGTGCGCTACGACAAGGTCTCACAGGCTCTCAACGCCCTTGAAGTGGACGACCTGGTCGCCTTGCAGGACGTGGTAAAGGTGTTGGAGCGGTCGGAGATGATCAGGCGTATTGCCGAGGAGGTCGAGCTCTACATCTACGAGGCCGGGACGGAGGGGCGCCTCATCAGCCTCCAACTCGATGAACTGACGGCCGGGATGGATAAAGAAGTGGAAAACACCATCCGCGATTACCGCATAGACGAGCGGCGCCCGTTGGAGATGGTTATGCGGAGCCTGGCCCGCCTCAGCTCGGAGGAGCTCCTTGCCCTGACCAACATCGCCCAGGCCCTGGGGTACGCCGGCGCGCAGGAAGAACTGGACCGGCCGCTGGCCCCGCGTGGCTACCGGCTGCTCAACCGCATCCCCCGGCTGCCGTCATCCATAGTCGACAAGCTGGTTAGGCACTTCAAAACCCTTCACAGCGTCATGAGCGCCACCCCGGAGATGCTGGACGAAGTGGAGGGCATAGGCAAGGCCCGGGCCATCGTGGTGCAGGAGGGGCTACGACGCATCACCGAGACCTCCATCGTGGACCATTACATCTAGAGCGGCGCGGAAAGCCGCCCTGCCTTCCCCACGTGCTTAATTTGTCAAATTCTGGAATTTATGATAGTATATACGAGCGCGCGGTTTACAGCTTTATACATAGTTAGGAATGGCGCCCCCATGCACCAATACCTAAACCCCGTTGGCTTTCTAGTGGAATGAGGTGAACGAGTTGTTCAATGTAGGAGACGTCGTAGTCTACCCCCTTCATGGAGCAGGCGTGATCGAGCAGATCGATGAAAGGCAAGTCGAAGGCGCTCGCAAAAAGTACCTGATCCTTAGTCTCTCACAAGGAAACCTCAAAGTCTCCGTCCCGGCCGAGAAGACCGACGAAGTAGGGCTGCGCAGCGTCATCAGCAAGCGCGAAGTCACTCGAGTGATAAATACCCTTAAAGAAGAGGGAACCCCCATGCCCTCCAACTGGAACCACCGCTTCAAGAAAAACCACGACAAGCTGCGCTCGGGTGATGTCTACGAGGTGGCGGAAGTGGTGCGCAACCTGACCCTGCGGGACAAGGAAAAAGGCCTCTCGGCCGGCGAGAAGAGGATGCTCCAGCAAGCCAAGGATATCCTCATCAGCGAGATCACCTTCTCGGTCAAGGGCGACCGCAAGAAGGCCTGCGACATGATCGACAGGGCCTTCACCTGCAACTGACCCCGGAAAAGAAATCGCGGCAGAGCTTTCACCGCAAGCCGGTTACGTCATATAATATTTAATAATATATACGGGCTGAGTGGGCGTTCCCGGAAAGCCGAAACGGCAGTAAAGGAGGTGGAATCTCCCGCTAAGGGAAAACAAGCATGGTTGTTCTCATGATCCGCCTTATGTGCATGATCGCCGGAGTCGTGGGCGGATATGAAATCGGGGAACTGCTGCAGGACAGCGTCTGGCCGGAGACCGCAACCAGGTATCACGTACTCGGCTTCTTTCTATCTATTATTATTTTACTGGGCCTGGGATATGTAATCGGCGGGGTGCTCGGCAGGTACGTGGCGAGGCTGATAACCCGCTTCGAGCATGCAGTTCAGGACGTTCCGGGTTACCAGTTGATGTTCGGGACCTTCGGGATAATCGCCGGTTTCATTATCGCCCTCTTTCCTTCGGTAATATGTATGATGATCTTCGAGTCCTTTGGCTGGATCATCGCACTGTTCCTGTTTGTCATCTGCGGTACGGTCGGGTACATCATCGCGGTACAGAAGAAGGACGACCTCCTGGAGGTCTTCCGCCCACGCGGTTTGCCCCTGGTGAGCCTGAAGGGCGGCGAGGAGGAGAAGAACGCCAAACTGCTGGACACCAGCGTAATCATCGACGGCCGTATACTTGACATCTGCGCCAGCGGCTTCATGGAAGGCACGATGATCCTGGCGCGTTTCGTCTTGAACGAGCTCCAGAACGTCGCCGACTCCGCCGACTCACTCAAGCGGAGCCGCGGCCGGCGCGGGTTGGACGTCCTTAACTCCCTGCAGCGGCAGGACCGCATAGAGATCGTCATCGAGGACCGGGACTTCCCCGAGATAAGAGAGGTGGACTCCAAGTTGATCATGCTGGCCAGGCACCTCAACGTCCCCATCCTCACCAACGATTTCAACATGAACAAAGTTGCCGAGCTGCAGGGTGCCCGGGTGCTCAACATCAACGAGCTGGCCAGTGCGCTCAGGCCGGTGGTGCTTCCAGGGGAAGAGTTCTCCCTCAGCATACTCAAGGAGGGCAAGGAACAGGGCCAGGGGGTCGGTTACCTGGAGGACGGGACCATGGTGGTGGTTGAAAACGGCAAGAAATTCGTGGGTAAGCGGGTGGACGCGACGGTCACCAGCGTTCTGCAGACCCCGGCTGGCCGGATGATCTTCGCGGGACTCAAGGAGAAGGCTTGAGCGCCCCGGTGGTTTACGCCGTAGTGGCCGCGGCCGGGCAGGGGACCCGCATGGGCCGGGAAGCCCGCAAGCAGTTCGTGCAGTTGGCGGGACGCCCCGTTCTTTCCTACAGCCTCCGGGCTCTGGACGCCTGTGCGGCGGTCCGGCGCATCTACCTGGCGGTAAGCCCCTCGGACATAGAGTGGGTCAAGGGTGAGTGGCTGCCCCGCTACGCTCCGTCCAAACCGGTGGAGGTGCTGGCAGGCGGAACAGAACGGCAGGACACCGTGGCCAACGCCCTGGAGCTGATGCCCACGGACTGCGACGCCGTGGTCATCCACGATGGAGCCCGCCCCCTGGCCGGCGCGCACCTTTTCGACCGCTGCATCGAAGCACTGGAGGGATGGGACGGCGTGATACCCGTTGTTCCCTGCCGGGACACCATCAAGCAGGTGGAGGGGGAACTGGTGACCGTGACGCCCGAGAGGAGCTGCCTGCGGCAGGTCCAGACCCCCCAGGTGTTCAGGCCGGAAGCCCTGCTGGACGCATACCGGCGAGCCGTCAACGAAGGCTTCATCGCCACGGACGATGCCGCGGTGCTGGAGAGATACGGTTACCGGGTCAGGGCGGTCGAAGGGGAGACCGGAAACATCAAGATAACTTTTCGCGAGGACCTGGTGATGGCTGAAGCCCTGCTGCGTATGCGAGGCTCGACCAACTGAAATAAGAGAGAACGGAGGTAGGGCAGGCCATGAGAACAGGGATCGGGTTTGACGCACACGCCTTCGCCCCCGGCCGCATGCTGGTCCTGGGGGGCGTTAACATCCCCTTCGACAAGCGGCTGGCTGGCCATTCCGATGCCGATGTGCTGATACACGCGGTTATGGACGCCCTGCTGGGGGCGGCCGGGCTGGGCGACATCGGCCAGCATTTCCCTGATACCGATGAAGAGTTCGAGGGCGTCTCCAGCCTCTATCTTCTCGAGAAGGTAGCGGCCCTGTTAAATAAGGCCGGCTTCCGCGTAGTGAACGTCGACGCGGTGCTCATCGCCGAAAAGCCCAAGATAGCCCCCTTGCGAGAGAAGATGCGCGTCAACATCTCCGAGGCTCTCGGCATGAGCTGGGACGACGTCGGCCTGAAGGCCACCACCACCGAAGGGCTCGGTTTTACCGGCCGGGGCGAAGGAATAGCCGCCATGGCCACTGCGCTCATCGACGACGAAGAAGACTGACCTCTTTTCTTGTTCCGCAGGGACCCTCCTCCGGACCTGGCATGCCGGGACGCGTACTCCGTTGTAAGTGGATTACCGTGTACGAAGGAAATATAGCTGTCATAGAGAGTGACGAGGTTCTTATCGCGGACGCGCAGGACGCGCTGGACCTGATGGCGACGGTGAGGTCCTGTTGAAGTTCACGAACTACCACTTCCGCATGGCCGTAGTCGGGGACTTCGAAAACGAAGGCAGCGAGAGCCTCAAGGGCTTCATCCGGGAGAGCAACCGGGGAACCAGTTCTTCTTCGTACCTGACAGAGAAGAAGCCGTGGAGCGACTGCGCGGTTGATCAAAGCAGGCCGATTGCCTGGACCGGTAAAAAGAAGGGGACGGCAGGTGCCGCCCCCGTTTTCTTGCAGCGTACGAATCAGTCGATGGGCTTGAAGTAGAGGATGTCGTGGATGTTGCCCGAGCGGTTTTCTTTCCAGACAGCCTTGACCTTCATGCCGACCTTGACCGCTTCCAGATCGTCGATCTCGTCGATGCGGTGGTGGAAGTCGGTGGTCAGCTCGGGACGTCCGTCCTTGCCATAGAGGTGGATGAGGGCGTAGCAGTAGGGCGGCTCGGTGGGCTGGCCGGTGAAGGGGATGTGGATGACGGTGTAGCTCTTGACCCAACCCTCGTCGGACATCTCCACCCAGTCCTCGTTGACGTCTACGAAGCACTTCCCGCAGTAGGGGCGGGGAGGCAGGATGACCCCCTTGCACTTGGGGCAGGTCACCGCGAGGATCTTCTTATCCTTCAGGGCTTCGTAGAAGACGGGGTAGTACTGCCCGTAGGAATACTCGAAGGGGATCTCGAAGAATCCCTCTATCTGTTCGATGTCGTTTTTATATGCCATTGTTTTCACCCCTTCCCTAGGCCAACTTGAAATAGGCGATGTCGAAGATGTTGCCTTCGCGCTCCTCCGGCTCCTTCCAGACCGCTTCCACCCTGGACCCGACGGCCAGACCGTCGAAGTTGGTGAAACGGAGGACGTGCACCAGGTTGGTGTCGGCGCCGTCGATCTGGATGAGGGCGTAAGCGAAGGGGAGGTCGCAGGGCATGCCCGGGAAGTAGTGCTCCATGCGGGTCCAGGCCCGGATGACGCCGGTGGCAGGAAGCTCCACCCATTCGGTCATGTTGTCGAAGCAGTACTCGCAGTAGTCCTGCGGCGGGCAGAACACCTTGCCGCAGCTGGGGCATTTCTTGCCCAGCAGGCGGCCGTTGTCGCGCATCTCCGTGAAGAAGGTGCCGACGGTCTCACCCACGGACCAGGTGAAGGGTGAACTTATCTTGGAGTAAAAGGTCTTGGCAGGTTGTCTTTCCATCTTTAGCACCTCCTTTATAGCTCGTTGGTCAGGACCATCATGGTGTGGAATTGCAGCCAGCCTCCCCAGCCGTGGGCCAACGCCGTCTTCACCCCGTCGATCTGGTGGGCGCCCGCCTTGCCGGTGACCTGCAGGGCCGCCTCGATCTGGCGGATGAGGGCGGAGGCGCCGATGGGGTTGTTGGAAACGACGGTGCCCGAGGGGTTCAGCGGCATCTCGCCGTCGCGGCGGGAACGGCCGCTCTCGGTCATCCAGCCGCCCTTGCCGCGGGGGCAGAGGCCGGACGCTTCGGCCCAGATCATCTCCTGGGGGGTGAAGGCGCAGTAGAGTTCGGCCACGTCGATCTCCTTGACCGGGTCGGTGATGCCGGCCCGCTTGTAGACGGTTTCGGCGGCTTTCTCCAGGGCCGCGGGCGAGACCATGTCCATGCCGGGGTAGTAGGCCCCTTCGGAACAGGTGGCCAGAGCCCTGACCCAGGCCGGTTTATCGGTGATCTTCTTGGCTACGTCGCCCGAGGCGAAGACGGCCGCCGCCGCCGCGTCGGTGGTGGGGCAGCAGTCGAGCAGGCGCAGGGGGGTGGTCACCGGGGCGGAGTTGCGGGCCTCTTCAACGGTGAGTTCCAGTTGCAGGTGGGCGTAGGGGTTGTCCTGCGCGTCCTTGCGGGTTTTCACAGCGATCATGGCGAAGTGGTCCTCGTTGATGTCGGGGTAGCGGTTGATGTATTCCCGTGCCTGCAAGGCCACCAGGGCGGCCGCGCCGCCGGCGAAGTCGCGTCCCCACAGGGGGTCGTAGGTGACGGAGAGGCCGTAGTTGGGCACCCCGTCAGAGAGCTTCTCGAAGGCCACCGCCAGCACCCGGTCGTGCAGGCCGGAGGCTACGTGGTAATAAGCGCAGATACCCACCGAGGCGCCTACGGTGCCGCCGGTGTAGATGCGCATGACCGGTTTCATGAATCCGGCCGAGGCTGGGCCCAGGAGCAGCTCGGGGTAATTGATCCCTTCGAATATCTCAGGGGCGTTGCCGATGACCACCGCATCGATGTCCTGCGGCTTGAGGTCGGCGTCGTCCAGTGCCTTCTGCACCGCTTCATGAATGAGCCCGGCCAGGTTGACGTCCTCGCGGCGCCGCCTGCCCTTGGTCTGTCCGGTTCCGACTATGGCTACGGGTTTTGCCATGTCACTCACCTCCCAGGATGAAGACGAGGTTGTTTTGCATACAGGATCCGATGTAGGCGTGGGCCAGGGCACGCTTCGCCCCTGCTACCTGGCGCGCTCCCGCTTCTCCGGTGAGCTGCAGGTAGCACTCGGCCAGGCGGGCCAGGCCGGTGGCCACCAGCGGGTTGGCCGCCAGGGCGCCGCCCGACGGGTTGACCGGGAAGGCCTTGCCCATCTCCGGCGCGCCGGAATCGATGAAGTTGCCGCCGCCACCCTCGGGGCAGAAGCCCAGGGCCTCGTAGAGCATCAGTTCCTGGAAGGAGAAGTCGGCGTAGACTTCGGCCAGGTCCAGTTCCTCGGCGGGCTTGCTGATGCCGGCCATGGCGTAGGCTTTCTTGGCGGACTCTTCGGCTGAGGCCAGGCGGGTGAGGTCGCGGTTGCCCAGGTAGAAGGCCTCCTGGCAGGTGCCCAGGCCGTCGACCCATACCGGTTTAAGGCCCAGTTCCTTGGCCTTGGACTCGCTGGCCATGATCAGGGCGCAGGCGCCGTCGGTGACGGGGTAGGCGTCCAGTTCCTTGATGGGGGTGGCCAGATAGGGCGAGGCCATGACTTCCTCTAAGGAGTAGTCACCCTTGCGCAGGGCGAAGGGGTTGTTCTTGGCGTTGCGCAGGTTCTTGATTACCACCCGCGCGGCCTGCTCCTCGGTGATGCCGAACTTCTGGCTGTAGGCGTTGGCTTGCAGCGCGGCGGCGTTAAGCAGGTCCAGGCCCAGCGGCTGACCGTAGAAGGGGTCGTAGTTCATGTTGTGATACCAGTGGGGGTGGGACTCGGAACTCTTGCCGTACGCGATCACCAGGGCCAGGTCGTAAGACCCCGCGGCGATGCGCATCCAGGCGTAGAGGGCGGCATACCCGCCGTCCTCGGCCACCTTGGTCTCCTCGGTGAGTTGGGCGCCCAGGGCTTCCACCATCATGTAGGTGGAGATACCGCGCCCGTCCAGGATGTCGCTGCCGGCGTTGATGACTATCTCGAGGTCCTGTTGCTTGAGGCCGGTGGCCTCAAGGACTCCCTTGACGGTGCGGTAGGCTAAATCCTGGTGGTTCTCGTCTGCGAGAGCCGCCGAATACTTGGTCTGGTAGGCTCCCACGATTGCTACTCTGCTCACTCTTTACCTCCCTTCGGTTGCTAAGGAAACAAAACTGAAAAGCGGTCAAATAACCTCTTCTTGAACGAAGATACTATATACCAAAAAGAGGCCCGGGACTAGTTATGCGGGTGATCGGGTGTTTCAGGACCTGTTCTTGCGGATTATGATCTCGGCCCGCTCCGACTGGTTGGGAAAGAGGTCCGAAGCGACAAAGTCTCCCCCCGCCTCCGTCTTGACCATGTAACGGGCGCAAGCGGTTTTGTCGCCCCGGCAGTAACGGCTTTTGTAGACCTCCGCCGTGGCGGGCATGTTCTGCATCTGGTCGTTGAAGAAAGGACACCCGGAAAGGAATTCGCAGTCAGCCACGAACGCATCAACTCCTTGTTGCTAGCCTTAAGATGAGCACGTTACTATTATACATTAGCAAGGCTGTATCGTCGTTTTCCTGAATGAGGGGGTGCCTGAAGGTGGAGAGGGAAGAAGCGTACGCGCTCCTGAACGAAAAGCTTCATGCCGACAATCTGATTAAGCACTCCCTGGCCACCGAGGCCATCATGCGCGCCCTGGCCCGACGCTTCTCAGAAGACGAGGAGTTGTGGGGGCAGACGGGCCTTCTCCACGACCTGGACCTGGAGGTGGTGGGCGACGACATGACCACCCACGCGCAGGTCACCGCGGACATCCTGACCGAAGCGGGCTTTCCCGGGGAGGGAGTGCAGGCCATACGCATGCACAACACCGAAGGGTTGGGCCTGGGGGAGAGACAAGGCCGTTTCGAGCACTCACTGGCGGCGGCGGAGACCATCACCGGCCTCATCGTCGCCACCGCGCTGGTGCTGCCCAGCAAGTCGCTGGCCGACGTCAAATCCAAGAGCGTACGCAAGCGCATGAAGGAAACGGCCTTCGCGCGGGGAGCGCGGCGCGAGGTCATCATGGAGTGCGAGGAGGCTGGCGTCCCCCTGGACGAGTTCATCGACCTGAGCCTGGAGGCCATGCGCGGCATCTCCGGCGAGCTGGGACTTTAATGGGGTCAGGTCTATGATTTATTATTTTCTCCCAGTTTCTGGTAATCAGTAACTGGTAATTTATGGGAGAAAATAATAAATCATAGACCTGACCCCATTATCCGCATTGAGGAGGCGCAGCGGCGGGCGCTGGGGAAGACCGGCACGTCCAGCGAGGTGAAGGTAGAGACGAGGTTGGACTCCTGGCCCAGGAAGGACATCACTATGAAGGGCTTGCCCGAGGCCCGCGTCACCCCCACCAGGTCTTCCAGGAAGACTTGGTAGAACCCCCTCATCTGTTCGGCCGATTGTTCGAAGATGGGGAAGTACTTGCGCATGTTGACGAACCACTCGCCGCTCAGGAGCCCGTAGAGCACCGCCCCGTCCACCTCCCCCGAGTCGAAGAGGACCTGGAGCAGGTCCTTGAAGAGGCCGAAGTTGGTCTCGAAGGTCAGGTCGATGGGGTTGCCCACGAAGGCGAAGGGGTTGCTTATGGACTTGAGCTTCTCCTGCAGGGCCGCCGAGAAGAGCGGCACTTCCAGGCCGGCCTTTTCCATGTGGTAGGAGAGGGAGGTGCTCGGTCCGCCCGAGTTGGAAACCACCGCGATACGCCGCCCGGTCAGCCGGGGCTGGGTGGAGAGGGTCCACACCCAGTCGATCATCTCGTCCAGGTCGTCCGCCCGGGCCACCCCGGCCTGGGCCAGCAGGCCGTCGTAGAGGTGGTCCGGCCCGGCGATGGCGCCGGTGTGGGAGTGGCCGGCCCGCGAGCCTGCTTCGTTGCCCCCCACGTAAGTGGCCACAACCGGTTTGACCCGGCCGCAGGCGCGGGCTGCCTCGATGAACTCGCGGGGCCTCCGCACGGATTCGATGTACAGGCCCACCGCACGCACGCTTTCTTCTTCCCGGAAGTAATCCAGGCAGTCCACCAGGTCGATGTCGGCTTCGTTACCCACACTCAACGTCTGGTGGATACGTACGCCCATGGAGCGTAGCAGGGGGTAGGACATGGCGGTGTATGCGCCCGACTGGGAAGCGAGGCCGATGGCGCCGCCCAGGGGCGGCTCGGGGATGGTAGTGGTGATCAGGGGGACGTTGCTGTTGAGGATACCCAGGCAGTTGGGGCCTACGAAACGGATGCCGTGACGCCGGGCGATCTCGACGATCTCCCGTTCGCGCTCAATGCCTTCGCTACCTCCATCCGCGGATTCCTTGAATCCCCCCGAGACGATGATGGCCCGCTTTATGCCCGCCTTTCCGCACTCCTCCAGCACTTCCGGCACCACCCGGGTGGGCAGCACCAGCAGGGCCAGGTCCACCGGACCGGCGACGTCGTGGATGCTGTGGTAGGCGGGCAGGCCCAGTATCTCCGTCTCTTCCGGGTGGATGGGATAGACCTTACCCGGGAAGCCTCCCTCCAGGAGGTTGACCATCTGGACGGTGCCCATTTTCATGGGCGACGAGGAGGCCCCCCACACCGCCACGGAAGACGCATACATCAATTCTTTGAGCGGATTTGTCTCCATCAGAAGTCCTGACTCTTCAGGCATGGACATGCTTTAAGCGTTCGCGGCGCCCTGGTGGTCGCAGGCGATGACCCTCTCTTCAGTGATTATCATGTGGATGCGGTGGTCGTGGTCGGCGCATGGGACCTCGTCGATGATCTGCAAGTCGAAACAGGGAGCGACCCTGAGGCAGTCCGGCTGGCAGCGGTCCAGGAAGCGGTCGTAGTAGCCCCCGCCATACCCCAGCCTGCGGCCGTTCTCGTCGAAGGCCACGCCGGGCATGATGATCACGTCGATCTCCTCCGGCGGGACGGGGCGGATGGAATCGGGGCGGGGCTCCATGATGTCGTAATTGCCCGGCTCCAGGTCACCTTCGAAATCGAGGATGTGGGAGGCGACCATCTTCTTGCTGTCGGTGTAGGTGTAGGGGAGGCAGACCCGCTTGCCTTCGGCCATGGCCCGCCTGATCATGGGCACGGTGTCGACCTCGCTGCGGAAGGAGAGGAAGAAGAAGACGGTGTCGGCATCCAGGAAATCGTCGATGGACCAGAGGCGCTCCATGACCGCCTCGGACTGGGCCGCCCTCTCCGGATGGGAGAGACGGTCCCGCTCTTCCTGAACCTTCTTTCGGATCTCGCGCTTTCGCTGCTGTACCATGCCGCCGTTTCTCTTCTTCGTTCCCGTCGTGCCGCTTATCTTTTCAAGGAAACACGGGTATATTATAACAAATCGAAGGTTACCGGGAAGTACCATGGAGGACGGATGCTGATAGGGATCGTCTCGGACACTCACATACCGCGGGTAGGCGACGTGGTGCCGGCGGAAGTGGCCGAGCGCCTGCGCGGCGCCGACCTCATCCTGCATGCCGGTGACCTGGTCAGCCTGGAGGTCATCAGCTTGCTCGAGGAGATCGCCCCGGTCAAGGCAGTGCAGGGGAACATGGACTATCCCGAGGTGCGGGACCGCTATGCCGTCAAGGAAGTGTTCACCCTGGAAGGGTTGCGCTTCGGCCTGACCCACGGCTCCGGCGCCCCCATCGGCATCGAGCGCCGGGTGATGGACCTCTTCCGCGGCAGCGACCTGGACGTGCTGGTGTTCGGGCATACCCACAAGGCGCTGATAGAAGAGAGGAAAGGGGTGCTGTTGCTCAACCCCGGCAGCCCCACCGACAGCCGCTTCCACCCGCACCGGACCCTGATACTGCTGCACATCGAGGGCGGCAAGCCCCGCCCCGAGCTTATCCGCCTGTGATCAGATCCCGAACCCCCCAGTTCCGTAAGGGCGATGATATCTGTGAAACGGCGTGACCTTGGAGTATGAGTCTTTCAGCCTGGTGGTGAAGTCGTCACCGTCGTCCTTGTGCAGAGCGTTCCAGCGCTCGATGTTCCGCCTGATCCGGGGCACGTCGTCCCCCGCGTTCCTCGCTGCCCCTGCGTCGGCTTCGTCCAGGAACATCTTGATCCTGACCAGTTCGCCCTGGTCCAGCCAGAGGCCGTGACCCCGGGGGCAGACATCCATGACCACGGCAAGGTCAAGGTCGAAACGGTGAGGCTCGAGGGGGGCGGAGCAGCGGGGGCAGAAAGCTGGGGGCGAGTCCAGCGATATCTCTTCTTTCCCTGGTTCCATTTCGGCCCGGCCGGCCAGCTTCTCTTTCTCGAGGTGGACCGTGCCTATCAGCTCATCGATGTCGAACCAGATCCCGCCGCAACCGGGACACTCGTCCAGCTCCATCGAGCCCACCCTTACGATGCCCATATCGAGTCCGCACTTGGCGCATCTGGCCATGGATCAACACCTGTCTCTTCCCTATAACCGAACCACGGTATAAAATATTAGCAGTTCCGGCGAAAGGTGGGGAAGAAGCAGCTCGAGGCGACAGGAGTGCCCTGAAGCCTTGCTCCACGGTCTCGAAAGGGTGGGACGTTGAACAAGTACAGGATACTGGCGATCGAAGACGAGCCCGTTATAGTCCAGCTGTTCCGCCTCAACTTCGAGCTGCGGGGCTACGAGGTCCTGAGCTGCGAAGCGTCCGAAGACATCCCGGGGCGAGTGCGTGAAGAAAAACCCGACCTGATCATCCTGGACATCCTCATGCCCGGGAAGAACGGCTGGGCGGTCCTTAAGGAGCTCAAGTCCGACGAGAGTACCTCTTCGGTCCCGGTGGTGATCTGCTCGGTGATGGCCAAGGCTGAGGACCGCAGGAAGGGCAGGGAGATGGGGGCCTTCGAATACGTCACCAAGCCTTTCGACCTGCGCGAACTGGTCACCGTGGTCGAGCAGGCCATTGGCGTCTCCCCGGTTGGAGGCCCCTAGAGGGAGCGGACAAACCCCAGTAGCAGCGAACCGGTCAACTCCAGGTAGGCCGGGTTGATCTTGTCGACGGTATCCCGCGAGGTGTGGTAGTAGGGGTCATCCTTGTACTCCAGCCATACGGCGGGGAGGCCGGCGTTCTCGAATGGCTCATGGTCGGAGTAGCTGCCGCTGATTTCGTATGGCAGGTAGACGCCGTTGGCGGTGGCGAAGGACCTCAGGTCGTTGCAGGTGCTCATGGGCCCGACGCCCATGGTACGGGCGTAGAGCTGGCTGCCCACTCCCACCATGTCCACGATGATGGCGCCGCGCAGCCGGGCGCGGTCCGCCGCGCTGAGATTGGACACGAAGTAGCGCGAGCCGTAGTGGTGGAGATCGGTCCCGGTGACCACCTGTTCCTCGCCCCCGAAGAACACCACCCAGACCTCCACGTAAGGCTCGGCCTGCATCAGGCAGCGGGCCATCTCCAGGATGGTCACGGTCCCCGAGCCGTTGTCGTTGGCGCCGGGTGAGCCGGTGTCGCGCTTGGTGTCGAAGTGGGCGCCGAGGATGACCAGTGGCCTGGTGCTCGCCTGGGCCGGAGCCTCGGCCGGGTTGCCGGCAAGCTTGCCGACTACGTTATGGGTGTCGCTGCCATCCGGCAGGGGCACGTTCTGAATGGAGACGTCGTACCTGCCCAGGTAGGTGGAATAACCACCTATGACCCCTGCCAGCCAGGCCGCCGCTGCTTCTTCCTCCGCCGTGCCCTCTACCCGTGGTCCGATAACCTGGGTGAGATAAGTCAGGTTGTCCATGGCGTTTTTCACCTCGAAATCGGAGCCGGGGTGGTACAGGCTGCGTTCAGCCACAAGCGGCAGGTCGGACCGGATGGTACAGGAGACGTCCGTATCAAGGAAACCGGGAATATCGTAGTTGAGGCAGATGGTGTAACGCGAAGTGGCGTCGACGGAGTAGTGCTGCGTCAGGGTCTCTCCCTCGTTGTTGTAATAGTCGACGTCCACCTCTGCCACTTCCGATCCGGGATTGAGCAGGCAGAGCCATTCCTCGAAGCCCGGGCGCAGGGTCCCCTCGGCGAAGCTCCAGACGGTACCGGGGGAGGGTGCTCCGGAGGTGACGTGGCCGCCCCGGCAGGTCCCCTTGTAGTTGAAGTACATGGGGCGCTCCGCCATGATGCCGCCCTGCCCGTCCACCCGCACCGAGACGTTCAGCCCTTCGCCCAGCCACTGGTTGAGGTCGTAAGTCACCCGCCGGTTGATGGGGACCTTCACCGGCTCGACGCGGGTGGAGCCGTCCTCGAACATGAAGGTAAGAGTGACGGGGATGTCCGCGCCGGTTTCGAAGGGTGAAGGGTAGAAGAGGCAGAGCCAGGTCTCGAAACCGGCCCCGGTATATCCCTCCGCGAAGTAGCGGCTGACGGCCTCGGGATCGAAGGACTGGCCGAAGGTGGCGTGCCCACCCTGCCAGTGCCCGCGATAGGAGAAGTACATGGCCCTTTCCGCCAGGATCTTTTCGTCTGAGGCGACGTAGATGGAGACGTCGTGCTCCAGCCCTACCGCCCCGTTGACGTCGATGGTGCGACGCTGGTTGGCGGGGATGGACAGCATGGCCTCGTGCACGGTTCCGTCTTCCAGGGCCAGCTTGATCTCGACGTCGGCGGGAGAGGCATTCGGGTTGGCCAGGCAGAGCCATTCCTCGAACCCGGCGCGGGTGGTGCCCTCGGCGAAACTCCAGTCGCTCGCCGGGGCGGTCGCCCCCACCACGCTGGTGCAGCCGCTCCATTTATTACGATACGTAAAATACATCGGGCGCTCGGCCACTACCGGCTGGTCGGAGTCAACCAGCAGGCTGACGTCGATCTCCCGGCCGACCGTGGCGTTGACGTCCAGGGTGACGCGGGTGTGTGCCGCCACCGGCAGCTCCAACTGGTCGGGGACGGCGTCGGGATAGAGGAAGCTCACCTGCGCCGTGGCCTCGATGTCGCCGGGGTTGAAGACGCAGAGGTATTCCTGGAAGCAGGGACCGGTGTATCCTTCGGCAAAGTACCATTGCAGCGCGGTCTCCGGTACCCCCACGGCGCAGGTGCCGTCGCCGGCAACGGCGGCGGGAAACGGCATGCCTGGCAGGAAAGCGATGGACAACGCCGCCGCCAGCAGGCAGGCCAGGGCTTTCTTGAACATCCTCATGAGCATCTCAGGTCCCCTGCCTGATGCAGGGCAGTTCGAGCATGGAGGGAGAGCCCGGGTCGTCGACCACCTCGAAACGGAAGCGCTCGTAGAGCGGCCTGACGAAGAGGGTGTTGCTGGCGCTCAGGGTGAGGCGCACCCGGTGGCCATGTTTCAGCTTCCAGTCACAGGCGGTCAGGTCGAAGTATACCTGGTTGGTCTCGCCCGGCTTCAGTCCGGTCGCGGTGCAGGTGCCGTGGGTTATAAGGCGGGGTAGCCCGCGCTCCCAGGCGTCGTAAAGGAGGGCGTTGACCTGGCAGGTCTCCCGGTCGGGTCGGATGTTCAGGGTAACCTGGGGGGCGCCGATTATCTCGGAGTCATCCCTGGCAGGCGGGGCCACGTAAGAGATGAAGCTGCCCTCCACGTCCTTTCTCGGGCCCGGCACCGGCAGCCCCAGGGACTGGGGGCGCAGGAAGGAGGGGCCGGAGGTGGCGCGGCTGATGAAGTTGTTGGTCAGCGGCTTGGAGTCTCCGGGTTCCAGGGGCCGTGTATCCTTGAGAGACCCTCTTTCGCCGTTGGTGGCGTTGTGCAGGTAGAGGGTCTCCACCTCCACCTCGGGTGGCGGCCAGTCCTCGAAGGAGACGGCCACGCTTTTCCAGGCCTGGCGGGAGTGGAAGCTGGGCTCCTCCAGGATGGGCAGGTCGGTGCGGTCCTTCAGCCAGTAGTCGAACCAGTCCTTGGCTTTGTCCCAGATCTCCCTGCTCCAAAGGCGCGGCCCGGCGATGGAGTCCATGCCGTGGGGACGGAAACCGACGTAGAGTTTCTTGGGGACGTCCAGCTTTTCGTAATACTTGAGCATCTGGTTGGGGTCGAAGAGGTCGTCGTGCCACGAGCCGACCATGAAGACGGGGCATTCCACTTCCCCCACGTCGTGGATGGCGGAGCGCTGGTCCAGGTCCCCGAGCACTTCTTCCTTGCCTTTCATGTCGAAAAGAAGCCGTGAGGTCCAGCTGTAGAGGCGGTTGCGCGGGTCCAGCTTGGTGGCCCAGGAACCGGTGAGGAGGAGGGCCAGGCCCCAGGGGTACTTGAGGGAGCCGTTGGGCACCAGGGAATACCTGAGGTCGGTCCAGCCGTGCATGGGCACGATGGTGCGGATGCGCTTATCCCGCGCGGCGAAGAGGAAGGAGTGGCCGCCGCCGTAGGAGATACCGGTCAAGCCGATCCGTTCCGGGTTGACCGGGGCTTCCTCCTGCCCCAGCAGCCAGTCCAGGGTGTCGGAGAGGTCGTGGACCTCGTCCTCCGGGCCGGCGCACTGCACCTTGCCGCCGGAGGAGCCCCAGCCCCGGCAGTCGTAGGAGAGGACCACGTAGCCGTCGCTGGCGAAGAGGGGAGCATAGAGGTGGCTCTGCCAGCGCGACATGGCCCAGGAGTGGACCATGATGATGGCCGGGTAACCCTCCGGTTTTTCCGGCGGGTCCAGGGGGCGGTAGAGCACGGCGGAGAGACGGGTGCCGTCCCGTGTGTCTAGCTTGAACTGCTTCATGTCGTAGCCCTGCTTCTTCCCCCGGCGGCGCGCCGTTTTGGCCAGGGCGCGGGGCAGGGAGACAAAGACCAGGGCCAGGATGCCGGTTATTGCCAGGAAAATGCCTGAGGCACGGGCGATTCTCTTTTCCATGCGGACCTCCCTTAAGTCGCTCTGATAGCCAGTCACATTATTCCAAACCAGGGTGACTTTTTGCAATGAAAGAAGATGGACGCTCCGACAGGCTATAATATTAACAAGAAGGGGGCACAGCATGAGGCTGGAAGACGACATCAAAGGCTTCCTGCGCGCAAGAGGAGTGGAGCTGGTGGGGCTGGCGGGGCCGGAGCGCTTCGACGGTCCGCCCTCCACCGATCTGGAATACAGCATGTCCGGGGCGAGATCACTTGTCTCCATGGCCCTGCCCATGCACGTGGGGGCCATCTACGACTTCCTGGGCAAGCGCTCCCCGGCCCCCCACAACCTGGACCAGTTCCTCAAGTACCAGCGCATCCTGCGCTCAGAGGAAGAGCTGGCGGTTTTCCTGAGGGAGCGGGGCCACCGCGCCCGCGCCCTGCCCATGTCCGCCGATTACCGCCGCGCCCCTTACGTCTTCTCGCTCAAGCCGGCGTTCTCGTTGAGGCTGGGGGCCATCGCGGCGGGCATCGCCGCCCCGGGGTGGTCGGGCAACGTCAAGACAAAAGAATTCGGGGCGGCAATCCACCTGGGCGGGGTGCTGACCGACGCGGTGCTGGCCAGCGATCCGGTAATGCCCCCCGACTTCTTTATAGAAGGGGACTGCGCGAAGTGCCGGCGTTGCGTCAAGTCCTGCCCCTCCCGCATGTTCGAAGCGAAAGAGGCGGACTACACCTACCTCAACGGAGAACTGCTCAGGCGCGGCCACAAGCGCAACATCGACCTCTGCAACATCTCCTGTTTCGGGCTGCACGGATTGAGCGTGGACCGTAAGTGGACCAACTGGGGTCTGCACTGGATCGACTCGTGGGTGGAGAGCCAGCCCGACCCGCGCCGGCGCCTCCCCGTCCTCCTCGACCTGCTCAAGCGCGGCCTGACCACTGGCGATTCAACCCAGCGCTTCGATGTCCTGCGGCGCCTCTGCTACATCCTCTGGCCGGAGGAGACCCTGGAAGGCATCCCCGAGGTAGACGACCTGCCGGAAGACGAGGGTGAGCGCTACCGTATCCTGGCCGAGTTCATGCGGCGCATGGGCATAAGGGGCATCGAGTCGTACCCCGTCCCCATGATCTGCGGCCAGTGCGCCCTGGTCTGCGGGCCCACCCCGGAGGAGACGGCGGAGCGCTACCACTTACTGACGAGCTCAGGGCTGGTGGTGCCGGGCGCCGACGGCAGGATGACGAGAGTAGACACCTTCGAGGAAGCACAGGCGCTGCGCCGGGGGCGTCCCGACCAGGCGGGGAAGCTCCGGGAGGCACGGGATATCGCGGCCACCGCCGTGCTGTGGCACCGCCACTATTTCGGGTTCGAGCCGAAGACCTATCTGCAGAACCGGCGCTACCAGAAGAAGCTGCGGGAAGCTCTGCAAAGAAGTGGGGACTCGTAACCGGGGCAGATGCCACAGGGGCTTCTACTTGATGGGTTCAGGTGACGACACTACGAAGTCCACCGGCAGGGCACCCAACTTCAGCGCCAGGGCGAGGTCTTCCGCCTCCTGCTTGTCGAAGTCGCCGGTTATCTCTCCTTTGCCGTCGGTGATGGGCTCGTTCACGGCCGGATGTGACTCGATAATATAATCCACCACGATAGCTAGCTGGTTCATGGGGGAAGTCTGTGACTGTAACTCTTCGGTCAGGGCGCCGAACTGTCTTGTGGCTTTGTCGGTCAGGGTGAAGTTGATGAGATAACCGCTTCCACTGTTCTTGTCGGTCTGCGCCTCAGCGGTCTCGATGACGTCGCCAGTGAGGCGGGTGGGACCGAGCCTGACCTTATAGACCTTACCCTTCTCCTCTTTTTCCAGCACGATTTCCTTGTCCGGCAGGGCCTGGTAAGCCTGTTTGTCCGAGGGGTCGATGCCGGTGACCGGGGTGGTGTCGTATGCTTCGTCACCCGCGGCCAGTATGTCCAGCACCTGGCGGAATTGGAGCTGGGTAGTGGCTCCGATGACCTGTTTCACTTGCTCGATATCCTCTACGCCGGGCAGATCGACAAAGATGCGGTCAGAGTGGGCAGTGAGCCGGTAACCTTCTATTCCCAGTGCACCCAGACGCTTCTCGACGATAATTTTCGACGTAGCCATGGCGTCATCGTCAACGACACCGATGGCCTGCATGGTTATCCTGGTCTCCAGCTTCGACTCGTCGACTCCATCGTCGTCGTGGGCGGCCAGCACCAGCATCAGGATTGCGGCCAGGATCACCACCAGCACCGCCACGCCCACGACAACTCCTACAATGATCAGGGCCATACGCCGGTCCTCGGATGCGGCGGTGCGGTGCTGTTGCTCGGGAAGGCCCGGGATGAATGGGGGGACGGGCGCCCCGCCACCGGTCATGGGGGGCATGGGGAGCGTGGACATGCCGCAGTAGGTACAAAAGCCGGCATCACCCGGTATCTCCCTGCCGCACCTGGAACAGACCATCGATACCCCTTCTTCCCATTGGAATCCTCGTCCGGGCATAAATTCTACCACCACGACCGGCTGAGATATAATTGACCCGAAGCGGGAGGAAGACCATGTACGGCTGGTTTGGAAAGTTACTTCATGTAGATTTAACTTCGGGGTCGGTGGAATATCGGGACCTGGAAGAAGCGGTGCTGCGCGAGTATCTGGGCGGGCGCGGGTTGGGGGTGCGTCTGGTGGCCGAACGCGGCCCCGGCATCGACCCCTTCTCGCCCGACAACCCCCTGGCCTTCACGGTGGGCCCCCTCACGGCTACGCCCGTCCCCACCGCCGGACGCTTCAGCCTGGCCTCCCGCTCGCCCCTGACCGGCACCGTCTTCGACTCCAACTCCGGCGGGCGCTTCGGGGTGCGGCTGAAGCGCTGCGGCATCGACGCGCTGCTGATCACCGGGGAGTCGCCTACGCCTGTCTATCTTTCTTTAAAAGAAGAAGGCTGCGAGATAAAGGACGCCGGCGAACTCTGGGGCATGGGGGTGGCTGAGGCCAGCCGGGTCCTGGAAGAGGCCGAGGGCAAAGAAGCCAGCGTGGCCTGCATAGGCCCGGCGGGGGAGCGGCGGGACCTGCTGGCCGGAGTGATGAACGACGTCCATCGCTCGGCGGCCCGCGGCGGCCTGGGGGCGGTGATGGGGTCCAAGCGCCTCAAGGCGGTGGTGGCCAAGGGGCGGGCTGAAGTAAAGGTGGCCGACCCCGGCCGGCTGCGCTACGTCATCAAGGAGTCCTACCGCTGGATCAAGGCCAACCCGGTGACCTCGCGGGGCCTGCCCCTCTACGGCACGGCCATCCTGGTCAACCTCTTAAACGAGCTGGGCGCCTTCCCTTCCTACAATTTCACCCGCTCCGGTTTCGCGGGAGCGGAGAAGCTCTCCGGCGAAGCCCTGGCCGCGACCTTGCTGGTGAGGCGCAAGGCCTGCTGGGGCTGCCCCATCGGCTGCGCCCGGGTGACCGAGGCCGGCGGCGTGCGGGGCGAGGGGCCGGAGTACGAGTCCATCTGGGCCCTGGGGGCGCAGTGCGGGGTGGACGACCTGGAGGCGGTGGCCCGGGCCAATTACATGTGCAACGAGGCCGGCATGGACACCATCTCCACCGGTTCCACCATCGGGTGCGCCATGGAACTGGCCCGGGCGGGAAAGCTGCCCGGAGGGCCTTCTTTCGGTTCACAAGAAGACATGCTCGGCGCGGTCAGGGACATGGCCTCGGGCGAAGGGCTGGGTCCGGAGATGGCCCGGGGGTCACGCCGTTTCGCGGCGGCGCACGGCGCGCCCGAGTTGGCCATACAGGTTAAGGGCCTTGAACTTCCCGCCTACGACCCGCGCGGCCTGCAGGGGCAGGGCCTGAGCTTCGCCACCTCCAACCGCGGGGGATGCCACCTGCGCGCCTACCTGGTGGGCCCGGAGGTGCTGGGCATCCCCAAGCTGGTGGACCGCTACACCACCCGCGACAAGCCCGGCCTGGCCGTTTACTATCAGCACATCAACGCGGCGGTGGACTCCCTGGTGCTCTGCCGCTTCCTGCAGTTCTCGGTGGCGGACGACTACATGGCCCGCTTCCTGAGCGCGGCCACCGGTGTGGCTTACAAGGCGGGGGAACTCCACCGGGTGGGGGAGCGCATCTGGAACCTGGAGCGGAGCTTCAACCTGGCCTGCGGTATCGGCGCTTCCGACGACACCCTGCCGCCCCGTCTGCTCTCCGAGCCGGTTGCCGAAGGGCCGGCCCGGGGGCACGTGGTCCGGCTGGACGAGATGCTGCCGCCCTACTACCGTGCCAGGGGCTGGTCGGAGGAGGGCGTGCCTTCGTCCCGCAAGGCACGGGAGCTCAACCTGCCGGTCTTCCGGCAATAAAGGAGGAGAAGAATGCTCGAGCAGTTCCGCAAGTTCGGCCGGGAATTATTCATACAAGGTGTAAATTCATCCCACAGCGGCAATATCAGCGTGCGCATGGGTGACCGCGTGCTCATCACCCGCCGGGGCTCCATGCTGGCCGATCTCACCGAGCGCGACCTCATCGAGACCGGCCTGGAGGAGGACGACAGCCATATCGTCCTGGCCTCCACCGAGATCAAGATCCATCGCGCCATCTACCGCCAGACCTCAGCCCTGGCTATCGTGCACGCCCATCCCCCCATCACCATCGCCCTCTCCCTCACCACCGACGAGATCCGCCCCATCGACACCGAGGGCGTCTATTATTTTAAGACGGTGCCGGTGATATCGACCGAGTTGACGGTGGGCTCGGACGAGGTGGCCGACAAGCTTCCGCCGGTGCTGCAGAACTATAAAATAGCGGTGCTGCGGGGTCATGGCAGTTTCGCGGTGGGGCAGATGCTGGAGGAAGCTTACCAGTGGACCTCCAGCCTGGAAGCCACCTGCAAGATACTCTACTACGCCCGCATGCTGGGGGTTGATACGGGCAGCGAAGCCCAGGGCTGGTAGTTGAAAACGGGATTAATTATCAGCAGGCATCGCGGTGGGGGAACGTGGCCTCCGTGACCACCGGACCCTGGTAGAGCCTGGTGGTGGAGGCGCGCGGCCGCTCGCACCGCGTGGCGTGGAGGAAGAGGAGAAAGAAAGTGACCGTTACACCGGCCGCCAGGAAGCACCACAGGCCGGGCAGCTCCAGGAGAAGGGCGCCTATGAAGGTCATCAGGAAGTAAAAGGCATCCTTGCCTTTCCGCTTGTTCTTCTTGCTCCGGTTCACCGTCCGCATATCCGTTCCTCCTTTATCCTCTAACATAGTGTAAACAACCCCTACGACAAAAACCGCCCGGAGGCACCCTGGGGTCTCGGGCACGGTAGAAGCTGTATAATTACTTCAGGGTAATCAGGCTGTTCCGTGGTCACAGGAGGTGGGAAGATGTCCGTCCGCGACTATCTCAAGGTCCTGCAGATCTTCGAGATGGGTAAGTTCTTCACCGACGAGGAGCCCCCGTCAAAGAAGGTGTGGTTCTACTACGACGAGGAGGGGAAAGTGGTCCGGCACTCCTTCGAACCCGCCGGCCAGGAATGGGACGGCAGCGGCGACAAGCCACTCATCGTGCCCATGGGGAAGGGGGCCGACACGGCCCTGCTGATGCAACACTGGGGCGGGTACATCGACGCGGCCGAGGAGCTGGAAAAGCAGGAGCGCGGCTGAGCCGGACCTACTTCATTATGATGTCGGCGCAGAGCATGGCCGAGAGGGCCGCCCCGTTCATGGCCAGGCCACGCCCGATGTAGGTATCTCCCGCGAAGAACATGTTCCCGACTCCCGGCGCCTGCAGCTTGGGCTTGTATTCTCCCACCAGCCCGGGCTTGCGGGCCAGCCCGTCACACCCCGCGACGTAATAAGGGAGTTCCCATTCCGTCTTCTCCCATATCCCCGGGAACATCTCGGCCAGGTCCAGCCGCAGCGCCTCCAGGATGCGGCGGCGCTCGAAGGGGTCGGAAGCCTCGTCGTATTCGCAGACCACGTCGACGTGGAGCACCTGCTTACCCGCCGGGGCGACGGAGGGGTCGAAGTTGGAGGCGGGGAAGGCCTGGAGGGGCAGGCTGGTGTGGGGGGCCCGCAGGGCGCTGAAGAAACAGAGCTTTTCCGTCACCGGTTCGGAGAGCCCCAGCATGAAACCGATCAGGCAGGTGACCTCATGCATGATGGCGTTGACCCGCTTGCGCCACCATTCCGGCAGGGGCGAGGTGGCCGGGGCGAAGTCGATGATTCCGGGAAGCTGGTAGATGGGCAGGGCGCAGACCAGCCGGCGCACCGGGATGGTCTCCGCCAGGGGCATGCGGTAGTCGGCGGGATAGGGGGAACTGCCGGCCCTGGCCACTTGCAGCGACACCACCTTGCCGTCCTCGACGCATACTTCCATCACCGGTGATCCCAGGCGGACCTCGCCGCCTGCTTCCTCGATCACCTTGACCAACCCGCCGGTGAGGGCTTCCATCCCGCCGACGGGATAGGAGGAGGTTAGCAGCTGGCTCTTCTTGCGCAGGTTGTCCCGGCCGATGTAGAGCACCTCTCCCGCCGCCATGTCGCCGGCGTCGGGGATGGTGGTCATGATCATGCCCATGTCGGTGAAGAGGTCACGCACGGCGGGCGACTCGACGTTCTCGGCCAGCCAGTCGGCCAGGGAGCGGTCGTCCCAGGCGGCGATTTCCTCGTCGCGCAGGGCGGCGATGCGCCCCAGCAGGGCCCCGAAGGCGCGCCGGTCTTCCCCGGTCATGGGGACCATCTCGGCGATGTTGACGAACCTGCCCTCGTGGTAGAACTCGACCGTCTCGCTGAAAGGCCCCCAGGGCACTTCCACGCCGACCCTGGCATTGAGCTCGTGGATGGACGAGGCTTCGCCCAGCTCGGTCATGTGCAGGCCCACGTCCACCTTCCACCCTTCGGCGGGAGTGTCCCCGTAACTCATCAGGCGGCCGCCGAAGCGGTCGAAGCGATCGAGCACCAGCACCCTCTCTCCCGCCTCGTGGGCAAGGATGGCGGCGACTCCCAGGCCGGCGATGCCCGCGCCGATCACCACGGTATCGAATTTTTCGCGCATGTCGTTTCCTCCCCGTAAGAACAGATGGTTTACTCGAGAACAAAGGGCCGGACCCTCCGGTCCGACCCTGCTATTTTAATAAACGCCGCGCGGTTGTGCCAGTTCAGCCGGTTCAGGTGCCGCCCCGCAGGCCGCGTGCGGCATCGCGCCGCAGGTCCTCCTCAACCGCCTGGCGCACGATGGCCTGGGCTTGCACCGGGTTGGGCATGCCTTCCCACCTGAAGTTGGAGGCCTCGCCCGCCGTCTGGATGACCATGGTGCCGTAGTTGAAGACGTTGGCGAAAAGGCCGTTCTTCTCGTAGCTGGTGTCCTGCACCCGGTCCAGCTGAGCCTCGGCCAGCCTCTTTTTGAAGGGGAAGCGGCGGGTGGAGTCGACGACGCGCCGGTCGGTGATGACGTAGAGGTCGTAGCGCCAGTTGAACCAGTCGATGAAGGCCCAGACGCCCACGATCACCAGGGCGATGGGGGTGGCGACCCAGAGCCAGCTCCAGTCCCAACCGGCGCCGATCACCACTGCCAGCGCGGCGGCTATGCCCAGGAAGATGAGAATCTCCACCAGCATACCGCGGATGAGGAACATGATGTCCTTGCGCAACAGCAGGATGATGTTCTCGTCGGGGAACTGCTCGTGGAATTTTTTCTTGAAAGTGGCCGCGGCTGGGCCTTGGGGCTGGACGGGGGGCTGGTTCGGTTGCACCGCTCCTCCTTTGGTCGAGAGAATTTACTGCCTGCCAATATTCTATACCCCACCCGGCAGGACTGGCTAGCTCGCGGTTTCGATATACAATATACGAGGAGGAAGGTGATCCGGCTTGAGGACGGGAGGGACGTCATGAAGAAGGCAGGGAAGATACTGGGTCTGGCAGCGGTGACCGCAGCTGCATCGGGAGGCCTGACGGTTTCGCGCATGAAGCCGTCCACCAAGGCTTACATCAGGTCGGTGGGGTGGCACCGCCCCGATCTCTGGCTGCATGGCTTGTTCTACCTGAGCCACACCCTGCAGTACATCGGGATGGGAAGGTTCGCCACGGGCTATACGCAATACTTCCCCAAGCACATGAAGAAGCACTACGCCGACACCTACCACGGCAAGCTGGTCCCCCTGGAGGAGGCCCAGAAGCTGGTCAGCATCAAGGAAGACGTCGAGATAGGCGACCTGGAGCAGATCGTCCCATATAAGACCTGCCGGGACATCATCCTTGAGAACCCCGGTCAGATCGCCGTCGCCAAGTGCGTCTGCCGCAACACCTCACCCAACCACTGCTACCCGGACGAGGTATGCATGATCATCGGCGAGCCCTACGTCAGCTTCATCCTCGACCACCAGCCCGACCTCTGCCGGCGGGTGACGTCGGAGGAGGCGATGGAGATACTGCGCCAGACCGACGAGGCAGGATGCATCCACGCGGCCTTCTTCAAGGACATCGCCAGGGGCCGTTTCTACGCCATCTGCAACTGTTGCTCCTGCTGCTGCATCGCCATCCAGTGCCACCGTTTCCACGGCATTCCTTTCTATGGCCACTCCGGCCTGGAGCCGGTTTTCTCAGATGCCTGCGACGGCTGCCGCAAGTGCGTCAAGGCCTGCCCCTTCGAGGCCCTCTCGGAGGGCGGCAAGAAGGAGCAGCCGGTCCTCGATCGCGAGACCTGCATGGGGTGCGGGGTCTGCCGGGCCGTCTGCCCGCAGGAAGCCGTCACCCTGGTGGACGCTCCGGATCGTCCCGCCCCCCTGCGCCTGGACGAGCTGCTGGCCGGCAACAGATCATGAAACCTTCGACCAGAGCCTACATAAAGTCGGTAGGGTGGTATCGTCCCGATCTCTGGCTGCACGGCATGTTCTACCTGGGGCACACCATGCGCTACATCGCCGCGGGCAGGTTCGCGACAAGCCATGCGCGCTTTATTCCCGGCCACATGAAGAAGCACTACGCCGAGACCTACCACGGCAAGATCATCCCCCTGGACGAGGCCCAGAAGCTGGTCAACGTCAAGGAAGACATCGAGATCCGCGACCTGGAGAACATCGTCTCTTCCAAGACGTGCTCAGACATCATCCTCGAGAACCCCGACGCCATCCTGGCCGTCAAGTGCGTCTGCCGCAACACCTCTCCCAACCACTGCTACCCGGACGAGGTGTGCATGTTCGTCGGTGAGCCCTACGTCAGCTATATCGTGGAGCACCAGCCCGACAAGTGCCGCCGGGTGACGGCGGAGGAGGCGATGGAGATACTGCGCCAGACCGACGAGGCGGGCTGCCTGCACGCCGCCTTTTTCAAGGACATCACCAGGGGGCGCTTCTATGCCATCTGCAACTGCTGCCCCTGCTGCTGCGTCGCCATCAAGTCGCACCGTTTCCACGGCGTTCCCTTCTACGTCCACTCCGGCCTGGAGCCGGTTTTCTCAGATGCCTGCGACGGCTGCCGCAAGTGCGTCAAGGCCTGCCTCTTCGGCGCCCTTTCGGAGGGTGGCAAGAAGGAGCCGCCGGTCCTGAACCGTGAGGCCTGCATGGGGTGCGGGGTCTGCCGGGCTACCTGCCCGCGGGAGGCCGTCACCATGATCGACGCGCCCGACCGGCCCGCCCCTTTGCGCATAGACGAACTCATGGCCGGCGCCTGACGCGCCGGCTCGATCCGGCCCGAAGCGGGGCCTTGATTCGCGACCCCGGGAACTACCGCTCGCCTTCTTCTGTCTAAGGGCATAAGCCGGATGTGATCCCGTCACTAACGGGAAAGGAGGCAACATGTCCAGGGGCAACCGTCATGAACCAAGAGCGTTGATGGGCTTACTGCTGTCGTTCCTGCTGGTCTCGGTGCTGGTATACCTGCTGGTACACGGAGACGGTTCGAATCCCGCCACGCTGATCGAGGCCGGAGACATCGGCGAAACGGGCGATGCCGCTGCCGGCCCCGCCGCGGATGCGCAGCCCGCGGTCCATGTCCGCCTGGCAGCGGGCGACCTGCTCAACTACGACAAGCCCGTGAGCGAAGCCCTGGGGGGAAACGGGTTCGACGGGGGAAAGATATCCCTCTACGTGGAGAAGTCGCAATTCCGGTTGACCGTCCTCTACGACGGCACGCCGGTCAAGCAGTACCCGGTCTGCTTCGGAGGGAACACGGCCGAAAAGCTGATGCAAGGGGACGGGTGCGTGCCGGAAGGGCGGTTCATAATAGGATCCCTCTACCCCCATGAGGCCTGGTCGAAGTTCCTCTGGATCGACTACCCCAACGACGATTCCTGGCGCAAACACAACGCGGCCAAGGCCGAAGGCCGGATCCCGGGCGACGCCGCCATCGGTGGTGAAGTCGGTATTCACGGGACCGGTGTGGGGGAGGACTACCTCATCCAGCAGGGCATCAACTACACGGGCGGTTGCGTGGGCATGCTCCGCACCGACGTGGACGAGGTCTTCAGCGCCTGCCGGGCCGGCACCCCAATATTGATAGTCCCATGATCACCGGTAGATAGTATAATCTATCTCCAAGGAGGTAGATGATGGGTTTCTACAGTCAGTTCGGACAGGACTCCTATGTCCACGAGCAGTTCTTCCCCGGCGTCACCGACGGGGTGTTTGTGGACGTGGGTGCGGGAGACGGCGCCACCGACTCTAATACCCTCCACTTCGAAGAAGAGGGCTGGTCCGGTCTGCTTGTGGAGGCCCACCCGGACATCTTCAAAAAACTCATCGAGACCAGAAAAGTCGCGGCCGAGAACGTCTGCTGCGCTAACTTCACCGGCAAGAAGTTCTTCCAGCTGGTGCCGGTGCAGGGCTGGTCCGGCCTGGACGATTTCATCAGAAAGTTCGACGAGGACGAGATGGACCGCATCGACGCCGCCGGCCCCATCGGCGCCATGCCGCTTCCCTGCTTCCCCCTGCGGGACCTGCTGGAGAAGCACGGCATCCGGGTTGTCGACTACCTCAGCCTGGACGTGGAAGGGGCGGAGCTCTCCGTCCTGGAGTCGGTGGACTGGGATCGCGTGGAGATCCGGGTCATCACGGTGGAGATCAACCGGAAGGATGATGCCATATCGTCACTCTTGCTGGGGTGCGGCTACCGGCGCTGGTCGACCATCGGGCCGGACGAGGTCTACGTGCTCCAGAGCTGGCTGGATTCCAGGCCGCCCCAGATGTCCTAGAGGGCCGCCCCGTCCGCGGGCAGCAGCCCTATGCCCAGCCGCATGGCGGGGTCAGGGTCCACGAAGGCTATCTTCTCACCCCGCAGTTCCCCCCAGAGGCGCACCACCCCGGGCTCGGGGTCGTAGGCGACGTCGTGCAGCGCCACGAACAGCCGTGAGAAACCCCGGTAGGCCTGGTAATCGAGCCGGGCCGATTCGTAGGAATGGTCCGCGTCTATGAAGACGAGGTCGTAGGGGGCGCCGGCTTCCACCCGGGCCAAGGTCTCCGGGGCGCGGCTATCCCCCAGGATGATGCAGCCCGCCTCGAGGGCCAGGGGCTTCCAGGCCGTGCTTTCCACCCCCAGCACCTCGTAACCCATCACCTCGCGCATGAAGCGCATGAGCATGCCCCTCCCCACGCCTACCTCGAGGTACTTCTTTACCGGCTTGTCCTGGAGGTATTCGCAGAAGCCGGCCAGCTCGCGCGGGTTCTGGAACATGGCGGACTCGCCCCATCCGCCCGAGGTGAAAGGGGGATGGAAGGTGGGGTAGCCGGACTCGATGACCTCGAGATATTCCTCCCGGGAGCGGGGCTCCCGACCTTTTCGGGCCTGTCCGGGCATCAGCGTCCTCCTTCTTTTCAATAAGAATACCAGCCGTACCAGCCGGGAGGCCAACTCCGGGCGTTTGGCGAACCGCCGTCAGGGAAATATGGTAGAATATGACCTCGTACACCCGAAAAGGCAGGTCGGCAATGAGGTCGACGGGAAGTACGATGCTGGAGACGAAGAAGGTGGATGGCGTGAGGAACGAATCTGACAAGATAAAAGTGGGGATACCTCGAGCCCTCACTTTCTACCGGCACTACCCCTTCTGGAAGGCCTACCTGGAGGGTTGTGGCTGCGAAGTGGTACCCTCCCCGCCCACCGACCTGAAGATACTGCGCCAGGGTACCGAGATCTGCGTCGACGACATCTGCATCGCGGTCAAGGCCCTCTTCGGGCACGTCGCCCACCTGGTTGACAAGGTGGACACGGTCATGGTGCCCCGCCTGGTCAGTGTCGAGAAGAGAAAACACGACACCTTCACTTGCCCCAAGCTCATCGCTGCGCCGGACATGGTGCGCCATTCTTTTAAAAAACTGCCTCCCTTGCTGGAATATACCGTGGACCTGCAGAAAGCTCCCTTGTGGTGGGGATGCGTCAAGCTGGGGCGCAGCTTGAAGACTCCCCCCGGCCGCATGCGCCAGGCCTACCGGCAGGCGGTAACCGAGCAGCAGAAGTACGAGAAGCTGCTCTACGCCGGTTTTTTCCCTGAAGACGCTCTGACCCGCCTGGAAGGCAACGGTAAAAGCAACGGCAACGGCAGCCTGCCCGCTTACCTCACCGACGGGGAAGTGACCGTGGCGGTGGTGGCCCACCATTACCTGCTGGGCGACCCGCTGCTCAACAACCGCATCGTCCACTGGCTCAACGTTTCTGGCGCCCGGGTGATCGGCTCGAGCATTCTGACCGACGCCGAGATCGAGGCCGAAGCCACCCGCTTCCCGCCCCTGTCCTGGACCTACGAGAAGGAACTGCTCTGCGCCGCCTCCATCTTTCTGGATAGAAAAGACGTGGACGGCGTGGTCTACATGACCAGTTTCGGGTGCGGCCCTGACTCGGTGATCATGGAGATGGTCCGGCGCGAGGTGCACCCAGCCCGCTCCTGCCCGATGATGGAGATAGTGCTGGACGAGCACTCGGCCGAGGCGGGCATGCGCACGCGGGCGGAGGCTTTCGTGGACGGGCTGCGCCATCAGCGCCGCAACCGGGCGGTACTGGCGGGGAGCGCCGTATGAGGAGCTTCCTATGAAGATGGCTTTTCCCCACATGGGGAACGCTTACATACCCCTGCGGGCCCTGGTGGAGAACCTGGGCGCGGAGCCGGTGGTGCCGGAGATGCCCCATCGCGAAACCCTGGAAAGAGGGATTCTCCATGCCCCCGAGTTCGTCTGCCTGCCCTTCAAGGTGACCCTGGGAGACTGCCTCAACGCCCTGGATAAGGGAGCCGACACCATGGCCATGGTCTGCGGCATGTGGGCCTGCCGTTTCGGCTATTACGGGCGGGTGCAGCACATGATCCTGCGCGACCTGGGCTACGACTTCGAATCGGTGCTGATCGGCTGGGACGACCCGCGTATCATCTGGGAGAAACTCAAGCCGGTGCTGGGGCGCAACGTGCCGCGCAAAGCCGCCGCCGCTTTCTCCATCCTGCGGGCCAAGGCCGGCGCGGTGGACGAGATAGAGGGACTGGCCCGCGAGGCGCGTCCCCGGGACGAGATCAGGGGAAACGCCGACAAGCTGATGAAGAAACTGTTGCGCCGGGTGGACGAGGCCGACGGCATCCGGCAGCGTCTGGGATATACGCAAGGAAGCGCGGGAGGAATTCGCCGCCCTGCCCCGGTGTGAAGGCCGGGACGTGGTGCGCCTGCGCATCGTGGGAGAACTCTACGTGCTGCTGGAGCCTTCTTTAAACCTCGACCTGGTGAAGCGCCTGGGCACGGATTTCGGGGTGGAGGCCCAGCCGGTGCTGAGCACCTACCGCTGGCTGTTGAGCTCCCTCTGGCTGGACCCCATGCTCAAGGTGGAAGCGACGCGGGCGCGCCGCCTGACCAGGCCGTACCTGCCGCACGTACTGGGGGGCGAGGAGCACATGACCATCTCCGGTGCGCTGACGGCACAACGGGACGGCTTCGACGGCATCATTCACGCTTATCCGCTGACCTGCATGCCCGAAAACATCTGCCGCACCGTGCTGCCCAACATCATCGAGAAGATGGACCTGCCCATGCTGCCCGCTCTGCTTCGACGAACACACTTCACCGGTGGGGGTGAACACCAGGCTGGAGGCCTTCATCGACATGCTTCGCGCTCGCAAAAAGGCAGCGGCGTCAGGCGCCGTCACCAATCGCGAGAAGTTGATGGCGTAAAGAAGGTAAAGAGATGGCGCTGGAAACGGTTGAAAGCAGCGTGAGAATTCTGGGGGTTTCCGGCAGCCCGGTCGGAGGCGGGAATGTCGACACGCTTCTGGAGGACGCCCTGATCTCAGCCGCCGCGGCCGTCGCGGTTCCCGGGGTGGAGTGGGAGATCGTCGACCTCTCCGAGCTGGAGATAAGCGACTGCCGCCAGTGTAACTGGTGCCTGAAGAAGCAGACCCCCGGCAGGTACTGCTCCAGGGATGACGCCATGCAACTCGTATACCCCAGGATAGACGCAGCCGACATCCTGGTGTTCGCCACCCCTGTCTACTTCGGCCGCCTCTCCGGCTACATGGCCGCCTTCATCGACCGCCTCCGGGTCTACGTACACGGCAACGTCTCCCATGGGCTGCTGCGCGACAAAGTGGGCGCCTCGGTGGCGGTGGCCTGGTTTCGCATGGGAGGCCTGGAGCTGGCCCTGGCCACCCTGAACCAGTTCTTCTTTTCGGTCAACATGGTAATCGCCGCCCCGGAGCTGGGGTTGTCGGGGGCCGCGGCTCTCTCCTCCCTGGACGGGACGGGCAGGAGGGTGGAGGACGACCGGCTGCTGGTGATGCAGGACGAGCTGGGGGTGGCCTCAGCCCGCTCCGCCGTAGCCCGCGCGGTGGAACTGTCCAAGCTGTTGAAGGCGGGAAAAGAAGCCCTCGAGGCCAAATAACCATGGCTGGACATAAGGAGTCCCGTAAGATCCCCGGGTTCAGGGACATCTACAAAAAGATCAGAAAAGAAGTACCCGCACCCATGCGGGTGGAAGAGCCGCGTAAGGGCAAGGGGCATACCTATTCCAAACGCGACCGCAAGGGCTGGAGGGCACACGGAGACGTTTAAGAGGTACGTCCACAAGTACGCCATACTTATGCGGCCCAGGGCCATGATACTTTTTCTCTTCTGCATGACCGTGGGCTTCGGCTGCGCGGCACAGGAGTCGGATGGGCTGACGGGCTGGCAGATCACCTCTGCCTATCTGGCCTTCATGTTCTGCTCCTTTTTCGGTTCCACCATGAACTTCTATTCCGACGTGGAGGCGGATCGGATACACAACGATCTCTACAAGGACCAGCCCATGTCCACCCAGCCCTTCGCGACCGGGGAGATGGGAAAGGTGGAAACGCTGCTGGTCTTCATAGTTTCCGCCCTGGCCAGCATCGGATTCAGCCTGCTGGCCGGCTGGTGGTTCGCTTTTTTCAACGCCGCCGCGCTGCTGGTACTGGGGTTCATATACTCCAGCCCCTGGATCCATTTCAAGGCCAGGGCCGGATGGGACGTGGTGACCAATTCCATCGGCATGACCATACTGGTCGTCGCGGGGTGGAAACTGGCCGCTCCCGCCGACAGCTGGCCGCCGGCGCTGTTCCTTATCTACGTGTTCGTCTTCGTCTTCATGTTCTATCTCCCCACCGTAGCCAACGACATCCCCTTCGACGAAGCGGCGGGATACCGTAATTCCGGGGTGGTCTTCGGGGCCAAGCGCCTCCTGAACGCGATGATACCCTTGTGCGTCATACTCACCGGGGTGGGGGTGCTGCTGCTGACCGGTTCCTACGGATGGCCGCTCAAGCTTTTTATCGCCCTGGCCACGCCCTGCGCCTGGCTGTTCACCTGGGCCGTGCACAAGCTCTACGTCCCCCCGCACATCCGCTTCGACACGAGCCTGCTCATCTACCCCGTCTCCGCGGTCGCCGTCTTCTACTTCGTGATCGCCGTGAACGAAGTGCTCAATCTGTAGAAGAAGAAAAGAAGCAGGCCAGAGGATTTGCACTCTGACCTGCTTTTATGTGTGGAGCCCCTGGCGGGAATCGGACCCGCGCACTCGGATTAGGAATCCGATGCTCTATCCACTGAGCTACAGGGGCTAGGTTCATTTGCTTGCGGTTACATGTTTTCGATGTCGGGCTGGAGATACCACTTGCCGTCGATCTTCTTCAGTTTAAGGTCCTCACCGTCGAAGATGTTGCCGTCGGTGTCCTTGTAGGTCTCCGTTACTTCGTCCCCGTAATCGTCGGTGTAGGTGGCCTTGCCCCCCACCGTCTCCACCGTTGCCTTTTCGCCGTTGATGGTGACCTCGATCTCCACTCCGGTTATCTCCAGGTCGTCCTCGGGGAAAACGTAGCTGAAGAATTCGTCGAAAAGCTCCACGGCGTCATCGTAGCCGTATTCCTCCGCAAGCTCGTTCATCTTCTTCAGGCTGTTGGAATCTACCAGCGCCAACAGCGCTTCAGAGTCGCCTTTCTCCATGGCGGCATAATATTTCGTAACTACCTTCTCGATCTCCGCTTGGTCGTCATCGCCGCCGCCAAGGGTCAGCCACAGTACGACGCCGACGACGGCGCCTATGACCAGGAAGCCGATGAGGACGAAGATGGCGATTTTCGCTCCTCCACCGCCGCTCTTGGGCGGCTGAAAGGCCGGTCCGGCGGGTGCCGCCGGCGGCCCGTAGGCAGGCGCTCCAGCAGCTGGTGGCGCTGGTGGTGGCGCAGCCGCGGGTGGGGGCGGTGTCGGAGCTGCTGCCTGGGGAGTGGCTTCCGCACCAGCTACGGGAGCACCGCACGACCCGCAGAAGGGGCTGTCGGGGCTTACTTCGGCCCCGCACTTCGCGCAGAAAGACATCTCGACCTCCTTCTTCCTTATGGGCTTACATACTATTGGGGTCTATATACCAGTTGCCGTCTTCCTTGACCAGCTCGAGCTCGGTGGAGGTTTCGGAGTCCTCGATGTCCTCGGTGCTCTTGTCGCCGTACTCGTCCACGATGGTCACCGAGCCCGCCACGATCTTCACTGTGGCGGTGTCCCCGTCGATCTCGGTATCGTACTTGACCCCGTTGAACTCCATGCTCTCGTAACTGGAGAACAGTATGTCGCCGAAGAGTTCCTCGAGGTCGCCGTAGTACCCCCCCATCTCGTCTTCCAGCTCCTCGAGGGCGGAAGGGGCGAAGGTGCCCAGCAGCATCTCGGCGTCCTTCTCCTCCATGGCCTTGAGGAAGGTGTCCACTACCTTTTCCGGGCCGCTGGTGGCGCTTCCGCCGCCGCCGCTGCCGCCGTTGTCATCGTCTCCGCCCAGGGTAAGCCACAGGACGACGCCGACGACGGCGCCTATGACCAGCAGGCCGATGAGGACGAAGATGGCGATTTTAGCGCCTCCCCCGCCGCTCTTGGGCGGCTGAAAGGCCGGACCGGCGGGTGCTGCCGGCGGCCCGTAAGCAGGCGATCCGGCTGCGGGTGGTGGTGGTGGCGCGGCCGCGGAGGGCGGCGGTGGTGGGGGTGCGGCCTGGGCGGGAGCGGCTTCCGCGCCCGCTACGGGCGCCCCGCACGACCCGCAGAAGGGGCTGTCGGGGCTTAACTCGGCCCCGCACTTCGCGCAGAATGACATCTCGACCTCCTTTGCTCTCCTAAAACAATTATCATGACCTAATATACCGGATTTGAGCAGTTGATGCAGCAAGCGGGTTTGATTGACATTAAGAGCGGAAAAAAAGTAAGTTAGTATGTGGTTGTAGCCAAGAAGGCAATCGTTCAAGAAACGGTCCTAGAATATGGAACCATGGAGGTTCCGAGGGGGGAGAACCCCCGAGGTGGTCCATGGTTTTTCGTATTCAAGGAGGTTGAAAGATGCACATTCCGGACGGGTTTCTGAGCACCGGCGTTAGCCTGGTCACGGGTGTGGCGGCGGTGGGCCTGGTCGGGTTCAGCCTTTACAAGGCAAGAAAAGAGTTGGACGAGAAGACCGTGCCGCTCCTGGCCCTCTGCGCCGCCTTCGTCTTCGCGGCCCAGATGCTCAACTTCCCGGTGGCCGGCGGCACCAGTGGCCACTTCCTGGGGGGGATGCTGGTGGCCGTGCTGTTGGGGCCGTGGCTGGGAAGCCTGGTGATAGCCCTGGTCCTGCTGGTGCAGTCCTTTGGCTTCGCGGACGGGGGTATTACGGCCCTGGGCGCGAACGTATTCAACATGGCTTTAATCGGTACGGTCGTAGCCTATTATGCCTTCAGCGGGCTCAGGTTATTGACGCCGAAGAACAAGGGCGGTTTTCTGGCCGCCGTGGCCATGGGGTCGTGGCTGTCGGTAATGCTGGCCTCCGGCGCCTGCGCGGTGGAACTGGCCATCTCCGGGCAGTTCACCATGGGGGTGGCCCTCACGTCCATGCTGGGCGTCCACGCCCTCATCGGCATAGGCGAAGCCATCATCACCACGACGGTGGTGGGAGTGGTGCTGGAAGTCCGCCCCGACCTGGTCAGGTCCTACGGGTTCACGCAGGACGCCTATGCAGGCAGTGAGACGGTGGGGGTGAACGGTTGATGGGCACGCGTAAGAAGAGTCTCATGGTTTTCATTCTGGCAGGACTGGCCTTTTCGGTAGCCCTGGCTATGATCGTGTCCCCCTGGGCGTCATCTTCCCCCGACGGCCTGGAGAAGGTGGCGGAAGACGAGGGGTTCATCGACACGGCCCTGGAAGAGCCCGCCTGGAACGATGCCCCCATCCCGGATTACGCCGTACCGGGATTGACCGGCGAGGACGAGACGGGTGAAGAGGAGCCTATCAGGCTGGCTACCAGCCTGGCCGGGCTTATCGGAACGGCGGGCATATTTCTGTTGGCCTGGGGACTGGCCCTGGTGCTCAAGAAGAAGCCGGAAGAAGAAGCGGAGCCGGCAGCTGCTACGGAAGGCATGAAAGCCTGAGCATGAAACACGCGTTCCTGGACGAGTACAGCCATCTGGACAGTCCGGTCCACCGGCTCGACCCCCGGGCCAAGCTGGTGGGGCTGTTCTGCTTTATCGTCGTCTGCGTGACCACGCCCCCCGATCTCTACTGGGCTTTCGCCGCCTACCTGGGGCTGGAACTGGTCCTCCTGTTCATCTCGGGGCTGCCGTGGAAGCACGTGCTCAGGCGCATGCTCGTCGTGGTGCCTTTCATCCTGGCGGTGGCTCTTTTCCTGCCCTTCTTCAAGGACACCGGCGGCAGTTACAACCTGGGGCCGGTAAGCGTGTCGGAGCATGGACTGATGGTGCTCTGGAACGTGGCCGCCAAGTCCAGCATCAGCGTGCTGGCGGTGATCATCCTCTCCTCGACCACTCCCTTTCCGGAACTGATCAAGGCGATGGAGAAACTGCACCTCCCCAACCTCCTGGCCACCCTGCTCAGCTTCATGTACCGCTACATCTTCGTCCTCACCGACGAGGTGCAGCGCATGAAGCGGGCGCGCGACTCGCGGGGCTGGAGCGGGAAGTGGCTCTGGCAGGCCCGCACCATCGGGCATATGGTGGCCACCCTGTTCCTGCGTTCATACGAGCGAGGCGAGCGGGTCTACGCGGCCATGCTGGCGCGGGGCTTCGACGGGACGGTGCGCATAGTCTACACCCACACCTTCGGGGTGGTGGAGTGCGGCTTCGTCTTCCTGGTGGTCATGTTCCCGCTGACGGCGCGATTGATCGCGCACGGGAGTTGATGAGATGCATCACCGGCTGGCCATAGAGATAAAGGGCCTCAAGTACGCCTACCCCGACGGGACAATGGCCTTGAACGGCATCGACCTGGCCGTCGAGGAAGGGGAGTCGGTGGGCATCGTCGGTCCCAACGGCGCGGGCAAGTCCACCCTTCTTCTCCACTTGAACGGCATCCTGCAGGGCCGGGGGGAGATCAACATCTTCGGCCAGCCGGTGATCAAGGACAACCTCAAGGAGATACGCCGGCGGGTGGGCCTGGTGTTCCAGGACCCCGACGACCAGTTATTCTCGCCCACCGTCTTCGACGACGTGGCCTTCGGCCCGGTCAATATGGGCTTGCCGGCGGACGAGGTCAAGCGGGAGGTCAAGCGGGCCCTGGCGGAGGTGGGGATGGAGGGGTCGGAGAAAAGGTCCGCCCATCACCTCAGCTTCGGCCAGCAGAAGCGGGTATCAATCGCCACGGTGCTTTCCATGCGCCCCGACCTGCTGGTGCTGGACGAGCCCTCCAGCAATCTGGATCCCCGGGCCCGGCGCGGCCTTTCCGAGCTGCTGCAGGGGCTTCCCGTCACCAAGGTGGTGGTCACCCACGACCTCCCCTTCGTCTTCGAGATATGCGAACGGGTGGTCATCCTGGAAGAAGGCATGGTGGCGGCGGACGGGGAGGTTTTCTCCATCCTCTCCGACGAAGCGCTGTTGCGGGAGCATGGCCTGGAGACTGCCCTTCGGCTTCTATCCCAACCCGGACCTCAAGCCCGAAAACAAACGCCGGCCGTAACCTTTGACCCCGGTCATGGGAATGCGCGGCTCTGCCCCGATATAATCAAGGCATGGACATGTTCTTACCCTGGCTGAGGGAAAGATGGAAGCAAGCGGCGATCGTTGCCAGCCTCGTGATCGTGATGGCGCTGGCCGGCTTCTACCATTTTGCCCGGAGCGGAGATCCGGCCGAGAAGGCGGTAAGCGATCTCTTCGTGGCGGTTGATGAAGGACGCCTGGACGAAGCCATGGGATTCGTGGACCCGGAGAGTGACCTGGCCCGCTATTGGACCGAGAACCAGGACGGGATCCAGGACCGGGTCAGGAAGGCGCTGGCCGAGTACGATTTGGGCTTCAAGCTGAAGCTCGAGACGGAGAGACAAGGCCAGACAGCGGAGGTGAGCCTGGTGGGAGGCACCGTCAAGGTCAGCAGCCGGGAGCCCGAAAAAAGCGGGGCGGCCATGCCGTTCAGCCTGGAATCCCTCAACCTTGTCTTCTATCTCGAGCAACAGGACGGGCGGTGGCTGGTCACCGGTATCAACTACGAGGACCTGGGCCAGCTGATCAAAGGCTTCTGATGCCGGCTATACCTCCTCCTGGAGGAGAGGGAGGGTGAAGCTGAATACGCTGCCCCCGCCGGGACGGGGCTCGTACCATATCTCTCCACCGTGCTCTTTCACGATGGCCCTGGCGATGTAGAGTCCCAGCCCCAGTCCGGGCCGAGAATGATGGAGTACCTGCTCCACCTGGTAAAAGCGCTCGAAGATCTTTTCCCTCTGATTCTCCGGAACCCCGCTGCCCCGGTCCAGGACCGAGAAGAGGACGTCCTCTCCCTTGCTTGAGACCTGCAGTTCGATGGGGCTCTCCGGTGGAGAATAGCCTGCGGCGTTCTCTTCCAGGATGGTCAGGACCCGCAGCAGCTCGTCCTCGTCCGCCAGCACTCGGCCCGGTTCGCCTATCACCCTTAATTCGAAGGGGTTGGGGAAGCCCCTCGTCTCCATGTCCTCAAGGCTCTGGCGCGCCAGCCCGGCCGGATCGACCCCGGAAAACCGCATGAGGTAGCGGTCCTGTTCGAGGCGGGATACATCCAGCAGGTTGTCACCCAGGCGGTCCAGGCGTTCCGCCGCCTTCTCCAGCGCTTCGAGCATATGCAGATAGCGCTGGTCCCCGGAGCCGGATATCTCCTCGGCCAGGGTCTGGGCGTACCCCAGGATAATGGCGATGGGGTGGTGCAACTCGTGCGAGGCGACCGAGAGGAAGTCCCGCAGTTGCCGGGCGTTTTCCTCCAGCGCTTCCTCGTACTTCTTGCGTTCGGTGATCTCGCGGGAATTGATGACGATACCCTGCATCACCGGGTCATCCAGGAGGTTCTGGCCGATGGACTCGACGTTGATCCATGAGCCGTCGCGTCGCCGCAGGCGGAATTCGCCGGTGCGGATGGACTCGGGGGAGCCCACTCCCTCCAGGAATATCTGGAGCACTCCGGACATGTCGTCGGGGTGGACGAAGTCGAAAGCGCTCTTGCCGACCATCTCTTCGGGGGTAAAACCCAGGATCCTTATGAAAGAAGGGCTCTCATAGAGGATGGTGCCGTCGACGTCGATGATGGTGAACATGTCCAGGGCGTTCTCGATGAGGCAGCGGAAGTACAACTCGCGTGAGCGCAACGCCTCTTCCGCTTCCCGCCTGGCGGTGATGTCGCGGGAGTTGATGACGATGCCGGCCACCGCCGGGTCGTACAGGAGGTTGTTACCGAATGCTTCGACGTGGACCCAGTGACCGTCGGCGTGGTGGATGCGGTACTCCGCCATCACCGTCTTTCCCGGATCTCCTATGCCTTCGGCGAAGGCCTTGACCAGCCCGGGGAGGTCCTCCGGGTGGACCAGGGAGAATGCGTCCCGACCGGTTATCTCGGCGGCCGGGTGGCCGAAGACCCTCTGGAAGGAGGGGCTGACGTAGCGTATGGTGCCGTCCTGGTTGAGCACCAGGGTGATGTCCTGGCTGTGCTCGATGAGGGAGCGGTAGTACTCCTCGCTGCGGCGCAGAGCCTCTTCCGCCCGCCTGCGCCCGGACACGTCGTGGAATATGACGCTGCAAAGGACCTGGTCTCCGGATTTCCAGGTCACGAAGGAAAGCTCGCATTGGATCTCCGTCCCGTCCCTGTTCTTCACCGTGAGCTCCCTGGCCCTGCCCGCTGAGCCTTCTTCTTTTTCAGAAGACATCTCCTCGAGCATGTCGTAGTGGAGGTGGTGGAATTCGAGCGGGACGACGGTGACGATGGACTGCCCCAGCATTTCCTCTTCGCTGTATCCGAAGATCCGCTCGGCCCCGGGATTCCAGAAGAAGACCTCTCCCCGCTCGTCGAACAGGACAACGCCGTCGTGGGAGAGCTGGAGTACCGTGCGGAACTTCTTCTCCGAGTCGCGCAGGGCTTCCAGGGCCTGGTGTCTCTCGGTCACGTCGACCAGGCTGCCCGCGATGACGGGTTCACCCTTATGCGAGGCCAGGCGGGCGGACGTCCGAATGTAATGCAGACTGCCGTCCTTGTCCCAGGCCCTGAACTCTTGTGGCCTGGGGTGGCCCGCTAGTTGTTCCACCAGGGACTCCCGCAGGTAGGGGACGTCGTCGGGATGGACGAAAGCGCTGAAATTCTTCTGCATCAGTTCGTCCACCCGGTAACCGGAGATCCGTTCCACGGCCGGGCTGATGTAGACGAGATTCCCCTTCGCGTCGAGCATGAAGGCGACCTCGTCCAGGCCTTCCAGCAGGAAGCGGTAGGTCTCGTCATCACGGTCAATGCCCTCGTTAACCATACAATAAGGATAGTCCCAACGAGCGGAGAGGGGAATATGACGAGAATCCAACCTTCACCCCGGTTCTGCTATCATTGAAATATCGATATGCCTGGCTAAGCGGGGTGAGGTTGTATGGACCTGGACGCGTTCCTGGCTGAGAGCAGCAGGCTTTGGAAGCTGCTGGTGGAAAACACCCGTGATCTGATCATCGTGGTGGACGCCTCGGCGGTCATCAAGTACGCCACGCCCTCCCATCTCGATGTCCTTGGTTACCAGCCGCTGGAACTGGTGGGCAAGTCCTATTTCTCCCTGGTCCATCCCGACGACCTGGAGGCGGCATTTTCCGAATATATTAAGGGGATCGGCGAAAAAGCCACGGTTTACACGACCTTTCGTATCCGGCATGGCGACGGGAATTATATCAGGCAGCAATCCTCGGGCATGCCCCTGGTCGACAACCAGGGCGAGGTGATGGGGGGAATCGTCTTCGGCCGGGACATCTCCGCGAGTATCGAAGCGGAAGAAGCATTACGTGCCAGCGAAGAGCGTTACCGGGCGCTCTTTCGTGATTCTCCGGGAGGGGTATTCTACTACGACAACAACCTGATCCTCACCGACTGCAATGAACGCCTGGTCGACATCCTCAAGTCGTCCCGCGAGAAACTCATCGGCCTGGACTTGACCACCCTGCGGGACCAGAGTGTCCTGCCCGCCATCCGCAAGCCGCTGCAGGGGGAGGACGGTTTCTATGAAGGCCATTATCGTGCCCACACCAGCGACGAGGAGCTCTGGGCCACCGTCCGTACCACTACCCTTTACGACCGTGACGGGCGGATTGCCGGCGGCATGGTGATGATGGAGGACATCACCAGGCTGGTGGAGGCGGAGAGTTCGCTGCGGGTGCAGCGGGACCTGGCCTTGCGCCTGGCCCGCACCGACGACCTGAGGGAATCGCTGCGGCTCTCCCTGGAGGCCATCCTGGAGACCACCGGTTTCGAGGGGGGAGGCATCTATCTCACGGACGAGGAGACGGGAGCGCTCGAGCTCATCTATCATACCGGATTGTCCGGGGAGTTCGTCGCCTCAGTAGCCCACCCGGAGGCGGACAGCCCCAGCACCAGGCTGGTGATGGCCGGAGAGCCTGTCTATCTCAAGTACGACGAATCGAACCTGCAGGTCGACGACGTCCGCGGGCGCGAAGGTTTGAAGGCCCTGGCGGTGGTCCCCATTATCTACCAGGGCATGGTGATCGGCGACGTCAACGTCGGCTCGCGCTCCCTGGATGAAGTCCCGGAGAAGGCCAGGGAGGTGATGGAGACCATCGCGGGCCAGATCGGCCAGGCCATCGTGCGCATGCGTCTCAACGCCGCCCTGCAGGAGAGTGAGCAGAGGTACCGCACCGTCCTGGAGGCTACCGGTACGGCGATGTGCGTGGTGGGGTCCGACGAAAGGATAAGATATGTCAACCAGGAGTTCCTGCGCCTTACCGGCTTTCTGCCGGGGGAGCCGGAGTCCGGCCTGGTTCTGCGGGGCATCCTGAGAGAGGCCGACACCAGGGCGGTGATGGCGCAGTTCGAGGGGCTCAAGGCCGGTGTGGAGGAGGAGAGCAGGTATCTTCTGCTGCGGCTCATCCCCGCTGCCGGCGAGGCCAGGGAGGTGCTCTCGAGTATGGGGCTGCTGCCGGGACGCGAGGCCTTCGTACTGTCGCTTATCGACGTGACCAGAGAGCGGCAGTACGAGAAGGAGCTGGAGGAGCGGGCCTGGCAGTTGAGGGAGTTCCTGGGGGTGGCCGCGCACGAATTGCGCCACCCCATCGCCCTGATCATGGGCTATGCGGAGACCCTGGGGGAAAATCTGGAGGAGGCGCCGCGTGAAGCCATCCGGGAGATCGCGCAGGCCATCGAGACGAGTTCCCGCCGCCTGACCCACCTGTCGGAGGAGCTGCTGGATATCTCCCGCATCGAGCAGGGAAGCTTTCCGGTGGAAAAGGAGCCGGTGGAACTGGGGGCGGTCCTGCTCGAGGCGGTGAAGGAGATGAGGGAGAGACACGTTGGCCGGGAATTCGAGTTCTGCTCCGAGGGAGCAGGCCCGCTCACCCTCCTCGACGAGGAGCGGATCCGCCAGCTGATGGTGATCCTGCTGGAAAACGCCGTCAACTTCAGTGAGCCGGAAGATCCGGTGGAGACGGTGGTCGAATGGCTGGGGAGCCGGGTGATGGTATCCGTCTCGGACCGCGGTATCGGGGTGCCCGAGGACAAGCGGGAGAAGATATTCGATCGCTTCTTCCAGGTCCAGGACTCCGACCATCACTCCACCCCGGGCCTGGGGCTGGGCCTGTTCATCGCCGCCCAGATAGTGGAGGCTCACGACGGGAACATCTGGTGTGAAGAACGGCCCGGCGGCGGGTCCATCTTCCGCTTTACCCTGCCCGTGCAGACGGGATAACGACCGGGACGGTCAGGCCTTCTTGGTCGGTTTCCTGGCTACCTTCCGCCTCACCGGCTTGGCGGTCACTTTCTTCGCCGGTGCCTTGGCGGCCGTTTTTTTCGCGCCGGCAGGCTTCGCCGCGGCGGGCTTTTTCGCTTTGGCCGGTTTCTTGGCGGCCGGCTTTTTCGCCGGCTTCTCGCTCGCAGCCATGTTTTCTTTCGTGGTCTTGGGCAAGCCGTTGACCATGGCGGCGTCCACCACTTCCTCGATGCGTTTGACCGGCTTTACCTTCGAGGTCCTTGAGGATGAACTTGGGTATCTCCTCCAGGTCCTTCTCGTTGTCGGCGGGTATTATCACCGTCTTGATGCCGGCGCGGTGGGCGGCCAGCATCTTCTCCTTCAGGCCGCCGATGGGCAGGACCTTGCCGCGCAGGGTTATCTCCCCGGTCATGGCCACGTTCTTGCGGATCTTCTGGCGGGTGATGGCCGAGAGCAGGGCCGTGGTCAGGGTCACGCCGGCACTGGGGCCGTCCTTGGGGATGGCGCCAGCCGGCACGTGGACGTGCATGTCGTGCTTCTTGAAGAAGTCCTCGTCTACGCCGTACCCGCTGGCTATGGAACGGACGTAGGTCAGGGCGGCCTGGGCCGACTCCTGCATCACGTCCCCAAGTTTGCCGGTGAGGATGAGGCGGCCCTCGCCCGGCACCACCTGGGCCTCCACGAAGAGGACGTCTCCTCCCGACTCCGTCCAGGCCAGCCCGGTGGCCACGCCGATCTCGTCCGACTCCTCCGCCACCTCGAAGCGGGCCTTGATCGGCCCGAGGTATCCGTGCAGGTCGGCCTCGGTGACCTTCTTGGACTTGCGCTCCCCGGAAGCGACGTCCCGCGCGATTTTTCTACAGACTGTAGCGATTTCCCGCTCCAGGTTGCGCACCCCGGCCTCCCGCGTGTAGTTGCGGATGATGGCGCGCAGGGCGTCGGGCGAGAACTGCACCTGGCTCTTCTTCAAGCCGTGCGCCTCCAGCTGGCGCTTTACCAGGAATCGCTGGGCTATCTTGAGTTTCTCGATCTCGGTGTAACCGGGCAGCTCCAGCACCTCCATGCGGTCCAGCAGGGCGGGCGGGATGGGTACGGGGGTGTTGGCGGTGGTGATGAACATGACCTGGGAGAGGTCGAAGGGCACGTCCAGGTAATGGTCGGAGAAGGAGAAGTTCTGCTCGGGGTCGAGCACCTCCAGCAGGGCGGCGGCCGGGTCCCCCCGGAAGTCCATGCCGATCTTGTCCACCTCGTCCAGCATGAAGATGGGGTTGTTCGACTCCGCCTTGCGGATGTTCTGGATGATGCGTCCCGGCAGCGCCCCGATGTAGGTGCGCCGGTGGCCGCGGATCTCCGCCTCGTCGTGCATGCCCCCCAGGGAGATGCGGACGAACTTGCGCCCCAGGGCACGGGCGATGGAGCGCCCCAGTGAGGTCTTGCCCACGCCGGGTGGTCCGACGAAGCAGAGGATGGGGCCCTTCATGTCGTCCTTGAGTTTGCGCACCGCCAGGTATTCCAGGATGCGGTCCTTGACCTTCTCCAGGTCGTAATGGTCCTCGTCCAGTATCTTGCGGGCCCGGGGGATGTCCAGATGGTCCTCGGTGGAGACCTGCCAGGGGAGGCCGGTCAGCCACTCCAGGTAGGTCCTGGCGACGGTGTATTCGGCGGCGGCGGGCGGCATCCGCTCCAGGCGGTCGAGTTCGCGTTCCGCTTCCTTGCGGGCTTCGGGAGGCATGCCGCTCTGCTCTATCTTCTCGCGGAACTCGTTGACCTCCATGGTCTTTTCGTCGACCTCGCCGAGTTCGGACTGGATCGCCTTCAACTGTTCGCGCAGGAAGTATTCGCGCTGGCTCTTGGACATCTCCGTCTGGATCTGGGACTGTATCTTGGAGCCGATCTCCAGTATCTCGATCTCCTTGTTCAGGTATACGGTCAGTTTCTCGAGCCTGTCCTTGACGTTGACCGCCTCCAGCAGCTCCTGTTTTTCGGGCAGGGTTATGTTGATGTTGGCGGCGATAAAATCGGCCAGGTTGTTGGGCTCGCCGATGTTCATGGCGGCTATGAGGATCTCGTTGGGCAGGTAGGGGGCCATGGAAACCATCTTCTCGAACTGGGCCAGCACGTTGCGGGCCAGCCCTTCCATCTCCACGTTCTTCTCGACGATCTCACGGACCGCTTCCACCTTCGCCCTGGCCACCGGCTGGTGCTGGGTATACTCAGCGACACGGATGCGTTGCACGCCCTGCAGGAAGAGCTGCATGGAACCGTCGGGGATCTTGAGCATGCGGATCACCGCCGCCGCCGTCCCGATGCCGTAGAGCTGGTCGGTGGAAGGAGCCTCCGTTTCGACCTGCGACGCCACCGCCGCCACCATGCGGTCGCCGGTGAGGACCTCGTCGATCATGTTTACCAGTTCCTCGCGGGTGACCAGCAGGGGCACGATGATGTGAGGATATATCACCGTGTCCTGCAGCGGCAGGACGAAGAGCTCCGGCGGTATGTACGGTTCAACTATTTCATCAGCAGGGTTGTTGCTGTTGGGAAACATTTATCTAGTCCTCCTTTAACCGAGTGTCAATGCTGTACGATGTGGATACCCCGGACGGCACGGCCCTGGAGTTTGGGCAGGGTGATGAAGAGAAAGCCGTTGCGGTAGGTGGCCGCCGTGCCGTCCTCGTCCACCGGGTGCGGCAGTTCGAGGGTCCTTTCGAAACGGCCGAAATTGATCTCCATCTGGTGGACGGTGCGGTATTCGGGGGGTTGAGCCTGCGGGCGGTCGCCACGGATGATCAAGGTATTGCCCTGCAGCATCACTTCAACCTCTTCCTCGGCGACACCCGAGATCTCCACGATGACGTGGAAGCACTCCGCGGACTCGTAGATGTCGCAGTAAGGCTTCCAGGCCTTTTCGAAGAAGGCCTGGGGATGCTTCCACTGGGCGTAGTGGTTGAAAAACCGCTCGATGTCGTTCTGTATGCTCCCCCGGCTGTCTTTCTTTCCGGTGACCTTGACCTCGTGCATCTTTCTCAAAACCCCCTTTGATCTTCGGGAAATCACTTGGATTATCATTATACCGTAATAAGGGAGACTGTTAACCTCGCTGAAGCTGCACCCGGGGGAAAAATCAACAGGCGGTTTATTTTTTGCTATAATCTGAGGAACGTGTTAACAGGCGACCAAAATCATCCATGGAGGCCCGATTGAAGACCGTAACGTCACGTATCCCCGCCGCGGCAGTCCTTCTCGCCCTGCTGGCCGCCGTTGCCGCCGTCCCGGCGGGCTGCGGCAGCCAGTCGGAGGAGGTTAAAGTGGGAGTCATCGAGATCGTCGACTCCTTCAACAGCACCGGAAGCGCGGAGCTGGTCGACAGTGGCATGCAGCAGCTCTCTTCCGAGCTGGCGGTCGATGCCTCGCTGGAGGAATGCAAGGCGTCTTCTCTGAGTGAAGAAGTTGCTTCCGCGGAAGAGGCGGGGAACTCCCTCATCCTGGTGACCGGCAGGGGCAGCCAGGTGCTGGACCCCGCGAAGCGCAGCGCCGGCGTCCCGCTGGCCGCGCTGGGCATGTCGCTCTCAAGCCCTGCCGGTAGTGCCCTGTCGGGGGCAGACCTGGCTACGGTGCGGTACAAGGTGGAGGAGGGGGCCTGGCTGAGCGGCGTGCTGGCGGCCGGGATGACCGTCTCCCGCGGGCACCCCTGGATCAACGCCGACGCGGTAGTCGGCTTCATCGGATACCAGGGAGGCACCGACGCCATGGCTTATCTCAAGGGTTTCGAAACCGGGGTGGCCAGCGTAAACCCCAACTGCGCCATAGCCGAGTATGGTCTGTCCGACCCGGGAGATACCGCTACCGCGCGGGTACAGGTCGAGGCCTGTCTCAAGCTCAAAGCGGACATAATCTTCTGCGGGCCTGGCAGCTTTTCCGGTGAGGTTCTGGCCATGGGTACGGCGCGCGGCTTCCTGGTGATAACCTCGGATGCGGACGGGAGCGATTCCGATCCCGAAGCGCAGCTGGCCGAGACGGTCCTCCGGGACGATCTGGCCATGTTTCGCGTTACCCGCCTGTTCCTGCAGGGTGACTTTCCCGCCGGGTCACTGGAATGGGGCATGTCCGAAGACGTGGTGGACTTCTCCGCCAACATGAAGCTCTATAACTATTTTCCCGCTTCCGTCGTGGAATCCCTCAAGCAGTCCGCGCCGGATATAGTGATACAGTAGTCAAGTTGGTTTGAGGGCTTTCCGATAAGAGTTTAAAATAGGGAGTTACCAGGAAACAGGGAGAGAAAAGAGAGCTGATGTATTGCCCGAACTGCGGTACGGAGAACAAAGAAGACAGCATCTATTGCAACCTTTGCCAGGAGCCCTTGAAAAAGTATGCCGGGGCGCCTTCTTCCACCGGCATCCCCGGCCCGGGCATGGACGTGCCCCCGGCTACGGCCCCTTATCAGACCCCGGCGGCACCACCGCCGCAGAGTTCCCTGGTGCCCCCGGGCGCCGGTTTCGGCCAGCCCGGACCGCCGCCGCCGCCCTACGGGGGAGCGGCCTATCCGGGTCCCGGACCGGGTTACCAGGCGGGATCGCCCGGACCGGCCGGTCCAGCAGGCATACCCCCCTTCATACGGAGCCTACCCGCCTCAGCCCGCCTACCCCGGCTATCCCCCCTACCCGGTCATCATCGCCCAGGGGGCTTCCACTCCCGGCGAGGCGACGGCTTCCCTGGTACTGGGCATCCTGGGCATCCTCGTATGCCCTATCATACTCTCGGTGCTGGCCATCGTCTTCGGCATCAAGGCTAAGAACATGATCGACGCCAGCGGCGGCTACCTGGGGGGCCGGGGTGTGGCCATGGCCGGGCTGGTGCTGGGGATCATCGGGTTGTTCCTCTATACGATCATGTTCATCATCATGGCGGCTACCGGCGGTTTCGAGACGTCGATGCTCGGAGCGTTGGCCTTGGGGATGTTCTAAAGAACGGGGCGATCATGTACTGCATGAATTGCGGGAAGGAGATACCGGAGGACGGCCAGTTCTGTCCGGCCTGCGGCAACGACGCCCCGCGCAAGATGCCGCCGCAACTACCCCTCATGCCGGCCTATCCGCCGGCTTACCCCTCACCCGCTCCCTACCAGCAGCCGTACCCCGGTTACACGCCGGCGCCGCCCGGTTACCAGGCGTACCCGGCTCAGATGCCCTACCCGCCGCCGATGCCGCAGTATTACCCGGGATACCAGCAGCCCGTCATGGTCGTGCCCCTGGCCAACCCACTTCCGCAGAAGCCACCCATGGGGCAGCGCATCCGGGAACGCTGGGAGATCTACATGCGGCAGGCCGGGGAGAACAGGCTGGAGACGGGCCTTTCCATCACGGCGGCTTGCATGGTGGTCATCGGGGCGCTGGCCATGATGATCGCCGGCCTGTAGGGCTTTTCTTCTAAGAGGGTTTCTTCAAATAGGAAGGGTAAACCGGGACGTAGATGTCCTCGAGGTGGTCCCGTCTGCCCCTGAGCCAGGGATAGAGGAGCAGGGTGATGAGGAAACCGCTGACGATCCCCCCGATGTGGGCGAACCACGCGGTGCCCCCGGTAGCCATGGTGATCTGCGATACCAGCGCGAAGAGGGCCTGGTAGGCGAACCAGGCGAGTATCAACGCCCAGGACGGCACCCAGGCCGGCCAGAAGAAGATGATGGTAAACACCTTCTGCCGTGGATAGAGCACCAGGTAGGCTCCCATCACCCCCGATATGGCCCCGCTGGCCCCCACCATGGCGGATACCTCGTTCTGATAAAAGACCCACTGGCCCAGGGCGGCACATATCCCGCAGGCCAGGTAGAAGATGAGGAAAGGCATGCCCCCGTAGACGTCCTCGACGTTGCTGCCGAAAAGCCAGAGAAACCACATGTTGCCCAGGAGGTGCAATATCCCGCCGTGCAGGAACATGTGGGTGAGCAGGGCCAGGTAGACGTTTTTACCGTAGGGGTTGGCATCCGCTTCCGAAGGTGGGGGGGGCTCGGGGTCCGTCGATTCAAGCACATCTATGGAGACGTGCTTGCCGTTGGTTATTTCCCAGGGGACCATGGCGTACTTGTAGACGAACTTGTCGGCGGATTCCCCCCCGCCGAGCAGGAGACCCAGCAAGAAGATGAGGAGGAGGGTGTTCATGACGATGAGGGAAACGGTGACGAAGGGGAACCTGTGCACCGGCATCTCGTCGAAGAGGGGGATCATCAGCCTCTACCTTCCCGTAACAGTCCCGTTTGCCTCCAAAGAACGGTGCGCGCGCCCGGTCAGAGAACGATGAGGGCGTCGACCGCCACCGGCTTGTCCCCGGAGATGATCACCGGGTTGATGTCGATCTCCTTAACCGCGTCGTACTGCATGCCGATGTTGCCCATGGCGATGAGGATGTCGGCCAGAGCGTCGCGGTCCACGGCGGGCTTGCCCCGGAAGGGCTCGAGCAGGGCCTTGGCCCGGATCTCGTCCATCATCTGGAGGGCGTCGTACTTCTCCAGGGGGGCCACCCGGAACGAGGTGTCCTTGAGGGCTTCGGTGAAGATGCCGCCCAGCCCGAACATCACGCAGGGCCCGAACTGGGGATCGCGGATGAGCCCGATGACGAACTCGCGATCGCCCTTGATCATCTCCTGGACCAGCATGCCCTGGTAGGGATCGCCCTTCAGGTTGGCTTCGATCTCGGCGTAGGCCTTCTCCAGCTCCTGGGAGGACTCTATTTTGACTTTGACCAGCTCGCGCTCGGTTTTGTGGGCAATGTCGGGGCCGCAGGCCTTGAGCACCACCGGGTAGCCCAGGCGCTCCGCGGCCGCCTTGGCCTCGTCCAAGCTGCCGGCGAGTTCCTCGCGGGTGACCTGAATGCCGTGTTCGGCCAGGAATTTCTTGGCTTCGTATTCGTCGAGGGCTTTCTGACCTCTGGCTACGGCTTCGTCTATGACTCCCATGATATCCTCCCTTACTTCTTCGAGGTCTGTAACGTGCGAAAATCTCCTGCAAATAATATATGATTATTATCGCCCAAGGCAATGGTACGGAGGAGGCAGGGAGGTAGGTATGAGTGAGAGATACGACGCCATCGTGGTCGGTGCGGGCATCGGCGGCCTGTCCGCCGCGGTGTTGCTCGCGCAGAGCGGCCGTAGGACCCTGGTGGTCGAGAAGGATGACCGGGTAGGGGGCCGCGCCATGTCCGTTCGGGGCGAAGAGATCTCCGACCGGGGGGTGAACTGGTACTACGACCTGTTGTCCAGGCAGTTCTCCTACCTGGCGGATTCCCGGCCCTCCATCAACAAGATAGTCGGGAAACGTATGCTGGACGGGTACGTCCTCGACCTCGGATACCACGGGGTCAGCTGCGCCGGGGAAGGTTACTTCGCCAGACTGCGCGACCTGATGGGTGGTTACGGCAACCACCCCGTAAAGATCAACCCCTGCCTCACCGGTACCTGGTACAAGGGTGAGTTCTACGAGGAGCCGCCCTTCCATTCCATGCGCTTAGACGACAAGATCTACGCCGAGATGAAAAGGCTGGGCCTGAAGTTCATGGACTTCTTCGGCGACCTGAGCCGCATGACCCCGGAATACCTGGAGGAGATGGACAAGGTCTCCCTCCACGACCACCTGGTCAAGACGGGCTTCGCCCAGAGCGACGTGATCTACGAGTACTGGCATTGCACCGGCACCCTCATCACCACTATCAACAATCCCCACGAGATCTCGGTGGGGGACATCTTCCGCTATACCGCCCAGGTGATCGCCCCCATGATCGTCAATCAGAAGGAGGGCTTCGTCGGCGGCTTTACCGAGAACGGCGTGATGGAGTGGCCACAGTCGGTGGCGGACCGCTTCGTGGAGTACGGTGGGGAGGTGCGGCTGAACACCTGGATGAGCCGGATCAACATCGAGGGCGGCAAGGTGACCGGTATAACCGTGGTGGGAGGAGAGGAAGAGGAGACTCTCTCCGCCGGTATCGTGATCTTCAGCGGCCCCATCCAGGGCCTCTTCAACTACACCGACGAAGAAGCCTTCCCCGCCGATTTCGTCAGCCGCGTCAGGAGCCTCTACGGCTACGGCAGCCTCTCGCCCTACATGGGCCTTTCCGACCTGGTGGTGCCGGACGAGCATGCCCGGCGCCTGATGAAGACCCCTTGCGTGCTGAGCAAGGAAGACGGCTTCGACTGGGACGTTTACATGGCCTGGAACATCCAGTCCTACATCGAGCCGTCCTGTGCCCCCGAGGGCAAGCACCTCTTCGCCGCCTATCTTCCCCTGACCGAGAAGGATGCCCTCAACAAGGAGCTGGTGATCAAGCTGGTTGACACCATACCCGAATTCCTGGAGTCGATCTACCCCGGCTTCAAGGACACCATCGAGTGGGAGCTCTTCCCGGTCTGCACCAAGCTGGAAGGCGTGGCCAAGAGCGTCAGCCAGGCGGGTAGCCTCAAGCCGGACGTGCGCGCCCCCGGCGTGGAAGGCCTCTTCTTCGCGGGCGATACGGCCCGTGGCTACGGGGTGGCCATGGACTGCGCCTGCTCCAGCGGCATCCTCTGCGCCTCCGCCGTCACCGGCGAGGACTACGGGGTGCAGTAGGGTCAGGCCTAAAAAAGAAGGGCGGCAGCTGCCGCCCTTCTTTTTTGATCGGTATTGCTTAGATCTCGGGGCCGCCCTTGAGGCCGAGGATCTGACGGGCTTCGTCCGGGGTGGCGACTTCGCGGTCGGCCATCTGGGCGATCTTGGCGGCTTTCTCGACCTGCTCGAAGGAGCCCTTGGCCGGGACGCCCTTGGAGATGGTGACGTTGTCCTCCAGCCCGACACGGATGTGGCCGCCTTCGACCGCGGCGTGGAAGGCGCTGCGGAAGGAGGCCGGGCCGACGCCGCAGGACGACCAGGTGGAACCGGCGGGGATGAGTTCCATGAAGCGCTTCATGGTGCCCATGTCGAAGGGGCATCCGCCCAGCACGCCCCAGACAAACTGGAAGTGGAGGGGCTTTTTGAAGAGGCCTTCCTGCTCGGACACGAAGAGGACGTTGTAGAGGCCGCCCAGGTCGTAGATCTCCAGCTCGGGCTTGGTACCGGCGTCGCGCATTTTACTGGCGAACTCCACCAGCATGGCGAAGGTGTTGGTGAAGACGATCTCGCCCAGCACCGTGTGGTTCTTCCAGTCGCCTATGGCGAAGTTCATGGAGTTGGTGTTGAGGGAAGCCGCCTCCGGCTTGAACTTCTCAACCACGCTGATACGCTCTTCCGGCGGGACGCCCATGCCGATGGCGGTGGAGAGGTTGATGACGATGGGGCACTTCTCCTTGATGCCCTTGATGATGGTCCCCAGCTGCTCCAGGCTGGAAGTGGGCAGGCCGGTTTCGGGGTCGCGGGCGTGGATGTGGACTATCGAGGCACCGGCATTGTAGCACTGGTAGGCTTCCTCCACGAACTCTTCCGTGGTGTAGGGCACCGCCGGGTTCTGGCTCTTCATGGTGGCGGCTCCGGCCAGGGCGGCCGTGATGATACACTTGTCTGCCAAAGACATACGTACACCTCCTGTTTCTTTCCCTGAATAATGACGCTTGAGCATGAATATCCTATTATTAATCCGAGCATTATTCAAGGCTGAGATGAGAGTCGCGCCACAGGCCGCGCGAGTTTACGGCGGGGCGGCGGATTGTTATACTTACAATGAGTTAAAAACCTTCCGGATGGTGACTATGCGCAGAAAAAAAACGCTCCGCGTATTGGCCCTGGTCCTGGCGCTGCTGGTCAGCGCGGGAGCAGTGATCGGCCTTCTTGCCATTATCCGGAAGAGTTCCCCCGGCTTCAGCGTCGCGGTGGGGGACTGGCCCATGGAGGGGCAGAACCCCTCCCAGACGTCTTACCTTGAGACGGCGCCCCTCGCTCCCCTGCAGGAGGCATGGAACGTGCGGTTGCAGCAGACCTTGAAGTCGGCGCCCGCGGTGGCGGGGGGCCGACTGTTCATCGGAGGTGCGGAAGGTACCCTCTACTGCCTCCAGGCGGACAACGGGTTGCCCCTGTGGGAGTTCGACGCCGGCAGCGAGATAGCTTCCACGCCCTGTGTGACTGACGATTCAATCTTCCTGGGAACGGCGGAAGGGCGGGTCTACGCCCTGGATATCAAGGGGCGGGAGCTCTGGCGCAAGGAACTGGGGGGTGGCGTCATGGCGTCACCCATAGCGGCTGAAGGCCGCGTCTATGTGGGATCGTTCGACAAGAGCCTCTACTGCCTCGAGGGTGACACCGGCAGGACGGTGTGGAAGTTCCAGACAGGTGGGGAGATGGGGCTTTCGGTCTGCGTGGGTGACGGGCACGTCTTCTGCCTAAGCTGGGATGGAAGCATCTATGCACTCAAACAGGCCACGGGGGAACTGGATTGGAGCTCCTCTACCACTGACCATTTCGTGGCTTCCCCCACCACTGAGGCGGGCAGGGTGTTCGTGGTGTCAGATAAGGCCCTGTACTGTCTGGACACCCAGACCGGGCGCGAGGTCTGGAAAGAGGAACCGGAAGCCAGTTACCGTTCGAACGTATCCCTGCGCGGCAACATCGCGGTGGTGGCCCTGGGCAATATGTATCCCGAGGGGAACATGGAACTGGGCGCCTACAACATCAAAACGGGCGACCTGGTCTGGCAGGCGGGTATAGGCGATATCGACCAGACGCGGCAGGCTTCTTCCAACCGCTACGTCTACACCGCCACACTGGACGGTATCAATGCTTACTCCATCGAAGACGGGTCGTTGTCACTGGCGCAGGAACAGGACGGCATATTGCCGTACACGCTCACGGTAACCTCGGATGCCATCTACGTGGCCACCGAGAACTTCAAGGTCTATTGCTACCGTCAGCGGTAGAAACGATGAAAGGAGTGGCTATGTCCATTGTCATCGACCCCTCGAAGTGTACCGCCTGCGCCCTCTGCGAGGAGGCCTGCAGCTACTATCGAGACGAAGCTTTCAGCCTGCTTTCTTCCTCCATCATGCTCTTCCGGTCGGAGGAGAAGAAGAACTACCTGGGCCTGGTCCTCAAGCTGGAAGACAGCCTGGTCCTGGGAAGGGCGGAAGGCGTGGAGCAGGCCAGGGTCGGCGAACTGGCAAGCCGGGGAGGCGGAGGCGCTTCCGCCAAGCCCATCCTCATCCGCCAGGCCTGTGACGGCTGCGCTGGGCTTGAGGTGCCCTGGTGCGTGCGCTTCTGCCCCACCGGCGCCCTGAGTGAGGAGGTGGGGTGATGGAGTTCCTCTACAACGGGAGCATCCTGGTGGTGAACCTGGCTGAAATGACCACCGAAGAAGTGCCCTTCCCCGACGGCTTCGTCTCCACCTACCTGGGTGGTGCCCGGGCCAACCTGGCCCTGCTCGACCTCTATCCCGACGCCGGCCTGGTGCTTGGTTCCGGGCCTTTTACCGCGCTGCCGGTGCCGGGCGGCTGCCTGGGAGTGGCCACCCGGAGGGAAGGGGAAGAGTGTGACCCACACCCCCCTGCATCTCTTCGCGGGAATGGAATTGAAGCTGTCCGGGTTCGATTTCATCGTCTTGAGCGGCACCGCGCCGGAACCCGTTTACCTCTGGCTGCACGACGGCATCGCCGACGTTTCCCCGGCTTCATCAGTGCCGGCCGACAACTGGGAGGCGGTGGACGCCCTCCGCCGCGAGCTCGGTGAAGACCTGGTGCAGGTGGTGCTGGCCGGGAACGGGCCCTGCCTCAACCTCGGCTACTGGGCCAGCGCCGACCGGGTGGGGCTGGGCGCTTCTTTTAAAGAAAAGAACCTGCGGGCGGTCTGCGCCAGGGGGCTGGGCATCCTGGACGCGGCCGACCCGGAAGCTTTCGCGGAGAGTTGCGCCGGCCTTCTGGCCGAGGTGCGCGACGGGCTGCCGGCCGGAAAGCACGGGCTGGAAGGCATCGTCGGGCTGCTGGAGGGGAGGGAGTGCGGCTACCCCTCCGCCCTGCTGCACCGACGCCGCGCTTGCTTCGCCTGTCCTTACGACTGCAATATCTTTCTGAAGACGGAAGAGGACCCTTCTTACATGGCCCAGGACGGGGTGGATGAGCCGGGCATGCTCCTGACCGACTCCCGGTCCCTGGCCCTGTTGGAAGAGGCGGGGACGGCGCCGGACGAAGGAGCCAGGCTGCTGAAGCGCGCGGCGCGGCTGGGGGCTTACCCCTGCGGCGCGGCCAGTGCCGGTCCCGGCGCCTCCGACCAGGACCTGGTGGGGGCTCTCCCTTCGCCGTGGGAGCTAGAACCCTCCCCCTTCAGCCCCTGGGCTCCGCCCCTCAACTTCGTCAAAGGGGCCGACTGGCGCCAGAGGCAGGCTCTCGCCTATACCCTGGGCATCTGCCCGGTGCTGATGTCGATGAGCCCGGCGCTCACCCCCGAGGTCCTGGCCGGGCTGCTGTTTACGGGCATGGAGCTGGAGCTGGAACCGGATGAGATCGTGCGCATCTGCTCGGAAGCCGGGTAACTTGGTCGGCATCTACGCGGGCGAAGGCGCCTCCCACTCCTGGACCTGGTTCGTCACGGTGATGGAACGCCTGGGCTCGCGCGCCTTTTCTTTTCTGGACGAGGGCTCCCTTGGCCGGGGAGGCCTGGAAGGTCTTAGCGCCGTCCTCATCGGCGGGGGTGACGTGGAGGGTATGGCCCGGGCACTGGGGGAAGAAGGGGCCGCCGCCCTCAAGGGTTTCATCAGCGGTGGCGGAGTCTACATCGGTTCCTGTGCCGGGGCCTACATGGTGATGCGCGCGGTGGACCTCCCTCCCTACGGCCCCTTCGACCTCATCGACGCGGGGATGGCCAACTGGCTGCTCGACCCTCCGCCGCCACTCCAGCTGCCCCACAAGTACAAGGTGGCTTACGGAGGCGGTTTCGTCTTCCACCCGGCTTACGGGCCGGTCCTGGTGGAGATGGAAGAAGCCGTCGCGGCCGACGGCCCGCGGGAGGTGACCGCGGCCCTCTACGGGGGGCCGGTGATCGTGCCGGGAGATGGGAGTGAAGGGCTGGGTATTTACCGGGGGATGGAAAAGGGTTGCCTCCCCCTGGTGGAAGAGCCGCTGCTCGGCGAGATGCTCACCGGCACCTGCGCCATGGCCCGCCAGGGCTACGGGCGGGGGAGCGTATACATATGCGGTCCGCACTTCGAGTGCCCGTACTTCACGCGGGGCGCGGAAGTGCTGCGGTGGGTACTGGAGGAAGAGAATATCTACAATATGTCAGATAACTGCGGAGGCGGCGCGTCCGGAGGGGGACCGGACCCGCGGGCGGCGGGATCGCTGAAGGCGGTCAAAAGGGAGCTCTCAAATCTTCGCATCGTGGCGCGGGGAATGGAGACCCTGCCGGTGCGGTGGAACCTGGGCACCAAGGTCTGGGAGCCGGAAAAGGTGGCCTACTACGCGGAGTTCCTCTGGGAGCGCCTGCCCTGGCTGGAGAGGTGCGCCACGGGCCCGGAAGCGGCCGGGCGGCTGGAAGAGCTGGCGGAGTCGGCAGCCGCGGCCAGGGCCCAGGCGCGGGGGCTGAAGCGCGCCCTCGACGACGGGGACCAGACTGACGCTCTAGCCGAGCGGCTCTTCCGCCACTTGCGCCTGCTCACCCTGGCCCTCCTGGAGACCGTGCGCGACCTCGCCCCGGGCTACCCGGCTACCCCGGGCAGAGCGCCGGCTAGTAGAATGTAAAGCGAAAGGAGGGCGCATGGGCTTCCGATCGAGAATCCGGTCATGGGGAAGGATGCTGCCGGCCGTGTTGCTGGCCGTGGCCGTCGCGCTGGGCGCGGGCCTGGCCGGCTGTGGTGACGGCGGCGCCCAGGTGGAACCCCGGCACATCCGCCTCGGCCACCTCAACCAGGACCTGCACCAGCTGGCTTTCTACGTCGCCATGGAGAAGGGATTCTTTTCCGAAGAAGGGCTGGAGGTGGAAGTGGCGGGTATCTACTCCTCCGGGCCGGACGAGATGAGCGCCTTCCAGGCGGGGGCCCTGGACGCCGGCTACCTGGGCATGGCCCCGGCTATGCTGGCGGTGGCCAATGGCAAGGCCCGGGTGAAGGCGGTGGCACAGGCCAACCTGAACGGCTCGGCCCTGGTGGTCTCCCCGGGGGAGTCCATCGCCAGCGTCGCGGACCTGCGCGGCCGCGCCGTGGCGGTGCCCAATGCCGGGACCGTCCAGGACTTCTTGTTGCGGCGGGCCCTGGAGGGGGCGGGCATGACCGTCGCGGACGTCCGCGAGGTGTTCCTGGCGCCGCCGGAGATGCTTGCGGCCCTCGATTCTTCCGGCATCGACGGCTGCGTGACCTGGGAGCCCTTCGTGACCAGGGCCGAGGTGGCGGGCACCGGCGAGGTGCTGCTGGACTCGGCGGATATCTGGGAAGATCATCCCTGCTGTGCCCTGGTGGCCTCGGAGGATTTCCTGCAGACACGGCCGGAAGCGGTGGAAGCTTTGAGGCGCGCCCACGCGCGGGCCACCGCCTTTATCCTGGACAACCCGGAGGAAGCGGCGCGGATGGCTGCATCCTTCACCGGCATGAGCGAGGAGCAGGCGGCCCGGGCCATGCGCCGGATAACCTTCACCGACCGCTTCAACCGGGATACCATTACCGAGTATGCGGCATTCCTGGGCGAGGAGGGGCTGGCGGAGATCGGCGATGCCGGAGCGTTCGTGGACGCTTTCCTTTACCAGCCTTAAGGATGCCGAAACCCGCCGCGGGAGAGAATAAATGACAAACAGTAAAAATACTTGGGGGACCGAGCACGACCCCTTCAACCGCGGGGAACTCCCGCCGTGGGCGCAGTGGGCTTTGCGCGCCTGTGGCCTGGTGGCCTTTTTCGGACTCTGGGAGCTGCTCTGCGTCAGCGGCGCACTGGGGTCCACCCCGTCTCCGGTGGAGGCCGCGAAGGCGCTGGGGCACCTCGTCACCGGCGGCGACCCCTTCTTCCATCGCAGCCTGTGGGTCCACATCCTGGCGTCCCTGGGCCGCATCCTCTGCGGCTTCGCCCTGGCCGCCCTGGCCGGTGTGGGACTGGGCCTGTTGATGGGATGGTACCGCGCCGCGTACTATTTCTTCCATCCCATAGTGGAGATGCTCCGCCCCATCCCACCCTTCGCCTGGGTGGTCCTGGCCATCCTCTGGTTCAAGATAGGGAACGCCCCGGCCGTCTTCATCGTCTTCCTGGGGGCCTTCTTCCCCGTGCTGCTCAACACCGTCTCCGGGGTGGAGTCCTTCGACCGGGTGCTGGGGGAAGCGGCCGCCACCCTGGGCGCATCCCGCCACCAGGTCCTGGCCAGGGTGGTGCTGCCGTCCTCCCTGCCCCAGATCTTCACCGGCTTGCGGGTGGGGCTGGGCGTGGCCTGGATGAGCCTGATCGCCGCCGAGATGGTGGGGGTAGGGACGACGGGGTTGGGGCTGCTCATCGAGACTTCCAAGTCGCTGTGGAGCCTCGACTATGCCGTGGCCGTCATGATAGTAATCGGGGCCACCGGTTTTCTGTTGGATTACGCCATGCGGCGGGCCGAACGATATTTCCTGCGCTGGAGGTAGAGAGATGCCTTCTTTACTGAGACTCGACGACCTGAGCAAGACCTTCGAGGGGAGGCGCGGCCTGGCCGACCTGGAGGTGCTCTCCGGCATCTCCCTGGAGCTGGAAGAAGGGGGGATGACCTGCGTCGTGGGCCCGAGCGGGTGCGGCAAGACCACGCTGCTTCGGATCGTCGCCGGCCTGGAGGCGGCGACATCGGGGCAGGTGCTGCTGGAGGGCGCTCCCATCACCGGGCCGGGCTCGCGGGTGGGGCTGGTGTTCCAGCAGTTCGCGCTATTCCCCTGGCGTACCGTTCTTGCCAACGTGACCTTCGGCCTGGAGACGCAGGGTGCCGCCGGCAAGGTGGAGCGGGAGGCCCACGCCATGGAATACCTTGAGCTGGTGGGCCTGGCGGATTTCGCCCGGCACTACCCGCGGGAGCTCTCGGGCGGGATGCAGCAGCGGGTGGCCATCGCCCGCACCCTGGTGGTCAACCCGAGCCTGCTGTTGATGGACGAGCCCTTCGGCTCCCTGGACGCCCAGTCCCGCAACTCCCTGCAGGAGTTCCTGGTAGGGCTGTGGCGAAACGCCGGCCTCACCGTCCTCTTCGTCACCCACAACGTGGACGAGGCGGTCTTCCTGGGGGAGCGAGTGGTGGCCCTCTCCGCCCGGCCCGCAGGCGTCCATGCCACCTATGACATCCCCCTGGACTATCCCCGCGACCGCACCTCGGCCGCCTGCGTCCAGATCCGCCGCGATATCCTCTCATATCTTACGACCCAGTCTTCTTCCTGAAGCCCACTTGATATTTCCCCTTCTCAAAACGGCACCGTCTGACGATAATATCGAGGACAGGTCAAGGTAGAAGCAGGCAGAGGAGAGGAATTGGAATCCTTACAGACATCTGAGCCTGCAAAGAAAACCCGCAAGAAGAGCAAGAAGACAATCCACGACGGTTTCGCCGGAAGTCTGCTGCGTGCGCTTCTGGCTTTCATGATCTCGTTCATCGCACTGTCCGGGATGCCGGTGGCGGCGCGGGTCGCGCCGACCGTGGAAGCGGAATCGGCGGCAGCGACGGCATTATCCGTGGAGGAAAGGTTCGGGGTGGCCCACAGCCACCTCCCTCTCTACGACACTCCTACCCTCGAGAACAACCTCGATCCCCTGCAGGCGGCGGGTATCGGCTGGGCCCGCAGTGTCTTTGCCTGGATAGACATGGAATACCAGCAGGGCCTGTGGGATTTCAGCAAGTTCGACAACTACGTCGACATGGCGGCGGATCACGGGGTCGAGATACTGGGCATCCTGCTGACCTCTCCCGGCTGGGCCAACGGTGGCAACGGCTGGAACTACCCGCCCACCGACATGGCCGCCTGGGCGGATTACGTCCGCAGGGTGGTAACGAGATACCGGGGCAGGGTCTCGGCCTGGGAGGTCTGGAACGAGGAGAATATCGAAGCCTTCTGGCCGAGCCCCAGCGTCGACGCCTACATGTCCCTGCTCAGGCTGACCTCGACGGTTATCCGGGAAGCGGACCCGGCGGCGAAGATCGTGATGGGAGGCGTGGCCGGCACGGACCCGGACTGGCTGCGTAACTGCCTGGCGGCGGGAGCCGGCGATTACGTCGATGCCGTGGCCTACCACCCTTACCCGGAAGGCTTCGGTATACTCAGCTTCACGCCCCAGGAGAACACGGCCAGGATAGTGCTGGAGAATGCCCGGCAGACAGTGGCGGAATACTCTTCGAACCCGGTGGAGATCTGGTTGACGGAATTCGGATGGACGACCAGCACGACGGTGCCGCCGGGAGTGGACGAAGCGACCCAGGGCGCCTACATGCTGCGAACGCTGATCACTTACGCAGACACCACGGTGGACCGGGTCTTCTATTACAAGAACTGGGACGACCTGGCCCTCGCCTGGTGGCCCGATTACTGTTACGGGCTCCTGCGCAACGACTTCTCGCCCAAGCCCGCCTACCATTTCTACCAGCGCTTCATGGAATCATTCGGTACGTCCCGCGGCCAACCGGCAGCCGCCATCTCTTATTCCTGCGGTGGCCCCTCGACCCTGGAGGCCCACGCCCTGGAGGCCGCGTCGGGCACGCTGGCCCTGGCCGTCTGGAAGTCGGACGATGCTTCCGACACCGTCAGCCTGACCGTCGATTCCCCCGACTACCTGGACCCGGTCTCAGTCGACCTGATGACGGGGGAGAGGACACCGGTTGCGGGCGTTTCCAGGGACGCGAGCGGTAACATCACCGTGGAAGGCCTGACGGCCGGCAAGCTCCCGGTCATCCTGGAATTCGAGTCGACGGCACCGCCCCCGGTTGGCAGCCGGCCCCTCCTCGATTCCATCGCTCCCGCCGGCGGCTACCCCGGCGAGCTGGTCACCCTCACGGGAGAAGGCTTCGGCACCCTGCGGGACACCTCCCGGGTGCTGTTCGGCACGGCGGAGGCGACCATCTACGAAACCTGGTCGGACGGCTCCATCCGCTGCGCGGTACCCTCCCTGGCACCGGGCGAAGTAAGGGTGACGGTGGAGACCGCTTACGGCATCTCGGCTTCCCGTGCTTTCGAGGTGACCGCGGCCCCCTCACCCTCCTGGTGTCTGGCCGAAGGGTCCACCGACGGGGGGATGGAGACCTGGGTGCTGGTTCAGAACCCCGGCACCTCACCAGTGGACGTCAGCCTGACCCTGCAGACCGGGGCCGGCCCCCTGGCCCCGGATACTTTACAGAATGTAAGTATTGCCGGGGGGTCGCGCACCTCTTTCAGGCTGAACGACTACTGCACCACCTACGACGTCTCCACCCTGGTCTCATCCACCGGTGCGGTGGTGGCGGAGCGGGCCACCTACGGCCCCGACCGCGCCTGGGCCCACGACTCGGTGGGGGTGGCGGCTCCCGCTTCCTCCTGGTGTCTGGCCGAAGGGTCCACCGACGGGGGGATGGAGACCTGGGTGCTGGTTCAGAACCCCGGCACCTCACCAGTGGACGTCAGCCTGACCCTGCAGACCGGGGCCGGCCCCCTGGCCCCGGATACTTTACAGAATGTAAGTATTGCCGGGGGGTCGCGCACTTCTTTCAGGCTGAACGACTACTGCACCACCTACGACGTCTCCACCCTGGTCTCTTCTTCGGGCGCGGTGGTGGCGGAGCGGGCCACCTACGGCCCCGACCGCGCCTGGGCCCACGACTCGGTGGGGGTGGCGGCTCCCGCTTCCTCCTGGTGTCTGGCCGAAGGGTCCACCGACGGGGGGATGGAGACCTGGGTGCTGGTGCAGAATCCCGGCACCTCACCAGTGGACGTCAGCCTGACCCTGCAGACCGGGGCCGGCCCCCTGGCCCCGGATACTTTACAGAATGTAAGTATTGCCGGGGGGTCGCGCACTTCTTTCAGGCTGAACGACTACTGCACCACCTACGACGTCTCCACCCTGGTCTCATCCACCGGTGCGGTGGTGGCGGAGCGAGCCACCTACGGCCCGGGGACGGGCCTGGGCCCACGACTCGGTGGGGGTGGCGGCTCCCGCTTCCTCCTGGTGTCTGGCCGAAGGGTCCACCGACGGGGGGATGGAGACCTGGGTGCTGGTGCAGAATCCCGGCACCTCACCAGTGGACGTCAGCCTGACCCTGCAGACCGGGGCCGGCCCCCTGGCCCCGGATACTTTACAGAATGTAAGTATTGCCGGGGGGTCGCGCACTTCTTTCAGGCTGAACGACTACTGCACCACCTACGACGTCTCCACCCTGGTCTCATCCACCGGTGCGGTGGTGGCGGAGCGAGCCACCTACGGCCCGGGGAGGGCCTGGGCCCACGACTCGGTGGGGGTGGCAAGGAGCGATTAATGACCTATGTCATTTGAGTACCTTGAAGCATTTGGTAAATTCACCTTGTAAGTTCACATTGTAAGTAATGGAGCGAGGAAGGAGACGAGTATGCCGATATTCGAGTACCGGTGTGAGGCCTGCGGGAACAAGTTCGACCGCTTTTTCCGCGGACTGGACGAAGAGTCACAGGAAAGAGTGACCTGTCCGGGCTGTGGATCAGACCGCCTCAGAAAGCTGGTCTCCCTCTTCGGTCTGGGCGGAAACTCCTCCGGATGTTCGAGCGAGGGCTCCTTTAAATCCGGCTGACGCCCCTGGTAACATGCCCCGGTCGGGGCAACAATACCCGAAAGGTCTAACGGTATGGAGGCAGTGATCGCACCCCTGGTATTCATAGCCATATGGTTTCTGCTGGCGCGTTTCATCCTCCCCCGCCTGGGGGTACCTACCTGAATGTCTCCCGGCTGCCGGTCCGGCAGTGAAGAGAGCGCGGAAGAAAAACCCCCGGATTCCTGATGCCATTTATCATTGCCCTCTATTTCTGGCTCAAATACCGCAGGGCTTGTCGATTGACACCAATTCCGCCCGACTTTAGTATATGACTTACAGTCAGTCGGCCCTGCATGTTCGCTTTCCCGATCCAGGAAAAAGGGGTGAGGAAGATGAGTGTCATCGAATCCAAGGTCGAGCCGAAACTGGCGGAACGCGCCTACCGGGAACTGGTGGACGCCCTGGGCGAGGAGAAGGTGACCCGCAACCGGACTATTCTATTCAGCTATTCGGGGACCGCCCTGCCCATCCCCAAGACCATGCCCGACATGGTGGTCAAGCCGGATTCCACCGAAGATGTTCAGGCCACGCTGAGGATCGCCAACAAGCTGGTGGTCCCGGTCACCCCGGTGGCCTCGGCCACCCTCGAGCCGTCCGTCTACCCGCGGGCCGGCGGCATCGTCCTGGATACGTATGCCATGGACCGCATCCGGGAGATCAACACCGATGCCGCCTATGCCGTCATCGAGCCGGGCGTCCCCATGGGTAAACTCTCCCGCGCCATCGCGCCCTACAACTTCCGGGCCGCCCTGGGCTCTTTCCCGCCCGGCAACTCCGCCCTGATCAACTACACTCTACGGGGTCACGGCTAGTCATCGCTCCAACGGCACCGACTCGGAGATACTCGGGCTGGAGGTGGTGCTGCCGGACGGCACGCTGGTGGAAACGGGATCCAAGGCCTTTTCGGAACGCTATCCCGCAGCTACCTGGCACAATCCCTGGGGACCCCTGCCGGACATGCGGGGCATCTTCCTCAACGCCTGCGGCACCCTGGGGGTTATCACCGGCGGCGCGGTGCGCATCTACGACCGCAACGAGGCCCAGGACTGCCCCATCTACGCTTTCGACAATTACGCCGATTCGGTGGAGTTCATGAAGAAGATATCCCGTGCCCACCTGGTGGAGCATGCGGTCACCTGGCATTGGGGGCTTTACACCACCGTCAACGTGCTCGCTTCCGGGGACACGGAGTCGAGTGACGATTTCAGCATGATGTTCACCATGGAGCCGTGGCAGAAACCGGAGGACCGTCCCTACAACGTGGTCCTGCCCATCATGACCGGCTTTGAGGAGGACCTGGAGACCCATCGCAAGCTCCTCGAGAAGGTGGCCAGGCCTCTGGGCGGCCGGCCCTTTACCGACGAGGCCAGGGAACGCTTCCCCGGCGCCTGGCATTACTGGAACAGCTACACCATCGAGCACGAACCGTGCATCGCCTTCATGCGAGGTTTCGCGGTGGGCTACGGCTTCATGCAGATCCTCTACGCCGAACCGGCCAAGGTGGTGGAACTGGAGCGCTGGGGGCTGGAGCACATCTACACCCAGGGCCTGCAATTCGGCACCACTTACTACAGCCACTGCATGGACGAGGGCCGCTCGGTTTTCCTGCGCATCACCCCTTTCGTGGACCCGGTGGACACGGCCGAGCACCAACGGGCTATCGATATCTATAAGGGCTACATCGACGAAGGCATGAAGCGTTACGGCGGAGTGCCGCCCCGCTACGACGGGATCAACAACTACGTGGACTGGGCCGGCGGCTTCGGCCATCTTATGCGCCTGATCAAGCAGGCGGTGGACCCCAACAATATCCTCAATCCCGGCTTGCGGATATACGAGGGGGGGTGGTGACGCCATGGCCATCAACATGGAGATGCTCATGTACACCTGCCCCAAGTGCAAGACCTGCACCGCCACCATGCACCCGGGAGAGACGGAGGTGCTGGATGTCTGTCCCGCCTTCGCCCGTTACAAGTATTTCACCTATTCCGGCGGCGGCAAGTGCTATACCGCCCAGGGTATCCTGGAAGGGGCCCTGCAACCGGACGCGGACATGGCCGAAGTGATCTACCACTGCACCCTCTGCAAGGCCTGCTCGGTGCAGTGCGCCGCCCAGTCGGCGGAACCCTCGGAGATCGCCCGTATGGTGCGCAGGGAGCTGGTAGCAGCCGGTTTCGGCCCGCCTGAGGCGGCGCAGGGGCTGGTCAAGTCGGTCCAGCAGAACGACAACCCCTACGGGGCACCCCGCCGCATGCGGGCGCGCTGGGCCCGCAAGCTGGGCTTGAAGAATGCTCAGAAGGAGAAGGTGGATACCCTCTACTTCGTGGGATGCACCGCCGACATCGTCCCCGAGCGCAACCACTTCGCCACCAACACCGTGAAGCTGCTCGAGGCGGCGGGCGAGTCCTTCGGGACACTGGGGGAAGAGGAGTTCTGCTGCGGCGCCACCGTCTTCAACCTGGGCTGCGCGGAAGCTTTCACCGAAATCGCCAGCCGCAACATCGAAGTGCTCAATAAACTGGAGGTGGAACGCATCGTCACCTCCTGTTCCGGCTGCTACTCCGTCCTCAAGCACGCCTATCCCGAAGTGGCCAGGGTGGAGTACAAGGTGCAGTCCTTCCCCGAATACCTGGAAGAAGTGATCGGGCAGGGACGCCTGAAGCTCACCCGGCCCGTCGACCTCAAGGTGACCTACCACGACCCTTGCCACCTCGGCCGCTACGCGGAAGTCTACGACGCCCCCCGGAGGGTACTCGAAGCCATACCCGGTCTCGAGCTCGCGGAGATGAAGCGTATCCGCGAGAAGAGCTGGTGCTGCGGGGCCGGTGCGGGGGTCAAGACTTCTTTCCCCGATTTCGCCCAGTGGATCGGGGAACAGAGGGTGCAGGAGGCGCTGGAGACCGGAGCGGAGGTACTGGCGTCTGCCTGTCCCTTCTGCGAGGGCAATCTTTCGGACGTGGTCGGCGCCACTGGGGCGGACATCAAGGTGAGAGACCTCACCGACCTGGTGTTGGAAGCCCTGGAATAAGGAAAGGAGCTCGTGATGGGGGAGGACAAGGTAAAGTTCGGTTCGGACGAGTGGCTGGAGCGGTACGTCAAGCTGTGGGAGGCCAACCAGGAGCTCGTCAACTTTTTGAAGGACTTCAACGCCAGCATCGGTTACAAGTACCTCGACCGGCCGGATATCACGCCCAAGTACGTCCGCCTGGACAACGGCCACATCGACGAATATGGGGACATGTTGGACGAGAAGGACATGGACTACGTGCTCATCGCCAACTATGATGTCTGGAAGTCACTGGCCTTCGGGGAGTTGGACCCGGTCAAGGCCATAATGAACAGGAAGATGCGGGTTACCGGCAACCTCTCGGCCATGATGAAGGTGGCGCCGGGGTTCTCGCTGACCCTCAGTATCGTGCAGAGCATCCCGACCGACTTCGATTGAAGCGGGGAAGCCGCGAAAGGAAACGAAAGACGGGAGAACATGACGACCAGCAAGGAAGCCGGACCCAGGCGCAAGAAATCCGAGGAGACCCGCCGCAAGATAATCGAGGCGGGCCGGGAGACATTCCGGAGAAAGGGTTATCACGATACCCGGGTCTCCGAGATCATCGCCACGACCGGCCTGGGGCACGGAACCTTCTGGCTCTACTTCCGTGACAAGGAGGAACTACTGCGGGTCCTGGTGGAGGAGATGCTGGTGGAGTTCGTGGACGAGAGCCTGGTGGACCAGCTGACCCAGGGGCGCCAGGACCACCGTTCCCTCTCTGACGTCGAGGAGATAATCTCCCGGGTGGTGCAGGTGTTCGAGGACAATCAGCCCCTGCACCAGGCGGTGGTGGAAGCGGCCATGCAGAGCGAGGAGTTCTCCGGCATCTACGACCAGATCAACCTGGAGCTGGCCCGAGTCTTCCGCACCTACCTCTCTTTCCTCCTCCCGGACCCCGAAGGCCTGGATGTCGACCTCGACCAGTTGGCACTGCTGCTGGTGGTGACCATCGCCTACAACTCGCTGATGTGGGCCAAGGGGTTCATGCACCAGAGCCGCGAAGAGTTCGTGCACAACGTATCCCTGCTCCTTTACCGCTTCGTCAGCTTTAAGGAAGAATAAGGGCCCGGCCTTACGGGCGCCACCCGGCGTCTGGATGTTATAATCTTATCCCAACGTTTAATCTTCGAGGAGGGAGATGTAAATGGACGCTATCATTGTAGGAGGCGGCACAGCCGGCCTGGCCGCCGCGCACGAACTAAGGAAGAAAGGGCTCGACTACCTGGTCCTCGAATCCGATGCCGTAGCTGGCGGGCGTCTCCGGAGCGCCTACCGGGACGGCTACATCATGGACCTGGGGGTGCAGTTCTTCTTCAAGTTCTACGATTCCCTGTTCGGCGTCTGCCGTGACCTGGGGATCGAGGACGACCTGGTGCAGTTCCCCTTCAAGGTGGCCATGTGGCGCAACGGCAAGCTCTACCCCATGGCGGCCTCACTCGACCCCAAAGTGATGTGGGGCATCCGCCGAGACCTGGTGAAGTTCCGCGGCCTGAGCCCGGCGGCCATGGCCCAGGCCGGACCGCTGATGCTCAAGATGTTCATGCGGGTCAGGGACCTCAACTTCGTCGACTACGAGCGCTCCCTGGACATGGACGACGAGAGCCTGGCGGAGATGGCCAAGCGCCTGGGCCTGACCGACGCCCTGGAGGAGCTCCTCCAGCCGGTGGCCTCGTGCCTGACCCTGGGTGAACCGGAGGAGATCGGGGTGGGCTACGGCCTGGCCCTCCTGTGGTACTGCATGAACGGCCTCTACAGCCTGAAGCACGGCATCGGCCAGCTGGCCACCGCCATGTACGAGGAGAACAAGGACCGCGTCCGGCTGAACACCCCCGTGGACCGTATCGTCCTCGAGAACGGCAAGGTCAAGGGCGTCGAGGCCAAGGGCGAGTTCATCGCCTGCGACAAGGTCATCTGCGCCGTCACCGCCACCAAGGCGCAGGAGCTCATGCCCGACCTGCCGGCCGAGCTTTCTTCCACCCTGAAAAAGGCCATCTACAGCGAATGCTGCCACGTCATGTTCGGCCTCTACGGCCGCATCTTCCCGGAGGACTGGTACGCCGTCGCCGCCACCCGCAAGTACGGACTCTCGCTGGCGGGAGCGACCGACAATTCCTGCAAATCCGAATATTACGCCCCTTCCAAGGCGGGCATCATGCACTGCTTCACTTACGGCAAGTACGCCAAGGAGCTCAACACCCTGCCGGACGAGGAAGTGAAGAAGAGGATGATCGCGCGACATCCGGTACACCAACCCCAACATGCCGGACGACCCCTTCTTCATGGAGATCTACCGCTGGAAGGAAGCAGTCTGCGTCGCGCCTCCGGGCCTGCTGAAGGACATGGCCGACCTGCGCAAGAACCGCTACCGCACCGTGGACGGGCTCTTCCTGGCCGGCGAGTACTTCTACATGCCCTCGTCGGACGGCGCCATCCACAGCGGCCAGTACGCCGTCCGCGAGCTGATGCGCTGACCCATCCGGCCGAAGCACTTTTACCTGGCGCCCCACCGCGGGCGCCAGGTTTTTTTGGGCTGGAAAAATGGAACAAGCCGGTACTGGTGGTGGCAACCTCTTAGTAATAGAATATTTATAAGAACACACATCATGGCACGAGGCTGACAATCGCTCGTAGTCCGCCCATGGGCTAGGCGGAGGAGATGATGGATGTGGACTTTCCAGCCGAGTTGATCCAAGGGTTGATCCATTGTGACCTCGACGGCCGCATCACGGCCATAGACCGGCTGGCCGGGGATATCCTCGGGTTGCAGGGGGTGGACCCCGCCGCGGTGGGGGGCAACCTGGGAGAGACGGGTATACTGCGGCGCGAGGACCTCAAGCCGGTCGCCGCGGGTCTGAAGATTCTCGATGCCCCGGCGGTGGTCCGGCGAAAAGGAGGGCAGGACCGTAAGATTCTCATCTCCGCCTTTCCCCTCACGGATAAGGGAGGCGAGGTCACGGGCATGCTGCTGGCGCTCAAACCGGCGCCGCACCAGGAACCACTCCCGGGCAGCTGGAAACAATGGAGCGAAACCATTCTTGAACAGGTCTGCCGCGACTTGCACGAGGGAGTCGGCTTTATCGACCTGGAGGGGCGTTTCCACTTCTGCAACCAGGCCCTTTGCGATATTGTCGGCCTGGAGCCGGGGAAGCTCATCAACCGGCTCCTGGCGTCCTGCGTCAAACCGGTGGGAAGGCCGCTGCTCTTCCTCGAGGCACTGGAAGCCACCATCAAACAGGGGTCGTGGGAAGGTGACCTCGAGATAGAGGCCGGCGGCTACAAGAAGACCGTCCTGGCCGTCACCACCCTGGTGAAGGACGAGGCGGGTGAAGACGCGGGCATCTCCCTGGTGTTCAAGGACGTCACCGACCGCAAGAGGTTCGAAGAGGAGATAGAAGAAGCCCGCCACGAGCTCTCCATCATCCACGGCATGCTCGGGAATTCCTCCGACTACTACGATCTTGCGGGGACCATGGCCAACACCCTCAACGACATCCTGCGCGCCTTGCGGTCCGAAGCGGGGGCGGTACTTCTGTGGGACCGCGCGAGAGGGAGCCTGCGGCTGCAAGCCACTTCCGGCCTGACCTATCGTGGGACTGTCTGCCTGGAAGAAGAGGCCGGCCGGGACAGGGCCCTCTTCCAGGTGTTTCAGGAAAACCGCCCCTGGCTGGTGGCGGATACCGCCGCCCTGCCGGCCGCCCTGGAGATCGCGGGAAAGAGGGGAAAGCTCCGTTCGCTGCTGGCGGCACCGGTCCGCTCCGGCATGGCCGCCCTCGGAGTGATAGTGGTGGGGCACAAGCAGGCCGGGGCTTTCACCCCTCATCACGTCGAGACGCTTTCTTCCATGGCCTCGCGTGTAGGGCTGGTCTTCGAACTGGCCAGAACGTTCAATTCCCTGCAGGAGACGGTGGAGGAACTGGGAGCCGCCAGGGACCTCAACCGCTTCCTCCTCTCCCACCTGCCGGATATGGTCTTTCAAGTCGACGGGGAGGGCAGGATGGTTTCCGTCAACCGTGCCGCCACCGAGCTTCTCGGGATCGGTGAGGACGACCTCATCGGCAGGCCGTTCGCCCGGCTCATCGGGACCCGGGACCGCGGGGCCTGGCGACGGCTGGCCGGCGAGGCCGGGGCAGGCGAAAGCTTCCGCCTGGAGGCGCACCTGCTGGACGGCGACAAGAACGAGCTCGTGGTGGAACTCACCGGTCACGCGGCCGGGCCGCCGCTGGTGGGAGCAGAAGGCCTGCTGGTCATGGCGACACCTGTTCACAGGTAAAGGCGCAAGCCGTCGCCGGCCTTCTGAAAGAGCCGCAAGACAGGCCGTTTCCAGGCCGGAACCACCATCTTCGGGGCTGCGTCATACCTGGTGTGGAGGACGCCTCGCGCGACGGTGTCCATACCGACCGGCCAGGCTCTTCTCCACCTCGCACTGGTTGTGCTATGTTAGTTCTGGCGATAGAGAGCGTGGCGGAAAGGGAGATGAACATGTTATCCAGGCACAGAAGGGTCATCGGGATGACTTTTTGCACGGCTTTGGCCCTGCTGATGGCGGCGGCCCTGGCGGCCGGCTGTGGCGGTGGGAGTTCGACCGGTGAGGGCCTGCCCAAGCGCGAACTGCCGGAGAACGCCACTCCAGAGAAGATCCTGCTGGAGGCGACCAAGGCCACCAGCGAAGTCACTTCTTTTGATTTTATCTCGGAGACGAAATTCATCGTCCCCCCCACCGGTTCGGAGGTGAGCACTTCCACCATGACCATGCAGTCGGAAGGAGTGTACGACAACGGAACCGGCAACATACAGGCCACCTTGACCATCGTCGAACTGGAGATGGCCCCGACGGAGTACATCATCTACGACGAGCAATACTACATGAAAAATGGCGACAACTGGTACGAGATAGAGGCTGATTCCAGCTTTTCGCCAGCGGCGGCCGACATCACCCGCGAGACCAGTGAGTATCTGAAGAACTACCAGACCATCAGCCGCCTTGACGACGAGGTGGTAAACGGCCGCGACTGTTATCACATCTCCATGGTGCCCAACCTCGAGGTCACCCTCGAACGGTCCGAGATCGTCGACCTGGTCAGACAGACCGCCAGCCAGCAGGCGGGACACGAGCTGACCGACGAGGAATTCGAGGACAAGCTGGAGGAGGTCAAGTCGACGCTCAACAACACCGGCGCCGTGATGGAGTACTGGGTCGACATGGAGTCACTGGTCCTGCGGCGGACCCTCACCAACATCGAGAGCCAGATGCAGATCGAAAAGTCCAAATCCCCCATAACCACCAAACGGTTGGTGGAGATGGACTTCGTCAAGTACAACGTGCCTACGGACATCTCCCCGCCGGAGGTTTCCATGGAGTGGAAAGGCAACTGAGCGGAAGGCGATGCCTGTGGCCAGAAAGCGCCCCTGGATTATTGCAGCCACCCTGCTGACGGCCCTCCTTCTGGTGGCGGCAGCCGGATGTGGCGGCAAGACCCCGGAAGAGACCCTCAACGCCGGCCTTGAGAAGAGCTCGACAGCCGTAAGCCTGAAAGCCGACATCCTCATCGAGACCGAGCCCGAGAGCGGCTCCCGCTCCATCCCCCTGACCCTGGAAGGGACGGCCGCCGTGGATACGGTGGCGCGCGCCGCTTCACTGTCGGTGGAGGCGATGGGTATCGAGGTGGAACTGCGCTACGTGGAAGGTGATTCTTTCGTGGAGCTGGGCGGCGAGTGGTACACCCTCGCGAGTGGGGAGGACAGCTTCCTGGCAGCCCTGGTGGAGGGGGTGTCCGAAGCGGCCTTCTCCTATCCGCAGCTGCTGGAGCAGTATACCGAGGTGGAAGACCTGGGTCAGGAGAAGGTCTCGGGACGTGAATGCCGGCACCTCGCGGTCAGCCTCGAGTTGCAGGGGTTGGCGGACCAGCCGGCCGTGGAGAAGATAGGCGCGCTGCTGGACGTGGAACCTTCCGACCTACTTGACGAGCTCGAGTATCTGGCTCCGGAAGTCGAGGTCTGGGTTGACCAGCAGGACTTCTACATCCGTAAGATAACCATCAGCGCCAGAGTTGACGCTGGTGACGGGCTGGGCGGCATCGACCTCATCAAGGGGCGCATGGGCGTGACGGGCACCGCGGTCTTCAGCGAATACAACCTGCCCCTCGAAATCGAGGCACCAGCCCAGGCATCCCCCTTCGACCCCTCCTCCCTTCCCTTCTGACCCTCCACAGGGTGCCTGTCCTTAACCTCCACACCCTCCACATCTTAAGAAAACCGGGGTTTTACGCTCGCACCGGTGACCCGATGTGTTAGAATCTTCTACAATCCCGGAGGAGGGTTTATGCGTTTTCAGGACATGATCATGGCCTTACAGGTTTACTGGACGGAACGGGGATGCCTGCTCTGGCAGCCCCACGACCTCGAGGTTGGAGCGGGCACCTTCAACCCCGCCACCTTTCTGCGCGCCCTGGGGCCGGAGCCGTGGCGGGTGGCTTTCGTGGAGCCGTCTCGCCGCCCCACCGACGGGCGCTACGGAGACAACCCCAACCGTCTCCACCTCCACCATCAGTTCCAGGTCATCCTCAAGCCCTCGCCCGACGACATCCAGGACCTCTACCTCGACAGCCTCAAGGCTATCGGCATCGACCCGCTGGAGCACGACATCCGTTTCGTCGAGGACGATTGGGAATCGCCTACCCTGGGCGCGTGGGGGCTGGGCTGGGAGGTGTGGGTCGACGGCATGGAAGTGACCCAGTTTACCTACTTCCAGCAGGTCGGCTCCCTCGATTGCCGCCCCGTGTCCGTGGAGCTCACGTACGGGCTGGAGCGCCTCTCCATGTACGTGCAGGGAGTCGAGAACGTCTTCGACCTGCGCTGGAACGACACGCTGAGCTACGGCGACGTGCAGAAGCGGGCCGAGTACGAGTGGAGCACCTACAACTTCGAGCAGGCCGACACTGCCCTGCTCTTCACCCTCTTCGATTCCTTCGAGCGGGAAGGGGCCGCGGCCCTGGAGGCCGGGCTGGTGCTTCCCGCCTACGACTTCGTACTCAAGTGTTCTCACGTCTTCAACCTGCTGGACGCCCGCGGGGTGATCAGCGTGACCGAGCGCACCGGCTACATCGCCAGGGTGCGCGAGCCGGCACGCCGCGTGGCCCAGGCCTATGCCGACCAGCGCGAAGAACTGGGATACCCTCTCCTCAAGGGGGGTGCGTGATGACGCGCGACTTGCTGCTGGAGATCGGGACGGAAGAGCTCCCCTGGGGGGCACAGGACAGCGGGCGCGAACAACTGGCGCGCAACGCCGCCGCCCTCATCGAGAACTACCGGCTGGCCTGTGCCGGCCTGGAGATATTATCTACACCACGTAGATTAACTTTGCTGGTGAAAGAACTGGAAGAACGCCAGGCCGACCGCGAGGAACTGCTCAAAGGCCCGGCCCGCTCCGCCGCCTTCGACGCCGACGGCAAGCCGACCAAAGCGGCGGAGGGCTTCGCCCGCTCCAAGGGCGCGCCTGTTTCCGACCTGGAAGTGCGGGAGACCGAGAAGGGCGAGTTCGTTTTTCTGCGCGTGAAAGAAGAAGGAAAGCCTGCCGCCGAAGTGCTCCCCGCTCTCCTGGATGAGCTGCTGCGGTCCTTCACCTTCCCCAAGTCCATGCGCTGGGGGGCGGGCGAGTTCCGCTTCGCCCGCCCGGTACGCTGGATCCTGGCCCTCTACGGAGAAGAAGTGGTCCCCTGCGGAGTGGAAGGGCTGAAGTCTTCCAACCTCACCCTCGGTCACCGCTTCCTTTCGCAAAACCCCCACACTGTCGCCGGCCCTTCGTCTTACCTGGCAACGCTGGAAGCCGCCTGCGTCATCGCTTCACAAGAGCGCCGGCGCGAACTGGTCCTCGAGGAGATGAAGCGGGTCTGCGCTGAGCGAGGCCTCAAGCCCATCCCCCCGGCCGAACTGGTGGACGAGGTGGTCGACCTGACGGAGTGGCCGCACGTCCTGGTGGGAACCTTCCCCGAGAAATACACCGACCTGCCGCGCGAGGTCCTGATAACCGCCATGCAGGAGCACCAGCGCTATTTCCCCACCGAGGACGCCCAGGGGGATCTTTCCAACGCTTTCCTGGTGGTGCAGAACGCCGACCCGGCCAAGGAAGAGATTATCCGCCGCGGCAACGAGCGAGTCCTCAAGGCCCGCCTGGAGGACGCGGAGTTCTTCTTCCATGAGGATGGCAAGACCACCCTCGGGGAACGGGTCGAGGGCTTAAAGAAGGTTGTTTACCAGGCCCGGCTGGGTACTTACCACGACAAGGTGGAACGCCTGGACCTGCTGACCGGACGGCTGGCACAGATGCTCCACGCCGACGAAGCCACAACGGAGAGCGCGCGCCGGGCCGCCCGGCTGGCCAAGTCGGACCTTATAACCGCCATGGTCATCGAGTTCCCCAGCCTGCAGGGAGTAGTGGGGCGCATCTACGCAGGGCGCGACGGGGAATCGCCGGAGACGGCCCTGGCCATCGAAGAACAGTATGCCCCGCGGGGAGCGGGAGACGCCCTGCCGCAGAAGCCCGGCCGGAGCACTGCTGTCCCTGGCGGAAAAGCTAGACAACCTGGCGGGTTGCTTCTCGGCCGGCCTCATCCCCAGCGGCTCGGAGGACCCCTACGCCTTGCGCCGCCAGGCCCAGGCGGTCTTCTCCATCCTGCAGGAGCGCGGCCTCCACCTCGACCTGGAGAGAGCTATGCAGCGCGCCCTGGAACTCTACGATTTCCCCGGGCGGGAAGAGACCGGGGAGAAGCTCGGGGACTTCATGCGCCAGCGCCAGCGCCACCTCCTGCTCAACCAGGACCTTCCCTACGACCTGGTGGGAGCGGTCATGGGCTCCAGCCTGCGCGACCCCCTGGATGCGCGGGAGCGCCTGCAGGCGTTGATGGCAGCCCGCGAGCAGGGCGGCCTGGCGCGGCTCTACACCGCCTTCGAGCGCTGCTACAACCTCTCCCTCAAAGGTCAGGGGCTGGCCCTGGACGAGGCCCTTCTTGCCGAAGAACCCGAACGCGAACTCCATTCAAAGGCGATGTGGGCCCAGCAGCCGCTGCGAGACGCACTGGACACCAACGACTTCACTGGAGCCCTGGACGTCCTGGGCGAGCTGGCCCCCGCCGTCGACCATCTCTTCGAGACGACTTTTATCATGGTCGAGGATGAAGCGGTGCGCGCCAACCGTCTGGCCCTGCTGGCGGAAGTGGCGGCCCTCTTCGCGGAATTCGCCGACTTCTCGCAGGTGGTCCCGGAGGGCTGATGCCCCGGGGCAGCCCTTAAGCTTGCGCCTTTGACTGCCTGGCTATCACGAAGAGATTGTCCAGATTGACTCTTCCCATGGTCACCCAGTAAAAAGCCACCGCCAAGCCGTACCAGAGGTTCTTAAGCAGGATGGGGAGCCGTCTCCTCCCGCCTGAAACGCTCTGAATCGGTTTGAGGTGGATGAAGGTGACGTCGTCAAAGCCGTTACGCGCGAGCACGGCTCGCAAGGTGGGCGCGGCGTACAGGTTTACATGGTCACGAGCTTCCAGGTAGTGGACGTCGTTCCTGCCCCGCCTGATAAATCTCTTCATCCTCGCCTTGGGCAGCTGGATTATTGCGTTGGGCGTGTGGAGGAACAGGAACCCCTCGTCCTTGAGAACATGCCCGATGAAAGATAACACCGGATCGGGGTCCGGTATGTGTTCTATTACATCCCACATAGTAACCAGATCGAAACTGCCCTGGCTGAGCCCGGAATTCAGAACGTCCCCGTGTATCACGTTTTCCAGTCCCAGCTTATCCCTGGCGAAAGCGGCGGCAACCGGGGACGTTTCGTATCCAAGGGTTTCCCAGGACGGGCATTGCTCCATCTTCTTCAGAAAATACCCCAGGCCACAGCCGATATCCAGCAATAGCCCACCCCTGCCGGCGATGAACCTTCGCATGAAGTCGCCGCACATCTTCTCGTGCGCCTGGTTCCACCAGAAGGGATCGTCCCCAGCGACCGATTCATATCCGAAATAGCCATCGTAAGCCTGCTCGACTTCATAAGAAGAAAAGACATGCCCGCACCTCGAACATCGCAGTATATCGATATTGAGTTCTCGAAAGACTACGGTGGACTCCGCGCTCCCGCAGACGATGCATTCCTTTCCGCGCACGTCCGGCACTTCGCTACCCTCCAGCCATCTGTTCCCAGCCTGCTTCATACAGTGTACCACCGGAAACTGAATCAATAACGGGTATTGCCTGCACCGCGGCAATTACCCGGACCTATACAAAATCGGCAGAGAATCTAATATAATTCCCCTGTCTTTGATGTTGTCCTGTTTTTAGGTCGTTTTAGGTCAGCAATGATCGTTGTCCCGATAAGGAGGAAAGAGATGGCGGAAGTAACCAAGTACGTATACGACTTCTCCGAAGGCAACACCACCATGAAGAGCCTTCTGGGCGGCAAGGGCGCCAACCTGGCCGAGATGACCGGCCTGGGCCTGCCGGTGCCCCCCGGCTTTACCATCACCACCGAGGCCTGTAATTACTATTCCGCCAAGGGCGAGTACCCCAAGAGCCTCAGCAAGGAGATCGACGCCCACCTGGCGGCGCTGGAGAAGATGATGGGCAAGAAGCTGGGCGACGACAAGGACCCGCTGCTGGTCTCCGTCCGTTCCGGCGCGGCCCTGTCCATGCCGGGCATGATGGACACCGTCCTCAACCTCGGCCTCAACGACCGCTCGGTGGAAGGCCTCATCAAGCTGACCAAGGACGCTCGCTTCGCCTACGATGCCTACCGTCGCTTCATCCAGATGTTCTCGGGCATCGTCATGGAGATCGAGCGTGATCACTTCGAGGAAGCCCTCACCGCCATGAAGAAGGCGCGCAAGGTCAAGCTGGACGTGGACCTCAAGGCAGCCGACTGGAAAGAACTGGTAAAACAGTTCAAGGCCATCGTGCGCAAACAGTCCGGCCGGGAATTTCCGTCCAAGCCCAGGGAGCAGCTGGACCTGGCCATCAAGGCCGTCTTCGCCTCCTGGATGAACCCCCGCGCCATCGTCTATCGCCGTATCAACAACATCCCCGCCAGCCTGGGCACCGCGGTCAACGTGCAGACCATGGTCTTCGGCAACATGGGCAACTCCTCCGCCACCGGGGTCTGCTTCACCCGCGACCCCAACACCGGAGAGAACCGCAAGTTCGGCGAGTTCCTCACCAACGCCCAGGGCGAGGACGTTGTGGCAGGCATCCGCACCCCCAAGGGCTTGAACGAGATGAAGAAAGAGCTTCCCGCTCTCCATAAGGAATTGACCGCCATCATGAGCCGGCTGGAGAAGCATTACCGCGACATGCAGGACATCGAGTTCACCATGGAGAAGGGCAAGCTCTTCATGCTGCAGACCCGCAACGGCAAGCGCTCCGCCGCCGCCGCCGTCAAGATCGCCGCGGACATGGTGGACGAGGGGCTCATCAGCAAGGAAGAAGCGGTCGGGCGCGTGCAGCCCGCCCAGCTGGACATGCTCCTCCACCCCCGCCTCGATCCCGCCGCCACGTACGATGTGGTCGCCACCGGCTTGCCGGCCGGACCCGGTGCGGCCGTGGGCGAAGTGGTCTTCGATGCCAATACCGCGCAAGCACTGGGCAAGAAGGGCGACAGGGTCATCCTGGTACGTAAGGAGACCACCCCCGACGACATGCATGGTATCGTCGCCGCCCAGGGCATTCTCACCTCAAGCGGCGGCATGACCAGCCACGCCGCGGTGGTGGCCCGGGGCATGGGCAAACCCTGTATCTGCGGGGCTGAGGACATCCATATCAATCAGGCGGAGCGTTACCTCGAGGTGGCCGGAAAGGTAGTGAAAGAGGGCGACTGGGTCACCATCGACGGCACCTCCGGCCGGATCATCATCGGGGAAGTGAAACTCATCGAGTCTACGCTGGACGATGAGAACCTGGACAAGATCCTCAAGTGGGCCGACGAGATCCGCCGCCTCAATGTCCGCACCAACGCCGACACCCCCAAGGACGCCAAGCGGGCGCGGGAGTTCGGTGCCGAGGGCATCGGCCTCTGCCGCACCGAGCACATGCTCCTGGTCGACCCCGGCCTCTCCGCCATCCGCAGGTTCATCCTGGCCGAGAAGAAGCAGGACCGAGACGCCGCCCTGGCCGAGCTCCTGCCCTTCATGCGCGAGGAATTTAAGGGCATCCTCAAGGCCATGGACGGCCTGCCGGTGACGGTGCGCCTGCTCGACCCGCCGTTGCACGAGTTCCTGCCCGACCTCATGACCCTGAACCGGGAAAAACTCATCGAGTACATCGAGGGAGACAATGCCACCCGCGAAGCCACCGAGAAGCTCTTCGCCAAGGTCCAGTCCGAGCACGAGCAGAACCCCATGCTGGGCCTGCGCGGCTGCCGCCTGGGCATCACTTACGAAGGCATCACCCGCATGCAGGTGCGCGCCATTATCGAAGCCGCCTGCGAGCTGAAGAAGCAGCGCAAGAACCCCATCCCCGAGATCATGGTCCCGCTGGTCGGCTTCCGTTCCGAACTGGCCACGGAGAAGGCGAAGATCGTCTCCGAGGCGCGCAAGGTGATGAAGGAGCAGGGAGTCACGGTGCCCCTGATGGTGGGGACCATGATCGAGCTGCCCCGCGCCGCTCTCACCGCGGGCGATATCGCCAGGGAAGCGGAGTTTTTCTCCTTCGGTACCAACGACCTCACCCAGACCACCATGGGCTTCAGCCGCGACGACGCCGGCAAGTTCATCCGCTACTATCTGGAGAAAGGCATTCTCCCCACCGATCCCTTCGAGAGCCTGGACACCGAGGGGGTTGGCAAGCTGGTTAAGATGGCAGCCACCGACGGGCGCGCCGTGCGGCCCAAGCTGAAGCTGGGCATCTGCGGCGAGCACGGCGGCGACCCCCGCAGCATCCACTTCTGCCACGAGGTCGGCCTGAACTACGTGAGCTGTTCACCCTTCCGGGTGCCCATCGCCCGCCTGGCGGCCGCTCACGCCCAGCTGGGAATGACAGAGGACAGAACGAAATGAGTTACGCAGTATAACCTGTAATCAGAAATCTACATATATGTAGTGATGGCTACTTTTTCTTGAACAGATATCTTAGGTTATCCTTTAAGGTGATATGTTCAAAAGAATGAGAATAGTAGAGTTTATATTCTTCTGAATTCCCTATGGATTCAGCTTCTCTCAAGTGATGAGGCCTATGGTCTTTTTCAAAGACTCCTCCCATGCTATCAAATAGATATCCACCTTTCCTGAGGGCAGAAGAAAAATTCTGTAGTAATTTCAGGGGGTCTCTAACATGCTCGAAAAGTTCAGTCGCTACAATTAAATCAAATTCATCAGAGGGAAGATCTGGATATGTTTCCGTGTCGGATACTCTTATGACGGTTGGTGCATAACCCCTTTGGTGAAAACGATCAATAACGAAATCGAGACGAGAGTTATCTAAATCACAGATAGTGACCTGAGCTCCCATTGAGGAGAAGAGTAAGCCGATATCTGATACGCCGCAACCATAATCTAAAATATGAAAAGTATCCAATTCTCGATTTGAATCATGGACCAAGAAGTCGAGATAATCAGTAATCATAGAAAACCTCTCATATGCCAACATTAACCTGATAGTATAATCGAGGGGGATGCTATCATAAGCTGCTTTAAGCCTTTCCGGCCCTACACCGCCTTCAAATGCATGGAAATAGTGCCTCTTAAATCGATCTGAGCTAGGAGGCCCATGTAAAATATGGTATTTGAGATGAAACAGATTATTAGTATGGAAGTACGCTTTTATCTCATTTAGCCTGTCTGCGAAAAGAGGTTTTCTCGGGTCAATCTGGAGCTCTTTAATTTGCTCATACCAATCGCCCTTGATTTTAGGGGGATCATAAAAAAGATACGATGTCTGTATTAATGGATGAAGCATGTTGTAAAGGCGTGTAGATAATTGATAAAGTCTGTCGTTTTTCTTAATTATAGAAACCATTTTGTTATACATATTGGCGTAAACGATCCTTCCAACTCCCTAGCGGTATAAGGACATTATAACGAACATAAGAAAATCGGACTCCGTTTCCAGCCGGTCCCGTCCGGAGGCCTATTCCCGGCTCAGGCTGGAGCCGTGCCCGGCCAGGATGGCGTAGAGAGTCTTGACGATTATCTTCAGGTCCAGCAGGAAAGACTGGTTCTGGATATAGAGCAAGTCGAATTTGAGTTTGTTTTCGGTGGTGGTGGCGTAGCGGCCGCTGACCTGGGCCAGCCCCGTAAGCCCGGGTTTCACCGCGAAGCGCTCGTCATAACCGACTATATCTTCCGAGAAGATCCGGACGAACTCCGGCCTCTCCGGGCGGGGCCCTACGAAACTCATCTGGCCGGCAACGATGTTCATAAGCTGCGGAACTTCGTCAAGACGGGACCGGCGCAGGAAACGGCCGAATGCCGTGACTCTTTCGTCGTCGTGGCCGGAGAGCACCGGCCCGGTACGCTCCTCGGCGTTCGTGACCATGGTGCGGTACTTATACATCCGGAACTCCCGGCCTTCCCTGCCCACCCTGGCCTGACGGTAGAAGGCCGGGCCGCGGGAGGTGAGCTTGACGGCGGCGGCGATGGTCAGCCAGACGGGAAGAAGGACCAGCAGGAGAAGCAGGGCCGCAAAGGTCTCAAGGGTGGTCTTCAATATGCGCTGATAACCGGAGGCCGGGGGTTTGACCAGGCTTACCAGGGGGATGTCGCCGATGCCTATCTCGTCGATTCGCGCCACCATGATCTCGTACAGTTCCGGCACTACGTCCACCCTGATGTGGGCACTGCGGACCTTGATGAGGTCCTCGATCAGCTGCCTCTCCCTGATGGGTATGGTGATGATGACGTACTTGATACCGTGGGAGGCTACGATGTCCGGCACGTCGGTTACCGTACCCAGCACCTCGATTCCCTCCAGGCTTCCCCCGGCTGTGTCGTGGTCGCGTTCAACCGCTCCCACGATGCGGTACCCGTAGCGCTGGTGGAGGGTCATCTCCTCAACCAGCTGGCATGCCGTCTCGCCTGTGCCCACCAGCAGGACCGGGACGTCCCCGAAACTGGGAGGTGCCAGCTTGAGCTCCAGGCCGCGCCAAGCCGTCAGCAGGGCGATCTGCACAACCCAGGTTATCACGAAGATGAGGCGTGGAAAGGAAAACGACCTCAGCACGAAGGTCAGCACGATCACCACCGCAACTCCGACCGTGACGGCCTGCAGCACGTTGGCGAAGATGCTCCAGTATTGGGACATCTCGCGCGGGTCGTAGCAGCGGAAGGCATAGAGGAGGAAGAGCTGGATCAGGGTTATCCATATCGCCATGCGGAGATATGGGTCGAAGTTGTAGCTGGGGAGCCCGCCGTAGCGCATGAGGAATGAGAGGACGATGCCCCCGTTGATAAGCGCCGCGTCGACGATGACCGTCAGCGCCAGCCAGGCTCGTTTATTCATCCCCGGTCTCCCATGACCTCTTCGTATATTCCCGCGACACTGTCGATCATGTTGGAGATCCCGAACTCCCGCTCGACCCTCTCCCTGCCGCGCAGACCCAATTCTTCTCTCAGGGAAGGATTCTTGAAAAGACTGTCTATCTCCTCCGCCAGGGCGCGGGGGTCGGCCGGCGGAACCACCGCCCCGGTCACTCCGTCCAGGTTGGCGTAGGAAGTGCCGGTGCCGAGTTCCGTGCTGATGACCGGCTTGCCGCAGGCCAGGGCCTCCAGTATCACCAGTCCGAAGGCCTCGGTCCGGGCGACCGAGGGCAGCACCAGCATGTCGCAGGCGTGGAAGTAGGCGGGCATCTCCTCGTCGCTGGCCCAGTCGACGAAGTGGACACGGCCGCTTATGCCGGCGGAGGCGGCTTGCTGCTCCAGGCTGTCCCGCAGCGGGCCCCTCCCCAGGATGAGCAGGCCTGCGTCGATGCCTTCCATGGCTTCGACCAGGTGCTCAACCCCCTTGTAGTACACCAGCCGGCCCACGAAAAGGACCAGGCCCCGGTTCCCGGCGTACTTGTCCCGTATGGCCCCGGCTGCCCGGGAGACCCCCTCGTCCAGAGCGAACCTCCGGGTGTCCAGCCCGTAGTGGACTATTCGGCACTGTCCGGCCAGCGGCTGGAGAAGGGGGGAGCTGCGGATGAGGTTGGGGGAAGAAGCGATGACTACCCGGCAGCGCTTGAGAAAGGCCTCGAGCATCGGCCGGTAAGCATGCAGAAGAAGCCTCTGACGGAAGACGTCGCTGTGATACCATGCCACCAGCCTGGCTTCCCGCGGGAGCAGCAGCCCTCCCAATTCGCCCAGGGGGAAAGGGTTGTGGAACTGGAGGATGTCGGCTTCAGCCCGCCGCAGGCGGGAGAGGAAAGCCGGCGCGATAGGTTCGGAAAGAAGGCTGCCCAGGCTGCTCGTGCGGGTGACCTCGACCCCACCCACTTCTTCGGTCACGGTCCGCGGACCCTCGTTGCATACCAGGGCTCGCGACTCGAAGGTGTCCCTGGAAGCCAGCCCTTCGGCCAGGCGCCTGACCACTTCCTCTATCCCGCCAATGTGTGGGGGATATAACTTGTTGACCTGAAGGACCCGGGTAGGAGGCACCGGTCACTCACTCCCGGCCGGGGCGCTTTCCGTCAGGGCGTCCAGCTCGTCCTGGGCTTCGTGGTACTGGGGATTGAGGTCAAGTTCCTTTTCGAACATCTCCCTCGCTTTTTCCGGATCGCCTTGCTGCTTGTAGATCCTGCCCATTTTCAGGTAGATGCCGATCGCGTCGGGTTCCAGCCGCATCACTTTCTCATATTCGTCCAGCGCCTGGCTCCATTCCCCCATACGCTCCAGGACCTGGGCCCGCAGGTAATGGAGCCAATCGCTGCCGGGGAGATCCGAGAGGTAATCGTCTACCACCTTCAGGGCTTCTTCCAGGTTGCCCTGCCTTATAAGTATCTCCACCATCCTCTGTACGGACATGAGGAAATACTTCTCTTCGGGCCCTTCCTGGAAAGGTGAGATGCTCTGGTTCAGATAGTAGGGCAGAAGCTTCAGGGTATCGAGATACTTCTCCACGGCGATATCGTACGCCTCTTCGGCGAAATAGCTCTCTGCCTCGAAATAATAGGCGGCAGGGCTGTTGGGATAGAGGCGCTGGGCTTCCTCGAGCGAAGCGCGGCCGGAATCTCCCTGCTCCAGGTTGAGGAGGAGTAGCCCCTTGGAGAGGTGGCCGAAAGCATCTTGCTGTTCCAGCTCTATGGCGCGGTCCAGGTGGGCCATGGACTTGTCGGAGTATTCGAAGCCCTCCAGCTTTTCACTGCTATTGAACAAGTCGAGGTAGATCGAACCCAGCAGCCGGTGGACCTCCGGGTTGGTCTCGAGATAGCCGAGGGAGTCCAGATAGTCCTGCACCGCCACGGCCCTGTCTCCGTACCGGTTCTGGTAGTCGCCCGATTCCTTTTCCGTCGCAGCCAGGAAGAAGAGGGCCAGGACATAACCGGATGCCAGCACGACGGCCAGCGTTATGACCGCCAGGCCGGCTACCGTGGCCCCACTGCGTTCGCTCTTCACGCCCGGTTGGTCGCCGTCATCCTGCTCGTCCCCACGGGTGGGGGTGGAGACGGCGAACATCGCCCCGGCGCACAGCCAGCACACCACTCCGGCGAGGGCATTGTACCAGGAGGTATCCAGAAGGTTATGGGCCAGGAAGCCCACCGCGGCTATCCACAGGGCTGCTCCGGCGGTTCTCATGCTGTCCTCCGGCACCAGGCGCCGAACGGCCCGGACTCTGAACAGGACCAGCAGGGACAGGGCCACGATGAGGATCAGCCCGAAGATGCCGCCTTCAGACGCGGTTTCCAGCACGTAGTTGCCGGCGTGTTCCGCGTAATAGGATTCGTATTGGTAATGCTGCACGGAAGTGGGATAGTTGCCTATCCCCACACCACCGGCCAGGTTGTCGGTGAACATGTCGATGCCAGTCCTGAAGATACGGAACCTGCTGCTGACGCTGGCCGCGGCGGAAGAAGCGTCGATACCGGAATAATCGGCACCCGCCCGGGTCGTTACAGCGGAAGCGTCCCTATTGTCTTTGTCCAGCGGGTCGAAGGCGGAGCAGAGAAGTGAGAGCGCCAGTGCCAGCAGCAGGGCGACGGCCAGGACCTTCCATCCTTGCTTCCAGCGCCTGCCGGGGACCAGTATGGCCAGTGCTACGGCGATCATCAGCAGAACGGCCCAGCCGCCGCGCGACTGGGTCAGGTAGAGGCATGTCAACTGGAGGGCGAGGGCTGCTCCCCAGACCCAGGCCAGGATCCTGCGTTTCTCCAGGAGGAGCAGGGCGACGGTGATCGGTATGGCGATGACCAGGAAGCTCGCGAACCAGTTGGGGCTGGTGAACCTGGAATTGACCCGGTTGGTGATGGTGTAGTCCAGTCCGTGGCTTCCCATGAACTCGATGATGTCGTTGAAAAAGTAGAAGTATTGCAGAAGGCCGTAAACGCACAGGGAGACGGCCGCGGCGACCACCAGGCCCATGAACATGTACAGCTCCTCCCAGCGCCGGAGCAGCAGAAATCCCAGGATAAAAGCGAGGAGGAAAGACCCCGTCAGAAGAAAGCCATGCAGCCCGTCGTAGAGGCTGTCCACCCAGAGCAGGGAGAGCGCCCCCAGCGCTACCAGGCCCGCGAACGCCCCCAATGTGAAGAGGAAGCCTTTGTCGGTGGATATCCTCGATCTCTCCAGGTAGAGGTAGGAGGCGATGGCTGCAAGGAGCAGTACCACCGTGAAAAATATCGCGTACTGCCAGCGAAAGTACCCGGCGCCGGCGATGTTGGCCATCATCAGGATGACGAAACCCAGGATTGTAGTGATCAGCAGGGGTATCCCGGCACGTATGTTGTTTTCTGCGCTCTCCGATCGTGCTTCCATGTCAACTTCCTAATCGGCAAACTGGCGGTAGACATTCAGTGTCTCTTGGGCCGTTCTTCTCCAGTCGAACTCACGGGCCCTTTCCAGGCCACGCTCCCTCAACCTGGAGGCCAGGGCCTCGTTCTCCAGTACGTTCTCCATCTGGTGGGCCAGGTCCTCGTCATCGCCGACATGGGCTTTGAGAGAGGCCTCTCCTCCCACCTCGAGAAAGACCGAGGCATCTGAGGTTATGACGGGGCAACCGCAGGCCATGGCCTCAAGGGGAGGGAGGCCGAAACCTTCGTAGCTGGACGGGAAGACGAAAAGGTCGGCCAGGTTGTAGAAGAGGGGAAGGTCGTCTTCGGAGACGTAATCGATGATGGTGACATCATCCTGCAGCCCTTCTTCCCGGATTACATCCATCAGCTTCTTCCTGTCTTCTGCCCGGTGAGGCCTCCCGATCTTTACCAGCCGCGCTTCCACGCCGTTGCGGCGCAACCTCCCGAAGGCCCTGATGAGGACGGGCAGGTTCTTTCGGGGCTGCTCCATGCCCACATAGAGGATGATCCGGACATCCCGGCTCATCCCAAGGCCTTCCCGCGTTGCCATGCTCATGGCCATGGGCTTGAAGCGGTCGTGATCGACACCTGGGTATGCAATGGAGATCTTCTCGCGCGGGTAGCCCAGGCGGGACGCGATCTCGTCCGCCGAAAAACCGGAGATGGTGATAATCCTGTCCGCTTTGAGCATACCCCTGGCGGCGAACTTGAGAAAGGCCCGCTCGGGCAGAGGGTAAGCCCCCGGCAGCAGGGGGAAGATGTCGTAGCAGGTAACCACCGACGGGGAGAGGTCCAGGTAGTTGAGGAGATGCGCCTCTACCATGGAGGCGCAGTGCTTGACACTGTCCTTCCTGGCCTCCCTGGCCGCCATGAACGGGTAACGGACCAGGCTGAGCGCCTTGCCGGGCCGGCTGAGGTTGTTGCCCGAGTAGCCGATGATCTTGAAATCGACGTCCTTCTCCAGGCGGGCGATCACCTCGCCGTAATACTTGGAGATGCCGTCCATCCGCTCGCGCTTTTTACCCTGCAGGACGTCTACCTCGATGCCCATTCGATTTCCTTCCAACTGTATGAGTCGTGGTTCTCATCGGTTCGCCAGAGAATCGAAGACCCGGGCCAACCTCTCGGTCTGGACCCTCTTGTCGAACGTTCCTGTTCTCTCCCTGTTTCCCACTTCCGCAACACAGCCATGCTTGTATTGATCGTAATAAAACAGTATCGCGTCACGTATCCCCTGCGCGTCGTCCGGCTCGACGACGGTCCCGGCTCCCAGGTCCCTGATCAGCCGTGCGGCTGAACCTTCGTATGCCAGGGTCAAGACAGGGCGCCTGGAAGCGAGGTACTCGAACATCTTACCGGGGTATATCAATTCACTTCTTTTTACTCCTCCCAGTTGCATTAATAGGAGATGGGACGACCTCGCCAGCCGTATACTCTCCCGGTGATCCTCGAAACCCGTCAGCTCCAGCAGGCCTTCCAGCTCAAGGGCACTTATGGCCTTGTACGCCTCCATGTCCATGGTGCCGACGATGCGAAAGACACAGTCCTTGATGCTGATGGAGCCTTCATCCAGCATGTCCCGAAGGACCTTCAGGAGGGTGCGGGGGAAAAGATCGCTGAACATGGTACCCGACCAGGTCATAGTGAAGTATTTTTCAAGTGGAACGGTATCCGCGAAGTCGTCCGGGTCGTAACCACCCGTGATCGTGTGGAACCGGTTTTCCTCTATGTCCTGGTACCTATGCCTGAATATGTCTACGAGACCTCCCATGGCGCAGGTCACCGCATCGGCCCTCTTCACGATAGACTCCTCCAGGCGCCTGTCTGCCCACTTTCTGGCCCGGGTCGGTTGCTGGGAAAAGACGTAATCGGACATGGGGTCCCTGAACTCGCAGACCCAGGGGAGCTTGGTCGCGGATTTCAAAGCGTAGGCGATCAAGTGGGTAGAAAAAGGGGGGGCGGTGGAGAAGATCATGCTGGCGCTCGTTTCCCTTGCAGCCCGTATAGCCGAGTAAAGGGCGAACGGAAACCAGCCGATTTTCTCGTCGGGAATCATCAATTCCTTGATCGTGTTGATGGTCTGGAAGGGCAATCTGGAATAGGAATACAGCACGTTCTCACTCTGGCCCGTTTTTTTTCCGGGCTTGATCTTTCTAAGTGCTTGCAGGGCCCTGGTTGGCTCGATGGAATAACTCCGGCTGATGATCAGGTCCTCATTGAGCCCTTCTTCGAGGCTTCCGTCGGCCAGGTTGGTGGGCGCGTCCCGCACCGTGATCACCACCGGTTCCCACCCGAATTCGGGAAGGTATTTCACGGTCTTGGAAGTTCTTATCGACCCGATCCCCCCCATGGGGGGGAACTCATATGACAGTACCAGGACTCTTCTTGCCCCGTTTTGGCAACTCATGACTTCTCCTCTCGATCGGGAAAGCCTCCTTGCTCAGGAATCATTCTATTTCATTGCAGGCTTTTATTGCAGGTGTAGCTGGTGGGTTAGGCGCACGGGGCCAAGCGCATGACGGCACCCTATGCCTTCCCTGCGCGGAGTGGTTAAATAATGATATGCGCAACGACGCGATGATCCATCCGTAAACTGTGGGCAGTTCGTCCATAAAGGCGGTTGAGCTATTTTGAAAAGAACAGTGTTCGTGATCGTGGCACTCTCCGAATGGCATTCGGGAGGATTGAGGCATCGAAGACACAGGCTGGCCGAGTACTTAAAGCGGCAAGAGGATACCTTGGACGTATTCTGGGTATACCCGGAAGTAGTTAAGCCGCCCCTCGCAGAGTACGTAGGGATCATAGCCGGGGCTTTCAGAAATAAGTGCCGACGCAACCAGCAAGGGATAATCGAGATAGGGGTTCCCTGGCATCTCGGGCTTGGCTCCATGAGGATCGACGGAGCCTTGGGACGTCCGTTTCTTAAGGGCCTGAAGGCATCGATCGAGGCTCCGGATATCAAGCGGGTTTTGTGGTTTACTACGCCCACGCTGCCGTTCATGCTAAGCGTCGCCAAATGGGACGCCATCGTCTACGACTGCAGCGATCTCTGGGCAGCGCCGCTGGGCCTGGCTTCCGAAGGGTCTCTTAGAAAGAGAACGGCAAAGAAGCTCATATTCAGGTTGGAGAACAGAATCATCAGGAGCAGCGAAGTGCTTTTCGCCTCGTCCGGTTATCTCAGTCAGCAGATCGCTGCAAGGTCCGGCCGAGAGGCAAAGATGATCGAGAACGGGGTTGAGCTGCAGATGTTTCTTGACGGTGAGGCAAACTCCGCAAGGACTTCTCTGAGTAGCATTCCGAGGCCGAGACTGGGATTTGTAGGGGGCATGAAGAACAAGATCGACTTTGCCCTCCTGGAGCGAGTGGCAGAAGAAAAACCAGGATGGAGCCTGGTTCTGATCGGACCCGGGATATTAATAGAGCGGGACGACTTCAACCGTTTGTTGCGGCATGATAACGTGCACTGGATCGAGAAGATCAGACCGGAAGAGGTTCCTGCCTACCTGAGAGGCTTGGATGTCGGCTTGATGCCCTATCGCGAGATTGAATACAACAAAGCGGTATTCCCGCTGAAGCTGTTCGAGTATCTTGCCGCGGGGCTGCCGGTGGTCGGCTGCGGAGTTCCCGAAACCGGCAGGTATTCCGCCGAAGGGGTGTACCTCCATGTGGCGAGGGCGGGCTTCATTGGGGCTTGCGAAGCTGCGCTTGCCTGGACGGGGATTGATGACGAAGCTTTTCGGAAGAGCAGGAAAGAATTGGCGGCGCGGGCAGACTGGGAGAAAAAGTTCGACTGCATGTACCGTGAAGTCACACGAAGCATGCAGTCGAAACCGTCATAATGGGGCCGGTATGCGGCCGTGGGCCTTTCATTGAATGAAAGGCCATGCGACTCCTCCCCCCCGAACCCCCTCAAGGGCTGCGGTGATCCGGCCGCTTTCGCCGTAGCTGTCTTTCGCCAGCCTTTCGATCAATATCTTGACGTCACCCCTCCTGATGCCGTTTTCCGGCTCAAGGAGATACTCTTCTTGCCCGAACAGCCTCAAGAGACTCGGGTATTTATCGGCCCAACCGACAACGATGGCGGGCACGCTGTTCCTGTAGGCATGGATTATCGAGTGATATCTGGAAGAGAGAATAAAACGGCACTGCCTTATCAGATCCTCTGCCTGGATGGAATTGAGGCCATCAAAGTAGTCGTCGATGATGCCGGTCCCCTCGTATCTCTCCAGCAACAATCGGCATATCTCCCGGTCCTCCTCCGCATACCACGTCAAACAGGTCGCAAAGCCGTTCTCTTTGATGGACGATAGAGCCTCATCGTAAAGGGAAAAGAAATCCTCCCCACGCATTCTCTCGTAGACCTTCCTGCTCGGAACGATGCCTACCGAATCATCCGGCAACGCGGCCAACTCCAGGCAGGCTCCATCCCGCAAGAGGACGTCGATATCGGGAGGTCGGCTGGTCAGAACGATGTCCGGAACCACTCGCAGCCCCCTTACGTAGCGTTCGAGGTACCTCCTGCTCTCCTCTTCCCGCGGGAATATGTTGACGGGGTACTTCAGATACAGGGACATGAGGCCGGAAAGAAACAGCCTCGCGGGTCTCGGGTAATCCCAGGGGCCGAAGGATTGAGGCAGGAGAGTGACCCTGGCTCGCAGCCTTCTGGCGACCATCAAATTCATGACGTACTGTAAGGATTTCTGCCAATCGAATTTGGAGCTGAGGGAGAACCCGCTGATATCAAGTAATTCGCCTGTTCCCAGAAGCGCTTCGTCTATATGGTCCACGCGCCGGGGCAGGAAGCGCGAGAACGCTTTCCTCAGGACCCTTGGGCACAGAATGAACATCTTGGTGCTAGTATCCCATTGAGCCAGATCCACCTTGAAGTCATGCCACTTCTCAGCCTCCGATGGATAGTCGGCGACCAGCAACGTTATCGCGGCCTCCCCGCAACCCCCACGGATCGAGTCCATCACCGTCAGGGCCATGGCTTGTGCCCCGCGGTTCGAGAAGTTGGAACCCAACACTCCGATGCCCTCCTGGTGGTTGAACTCCTGCCTGCCGGAAAAGGCGGTAACGATATCGGAAGCCAGCCTCGAGGCCAATATGATCGTAGCGAAGGCGTTCCTGGCATGCTTGAAGGCCATGCGTGATATTTTCTCCTTGACCAGGCTGCACCTGATCCGGTAGAAACCGGGCATGTCGCCTAGAGTTATCTTCCGCAACTCCCGGGACCTCGCCGCATTGGCGCTCGCGGTGGCTTCCTCGTCGACGGTCCCGGGGTACGGCAGTTTCTGAGACGTGAAGATGTCCGCCAGGCCCAGGTCCTCACAGAAGAAGCCCTTCTCACAGGCCAGGAAAGCTCGGCGGCCCTTTTCCGACCTGATGATGGCGCATGACTTGCCCGTCCTGTCCTCGAATCCGCGGACGTAACAATCTCCCACGGAGATGTCCGCAGCCTGGTTGAGTTTGTCCGTACAGTGGACGCAACAGGGCAGCTTGAAGAAGGGCTTCAGCTCCATGCGCCGTTCCCTGGGGATGTCGATCGCTCTCCCGCTGGAGAAGGTGATTTTCATGTCACCCGGCCAGCCACCGGAAGACTTGTCCCTGTATGCCAGGTCGGAGATGCTCTCCCCGGGCTTTCCGTACATCTTCAACATGTAATCAATGAACTTCAGGCTCATGACCTGATCGCAGAAAAGGCCGATGAAGAGGGCCTCATCAAGATCCAGCCCCCTTATCTCCGCGAAGTTCCTGATTCCCTTGAGGACGCAGGGGGTAGCGACAATGATGGTCCTTGCCCCGCTCCTGAGGTTCTCCACAAGATCATAAGCGGAAGCCGGGACGTACTTCGATTTTGCCGCACCGACAATCCGGATGGGGTCACTGGTCAACTGTATCCTGGGGATACCGCTCGAAGACCCGATGTTATCCAGAACGGATACGGAATCATACATGCCCTGGCCGAGGAGATCGAGGAGCATGCCGGTCACTAACCCGCCACTCGTGGACCCGGCAAGAAGGTTATTATCCCTCGACTTGGCGGCGACGCATCTGACGCTCCTTTCCGGCAGGACGCCGGGAGGGGAAGGGGTCTCTTCGTCCGTGACGGTTGTACGGCGGCCGGGACAGGCCTCGTGGCAAATACCGCAACCAGTGCACTTCGCTCCATCAATAACCGGTAGATACTGTCCGCCGTGCCTGGTCATGCGTATCGCGCCGGAGGGGCATACGGCCCTGCATATCTCGCATGAAACGCAGAGCTTGTCTCGCAGGATGACGCCGATATCGTCACTCATAGGACACCAACTCCTTGGAGCGAACTTGCTCCTTCCCCGTTTTCAATCTTTATTCTATTCTCTCACCCTTCGTCTTTTCCTCGAAAATATCCCCAGTACTCGGAGATCAGGGTTTTTTCAGTCAACCAGACAAGCAGTGAGTAAAGGGCTACTCCCACCGTGATCAGTATCCCGAATTGCAGGGGGTTATTGGTCATGACGTTGTCCAGCGCCACGTGGAATGCGTAGACAACCATCCCCGTGCAGGCGCATATGGCAAAGGGGGAAGCCAGCCTGGACAGGTATTCAAGCGGCTTCATGTTGATGATGATCCGCAGGATGATCAGGTTCGCGATGAACCAGAGGGCGGTAACGCAGACCTCCGACCATGCCATCACGATAGCCCCATGTTGCGCGGCGAGCCAGAATGCCACCGTAGATATTCCCGCGATAAAGATGTTCTTGAAGAACAGGATGTCGGCGCGCCCCTTAGCGAGCAGGACGGAACCGGAGGGGTTATTGAGGGCCCTGAGAACCCCCAGGAGGGACAGGATCTGCACGAGCGGCACGGCTTCTTCCCAGTTGGCCCCGAAGAAGAGGGGGATAAGTACAGACGCTGTCGCGGCCAGGATCGCCAGGACGGGAAAGGAAACGAGCGCAATGACTTTCGAGAGTTCTATGTACCCCCTGCTGAGCGCGCTGTCGTCCTTCTGCTTCTTGGCGAATATCGGAAATGCGACCCTGGTCAGAATGGGATTTATTTTATTGAGGGGCATGACCACCATCTGATACGCGAGCATGTAGATGCCCAGCGTACTGGAACCCAGGACCCTGCCGACAATGATGTAATCGATGTTGGTCATGAAATAGTTCAAGGACTTTGTCCCCATCTGGAAGAAACCGAAACCGATGAAGTCTCTCAGGTCGTAGAACCGGAAATGCAACCCCGGGCGCCATTCGCTCCAGCCCATCCACACCAGCAAGGCGGTGCCGCATATGGAATTCGCCAGTTGGCCGTATATCAAGGAATAGGCACCGCAGTCGAGCGCGGCGGTTGTTATGGCAACCGTTACCCCCACAACACTGGCTGTTACGTTCACTACGGCCAGCCGCTTGAAAAGAAGCTCCTTTTGAAGCAGCATCTGGAACTGTTGGCCTATCGGGATTATCAGGAATGTACAGGCGGACAATATGACCATATTCTTCAAAGCCGGCTCGTTGTAGAACCGTGAAACAAGCGGAGACACCAGCACTATGATCCCGAACAAGAAAATGCCAGCGATGATATTGAGCCAGTAGAGGCTGGAGAGCTGGTCCTGGCTGGCGTCCTGTTTCCATATGACCGCGTTGCCCATCCCCATGTCTACGAAAGCCTGGCTGAAGCCTATGACGACAATCACCATTCCCGCAAGCCCGAAGTCGCTCGGCTGAAGAAGCCTGGCGAGAACGACGAGTTGCCCATACTGGAGCAGGGTGGTCGCGATGGTGTCGGCTCCGGTCCACTTGACCCCGCTGACCGCGCTGGCGCGAAAGGAAGGCATTAACCCTTCACCACCACGTTGTTACATTCCCGCGTCATGGGACCACCTCTTCTATTCCTGATCCGAGGGGGCCGAACGGAATTCTTCCATGTATCTTGTCCAACCTGGTTAATGCCAATAAGTAAAAAGGTGCCGGTAGGGAGCTGTTGCAACGTTGAACATCCTATAAGCCCGCTAGGGGCTCGTCCCGTTCGACCTGCTAGAACATATTATACATAGATATCCCGGGAGTTGCCGGTGTGGCCCTGTGTTATAATGTATCGGGTCTGACCGCCTGACCACCTGTTTTGACGGCGGGGGCTGCCATCCATTCACGGTTTTTCATCACCGACCCCCCTGAAAAGACCCGAGGTAAAAACAATTCGCTCGAAGGAGGGAGAACATGTACCTGCTGGCTATCAACGGCAGCCCCCTGAAAAAGGGCAACACCGCCCACCTCCTGGAGCTGGTGCTCCAGGCTGCCCGGGAGGAAGGGGTCCAGACCCGCCTCCTGCACGTCATGGACGCCCTCAAGGACCAGAAACGGCCCTACTGCGTGGCCTGCTCCAGCCCCTGCAAGGAGCTCTGCCACGAAGAAGACCCCCGACTCAGGGAAGCGGTCGACCTGCTGGAAGGCTGCGGCGGCCTGGTGCTGGGCAGCCCCGTCTACTTCGGGACAGTCAGCGGGCAGCTCAAGTCGTTCTGGGACAAAACCCGGGCCGCCCGTACCCGTCACTCCCTGGTAGGGAAGGCGGGGGCCGCCGTCAGCGTGGGGGCGTCCCGCTTCGGGGGGCAGGAGACCACCCTGCGCGCTCTGCACGACATGATGATCATCCACGGCATGTACATAGTGGGTGACGGCAACATGGCCGACGATGCCGGTCATCACGGGGTATGCGCCCAGCGCCCGGCGGCCGAGGACGACTACGCGGCCGGGCGGGCCGGCGTTCTGGGGCGGCGTTTGGCCCTTGAGGTGAAGGCCGGCAGGCCGTGACCATGACCATCCGCGAAGAGATCGAAGCCCGGGAGGATCGCGAACTCTCGTCCCGCGCCGCCCGCAGCGCTGCCAGCCTCGGCCGGGAGCGCCCGGAGGAGCCGGACCCCGTCCGCACCAGCTTCATGCGAGATCGTGACCGCATCATCCACTGCAAGTCCTTCCGGCGCTTGAAGCACAAAACCCAGGTCTTCCTGGCCCCCGAGGACGACCATTACCGCACCCGCCTCACCCACACCCTGGAGGTGGCCCAGATCTCGCGCACCATCGCCCGGGCCCTGCGCCTCAACGAGGACCTCACCGAGGCCATCGCCCTCGGCCACGACCTGGGGCATACCCCCTTCGGCCATATGGGGGAAGAGGCCTTCCACGACCTGGTCGACCCGCCTTTCTGCCACAACGTCCAGAGCCTGCGCATGGTGGAAGTGTTGGAATACGAGGGGAAAGGGCTCAACTTGACCAGGGAAGTGCGTGACGGCATCCTCAACCACACCGGGAGCGGCATACCGTTTACCCTGGAGGGGAGGATCGTGAAAACGGCCGACCGTATCGCCTACGTCAACCACGACCTGGACGACGCTCTGCGGGCCGGCATAATCTCAGACGACGACTTTCCCGACTCTACCCTGGAAATATTAGGCCGGCACCACTCTCAGCGCATCAATACCCTGGTCCGGGACATGATCGATGAGAGCCTGGGCTCGGGCGACATCCTCCAGAGCGAGCGGGTGGCCCTGGCCATGGACGAGCTGCGCAGCTTCCTCTTCGAGCGCGTCTACATCGGGTCGGTGGCCAAGCGGGAACAGGACAAGGCCATCTGGGTGCTCCGGCAGCTCTTTGACTATTACATGAACAATCCCGGGGAGATGCCGCACGAGTTCATCTACGACTCGGAGCCTCTGGCGGTGCGGGTCATCGACTACGTGGCCGGCATGACCGACCACTACGCCTTGAGCAAGTTCAACAAGTGCTTCCTGCCCAGCGTGTGGAAGACCGACGACCCTCGGGAATAGAGGTGACATGCCGGCCGGTAGGATCCGCGACAACGACATAGAGGAGCTGCGGGAGCGGGCGGACATCGTCGAGGTCATCTCGGAGTACGTCCAGCTGAAAAAGGCCGGCCGCTACATGAAGGGCCTCTGCCCCTTCCACGACGAGAAAACCCCCTCGTTCTCCGTCGACCCCATCAAGCAGCTCTACCACTGTTTCGGCTGCGCCGAAGGTGGCAACGTCTACAGCTTCCTAATGAAAAAGGAAGGCCTGGAGTTCCGCGAGGCGGTGGAGCGCCTGGCCCAGCGGACCGGCTACCAGCTCACTTACGAGGGGACCGACCAGGAATTCCGCAAGCAGGAGGGGCGCAAGGAGCGCCTGGTCCGCCTGCACCGGCTGGCCGCCGACAGCTACGCGGAGCAGCTATACGCCGGTGCCGGGGCCAAGGCCCGCCGCTACCTGGAGGGGCGTGGCCTGGAGGAGGCCACCTGGAAGGAGTTCGGCCTGGGCTATTCTCCCCAGTCGTGGGACTTTCTCTACCGCCAGGCAGTGCAGGCCGGCTTCAACCCCCAGGAGATAGGGGAGTCCGGCCTTTTCGTCCGGGGGGAGCGAGGGGTATTCGATCGTTTCCGCAACCGCGTCATCTTTCCCATTGAGAGCACGCGGGACGAGGTCATCGGGCTGGGCGGGCGCATCATCGAGCAGGGTAAAAACGAACCCAAGTACATGAATTCGCCCGAGACCCCTATCTTCTTTAAAAGCAAGAACCTCTACGCCCTCAACCGGGCACGTCGGGAGATAATGCGCCTGGGCTACGCCGTCATCGTCGAGGGCTACACCGATGTCATCTTCCTCTGGCAGGCGGGTATCCGCAACGCCGTGGCCACCCTGGGCACGGCCCTGGGAGAGGAGCATTTCCGCATGCTCTCACGCCTTACCAAAAAGGTGATCCTGGCCTTTGACGCCGACTCCGCCGGATTGGACGCCAGCGAGCGAGGCCTGGCCTATTTACTAACATTCGAGTTGGACTTCAGGGTTTTGCGCCTTCCCGCCGGCAAGGACCCCGCGGACTTCATCCGGGATGCCGGGAAGGAGGCATTCCTGCAGCTGGTGGATGAGAGCAAGAGCATTGTGGAGTTCGCCCTGGAGAAGACGCTATCGGCCTTCGACCCATCCGACCTGGCCTCCAGGCAGAAGGGAATAGAGGAATCCATAAACCTGATATTCAGGTTGAATGTTGAACTATCGGTGGACGAGCTGCTGAAAAAGGTAGCCGATTGGGCCGGCAGCGATTACCGCCCGGTGCAGGATTTCTATGCTTTGAAGCACCGGGAGAGGCTGGGCAGGCCTGGATCGGGGAAGGGCGCCGGAAAAGAGGCGCTGGCCGGCCTTCTCTCCGGCGATGTGCGGGCCGAAGAAGCTTTGCTGGGGATATTGCTACAGAATCCCTGGATGATTGACGAATATTACACCTGGCTGGATGAGGAGTTGTTCAGCCAGCCGTCCAGCCGTCTGGTGGTCAAGGCCATATCGGCCCTGTACGAGGAAGGAGAGGGGATAAGCCCCGATAGTGCGGCGGAGACGTTTTCACACGATCTCCTGGAGCACTGCGAGAGCAAAGACAGCAAAAACCTTGTCATCTCCCTGATGTTCAGGGAAGAAGCAGGGGGCGACCAGGGGGAAGAGGCGCTTCAGGCGCTGGTGAGTGACCTTTTCGCCCGGCTGAAGGACTTTTATATCGAACGTCAAATTAGAGACTTAAAGAAGGAATTGGCCGGACTGGAATCCCTCGAGCAGCGCGACCATGAAAAGGAAGAAGAAAAGTCCCGGGAGATCTTTCTGCTGGAGAAGCGGATACAGGACGGCAGGAGAGACAAATAGCCGGAATGGATGATTTTGTTATTTTGGCTGACAAAGAGGAAAGAACTTCTTATAATGTAAAATCCTGGTTATTTGCCGGGGATTTGAGAAGAAAGATGATGATCAGCCCATGGTGGACTGGAAAGAGATCGATTACGACGAGGTAAAGGAACTGCTCAGCCGCGGGCAGAGCCGCGGCGTTCTCGCGCAGGAGGAGATAGCGGACGCCCTGGACGAGCTGGACCTGACCCCGGACCAGATCGACAATATCTATGCTCTCATCAACGAACTGGGTATCGAGATAGTGGAAGGGCCCTCCGCCGAATCCCTTCGGACCATGGAGATGGAGGCCGAAGAGTACGAGGAGGAGGAGGAAGAGGAGGAAGAGAAAGAAGCCGAAGAAGACCTCGATCTCGCCCTGCGCGTTCCCACCAACGATCCCGTTCGGATGTACTTAAAGGAGATCGGCAAGGTCCCACTGCTCACCGCTGCCAAGGAGGTGGACCTGGCCAAAAAGATCGAGGCGGGCGAGGAAGCCAGCCAGCGCCTGGGCGCGGCCTCGGGCGAGCTGTCGCGGGAGGAGATACGCGTGCTGCGCCGCCGGGAGCGCGAAGGTCAGGAGGCCAAGCGCAAACTGGTGGAGGCCAACCTGCGGCTGGTCGTCTCCATCGCCAAGCGCTATGTCGGGAGGGGCATGCTCTTCCTCGACCTCATCCAGGAAGGCAATCTCGGCCTGATCCGTGCCGTAGAGAAGTTCGACTTCCGCAAGGGTTTCAAGTTCTCCACCTACGCCACCTGGTGGATACGCCAGGCCATCACCCGGGCCATCGCCGATCAGGCACGCACTATCCGCATCCCCGTGCACATGGTGGAGACCATCAACAAGCTCATCCGGGTGCAGCGCCAGCTCCTGCAGGAACTGGGACGGGAGCCCACCCCGGAGGAGATCGCCGAGCAGATGGAGCTCACCCCGGAGAAGGTGCGGGAGATACTAAAGGTCTCCCAGGAACCCGTTTCCCTGGAGACCCCCATCGGCGAGGAGGAGGACTCCCACCTCGGGGACTTCATCGAGGATTCCGACGCGGTGGTACCCATCGACGCCGCCTCCTTCATCCTGCTGCAGGAGCAGCTGGAGAGCGTGCTGGACACCTTGAACGACCGCGAAAAGCAGGTCATCCGCCTGCGCTTCGGCCTCATCGACGGCCATCCCCACACCCTGGAGGAAGTAGGACGGGAGTTCGGGGTCACCCGCGAGCGCATCCGCCAGATCGAGTCCAAGACCCTCTCCAAACTGCGCCACCCCTCGCGCAGCCAGAAGCTCAAGGACTACCTCGAGTAGAACAACTTCACGTTGTCACGTGTTCATAAGAAGGAGCCGGTGATGTACGTCTGCCCGCGATGCGAGCGCGAGATGAAAAGCGTGAACGCCGGAGTCCTGGACGTCCAGGCCTGCCCCGCCTGCCGGGGGCTGTGGCTGGACGGCGACGGGTTCCATCGCGCCCTGCGGATGAGTGAAGCCGATCTTGCCGCTGTCACCGGCTACGCCGGTCCGCCGGCCCCGTTATCCCTGGTCCTTGATCATCCGCCCGCCTTCTGCCCCCGGTGCTCCCAACCCTTGAACCCCCAGCGGTTCGACCTGGGGCTGGCCGTGATCATCGACATCTGCCCGCTGGGCCATGGCATCTGGCTGGACGAGGGGGAGCTGGAAGCCGCCGCGGCGTTCCACAAGCGAAACCAGTCTCACCTCGCCTGCGAAGAGCGCCTGCTTCCCTGGAGCGAAGCGCACCGGGAAGAAGTGGAAGCTGAAAAGGTCAGGGAGAATCTGGCCAGAGGGGAGCGGGACCTGTTGGTGGCGGATGTTCTGATGAAAGTGGTCGGAACTGCCGCGGCCGCCGGCCTGATCGCTCTCGATGCCTACACAGGCTCCGGTCCCGCCGGTCTGTCTGTCCTGAGGGAGATGTTCCGCGGCCGGGGAAGAGCGCGCTAGACGTTTCCGGTGCTGATCTCGTACTGGCAGTACACGGAAACGATCAGGAAGAGATACCCCACGTGCACCAGCAGGTCGGCCAGCTCCGTGGTCCGCACCATCCCCACCATGCGCAGCTGCGCCGTCAGGATGGTCTGCATGACCACCGCGGCCAGGGCCAACGAGAGGAAGAGCCACGGCCGGCCCATGCGCCCCCGTCCCATGGTGGCGGCGATGAAGGTGGTCAGGAAGAGGGCCAGAAGTTGCACGGCCAGCGAGAATATGTCGGAGATGCGCACGGCCAGGTCCCCGCTGGAGGTGGCCAGGGGCACCATCACCACCGCCACGGTGGCCCCGGCCAGGATGGCGAAGGACGGCATCAGCTTGAGGAAGTAGTCCCGCCGGAACTCGAAGCCCATGGAGCGGTAGCCGAAGTAGAGCATGAACACCACCACCAAAATGGGGATGAACACCAGCGTGTAGATGAGGAAGATGGTGTCCAGGGAGAAGACCTCACGGCCGGCATAGGCGTTGATGGTCTCCAGGGTGACGGCTACGGCGGCCAACGCCATGGACCCGAAGAGGATGGACCAGAAGCGGCGTACCAGGGACTTGCGGTCCAGCTTCCCCAGCAGCGGCACGACCACTGCCAGCAGTATCAGTATGAGCAGCAGCCGGCAGGTGAATATGAGCCCGCCCAGCGCCTCTCCCGTCCAGAAACTCACCACGAACATTACCGCCGATACCGCGAATATGAAGATCGCCGCGGCCAACATGCTCCGGTAGTACTTCATCTTCCTTTCCTTTCGCTCCACCCGTATTATACCCTCTGGCTCAGGGCCGTACTATGCGGTAGACGCTTACCTGTGGCGGCGCGTAATTGGAGACGAAAAGACGGTCTCCCTCGGCGCTTACGGTCATGCCGATGGGTTTGGTGCAGGGCTTGGTGAAAACCTGGCGCATGGAAGCGGTGTCCACGCAGCCCACGTTGTTGTCTTCGTAGTTGCAGACAAACAGCCAGCCTTCGTCCGGGGTGAGCGCGATGGTGCGCGCCTTGGTCCCCACCTTGGCCGTTCCCAGGATGGTACCGGTGGCGCGGTCCAGCTTGGTGATGGTGCCCGGGATGTTGTTACTGACATAAAGGTAAGTTCCGTCGCGGGTGCAGAGGACGTGGCGGGGGTTTTCGCCGCAGTAGATCTGCTCCAGCACCCGGTGCCCACCGTTGACGTCAAAGACGGCCAGGGTGTTGCCGCCCATCACGCAGACGTAGGCCAGGTCGCCTCCGGGCGAGAAGCAGATGCCCCGGGGTGTGCCGTATAGCGGGACGGTCTTGACCGCGGTGCGGGCGGCGGCGTCGATCACCGTCACGGTATTAGAGTCCCAGTTGGCCACGTAGATCCACTTGCCGTCCGGGCTCACCTGGACCTCTTTGGGCACGGCACCGGTGGGCACCGAGGCGGTGATGGCACCGGTGGCCAGTTCGATCACCAGTACCTTGGCCGAATTGTAGAGGGAGACCCAGGCCTCCCTGCCGTCCGGGGTGAAGTCCATCTCCACCGGCTCGTCAGGCAGGGAGATGGACATGGTCCTGGTGTAACCGTCGATCTCGAAGATGAAGTTCTTGTGGGCATAGAGGTCGTTGACGTAGACGTGATGGCCGTCGGGCATCAGCTCAACCGACTTGGGCCCGGCTTCCACCTTGAGAGTGGCGATCTGCTCCAGCCCGGTGACCGGCCCGGTGAGCCAGGGCGGCGGGGCAGGTTCCTCCGCTGCCTGCGCCTGCCCGCCCCCGGCGGTACCTGCGGAGGAACACCCAGCCCCCGCCCCCGCCATCAGGGCGAGAACCGTGATGAGGACCGCCGCCAGGAGCTTCCTGGACATCCTGTTCCTTTCTCGCCGGACACTCGAAGTCTTCACAGATATTCTTCAACAGAAAAGGGGCGGCACCTTGCCCGGGCGGGGTGGGAAAAAGAAAAGGGCGGGCGTTGCCGCCCGCCCTTAGTGAATGCTGTTCTATTCAGATTCGGCCGGCTCCAGTTCTATCGCTTCCACGACCGCCCTGACCACGGCTTCCACTCCCGCTTCCTCCTTCTTGCCGCCCAGGAGTCTCTTCAGCAGGGAAGCGGCCACCAGGGCGCCGCCGACCCCGGCTGCGCTGAAGGCCGCCTTGCGCAGGGTGGACGTGAGGTAGTGAGCCTTGGAGAAGAGTTGCACCTGCTGGTTCTGGAAGTCCTCAAGGATATAACCGACGGCCAGGTTGGCCGAGGCACAGGCGTTCTCCATGCCCGCGCTGATGAAAGTGCGGGTGTAGTCGCCGCAGAGGTAGAAGTTGGAGAGGGGGGAGCGCTGGACAGGGCGGTACTTGTCGGCGCCCGGCTCCTGGGCGAAGACGCCCTGGCGCTTCTTGACCACCGCCCACTTGGTGACTTCGGCTTTGGCGCACTCCGGTACCTGGAAACGCAGTTCCTCGAGGGTGGTCTGGAAGATGCGTTCGTCCGACAGGGCCATGAGGTGGTGAGCAGGGGTGAGCACCAGCTCGATCATGGACCCAGTGGCGGTCTCGGCGAAACGCGGCACAATGCGGTTGAGGTCGGCGAAGCAGTTGAAGATGCCGTCCATCTGGGCCGCGATGTAGGTCATGTCGGTAGTGAAGCGGTCGAACCAGATCTGCACCGAGACCGAGGGGGCGTCGTTGATGTAGTGGATGTCGCGGAAGTACCTGTAGTCGAAGGCCTCCTCCGGCAGCAGGCGGCGCAGGTCGTAGAAGGGCATGGCGCTGACGTAGACGTCGGCCTCCAGCTTCTCCCCGTCCTCCAGCTCCACCCCGGTAAGCCTGGCGCCCTGGAGGCCGAAGCCGGACACCTTTTTGTTCATCAGCACTTTGCCGCCCCGGTCTTCGATGTACTTGCGGGCCGGCTCGACGTAGATCTCGCCCAGGCCGCCGTTGGCGAAGCCGATGCCGGGATGGGCGATGAATTCCTTGCACTGCACCGAGCGTAGCCAGTAGAGCAGGGCTTTGGCGCTGACCCGGTTGAGTTCGAGGAAGGTCAGGCCGCAGCCGAAGGGACGGAAGTGATCAATGGCGGTGTCGGTCATGCCGTGGATCTTGAACCATTCCAGCAGGGATTTCTCGTCCGCTTTGGCCAGTTGGGCATCGGACATCAGGCTGGCGGCGGCCAGGGCGTAGCCCATGGACACCTGATCGAACTTGGACATGGTCGAGAAATTGAAAGCCGATAGAATGCTACCGGGACCGCCCCCCATGGGCAGCTCACCACGGACCCCCTCGCGGTTATGGACGGCCATGCCGCTGGTCCAGTGGAGGGGCTCGGCGCCCACCTTCTTGAAGAAAGAAAGACAGTTGACGTAATGAGGGAAGAAGACGTGCAGGGCGTTGTCGATGGTGTCCCCGTCGGCGTCGAGCCAGGAAGAGGCCCGCCCGCCCAGCATGTCGGTGGCTTCCAGCAGGGTCACCTCGTAGCCGTTGTCTACCAGGTTGCATGCGGCGCAGAGTCCGGACATGCCGCCACCAAGTACCAGAGCTTTCATTTTTTTACCTCCTGTTGCTGAAGCGATATTGCCATTTTCTTAACTGTGTCCGTCATACCCTCAGCCAGCCGGGTATGACGGCGAAGACGTAGCGCAGCAGCCAGTTTTCGTAATAAGGTTGCAGGTCCAGCCCGAGGCGCCCCCCGGCCCGCAGGCCCCAGGGGAAGGTCGCTTCCACCATCTTGCGATTGATGTAGCTGAGCCGCCACAGGGCGTTCATCTTTCTGAACAGGCGCTCCGCCGCTTTCCGGTCGGTCAGGGCCAGCGCCGCTATTCTGCCGGAGACCAGGGCGCCGTGCACGCCGAAGAGGAGCACCGGGTCCTGCATGCCGGCCAGGGTGCCGGTGAGAATGAAGCGGTCGTGGAAGAGGCGGGGGTTGTTGATGGAGCCCATGGGCAGCACACCCACGTCGAGGTCCTGCCAGTCCAGGAACTCGATTCCCTCATCGTGGGCCAGTTGCCGGCGGAACCAGCGCCTGGACTCCTGCGTGAGCGGCCTGCCCCGCTGGAACAGCAGGGCGCCGCCCATGCCGTTGATGGTGGAGAAGAAGGCGTAGTCCCGGGTGTACCTGTCCATGTAGATTATCACCGGGGGCCCGCCGTAGTTCTCCATGGTGCCGAAGGCCATGTGACCGTAGATCTGCTCGTAAGGGACGCTGATGGCTTCGTAAGTGTCCCGGAAGAGACCGGTGGCCAGGATGGTACCGGGGGGCAGTTCCGCGAAGTCTTTCTTCGTCTTCACTGGGGTGTTGAAGGTGAATCTGACCCCGGCGTCGACGGCTAACTGGTAGAGCAGGGAGTCCAGCGAGCCCACGCGCATGCCTCGCTCCACCAGGACCGCCGGGACGTTGGCCGGGAACTTGACGTCGTAGCGCTTGCCGAAACTGTAGATGGTGGCCCGGTCCATGGGCCGGGTGGCCGGCGAGACGTCGAAACCCAGGTAGCGCGCGAGCTTGTCCAGCTCCATGGGGGTCCCGTCCACCATAACGTAGGTCATCTCGCCCGTTTCCATGTCCCGGGCCGGTCCCCCGATGCCGTCCCGGCGTTCGATCACGTCGACTTCCCAGCCGTCGCGGGCTAGGGAGATAGCGGCGGTCAGCCCGGAAAGACCCGCGCCGACAATGGTAGCTCTACTCAAAGCACATCCCTCCCCGAGGTTATTCCCTATAGCCGGATTCTTTGAAAATACTAACATGCCGTGCTGTATAATACACTCTATGGAAGAGGGGAAACGAAAGAGATACGCCGTTTATTTCATATATGCCCTGATAGCGGCAGGCATTATCCTGGCCTTGCAGCTGGTCGGCCCGTTCGACCCCGGGCAGATCAGCTACAGCGATTTCCTGGGCAAGCTGGACAGCGGCCAGATCAAGTCGGCCACCATCACCGACACCACCATATCCGGTATTTACTGGGAGGACGCGGACAAGACGAAAGAGGCCGAGTTCGCCACCGAGAGGATTCCCGGCACCTTCGACGACGAACTGGTAAACACGATGCAGGCGCAGGGAGTGGAATTCTCGGGCAAGATAGAGAGCACCCTTTTCCGCGACATCCTGATCACCTGGATCCTGCCGCTGGCCTTCATCCTCATCATCTATTTCCTGCTCATCCGGCGCCTCTTCCGCAAGGGAGGGGCAGGGGGCATGGGGGCCCTCTCCTTCGGGCAGAGCAAGGTCAAGATCTACGACCGTTCCCGCGAGCGGATCACCTTCGAGGAGGTGGCCGGCCTGGACGAGGCCAAGCAGGAGCTGGTGGAGATCATCGACTTTCTGAAGAACCCCGCCAAGTACCGCAAGCTGGGCGCGCGCATTCCCAAGGGCGTGCTGCTGGTCGGCCCTCCCGGCACCGGCAAGACCCTCCTGGCCAAGGCGGTGGCGGGCGAGGCGGACGTGCCCTTCTTCTCCATCAGCGGATCTCAGTTCATGGAGATGTTCGTGGGAGTTGGCGCGGCGCGGGTGCGCGACGTTTTCGAGCAGGCCAAGGAGAAGGCCCCCTGCATCGTCTTCATCGACGAGATCGACACCATCGGAAAGGTTCGCGGCGGCGCCGTTTCCTCGGGTGGCACGGAGGAGCGGGAGCAGACCCTGAACCAGCTCCTCTCGGAGATGGACGGCTTCGAGCCCCAGACCGGGGTGATCATCCTGGCCGCCACCAACCGTCCCGAGGTGCTCGACCCCTCCATCCTCCGCCCCGGCCGCTTCGACCGCCAGATCGCCGTGGACCGTCCGGATATCAAGGGGCGGGAGGCCATCCTCCAGGTGCACGCCCGCAACGTCAAGCTGTCGCCCGACGTCGACCTGAAGCTGATAGCCGCTCGCACCCCCGGTTTCGCCGGTTCCGACCTGGCCAACGTGGTCAACGAGGCCGCCCTGATGGCGGCGAGGCGCGACCGCGAGTCGGTGCTCATGGTCGACTTCGAGGAAGCCCTGGACCGGGTCATCGGCGGGCTGGAGCTGAAGAGCCGCATCATGAGCGAAAAGGAGCGCCGTGTGGTGGCCTTCCACGAAGTGGGGCACGCCCTGGCCGCTACCCTGCTCGAGCATGCCGACAAGGTGCACCGCATCACCGTCATCCCCAGGGGCATCGGTTCACTGGGCATGACTATGCAGATGCCGGAAGAGGACCGCTACATAATCACCCGGTCCGAACTGGAGGACCGCCTGGCCGTGCTGATGGGCGGCAGAGCGGCGGAGGAGATCGTCTTCGGCGAACTCTCCACCGGGGCCCAGAACGACCTGGAGAAGGCGACCCTGCTGGCCCACCGCATGATCGAGAGCTTCGGTATGAGCGATGCCCTGGGCCCCATCTCCCTGGGCATGGAGCGGGGGGCCAAGTTCCTGGCCGGCGAATTCGGCATGGGCATCGAGCGCGATTTCAGCGACTCCACGGCCGAGATCATCGACCAGGAGATCAAACTGGTCCTCACCAACAACTACATCCGGGTCAAGGAGCTTCTTGAGGGAAGGAAGGACTCCCTCCAGGGCATAGCCGAAGTGCTGCTGGAGAAGGAGACCCTGGAGGGCGACGAGTTCCGCGAACTGATGAAGAAGTACCACCTGCCGGTGGACAACGGCGGCGGCGGCGGGGAGTCAGGCCCGGAATAAAAAATGGTGGAGATGAGCGGATTCGAACCGCCGACTTCCTGCTTGCAAGGCAGGCGCTCTCCCACTGAGCTACATCCCCACGTACATCGACTATTGTAACACCCCGCGAGTATTGTCCATCCCTTTCCTTTCCGCGACTCCCCTTGCGGCGCCGCGGTTGCCCGCCGCGTCTGCTTGGTTTAATCGGATGCGACGTGGGAATAATCCACGTATGCCTGAAAGCACGAATGAATACGACGTGGTGATAGTCGGGGCGGGGCCGGCCGGCCTGGCTTCCGGCGTCTACTGCGCCCGCAAGATGCTCCGGACCCTGGTGGTAAGCCGCGACGTGGGCGGGCAGGCCGCCTGGTCCTGGGAGGTGGAGAACTACCTGGGCTACCAGCTCATCACCGGGGCCGAACTCGTCAACCACTTCTACGAGCACATCAAGGCCTTCGACGTGGAACTGCGGGAGAAGGTCGACGTCACGGCCCTGGAGGCGGTGGAGGGCGGTTTCGACGTGGTGACCGACAAGGGCAGGTTCCACGCGCCGGCGGTTATCGTCGCTTCGGGCAAGGTGCCGAGGCTGCTGAACGTCCCGGGGGAGAAGGAGTTCCGCGGCCGGGGCGTCGCCTACTGCGCCACCTGTGACGGGCCCCTCTTCGCCCACAAGGACGTCGCCGTGGTGGGGAGCGGCAATGCCGGGCTGGACGCGGCCCTGCAGCTCTCGCGCATCGCCGGCCAGGTTTACGTGGTCAACGCCGAACGTAAGTGCACGGGCGACGAAGCCACGCGCGATCTGGTCCAGGCGGCGGAGAATATACGCCTGCTGCACCGCGCCCGGGTGAAGGAGATCCGGGGTGAGGTGCTGGTGAAGTCCATGGTGGTGGAAGGCCTGGACGGACAGGGAGAAGAAGAGCTCCCGGTGTCGGGCGTCTTCATCGAGATAGGGTCCATCCCCTCAACCTCGTTCCTGGCGGCAGGGGTTAAGTTGAACGAAGCGGGCGAGGTGGTCATCGACTCCAACAACCGCACCAGTGTCCCGGGTGTCTTCGCGGCGGGAGACGTCACCGACGTCATCGAGAAGCAGATCATCATCGCGGCGGGGGAAGGGGCCAAGGCGGCCCTGTCCGCCTATGCCTACCTGGTATCGAAGGGGATGCTGCGCGCCTAGTCCTTCGGGGGGGGTCAGGCGTGAGAGGGCGCCAGGTTGGCTCTCACTTTGTCCAGGGCCTGCCGCATCACCCGGGAGACCTGCATCTGCGAGATGCCCAGGTCGCCGGCGATCGTGGCCTGGGTCAAACCTTCGAAGAAGTAACGTTCCAGCACCAGGCGTTCGCGGCCATCCAGGCCGATCATGGCTTCTTCCAGGATAACCCTGGTCTCCATGCACTCGAGTTCCTCGCTGATGGTCCCCAGGCTCTGGCCCAGGGTGGGGCCCGATCCGTCGGCGTCCTGCGTGACGCAGCAGTCGAGGGAGGTTACCGGCACACCGTCGCTGACGGTCAGCACTTCCAACATCTCGTCCTCGGTGCAGCGAAGCATGCACGCCAGCTCGCCTGCGCTCCAGCCGCTCGATCATGCCGGGGTCGGTCCGGTCGAGGCTCCGCAGGGAGTTCCTCAGTTCGTAGACGTTGCGGGGCAGGCGGATGCTGTCGGCGGAGTCGCGGTAGAACCGCTTCAACTCACCGTCGACGGTGGGGTAGGCGAAGGTGGAGAAAGCGATGTCCTTGTCGGGATCGAAACGGCGCATGGCCTTGAGCAGTCCCACCGCGGCGATCTGGTAGACCTCCTGGAAGGGGTAGCGGCTGGAAGAATATCGGTGGGCGAAGAAAGCCAGGAGGTTCTCGTAGCGGAAGAACAATTCGTCCTTGGCCCGGGCGTCTTCTTCTTCCCGGAAGCGAAGGAACAGCAGCCGCTCTTCCTCATTGATACCTTTGCTGACAACAGCGTTCTTCATTTGTTCACCACCTTAATACTTGTATAGCTCACCAGGAGCTTTCCAAGCAATGATGAATATCATATCGTGGCAATCGCCTATAATGGTCTGGAAGGATTCAGGAAACACTCAAGGAGGGACGCGCATATGGAACTGGCTGATTTCGTCAAGGCGGCAAGGGGAGAAGAGCCGGCTGACATGCTGCTCCGGGACTGCAGGCTGTTGAACGTCTTCAGCGGGAAGGTGGAGCGGGTTGACCTGGCCATCGCCGGTGGCCTGGTGCTGGGTTGGGGCGAAGAATACCTCGCCCGGGAGGTCGTCGAGATGGGCGGCCTCTACGTCGCCCCCGGCTTCATCGACGGCCACATCCACGTGGAGTCCTCCATGGTCAGCCTGCGCGAGTACAACCGCGCCGTGGTGCCGCGCGGCACCACCACCATCGTCACCGATTACCACGAGATAGCCAACGTCCTGGGGCGCGAGGGCATCCTCTACATGATCGCGGCGGCGTCCGGGCTGCCCCTGGAAGTGCTGGTGATGCTGCCGTCCTGCGTGCCCGCCACACCGATGGAAACGGCCGGGGCGGAGCTGGGACCCGGGGCCCTGGCGGAACTGCTCAACCGGCCCGAGGTCATCGGGCTGGGCGAGATGATGAACTTCCCCGGCGTGGTCGACGGCTTTCCCGACGTGCTCGCCAAGATCGAAGGCGTGGGCTGTCTGCCCATCGACGGGCATGCTCCCGGCCTCTCCGGCATGGCCTTGAACGCCTACTGCGGGGCGGGCATATCCTCGGACCACGAATGCGTGACGGCGGAGGAGGCGCGCCAGAAGCTGGCCCGCGGCATGTACCTGATGGTGAGGGAGGGCTCCACCGCCCATAACCTTACCGCCCTGCTTCCCGTGGTGACGCCCGAGACCGCTCGCCGCTGCCTGCTGGTCTCCGACGACCGCCACCCGGCTGACCTTCTCAACGAAGGGCATATCGACGCCATCCTGCGCAAGGCGGTGGGCCTGGGGCTGGACCCCATGATCGCGCTGCGCATGGCCACCCTCAACCCGGTGGAGCGTTTCGGCCTCTGTGGAATAGGCGCGCTGGCTCCCGGCTACCAGGCTGACCTGGTGGTGCTGGATGATCTGGAGAGCTTCCGCGCGATCAGGGTAATGAAGCGAGGTAGATGGGTGGCGGAAGACGGCGCACTTCTCGAGAAAGACTTGCCCTCACCCCCGCCCCTCCGGTCCACGGTGACCGTAGCCTGGGACAAGGCGCCGGGCATCGCCGTTAAGGCGGAAAGTGGGGCCATGCGCGTCATCGGGCTGGTGCCGGACCAGATCATCACCGAAGACCTCACCCTTGAGCCCAGGGTAGAAGAAGGAATGGCCGTTTCCGACCCGGAGCGGGACATCCTCAAGATATGCGTCTTCGAACGCCACAAGGGAACCGGCAACGTGGGTGTCGGTTTCGTCAAGGGGTTCGGACTGAAGAGGGGCGCCCTGGCGTCCACCGTGGCCCACGATTCCCACAATATCGTGGTGGTCGGGGTCACCGACGAGGAGATGATCACCGCGGTGCGGGCCATCGAGTCCCTGGGAGGAGGCCAGCTGGTGGTGGAGGGTGTGAACGTCGTCGCCGGGCTGCCCCTGCCCATCGCGGGCCTGATGTCCGACAAACCCTTGCATGAAGTAGCGGACGGTGTCGAGCGCCTGAAGGAAGCCGCGCGCGATCTCGGCTGCGTGGTGGCGGAACCCTTTATGGCCCTGTCATTCCTGGCTCTGCCGGTCATACCTTCTTTGAAGATGACCGACCGCGGCCTTTTCGACGTCAACGCCTTCGCCCACGTCCCGCTGTTCTGACCCCTATCTCCATTTCGCGCGGATGTAGTTGGCCAGCATGAGCAGGAAGATGAACGTGGCGGCGACAGCTTTCTGGACCCGGCGGTCTTCCAATATCTCGGCAAAACGGTAGACCTGTTGCTTGGCCTGGCCTACTCCTTCCACTACCCCGGTGGAGACGTGCGAGACGTGGGACATCTGCCCGTGCGTGGTGCTGACCATGTCACCCATGCCCTTGACCGCGTCGTCCAGTCCATCGATGGCTTCGTTGATGCCGCGAAGGGTTTCGTCGAATTTACCGGTCACCAGGCTTGACCTCCGTTGCTCGCCGTTCAGATCGACGTCTCGTCCGCCAGCTCGCCCGGACCGCGCAGCCCTTCAGCCGGATGGGCGCCCATATCCAGGACCACCTTGAGGATATTGTCGCGTGCCGCGTATTCCATCGCCTGGACGCCGTTCTCCAGGTCGAAGCGGCGGTCAATGAGGGACTGCACGTCTACCAGCCCGCGTGTCAGGGTGCGGATGGCCGGCTCGAATGGGCCGCAGCGCGAGCCGAGGACGGTTACCTCGTCTACCACCAGCCGCGAGACGTCGAGGACGATCTTGTTTACGTAGGTGCTCTTCTGCACGATGGTGCCGGCCGGGCGCACCAGCTGCCGGGCCAGGTCGAATCCTTCCGGCCGGCCGGTACACTCAACAACCAGGTCGTAGAGCATGTCTTCCACCTCGTGTTCCAGGACGGTCCGGATGCCGTGCCGGTCGAGGATCTTGAGCTTCTGGGGGAACTTCCCGATGGAGACGAGGTCGCAGCCGGTCAGCCTCATCACCTGTGACATGATCAGCCCCAGTTTGCCGTCGCCCAATACCGCCACCTTGATGGACGGGAAGATGTGGACCTGCTCCAGCACCCGCAGGCAGGCTGCCAGCGGCTCCACGAAGACCGCGGTGTACTGGGGCAGCAGGTCCGGCAGGACGTGCAGGTTCTCCACGGGCAGGGTGGCATATTCCGCGAAGACGCCCTCGCGCCCCTTGATGCCCAGGGTGGTGCGGTCGGGGCAGTGGGCCGGGCGCCCCTCCACACACTGGTCGCAGCATCCGCAGGAGCAGTTGATCTCGCCGACCACGCGCTTGCCAAGAAGATCGGGTTCCTCCGCCTCCACCACGATGCCCACGAACTCGTGGCCGAGGATGCCTTCGAAGTCCATGTATCCCTTGACGATCTCGATGTCGGTGTTGCAGATACCGGCCGCCGAGATCTTGATCAGCGCCTCACCCGGTTCAGGCCTGGGCATGGGCAGATCGTCCCGCAAACGCAGCTCTCCGTCATAATATAAGCCAAGCATGGTTTCGCTCCTCCGTCCGACTGGATTTGCAGCTATTATAACCTCTTTCCCTCTTATGATATACTTTTCACTGTTTTAACGCCTGAAACCAGAGAGTTGAGAAGGAGGGTAAACCGGATGGAGATCAAGAAAGTTTTCGTAGTTGGTTCCGGCCTTATGGGTGGAGGAATCGCCCAGGTCTGCGCCGCTGCCGGCTATCAGGTCAAACTGCACGACGTTAAAGAGGAGTTCGTGGAAAAGGGCCTGGAGAACATAAAGTTTTCACTGGGCAAGTTTCTTTCCAAGGAAAAGATAACCCAGGAGCAGCACGATAACGCCCTGGCCAACATCACAACCACCACCAAGCTCGAGGATGCCGCCGATTGCGACTTCACCTGCGAGGCGGTATTCGAGAACCTGGACGTCAAAAAAGAGGTCTTCGGGAAGCTGGATGAGGTCTGCCCGGCCCACACCGTGCTCGCCTCCAACACCTCGGCCATTCCCATCTCCTCCATCGCCGCCGCCACCAAGCGTCCCAGCCAGGTGGTCGGCACCCATTTCTTCAGCCCCGTGCCCCTGATGCGCCTCTGCGAAGTCATCCGCGGCGTCGAGACCTCGGACGAGACGCTGGACATCGCGGTGAAGTGGGCCCAGTCCGTGGGCAAGAGCACCGTAGTGGTTCAGAAGGACCACGCCGGCTTCATCGGCAACCGTCTCTACCTGGCCATGAGCGCGGAAGCCATGCGCATGCTGGAGGCCGGAGTGGCTACCCCCGAGGACATCGACAATGCCATGAAGCTCGGCTTTAACCTTCCCATGGGTCCCCTGGAACTGGCTGACATGACCGGTATCGACATCGGCACCAACGCCATGCTCTCCATCTACAACGACACCGGTGACCCCAAGTACTGGCCTGCCCCCCTGGCTCGCCGCATGGTGGCCTCCGGGCTGCTGGGCCGCAAGACCGGGAAAGGGTTTTACGACTATTCCAGCGGCAAGCAGACCAGCTATTGGAAACTGTAGGCCTAAAAGAGAACAACCGTAAACAGGCAGGGGCCGGCAATGCCGTTTGACTACGTCCTTACGGAAAAGCGGGAGAGGCTGGGCATAATCTCCATCAACCAGCCCGAGCGAATGAACGCCCTCAACCTGACGGCCCTGTCCGAACTCCTGCAGGCTATCAGCCTGTTCGAGTCGGACCGGGAGGTTGCCGCCATCTGTTTCACCGGCACCGGTTCCCGCGCTTTCTGCGCCGGGCTGGAGCTGAGCGCCCTGCGCGACCTGGACCCCATGGCCGCCTACCGTTTCGTCCGTATAGGACAGTCCCTGACCAACCGCATCGAATCGTTGAACAAGCCCACCATCGCGGCAGTCAACGGCCTGGCCCTGGGGGCCGGGTTCGAGATAACCCTTGCCTGCGACCTGGTGGCAGCCGCGGAAGGGGCGGCCTTCGGTTTCCCGGAGGTCCGCGTGGGAATGATCCCCGCCTGGGGCGGTACCCGGCGCCTGACCGACATCCTGGGGCGTCGCAAGGTCAAGGAACTGGTGTTGACGGGTGCCCTGCTCACGGCCGAACAGGCCCTGCAGGCGGACGTGATTAACGCCGTGGTCCCGGCCGGTGAGCTTCTGGACAAGGCCGCGGAATGGGTGGAGAAGATGTCCGCGGGCGGAAGGGTGGCCCTCTGGCAGGCCAAGAAGGTGTTGGACCGGGAGGGAGGCATATCCCAGGAGAGAGCCCAGGACCTCGAAGCGGAGTGCTTCTCCCTCTGCTTCTCCACCACCGAGTTGAGCAGCAAGATCGACGAATATGTCAGCCGCCGCGCGGCTGTCCCGTCTCAGGCCCCTCAGCTAGTAACGGATACCGAAGAGGAAGGGCCTGAACCCGAAGCGGAAGAAGCCCCGGTGGTGGAGGAAGAAGCCACTGCGGTGGAGGAAGAAGCCCCGGTGGTGGAGGAAGAAGCCCCGGTGGTGGAGGAAGAAGTGAAGGCCGCCAGGGAGGGACCCTCGTCCTTCTGGGCGGACGAGAACGAAAAAGCGGAGGAAGGACCGGCTGGCGCGGTGAAGCCGTCTTCATTCGAGGACGAGCAATCGCTGCTGGACGACTTCTTCGATTAAAAGATTAGAAGATGTCAAGTGCAAGACAAAGGAGGTTGTAAATGGAACACGTCTTGATCGAGAAAGAGGATGAAATAGCGATCATCCGGCTCAACCGCCCGGATGCCAAGAACGCGCTCAATCTTCAGGTGATAGCGGAACTGGGCGAGGCCGCGGACATCGTGGCCCGTGACCCCGAGGTCAAGGGCGTTATCGTCACTGGTGGCGAGGGGGACTTCGCGGCCGGCGGCGACATCAAGGAGATGGCCACCAAGTATGCGCCGGACATGCTGACCGCTTATGGCGCGGACCTCTCAGGCTTCGAGAAGCTGGAGCGCATTCCCAAGCCGGTCATCGCCGCGGTTAGCGGCTATGCCCTGGGCGGCGGGACTGAGCTGGCCCTGGTCTGCGACATGATCGTAGCTACCGAGACGGCCGTCTTCGGCCTGCCGGAGATCACCCTGGGCATCATACCCGGAGCGGGTGGCACCCAGCGCCTGCCCCGCCTGGTCGGCCCGAACAAGGCCAAGGAGATGATCTTCACCGGTTCCTTCTACAAGGCTGACGAAGCCATGGCCATGGGCCTGGTCAACAAGGTCGTCCCGGTGGACAAGATGATGGAAGAAGCCAAGGCCCTGCTGCGCAAGTGCACCCGCCAGGGCGGCGTGGCCCTGGCCTGCGCCAAGGCCTGCGTCAACGAGGGCATGAACACCGACCTCAACTCCGGGCTGGCTTACGAGCGCAAGTGCTTCTCCCTGCTCTTTTCCACCGAAGACCAGAAGGAAGGCATGGGCGCCTTCGTGGAGAAGCGCAAGCCGCAGTTCAAGGGAAGGTAGCGATAGAAGAAGTCAAGCAGGCCCGGAAGAAAAGAGGGCCTCGATAGATACCAGGAGGAAGAGCATTGTTGGACTACAGTTTGAGTGACGAGCAAAAAGCCATCCAGCAGGTGGCGCACGAATTCGCCGAGAAAGAGATCCGTCCCATCGCGGCGGAGTACGACGAAACCGAGCATTTTCCGGAAGAGTTCATACAGCGGGCCTTCAAGGCCGGCCTGACCTACCCCTACGTCCCGGAGGAGTACGGTGGACAGGGGATGGACTTCCTCACCGCTTGCATCGTGGGGGAGGAGATCGCCTGGGGATGCTGCGGCTTCGCCACCATCCTCAACGCCAACAACCTTGGCAGCACCCCCATATTGCTGGCCGGGACCGAGGAGCAGAAGGAAAAGTGGTTCGGCGACCTGACCTCCCGTCCCACGCTGGCTGCCATGGCCCTGACCGAGCCCGAAGCCGGGTCCGATGCCGGCAGCGTCAAGACCACGGCCGAGCGCCAGGGCGACGAGTACGTCATCAACGGCACCAAGTGCTTCATCTCCAACGGCGGCCTGGCCGACGTGACCACCGTCTTCGCCTCCACCGACCGCTCCGCCGGGACGCGCGGGCTTTCCTGCTTCATCGTCCCCAAGGGTGAGGGCATCTCGGGAGGCAAGAAGGAGAAGAAAATGGGCGTGCGGGCCTCCGCCACCTACGAGGTCATCCTGGACAACTGCAAAATCCCGGCCGAGAACATTCTGGGCAAAGAGGGCCAGGGCTTCAAGATCGCCATGCAGACGCTGGACAAGGCCCGCGTCTCCGTGGGCGCCGGCTCGGTGGGCATCGCCCGCGCCGCCATGGAAGCGGCCATCGACTACGCCAAGGAGCGCGTGCAGTTCGGCAAGCCCGTGGCCGAGTTCCAGGCCGTCCACTTCATGCTGGCAGACATGGCCATCGAGATCGAGGCCGCGCGTCAGCTCTACATGAAAGCGGCCTGGCTGGAGAGCGTGCACCAGCCCTTCACCCGCGAGGCGGCCATGGCCAAGACCTTCTGTTCCGACATGGCCATGCGCGTCACCACCAACGTGGTGCAGGTGTTCGGCGGCTACGGATACATGCGGGAATACCCGGTGGAGAAATACATGCGCGACGCCAAGATCAACCAGATCTGGGACGGGACCAATCAGATCCAGCGCATGGTCATCGGGCGTATGCTCATATCGTAAAACGGATAGCAAGGGTTATAGGAGGAAGTACAGATGGATTTTGCACTAAGTCCGGAACAGCAAGCATGGTTCAAGGAAGTCAAGGAGTTCGCGGCCAAGGAGATCGCTCCCTACACCGAAGAGTACGACCGCGACAGCACCTTCTTCTGGGACGGCTGGAAGAAGATGGCCGACATGGGCCTCTTCGGCCTGCCCTTCCCCGAGGAGTACGGCGGATCTGACGCCTCCGCCCTGGACACCGCCATTGCCCATGACGCCTTCGGGTCGGGCGGCGGCGACGCCGGCGTTGCCCTGGCATGGGGCGCCAGCGCCATCATCGGCACCGTACCCATCTGGATCATGGGGACCGAAGAGCAGAAGAAAAAGTTCATGCCCGGCCTCTGCTCGGGTGAGCTGGTCTCCTGCTTCGGCCTGACCGAGCCGGATGCCGGGTCGGACGCCGCCAGCGTCCAGACCACGGCGGTGAAAAAGGGCGACGAGTACATTCTCAACGGAACCAAGATGTTCATCACCAACGGCCCCATCGCCGATCTCTCCATCGTCATCGCGGTGACCGACAAGTCCAAGGGCGCCAACGGCGGCATCTCCGCCTTCATCGTCGAGAAGGACTTCGAGGGCTTCGCGGTGGGCAAACACCTCGACAAGATGGGCAACCGCACCTCGCCGACCTCGGAATTGATCTTCAGCGACTGCAAGGTCCCGGCTTCCAGCCTGCTGGGGCCGGAGGGTTACGGCTTCTACCAGGTGGCCAAGGCTACCCTGGAGTGGGAACGCGCCATCATGGTGGCCCCGGCCGTCGGCGGTATCGAAGCCAATATAGAGCGCTGCATCCAGTACTGCAAGGAGCGCATCCAGTTCGGCCAGCCCATCGGGCGCAACCAGGCCGTGGCGTTCAAGCTGGCGGACATGAAGCTGGCCCTGGACACCGCCCGCCTGCTGGTTTACCGGGTGGCCTGGATGAAGGACCAGGGCCTGGACGCCATGATGGAGGCCTCGGTCTGTAAGCTCTACGTGACCGAGTCGGCCTTCAAGGTGGCCTGCGAGGCCGTGCAGATTTTCGGTGGCTACGGCTACACCCGTGAGTACCCGGTGGAGCGCACCCTGCGCGACACCAAGCTGGGCACCATCGGCGGCGGCACCTCGGAGATCCAGAGGGGCATCATCAGCCGCATGATGCTGGGCAAGTTCTAAGCTCGCCCGAACAGTAAACAACGGGGGCCGGGAAACCGGCCCCTATTCTTTATCGTGGCACGGTGTTGCCGTTTAGGTTAACATCGTTGTACATAAGGGAATAACACGGCGGGAAAGGAGCCAGAGGTTGCGCTCGAAACGAGTTCTGGGCAAGGTCCTCTGCGGGCTGGGTGCGCTATCCCTGCTCCTGACGGTCTTGCTCTGGTCGTTTCTTGCCGATTACCTCATGCGCCTTCCTACCGAGCTGGACATGGCCCTCGAGTGTGATACTACCATGGACTGGTACGTCGATCCGTTGACCATGACCCGGTTGCCGGAAGAGTCGAGTATCCAGACCACGGTCCACCTGGAGCGGCGTATCTATTCCGTCGACTCCGAATATGATGCCGGCACCGGCGTCCTCCGCGAGGAGGTTTTCATGGTGGTCCCGGGCCTGGGTGAGAGGAAATGGGGCGCCACTTACGTCGTGGACAGGCATTCATACCTCAACCTGGCGGACGAGCGAGCCAACTCCTGCGCGCCGGATAATGTCGTCGACCGCTCGGGATGCTACTACCCCATCTTCCCCAGCGGTATGAGCATAGGCGACAGCTGTATTCTATGGAGGGACGAGGTGTCCGGACCGGTGACGGCGACCTGCGTGGGTGAGGACGACTACGACGGCGTCGAAACGCTGGTGACTACGTTCAGTATCCCCATCGAGGAGAAGCGTGAGGTCAACCCGGGCGTCGTGAAAGAACTTAACTTGCCGGAGGGGATCTCCTTTGCCGAGTTGGAAAAACAGCTCACGGCGGCGGGCGTCGACATCGCCGCCATACTGGACAGGATGGCGGTCATGGCTTCACCCCAGGACCTCGAGGTGCTTGAACAGGCTAAGAGCCAGACCATTCCCGTGAAGTATATCTTGAGCGGCGAGACGGAGATTGCCTTTCAGCCCCGGCTGGGATCGCTCGTCGATATCCGCAAGGACACGGAACGGATCAGTATCGAGGTCGACACGGCGCCACTCATGGACCTGTTCCTCCTGATGTCGAAATATAGCTCCGACCCGGTGATCGGGGAGGGCTTGCAGCAGATGATGGCGTTGCAGTCGACCCTGAGCGAGCCGGTGGAAGTGTTCGAGTTCACCTTCGGGACTTCGCGGGAGTCCATGGCCAATGTTCTCGACATTACCCGCGACGCCCTGAAAAAGGTCAGGCTGCTGGATGCTTCCCCCTGGTTCTTCCTGCTGCTTGGCGCCGTGCTGCTGACGCCCGGAATCATCCTGCTGCGCCGCAAATAACGAAAATTGGGGTCAGACCCTTCTCCACTTCTCGGAAACCGGTTGAAATCCTGGCCTGCTCTGGAGAAAGTGGAGAAGGGGTCTGACCCCAATTTTCGTTACAGGGGGAGGGTGACGCGGAAGACGGTACCGGCGCCGAGGATGCTCCGGGCATCGATGCCCCCACCCATGGCTTCCACCAGCAGCTTGCAGATGGCCAGCCCCAGGCCGCTTCCGCCGTACTGCTGGGCACGGGAACGCTCCACCCGGAAGAAGCGGTCGAAGATGCGGGGAAGGTCCTCGGGGGGTATGCCGCTGCCGGTGTCGGTGACCTCGAAGGCCATGCCCTGCGCCCCATCCAGGCGGGCAGAAACTGAAACCCTGCCACCGGCCTCGGTATACTTCAGGGCGTTGTCCACCAGGTTGATGAGCACCTGCTCCAGACGATCCCGATCCGCGTCGAGCATGGGGAGAGAAGGCGGCGCATCCACCGTCAGCTCCACCTTCTTATCGGCGGCTTCCGCGGCGAAGCGTTCCCGCACCTCAGAAAGGAGAGCAGGGACTTTCAGGGGTGCGGGTCTCAGGGCCAGTTCCCCGGCGTCGAGGCGGGAGAGGGCCAGCAGGTCCCGGAGGATGCGGGCCGCGCGCCGGCTCTCGGCGTTGATTATCTCGAGGTAGCGGGCGCGCTGGGCTTCGTCCTGCACCACCCCGTCCAGCAGGGCCTGGGAGAAGCCCTCGATGCTGGTCAGTGGCGTGCGGAGCTCGTGGCTGACGTTGGCTACGAAATCCTTCTGTTGCCCTATGCTCTCCTGGACCCGGCCGGTCATGTAGTTGAAGGCCCCGGCCAGTTCGGCTATCTCCCGGTCGCCCTCGACCTCTACGCGCTTGTCCAACTGGCCATGAGCAATGTCCCGGGCCGCCAGGGTGAGCTCGGTGACCGGCTGGGTGATGCGCCGGGAAAGCAGCAGCCCCAGGGTGAGCGATATGAGCAGGGCCACGGCGGAGGCAATGGCCAGGTAAGCCAGCAGGTCCTGGTTGATGCCGCTGCTCAGGTCCTCTATGCGCTTGAAGACATAGAGGGCGTGGTAGTCGGTGCCGTTGACTCGAAGGGGCACTCCGGCGATGGCCACGCTTCCCGATCCCTCCACCTCCAACTCGGTGAGCTTGCTCTCGCCGTCAATGCGGGCCTCTTCCGGGACGATGGCCGGTACCCGCTGCTCAAGGTTGAGCGGCCTTGGATCCAGCACCTTGCCGTTATCGTCGGCCAGGACGGGGACGGCCTTGATCAGCCTGCCCTCGGCCGCCATGAGTATGCCGGCGCGGTTCTGCCGGGCGTCCTCCGAGGCCACCTGGCCCTGGGAAGCGTTTTCCAGCCGCAGCATGATGCTGAGCTCGTTGGCCATCACCGTGGCCTGCGAGATCAGCTCTCGCTTCTGATCATCGATGTCGTTGGAGTTTCTTTTCATTAGAAAGAGCCCGAAGACCAGGCCCAGCAAGAGCAGGCAGATCACCGGGATGATAAAAAAGAAGAGGCCTACGCGAAAACTGATGGACCTGCGTTTTTTCTGTTTCGTGACCATGTCGCCCCTCACTCGGCGAATTTGTAGCCGACGCCCCAGACGGTCAGCAGGCAGGCGGGCTGGCCCGGGTCTTTTTCCAGTTTCTCCCGCAGGTGGCGCAGGTGGACGTCGACGGTACGGGTGTCTCCGGCGTAATCGTATCCCCAGACCCTCTCCAGCAGCCGTTCCCGGGTGAAGACGATGCCCCGGTTGACCGCCAGCAGGTAAAGGAGGTCGAACTCCTTGGTAGTGAGGTTTATCTCCTGCTCGCCCCGGGTCACCTTGCGGCGGGCCGGGTCGATGTCGAGGTCGCCGGCCTGGAGCTTCTTCGCGGCTTCCTCGGTCTGGGGTGACTGAGAACGGCGCAGTACCGCCTTGACCCTGGCCACCAGCTCCCGGGGGCTGAACGGCTTCACCAGGTAGTCGTCCGCTCCGATCTCCAGCCCTACGATGCGGTCCACCTCGGCGTCCCGGGCCGTCAGCATGATGATGGGGATCTGGGAAGAAGCGCGGACTCGCCGGCACACCTCCCAGCCGTCTATCTCCGGCAGCATGATGTCCAGGACCAGCAGGTCGGGATGGTCGTTCTCCAGCTTCTCCAGGGCGGCGCTGCCGTCAGTGGCGTCGATGACCCGGAAGCCTTCCTGCTCCAGGTAGAGCCGCACCAGTTCGATGATGTTGGCCTCGTCGTCCACTACCAGTATCAGCTCACCGGGCATCGCCCTATTCCTCCATGGCCAGAGCGCGGCCTTCCATGCTCCTGGCCTGCATGATGACCTGGGCCGCCCAGGTCGCCAGGGAAGAATAGGAAGCGACGAAGCGGTTGCTGGTGTTGAGGCCGGCGATAAGCAGGCGGGGCAGGGGAGCATGGACGGCGTTGCCCTTGTAGTCGAAGTAGGCGACCTCGCTGCGGGCCCTCGCCGCCTCCGGCAGGTAGCTTTCCAGGCCTTGCTCGAAGAAGGTGAAGAAACGCTCGCAGATGCCTGAGGGGTTGGGGATGGTGGTGAAGATGACGAACTCGTCCTCCAGGCCGTGCCCGAGGAAGCTTTCCTCCATGCCCGCTTCCTCCATCACCGCGGCAAGCAGCCGGGCTACGAACTTCTGCAGCTGGTGGCTCTGGTTGAGCCCGTATGCCCGCCGGAAATGGTCGAAGCTGTCCAGCAGGATGAACAGGGCAGTGAAGGGCTTGCCCCCCTGCAGCCGGAGATTGGCTTCCTTCTCCACGGTGCTGCCGCCGGGCAGACCGGTGACGGCGTTGGAGGAGAGCCCCTCCTCGGTGCGGCGGATACGCGACTTTATGCGGGCCAGCAGCTCGCGGTTGTTGAAGGGCTTGGTTATATAGTCGTCGGCCCCGATGTCAAAGCCCATGACCTTGTCCTCGATGCTCTCCCGCGCGGTGAGGAAGATAATGGGGATGAGCCGGGTGCGGCTGCGCGAGCGCAACTCCCGGCAGACTTCGAAGCCGTCCATCACCGGCATCATCACGTCAAGGATTATCAGGTCGGGTTGGTGTTTTTCCGCCAGGTCGATGGCCTCTTCCCCCGCCTCCGCCGTGAGCACCTCGTAGTCCTCGTCCTCAAGGTAGAAGCGTATCGCCTTGACGATATGGGGCTCGTCGTCGACTACCAGGATCTTCTTTTCCATGACAACATTATAGGTTATCGCATAGCCTAAAAGGACGACATTTCCGCTTTCCTGTTCAAGAAAAGCCCGTAAGCCGCGACCTCTTTTTCGATCAAGCCGTTTACTTTCCTGCTCTGCGCCCGGAACAGGTCGATTCCCACGACTACCTTGTCCTTTTTAACGGTTCTTTTCCAGAGGCCCACCACCTGGCCGTTTACCACGATGACGGGCCTGAATACGCCGTTGCTGGAAATGGCCCTGCCGTTATGCTCGGTGGGGATCGACGGACTTCTGTCCTTGTAACTTATGATGAACTCATCAAAAGCGGGCAATAGGTAGACGCATTCTTTCCCGGTCTCCAGCGGAGAAGCGGACCTGGAAAACCAGTACGTCCAAGAGCCGGCCTTCCCCGAAACGATATCCGCCCCTGCCGTCTCCAGGGACATCTTCACGTCTCCGGCCGGCAACCCCGACCACCAGGAAAAATCCTGCAAGGTCGCGGGACCGTGACTGGCAAAATATCTCCTTGCAAGTTCGGCCGATGCCTCATCCCTGCTGAGCCTTTTCCTCTCGGGCGCTCTTTCCGCCAGCAACGCATAGGTATGCTCTTTTCCTTTACGCGCGCCACTGCATATTATCCCGGCCAGCTCCGCCAGCATCAGGAGATGATAGGTTCGAGAGCCGTCACAGGGGATGCCTCCTCTCTCGATCTCGCTTACCATCTCGTCGCGGGTCAGCTGTTTTCCTCCGGTCAAAGCGTTTTTGATAATCAACTTGCTTTCGGTGATGACCGCCTCGGTGAGCCCCAGTTGCCCATGCCTTGCTCTCAGCGAAGCCTCGATCCGGGGCGCGGTCAGTTCCAGCAACCAATAAATGTCGTCCGGTGAGACAAAATGCCATGTCGGCCTCAGCAAGTGTGTCCTGAGAATCTCTCCCCTGGCAAAAGCCTCCTCGATCTCTCTGTCCGTAGACCCCCGCAACCGGACACCGATGGCCCACTTGGCCATGTTGTAATCCTGTGCCTGCATCGCCCCCATCGATCCGACGATTTCTCTCGCGGTCCCGGATTTCGTTCTCAGGACTTGTTGGGCGGCAAGGCGGAGATTCGAGATATTACCGGGATCCACGGTCATCCTGGCCACCTACGGCAGGGGTTGCTTGACGCGGTTGTTGAGGTCCTCGGCGTAGTCGATGAGTGACCGCATGGTGGGGAATTCCTCGCTGGCCAGGCAGAACTCCTCCGACCACTGGTTGAGGCGGAGCTTCTCCCTCTCTTCCGGCGTGAAGTTGTCCAGCAGGTGATGGTAGAGCCCGGTGCCACGGAAGACCACCAGGGGAAAGAAGACGGCGTCCGGGATGCCTTCTCTGCGTACCAGCTCCAGGGTCTCCTCGATGCTCTCCCGGCCCTCCCCGGGCAGGCCGACGATGAAGGTGAGGATAGGCCGGATGCCGGCCGCCTTGACGGCGCGCGCCGCCCCCAGTATCTCCTCGCGCGTCGTGCGCTTCTTGACCACGTCGCTCAGGACGCGGTCGTTCAGGGATTCGGCGCCGATGGCCACCGAGGCGAAATCCAATTCCCGCAAGCGAGAGAGCAACTGGGGCGTGATGGAGTCGGCCCGGGTCTGGATGTTGTAGGAGTAGGGTACGCCCTCGATGCGATCCAGCAGATGGAAGAGGCGTTTGCGGTTGAGGGCGAAGGTGGCGTCCCCGAAGTAGAAGGAGCGGTCGCCCTCGGCGAAGTTCTCGTAGCAGTAATCCACCACCTCGCGGACGTAGTCGGGGGAGTGGAAACGCGTCTGGCGCTTCCAGATGGCCGGGTCGAGGCAGAAGGTGCACTCCTCCGGGCAGCCCCGCGAGGTGAGGATGCCGGCCCCGGGGATGTAGTCGTCGAAGGGGTTGAGGCGCTTGATCAGCCGGTGGCGGAGTCCGATGCGGAATTCCTCTGACACTGTGTAAATATGTGGGAAGCGGTCGATCTCCCGCTCCCTCTCCCGGTCGGGGTTGTGGACCACGTCGCCGTCGCGCCGCCAACTCAGCCCGGCCACGCCGGCCAGGGCGTAACCGCCGCGTTTGAAAGCCTCCAGGGTCTCGAGCAGGGTCCACTCTCCTTCTCCTCTTACCACGCAGTCGGCCGCGCCGTCGGCGAGGATCTCTTCGGGATGCATGGTGGAATAGACGCCACCGCAGACTATGCGCGCCTCCGGCAGGATCTCCCTCACGTCAGCCAGCATACGCCGGGCATGGAGTGCGATGTAGTAGATGGACAGGGGGAAGAGCACCACGTCGGGCTGGTAGTCGAGCAAGGCCGAGCGCAGGTAGGAGCGGGCCTGGTCCATGCTGGCGGTGTCGGAGATGGGGCAGTCCGACTCGGACTCGCCCTCACCCGGGGAGCGGTCGAGAAAGAGGCTCTCCTCGCCGAAGATGTCGGCGACCAGGTTGATCACCTGGAAGTCGTCGCCCGGCGGGAGGCTGGCCTTGAGGAAGGAGGTAACGTACATGGCGCCGTAGTCGGGTACCAGCAGCGCTTTGTTGCGCAGGGCGGCGAAGCGGCGCTGCCACAAGGGGAAGGGCCTGGTCTCCAGCAGGCCGAAGCCCCACGAATCGCCGATGACCGCTATCCTCATGACCTTCTTCTTTCTCAATAAGAAGAAGGGGCAGGCAATTCCCTGCCCCTTCCGTCAGTCTCTAGCACAATACAGGGGCTTGTCGCCTTATCCCATGATGCGTTCGAAGCACATCAGCGATGAGTGGCAGGCGCCTTCGATGGCCAGGCCGCGGCCCAGGTAAGTGTCGCCGCAGAAGTAGAGGCCGCTGACACCGGGAGCTTCCACGTCCGGCTTGAAATTGCCAGTGAGGCCGGGCTTGCGGGCCAGGCCGTCGCAGCCGGTGGTGTAGTAGGGGTAGGCGAACTCCACTTCCCCATCCTCAAACTGGAACATCTCCTTGATGTCCTCCCAGTGGGCGTCCATCTTTTCCATCAGGTTGAACTTGTCCTCGATCTCGTAGGGCTCGCAGACGCTGTCGGTGATGGTGAGGTGATGCCCGGCCGGGGCCAGGCCCTCGGCGTAGGAAGTGGGGGCGTAGGCCTGGAAGGGGTAGCCGACGCGGGGGGTGGTCAGGGTTGTGAGGAAGTTGGGCGTCGGATATAGCGGGCGCTTGGTGCCGACCATGAAGCCGAACAGCCCGGTGCGCTCGGCCTCGATGTCCTGGACGCGCTTGATCCACCACTCGGGCAGGACGGCGCGGTGGGGGTCGAAGTCGAGCACGGTGTTGAGGTACCAGATGGGCAGGGCCAGAACCACCAGGGGAGCGGTGACGGTGGTGCCGGTGTGGAACTTCCACTCGTTGCCCAGGGGGTTGCCGATGTCGGTGCGCATGCGGATGCCCGAGGCCTTCTTGCCGTCGAAGAGGACCTGGTCCACCATGGTGTCCAGCTTGAGGGTTCCGCCCAGCTCCACGAACTTGTCCATCAGGGGCTGGCTGATGCCGGTCATGCCGCGGTTGGGGACGGCGGCGGTGAGCACGCGCCGCGACTTGATCAGGGCTTCCTTGGCGATGAAGAGGCACTCGCCCGCGGACTGGGAGTTGGCGTCGGGGATGGTGGTCATGATCATGGTCATGTTTTCCCACAGCTCCCGCAGGTTGCCCTGCATATTCATGTGATCCAGCCACTGGATGACCGAGCGGTTGTCCCAGGCGGCGAAATCGTTCTCCTCCATGGCGGCTATCTGCATCATGATGCCGATGAAGGTGTTCTTCTCGTCTTCGCTCAGCTGGATGAACTCGTTCATGTCCGTTATCTTGCCGTCGACGTAGAGGTCTAGGGTCTTGGTCCACTGGCCCCACTCGATCTCAACGCCCACGCTGGCGGCCATCTGGTGGCAGAAGCCGTACTTGCCCATCTCCACGATGTGCAGGCCGTTCTCGATGATCCAGCCGTTGCTCTGGGGATAGGACTGCAGCCTGCCGCCGGGGCGGGGCCACCTGTCCACCAGGAGGGTCTTTTTGCCGGCCTGCTGCAGCATGGCAGCCTGGCCCAGTCCGGCCACGCCGGCGCCGACTACAATCGCGTCAAAGTCACTCATTCACTTCCTCCTTCATAACCGCTATATCTGCTCCAATACTTTGACTGACGGAGTAATAAAGGCCGATCAGCCACCGGCGAGGCGCGACAGCAGGTTGATCTGGTCGCCTTCCTCGAGCCTCACGTCTCCACCGCAAGCGCGTCCTCCACGATAGGTGGCCCGGACGAATTCGGTGAACGTGCTTTGCCCTTCCGGCAGGAAATTGGCGGGGAAACGGTCCCGATAGGTCGTCGCCACCGTGACGATGAGCTCGTTGGCGGTGGCTCCCTCGGGCAGCTCCAGCTGTTCCTCCTTGATGCCGATATAGCGCCGGAGTAGACCCGTATAGAAGACCTGTACTCGCATGCCTTACCTCCATACCTGCCATAAACCACATCATTATATCAAAGAGTCCGGTTTTATGAAGATGGGGAAAGATACATCCGCAAATAGCCCGAAGGGGTCCGCCGAAGCGTTTTTTGATATAATGAAAAAAACGGAGAGGTGCAGATGGAACCGGAAAAATTCGACTTCAACAACATGACGCCCGCTCAACTGCGGCGCTACCTCAAGGACAAGTACGTCATCGTCGTATCCAACCGGGGGCCGGTGGAGTTCCGTACGGACAAAGACGGCGAGATCCGGCCATATCGGGGAGCGGGCGGGGTGGTCACGGCCATGAGCACCGCCCTGCTGGCCACCGACGCCGTCTGGATCTCACCCGCCCGCACCGCCGAGGACGTGGCCATGACCCGTGATTCCGGTGGGGCGAGGCTGGGCATGCCCACAGACGACCCCCAGTACTGGGTCAAGTTCATTCTTCCCGATCCCGAGCAGTTCCGCCTCTATTACGACGTCATCAGCAACACCCTGTTGTGGTTCATGCAGCATTACATGTGGGACATCCATCACGAGCCCGTCATCGACCAGGAAATCTATCACGCCTGGAGCGAGGGTTACCGAAAGGTCAACCAGCTCTTCGCCGAGGAGGTGGCGGCAGAGATATCCACGACCGAAAAGAAACCGCTGGTCTTCCTGCAGGACTACCACCTCTACCTCTGCGCCCGTTACATCCGGGAGAAGGTACCGGATGCCCTCATCCACCACTTCACCCACAGCCCCTGGTGCCAGTCGGATTACTTTCAGTTCCTGCCCACGCGCATGCGCCGTGAACTGCTGCAAGGCATCCTCTCCTGCGACGTGGTGGGTTTTCACACCCCGCGTTACGCCGCCAATTTCCTCCAGTGCTGCCAGGACGGGGACGCCACGCAGGTCTCTTTGAACATGAAGAAGCGCAGTGTCGGTTTTGACGGCAGGGAGGTGCTGGTGCGCAGCTACCCCATCAGCATCGACCACGAGGCGCTGGAGCGCGTCGCCAACCGTGACGACGTCATCGCTTACCGCAAAAAGTTCGAAGACCTCCTCAAAGGGAGGAAGATGATCCTGCGGGTCGACCGCATCGAGCTCTCCAAGAACATCGTACGGGGCATGGAGGCATACGAGACTTTTCTTCAGGAATTCCCGGCCTGGCGCGAGAGGGTCGTCAACGTCATCGTGCTCTATCCTTCGCGCGAGACCCTGCCTGCTTACCAGGCTTACCGTAAAGCCATCGAGGAGTGGGCAGAACGCATCAACCGGGATTTCGGAACGCCCGACTGGCAGCCGCTCTACCTGGAGATCGAGGACAACTATCCCCGTTCCGTGGCTGCCCTGATGGAGTTCGACGTCCTCATGGTCAACCCGGTCTCCGACGGCATGAACCTGGTGGCCAAGGAGGGGGCGGTGCTCAACCGCAAGGACGGGGTCATACTGCTCTCCACCAAGGCGGGAGCCCACGCCGAGATGAAGGGGGCGGTGCTTTCACTGGACCCCCTGGACGTCTGGGAAACCGCTCAGCTGCTGGATAAGGGTCTTTCCATGCCTGCCCTGCGCCGGCGGCTCATGGCCGTCCAGGCACGGGAGATCGTTATGGAGAACACTTCATTCAAATGGCTCTTAAGACAGATACAGAACCTCCGCCGGGTGGAAAAGACCAAGGAAGACAAAGCCGTCCCGCCGGAGAGCGCCCTGAAGTTTCCCACCTGGATCAGGCAGATCTGACGGGCATGGCCGACGGGTACCGGGGCTGAGGCCGGGTTTATGGCGAAGAGTCTGAAGATCCTCGAGATATGCAATCAGGACCGTTTCCTGGCCAGCCCGTACATGCTGCCTTTTCTGGCGGGGCTGGTACGCCGGGGGCACGTGGTGGAAGCGGCCTGCCGGGTCACCGAATCAGCCGGTTTCCTGGAGGAGGCCGGGGTCACCGTGCGCGACCTCCCCTTCACCCGCAGCCTCACCCCGCGAGCGGACCTCCGCCTCTACGGCCTTCTCAAGGCCGTGCTGAAAGAGGGGGACTACGACCTGGTGCACACCCATACCCCCAAGGACGGCATCATGGGGCGCCGGGCCGCCTGGAAGCTCAAGGTCCCGGTCGTGGTTCACACCTGCAACGGCTTCTACTTCTCGGACGCTTCTTCGCAAGCGGCCAGGTGGCTGGTGCTCCGGGCGGAGAAGTATGCCGCCGGACGGTGTCACCGCATCGTCTTCGTCAACGGCGAAGACATGGCGCTGGCGGCGGAGAAGGGGATGGCCAGGCCGGGGTTGTTTACGTATGTGCCCAACGGCGTAGACCGCGAGCGTTTCCGTGCCGGCGAAGAGCCGGGGCTCCGGGAGGAGCTGTCCATTCCGCCGGGTGCCCGCGTGGTGGGATGCGTTGGGGAGATAACCGCCGAGAAGAAGCAGGACGCCCTGATCGAGGCGGTGGCGGCGCTGCGGGGGAGGCACGACGGACTCTTCGCGGTGCTGGTGGGGGACTCCGTCAAGCAGCCCGGCGCCGAGTGGGAGTGCCGTGAGAGGGCGGCGAGGCTGGGCGTGGCGGACCGGGTGATCTTCGCCGGTTACCGCAGGGATATCGAAAGGTTCTACCGCATCTTCGACGTCTACGCCCACCCTTCGCTGCGGGAAGGGTTCGGCGTGCCGGTCATCGAGGCCATGGCCAGCGAGGTGCCGGTGGTGGCCTGCCGGGTGAGGGGGCCGCGCGAGATCATCTCCGACGGCATCAACGGCATCCTGGTCAAGCCGGGGGACACCTCCGAACTGGCCGACGCCATAGCTTTCTACCTGGAAGAGCCGGAGGCGGTGAGCAATCACTGCTCGCGCGCCCTGGAGGAGGTACGGGAGCATTATGACCTCAAGAAGGTGCACGAACGTCTTTACTCGTTATATGACGAGCCGCCGCGGGAAGGCCGGCAGCGTGAGAGCCGGAAACACGGGAGGCGCGCCGGCGGAGATTGACAATATTCTGCAGAGCGTAGATATTTGATTGGTAAATTGGTTGGACAGGCAGGGGAGAAGCATGAAAACACTTTTACAGAAGATCGAAGAGAAGCAAGCGCGGCTGGCCGTGCTGGGCATGGGCTACGTGGGACTGCCCCTGGCCGTGGCGGCAGCCGAGGCGGGGTTTTCCGTGACGGGGTTCGACCCCAACCCCAGGCTGGTGGGGGACCTCCGGAAGGGCCGGCACGAGTCGACCGACATCGGCGAAGCCGAACTCAAGTCGCTGATCCGCCAGGGCGCGCTGCGCGCCACCGACAAGCCCTCGGACATCGCCGGTTCCGACATATTCTGCATCTGCGTTCCCACGCCGCTGACCCCGCACCGTGAGCCTATCCTCGACTACATCCAGGAGGCGGCCGGGATGGTCGCCGGGGCGCTGGCGGGCAGGGGAAGCGGGGAGCGGCTGGTGGTCCTGGAGTCCACCTCCTACCCCGGCACCACTCACGAAGAGGTGCTGCCGGTGCTTCTTTCATCTAACAGGGAGCTTTGCCGCGACTTCCACCTGGCCTTCTCCCCCGAGCGCATCGACCCGGGCAATCCCGACTGGCACCTCGCCAACACCCCCAAGCTGGTGGGCGGCGAGCGCAAGTGCTGCACCAGGCTGGGATCAGCTTTCTATGGCAGTTTCGTGGAGACAGTGGTCCCGGTGAGCTCGCCCGCGGCGGCGGAGATGGCCAAGGTGCTGGAGAACGTCTACCGGGCGGTGAACATCGCCCTCGTCAACGAGCTGTGGATGCTCTGCGACCGCATGGGACTGGACATCTGGGAAGTGATCGAGGCGGCCTCCACCAAGCCCTTCGGCTACCACCCATTCCAGCCGGGTCCGGGGCTGGGCGGCCACTGCATCCCCATCGACCCCTTCTATCTGACCTTCAAGGCCAGGGAGTTCGACTTCGCTACCGAGTTCATCGAGCTGGCCGGCAAGATCAACGTGGCCATGCCTTATTTCGTGGTCGATATGGCACGGCGGGCGCTGAACGACGTCTCCAGGAGCCTGAAAGGCGCGCGCGCCATGGTATTGGGCGCCTCCTACAAGCCGGGGGTGGCCGACATGCGTAACTCCCCTTCGCTCAAGGTGATACAGCTAATGATGGAAGAGGGCGCGAAAGTCTCGTATCACGACCCCCATGTCCCGGAGCTGGATGTGGGAGGAAAGACGCTGAAGAGCGTGCCCTACAACCCTTCTTCCATAAAGAAATACGATCTTGCGCTGATCCTCACCGCCCACCCCGAGGTGGACCATGGATTGTTGAAACGGTCCGGGATACCCGTCGTCGACACCCGCCACGTGCTGTAACCGCCGGTCAGCGGCTGCCGTAGCGGTCGTAGAAGACGATCTCCTCCAGGGGCTTGCGGCCCCGCTCGTCCGGCCACTTGGCGGGATAACCCAGCGGCGTCATGGCCACCAGGCGGATCTCTTCCGGCACGCCCAGGATGGGCTTGAAGACGGATTCGTCGAAGGCCCCTATCCAGCAGGTGCCCAGCCCCTGGCTCCATGCCTCCAGCACCAGGTGCTCGAGGGTGATGCCGATGTCCACCAGGTAGTAGTTCTGGTCATCCTGCCTGCCGGACAGCCCGGGGTCGGCGCATGCCGCGATTAGCACAGGCGCCTGGGCCACGCCCTTCTGGCAGGGGTTGCCCTCGAGCTTCTCGGAGACGGCCTGCCGGATGGCGGGGTCCCTGACCACCACGAAACTCCAGCACTGCCGGTTGGCCCAGGAAGGCGCGAGGCGCGCCGCCTCCAGCACCGCCTGCAGTTTCTCTTCTTCCACCGGCCTGTCCTCGAACTTGCGGATACTGCGTCGCTCTTCGAAGATCTTCATGACCATGGGCGGGCCCCCTTTCCAGGCGTTGCTGATCTGCTCCTTGCCTGGATTCTATCATCTTTTTTCCGCCTTCAACAAAGCGAGGGCCAGAAAAGGCTTGTGATAAGATACTATGGTCGGGGAATAAATGCGGTGAGGGCGGCTTAAAGATCTCAGTTCGCTTACCTGCCCTCTTGGAATAAAGGAGACGGTTCATGCTCAACCGGGTACCGGTACAACCCAAAGAGATAGACGATTACCGTTCCGTCGTCGGGGACGGCATCATAGACGAACTGCGCGCCAAGGCCGAGGCCTTCCGGGGCGCGCGGGTCCTCAACATCAACAGCACCGCCTTCGGGGGAGGGGTAGCGGAGCTGCTTTACACCCTGGTGCCCCTGATGCGGAGCCTGGGCATGGAGGCAGAGTGGCAGGTGATCGAGGCGGAGCCGGAGTTCTTCGAAGTGACCAAGTTCTTCCACAACGCCCTGCAAGGCATGGAGATACCCACCACCCCGCAGATGACCGACACCTACATGCGGGCGGTGCGGGAGAACGCCTTCCACTTCGAGGGGGATTACGACTTCGTCATCGTGCACGACCCCCAGCCCTGCGCCATGCTGCACGTCCTGGAGGAGATGGGGGAGAGGCAGGGCAAGTGGATCTGGCGCTGTCACATCGACACCACCGTGGCTCAGGATGACGCCTGGGGATTTCTTCTTCCCTATATCAACCACTACGACGCGGCCATCTTCACCAAGGACGACTACATCAAGACGCCCCTCAGGGTGAAGCGCCTGGCCTTCATACCGCCCTCCATCGACCCCTTGAGCCCCAAGAACCAGGCCCCTTCACGCGAGACGGTGGAAGACATAGTCAGCCGCTATAGCGTCGACCCCGGACGCCCGATCATCTTGCAGGTCTCCCGTTTCGACCCCTGGAAGGATCCCCTGGGAGTGGTGGATACCTACCGGTCGGTTAAAGAAGATGGTCACCCCGATGTCCAGCTGGTCTTCATCGCCTCCATGGCTTCGGATGACCCCGAGGGGTGGCACTATTACGAGAAGACCAACCAGTACAAAGGGGACGACCCCGACGTCCACCTCCTCTCCAACCTGCAGGGCGTGGGCAACCTCGAGGTGAGCGCCTTCCAGGCCGCCGCGGCGGTGGTATTGCAGAAGTCCCTGCGGGAGGGATTCGGGCTCACAGTCACCGAGGCCATGTGGAAGTCGCGGCCCGTGGTGGCGGGGCGCGTGGGCGGCATCCAGCTCCAGATCGAGGACGGCGTGGACGGCTACCTGGTGGACGACGTCCCCCAGACAGCCCGGCGGGTCAAGGAGCTCCTGGAGGATCAGGTCTGCTGCGAGCGCCTCGGGGCGGCCGGCCACCTCAAGGTACTCGACCGCTTCCTCTCCACCCGCCATGTCGGCGACTACCTCGACCTCTTCGCCTCTCTGTAGGGCCGGTCAGTAAAATTGGGGCCTGACCCCAATTTTACTCAAGCTTTGAGACCTGACCCCATCTTGACTAATAACGGCGTCTAAAAGAGAATTGGAAGCCGTGAAAGGTCGATGGCGGACAGGATAAAAGTGACAGAAGCAACAGCGCAGGGAGAGGGGAACAGGCAGCGTATCCCCGATTTCATCGAGTGGACCTGGCGTGGCCGGGACTACCTGCTCGAGCGTTTTCCGCGATTCTCCGCCTTCATCTACAAATACGGCATCTTCATCCTCATCGGCACTTTCTTCCTGTTCTACTCGGGCATCTCCGTCTTAAAACACATGAACTTCCAGTCCCACGGCTGGGACCTGGGCATCTTCGACCAGACCATCTGGCAGTACAGCAAGTTCGAGATAGGATACAGCACGGTGCGGCTGGTTCCGTTGCTGCTGGCCGACCACTGGCACCCGTCCCTCTTCCTCTTCGCCCCGTCCTTCTGGATCTGGGACGACGTGCGCATGCTTCTTATCGTACAGGCGGCCATCGCCGCCCTGGGCGGGATACCCATCTATCTCATCGCTCAAAAGAAGACCGGGAGCCGCGCCGTCCAGCTGCTGGCGGTATTCACCTACTGCTTCTTCTGGGGCATGTTCGAGCTGATCTTCTTCGATTTCCACCCCCACTGCCTCTATCCGCCGCTGATCGCCCTGATGTACTACTTCGTAGACCGCGACAACATGATCGGCTTCTTCTTCACCCTGCCCTTCCTGTTGATCATCCAGGAGCAGGTGGTGCTGACCGCCGCATTCGTGGGTATCTGGATGGCCATCTTCCGCCGCAAGTGGGTCGAGGGGGCCCTTACCTTCCTCATCTCCTTCGGCTGGTTTTACGCCGTCTCCAAGAAGCTAATCCCCGGCCTGGCGGTGGGCGGGGCCTACGCCTACAACATGTACTACGAATACCTGGGCAAGGACATGTTCGCGGCCGGCAAGTACCTGGCTCTCCACCCCTGGACGGCGGTGAAGCTGCTGTTCTGGCCGTATCACAAGACCAAGCTGATCCTGGCTCTTCTGGTGCCGTTCCTCTTCCTGCCCCTGATGGGGCCGTTCATCATCATCATGATCCCCGACCTGCTCCAGCGCCTCTTCTCCAGCCACTTTCCCCACTGGGAACTCATCCGCCACTACAACGCGGTATATGCGGCGGTGCTGGTCATCGCGACCATGGAGGCCCTGCCACGTCTCCATCGCATGTTGAAGAAACGCTACGCCGGCAGGGAGATCGAGGCCCGGAAGATGGTCTTCGCCGTCTTCCTGGTGATCGCCCTGCTCCAGGTCCCCTTCACCTTCTCCCGCTCGCTCAAGACCGTCCTCAACCCGTCTTTTTACCTCCGCTCCGACCGGGAGGCCGCCGGCTACGAGGCCATGAGCGTCATACCGGCCGACGCCTCCGTCTGCGCCCAGGACGTAGCCGTGCCTCACCTGGCTCACCGGGAGCTCATCTACCAGTACGGCTGTTACGTGTTCAAGGCCGACCAGGTGGTGCTGAACCGGGACAAACAGTACGACGGCAACACTTTCAACGCCGAATACGTAATTCTCAACAAGTATTACGACTGCTTCCCTTTCCCAGGCCAGAAAGAGCTGGCGCTCTCCATCGAGGAGCTTTACCGGGACGAGCGCTACGAGGTCGACAACTTCGGCGAGGGGTGGCTGGTGTTCAGGCTCAAGCCCCAGTACGACATCGACGGCAATATCTGAGTTGCGCAAGCGCAACCGGGCTGATACAGCTCATGGGGCGTAAAGGACCAATCCAGGAAAATCCCGTATAAGAGGAGAAATCGTACCGTACATATAACTGAACAGATGTAAAACATCCGACGGGCAATGAAAGGATCGTGTTGGAGAGAAGAGACTTCCTGGTAAAGAGCGGCAAGCTCGCGGCGGGCCTTGGCGGGTTGTACGTCGCCGGCAGCCTGGCTTCATGCGTCAGAAACCCGGAGACTTCAAAGGTACAGGAGCAAGCCTCCGAGCCGGGGGAGGTCAAGCCCCCCACCGAGGTGGCCGCTTCCGAGTGCGACCTGGCCGTGGCCAGGGGGTCTAACCCGGCAGCCCAGCTCCATGCCGCCCTGGACGCGGTGGGAGGGGTGGGCCGTTTCAGCCTGGCCGGCAAGAACGTGTTGATCAAGCCCAACGCCGCCTTCGCCAGCGACCCTTCCGTGGCCGCCACCACTCTGCCGGAACTGGTGGGGGAGATGGCGCACATCTGCCTGCAAGCCGGCGCGGCCTCGGTGCTGGTTTTCGATCACCTTCTAACCGACCTGCCGGACAAGACCCTGGAGATCAACGGTATCGCCCCGGCCGCCCGAGAAGCGGGCGCGTCGGTGAAGACTTACGCCACCAACAAGCCGGGGCCGGGCCGCACCATCTCCAACCCGGGCGCCACGGCTATCGTCAACCCGGCCATCCTGAACGAGGTGCTGGATGCCGATTTCATCATCAACATGCCCAAGGCCAAACACCATTCCGGCGCATTGCTCTCGCTGTCGATGAAGAACCTCATCGGCACCCTGGTGAACATGGGGAGCATGCACGGCATCGACCTGCACCGGGCCATAGGGGAGCTGAGCCTGGTGGTCAAGCCCGGGCTGATCGTGATGGACGCCACCAGCATTCTTCTGAACAAAGGGCCGGGAGGGCCAGGTAATGTCGCCACGCCGGGAGAGGTGATCGTAGGTCGCGACCCGGTAGCGGTGGACAGTTACGCGGCTACCCTTTTCGGCAAGACCGCCGCCGACATACCTTCCATCGTGTATGCGGCCGAAGTGGGAGTGGGTACCACCGACTACGCTTCGCTGGGCTTCAAGGTGGTGGAATCATGACCGAGGCAAGTATGGACGCGATCGCTAAAACAGGGCCGAAGGCCGCGAAGGCGGAGAAGCGGCGGAGCCTGCGGATAATGCGCGCTTCGGCCCAGCTGACCTTTCTGGCGCTGTTCGTCCTGGCGGCGTGGGCGGCCACATACCCGCCCTCCGAAGCCTATGCCGACAATATCTTCCTGCGCACCGAGCCGCTCAACGCCCTCCTCAACCACATCTTTATCTACGGGCTGGTATTCGTCCTGCCCGCCTTGATCATTCTAGTGCTGACCGTCTTTTCCGGCCGGTTCTTCTGTGCCTGGATCTGCCCTCTGGGCACCTGCTTCGACTTCGTGCCCTCCGCCGGACGGCACGGCAAGCCTACTTTAAAGAAGATGCGCCCGCGCGGCCTTACCGGGAAAACGATAAGCGGGGACACCGCCCGCCTGCGCCTCAAATACGTCTTCCTGGCCGTGCTGGCTGTGCTGTACATCGCCAACATCGGCCTCATCTGGCTGTTCGACCCCCTGGTCATCGTAAACCGGGCGGTACTCTTCCTGATGGGGAGGGACCATCCCCGCCATCTTCATCATCCTGCTGGCGCTGGCCGCCATCTTCAAGCCGCGTTACTGGTGCCAGGAGCTCTGCCCAACCGGCGCCCTTTTCAGCGCCTTTTCCGCCCTGGGGAAACTGCTGCCGGAGAAGCTCTCACCCCTCTCCCTTCACAAAGAAGAGTCCGCCTGCACCCATTGCGGCAAGTGCGCCACCGCCTGCCCCTTCGAGATAACCGCGGTGGCGGACAAGCGTGTCACCGGCCGCCTGGCCCTGGCCGACTGTGCCCTCTGTGGGGACTGCGTCTCGGCTTGCACCTGCGACGGCGCCCTCTCGCTGACATCCTTCGGCCGCAAGGTCTACTCCTCCGGCCGGGCCGGTGGCTGCGAGCTGCCGGAAGAGGAGGAGGTGGGATAGGGTGAAGAAGAAGCTGACGGTCTCCCGCCGCGAGTTCCTGGGCCTGGCCGGCATCGGCGTAGGCACCGCCGCTCTCTACGGGATAATGGGAAGCCAGGAGGAGATACCGCCCCTGCGCCCGCCCGGCATCAAGGGAGAGGACGAGTTCGCCACCCGCTGCCTGCGCTGCCAGGAGTGCGTGCGCGGCTGCCTCACCCAGTGCCTGGAGCCCGCCGGAAAGGAATACGGGGCGGACCGGCTGTGGACGCCGCGCTTCAACCCCGAGCTGGCCAGGTGCGAATACGAGCTCTGCGGCCGTGCCTGCGCCACCGCCTGCCCGGCCGGCCTGATGGAAAGGGTACCCGACGTCGACGTAAAACTGGGGCAGGCCTTCATCTACAAGAAGCTCTGCCTCCCCTGGAGCCAAGGCAAGGACTGCCTGATCTGCTACGAACGCTGCCGTTATCAGGCCATCGGGGTGGACGAGAGGCGCCGCCCCTACATGATCCCGGAGAACTGCACCGGCTGCGGCGCCTGCCAGAACACCTGCATCGCCGTACCCGACAAGGCCATCATCGTCTATCCATTGGGATACGTCCCCGAAAACGAAGGCAGCGGAGGCGGCCGGCGCGGCTGAGCAAGTCCATTTAAAGCTCCAGCTCCATGAAGCGCACCCGGAAGGGGAGGTGCGGATAATCCTTGACCTCCTTGTCCCGGAACCCCAGGCGGACGTACCATTCTCTGAGGCCTTCGTCCGGGTCCATGACTGCGATGGAGATATTCCTGCCGCCCGCCTCCCTCACCCTGTCGATGGCGTATTCCATCAGTTTGCGGCCATGTCCCCGGCTCTGCCGCCCGGGCAAGACCGCCAGCCTCTCGAGGTAGTACTTTCCGCCGTCCGCCTTTTCCACGGCGATGAAACCGGTCTGCCGCTCTCCCTCGAACAGCCCGAAGAAACGGGCGCCCTTCGCCCGCAGCTCTTCCAGCCTGTCTGTGGTCATGAAGGAGGGGTGGGTGGGGGCGTTCTCCGGCGTGAGCGAGAAACGCCGGGCTACGGCGGCGAAGGGCTCCCTGATGATGCGGACGCTCTCTTCCAGGCCGGCGCCGTCGGGTATCTCCCTTATCTCCTCCATCGCGGGGGCCTCCTTCCAGGCTGGTCAGTCCTTGCGGGCCACCAGGTGGATGAAGCAGCCCATGCCGCGGAAGGCCTCTTCCCGGCCGGCCCGTTCCTCCAAGGCGGCCAGGTCCTCGAGGCACTCCTCTTTATCGAAGAAGGAGCAGTCCATGTAATCCCCGAAGATGCGCAGCCCGTACTCGCCCTCGAGGGCGTAACCCAGGGGCTCGAGCAGCCCCAGCATCTCGGCTGTGGAGTAGAGATGGCCGGTGCCCCGGTTGAGGTCGGTCGTGAAGGTGTCCTGCTCGAAGGCGCTCATGGCGGCGCCGGCGTCGTGGCCGGCCAGGATGTCGTGGGCGATTTTGCCGTAACGGTTGGTGAAGACCAGCGATAGCAGGCCGCGCGGCCTTAAGACCCGGGTGAAAACGTCGAAGGCGCGCAAGGGATCGTCTACGTACTCGATGGTTTCGTGGCAGATGACCAGGTCGAAGTCGTTGGCCTCATAGGTCTCCAGATCCTCGATGCGCTGGTTCATGAAAGAAAGGCTGGAGCACTCCCGCGGCATCTCCCTCTCCGCCCTGTCCCTGACGCTGTCGAGCAGGCAGGTGGAGGGCTCCAGCAGGGTGACGCGATGTCCGGCTTCGGCCAGGCGCAGGCTGATGTCGCCCAGCCAGCACCCGGCATCGAGCACGTCCAGCGGGGCGTCGGTCACACGGGTCAGGTAGTCGAGGTGCTCGGCAAGATATCTCCAGGTAACTTCGTGCTGGACCCGGGTGGCCGGCTCCTGCTCGTGCTCGATGATGGCCCTGGTCTTGTCGTCGATCGCTTCCGCCATATTCCCCCCCCTTGGTAGTTCATCTTTCTCCCCCGATTATACCCTTCCGGAGTACCGTTATCGCCTCCAAGGAGTGGGTATATACAAGAATAGAGTGCCAAGACAGGGGGTGACAGGCATGGACCGCAAGGAACTGCTGACCCGGGTGAGGGACGAGGCGGGGCTCTCCAGCCTCCGGCAGGCCGACGGCGCGGTGCGGGTGATCGTGGGGCTGCTCAAGACCATGCTGCCGGGCGAGCTGGAGGACGCCATCGCCGAGAGGCTGCCGGAGGACCTGCGCACCGGCTGGGAGGTGGTGGGGCCTTATCCCGCCGATATCCTGGAGCGGGAAGACATCTATTTCGGTGCGGGAGCGGGTGAGATGTCCGAGACTCCCACCATCACCAACGGCTAAATTATAACAGTGAGTAAATAAATTACTCTGCGTCGCCGCCGGTGCGGTAGGCGATCACTTCCACGCTCGCGAGGGTGATCAGCCCACCCTCGACCAACTCCTCCACCACGGGAAGAACGGCCCTGATGCGCTCCTCGCTGTCCACCACTTCGATGACCACCGGCAGGTCTTCCGACATCCGCAGGATGGCTGCCGTGTGGATGCGGCTGCTCTTGCCGAAGCCCTCGATGCCGCGTGTCACCGTGGCTCCCGCCAGGCCCTGCTCCCGCAGCCTCTCCACCAGCACCTGGTAAAGGGGCCGGTGCTGGTGGTGGTCGGACTCGCCCACGTAGATAGTGAGCAGCCCGGCTTTCCCCTCTATCTTCATGTCCGTACCTCCCGTCACTCAGACAGCGTTAGCTAGCAGGATCCCGACAAAGGTGGCCGCCAGGCACCCCAGCAGGTTCGCGCCCATGTTGGCGGCAGCCGTCAGGTAGACACCGTTCCGTAACAGCTCGACCGTCTCGTAGCTGAAGGTGGAGAAGGTGGTGAAAGCCCCCAGGAAACCTACGGTGACGAACACCCTGATCTCGGGGCTCCAGGAGAACCGCTCCAGCGCGAGGGTGAGAAAGAAGCCGATGACGAAGGAGCCGATGAGGTTGACGGTAAGCGTGCCGTAGGGGAACCTTCCGGTGGTGGCGTCGGATACCCATCCGCTCAAGGCATAACGGGCCATCGCCCCGAGAGCGCCGCCGGCGGCGACCAACAGATATCTGCTCATGTCATCTCCTTCCGAAGACATTATAAATTATGAATAAACATCACTATTGACATTATGCCACTAGTGATGAAGAATAAGTATAGTTCCGATGTCACTAAGCTATGCAAGAGGGGAGAAGAAGATGATGAACCACCACGGAGAAATGGGGAACTGCGGATGCGGAGGCATGCACCACGGGCCTTTCCAACACATGCACGGTGAAGGCTTCAGCTTGGGAGGGACGGGCATGCCGCGGCGCTTCATGCGGCCGATGGTCCTGCTGCTCCTGGCCGAGCAGCCCATGCACGGCTACGAGCTGATGGGCAAGCTGAAGGATTTCGGCATGGGGCAGGGGATGATGGACCCGTCCATACTTTATCGCATGCTGCGCCACCTGGAGAGTGACGGGCTGGCCGAGAGCACCCTGGACGACAGCGGCTCCGGCCCGGCCCGCAAGGTGTACAACCTGACGCCCGAGGGGCGGGAGATGCTGGACTTCATGGCCGCGGGCCTGGAAGAGGTGACCGGCTTTCTCAACCACTTCAAGGAGCGTTACGCCGGGCTGGGCTAGCGCTGGGTTAAATGGCCGACCTCTTCAGCGAGAACCGCTTCTGCAGCTTGCGCCAGAGGTCCAGCCAGCCGGGGTTGGAGAAGACCATGCTCCGGAACATGTTGTTGAGGATATCTTTCAGCGGCTTGTATCCGAGATTGAAGAGGAGGGGGGAGAGGACGTACCAGCAACGGATCTCCCGCTTGCCGAAGCCCGGCAGGTCCAGCACCGGCCGCCGCCTCTCCAGCTCGCTGTCGAGCTCGCCCTCCAGCAGGCCTTGCTCGCGGGCCGCGTCGTGCAGGCGGGTCCCGGGATAGGGGAAGAAGACGCTTAGAAGAAACCAGTCCGGCCGGCAGGCGCGGTTGACGCGCACCGTATCCATGAAGTCCCGCCTGGTCTCCCCCGGAATGCCGATGAGATTGTAGGTGCCCACCTTGAGGCCGTGTCTGCGGGCGGCGCCAACGGCGTCGACCAGGTCCTGGTTGGAGTAGTTGCGCCGGAGCACCTCCCGCCGGACTCGCTCGCTCCCCGACTCCAGCCCGATGTTGATGAAATCGAAACCGCCCCTCTTCAAGGCCGGGAAGAGACGGTCGTAATCAACGTTGGGGGCCACCCTCAGGTTGGAGCCGTAACGGATGGGGACCTCGAACTCCCGGTTGATGGCCGCGAGCTCATCGCAGAGCCCCTCCGCCCATTCCATGTCTATGCCGAGGGTCTCCACTTCCAGGTAGGCGTCTTCCATAAGGTAGAGGACGCGCTTCATCTCCAGGATCTCGGCGGCGATGTTGCCCGGCGAGCGCAGGCGGACGTACTTCCCCTCAGCCACTTTGCGCAGGGCGTGGTTGCAGCAGTAGGTGCACATGAAGGGGCAGCCCCGCCCGGCCAGGAAGGAAGGCCGGGAGATGGGGTTGGCCACCCAGGGTAGCCACATCTCTCGGTCGGGGAAGGGCAGGGAGTCTATGTCTTCGAGGAAGGGGCGGGGAAGGTTCTTCTCCACCTCGTCTCCCTTTCTTATCCAGAGGTTGGCGATGCCGGAGGGGGGCTTCCCGGCCTCCAGCTGATCGGCCAGTTCCAGCGTGGCGTATTCCCCTTCACCCACGCAGACCGCGTCGAAGGCGGACTCCAGGCACTCCTCCGGCCTCAGGGTGGCGTGGGGCCCGCCCACGGCCAGGAAAAGGTCCGGGTAACGCTGCTTGACCCGGCCGGCCACCCTGACCTGGTGGTGGTAGACGGTGTAGACGGAGGTGAAGCAGACCAGCCCGGGGTCGAAGTCGCGGATGGTCTCGAACACCGCGTCGTCCGACTCCAGGGTGGACACCGCCAGCCGGGTCTGGTGCCCCGCCTGTTTGAGCACTGAAGATATATAGGAGATGCCGAACTGCATGCGGTCGTAGCCGATCAGCGGCTTCTCCTTAGAGTGATAATCTTCTTCCGCGTGCACGAACAATACTTTCATGGCTCAATATCTTACCAGACGGATGAAAAGAAAAAGGCGGAGGACTCTCGCCCCCCGCCTGTAAGGTCTGTCGGTGCTTAGTTGGTGGCACCTTCGAAGATATCGGCGTAACGGTCGCGCAGTTCCCGCTTGAGCACCTTGAGGGTGTTGCCGTAGGGCATGTCCTCGGGACGCAGGACGCGGATGGCCTTGGGGGCCTTGTAGGCCGCGATATGCTCCTTGCACCAGGCTTTGAGCTCGTCTTCGGTGGCTTCCATGCCGGGATGCAGGCTGACCACGGCGATGGGCACCTGCTTCTTGAGGGGATGGGGCACGCCGACCACCGCGACTTCGGAGACTGCCGGGTGTTCCCCGACCTCCCGCTCTACTTCCACCGAGAAGATGGAGTAGCCGCCGCTCTTGATGACATCCTTCTTGCGGTCGACGAAGTTGAGCCGGCCCATCTTGTCCTTGAAGCCCATGTCGCCGGTGCGCAACCAGCCGTCTACGATGAGCTCCTTGGTGGCTTCGGGATTGTTCCAGTAACCCTGGCAGACGCCGGGGCCGCCGACCATAACCTCGCCGACCTCGCCCTTTTTAACCTTGTTGCCCTCGTCGTCGACGATCTTCATCTTGACCGGGAAGACCGGCCAGCCCACGCAGCTCTGGGGGTAGTCGATGCCCAGGATGGCTATCTTCATGGTGGCGGCGCCGGCCAGCTCCACCATGCCGTAGCACTCGGTGAAGAAGGCTTTCGAGCGTAAAGGCCCAAATTTGAAGAGGTTGCCCTTCTGGCAGAACTCGTCGGCTATCTGCTTGTTCATGGCGTCGGCCGCGCTGCCCAGCATCTTCAGACCGGAGAGGTCGTACCCGTCGATGCCGTGGTCCTTCATCATGGTGAACATGGCCGGGACTCCCACGAAGAGGCCGATCTTTTCCCGGTCCATGATCTCCAGGGCGTCTTTGGCGTTGAAGTGGGGGAGGTAGTAGGTGCGCAGGCCCACACAGAGGCCGATGAGGTAAGAGCCGAAGCCGAAGACGTGGGAGGCCGGCAGGGAGAACAGGGAAGGGGTCCCGCCGACGGGCAGGATGGCGGCCACGATCTTCTGGGCCAGCAGCAAGTTGTCCGAGGTCATGTAAGCCCCCTTGGGGAAGCCGGTGGTGCCGGAGGTGAAGAAGATGGAGACGATGTCGGTGGGCTTGTACTCGAACCTGGGCAGGGGGGAGGCCTTCTGCATGGCCTCGTTCAGGTCGATGAAGCCTTCCGGGATACCGTCCTTGGCCGGGGTCATGATCCACTGCTTGACGCCGGGCATGGTGGCCTTGTCCTTGATGTTGATATTGAAGACGGCCTCGTCGACGATCATGGTCTCGGCCCCGGAGTTCTCGATCATGTAGGACATCTCCTTGCCCTTGAGCATGAAGTTCATGGGGACGGCGATACCCTTGGCGCGCATGATGGCCATGATCAGCATATGCAGGTCCCCGTTGTTCTGAGTGGCGATGCCCACCCGGTCCCCCGGCTTGATGCCCAGGTCAACCAGGGCCGAGGCCGCCTTGTCGCAGAAGGCGCTCATTTCTTTGTAGGTGAACTTCTTGTCGGGGAAGCCGGTGTAATGAAGCGGCTTGTGCAGGGTGAGGAAGACCTCGTCGCCCCTGAGTTCAGCCAGGCGTTCCATCAGGTTGCCCAGGCTGAGATTCTTGTCCATAGCCAGTTTGAATTTGTCCAGTCGCATGCACATCTCCTTTCCATACAGAAAAAAAGCCCCATAATTTGGTTTTCAGCCGTCGATAAGTTTACCCTGAGTCGGGCTGCTCGCGCAATATATTTACCGTTACAAATTATTTACAACGAAAATATAATCGAATCCGCTCTGCCTAACTAACAGGTTCCTTGAACTCAAGTATCAATTCCAATGCATTTGGGGTTTCCCGGACAAACTGGTGCGATATGCTCCGCATGGGAATATGTGGCAATGGAAGCTTGCTTTATTCTTGAAAGAAACGTCTTCTATCGGGGTGATGTAATAGGGCAACCAGCCGAAGCTGTTCCCCAGGTGTGGCCTTCGCCGTAGATTGCCCGCTCTACCACCACCCCGCCTGTAGCGGCAACAAGAGCGGAGACGTCCCAGTCGGTGACGTAGTCGTTAAGGCGGAAACTACGACGTGTCCCGGCAGCTATCTCCACCCCTTGCAGTTCGGTCGGCTTGAGATCGCCCGCACCTGTCATCAGCGTAAGGTCGACACTGACTATAGCATCGCCGGGATTCTGTACCAGGATCCAGGTCTCCACCCCCCCCTCGGTACAGCCCTCTGCCAGGCACCAGTTGGCGGCTGTTGAGATTACACCGATAGAGTCGTGCCCCCATGAGTTGCCGTTGCCATACATGGCACGCTCGCAGACCACGCCTCCCGACGCCGTAACCAGGGTTGAGACATTGTAGTCGGTCACGTAGTCGTTAAGGAGAAAAGTACGACGTGTCCCCGCAGCTATCTCCACCCCCTGCAGCTCCCCCGGTTTCAGCTCACCGGCACCGGTCATCAGAGTAAGAGACACGTCAACCTCGGACGTTCCCGGGTTCTGCACCAGCACCCAGGTATCCATATGGCCGTCGGTGCAGCCTTCCGCCATGTACCAGGTGGCAGCCGTCTCGGTGACCCCGATGGAACCATGCCCCCAAGTACGTCCCGGGCCGTACATGGCCCGCTCGCAGACTACCCCGGCAGTAGCCTCGACCAGCGTGGAGACACTGTAGTCATCGACGTAATCGTTTAACAGGAAGGAATGGCGCATGCCGGCCGGGATGGTGAATCCCGCCGGGCCGGGCTTTGCGCCTGAGGGCGTCATGAACGTAAGGTCTACCTGGACGTCGGTGCCCCCGGGATTCTGCACCAGCACCCAGGTCTCCATCTGGCCCTTGGTGCACCCTTCCGCCAGGTACCAGGTGGTGCTGGTCGACTTCACGCCCATGGAGTTGTGCGCCCAGGTTTTACCGTTGCCGTAGAGGGCACGCTCACAGATCACGTCACCCGAAGCGACGACCACGGTGGAGACGTTCCAGGTGGTCACGTAGGAATTGAGAAAGAAGCTGCGCCGGGACCTGGCCGGGATCAAGACCGCCTGCAGCCCGTCGGGTCTCTGCTCGCCTTCGGACGTCTGCAGTATGAGGTTGGCCAGAAGGTCACTGTCACCCGGATTCTGCACCAGCACCCACGCCTCCATTCCGCCCTCCGTGCATCCTTCCGCCAGGTACCAGGTGGCGGCTTGCTGCACGTCGCTCGCGAAGGAGGCGCTAATGACATGGTCGGTGGTTACGTTGGTGAACTCGTACGAGGTGACGGCTCCTACGCTGCTCCCGTCAACTATCACGTCGGCCACGTGGTACCCGGCTTCCGGGATGACCTCGAAGTTCTGGTTCGACCCGTAGTAGAGGAGTATTTCCCCCATCGGGGCGAGCCCGCCTCCCGGACCGGCCGATGCATCTATCAACAAGGCTTTGAGATCGAAGTCGACGGTAATCGTATGGTTGGAAGTGACGTAGAAGGTGTAGTCATCGAGGCCTCCATGCCAGACTCCATCTATGAACACACTGGCCACGAAGTAGCCTTCGTCGGGGGTGAAGGTGAAGGTGATTTCTTCTCCTCCCGTGACCGGCACTTCTCCTACCGGACTCATGCTCCCATGCTCGCCTGCCGAAGCGGTTATGGTAAAGGGGAGACCGGTGAAGTAGACGCTGATGACGTGATCCGTGGTGACATTTGTGAACTCGTACGAGGTGACGGCTCCCACGCTGATCCCGTCAACGATCACGTCGGCGATGGCGTACCCTTCTTCAGAAATGATCTCGAAGCTCTGGCTTGACCCGTAGTAGACGGTTATTGGCCCCGAAGGTGCTATCCCGCCGCCCAGGCCGGCCGATGCATCGATGCCCAAGGCTTTGAGATCGAAGTCGACGGCAATCGTATGGTTGGAAGTGACGACCCAGAAAGTGTAGTCATCGAGGCCTCCCTGCCAGACTCCATCTATGAACACACTGGCCACGAAGTAGCCTTCTTCGGGGGTGAATGTGAAGGTGATGTCCTCTCCGCCCGGAACCGGCACTTCTCCCACCGGATCGATGCTCCCACCCGCGCTCGAGGAGGCAGTTATCGTGAAGCTATCGAGGGCGATTGAAGCTGACGGCTTCATAACGAAAGGCAGTTGCAGGGCAACGATGAACGCAAGCGCCAATAACAGAAGCCGCCTCGAGTACATATTTACCCCCCTATCCTCGCTGGAAAGCCCCCCAATGCCTCTATAACTAAGAATCGGCATCTCGCCTGCTTGACTTAATGCCAAGCTGTTAGATGAATGTGTGCCCGGCGTCGGTTAGGCAATACAATCCAAGTGTACTTCAGGATTCAAGGGATTATGCGGGCTACAATGAAAAGAAGTAATCCGCGATCCGGGGCTGATCGGAAGAAGGAGGGCACCCGTATGGCGACACCGGTTTTCAACGACAAGCACAGGGAGGCGCTGGACGCGATGCTACTGGAAATACCCGGCGTGAAGGCGGGCAAAGCCTTCGGCTACCCCGGCTACTACATAGGCGGAAAGCTCTTCGCCTGCGTCTACGGCGAGGGGGTGGCTCTCAAGGTTCCCCGGGAGGTGCGCGACAGTCTGCTGGCCGGGAAGGGCGCCGACTACTTCGAGCCCATGGGCCGGGCGAAGATGAAAGAGTGGGTACTGGTCACCCGGAAGCGTTCGTCCGACTACGACAAACTCGAGGAGGCCTTCCTCGCCGCCATCTCCTTCGTCTCCACGGCTCAATAACCGTCGTCCCGGTAGTTGACGTTGCCGGTGGCCGGGTCGGTGGAAGGGACGGCAGTCGACATGTCCACCTGCGCCGTGGGGGCGGACGTGCCGTCGGCGTTGTGGTACTTGGGGACGTTGACGTCGGGGTAAAGGGTGGACCTGGGGTACCAGGCATAGTCGGTGACGACGGCCCTTCGCTTGGTGATGCTGGTTGGTGTAACGTTCAACACCAGCAGGTCGGAGGCGATGATGACGTCGCCCGACGGGTAATGATCGCGGATGCTCTGCATGGCCGAATCGATGGTGTCGTCGGTGGCCTGGAAGTGCGTGGGCACAGCTAGCCGGGGCGGCGGGGTCATCTGGCTGAGCAGGTAGCCGAAGGCGCCCTGCGGCGTATGCGAGCTGTTCTGGACGGACAGGGCGTAGTTGTAGGCTGCGTCCCATTCACTGGTATCGACCTGGTCCGGGCTGGTGATCCCGAGGTTCTTCATAGCCCAGACGTCCGCCGGGACGACCATCTCGTGGACCAGCACGTCCACCCCTCCCGCCTGGTCGATCATGGTGTAATTGGGCTTGGTGTCCCCGGAGAAGATCATGGAAAGGCCGTTCCACTCCAGCTTGTAGCTGACGGAGCCCTTCCTGGTGTGGATGGCGGGGAAGTGGGTGATTTTCACGCCGGTGGCAGGGTTGTCGTAAGCGACGTTGTCACCGGGGACGGCGCCGTATTTCATCCAGTCAAGCTCTATGGGCACCAGGGCGTAGCCGTCGGTGGGGTCGTCGTTACCCACCGGGACGGGGGCCACCGGGAGGCCCCAGCCGGCCTGGGTGGGAGGGACGTAAGAGGCATAGCTGGTAGCCCCGAAGCTGAAGCTCTCGGTGTGCCAGCGGCACATCGCCCTTAGCATCTCGCAATATGCGTGCAACCCATCCTCGTAGACCTCGCCGGTGACCGGATCGGGCACGCCGGACTTCGAGCTGCCCCAGACGTAGAGAGGAGACTTGCGGTCGGTGGCCGGCCCGAAGCAGTAGATGTAGGTGAGGTCGCTCATGTGGTCGCCATGGATGTGGGTGAGGAATATCTTGTTCATCCTGCCGTTGTCGATGCCCATGGTGTTGTACTTGACGACTACGCCGGCCCCGCAGTCGAAGACGAACTGGTCTCCGCTGCCCGTCTCCACGAAGACGCTGTTGCAGTCCTGGGCCAGCCTCGGGATGACCGACGTTCCCAGGAAGCTGATGCGCATCTCGTTGGCACCCAGCGTCTCCGTCCCCGGGTAGTAGGGGTCGAGGCCGGCGATGAGGGAGTTGGTGTTGGCGGGGTCGGGCGCGGCTTGTTCGCCGGAGCTGTCTCCACAGCCGCCCAGAACATGTCCGATGGCCAGCCCTCCCAGGGCCAGGCCGGAAGCTTTCAGGGCATCCCTGCGCGTAAATTTCCTGAACATATTGTTCTCCTCCCTTAAGGAACTCGCCACCCGGTTTCTTTTAAGTATTACTGCTGGTCCGGTGGAAATCCTGCAAAAGAAGTTTAAGCCCTCCCCGAAGGGGTTATTTAAATCCCTTAGGGCTGCCAATAATCTCATGTGACTTGACTTACTCAGGCCGTCGTTTCGCAGAGGGCATGCGGAAGGGGGGTGAAAGGGATGTGTGCTCTTTCGCCGTCGCTTTTTTCTGAATTATCTGAGAGAAGATAGGAGGTGTCGGAGATGATCCTGATGCTGGAGGTTACTTATCCGGGAACGAAACTGGCCGATGTTGCCAATATGTTTACGCAGTATACAGCGGACAACCCCTTCCCGGACTGTGTCAAACTGGACTACAGCTACGCAGTCGCGGGGGGAGACGGCATAGAAGTCCGTCTGTTCTACAACATAGATGATGCCAGGTCGAAAGAAGGGACCGACTATGTCGCCAAAGGCGTTCTCTATCACTTGGCGAAAGTCGAAGGCTATAAAGGTTCCTCTAAGATCGTCTATCCCCTGATGGAGGCTTACTCACTCGTCGACCTGACGCCGCCGGCGGTGTGAGACAAGAACATCTAGAGCACAATAAGAAAAGAAGCCGGGCTGATGCCCGGCTTCTTACTGCTCCGTATGAGACCCGCCGTCCTGCAGGAACATCCGCTCCTTGCTTGGCTGCCGCGCGATTTTAAGGTAGCATCTTCACAGCAGAGAAGGAGGGCACATGGGAAGCAGAGCTAAGTACGCGATATTATTCGTGGTCCTGGTTGCGTTGGGTGCGATGGCCTTTGCCGGCGTCGCGAGTGTGGCGCAGGGGGCGGTGTACGAATGGGAGTGGCAGAACCCGCTGCCCCAGGGCAATCCCCTATGCGGCATCTCCGCCCTGGACGCCAGCCACGCCTGGGCTGTCGGCATGGGCGGCACCATCGTCTCCTGCGACGGCACCGGCTGGTCCACCCAGGAGTCCGGGACTACCGAGATGTTGATGGGCGTGTCCGCCCTCGACTCCACCCACGTCTGGGCGGTAGGCGAGAACGGTACCATCCTCTTCTACGATGGCACCTCATGGGCTTCCCAGGATTCCGGAACGACCTCCTGGCTCAACGGTGTCTCGGCCCTCGACTCCACCCACGTCTGGGCGGTAGGAACCTATGAGGATACGTATGAGGGCGTGATCCTCTTTTACGACGGCACCACCTGGAGTGAGCAGTCGAACTCATCCGGCGAGCTTTGCGGCGTCTCCGCCCTCGATTCCAGCCACGTCTGGGCGGTGGGGGACGGCGTACTTTTCTTCGACGGCACGGACTGGGGCGCGCAGACATGCGATGCGTGGGTCCGCCTTAACGGCGTCTCGGCCCTCGACTCCGGCCACGTCTGGGCGGTGGAAGAGGCTCGTGACATGGATGGCGGTGGAATAATTCACTTCTTCAACGGCACTGCCTGGAGTGAACAGGCGACGGTCGGGTGGGGTGGGTCCTCGCTCAGGGGCATCTCCGCCGTCGACGCGAACCATGCCTGGTCGGTGAACGACAAAGGGGCCATCTACTTCTTTAACGGCACCACCTGGAGCGAGCAGTACCACGGGGAAGGCGGGGACAGGCTGTGGGGCGTCTCCGCCCTCGACGCTACCCACGCCTGGGTGTCGGGGTTCAAGGGGCCGACCATCCTCTACACGTCCGACGGGGGCACCAGCTGGAGCGAACAGACCAGCGGGAGCACCAGGGACCTGGTCGGCGTCTCTGCCGTCGATGCCGACCATGCCTGGGCAGTAGGATGGCCCAGCACCATCCTCTTCTATGACGGCACCTCCTGGAGCGAACAGGAAGGCGGCACTTCCAACACGCTTTATGGCGTCTACGCCCTCGACGCCAGCCATGTCTGGGTTGTGGGCGAGGGCGGCACAATCCTCTTCTACGACGGCGCTTCCTGGAGCGAGCAGGAAAGTGGCACCTCTAACCGGCTGGCAAGCGTCTCCGCCCTCGATTCCACCCATGTCTGGGCAGTGGGGTCTGACGGCACCATCCGCTTCTTCGACGGCATCTCCTGGACCGCTCAAACCAGCGGCACTTCGCAAAGCTTCAGCAGCGTCTCAGCTCTCGATTCCACCCACATCTGGGCGGTGGGGTCGAACGGCACCATACGTTTCTTCAACGGCACTTCCTGGTCTACGCAAGCCAGCGGCACTTCCAACACGCTCAACGGCATCTTCGCGCTCAACGACAGCCAGGCATGGGCGGTGGGGTCGAACGGCACCATTCTCTTTTACGATGGCGACTCGTGGGCTGCCCAGGACTCGGGATCGACCGCCTGGCTATGGGGCGTCTCGGCCATTGATTACTGCAACGTATGGGTGGCGGACGCGTCGGAAACGGTCCTCTTCTACGATGGCAACTCCTGGAGTAAGCAATTATACGTTCCGGCCGCCGGGGTGTTCGCCCTCGACGCTGACCATGTCTGGATCGCTGGCTTGAACGGCTCCATCCTGCGGGGATACTCCGGTCAGACCCGCAACGTGAGCGCAACAGCTTCCGGAACTGGGGGCTCCGTCTCTCCGGCCTCCCAGGATGTACCGCTCGGAGGCGATGCCACCATCTATATCACCTCCGACCCCGGTTATCATATAGCTTCCATCTTCGACGACTTCCAGGAGAAGGACATAACCAATCCCTACGTGATCACTGATGTCCTCGACAACCATTGTGTCAGCGTGACGTTTGCGCTCAACACCTATACCGTCGCGGCTTCAGCTGATCCTGTGGGCGGGGGAAATGTCACCGGGACGGGCACCTTCGATCACGGCTACACCGTCAACCTGACGGCGAATCCTGCCACCGGCTACCACTTCGTCAACTGGACCGAAGAAGGGGTGGGCGTGGTCTCAACCGACGCCACATACTCCTTCACCGCCACGGCGAACCGCACCCTGACGGCCCACTTCGCCGTCGATAGATACCCGGTTATTGCTTCCGCTGTTCCGGCTGACGGAGGCACCATCATCGGGAACAGTGTCTGGACTGACACCGGAGGCGAGCCGAGCAGTTACTTCTTTTTATCGTTGGCCAGTTATGGCCCTGTCCTTTTCGCAAGCACGTATGACCACGGCGTGTGGCGTTACGACCCCGCGACTTCCACCTGGACCGACACCGGTTTCGATGTGAACAATTCTGATGGCTATTCCAGTAATGATGCCTATTCCCTGGCCCGAGGTGGTGCATTCCTTTACGCGGCAACAGACAGCCATGGAGTGTGGCGTTACGATCCCGCGACTTCCACCTGGACCGACACCGGTGGAGGAGTCAGCGGTTACAGTATCTACTCCTTTTCCTGGGACGGTTCCAGCCTCTATGCAGGAACAGACAGCCACGGCGTGTGGCGCTATGACCCCACGACTTCCACTTGGACCGACACCGGTGGAGGAGTCAGTGGTTACAGTATCCACTCCTTGTCCTGGGACGGTTCCAGTCTCTATGCAGGAACAGACAGCCACGGCGTGTGGCGCTATGATCCCTCGACTTCCACCTGGACCGACACAGGGGGAGGTATCAGCACCAGCCCTGTCTTCTCCATGGCTTGGGACGGCTTCGGCCTCTACGCGGGTACTTATGATAAAGGAGTGTGGCGCTACGACCCCTCGACTTCCACCTGGGCCGATACCGAAGGCGGAATGGGCAGTTATCAGATCAACGAACTGCTCTGGGACGGTTCCAGCCTCTACGCAGGCATCGATAGCCTCGGCGTCTGGCGCTACGATCCTGCGACTTCTGTTTGGGCCGACACTGGAGATTGGGCAAGTAGTAGTAGCAGCAATGTCACATCCCTGGCTTTAATCGATTCCAGCCTCTTCATGGGGTCCCAGGGTCTGTGGCTTTTTAGCGGGTACACTCACGGCCAGGTAGTGGACATGGAGGCTTCCCCCGCTACAGGGTACCAATTCGTCAACTGGACCGAGGGAGGGACCGTGGTATCCACATCGGAGAACTACTCCTTCACCGCAACAGGGGCACGGACTCTTGTTGCGAACTTCACCTTGAGAACATACCTGATCGAGGCTACTGCTGATCCACTTGCTGGAGGCACTATCACTGGGGCTGGAGTATATGAACACGGAAAGAGTGTGTATCTTGTGGCCACCCCTGCTGCAGGATACCATTTCGTTAAATGGACCGAGGGAGAGACGGTGATATCTTCGCCGTATATATGTACCTTTACTGTTGTTGCTTCGAGGGCTCTGACCGCCCATTTCGCCATCAACGCTTATGCTATATCGACTAAAAATTATCCACCTGCCGGAGGCAGCGTCACCGGTGCGGGAACTTACACCCACGGTGATACCGTCAACCTGGTGGCTACTCCTGGCACCGGCTATCACTTCGTCAACTGGACCGAGGGGGCGACCGAGATACCCGGCGAAGACGCCACCTACTCCTTCACCGCCACCGCGCACCGCACGCTGACGGCCCACTTCACCATCAACAGCTACACCATCGCGGCCTCGGCCGATCCAGCGGTTGGGGGAACCGTCGCCGGGGCGGGCTCCTATAACCACGGAGAAACGGTGAACATGACGGCTACCCCGGCGGCCGGCCACCATTTCGTCAACTGGACCGAAGAAGGGGTGGGCATGGTCTCCACCAACGCCACTTATTCCTTCACCGCCACGGCGAACCGCACCCTGGTGGCCCACTTCGCCATCAACACCTACACCATCACTGCCTCAGCCGGGGAGGGTGGGTCCATAACCCCCTCAGGAACGGTGACCGTCAACCACGGAGCCAGCAAGTCCTTCACCATCACTCCGGATGAGGGCTGGAGCGTGGCCGACGTGACCGTGGACGGCGCCTCCCGGGGCGCGGTAACCACCGTCAACTTCTCGAGCGTCACCGCCAACCACACCATCAGCGCTTCTTTTGAAGAAAACATCTCGCCCCTGGCCACCTGGTACCTGGCCGAAGGCTCCACCAACTGGGGATTTGACTGCTACATCTCCATCGTCAACCCCAACGACGAAGCAGTGGAGGTAGCAGCTGACCTACATGACCTCATCCGGCGCGGTGCCCGGCCCCACCGTCACCATGCCCCCCATGTCCCAGGCCACCGTCTTCCCCTCGGCCACCCTGGGAGCGGCCGACTTCAGCACCCAGGTGACCTGCACCGACGGCCAGCCCATCAGCGTCGACCGCACCATGTACTGGACCGGGACCGGCTCAACCGTGGCCGAGGCCCACTGCGCCACCGGGGTCACTTCGCCCCGCCACCACCTGGTACATGCCCGAGGGCTCGTCCAACTGGGGATTCGAGTGCTTCGTGCTCATTCAGAACCCCGGAGACACCCCCACCGAGGCTACGGTCACCTGGATGATCGAGGGGGCTTCTCCCCAGGCCACCAACGTCACCGTCGGTGCCGCCTCCCGCTTGACCCTGAACATGGCCGACTACATCGGGGCCGCCGACGCCTCCATCAAGGTGGAATCGGACTCCCCGGTCATCTGCGAGCGGGCCATGTACCGCAACGACAGAAGGGAGGGCCACGACTCCGGCGGCACCCCCACCGCGGCCGCCGACTACTACCTGGCCGAGGGCTGCACCGGCTTCGGCTTCACCACCTACGTCCTGGTCCAGAACCCCAACAACTACCGCCACCGACGTGGAGGTGACCTACCAGGCCGCCACCGGCGAGGTGGCAGGCCCCGCCTTCACCATGCCCGCCAACTCCCGCAAGACCATCTGCGTCAACGACACCACCGCCATCCCCGGGCCCGACCCTTCTTTCTCCACCCACGTCCACGGGGACCAGCCGATAATCGCCGAGCGGGCCATGTACTGGAACGGCGGAGACGACGACGCCCAGGTCTGCCACGACTCCATCGGCCTGGCCGCCCCCCACACCGCCTGGTACCTGGCCGACGGCCAGACCTCCGAAGGAAGAGAGACCTGGACCCTGGTCCAGAACCCCAATGCCTCCGACGTCACCGTACAGGTCACCTACATGACTCCGGACGGCACCGGCAATGTGGTCAAGGAAGAGATCATCCCGGCCTTCTCCCGTATGTCCTTTGACATGGCCTCCCACTCCGGCATCACCGGCCGGGCCGCCATCATGGTGGTATCCACCACCGGCAACCCGGTGATGTGTGAGCGGGCCATGTACTGGAACAACCGCGGCACCGGCACCGACACCATCGGGGGGTATGCCGACTGAGGCGTGAAGGTTGAGGGCAGGCCTGTTGTGAAAGGTTACTTGGGGCCGACGGTGACCGAGAGCCGGCCGTCATCGCCGGCCTGCCACTCGAGAGACGATTCGTCCAGCCCGTAGGCCATCTCAACCAGGGCCTGAACCATGCCCACCATCAGAAGGGGCATGCACATGTTCTCGACGATCAGGGTGAGGCGGTCCTGCTCCCCGTCGAAGTAGACGAGGTTGCCCAGCCCGCGCAGGGCGAACATCTGTTTGAAGGAGAAGGCCGGGCGGTTCCAGTCCTCGGCGCTCCAGCTTTCCCGGGTGAAGCGGCGCATGGCCTCGATCACCGTGGACTGGATGGCGTCCCCCAGCTCCGCCTGGAGGTCGTCGAAGATGCCGTCCACAGAAGCGGGGCTGAAGATAGCTACTCGCCAGCCGGTGTCCGGATCGGTGATGGTCCCGTCATCGGCATCCCACTTGTAGCGCGCTACCTCCAGGGGGAGATCGCACTCCACGCAGCGGTCGTACTTGATGTCGCCATTTTTATATTCGTACTTCTTCCTCTGGAGCCTTTCCTGCAAGCCGATGGGGTGCTGCGCGGGATAGACCTCGGTCGTATAGCGCGCCCCGTCCACCTTGCCGTACCTGACCCACATGTCGGAACCCTCGAAGGCCTCAACCCAGCCCAGGTTGTCGGCGGCCTGGAACAGCAGGGAGTAGGGGTTGTTCAGATAGAGCTTGCGCCAGGGGTAGTCGGCTCCCTGGTCCCACAGCTCGCCAAGATGCTGGTCGCCGTAACCGTAGATCTTGCCCGTGTCCACGAGGCTGGCGGTCATGACGCGCATGGTGGAAAGAAGGGCTTCTTTCTTTTCGGGGGGTATGTCCAGGCCCTGGCCTTCCTTGCGCCCCCCCGTACCCTCGAGTATCTTGCGTACCGCCAGGGGATAGGAGCGTTCGGTGAACACACGCGTCTCCCGGCTACGGCTCTCGATGACGATGTGCTCCACGGAAAGCCCGATCAGTTCTTCGATGCCCTTGAAGATGCGGTCGATGCATTCGCACTCGAACATGACCATGCGGTTGGCGCGGGATGACGAGAGGGATACCGCCCCGTTGGCTTCCCAGCGGAGGTCGCGGCTGATCAGAAGCGGGCCTCCGCAGCCCTGGCAGAACTCTATGCCGGCCATCTATCTCCTCGCTTTACCAAGATACTCGCTTCAGTCGGATGGAATATTTCTCGGCAGAAAAATTGAACTCCTGAATATTATAACGTTATTCAGCCCGGTGGAGGGGGAAATAACTGAATTTGCTCGGGTAGCTTCCCGGCGCCGTCTTCAGGACGAGTGCGGGATCTCTCAGGCTGCCTTCGAGCAGCAGGAGCCGGTCTATCGCCAGGTGGTAGGCATGGTCTTGCGTGGAGCTTCCCGGCGGAAGCGACGCTTGGGGTAGCCCAAGGTCAATACGGCAACGACCCGCTGGTCCCTCGGTATTCCCATCACCTTCCGTAAGGGGCGACTCTGCATGGCGGCCATGATAATGAAGCCGTTGTAGAAATTTGCGACCCCGATGGCTTCCGCGTGGATGACGGCATTCTGCGCCGCTATCCAGGCGTCTCCCACCGCGAGCGTGTTCCGCCTGGGGGCCGTGAAGACAAGCAGGGTATTGGAGCCGTAATTCAGAATCTCGTCCCGCTTGGTAGGTTTTAAAAGAAGCGAAAAAGCGACCTTCAACTCCTCGAGTTCGCCGGGGTCGTAACCCATGAGCCGCCACATAAGGGGGAACCCCGGGCGGTTGAACATCTTCAACAGGCGGCGGTAATGGTCCCGGGTGCCTTCGCTTATCTTCCCGACGATGCCCTCGTCACTATAGACGAACGCTTTGACTTGGTGGGCGTTGTGCGCGGATGGGGCGCAGGACGCGGCCTCGACGAGTTCTTCTATGTGCTCACGGGAAACCGGCTCCGGCGTGAATAGCCTTCCTGAACGCCGGCCTTTCAGCAAGGCCAACATGGAAGGGCCCTCGACAGCCGGCTTGCGCTCGAGCTCGGCGGTCTCGATGCCCGCGTATTCCTCCAGGGCGATGGCTCCCTCGGGGCATATCGCATAACAGTGGCCGCACTCGACGCAGGGGAATTCATCCGTATTCTCGAGGCGGGGCCCCTCGAATATCGGGCCGCCGATGCAGACCTCGAAGCAGAGGCCGCAGCTGTTGCACTTCGATTCGTCAATCGTTACCATCGTTGCCCCCTTTGCAGGAATGATGACCCGGCCGGGATCACGCCGTTTAAGCCTCCAAGCGCCATCATTATAACATCGTGGATAGCCCGGGAGGCCAGGGCAACGGCCATGGGCTATAGGGAAATCAGCGTGAATAAAGGGCTTGACTTGGTCAAGCCCTTGTACGCTGGTGGGCGTTAAGGGATTTGAACCCATGACCCCTTGCTTGTAAGGGCTTCCAGGGGGTTTTTCCGTGTTTCGCGGTGTTCGCCAAAATGCTGTCTGACCTGCACAATTAGCTTTTCTAAGCTATTCCCTTTAACCGTGATTTCCCAAGTTTTTCGATGACTCGTTAGCAAATCCGTTAGCAAATCTCTGGTTTGCTAGTTATGCTGACGTCCGCTTCATCTCCGAACAGGCTGTCCTGCAGACGGCGCACGGCGGCCCTGCCGGCTCCTTCGAAAAGGTGACCGTAAGTGTCCCAGGTCATGTTGGCGGAGGCATGGCCGACGAGGCTCTGGATGGTCTTAACGTTTTCTCCTTGGGAGATGAGCATGGAGACGTAGCTATGTCTCAATGAATGAAATCCGACCTTTCGCAACCCCGCCAGGTTTCGAGAGGGATCGAGGACGCGCCTTACGACATTCCGTTTATCCATCGGCGTGCCCTCGGTTGTAGTGAAGACGAGGTTGTACTCGTTCGTCTCCAGCTCTACCATCTGGCGTAGCTGATGGGCCTTGAGCTCTTCCACCAAGATAGGAGGGATATCGATAGTACGCCTTCCGGCCTGAGACTTGGGCGGGAAGAACTTGCCATCATGGTAAGTCTGGCGAATGAATATCCGCCCCGACTCCAGGTCCACGTTGTCCCATGCCAGGCCCAGGATCTCGCTCTGCCGGCAGCCGGTCAGGCACGCGAACATCAGTAGCGTCTTCCGGCAGGTTGTGAACTCGCGTTCATAATCCTTGCCCGCTTTGGTTTTAATGCTCCCCCATAACTCATCGAGTTCTTTCGGCCGCTTTGATCAATCGCTTGATCTCTTCCGGCTCAAGGAAATCTATCTCGACCTTTATCGCCTTGGGGCCTTTAGTGTAGGCCGCGGGATTGTTGTGGATATATCCGTATTGAATTGCCTTTTCGAATATAGACTTGGTGATACTGATTGCCTTTCTGGCTGTGGTGGGGGAGATGTCTTCTTGAGCAAGGGATACAACGAAGCAGTCAATGTCTTTCGGCGTTATCGCCTTGAGCTTCTTGTTGCCGAAGGACTTAATGGCACGGTTCGCACATGTTCTATATGAACAGTAAGTCCCGGGCCGGACCTCGACCTTTTTCAGCTCCAGCCATTCATTGGCGTGGGTTTTGAAGGTGATGTTCTCCGTCTGACGATATGTGCCCTCATAGATGCCTTTCTCAATGTTGGCCTTGATACGCTTGGCGTCTTTCTCCCTGTCGCCGGCAAGCTGCCAGTGGTGTTTTCCATTGAAGTAATAGACGACATAGTACTTGTCGCCACGTTTACGGATGGTAGCCATCGCAATCCCTCTCCTTATCAATACCGCCAGAAAAATATGGCGAGTCTATTTCAAGCCGCCTTTTCTTACTTTCTCTCTATGCGTCGCTTGCCTCTTCTTGTTTCCGCACTCCTGGTGATGCTTCCAATTTTTGCTGAGCTTGCTGACATCTTCCCATCTACCGCAGGGCTCATAATCGCATTTCTTATAGCGGCTCTCCCCGGTAAGCGCCTGGAGGAACTGTACCCAGATGGCGCTGAGCAACGTCTGGGGTTGAAGGTAGGTACGAAACACTCCTTCATCGTCGAGAAGGACCTGGGGGTTTGCCGACATCTCGGCAGGGAAGGCAAAGCTGTAAGTGTTCAGCTTCTTGTTGACATGTTGCTGCAGCAGTATTCCCAGCCTGGTCTTTACGTCCGCTGACAGGAATCTCTGATACTGGCTGTTCTTGGACCTGTGGATGGCCAGCCTTTTTGTCGCTTCATCTTTAAAGAAAATAACACCTTTGGAATCATCGATCTTGAACTTATCCTCGAAAGAAGAGACATCGTTGTTCTGAAGCGCTTCCCAGATGTGCACGGCGGAAGACAGTTCCTCGATTTCGTTTCTCCAAAAGGAGAGGCTCTCAACGAAGATCTCCCGCTTGTTCGCTAGCCTCACCCAGAGCTCACCGTTGGTCAGCATCCCGTACTTGTTCGCAAATGCCAGTACGCCTTCTTTCCTCCGGGCTCAATTCCGAGAACTCCAGGAACAACTTGGTGTTCAGTGACAATAGTCTCTGGGATTCCTTTCTCGCCGGGTCGTCATCAATCGGCACAAGGAATGGCGGCGACGGTGTCGCCTTAGCGTTCGCGTGCTCAATAGCCGAATGAATAACAGTTGCGTCATCCGTCCAGAAATGGTCCTCGGCTTTTTTCCATATGAAGTTCGTCTGCACGACTTCCAGGTATTGGAATATTGCCACTCGCCTCATCTCCCCGGTAACACATAAAGTAACTCGTAATAATATAGCATAACGTTAGATAACATAATAGCATGTTATCAGAAGTGGTTAATAGGCGCAAGGGTCCGTAAATGAAACGAAAGGAGGTGAGCGTATGGAGAAAAGATATCTGTCACTGCGCAGACGAGTGAGTATTGCGGCCTCGAACTCTGCTACGTCTACCGGCTCTCCTGCCAGAACCGGCTGCCGGGCAAGATCACGTGGGGAGCGAGGACGATAAGGGTAGACCGGGTCGAGCTGGATAGGTGGCTCGCGGGAATGATCGATGGACAATAACGTTTACGCTGATATCGAGTTTAAGGGAGGAATGTACTGCCGTGGGTAGCACCAACATCAGATCAAACAACAAAGAGCTTCTGTACTGGATAGAGAGACACGATTTCGTGACCATCGAACAGGTCGCGAAAATTAAAACCATCACCAAGCAATCGGCATGTGCGCTGCTAAATCGCTTAGTCGAAGCAGAGCTTTTAGAGAAGTATCGTCCTCTCCCATCGGAGGCATGCCCGTTCTTCTTCTTCGTAACTCCTAAAGCGAAAGAGGTCATACTGGAATATCATGACGATATTGAGCCCGGAGAACTGATCCTCAGGAGGAAGAACGAAGTAAGCCGAGTCAGTTTAAATAACATCTGGCATGCCAAGGTGCTAAATGACTATGTCGCGACGTTATTTATGCATTCGTGGCAGAGCAATGAGTTTCCGGGATTGGTCGATTGGTCGAACTCTCGTGAAAGCCATTTGTATCTTATGAATGCAAACGAAGCACAATCCCACGGAACCGGTTTGTTTGACAATGGAATTGCTGAAATCGAGTTCTGTTTTGAGATGGATAGAGAGACAATGCCACTGACCCGTATTCTTGACAAGTATCGTAAGTATTTCATATTCATGGCCGGTAACAATATTTGGGGTAGTTTCAATGCATATCCAAGAATTATGTTTCTTACCCTGAGGAAATGGCGAAGGCGCCGCGCCCTGATGCCGTTTCCACCGTATGATCTCGTGCTGTCGGTTTGTCGCCGGCATTGATCGCTTCCAGTTACCCACGGTGATCGCCCGTGCCGACGATCCTCGGCTCGTGCTGGAGGCACGGCCATGAATGTGCGTGGTCCAGCCAGCCATGGCCGTGGCCCTGGCCCTGGAGGGTGCGCTGCACTTCCCCGCGGCCTTTGCCATGCTCATGAACAAGGAAGATGGCGTTGACCTGGTTGACGTGTGCCTGGGCGATGCGGCCTTGTCGGACGGCCTCTTGCGCCAGGTCCGCTTGCCCGGCAATGCCCTGGTGATGGGGATCTCAGCGGCAGGGAGAGGTGGTGGTGCCCCATGGAGACACTACATTGCAGTGGGAGATGTGCTTACATTGGTGGGCAGTCCGCTTGCTCTGCCAGGGAGCCGGAGTTCGGCTGCAGGCCGACGAAGCTTAGCACGGACCTATCGGGCTGAGCCTCCTCCGCGCGCAGCGATTCGGCCAAGCAGCCCTGCGTTTCACAGCCGTTTCTGCACTGGAATTCAATCGGAAGACCGATTCCTTGGGTCCTATCTGGAAAGCGTAGCACCAACTATGTATGATCGCAAGGAGCTCTCTTGAGCAGCAACAACCGCGCCTCGGCAAACCATGCACCAGCGGAGATCACTCTGAGCCGGACTTTGAGCCTCTTCACCATCACCATGATCGGTGTGGGCGGCATGATCGGAGCGGGGATCTTCGTGCTCACCGGAATTGCCGCCGGAGTGGCCGGTCCTGCGCTGGTGCTGGCCTTCTTTCTCAACGGCTTCGTGACCCTTCTGACGGCGATGGTCTACGCAGAACTGGGCTCCGCATTCCCGGAGGCCGGCGGAGGCTACCTGTGGGTCAAGAAGGGTTGGGAGGCACGCAGGGCTTTCTGGCAGGCTGGATGAGTTGGTTCGCCCACGCTGTGGCCGGCAGCCTCTATGCCCTGGGCTTCGGGCGCTTTGCCAGCGAGTTGTGGTCAATGGCCGGTTTTTCCACCTTCGGGCTCTCCGTTCACCAGATGACCCTGGGCTTCATGACTCGGTGATTATCATCCTTTTCACCACCCTCAATTGCCGGGGGCGTCGAGACAGGCCTGCGTGCGGCAACATCGTCACTGTGACGAAGATCGTTATTCTGGGACTCTTCGTTTTCTTCGGTATTGCGGCCATGTCGCGAATCGACGCCTGGCAGACCCGTTTCACAACGGACTTCTTGCCCAACGGCCTCGGCGGCGTATTCGCGGCCATGGGGCTCACCTTCATTGCCTTCGAAGGCTATGAGATCATTGCGCAGTCGGGCGAAGAGGTGATGGACCGCGCAGAACATCCCTCGGGCGATCTTTGGCGCCGTCGGCATCGCCGTGACGATCTACCTCCTGGTGCAGCGTTACGGTCATCGGCGCCACCGTAGCGCCGGCCGGCATGAGGTGTTTGAGTACCTGGGTTCAATGAGAAGAAGTGGCTGTCGTGGAGGTTGCCCAACAGACGTTTCCTTTGGGATCGGGGCACTTGTCCTGCTCTTCAGCGGATTGGTTTCCACCATGTCGGCACTGAACGCGACCACTTACTCCTCCTCTCGGTGTTTCCTTCGCCATGGGGCGGGACGACAACCTGCCCACCCTCTCTCCCGCATCCACCCTCGGCGGCACACGCCGCTACGGCAGTCTTCTTCTCCGGCGGGCTGATGATCTCATGGCCTGACGCTGCCCACTCGAGGGCAGTGGCCGCTGCCGCCGATATCATGTTCCTGCTGCTCTTCCTTCAGGTCAACCTGGCAGTTATGACTCTTTCGCCACAACGCGCCCGAGCTCGATCCGGGCTTCCGCGGTCCCTGGTTCCCGCTATTCCGATTATCGCCATCATCTGCAATCGGCTTCTTGCCATCCACCTGTTCAGTTTCAGCCACCAGCCTGGGTACGGCTCTCGCCTGGATCGCGGTCGGACTGTTGGCCTACTATGCCTATTTCTCCAGGTCGAAGCCATGGAGAGGCCCAAGGAGATCCTGCTGGAGGAGGTTCTGGTCAGCCGCGATTACTCGGTGCTGGTGCCGGTGGCCAATCAGGAGCAGGCGCGGATCCTGGGCCAGATCGGGCTATTCTGGCCCAGATCATGAGGGGGAGGTGCTGGCCCTGCACGTGGTCGCGGTTCCGAAGAAGCTGTCCCTGCACGATGGGCGACTGCTGCTCGGAGAAGGCAGAAGGGACCTGGCGGACGGTTATCGAGCAGGCCAAGGCGCGTCGGCGTGCCTGTCCACAGCGTCATTCGACTGCGGTCGAAGCGTGCCCGATGCCGATACGTAAGACAGCCACGGAGAATGCGTCGGACGTGCTCCTGCTGGGCTGGCCGGGCCACACGAGATCCAGCGGTCACGTCTACGGTTCAGTCGATTGATGAACTCGTGAACGACCGCCAACCGATATCGCCTCGTTCGCTATCGAGCGAGGCGGCCCGTGGGCGCGATCCTCGTTCCGGTGGCAGGTGTGGCCCAATAGCCGCGCGCATGTCGATGGCCGTTCAGATGGCCCAGGCAGGAGAGCGAGGGCCGGCCAAGGTCACCCTGTTGCACGTCGTGCCAGTCGGTACCGGTACGACGCTGCCCTCGTCCGCGCACAACAGGCTTCCATGCCTGTTGACAGGAGTCCAATCACGGACGTTGAGACGGATCTGCTGAAGGGACAGCGTAGTGGAGACGATGCTGGCCGAAGCCAGAAGCCGAAGGCTACGACTTGATCGTCGTTGGGGCCACCAATGAGCCGCTCTTCAGGCGCTCCTGATGGGCGACATCCCGGAGCGGTTGGCCAGGGGAGCGAAGGTGACCGTCGATCATGTGTCGAAGCACCGCAGCAGCCGCTGCCCACTCGTTTCATTCGACAGGGAACCGTGTCGGAGTGACTTCCGTCTCTTGACGACACGGTGGCGGGCCGCGAGGCTACGCCAGGATCGAGAACGGGCTTGCCCCACTCGATCTGTATCTGGTGACCGAACAGCAAGTATTTGCCCCGCAACGCCAAGCTTCTGCTGCCCAGACTGCCTGTGATGATTGGGTCGGTGCTTCCTGGAGGTAGCCTGGGTCCACGTCCGGTCTCCCGGGCCTGGCGGTGAGAGGGCAAAATGGTTTGCAGTCGGAAGTCCACAGCTTCAGAACGCAAAAGCTCAACTAGACTCGCCGCCATTTATCCCCGAGGGTAACGGTGCCGACCAAGGGGACAAAGGTCGCGAGCTGCCCCATCTGAAGCTAGGATGCGCAGGCCGATTGTCATCGCCGGCACCGAGGCTTCGGCGAACCGACGAATACCTCTCCCTCTATGAGGAGCGGCATACCCCGTTTCTTCGTTCATCCGCTGGCGTTCGCCATCCTCGTCACTGCTGCAAAGGCGGGAGGATGGGTGACCAATGGCTCCACCAGCCGGCGGTGTCGGGCGAGCTGCCAGGCTCGCGTTCTGCTCTGGACCCAGCGTGCTGAACATGTCGGCTCGCCAATGCTGTCGATTTCCAGGAACCGAACTTGCTGCCCGAACGATCTCGTTGGCCGAGTGCGGTGTGATCTGCTTGATGTTCCTGGCACGGCTCGAAATTGATGCGACCGAGACGTCGCGCTGGCAAGGTGCTCGACTCGCTGGTCGGACAGAGGTGTGACATCCCCTCTTGTCTTCGGATCGCTAACCGGCCTGATTTTTCGGCTATCCGATCGCAGATGCCCTTCTTCATCCGACTGCTACAATCCTGACGTGCACCAGCGCTACAGCCTACAACCGAACGCTCCTGGAACTCGGCCTGCTCGCAGTCGGGAGGGTCTTAGCCCTGCTGGAGCCGCCGTCGTCGATGATGTTGCTCGGTGATCTTGCTGTTGTCCATCGTCATCGCGTTTGCCAGTGGTGGTGTCACCTGGGAACAAGTCCCTGATTGTCTACTCAAGGTCGGGCGTCTTCATTTTCCACAGTACTGGCTGGCTGCTTTGCTGCCGCGGCCGGCCGATCGGGTCATCCAACAGTCAATGAGCGAAGGTCGCGGCTCTGGTTCTGGCGTTAGTCGCTGCGTTGTTTGCGCGGGCCAGCCGAGGCGGTCGGGGGGCTTGCGGCTATTACCGTCGCGTTCATTGCCGGCGTGGGCTTCGGACGGAACGGCTCGCACCGTGAATTGAGCGAGCCATCCGTTCCATCGCTTGCGCTCTGCTGGTGCCGGTCTTCTTTGTGGGCATCGGTCTCGTCAGCGCCAATGTCCGGCTCCTGGCGGATCAGAGATCCTCTTCGCTCTGGTGCTTGTCGTGATAGCCATCCATCCAAGGTGATCGGTTGCGGGTTGGGGGCGAGGCTGGGGGGATTCGCCAATCGTGCAATTGTGCAAGGGTCGGTGTGGGGATGATCAGCCGGGGCGAGGTGGGGTTGATTGTCGCGGCGGTTGGCGTGCAGGCCAAGCTAATCCAGCCCGAGGTATTCGCCGTCGTCACACTCCTGGTGCTGGTAACGACCTGGTCACACCGCCGACAAGGGTAGGTTTTTCAGCTGGTGTCCATGACCAGGCCAGGCTTGGCCGGAAAAGTGCGGCGCCGGAATCGAGCTGGCGAGAACTAGAGCGGCCAGCATACGGAGCTGCCCGGCGTCGCAGGTTACTCAGCGGTGGTGGCTGGTGCCTGCCCGTCTGGCTGAGTGAGGCTTACAGCTTCTCCCGACTCGGGTGCCAAGATTTCGGTTTTGCTGGCCATGCCGACGAGCATGAGGCTAGCCACGGCAAGTACCAGCCACATGCGCTCGGTGCGAGCAGGGTCCGTGATTCGGGAGCGCTGCCATTGAAAGCCGCCACGTTTCCGGCGTCCTTGAACCCGCATTCGATCCAGGCTCGGAGCCTGTACCAGCCGAGATTCCCGCCTGCTTCGGTGGAAGATCCGTCAGGACGAGGCAAGGTTCCCCATAACCGTGGCTCCACGCCGCCAGCAGCGTGCAGGCTAGCGGTCGATTCCTGAAGCAGGAAACACGGCCGCACCATTGGGTGCCTGGTCCGGGCACCACCGACGACAATCGCCGTTCGATCTTGCCGTGCAGGCGTCGATACTTGCCATCGGCATTGATCCGCAGGAAGGGATGCCAACCCTGGTGAACGATGGCTGTGAAGAGCCAACTGCCGTACAGACCCCGATCAGCCGTGACAATGACGAGCCAGTCTTGCGGAATGCCGCTCTGGAGCCGAGCCAACAGGCCCAGCCAATGAGGCTTCCAAGCTCCCTGTTCGGCGGCTCTTGTGACCACCCAAGCCACCGGGATTGCGCAACGGTGATACAGGATGCTCACGGCCAGAACCGTGAACTTGTCACCCAGGTTAGTGGCGTCTATGGCTAACGCCAACCGCTTGTCACCGGTCGGCCAGAACTCGAGAATCCAGCGGAGAAGTGGGACGAAGCAACTGCCCACGTCCAACTCTACCCGATGCTCTCCCTTTTTGTGAGCCGCGTCCCAGTACCATTCCCGAAGCCGTTGGCGTACGGTGCTCCAGTCACGAGCGAGCACCTCGCCCAGAAGCGTGGAGACAGCTGTGAGTCCGCAACAACCGGTCGTCGCGACACCGAAGCTCCACATCGCCAAGACCGTAGCCTGCGGCCGGCTAAGACAGGCGAAGCGAGACGTGACGGTGCAGGACCACTCTTGGAGCGCCTGGCAATCTCTCAGGGTACACCTCCAACGAGATGCTACCCTAGATTACCATAAACGCCACACTTTGTCACGTGGCACTTCCCAGGGACGACCAAACAAAAAACCTACCCTTGTCAGGGGGCCGGGGAGGAGGCCAATATGTTGCCGTACCAAGTATACGCTATCCTCGATCAATGGGATTGGAAGAACTGTCCCTGATTCTGACCCTGACGGCTTGGCCTGGGCGCGGACGCATGTACGGTAGGTCCACGAAGTGAATTGCCTGCATGGGAAATCGGCAGGAGTCGTACTCCTCCTGGCGAAGATCTCTGAGGAGCATGTTGGCAGCCCCGACGCCGGAGACTACGGTGACCGGCACGCCTGTGGCCATGACGGTGGAGTCGCCACAGCAGTAGAGGTTCTTCCACTCGCTTCTGGCGTGCAGCCGCTTGAGCATCCCCTGGCCGATCTACTCCTTGGGGCCGCTGTCGAACAGCAAGCTGCCCCGCCAGAACGAGTTGAATTGGCCGCCTACCTGATCGGCCTGCTCGACGACCAGGACGCGCGCCGGCCTTGGCGAGGAAAACCGCCACGGTGAGACCCGAAAGCCCGCCGCCGACCACGATGGCATCGTATCGGATGCGGCTGGCATTGCCAGGTCGCATGGATAGCGTGCTCATCACTGCCGCGACTCGTAGACGCACTCGACTAGCAGTGTGTTGTCTGGTGTCTCTGCCTGGAAGGACGCCGGAACCCAGAAGGGCGGGGACAGGCGCCGCATTAACAGGTCGTTGACGACGCGCCCCCGACCGACGTCTCGCCGGAACCGAAGAGGGCGACAGGCCCGGGCTCTGGTCCAGGGCCTAGGATTCATTCTGCGCTGGGCTGGGTCTGCTAGACATGCTTGTCTCCGGCCGCCCGGGCCAGGCGACGGCCCTTCCAGTCGGTGCGGCCAGCAAGCGTCGATAGTAGTGACAGCGCGGCGACGGCTTCGGTGACGAGTATGATAAGTGGATAGATCAAAGGCAGGTAAGCTGGAAGCCGTGTCCGCTTGCAGACCACAGCCCACAAGAGCATCGAGAGACCGATGGCGGCGGCAGCCAGCAGCGCCGAGGCGCCCGGCACCGGCACGCCTAGAAAGCCGAGGGCCAGCAGCAGGGGCGGCTCCAGGAAGACCACTGCCAACCAGAGCCAAATGGGAACGTAGAGCAGAACATTGTAGTCGAAGCCGGCGAAAAGGCTTTTGCCAAAACCGGCCGCTGCCTCGCCGAGGCTGCGGTACATCCGGCAATGGATGAAGCGGGTGGCATCGCACATCCGCCAGCGCAGGCCCCGGGAGACGAAGAGTCGGGCCAAGGCCAGGTCGTCGGCGGCATGGCTGCGCACCGCAGTGTGTCCACCCACCTGCTCGTAGGCCTGGCGCCGGAATAGCATGAGCTGGCCCACCGCGGCCGACAACATGGGAACCCTAAGCTTGTAGGCCAGGGCTAGGGGAAGGAAGGACATGAGCGACCACGCCATGATGGGCACTGTGAGCTTCTCGCCCCAAGACACAACCTCTTCTTTCACTAGGCCGGAAAGCAGATCGACCTCTTCCGCCTGCATGGCTGCGATGGCGGCTCGGAGGGTTTGCGGCGCGTGCCTGGTGTCGGCATCCGTGAAGAGCAGATAGTCGCCATCAGCACCCTGGGCCAACTGATGGCAAGCCCAGTGCTTCCCCAGCCAGCCGGCAGGGAGGGGCCGGCCCCGTAACACCTGGAGTCGCCGGTCATCCTGCGACATGCCGACCAGAATCTCCCAGGTGCCGTCGGAGGAATCGTCATCAATCGCCAGAACCTGGAAGTCGGGATAGTCTTGGGCCAGCAACGATCGGAGGCAAGATCCGATGTTGCGTTCCTCGTTTCGAGCCGGCACGAGGACAGAAACACGCGGCCAACTGCGGGAAGATGCGTCCGGGCGCAGCCTGCGCAGACTGCGAAGGTTCCAAAAGGCGATGAGCAGGAGCACGGCCACGAAGCCGCACAGCGAGGCCTGGTGCCAGATGACTTCGCTCAACGCTGTCTCCCAAGGGCCTTGATCACCCACGAACGCAGCCGCGGCGGACGACGCAGCTGCTGGCGATGGGTCCACACCAGTAGGATGGCCTGACCGGCCAGCACGCTGAGGAGCAGTGGGTCAGGCCCCCCAATCAGCAGCACGGCCAGCAGGCCCGCCAAGGTTAGAACCACGGCCCATCCTGAATTGTCAAGGAGAAGGCCCCAGAAACCCACCATGAGCACCGCCGGAACGGAGAGCCGCCAAAACGTCAGGCCGATCCAAGTTCCGAGGGCACTGGCCAGGGCCTTACCGCCGCGGAATCCGAGGAACGGCGAGAAGGCGTGGCCCAGCATCGGGGACAGGGCGATCAGAAGCATCGGCAGGTCGCGCCAGCCCGCGTTGAAGTAGGCCAGGCCCACGGGCACGGCGGCTTTGCTGATGTCCAGCATCATGACAGCGAGCCCCAGCATCCAGGAACCCGACCTGACCACGTTGGCCGTGCCGGGGTTGCCGTCACCTGAGCGCCGAATGTCGCTGCGCAGGAAGATGCGCCCCAGCCACACCGAGAAGGGTATTGCCCCCGATAGGGAGCCAAGGGCAACCCATAGCAGCACGGAGAACCACGACATCACGGTCTCTCTCGCTGAAGGATAGCGTCACCGTCGGCGCGGCGGTAGGCACGCCAGACGTCACGCTCTAGACGGGCGCCAGCGTGCCGGTCAAGATCAGCCAGCACAGCACGGTCTTGGCCGACAGACTCAGGATGATGTAGACCCGTTCCCCAAAGAGATAGTCCTTCCAGCGGCCCCACCTTCTTGTACTGCAGCACCATGTTGATGGCAAAGATGTTGAAGAAGACGAACAGCGTGGGCACGATGGCATAGACGAAGGCCGGCGGCTTGGCGTCGCCGGAGGAGACCGCGCCCACAAAGTAGAGCATGATCACGATCCAGGGGACGATGCCGGCGATGCAGCCATAGATGAAGGCGGTCCAGTCCGTCTTGTCGGTGTGCTGGTTGTGCAACTCCATCATGATGCCGAACAGGTTCATCGTGGCATTGAGACGCGAAGATCAGGATGAGCGCGCCCAGGTCCCAGAGGCCGATGAGCATGCCGATGAGCACGATCATCAGCGAGGAACTCAGGGCATACTCGTAGAAGCGGATGGGGTTCATGCCCTTCTTCAGGTTCTGCACGTAGCGCCCGTAGCCGATCGGTGGACAGGTAAAAGTGGGCCACGGCCGAGATGAGCAGGAAAGCAGGCCACCGCCGGCCCAAAGCGCAGGTTGAGGAAGAGCTGGGGGTTCGGTTTCAGAGAGCGGGTCGCGACATCGAAGCTGAGATAGTTGGTGAAGATGGGGTAGGTCGTGGCATTGCTGACGACGATCATGAAGATGCCCTGGATGAGATGCAGGAAGCCCATGATCAGGTTGAAGCGACGAAGCCCCGCGTATCTGCTATCAGTCGCGCTGACCGTGCCGGACGACCTGATGCCTTCTCTTGCCATTGTGATGTCTCCCCTTTCTTGCACCCCGATTGCGCGGTCCGAGGAACCTCACGACGGCCGCGCCTTCCAGCCAAACCTGGTGCGGGAGCAGTCGCGTGGACGAACATTCGTGTGGAAGTATACCACGTTTCGCCGGACGCAACAATGGGGCGAATTGCCTCACCAGGAATCTTACTTTGGAGGGGTCGTTGCTTCATGTAGGAATCTTACCCGGCGTTTCTCCCCGCGTCTTCGAAGAGGGGTTCGCAGTCTTGCTTGACCGCGAGTGGGTTCAGAATCAGGTACAGCCAGGTGAGTCCGGCCTTGCGTTCTGGCGTAACATCTGGTGAGTTGTTGAGGCCATGGCGCCGCTTCCTGCCTGCGTGTCTCGCTTCTCGAAGAGTGCCTTCCTGGCCATGTGGCAGGGTGCGGTGGGGGAAAGGGCGACGCCGGATTGGTGGATCCGGGGATAACCACGTTCGTCTTTCCTGTAATGAGCCGCGCCGGGCTCCGGCAGTCACGGGAACAGCGCGCCTGTCAGACTATCCTGTGTCGGCGCGTACACACCGATAGAGTCTGGCGTTGCCCAGCGCTACAGTCTACTGATTCTTCGTTGCAGGCGTGCGGGTCCTGCCGGCCAGGCGAGCTGTTGCGCGACATTACGCAACACCGCGCACCAGAATGCAACAAAACGCCCTTGACGGGCGTTTTGTCGTGTGGTATACTCTCAGTGGTGCCGATCCCTGGGGACATTCTGCCTCGTCGCGCCAGTGGCGCAGCGACGAGATGCCTGGCTCAAGGAAGGCACTCTGTACGCGGGTGTAGCTCAGTTGGTAGAGCGTCTGCCTTCCAAGAGATACTACCCCAAACCCCCCTCTTTCGGCAATATCCCCTCTGGGACATTCTTCTTTTCCACCCGGGACGCGACACCTCGCACCACATCGCATCAACGAGCGACGCCACGCGACACTTCGTTGACCTTGGGGAGAATACCAACTACAATTCACTGTAGCTAGGAGGTTCTCCCATGTCCAAAGACAGCACCCCGCTCAGCGCCTACTTCGACCTCTACCAGCTTGCCCTCTCCTACGAGGGCAAGAGCCCCAAGACCCTGGCCACCTACCTGGCCAACCTCCATCAGTTCGCTCGCCACCTGGAGTCCAAGGCCGGACGTCCGGCTGTCCCCTGGCCTACCCGCGGCTAGGGCAGGCTGTCCGACTTCACCCCGGACGCGGTCATGGACTACATCGCCGTCCGGAAGCAGGAGCCGAAGTACGTCGGACACCCCTTCTCCAAGCTCAGCCACGAACCGATCAGCCCCTTCAGCCTGGACCAGTACGTGCGAACCCTGAAGGGCTTCGCCACCTGGCTGCGCGAGAAGCGGCACACCCGCTCCAACGTGCTCAAGGATCTGCAGCGGCCGAAGCTGCCGAAGCCGGTGATCGAGCCGCTTACCGAGGCCGAGATCCGGCGGGTGTTCGCCACCATCGATACGAGAACGCCCCACGGCGCCCGGAACTATGCGATCGTGCTGCTCTTCCTGGACACGGGCTTGCGCTGCGGCGAGCTGTGCGGGCTGAAGCTCGAGGATGCGCATCTTGAGGGGAAGCACTGCTACGTCAAGGTGATGGGCAAGGGCCAGAAGGAACGCATCGTGTACGTGGGCCGGCGGACCCACGAGGCCCTGCTCACCTACCGCACCTTCGTGCGCCCTCGGCACGCCAGGAACGAGACCGTGACCAGCTTCTTCCTCAGCCAGGAAGGACGCACCCTGACGCTCGGCGCCGTCCAGCAGATGATGCACGACCTGGAGGCAGCCGCGGCGTGCCGCGGATGCATCCCCACCTTCTTCGCCACACGTCGGCCACGCAGTACCTGGTGAACGGCGGCGATGCTATCAGCCTGCAGCACCGCCTGGGGCACTCTGGGTTGGAGATGACCAACCGCTACATTCACTTCGCCTCCGCCGAGTTGGCCGCGATCCAGGAGCGGGTGGCGCCTATGGACAAGCTGGAGATCAAGCCGATGCGCGTGCCGAGGAGGAAGTAGGAAGAGGCGCCCGGTCGCTACATCGTCGTTGAGGCTCATTTTTACGAACAGCGATTCCAGTCAGGGCCTTGCGAGAGTACTCGAGATCTGATTCACCTCCGGCAAGGCGGAGCGGCCGAGAAAAGCAGAGGAGCTAACTGGCGCGGTCGCGATCCGATGACGATGCCATGCCTCAGCACAGCCGATAACTTTCGGGATGCGGTCTCGATCCTGTTCACTGCGCCCTACGTAGCAGGAATCGTGTGGCCGGGTCGCCGAGCAGCGTGAATGTATCCAGCAAATCCAGGTGCAGGCCGCGGGCAGCCAGCGCCAGCTTGCCCGCCAGGGCTGCCTCCCCCACCGTGAGGACGCCATCCCGGAACACCGCGCCGAAGAAGCCCTTGTCCAGCCAATCGTGGCCGGTACCCACACCCAGGCCGGTCGGTCCCCACGCGGCCACGGCGCCGCCGCCGCCGGGCAGGTTAACCAGTGCCTTGTCCAGGGTCGGTTCCGGCCGCTGAAAGGCGCCGGTGAAGCAGGTCATCTCCACCAAAACGGGCAGGCGGCCAGCGTTCGCCAGCGAGGGCACGGTGTCCAGACTAGACAGGTTGTCGGTGGCCCACTGCCGCCACGAGGAGTGGCCCATGAACTGGTAGAGGAAGGCGCCGGCCTGCCAGGCATCCAGCGTGGCCTGACGCGTGGCCGTTACGGTGTCACCACCCAGATACGGAATCTGGTTCGCCGAGTAAGGAGTCGTGATATAGACGCTGGCCATGGCCGCGGACAAGGCCGGGAAGTCGCCCGCGTCGTCGGCCTTGTCTGCCACCAGCGTCACGGTGCTCCCCCAGTCGCCCGTGGGCGGCGCCTTCTCATAGCCGACGATCTTCTGCACGACGGTTTGCGTCTCGGTCACGGTCCGGACGGCCAGGCGGCCGATGAGCACGTCTGGTAGTAGATCATTCCCGTCCAGGGTGGCATACCGGTTATCCGCGGCCACCTCGCCAGCCCAGGGGTCCACGTCGGCCAGGTAGGGCGGCAGGTAGGTCGGCGGCGAATCGGCCCGGTAGCGCCGCGGATCGAAGCTGCCATCGCCCACCAGGAGCACGTAGGCGGGCCGGGGGGACCAGTTGGCGTAGGCATCCCCCAGGAAGGCGCGGATGGCCTGGGGGTCTACGCGCCCCTGCCCGTAAGTATCATAGATACCCTGCAGGCTGGCCACGGTGACGGTGAACCCCTGGCTCTGGCGCAACGCCACCAGCGGGGCCAGGGCAGGCGCGAAATCAGGGTAACTGACGATCAGGTAGCCGGCGCCCGTCGTTCCGCCGGCCACTGCTGCCACTGGCGTGCGCACCACCGCCGGTGGCAGCACCCTGCCGGTGATCTCGTAACGATGGTAGCCCCCTTCCGGCGGATCGCCAATTGTGACCGTCTGACCCGCCACCTGAACGCCTGTCAGCCGCCGCGGACGCAGCGGATCCGTCACGTCCAGCGCCACGTACGGTCCCGGCGCCACCAGCGAGACCGTGTAGGCGCGGGCCGCAGCGCCGCCCGGGGTGCTGCCCCGGGCCACCAGCGGCAGGTAGACTTGGAACGGACCGCCGGGCGCCGCACCCGAAGCCGGCCCCGTGCCGAAGGCCAGAGACTCCCCAGCGGCTCCCTGACCCCGGACGAACTGAAGCTCTAGCGCATCCAGGTAGGCGCCCTCCAATTCCACGCCGGGCAGGCCGGGGAGGGAGAGGGTCACCAGGTTCTGACCTGCCACGAGGACGCCAGGCGGGATGTTCAGCGTGGCCGTGATGTCCTGCTTACCGTCCCACACGGACTCGCCCAGGGGATGCCCGTTCACTGCCACAGCCACCCGGTGATCAGGGCCGGCAGTTGCGGCAGTATAGCCGAGAAGCCAGACCGTAAGCATCGCCGCCTGGTTCGGGGCGGCCGAGGGCGCACCGATGGAAAAGGTCGCCGTGGGGTTCCCGGGCTCGCGCAGGTCGGCCCAGGTCCAGCGGTCGCCATCGCGGCCGGCGGGCTGGTGGCCGCAGAAGCAGTCGGGCATATAGATGGCGTTCTGCTCGGCCAGCGTCACCGTCCAGGGGAGACCGGCGGGCAAGCCGGTAGGACTGGCAGCTTGAGTACCCATGCGCAGGCCGGGTACGACGTCCGCCACCAGCCGCAGGGTGTCGGTGGTTGTCCAGCGGCTAAAACGAGGCTCTGTATAGAAGAGCAGCGCTTCGCCTGACTCGAAGAGGCTGTCATCATCGCCCTGCCAGCCATAGGCGATCTCATCCAGACCATGAAACAGCCGCAGCTTGTGAGGGTCGCCTCCGGCCATGCCCAAGGGCGCCAGTGTCTCGTAGGGAAGGCTGTACACACCCGTGGCCGTGATCTCCACAAACACGGAGGGCAGTGTTTGGACAACCGGTTGGATCAGGGGGTTAGGGGAAGCAACCGACTCGAGCCCCGGCGCCACGTCCGCCGGATTGAGCACTGCCCGGCGCAAGACGTCCAGCACGGGGTCTGCCCCCCCTGCTACTGGACCTGAAGGCGCCGGCGCCGAAACGCGTCCCTCCCAATCCACCGCCACGGTCAGGCCGCGAATCAGCCGCAAGCCTTCCGCCCTGGGCAGGGCGGGGTAGAGCAGAAGCCTGATCAGCCGAACGCCCCGGACCACGCCCACGTTCTCGATCGATGCGGCCTGGGATGGGGACGATCCCGCAGCCTCGGGGGCAGGCGCGAATGCGCCACCCACCAGACGCCCTCCAGCATCCCGCACCACGCCATCGGGACGCGGTGACAGCGCCAGGCTCGCCGTGGAGGGCACGGCATCCTCGTTGATGGAAAGGATGCGCAGCCGGGGGGTCGCGCCGGGGGGAACCGCCAGCATGGCGGCAACGAAGGGCAACTGGGGGCTGCCCGGCTGTGTGGTGCGAGGCAAGTCGCCGACGCGCAGGGCCTGCGAGCCGTCTGGCAGGCTGAGCACCTCCACTGGCGGCGCAACCCAGGACAACGTAATGCCGGCCGGACCCGACCCTGTCACCTGAAGGCCCGGAGTCGCGCCGGCCGATATAGCCGTGTTGGCCGGCCCGATCATCAGGCCGGCCAACAGCGAGACAAGCGTGAGAATGTTGATGCAGCGCATAAGCTACTGCCGAAGAACCAGCGGCAAGAAGATCTGGCGGTCCAGCACGGCAGTCACGGAGGCCCGCGCCGGCACGTGGGAGGTCTCCAGTCCCGTGGTGCTGACGTCGGCGAGCCAGTACCACCATGCCCCGGCGGTCGCCACCGTGTCGGTGTAGACGTAGGTAGCGCCGCTGCCCCGTCCCTGGGCGGGCACGAAAGCGATCCGCTGGGCCTGCTGGCGATCGGCCGTGCCTGCCCGATAAAGCCGGAAGCCGAAGTTGTCCACCTCCACGGCCGTGGACCAGCTCAGGCGCACCTGCTGGTTGCCCGCCGGCTGCGCCCGGAACCAGAGCAAGGTGACGGCGGTGGGCACATTGGTCAGCACGGTGGTGGCTGTGGGCGAATTCGTGGGGTTCAGGAAGACGTCAGCCCCATGGCTGATGACCACGGTGTTGGTGATCACCGGCACGCCGTGGGCGGCCGTGAACACCGTCGTGATGTTGAAGGACTGGCCAGGCAGAAGATCACGGGCGAAGCCATGGGGCGCCGGCCCCGCCAGGTTCAGCCACGACAGCGCGCCCGGATTCGGTACATCGGGCGATGGGGTGGCCCGCACGAAGGTCAGGTTAGCCGGATCATAGCTGTCCAGCATGGGCAGCAGGTTGATGGCTGTGGGCCCGGTGTTGGTTACCGCGATAGTGAAGGTGAAATAGTTGGCATCTACGGCGCCGGTGTACAGCTCCACCAACCGCTTGTCCACCGCAACGGACGGATCCTGCAGTGTCACCGGAACAGTTGTGGTGGTTGTGACCGGCGTGCCGTCCTCCAGCGTGCCTGCCGCCAGGGCAGCGTTGGTGAACACTCCCACCACGCCCGGCGTAGCCGTAACATTGAAGCTGACCGTGATGGTCTGGCCTACCGCCAGGGGACCCAGGTTACTCCACACCAGCGTTGGTTCTGCCACCACGTTCGGATCCGTTGGCGCGCCGGAGCCGGGAACAAAGTGGAATTGGCCAGGCAGCGTGTCCGTCAGGGCTGCCGTCGCGAACGGCGCCCCACCGGTATTGATGATCCGAATCGTGTAGGTGAACGGTTGCGCCGGGGCGAATGGACCGGCCGCCACCGTCTTGACCGCGGTCAGGCCAGGCTGAAGCGGGATCACCGGCGCGCGGGTGATGTTGTTGCCTGGATTGCTGTCGGGCGTCAGGCTCCCCACCGCCGCTGTGTTGGTGAAGGTGCTGGTGACCCAGCCGAACATGTGGACGGTGACGGTCAGGCTCCTGCTGGCGCCGGCCGCCAGGCCGCCCAGGTTCCACACCAGCGGGTTGGGGCTGCTGATCGGCGCCGGTGCAGCCTGCAAGTACTCCACCTCGGCCGGCAGGCTGTCGGTAACCACCACACCGGTGGCGTCATCCGGCCCCAGGTTGCTTACGACCAGCGTGTAGGTCAGTGTAGCGCCCGGCGCCACCGGATTGGGCACGCCGGTCTTGGCAACGGCCAGGTCGGCCATTACGGCTGGTCCACCGGCGTGGTGATCGTAGCAGTGGCAGTGACGCCCAGACCATCGGTGATGCTCGCCGTGTTTAGAACGGCACCCGGAGGCCAGGCCCAGATCAAGGCGCACGGTGAAGGTGACGGCACCGGCATCGCCGGGCACGTGGTCACCCAACGGCCAGGCCAGCTGGCCGCCGTTGATAGCCACGGGAACGTCTGCAGTGACGAAAGTGGTGTTGGCGGGCACGGAATCGGCGACCGTTACGCCCGGCGCCGGCTCGTTGCCGGCCACGCTCCAGTCTAGCGTGTATGTGAGAAGCGCCCCTGCCCGTACCAGCGAAGGTTCGGCTGTCTTGACCAGAGTGAGCGTGTGGCTGCTGGCCACCGGTGTGGTGACCGTGCTCGTACCGGTGATGCCGTCGGCGTCTCCGATAACGGCCGCATGACAGCACCGTGCCGCTGACCAGCGGCGTGGCCACGAGAACCGTCAGGGTAACCTCCCCGGTCGCCAGAGGACTGATGGATCCGAGCTGCCAATTACGGCCCCGTGCCTTCCAGCGGCGGCGTCTCACGGCGGCGGGAGAGGCGCTCCAGAACGTTGTGTCTACGGCGTCGCATCACTGAGGACCACGCTGGGGCGATCCCGTCGCCGCTTACGGTGTAGACCAACGTGTAGGTCAGCAGTCCACCGGCCTGCACCGGATCAGGCAGCGCGATCTTAGTCACTGCGAGGGCATGCTGCGAAGACACGGTCGTAGTCGCCGTGGCCGTGGCCACCGGCGCGCCGGTATCCGTGATCACGGCGCTGTTGAAGAGGACCAGGCCATTCGTCAGCGGCGTGGCTGCCCGCAACACCAGGCTCACCGCGCCTGCCGCCTGCGTGATGCCGCTGAACTCCGGCAGGAAGTCGCCCAAAGCCCAGACCACGTTACTCCCCGCCAGAGTGTGGGGCAAGGTGGCCATGACAAAGCTGGTGTTTGGAGGCAGCGCGTCTGTTAGAGTGGCGCTGAAGACCGGTTCGTTGCCGGTGATGGTGTAGGCGATGGCATAGGTAATCAGCTCGCCGGGGCGAACCACCGCCGGCGTGGCCGACTTGCTCAACGACAGGGCGTGGCCACTGTGCACCGGCACTGTGACATCGGCGCTGGCGGAAACAAGCCCGTCGTCCATGACAGCGGAATTGTACAGCAGGGTGCCCGAAACCATGGGCTGCCCCACCTGTACGACGATGGTGATGACGCCGGATTCACCGGGGCTGCGGTCGCCCAACGACCAGCCCAGAAGGCTGCCGGCACTGGTGAAGGAATCGGTGGCTGCCACCAGACCGGTGTGGGCCGGCAGCAAGTCGTGGACCTGCACGCCAAGGGCGGTCTCGTTGCCGCCCACGGCCCAAGCCAGGGTGTAGGTGAGGAGCGCGCCCGCCTGTACGGGGCTGGGAGCCGCTGTCTTGGTGAGCGTCAGCACGTGGCCACTGGCGACCGGCACGATGACCGTGCCTGTTCCCGTAATGCCCTCCGTCGAGGTCACCCATGCTCTGTTAGTAAGAATGGTTCCGTTGGGCAGCGGCGCCGCCACGCGTACGGACATCGTCACCGTGCGCCCCACATTCAGGTCCGGGGTTCCCAGGGGCCAGCTGACGATGCCGCTCGACTGGCCCGGCGAAGGGCGCAGTGGCGTCCACGAAGCTGGTATTCACCGGAACCGCGTCGGTCAGCACCACGCCCGTGGCGCTGACGATGCCGGTGTTGGTGACGAGAATGGTGTAGGTGAGCAGGCCGCCGGCTGCCACGGGCGAGGGATCAGCCAGCTTCGTCACCAGGAAGGCTGGCTGGCCGGTGCTGATGGGTACTGTAGCCGTGGGTATGGTGTAAGGCCGCTGATCGGGGTTCGGGCCGGGCTGCGAATCGTAGGCGCCCACCACCGTGTTGGTGAGGGTAAGGCCCGCGCCGATGGCGGCGTCTACCCGCGCCGTGAAGGTGATGAACACCGTACCGAGGCGTGATCTGACCGAAGGTCCAGGCCAGAGCGCCGGCGTCGAAGCCACTGGCCGGCGGCGCTTCGCCCATCTGCGCCGCGAACGATAGCCCGGATGGCAGCACGTCGGTGATGACCACGTCAAAGGCCGTGGCGTCGCCCGTGTTCGTGACCTCGATCGTGTACGTGACCGTATCATTCGCGCCCACCGGCCGCCGCGCGGCCTGCACCAGCTTGCTCTGGACCAGGTGCGGCTCCACCACTGTCACCGTGACCGGGCCAGATGCAATCGGCCCGGAGGGGTTGCCCGAGAAGTTGAAACTGGGCCTGGTTGGGTATCTGCGTCCCGGCGGTGACGGTGACCAGGTCCCGCACGGTGGCGGTGATCACCAGCGTCTGCTGGCTGTAGGGGGCGATTACACCGACGGCAATGGTTACCACCTGCCCACTGACGAAGGCGCCCGCGCTGGCGGCATCCACCCGCAAGCGGGCATCCACCACATCCGTGATCACAACGCCGCTGATCTGACCGCCCACGGCAGGATTGGGCACCGTCACGGTGAACACGACCTGGGACCCCACGGCGGCGGTGATTGGCGCCACCACCTTGCCCAGGCCACCGGGCAGAGGTGTGGTCAGCGTGGCTGTGGCGGTGATGGGACCATAGCTTCGCTCGCCAGAGACTGTCCCCGGCAGGCTTTCCCATCTGGCCACGGCGCGGTTGGTCAGCGTGCTGCCGGCGGTCACCTCCGCGTCCACCTGTCCAAGGAAAGTCAGCAGCAGGACGCCACCTGGCGGCACGGCAGCCGTGACCGGCAGCGTGATGATGAAGTCGGGCGCCGCCCAGGCGCTGGACAAGCCGCCGATGCCGGCGCCATTGACCGTCACGGCGAGGAGGGTAGGCGCGGTCTGCAGCATGCCCAACGGAAGCGTATCGGTGATCACCAGATCGCAGGCTTCGGTGACGGCGCCGCCGGAGGCGTTGGTCAGCCGAATGGTGTAGGTAACCGGCTGGCCCGCCAGCACCGGAGTGCCTGGCCGCGGGCAGGCTCGACTTCGTGATGGACAGCGCGGGCTCGCCCACTAGGGTGGAGACCACGTTGCTTCGGGTGATAGCAGCGTTGCCGCTGTGAGTCATCTGGGCCGCGTTGGTGACGTGTTGCCCGCCGACGCGCCCAGGGCGCTGGCCAGAAGGGCGGTGACGGTTACGTAGCCCTGCGTTCCCACCGGAATGGTGGCGAAGGTGGCCGTGACCACCTGCCCGCTGGCGCCAGCGGAACCGCCTGTTCCACCCGCCACCTCGACGCCAAGAATGCCAAGGCTTGCCGGCAGAGTATCGGTAACCATAACGCCATTGAGCGTGTCAGTGACGGGTTGCGCGGGCACAAAGAGCGTGTAGGTGACGATGGCGCCCAGCGTCGCGGTAGGCGGCGGCGTGAACGTCACGGCCTTGCTGATGCCCGCGTTCACCGTGCGCAGCGCCACGCTGCTGCTGCCGTCCGCATAGGTTCTCTGGATCGTCCCCAGCGTGGTGGTAACGCCCGGTCCTGGCTCGCTGTCGTAGTACGGGATCGCCGCCGTGTTGGTCAGGGTCAGGTTCGCGCCAATCGTATCGGTCACCTGCGCCACCACGGTCATGGTAGCCACGCCGGAGGCGCTGCCGGCGATCCAGGCCTTGCCGAATAGCTGATTGACCTGCCAAACGATGACGCCTGTCGCCCCGGCCGCGGGCGCCACGTCAAAGGCAATGGTGACCGGTGTAGTGCTGGAAATGGACGATGACAGGTACGTCAGCCCGGCGGGCAGTGCGTCGCTGATCACTGTGTCGTAGGCCGGACCATAGCCGCTGTCGGTGATGAGCAGGGTGTAGGTGATCCGGTCACCGGCGCCCACATAGGATCCGGGCGCGGGGGCGCTGCTCTTGGCGATGGCCAAGCTGGGCTGGATGATCTGGTTGGAGGCCGAGCCGCTGCCTGCCAAGAGCCCGCGCTGCCACAGTGCCGCGCTGTTGGTGGCGGTGTACAGCCCCGATGAGGGAAGGAACACACTGCTTCCGTTGTCAATCCGCATGCCAGTCACCTGAGCCTGGAGTGTCAGCGTGACCACTGTGGGAGCGGCCTGCTCGCTGGTAATGGGCGTGCCAAAGGTCCAGGTGATCACCTGCTGGGACCCGCCGTTGTTAACAGTCCGGCCAGTGCTGGCCACCGGCACTGCCAAGGGTATCCACTCTAGCGTTTCACTGTCCGTGATGTACTCCACGCCCTGCGGGAGGGTGTCGCTCAGCAAGGAACTGCCGCCCAGGCCCACGGTGCCCGCTGGGACTGTGAGTGCCACCCGGTACGTCACCACGTCGCCCACGCGAAGCTGCGGCGGCGAGGAGGTCTTAGAAATGCTGACGTTTGCCGTGGTGATAGTCCGCGTCGCCGTGATGGGCCCATAGGGCCGTGCGCTCGGCGTCGTGTCCGTCAGCGACCAGTAGGAGGCGATCACCGTGTTGGTCAGCGCCTGATTGGAAAGCGGCTGCGTGATCTGCGCCGTGTAGGTCAGATAGACCACGTTGGTCGACGCCACGTTGCTGATGGCGTTGACCGCCCAGGTCATGGGCGCCAGGCCCACCACTGGGCCGCCTCGAGAGTCGCCGCCGAGCTGCGACGTCGCGCTGATGCCGGCGGGAATCATGTCCGTGATCAGCACCGAGTAGGCCGGACTGGTGCCCGTGTTGGTCACCCACACCGTGTAGGTCAGCGTGGCCGTGCCGTCCACGCCAGTCACGCTGCCGTTGGACGAGGCCACACCCTTGCCAATGGTCAGCGCTGGGCTCGCCCAGAGTGGTCGGTCACCAGATTGCTGTTGGTGACCACCGCCGAGGCGTGGGCCATCTGCGCTACGTTGGTGATGACGCCACCGGAGCGCGTGGTTCCCGCGTTGGGAATCCTGGCCGTGATCGTGACGAAGGCCTGGGTGCCCACCGGCACACTGTCGAAAGCGGCGGTGACCACCTGACCGGACCAGCCAGACGAGCCCCCGGTACCCCCATAAGTGCCCACGGACACCACCGTCACACTCGGCCGCAGGGTGTCGGTCACCGCCACGCCATACAGCGTATCGGTGAGCACCAGGGACGGCACCATGAGGGTGTAAGTAATCAGCGATCCCAGGGTGGCCGTCGGCGGAGGCGTGAATTGCACTGTCTTGCTGATGCCGGCGTTAACGGTGCGCAGACTGACGCTGCTGCTCCCATCGGCATAGGTTCTCTGGATCGTTCCCAGCGCGGTGGTGACACCCGGTCCCGGCTGGCTGTCGTAGTACGGCACTCCCGCCGTGTTGGTCAGCGTCAGGTTCGCGCCGATGGTATCAGTCACCCGCGCCACCACGGTCACGGTGAGGTACCGGATGGTCCCGGCGGCGGCGGGGTCGGAGCCATCGAACCGGTCCACGGTCCAGGTGATGAGCCCGGTGCTGCTGACAGCAGGCGAATTGGTGAAGGCTGGCGAGTTCGGCGCGGTGGAGGCCAGGCTCGCCGAGACGAAGGTGAGGCCAACCGGCAGAACGTCGCTGATCACCATATCGAAGGCGGCAGCCGTCCCGTTGTTGGTGATGGCCAGGCTGTAGGTCACGGTTTGGCCGGCCCCCACGTAGGAACCCGCTGCCGGCTGCGACGTCTTGACGATGCCCAATCTTGGGTTCCCCGCACTACTGGACACCGTGTTGCTTGTCTTGGTAAGTAAGGTGGCAGTGGTTGCGTACCTGCTTGTATCGGTGATGGGCCACAGGGCCGTCCCGTAGTTGCGTGAAGGCCTGCGTGGCGGCATTGGGCTGGGTCTGCGCGCCCGACAGGTCCACGCCCATCAGCTGCGCCTGGAAGGTGACGGTGACCAGCCCCACGCTGCCTGGAGGCGGAGTTGTCCAACGTGTCCAGCCACCACTCCACGGCCTGACGGCTGGGGGTCCCACGCAAGGGGCCCACATTGGGATTCGCGCTGCCTGTCGAGCCCACCACACCCACATCCGCGCCGCCGCGCCCTGGCTGCGCCACGGACCCGTTTCCTCCAATGGGCTACTGCCTGCAAACGACAAAGTGCTGGTGATGCCGAAGGTGCCCGTGACATAGCGCAATCCTGCAGGCAAGCCATCGTAAACATAGGGCCACCAGACCACCAGGCCCGGCGGCACGGTAAGCGCCAGCGAGTAGGTGACCACGTCACCGATGCGGAAGTTGTGGGTGCCGTCGCTGGCCGGTGAGACTGTCTTCACCAGGCCGGGCTGGGCCGTGGTCACCACCGCCGTGGCGGTCACGGTATAGGCCCGCTCGTTAGGGTCAGGCCCCGGCAGCGACGTGCATAGGTGGCGGCAACTGCGAATACCACTGCCCGGTGAACAACGGGGCGGCCATCCGCGTACGCTCGCTCACCCAGACAGGCATCCTGTCCCGCTAGCGTGCCCCACAGCCCTCTGACCCGGCTGCGCAGGTGCGATTCCTCTCAGAGTGCTGTGGGGCACGCTTGTTGAAATGGTAAGCGCCCGGGCGGGCCGTCATGTGGCAGATCCCCTCCCTTGACCATGGCTGCAGGGGCATGCCTGCGGAGTGATCGAGAGTACTCGAACGCGGGCGACGCAGGTATGCCCGTGCAGCCGGCGACGCAGGCATACCCCTGTGAGCTTCTTGTCCGACCGCTCCGCTAACCTGTAAGTGACGAGTAACACCGCGCATCACAGGGAGAGAACAGCCCGATATGGACGACCGCACGGCCGGCACACCCATCGGCAAAGTATTGTCTGGCCTCAACGAGCAGCAGCGCTCGGCCGTACTGCACGGGCACGAGCCGCTCCTGGTCGTGGCGGGGGCCGGCACCGGCAAGACCGCCACCTTGGCCCACCGCGTGGCTCACCTTATAGCCACGGGCACCGACCCAGGGCACATCCTTCTGCTCACCTTCACCCGCCGTGCGGCGGCCGAGATGCTGCGCCGCGTCGACGAGATCCTTCGCCTTCTTGAGACCCAGACCCTCTGCCAGGAGACCGCCGCGCCCGCTCCGCGGGCGCCGGCGTCGGCCCCGGCCGCGTCGGCCAGGATATGGGGCGGCACCTTTCACGCCATCGCCGTCCGGCTGCTGCGGCTGCATGGCCGAGGTATAGGGCTCGACCCTTCTTTCACAATACTCGACCGCGTCGACGCCGAAGACCTCATGGGCATGTTGCGCACCGAGCTCGGCCTGGCTAAGAGCGACCGCCGCTTCCCGCTCAAGAGCACCTGCACCGATATCTACAGCCGTTGCGTGAATGCCCGTGAGTCGGTGGAGTGTGCCGTCGAAGAGCACTTTCCCTGGTGCAAAGAGGAGGTCGCCGACCTCCGGCGGCTGTTCGAAGCCTATGTCGACCACAAGCAGGAGACGGTCCGTGCTCGACTACGACGACCTCCTGCTCTTCTGGCACGGTCTACTCTCCGAGCCCCGGGTGGCGCAGTCTCTCAGGGTCTCGCTTCGAGTACGTCCTCGTCGATGAGTACCAAGACACCAACCGGCTGCAGTCGGACATCCTGCAACAGCTCTCTCCCGGGGGCGCCAACCTCACTGTGGTGGGCGATGATGCCCAGGCCATCTACTCCTTTCGGGCCGCCACCGTTGACAACATCCTGGAGTTCCCGGCGCAGTTCCCCGGCACCCGCGTGGTCACCCTAGAACAGAACTACCGCAGCAGTCAGCCGATTCTCGACACCACCAACGAGGTCATAGCCGGCGCCGCCCAGCGGCACGCCAAGACCCTTTGGTCGAACCGCAAGGGCGGGGCACAGCCGCAGTTCGTCTGTTGCCACGACGAGTACGAGCAGACTGAGTTCATCATAAGTTCGATACTGCACCACCGCGAGACCGGCCTCGACCTCCGCCGCCAGGCCGTTCTTTTTCGCGCCTCGCACCACAGCCTGGCCTTGGAGATGGAGCTTGCGCGGCGCAACATACCCTTCCGCAAGTACGGCGGCCTGCGCTTCGTAGAGACCGCGCACGTGAAAGATTCTGCTGGCCTTCTTGCGTCTGGCCGAGAACCCCCGCGACCTCATGGCGGGCACGAGGGTGCTGATGCTCCTGCCTGGTGTGGGGCCCAAGAAGGCCAGGGCACTCATGGACGATCTCTGCCGCGGCCCCAGCGGCCGGCGAAGCCGCGCCTGCGGTGAGCGGCGAGAACGCCCGCTTCGCCGTGTGGGCGAACTGCACCGCTCCCTCTCCCGCGGCCGCAGAGGCGTGGCCTCGGCTGGTCGAACTGATGACCGCCATCTCGGGCCGCACCCCGGGCGACCTGAGCTCACAACTCAAGCGCATCAGGCTTTTCTACGCTCCCCTCATGGAGCGGCTCTACGACAACGCCCGCGCTCGCCTGGCCGACCTCGAACAGCTCGAGTGGCTCTCTGCCCGCTACCCAGACCGGGAACGGTTTCTCACCGAGGTCACCCTCGACCCTCCCGCCTACACCGAAGACCTGGCAGGCCCGCCCCTCCTCGACGAAGACTTTCTCATTCTCTCCACCATGCACTCCGCCAAAGGACTCGAGTGGGATGCCGTGTTCGTTATCCATGCCTCCGACGGCAACATCCCCTCCGACATGGCCACCGGAAGGCAAGAGGAGATAGAAGAGGAGCGCCGCCTGTTCTATGTGGCTCTAACCAGAGCCAAGGACTGGCTGCACGTCTGCTATCCCTTACGCTACTACGTGCACCCGCGCAGCTTCAGCGACACCCATGGCTACTCGCAGCCCACGCGCTTCGTAACCGGTAGGGTCCGCGCGACCATGCATCCGATTACGGCCCCTGAGGCCCTAGATCCTGAGTCGGCAGTCGGCGCTGAAAGGTACGACCTCGCTACCACTGGAGCGTTGACCACGGAAGCCATCCGGCAGCGCCTCAAGTCGCTACTGTAGGGAGCGCGCGGTTAGGAACGTGCGATAATCCGCGCGAGATTCTGCGTCAACACCTGCACACGAAGGGAGCGCGGGATGTTCCATAGCATCGGCTGGGGGGAGATACTGGTCGTCCTTGCCGTCATCGTGGTCATCTTCGGGGCAGCGAAGCTGCCACAGATCGCACACTCACTCGGCAAGTCGCTCACCAGCTTCAAGAAGGGGCTTAGAGAAACCGCCGATGATGTCAAGGACGCGATTAGTAAGGATGAGGCCGAATCCACGGTCACGGCCGGCGGGAAAGATAGGCCCTCAAGCGATAGCGGCGAGGAACCAACCGACACCAAACGCAGTCGGAGCGCCTGATGAGTCCGATTAAGGCACAGCCCCTGCCCAACAAGCAGGAATGGCACCGCCTGACCAAGGAACAAACCCTCGCCGAACTCGGCACCGACCTTGAGGCAGGCCTTGACGCTGAGGCTGCGCGGGCAAAGCTGGCCGAATACGGTCCGAATGCTATCACGGCGCGCAAGGGCCCTGGGCACTTGCGGCGCGCGCTCTCTCAGTTCACTCAGCCCCTCATCCTGATACTCATCGCGGCAGGCGCGGTGACGGCATACCTTCAGGAGTGGGTAGACTCCGGAGTGATCTTCGGGGTTGTGCTCGTTAACGCGCTGGTGGGCTTCCTACAGGAGGCAAAGGCCGTCAAGGCGATAGAGGCTCTGTCCCGCTCCATGACCACCCAAGCCGTGGTCTTGCGGGGGGGCCAGCGCGTCGTGTTGCCCGCCCATGACCTTGTGCCCGGCGACGTGATCATCCTCCAGGCTGGCGACAAAGTCCCCGCCGATCTGCGCTTGGTCCAATCACGAGATCTTAGGGTGGACGAGTCGACCCTCACCGGCGAGTCGCTGCCGGTGGATAAGACCACCGACCCGCTGGACATGCAGACACCTCTAGCCGATCGCTCCAACATGAGCTACGCCACCACTCTGGTCACGGCCGGCCAAGCAGTAGGGTTGGTTATTGCCACGGGCGACGGTACCGAGGTAGGCCGCATCTCAGAATTGATCACCAAGGTCCAGGAGCACCAGACCCCGCTCACGCGTAAGATCGCCCAGTTCAGCAAGTACCTGCTTATCGTTATCCTGCTTATGGCGGCAGTCACGGCGGGAGTCGGCCTGCTTCGCGGCGAGGGCGCGGTGGAGATGTTCCTCGCCGCTGTGGCCCTGGCTGTAGGCGCTATACCCGAAGGACTCCCGGCGGCCGTCACCATCGTGCTTGCCATCGGTGTTTCGAGAATGGCCCAACGCCGGGCCGTAATACGCAAGCTGCCCGCAGTAGAGACACTGGGTGGCACGACGGTCATCTGTTCCGACAAGACGGGCACCCTGACCCAGAACCAGATGACGGTGAAGCGAATAGCATTAAGCGACGCTATCTATGGAGTTGACGGTGCCGGCTACGCTCCCGAGGGAGTCATCAAGGCCATCGAGGGAACATCCGCCGGGGACACTGCGGCTGAAGTCCTCCGAGCGGGCGCCCTCTGCAATGACAGTTCTCTGCGCCACGACGAAGGTCAGTGGAAAATACAGGGCGATCCCACCGAGGCTGCTTTGCTGGTATCGGCGGCCAAAGCTGGGCTCGATCGCGCCGAGACCGATCGTCTGTTCCCCCGCCTGGACACAGTACCCTTCGAGTCACAGCACCAATACATGGCCACGCTGCACCGTACCGGCGGCAAGGACCGAGTGATATACGTCAAGGGCGCCGTCGAAAAGATCTTGGAGCGCTGCAGCACGCAGTTGAACACGGACGGCTCAGTGGGCCCGGCGGACGCGCGGCAGATCGAAGCACGAGCCGCAAGCATGGCCTCAGAAGGCATGCGCGTCTTGGCCTTCGCTCGCAAGACACTCGAGGGCGAGGTAGATAGCATCGGCCACGCAGATCTGCTGGACGGACTGGTCTTCCTTGGCCTGCAGGGCATGATAGATCCTCCTCGGCCAGAAGCGATCGCAGCAGTAGAAGCCTGTCATGCGGCCGGAGTGCAGGTGAAAATGATCACGGGTGACCATGTGCTCACAGCTTCGGCTATCGCGCGTCAACTGCGACTCGGCGGCCTCGGGCACGCAGGCTCAGAGCTCACCACTATCTCCGGTGTCCAGCTCGAGGCGCTCTCTGACGAAGAGCTGAGCGAAGTCGCGCAGAAGACCCACGTATTTGCCCGGGTCACCCCCGAACAGAAGCTGCGGTTGGTAAAAGCCCTGCAGGAGCGTGGGCACGTGGTGGCCATGACCGGCGACGGCGTCAACGATGCCCCTGCCCTTCGCCAGGCCGACATAGGCGTGGCCATGGGCATAACCGGCACCGAGGTGGCAAAAGAGGCCGCCGATATGGTGCTGACCGACGACAACTTCGCCTCCATAGAGGCCGCCGTCGAAGAAGGCCGCGGGGTCTTCGACAACTTGACCAAGTTCATCGCGTGGACCCTCCCGACCAACCTCGGAGAAGGGCTGGTGATACTTGCGGCGGTGTTTGCTGGGGTCGCCCTGCCCATCAGCCCTGTCCAGATACTCTGGATCAACATGACCACCGCGATACTGCTAGGGCTGATGCTGGCCTTTGAGCCGAAAGAGGCCGGCATCATGCAGCGCCCACCTCGGACGCCCGGAGATCCGATCCTTACCCGGAGCCTCATCGGCCGCGTAGTCACCGTGGGCTTCCTGCTGCTGGTGGCCGCTTTCGGCCTCTTTGAATATGCCGTACGCACCGGTCACAGCTACGCTGCGGCCCAGACCATGGCGGTCAACGTCTTCGTCTTCGGCGAGATGGCCTACCTGTTCAACTGCCGCTCGCTGACCCAGGCTTCCTGGAAAGGCAGCTTCTTCACCAACAAGTACCTTTTCGTCGGAGTGGGCTTGATGACCGCCCTGCAGGTCGCCTACACCTACGTGCCCGGCATGAACAGCCTCTTTGGCAGCGCACCGATGGGAGCTCTGGGATGGGCTCTGGTCTTGGCTGCCGCTGTCGTCATTCACGTGGTCATCGAAATAGAGAAGGGACTGAAGAGAAGAGCGGTCAGTCGGGGAAAGTGACCGCCTAGTCTGCTCTGCGCGAGCGTGCTCTGCTAGAATATGCGCTCGCTGAGGCGGCGGGCCTCGTCGCCAATGTGGAGAAGTGGCCGAGAGGCTGAAGGCGCTCGCCTGCTAAGCGAGTGTAGGAGTGAATGCCCCTATCGAGGGTTCGAATCCCTCCTTCTCCGCCAGCGTGCGCCGGTAGCTCAGTTGGATAGAGCGTTGGTCTACGAAACCAAAGGTCGGAGGTTCGAATCCTCTCCGGCGCACCTCTCAAGATGGCGATAGGTCACACACGCCAAGTCTCTCTGCATCCCCCCCGCATTTTGCGCCGCCCGCCCGGAACCAGGCGTAGCCGGTCACAGTCAGACCTAGTGATCTTTGTGATCATTCCCTGTTCCCTAGACCCTGAGGTCCTATGAACCGTCCGCGCATAGTCGCTATCTTGTCCGCCATGCTTGGCTCGACCGCAGGCTTCCTGGTGCTTAGTCGCTGGCGCCTAGCCGGCACCGTGACCGGTGCTTTCCTCGTACCGGCCATCTACACGCTGGTGTCGCATTGCTCGCACGAGAGCCTGGAGCACCTGCGTACATGGTCGCGTCGCCGGCTCGGAAAAGCCGAGGCCGTGCCCGCAGAAGTGAGCAAAGCCGAAGAGCGACCGGTGGCCAAGAGCTTGCGTCCGGCAAGCCGCGGGCTGAACTGGTCGGTGGCCACACTGGCCCTTCTTGCCTTTGCCGTGAGCGTCTACTCACTCACGCACTCAGGCCCCGGTGTCACCATACTGCGAGAGAGGGTGGTCGAGACGGTGACCGTCAGCAGTGACCGCTACGATCTCTCGGCGGCGCGCAGTAACGCCTCGGATGTGGCCGCTGCGTTGGGCGGCGCTGACCTTCCCCCCACCACTGCGGTACCTGGCGAGGGAGCAGGGGACCCTCCGTCCACCACAGTCTCAACAGTCGCCGTACCGGGCGATGGGTCTACTCAGGTGACCCTGCCTCCCACCACAAGCACGACTCTGCCGTAGCGCCGCCGTCTGCCGCAGCGCCGGCGCGGCGGCCGCCGCGCCTAGCCGAGGGCCGAGCAGATACCGCAGACCACACAAGGTTCTAAGGGACAGCCCCCGTTTGACTGCTGCAGCGTCTGGGAGAGGTCACAGATGTTGTCACCGTTGGTATCGACGTATTCGCGGCACGCGCCGGGATACGGATCATTCACCAGCCCGCGCGGGCAATCGTTCTGAGTGGTGGTCGCCGTGCTGCATCCGGCTAGACCTAGGCCCACGCTGCTTGTCACAAACGCCACCAGAGCCAGAGCCCCCGCTCGTCTGCGTCCCCTGAACTCCATGTCGTCCCTCCTTCGAGCATCTCGGCCACCACCGCGACGGACAGCGCTCCGCGCACCGTCCGAGTGCCTGCATAGGTGGTATTGAAGCAGACGGCCCATATGGCCGGCGTAAGAAGACCCTCGACGCCTTGCCGCACCGAGTGCTTGCGCATCGGAGCCGGTTGCGGTCAAATGGGAGGCAGTCACACTGCTCGAAGTCCGGAGGGTAGAAATGAAGAGACCGATGCCTCTGCTCCCGCTCCTGATCGCGGCCCTGCTGCTGGTGACGGCCTCTGTCCTCTCGAGCTGCACGGACCTCACCGACTCGACTACCGCACCCACGGGTGTTGGGACCACGACCACTACGACCACTACGCTCCCGGTGACCACCAGCGCGACGCCCACCTCCGGAGTATCGCTGACTACCGACGGCCCCTTGATCGTGGGCACCATGGGCACTATCCATCTGGATACCGTCCCCGATCCCGCTTTCACCAACCGGTATGAAGAGAACAACCCCCTCATCAAGTGGACCGGTTCATGGACGTTCACAGGCGGCGCCAAGGACTCGGGTGGCAGTTGCCGCTACACCGACAGCGCTGGTGCTGCCTTGACCGTGAAGTTCAAAGGCGTATCGTGCGCCCTGATCACTCGCACTGGTCTCGCTGTCGGCAAGATCAAGGTGACGCTCGACAGCAACCCACCGTTCTACATCGACTGCTACAGCGCTACACCGCAGTACAAGGTAGACCTGGTGATAGGTGATTTCCTCGATGATGCCACGCACTACGTGAGGCTCGAATGCGCAGGTACCGCCAACCCCGCTTCCGGCGGCACGGGCATCTACATAGACGCCTTCGCGATCACGGGCGTGCTGCAGGCTCAGTAGCCGCCCAGGCAGGCCCGGTCTACTCTCGCAGCGCGTCGAGCAGAGTCTGCTCGTCGCAGAGGGGGCTGCTCGAGCGCCGGCAGCCGTAGCTCGCGTAGCGCACACCGTTCTTGGTAGCGAGTTTGACCGAGTACATGAGGTCGTCGGCCATCTTCACCAATTGTTCGCCGCTGTCCGGCAGCTCGTGGCACGTGACTACCCCTACGCTGCAGGTCACCGGCCATCCGCCCGCCCGCATCTCCTCGTCCAGACGATCGGCCACCACGGAGACGGCCGCCCGGGCCGCCTCTTCGTCGGTCTCGGGACACAAGAAGGCGAACTCATCACCCCCCAGCCTAGCCACCACGTCTGTCTTGCGCAGCCTCGACTTCGCGCAATCGGCGACGATTCGCAACACCTTATCGCCCACCAGATGGCCGAACCCGTCGTTCACGGCCTTGAAGCCGTCGAGGTCGAGGTACACCACGGTGAGTGGATGGCCGTACCTGCCCAGGCGGTCAAGCTCCTTGTTGAGAGCGTCGTAGAAGAAGGCAGAATTCGCGGCCCCGGTCAGATTGTCTAGGTATGACGACTCTTCCAGGTGCCGCATGGCCCTGTGCAGCGCCGACAGCACCCAGGTGATGACAAAGAAGAGGCCCAGACGGATGACCGTGTTCAAACCCATGATCAGCGGGCCCACGTACACTCCGTCGGCGATATCGGCGGTGAGCCAGATGCCGGCCGAGATCACGGCTATGGTCACGCCCAGCGCCGGTCCGGCGAACCAACTAACGAAGGCGATAGGAACGACGTAAAGCGAAGAGAGCACCAACTCATGACCGGTGTAGTAGTCGACCAAGCCGAGAAGTCCGCTCAAGACAAAGCCCGCAAGCGTCACCGCCCACGGTTGTTCGCGCCCCCGGCCAAGAACCTCTCTGAGTCTCATTGTCGCCACCTGCATACCTTGCATTATCGTCTTCCCATATCCGGGACTTAATAGGCCAGTCTCGAGAAACACGGTAGCCCGCCCCAGACCCTGGCCAGACCAGAACTGGCGCCTCCCCCCCGGCACGTACTAAACTGGTTCGCAAGACACGAACGAGTGGCCAGCGTCGCGGGCCGTGAAACAGCCCGATGTGGGAGGAGACCCGTGGAAGACAAGCGCAACAAGCTCCAGCAGAAGTACTACGTAGAACGCATCGACGAACGCGACCGCGCGGGCGGTGACCGGGTCGATTCGAAGTACTTCGTCCTTGACTATGTGCACGACCCTTACTCACTCCCTGCGCTCGAAGCATACGCGCAGGCCTGCCAAAAAGACTACCCCAACCTGTCTGCCGAGATAGCGGTGCTGGTGCAGCAGATCAAGAGCGCCAAGTAGCCGGCCGGCGCACCGGCGCGCAAGGATTCTCTTCGGCGACGAGGTGCCGCAAACCCGCTCCTAGCTTGAGGGCCGCTGCCAGCGAAAAAGTGGCCGCTCAGACCTGCCGCACCCACCGGTGTTTTCCTGCCCTTCAGGGGCCTGCGGCGTCTTGACTCCTACCGCGATAAGACTAGAATCGATACCAGAGTCCCGAGAGTTCACACGCAGCGTCTGAGGAACTCACAAAGGGGTCCGGGGAGGAAACGCGGAGACAAATGCCCGCGCGGTACATTGAGCCGGATCTTAAGTGAAGTCTGTTGAAGGACGAAAAGCGAGTCCACTCGGGGCTCGCTTTGTTCTCTGCGAGGCCGCACGCCACAGACCACGCGGTGGCTGCCGGCCGATTCAGCCTACCTCTGCCCGCCAAGCCTCCACACCCTTGTGGATCAGACGACCCTGAAAGCGCTCGCGCAGAGCGACCAAGAAGCCTAGAGAGCCGGCCGGTATGGCAAGGTCGGCCCGTTCGCCGGTGAGGTCAGCGAGGGGACTATACAGCGCCTCCTTGGAGAACTGCGGAGCGCAGAGCAACCGCGAGACCAAGGCCGGCACCTCGTCGCCCCCCTTGAAGCGATACGTGGCATGGTCATCCATGGAGAGCGCCTCCAGAAACCACTTGTCTTGTCTGCCCGCCAGCATCCAGAGGGGCCTCTGACCGACTTCAGCCGCTGCGGCTTCGCCCTCGGCGGCGCCCGTCGTGCTGCCCGTCTCGCGCGTGCAACCCAGCCAAGTGCCGGTAGGCGAGGCCCACCCGGCTAGATATGCGCCCTCCTCACGCCGGAGAAGACGTCGCCAGCCACGCGTCGCTGAAGCCTGCCGCGAACCCCGCACAAGCGGCCTCCATCTGAGCGAGCTCCAGGAGCCGGCCAGGCATCCAGGCACCGGCGAGAGCTCCCCTGCCCTCTGCCGCAAGCGTGGGCACAGCCGCCGCGAGCGTGGCCGCCGCCTCCTTCGCCAGTAGACTACGGCTCTCGCCGAGGCGCTTGACGAACTCGTCGGTCTGCTTAGCCAGCCTGGAGAACACTAGCGTGCGACCCGGCCACTCCCTGGCCTGCACGTTGTAGGTGGTCTCGTCGAAAGTCACACTCTCTAGAAGCGCCAGGAACACAGGCTCAAGATCGCGACCTTCGCGGGCGACCACGAGCACATCTTCGTACAGCAGGGCGCGGAACGGTTCTGAAGGCGAATCGGAAGCTGTGGCCTCGCTGCTCGACCACGCTGCCCCGTCGAGGCCGGCCACCTGACCGTGCACCAGCCAGCCCTCGCCTGCTCCGCCCAGGCGAAGCACCTCAGTGCGGGCCTTCAGCCAGTCGCGCCGCAATGACTCGGCCAGGGTGGGTCCATCGTGGCCCAGATGGGAGAGCACGAGTCGCGCCGCCGAGCCGGGCGCAGTCACACCTCCTGCCTCGGGCACGACCACGCTCACCGTGTAGTCGTCACCGGATATGCCAGCCAGCTCCTTGACGGGATAGGTAGATGGTCCGGCACCCTCCGGAGTGACCACCACCGACAAGCCGTCATACGACCAGGTGGCCGCGCCGGCGCGCTGCCCGAAGCTGAAGCGGCAGGTGCCTGTCATCAGACGGTCTTGGCGCCGCACTCCGGGCAGAACTTGGCGCCGGCCTTGTACTTGGTGCCGCAGCGTTGGCATTCAGCCTCAGACAAGAGAGGCAGCCCGCACTCCTGGCAGAACTTGCCGCCCTCGTTCTCGACGCCGCACGACGGACAGACGACCACGGCTTTGGAGGCCAGATTGAGTCCGGAGGTCAGATCTTGCTCGCGCAGTCTCTCGCCGACTTGCTCCACCGCTATCTGGGCCTGCAGAGAGCTGATCTCACGCTGCGCGATAGGAGCACACGTTGCGCACAGTCCGCGCTCCGCGTTCCAGCAGACCTCCTGGCAAACCCAATTGCCACACTTCTTGCACTGCACGAAGAGCGGACGGATCTCCTCCACCGCGTTCTGCAGCGCCTTGTCGTGGGCCGGTCCGGAGACGACCTCGCGCAACTGCTCGGCCCCGTAACCCGCGTTGCCCAAGAAACCGCCCGCTATGCTGCCCACCCCACGCAACAGGCCCGTGGCCATGCCGGCCTTGCTGGCCACGAAGCTAGACATGTAGCCGTTGCCACAGGTCTCGCAGCAGAACTTGAACTGATATCCGGAGCTGGTAGAGAGGTCTTCGTAGTTGTCGGTGAATTCGATACGGGCCATGGGGCACCCCCGTGAGAGATAAGTCGGTGTGGATATGAGCCTAGGGGCAACCTAGCAGCGATGCTTGCCCGCCGTCAAGGGGGCGTGCCCCACAGCCCTCTGACCCGGCTGCGCAGGTGCGATTCCTCTCAGAGTGCAGTGGGGCACGCTTGTGCATACGAAAGCCACAGAGCGGCACCACCCCCGATGGCACGGGTATACCGGGGCGACGCGGTGATGCCCGAGACCCCCACGGTCACGGTGCCGACAGGGCATCGCCGCGGAGTGGTCGAGAGTACTCGAACGCGGGCGACGCGGTGATGCCCGAGACCCCCACGGTCACGGTGCCGACAGGGCATCGCCGCGGAGTGGTCGAGAGTACTCGAACGCGGGCGACGCGGTGATGCCCTGTCGACCCACCCGCCTTCCTGTCCGGTGGGTCGGCTATGCTCTGCTTCACGGTAGATAGACGAGACCGGAGGGGCAACATGTTGGTACCAGCGATCATAGGCTCAGTCATTCTTGTGGCGTGCGTCGCCTACGTCTTCTATCGCAAGTTCGCGATCACTAGGCAGCAGATAGAGTTCGAGGCGCCGCAAGACGGCGTCGCGGCCATCTATCTGGACATACGCGAAGACACAGTGCGCGGCCTCCATATCCTTCACAAAGACGGCACGGTCAGCGAGGTACGCGACCTTCGCGCTGCCTAGCGCACGCCGGGCGTCCGTGCCGGTGCCCGGCGTGCCCCCTTGCTCTGCCTGTATCATGAGGACATGGAGACTGCCCAGAGTGAAGACCATCGCCTCATGGCCCTTGCCCTAGAAGAAGCACGCCTGGCCGCCAGCCAAGGTGAAGTGCCGGTGGGCGCCGTGCTGGTGGTGGGAGGAGAGGTGATCGCCTCCCGAGGCAACGAACGCGAGCGCCGTCACGACCCCACGGCCCACGCCGAGATGCTCGTACTGCGCGACGCGGCAGGTCTGGTGGGCGGGTGGCGCCTCCGCGAGGCTACCCTCTACGTCACACTTGAGCCTTGCGCCATGTGCGCCGGGGCCATCGTTCTCGCACGCATAGCCCGGCTGGTGTACGGCGCCGACGATCCCAAGGCCGGAGCGGCAGGCAGCATCTTCAACATCACCGACCATGCGGCGCTGAACCACCGCCCCCAGGTGACGGCGGGCGTGATGTCTGCAGAGGCCTCGCAGCTGCTTCGCGAGTTCTTCGCCGAGCGCAGAGAGCGCGACCTGCTGTGAGCACCCGCCGCGACAGCGCCGGAGGCGGCGCGGCAGTCGACTGCGGTGCGGACTGTAGCCCCGGGGCCACGCCCGACCGGCGCCTCATGGTCAGCCTTGTACTCAACCTGCTCATCACCCTGGCGCAGGTGGTCGGCGGGCTGGTCGCCAACAGCCTCGGGCTGCTCTCCGACGCCGCCCACAACCTCAGCGACGTGGTGGCTCTGGCCCTGAGCCTCTGGGCGGTCCGCCTCGGCCGGCGGGCCGCCACGCACCGCCACACCTTCGCCTACAAGCGCGCCGAGATCCTGGTGGCCCTGTTCAACTCGGCCGTGCTCATCGCCATCTCGGTGTTCATAATCGTCGAGGCCGTCCGGCGCCTGATCTCTCCCACCGCGGTGGATGGACTGTGGGTGATGGCCTTCGCCGCCGGCGGCCTGCTGATTAACGGCTTCGCTGCCCTGCTTCTGCGCTCACACGGGCACGACCTCAATCTGCGGAGCGCCTTCTTGCACCTGGTGGGTGACGCCTTCACCAGCCTGGGAGTCATGGCGAGCGGCCTCGTCGTCTACCTGTGGGGCTGGAACTACGCCGACGCCATCGTCTCCATACTGGTGTCGCTCTGGATAGGGCGCGAAGCGTTCGCCATCGTGAAGAGCACCGTCAACGTGCTCATGGAGGGCACCCCAGAGGGGGTGGAGTATGGCGCGGTGGAGAAAGCCGTCACGGCAGTGCCTGGGGTCATGGGCCTGCACGACCTGCACATCTGGTCGCTCTCCTCGAGCGACCTGGCCCTCTCGGCGCACGTGGAGGTGGACGACGCCACGGTCTCTGAACACACCGCTTTGTTGGCCGCGGTCAAGGAGCTTCTGGCCCACGAGTTCGGCATAGGCCACGCCACTCTCGAACTGGAGACCGAAGACGGCGAGTGCGCCGGCAGCACCTGCGCAGCGCCACCCAAGAAGCTGGGCGGCGGTCGCAAGAGCTCAGGCTGCGGGCACAGCCACGCCGGGCACCAGCACTAGGGGCGGCGGCGCGCGACTTCTTCACGCTACAGCGTGGTGGCTACCTCGGGGAAGGCCCGCAAGATCTGCTCGTCGAACGTCACCAGTCTGCACCCGAGTCTCTTGGCCAACGCGACGTATTCACAGTCGTAAGCTGAGCAACCGCTACTTTGGGCCAGACTGAGCACCGAATGGGAGTCCACGTCGTATTCCGCGCCGCTCATAAAGGCTTCGGCCTCACCTTGGATACGGAGAGCTTGGTCGAGAGTCATGTCACCGCGTCGTACGTACATGGCCAGAGCGTTACGAAATTCGCTACGCCACAGCACCGGTGCCGACCACTCCGGGTCGCTCTTCAGCAATGAGTCAGCAGCAGCGGTGTGTTCCCCTGGACGATAGAAGCAGATGAGGACGTTCGCGTCGACGGCTATCACAAGCGCCCCTCGCGCTTGAAATCGTCGATCTCTGAGTCGCTGAACACTCTGCCGGCGAACTCCTCCCTTAGCCGCCTCGCCCGCTCCAGCCGCTCGGCGACGCTAACGGTGGGGGGCCTAAGTACGCTCTCAAGGCACACGATCGCCTCACCATTGAGACTCCGCCGATGAAGAGACGCCGCCGCCTTGAGCCTTTCGTAGAGATCATCGGGGATGTTCTTGAGCGTAAGAGTGGTAGGCATGAATCCCTCCAACCATATTGCCACCATTATGGTTGCAGGATACTCCCTTGGACGACAGACCGCTACCTCTGCGCTGATCATGACCTCCCCCTTGAAGATTCGGCGAGACCGGATGGGAGAGTACTTGCCTTGGGGTCACTCGAGACTCGAGACTTTGGTCGCAGCTGGATCGTCATAAGAGGCGCCCTCCTTGTGCTGTCAGGGTGCGGACGCATCGGCTACAATCCCTTTGCACTGGGCGAGATTTCGGGAAAGGCTCGCCCGGCGCAAATAACCCGGAGAGGTGGCAGAGCGGTTGAATGCGGCGGTCTCGAAAACCGTTGTGCTCGCAAGAGTACCGGGGGTTCGAATCCCCCCCTCTCCGTAGGATTGCAGGTAGTTCTTGCAGCTGTAACCCGGTCAGTCAGACCGGGTTTTTGCGTCTTTGGGGCGAGTTCGGTGGCAAGTGGGTGGCAAACGCATGGACACTCACGCCAACTAGACGCAAAGACCAACACCCAGACACTCAAGTGGGATACGGGTGCAGTCGATGAACCGCCCCGGGTTTGATGGAGGCTCCAACTCTTGAGAGGATTGGAGCATGGACAGACACACGAGGTATCCAGCTGAGGTAAAGGAGCGGGCCGTCCGCATGGTGTTTGAGCACCAGGACGAGTACGCCTCCCAGTGGCAAGCGATCTCCTCCATCGCGACCAAGCTCGGTATGACCCCGGAGTCACTTCGCAAGTGGGTGCGTCGGGTCGAGATCGATGCCGGCGAACGCCCGGGGCTCACCACCACGGAACGCCAGCGCATGAAGGAACTCGAGAAGGAGAATAAGGAGCTCCGGCGCGCGAATGAGATCCTCAAGGCAGCGGCCGCTTTCTTCGGGGCGGAGCTCGACCGCCAGCCGAAGAGATGACGAGGTTCATCGATGAGCGCAGGGGCCAGTTCGGGGTCGAGCCGATGTGCAGACTATTGCCCATCGCCCCTTCCACCTATTACGCGGCCAAGTCTAGGCCGCCTTCGGCCCGCGCTCAGAGAGACCGGGTGCTCACCGAGGAGATACGGCGGGTCCATGCATCGAACTACGACGTCTATGGAGTCCGTAAGGTCTGGCGGCAGCTCGCGCGCGAAGGTCACCCAGCGGCTCGCTGCACTGTAGAGCGACTGATGCGTGACGCCGGCCTTAAAGGCGCCGTGCGTGGCAAAGCCTGGAGGACCACGAGACCCGATGCCTCAGCCGCTAGACCGGCCGACCTCGTGGACCGGCAGTTCAGCGTCAGCGCGCCGAATAGGCTCTGGGTGGCAGACCTCACCTACGTGCGCACCTGGTCGGGCTTCGTCTACGCGGCTTTTGTCATCGATGCCTACTCCCGCATGATCCTCGGCTGGCAGACCTCGACCTCACTGCGCGCCGATCTCGCCCTCGATGCCCTGGAGATGGCGCTCTGGAGGAGGCAGAAACAGGACATCACCGGGCTGGTGCACCACTCTGATCGTGGCGTGCAATACCTCTCCATACGCTATACCGAGCGCCTTGCAGAAGCTGGAGCCGTGACCTCGGTCGGTTCCCGAGGCGACGCCTACGACAATGCTCTCGCTGAGACGATCAACGGTCTCTACAAGACAGAACTCATCAGAAAGCGAGGCCCCTGGAGGCATCTAGACGACGTGGAGTACGCGACTCTGGAGTGGGTCGACTGGTTCAACCACCGGCGGCTCTTCGAGACGATCGGCAATATACCGCCGGCAGAGAAAGAGCAGTTGTTCTACAGTGAGCAGGTCTTGGCTGAAGGGGCCGGACTCAAACAAATGAGTCTCCACTGAAGCCGGGGCGGTTCAGCCCAACGTGCCATCCGTCAATGAAGCTCTACGCCTGGTGCGATTGACACGTAAGGCGGGACCTTGTCTAAGTCGAATCCAAGAGACGGATGTGGCCGATCTTCGGCAGCTATCGGCTGCCACACTCGCTTTTCGACCCCTCTGAACACAGCGGTTCCGGGAAGCGCCCTGGTGACCGCAGCGGCTCTCATGACGGGAGTCGCTTCTGACGATTCTTGGAAAGCGACACTGCTGGACACTCCAACTCGACGCTTGCGTTGCCACGCGAGGGACAGAATGGTGATGGCGGTCCCTACTAGGGTGGCAGCCAAGCTAACAAGTCCTATGACGAGATCCAACAGCCCCCCGGTCGTATTGTGTGCTAAGTGGTTGTCACTTGCGCGCCATGGCGGTTACGTTCTGACACAAGCCGTGGTTTGGCGCGGCTGCCGCTTCATGGAATCGTGTACCGATCCACCAGTTGGAAGGGATTCCCATCTCTGGTGGTAGCGAAATGGTAGGTCACGGTGCCCTGGCTGCGAACCTGAAGAAGTTCGAGCTTCATGCTTTCGTTCTCCATGCCCAGGAAGACGCGAGTCAACTCTAGAAGTGAACTAATAGGCCACGCATTCGCTGATGCAACAACGGGGCTTGGTAAGTTGGCAAGCAGATACTCGCCTTGCTCCAGAGTAAGGGGAACTCTCAAATAGAAGGACAATACTCGGGACTCGTTCGCTGGAAGATTCAGTGGCAAGACGATATCGCCCCCGCGTCCGTCGGATATCTCCCGAACGCCCTGGGCGCCGTCCTGATCGTCGTCGACTACCACCTCCAACAGCGGCTGACTGCGTTCCGATCGATTCGTGAGAATCACCCTGCAAGGGATGCTCAAGTAATACGAGGCCCCATCCTTCCCGAGGAACACCGTTTCATTGGCCACTCCGTCGCGAGTGAGTATCATGGTGTCCGTATTCTGGATGTCCAATTGGCGTTGAGTCAGCGAGAGCGTCAAGCACGCCACAATGAGAGCTAGCACGCTAACGACATTGGCGAACGTGTTCGAACCCAGAACCTTCAGTCTTTTTGTCAAGGCCTCGCTCCTAGTCAGCGCTGTCTCGGGTGAAGCTCAGGGGTTGTGAGTACGCCTGTCAGTCTCGCTCCGGGTTATGGTCAGTCCCCGAGCAATCGGACTTGACCGTGCGGAGGTCGTAGTCTGCAAGCACGGCCTCCGGTGGCCGAGCTTCCGCACGCGCGGCCAAGTCCTCGAAGAAGACTTGGTACGCGTCCTCGGCGCGTCGGGCGTGAATATACGGGGCCATGATGCGCCAGGTCTGTATCACACGCTGCCCCATAAACGCGAGGACGGGGCGCTCGTCGACTATTCCCTCGGCGACAGAGAAGTCCGAGGTTATCGTTGAAATGCATCACCGGCCTCGCCCGTTTCTGGCGCTGTCAGGCAAAGTGGCCGATTCGGATAGCAGCTTCGGCATGTGTTCGAAGATGTAATCCTGGTGAGCCTTGAACTCGTCCCGGCGGAACTCCTCCATCAGCCCTGCCAAGACGCCGAGCTGCCGAGTGTTCTTCGCGTCCTTCAACTGACGAGGAATGACAAACAGCGATACTGCAAGCGCAAGTGCGCCAATAGCAATCGGAATCAGATCGACAACCAGCTTCATCGCCCCCCAGGCTCCCTAGCCCCTACAACTCGTCCGGCAGCAGGTTCAACTCCGCCTTCGAGAAGACAGGCCCGTCCACGCACACATACTTGGGCCCGACGTTGCAGCGCCCGCAGATGCCTATCCCACACTTCATGCGCTTCTCTAGAGTGGTGTAGGTCTGCTCGGGGGTGAACCCAGCTTCTCGAAGCTCATCAGGGTGAACTTGATCATTATCGGTCGGCCGCAGAGGATGGCCTAAGTTCGCCACTTGGCTTCCGCCCGTACTGCCACAGACCCACGGCCACTGTCGCCACCCCAGCGCACAAAGCCAGCAGGAGACCGGCCCCGGGATAGTTCTTGGTGCGTAACGACGCGGCCCATTCCGCAGCCGCCCGGTCAAGGCGTTAGTATTTGCTTGCATGATGCTGTTGACGGGTTCGCCGAGGTGGTCTCCGAAGGGCGCCTCAACGAGCCGACCCGTAAGCGCCGCCAACAGGACTGCTGATCCCACACACGCAAGAACCAGACCGTGAACCCGCCGAGAGAGCGACAATCTGGCCGGCGACAATGCCCTGGCCAGAACAGCCATGGCCGCAGCAAGAACCATGCAGATGGCTACAACCCCCGATGTCGTGGCCCAACCCGACTTGAGGTCGCCGCCCCCGAGGGTCGGCCCAAACCAGCTAGTCGATTCATGCACCCACGGCAGCAGGCTCGCACCGATTGTCACAGCCAGAGCGAGCAAGAGGGTAGCCCAGTCTGCGATGACAAGGTTGGCCCGCCTGACACGGGTGGCGGATGCCGCCGGGAGAGAAACAGTCGCGGCATCGTTCGATGAACCACCCGCTACGATTGCGAGAGCGCCGCACTCAGGGCAGAACCTCGCATCTTCAGGCGCAATCAGTCCACCACATCTCACGCAATACTTCACGGATTAGCATCCTCCCACCGCAATTAAACGGCTAGACCATCATTCTCGCGGAGCCGCTCCGACTATCATACAAGGTTCTTGACGGCCAATCGGACCACTCCCAGCCTTCGCAGTCCTTGTCTATGGTGAGGGTGAGGTCTAGGTCCTTGCGCTTCTGCCAGTCGTCTATGTCGTACTGGTGGGTGAAGTTCTCGGGGGCCGTCGCGCCGTAGAGGATGCTCACGCCTGCGTAGTCGGCGCGGTGCTTCAGGGTGTATTCGATGGTGGCCTGGGAACTCGTCTCAGAACGAAACCGTGGCCGCCTAGGCCGCCCCTAAGAAGGCTCGCTCGACTTGCCTCACTGGCCCTCGGTCGGCTGCTCCACCGTCCAGGTTGCTAGCAGATCGGGGTCTTGTATGGTCTCGCCGCTCATCTCAAGCACGTATTCGCCGGGCTTGGCCGGACGTATAGCTCTCAGCATGGGGGGCATGTTCCAAGTCTCCCCCTCGTGGATGCCGCCAAGCGCTATCAGTATGCCGTCCTGGGAGGCAGACTCAATGACCCCGTGCAACTGCTGCCTGCTGGTGACCTCGCCAGCGCTGTCCACGTATGTGATACCGACCAAGATGTACTTGCCCACAAGCGACGCTGCTACGTCGTCGTCCCAGCTCAGATCTTCTTTGCGTTGGTGCAGCCATCTCGCCTCCGATCTCGGGGACGGCCTCGCTGTTGCCAGTTCCTGCACACGCAACAAGCAGGAGCATCGTGGCTGCCGCAACCAGCGCCATCGCAAGTAGTCTGCCCATTGTATTCACCGGCACGCCCCTTCCCTCGAATCCGCTCCCTGGTAGCAGCGCTTCAGTGACTTAGAGTCGGCCGAGAGCTTTTTCCACAGGGCCAACACCGACTCTAGCATCCTCGGGACCAAGTGCCGCTGCGCCTAAGCCTGCGATGACCTGTCATGCCCACATGTCAGGGGGCGGCTGGATACGAGCCGGGCATCACGACGGCCCCACACTGCTGGCACAGATAGCCGGCCGCGCGCTCGGGGGTGTCAAGGATGAGTTGCTTCTTTGGCCGGGGCTCTCCCGGCTTTTCCTGGCCGAGAAACCACAGGCTCTGCCAGGACCATCCGACCAACAGACGACGTGCACCTGTGCCTTTGACCACGAAGTCGCCCGGCTCCATCTCCGATTGGCAGGTGGGACAGATCATGCGTCGCCCGAGTCTCCGTGCTCCACGGTCCAGCTGGCTATCAGGTCAGGATCCTCGACCTCCTCGCCGGTCATTTCCAGCGGATAGACGCCGGGCTCGCGGGCCGTATGGCGGCAGGCATGGGTGGCATGTTCCAGGTTTCGCCTTCGTAGACGCCCCGCAACCTGATGAGTATCCCCTCCTCCGAGGCCGATTCGATCAGGCCGTGGAGCTGCTGGCGGTAGTCGAGCTTGCCCTGTGCGTCAAGATAGGTGATACCTACCAGGATGTACTTGCCCAAGTAGGACGCGGCGAGCGCATCGTCCCAGCCCAGTTCTTCTTTGGTGACCGTCATTTCCACACTCGACTGATTGCTGCGACAACAGACACACTGCGCAAAGTCTCTCCCCCTCTCGCCCCCCGACCGGCCTATGGTGTCAGCGTATCAGACGACAACCCTATGTGAGTTCGCACTCCTTCAGAGTCCATTCCAGCTTCGTATGGCGAAGCTCGCCAAAGGTCTCGAAGGCGCGACCCAGCCGGTTGACCGCCGCCGGGTCTGCCTCGGTCGAGGAACTTGCACACGCCTTCGTGCGGCTCCTCTTGGTTTGTGTTGATGGTGATTTGCAGAGCGCAATACCCACGACTTCCCAACGTATAGGCACGGAGCACGAAGTGCCTGTAGCATCGGTCGGCGGGCCCGGGGCGACCCGTATTCAAACAGGTACTCATCACCGATTCTTGCCGGAAAAGCCTGAAGCGCCCGCCCCAACTCCGTGAGTTGATGCACACCCACGTAGATATCGGTGCCACCTGAGGAAAAACCGTTGGACGCCCAGATGCCGAGTTGAGTGTTGTAGGGCTCTCGGTACGGGTATCGCTCGACGTGCAGGTAAGGCTCCGTCACGTCCTCCCCCGATCCCCCGCAGGTCCTCGTGGCGCCAGCCCCTA